>NZ_MCBP01000010.1:0-238043 GCF_001705305.1 Paenibacillus kribbensis
TCTTTATGAACAGTACGTCCAAAAATAACCCAGGGGGCAAAAAGGGGGCAAATCTCGTTTGCAAGGTTAACAAACCCTTATAGGACGGGCTTAACCAATAGACCCTTCCATTTCGAACTTGATCAAACGATTCATTTCTACCGCATACTCCATCGGCAGCTCTTTGGTGAACGGCTCGATAAAGCCCATAACGATCATTTGTGTCGCTTCTGCTTCGGTCAGACCACGGCTCATCAGATAGAACAGCTGATCTTCTGATACTTTGGAAACCGTTGCCTCGTGCTCCAGCGTAATATCGTCGTTCATGATTTCATTATAAGGAATGGTATCGGAGGTCGACTGATTATCCAAAATCAACGTATCACATTTAATATTCGATTTTGCACCTTGAGCCTGACGACCGAAGGAAGCCAATCCGCGATACGTTACTTTACCGCCATGCTTACTGATCGACTTGGATACAATGGTCGATGTGGTATCTGGCGCCAAGTGGATCATTTTTGCCCCTGCATCCTGATGCTGGCCTTTGCCTGCAACTGCGATGGACAAGACCATACCTTTGGCTCCGCGGCCTTTCAGTACAACGGCTGGATACTTCATCGTCAGCTTGGAACCGATATTGCCATCGACCCATTCCATCGTTGCATTTTCTTCTGCAACCGCACGTTTAGTTACCAGGTTGTAGATGTTTGGTGCCCAGTTCTGGATCGTTGTGTAACGAACGCGTGCGTTCTTCTTACAAATAATTTCCACCACGGCGCTATGCAGCGAGTTCGTGCTGTAAATTGGAGCCGTACAGCCTTCTACATAATGCACAAAGCTGTCTTCATCGGCAATAATGAGCGTACGCTCAAATTGTCCCATGTTTTCCGAGTTAATGCGGAAGTAAGCCTGCAATGGAACCTCACATTTTACACCTTTGGGTACGTAGATAAAGCTTCCGCCTGACCATACCGCACTGTTCAGTGCTGCAAACTTATTGTCCGCAGGAGGTACAACGGTCGCAAAGTACTCTTTCAGAATTTCAGGATGCTCACGCAGCGCCGTATCGGTATCCATGAAAATAACACCCTGCTCTTCCAGATCCTTTTGCATGCTGTGGTAGACAACCTCGGATTCATACTGTGCAGATACACCAGCCAAAAACTTTTGCTCCGCTTCAGGAATCCCCAGTTTATCAAAGGTTTCCTTAATTTCGGTAGGAACCTCTTCCCACGTTTTCCCTTGTTTCTCGGAAGGTCTTACATAGTACTGGATATCATCAAAATCCAGCTCATCCATATCCCCGCCCCAGGTTGGCATTGGCATTTTTTCAAACTGTTTCAATGCTTTCAGGCGGAATTCCAGCATCCAATCCGGTTCACCTTTAATTTTGGAGATTTCCTTTACGATTTCCGGAGTGAGACCCTTACCTGTTTGGAAAATGGATTTGTGCTCGTCACGAAAGCCATATTTATACTCTTCCATTTCCGGCGCTTTCTTGGCCATGTTTCTCAAACCTCCTCTGTTCTCATTAAATTATTTATCTTCATCGATTCCTTTGCGCAGCGCGTTCCAAGCCAGTGTCGCACATTTAATGCGAGCCGGGAACTTGTTAACACCGGACAAAGCTTCCAGTTCTTCGTAATCGTCGAATTCCACGGCTTCCCCTTGCATCAGAGAAGAGAAACGACTCGCCATATCCAGTGCCTGTTCAATCGTTTTTCCTTTGACCGCTTCCGTCATCATCGAAGCAGAGGACATGCTAATCGAGCAGCCTTCGCCTGTAAAACGAGCATCTTCGACCACGCCGTCTTTCGTTTTAAGCTGAAGGGAAATCCGGTCACCGCACGTAGGATTATTCAAATCCACCGTGACCGCATCATCTTCAAAACGACCGCGATTCCGCGGATTTTTATAATGATCCATAATTACGCGTCGGTACAAGTCATCAAGTTGCATCGCCAAAATACTCCTTTGTTTGGATTAAGGCGCTGACCAGAGCGTCGACATCTGCTTCCGTGTTATAAAGGTAAAAGCTGGCTCGTGCGGTTGCACTGGCTTTCAGCCAGCGCATCAATGGCTGGCAGCAATGATGGCCTGCACGTACCGCTACCCCTTTGCTATCCAATACGGTAGCTACATCATGCGGATGCACATCATCCAAATTGAATGTTACGAGTCCCACATGACGTTCTGCAGGCCCGTAAATTTTCAGGCCATCCACTTCACGAAGACGCCCGAGAGCATAGTTGACCAGGCGGTTTTCATGCTGTGCGATTGCGTCCAGACCGATGCTTTCCAGAAAATCAATAGCTGCCCCCAAGCCGACGGCTCCGGCAATAATCGGGGTTCCACCTTCGAATTTCCAAGGCAGCTCCTTCCATGTGGATTCATATAATCCCACATCGTCGATCATTTCCCCACCAAACTCAATAGGCTCCATATTTTCCAGCAGTGCCTTCTTGCCGTACAATGCTCCGATCCCTGTAGGAGCACACATTTTGTGACCAGAGAAAGCATAAAAGTCAGCATCTATATCTTGCACGTCTACTTTCATATGTGGCACGCTTTGTGCACCATCGACAACGATAATCGCGCCTTTGCGATGAGCAATCGCTGCAATCTCTTTAACAGGATTTACAACGCCAAGCACATTGGAAACATGCGCAATGGCTACAATTTTGGTGTTTTCTGTAATGGTATTTTCCACATCAGCAAGATCAACGCTACCGTCCTCTTGAAGCGGAATATATTTTAAAGTCGCGCCTGTGGCTTTGGCTACCTGCTGCCACGGAATCAGATTACTGTGATGTTCCATCGGCGTGATCACAATTTCATCACCCGCCTGACAGTTAGCCCTGCCATAGGAAGAAGCCACCAGATTCAGCGCCGTTGTTGTTCCTCTTGTGAAAATAATCTCCTGGCTGCGCTTCGCATTCAGAAAACGGGCTACCTTCTCACGTGCACCTTCATAAGCATCCGTAGCGCGGCTGCCCAGCGTATGCACACCGCGGTGAACATTCGAATTGTCATATTCGTAGTAGTGCTTGATCGCCTCGATGACCGCCAACGGCTTTTGCGAAGTGGCCGCATTATCCAAATAAACCAGCGGATGACCGTTAATCTCCTGATGTAAAATCGGGAATTGTTCACGGATCAATGCAGTATTCATTGGCCCAACTTCCTTTCAACTAGGCTTTGCAGCTGCTGTTGAAGTCCTTCGAGCGGAATTTCAGATACGACAGGTGCCAGGAAGCCATAAATAATCAGACGTTCGGCTTCTGCACGACTAATCCCGCGGGACATCAAGTAATACACTTGCTCACGGTTAACCTGACCGACCGATGCTGCGTGACCTGCCGTCACATCATCTTCATCAATCAACAGGATCGGGTTAGCGTCACCACGCGCTTTCGGGCTAAGCATCAGAACACGTTCTGTTTGCTGACCATCTGCTTTCGTAGCCCCTTTTTCGATTTTTGTAATTCCGTTAATAATGGAAGACGCTTCTTCACGCATAACTGCGCGCGTAATCATCTGGCTGGCGGAATTTTTACCAAAATGCTGTGCTTGTGTTGTATAGTTCAGCTTTTGTGAGCCGGAACCTACAGCAATGACCTTGGCATCCGAGTTGGAGCCATTGCCTTTGAGGACAGACATCGTATTGCTGGCTGTGTTGCCGTTGTTCATTTCGCCTACAATCCATTCGATGGCGGCATCATTGCCCAAAGTAGCACGACGAATAGAAATATCCGTTACTTGCTCTCCAAGCTGGTGCACCGTCGCATAACGAACTTTGGCTCCTGCATTCGCAACCACTTCTACTGCACCGTTATGAATAACAGGCGTCGTCAAATCCGCAGATACATAATTGTCTACGTAGGTTACAGAGCTATGGCTTTCAGCAATGAGCAGCACATGCGGCGCAAACGTCGCTGTCGCATCATCTGTCAGGAAAACAGCCTGAAGCGGAACGTTCAGCTCTACATTTTTCGGCACATAAGCAAATACTCCACCGTTCCAGAGTGCTGCATGCAATGCAGACAATGAATTTTCCTCAGCCTTAACAACTGTATTCAGGTGAGCTTTAACCAAATCACCATGTTCCTTGACCGCTGTTTGTAAATCCGTGAAAATGACACCTTGAGCTGCCAGTTCCTCGTTCAGCTTTACGTATACAGCACCGGAGTTGCGCTGGATGATCAGACCGCCCTCCTGCTGTTCTTTAACCAGATCAGCAATTGCTGCGGGAACCTGTCCCAGCGATACAATAGCCTCACTATTTTTATGTTGACCGTAATCGTTCAAATTCCAACGCTCGATTTTAGTTTTTTCAAATACCGGAAGCTCCAGTTTGCCTGCAAGCTCAAGTGCTTTTTGTCTGTCTTCGATCAGCCAGGACGGCTCGCCGTTACGTTCAGACAGAACACGCAGTTGCTCGGAATCTACCGGAAGGATTGTTTGTGTACTCATCAGTTTTCCTCCTCGCTTCCGGCTTACGCCTCTTGTCCTACAGTTTCATCAACGATGCCCAGCTCTTCCTTGATCCAATCGTAACCGTCTGCTTCCAGACGTTCAGCCAGCTCAGGGCCTCCAGATTTAACGATACGTCCTTGCATCATTACGTGTACATAGTCAGGCTTAATGTAGTTCAACAGACGTTGATAGTGAGTAATCACGAGAAAACCACGGTCTTCAGAACGCATAGCGTTCACGCCGTTAGCCACAATTCTCAAAGCATCGATATCAAGACCGGAGTCGATTTCGTCAAGAATGACAATTTTCGGGTCAATCATCATCATCTGCAGAATTTCATTCCGTTTTTTCTCACCGCCGGAAAAGCCTTCGTTCAGATACCGGTGAGCAAACTCCGGATTCATTTCAAGCTCTTTCATTTTGCTTTCCATTTGACGAATAAATTTGATCAGAGAAATTTCTTGTCCTTCTTCACGGCGTGCATTAATGGCACTACGCAAAAAGTCGGAATTTGTTACCCCTGCAATTTCACTCGGATACTGCATCGCCAGGAACAATCCCGCGCGTGCACGCTCATCCACTTCCATGTCCAGCACGTCTTCTCCATCCAAAGTTACGTTGCCCTCTGTAACTTCATATTTAGGATGACCCATCAAAGCAGAAGCCAATGTACTTTTACCTGTTCCGTTAGGACCCATGATAGCGTGGATTTCTCCGCCCTTCATTTCGAGGTTAATACCTTTCAAAATTTCCTTGCCTTCAATGGTCGCTTTGAGACCTTCAATCTTAAAGTTTGTAGCCATATTCGGGATACCCTCCAAAAATTGTAGTGTGGTGTCGAAATCAGAAAGTATATTTAAACAGGGGAGCCCCCTGATTTCAAACAAAGCAATAGTTAAAATTTTATTTATAATCATTCTAAACTGATTCTCAATGATTCTCAAGTTATTTTATAATAAATATCTTTGATGGTGCAAGCAACAGACACGCGTTATGCGCCTTTCTTCATAAAATGTTCATCCTCCCCAGCACACAAATAGCCAAATACATCCTCCAAATTCATTATACACTTATATTTGCGCTCAACTTGAGGATGTAGGATTTCTTTTTAGCCATAAAAACGCTACTGACAGCATGGTGTCAGTAGCGTTTTTTAATGTAAAGGGTTTATTACAAAATGCAGCCCTGTCTGTATCGGGTGCTATTAAACTGTCCGATCGACAATTTAGCCGAATTTTCTGCTGATTAGCCCAGATAGGAACGCAGCATCCACATATGCTTCTCCAGATCCGCTTTGTAGCCGATCAGCAAATCTGCGGTAGGTTGATCGGAATTGCTTTCTGCCAGCTCAATCCCTTCTTGAAACTCTTCACATACGGTTGCAAAGTCCTCAATTAAGGTTTGTACCATTTTTGGAGCATCTTCATCGCCGGTTGCCTCTTGAATTGAGGACAGCTCCAGGTATTCCTTGAGCGTTGCGGAAGGTGAACCCTTCAATGCGAGCAGACGCTCGGCAATCTCGTCCATCTTCAATGTAATTTCATTGTACAACTCTTCAAATTTAGCATGCAGTGTATAGAAACTGGAGCCTTTCACATACCAGTGATAGTTATGAATTTTCACATATAACACATTCAGGTTAGCGACTTGACGGTTTAAAAGCTCCTGCACAGAATTCGTTTGTGTATTTTTCGAGTTACTTGTTGTTTTAGTCATCATAAATCCCTTCCTTTTAATTAAATTGACATTCATGAACGACTACTCTTTATCCACCGTCATGCTGACGGAGAGACGCCAGTAGGCATCAATGATCATCCGCCATGATCACCTGCCGGACGTCTGCTTATCCATTACCCTTTCTCCACGGTGATGAAACCAAAGAAAAAAAATGTACAAAACTTCACCGATTTTCGTTATACTTTTTCTATCCTATCAAAATACTTGGTTTAATATTGTAATATTTTTCGTATTTTATCGCGCACAATTTATGGAGGTGACTTCGTTGTCCCAATATCATCCTTTAACGACAGAAGAAGCAATCGAATTCGTGAAGAACATCCCCGGATTTTTCAGCAAGGAAGCCCGTCTGGAATGCCAAGAAATCGGTGATGGTAACCTGAATCTGGTTTTTCATATTACGGATTCTGAATCTGACAAGAGTATCATTGCCAAGCAGGCACTTCCCTATGTGAAAATTGTAGGTGAATCCTGGCCGCTGTCGCTGGATCGTGCTCGCATTGAGCGCGAGGCACTTCAGCAGGAGCATCAAATTTGCCCTGAATTGGTTCCTGCCGTACTGGCCTATGACGACGAGCTTGCGTTGACTGTGATGGAGGATCTTAGCTCACACACCATCATGCGCAAGGGATTAATAGAAGGAAATACCTATCCGCATTTTGCCGATCATATCGGAGAATTTCTGGCGCGCACGCTCTTTTTCACTTCCGATTTGGGCATGAATCAGCAGGTCAAAAAAGACCTGGTTAGACGTTTTATTAACCCGGAGCTCTGTAAAATAACGGAGGATCTTATTCTGGATGAACCATATCGATTCTCGGATAATAACAACTACGGTGAGTATATTGAAGACGAAGCAGAGGCACTCCGAACGGATCAGATTCTTCATCTGGAAGTGGCTTTGCTGCGGGAAAAGTTTCTGACACGGACAGAAGCGCTGCTGCACGGCGATCTTCACACTGGCAGTATTTTTGTAACGGCGGAGTCTACCAAAGTCATTGATCCTGAATTTGCCTACTACGGACCGATGGGCTTTGATATCGGAGCGGTAATTGCCAATCTGCTATTGAACTACGCAGCCCAGCCCGGCTGGATTTCTGGCGAGACAGCTGTACAGGAACGCCGTGACTGGCTTTTGCAGACAGCGATTCAGGTGTGGGAGCAGTTTGAAGGCAGATTCCGCAAGCTTTGGGACGAGCATGTCACCGACCCTATGGCACGTACGACCGGATATCAGGATTTGTATCTCCAAAAAGTGCTGCAAGATACGGTTGGCTTTGCAGGCTGCAAAGTGATTCGCCGTATCATCAGCCTGTCGCATGTAGCGGATATAGATACAATTGCCGATCCTGAACTCAAGGAAGCCGCTGAACGTCTGGCGTTATCTATCGGAAAAACCCTAGTTCTGCGCAATCGTAAGCTGCATTCGATTCAGGAACTGGAAGACATTGTTCGGACAGCAACGGCTGCCCAAAATAAAGGAGCTTAATGGATATGAATGAAAAGAAAGAATCCACCCCCGTAACCTCTGCTGAAGCCACAGTATCCAGCGGGCAGGCTCTGTCTTCGCTGGTGTGGAAAGGCGACCACTTGTCCATGCTGGATCAGCGTCTGCTGCCCGAGACGATTGTCATGCTGGATTTGTTCACAGCCGAGGAAGTGTGGGATGGCATTCATACGATGAAGGTACGCGGTGCGCCTGCCATCGGCATGGCTGCGGCCTACGGCGTTGTACTGGGAGCTTCCGCCTACGGCGGCACAGACGCTGCTGGGTGGCTGGAGCACGTACACGGTGTGTGCGGGCATTTGGCTACATCACGACCGACCGCCGTGAACCTGTTCTGGGCATTGGATCGCATGAAGAAACGGGCCGGGGAACTCGTTGCTGCAGCTGGCGGAGGTCAGATCGAAGACTGGAATGCCGGGCTGGAGCGTGAAGCGATAGCCATTCAGGCAGAGGATGAGGAAGTGTGCCGCCAGATCGGCATCCATGCTTTACCTTTGTTCGAGGACGGAATGGGCGTACTCACTCACTGCAATGCTGGCGGATTGGCAACAGCGAAATACGGAACAGCGCTCGCGCCCATGTACCTTGCGCAGGAGAATGGCATCCACCTGAAAGTATTTGCCGACGAAACACGCCCCGTGTTGCAAGGTGCGCGCCTGACCGCTTTCGAGCTTCAGCAGGCAGGCATTGACGTAACCCTGCTCTGTGACAATATGGCAGGCATGGTGATGTCCAAAGGATGGGTACAGGCCGTCATTGTCGGCACGGACCGAGTGGCCGCTAACGGCGATGTGGCCAACAAAATCGGCACCTATAGCCTGGCTGTGCTGGCAAAGGCGCATGGCATCCCTTTTTATGTGGCTTCGCCGCTATCTACAATTGATTTGCAGACCTCAACAGGCGCAGATATCCCCATTGAGGAACGTTCTGCGGAGGAGGTTACGGAAAGCTTTGGCAAAAGGACAGCCCCGCAGGGCATCAAAGTCTACAACCCGGCTTTCGACATTACCCCTCATGAGTACATTACCGCCATCATTACCGAAAAAGGGATTGTCCAAGCTCCCTTTGACGACAGTCTGGCCGCTTTGTTTGCGGATTAATCTATTCTTGCAGATCAAACAGCTCGTATGAGAGCTAAAATTGCTTTATTGATAACGTGATTTCTCATCGAAAAGACCGGAGCCAAAAAGCTCCGGTTTGTTTGTTTCTTGCTCTTCTACTTTACTGTGAGGCATGGTTATTTAAACTTTATTTAGACTAGTTTCAAAAGTGCTTCGTATCCTGGCATACCTGGCTTAACCCCCAGCTGCTCCGCTTCCGTCGTCACCGATTCCATCGGCGCTTCCAGCAATTCCTTCAGTGTTTTTACCCCCACAGCTCGTGCGGCAAGAATTTTCCGGTCCGCCAGCCGCTCATTGAGCAATCCAACATCCAGTGCACCACACATGATGTAACCACGGGAGTTGGAGATCGTCAACATCGTTGTTTTAGGCAGTTTGACCTCGACTCCGATAAATGTATGCTCACCCACTTGTACGGGTTCCATGTGTATCATGGTTATTACATGCACCTCCTCTTTGTTCATCCGGGATATTTTATGCATCATTTACGGGTGGGTGTGGACGTCCGTGGATACCTGTAAAATATTAGAGGCTTATTTATGTATAGCAAAACAGGCAATAAAAAGGCTAGACGGATCATTCCATCTAACCTCTTGATCAAAGTTAATTTTTTAGGTTCTACTGTGATCTTGAACTTGAGACCATTTTATTCTCACATTCCTCCATGTTGTCCAGTCAGATCGTAACTACTACCGTTACTAACATAAAACTGGATTAAACAACAATTATTTTTTGTAGTCATCAGAATTAAAGTTTGCTCTTTATTCAAACTTCTTTAAGTACTGTGGGGGTACAAGGTCGGCAAGCCAAACACCATTGTTTGCTTTATAAAACTTCACTTGATTAGCCAATGCCTTTGCTGTGTCTACTTCGAGAATAACTAGTTCTCCACGTCTTTTGCCCGCCAAGATTGCAAACTCAAGGGATTCAGACAGATGTACATACTTTCTGCCCATTGGTTTAATTCCTTCAGTAAAAATTTTATTTAGTACCTTTGTATTTGTACCGTGATAGAGAATTGTTGGTGGAGTAGCTTCCTTATAATCTAATCTGCCTGTGCTGTGTCCATAATTAGCTCTTATGTACCCATTAACAATCTCATACCTTTGCTTTGCACAATTCTTTACTACTTGCTTGATGTCCGACTCACTGACATCAGACCATCTATTCTCTGATCTAATCCCTTTAATCAGGTCTTGAATGTCACAATAGCCCTCATGATCCAGATCAATTTCAAATTGTTCAGGTGTGTGCCTCAGAATTTTACTCATAAATTTACTAAGGCTCTCTTCTTGTTTTGGTGATAACATCATATACTCCTTCTAATGTAATATTTGTTTTATCTATAGTAACCGATCCCATGATTCATAACGTCTTGTGAAATAAAATACTGATCCCCCAATAAGGAAACACACACCAGTATTGATTTTCCTTGCTACCGTCCCAGATTAACCCAAAATCTCCAACGATGATTACATTGTCAGTCCTTTTCATTTTTTTCTGTTGGGGGGAAGTTTCTAGTGTTGAGACGCTTGTTGACACTGATTGTCCCGTGAATGTCTCCAGTAATATAGATCACTTATTGCATTTGTCCTCTCTTGTAAGAGTCATATTTCAGTTAGAATTAGACACCTTTCAGTCTTGCAATTAGTCTACTTTAAGCTAATGAGCCATTTGCAAGTTTTTTATGCAAGGCTTGATAAGCTCTGATTGTTATATTCACTTCGTCAGCGATAATGGTGATGGAATCATTGAAATACGAAGCGATAATTCGAATGGTAAATTCAATGTCGTTTTCATATAGGTATACCTGGTAAATCACTTTTTCTTTACTGTTGTGCTCATTAATCACTTGCGCATCCTTGAATTCCTTGCGAATAATATCAGGTACGGAAGAAAGAGAAGCAGCATTTTTCTTGAAGCCAAAAAAAATTAATTTGTTCTTATGAAATTCTAGTGCCAACCCTTCTTTCATTACAATCGCCCTCCTCGTGGACAGAAAAATTCATTTTGATTCTTCCCAAGCTTTCATATATTTTTATGATTCTTACCTTGGAAAAGTGGAAGATTTATTATTCCCACTTTTCCAAGATAATTATTAAATACTAATCCCAACGATCAATCTTGATGAGTCGTGTGGAGTTGCCTGATGTTACTTTCACAATCAAATTCCACTCACTGTCCTTAGAGTAACCCACACCACTAGCTGACGCTGCTTCAATTCCTTCGATTGGAGTGTTAGCGGTATACGCTTCAAGCGTCTTTCTCACTTCACGAAGTTCTGGTTTCAGTGTTTCGACGAAGAATCCTCTGCCTTTACCCTCCGACAAGTCTTTGCATCCGTCCAACAAGAAGAAGATATGATGGCCTGTATGAGTAACTTTCTCTTCGCCCCACAAATTTGGAGAATTCGTAATTCCGTTTACCTTGACAAAACTATTAACTGAAACATTCCATGCATCATCAGAAGAATATGAATTTGAATTAACGATTTCTGGATGCTGATTCTTAATATGTTTAAATATAAATACGTCTTGTTGATAGCCATCACCGCCAGCAACGCCATGATAGGAATATATTTTTCCATTGACTTCAAGCTCTACCTTGAATGGTGTGCTTCCTTTTCCTCGTTCACAGTAATTATGAACATAGAATCTATATGTTCCATTTCTAGCTTCTCCTTCGCTCCATCTGATATTTTCTACTGGCGAATAATCTCTATGACCTCCACCATTCATATCAATGTCCAGCCAACCATTACATCTGCTTCGCTTGTCTCCGTAGTAAATATGTTCACCGTTAGGGGTCACGCAATGCAAATCAAGATCTGTGTATCCTTCCCAAATGAGTGAGCATCGGATTTCATTGTTCTCATATTGACCACCTGCACTCTCAACCCTACGTTTGATCTCTCCGTCAATACCTCCATGATAATACCAGCTAAATGCGTTATCCCATTGCAGAATGTTAGGTGCTGTATCATCGGAAGCCGTAACCAATGCCATAAATCTATTTGGATTGTCGATTTTCACTTCAATGCTTTCTGCCGATGGCATTACCGTTCTTTGAAATTTATCCCATGTCATAACCGCACTTGGAAGGTCAACTCTGCTTGAAACAGTATTAGTTTTCTCTTTCGGCATAATATTACCGAATATACCTCCAGCATTAATATCACCCTTATTCACAAAAGAACCTTTATTCTTCCAAATGGTCTCAGGGACTTCTTCAATCGTTGCGTATCTTCGTTGTAGCGAATTAGCAATGCCAAGCTTCTGAACAATCTTCTCAGCTTGCTCAATGTTCCCTTGAGATGGAGCAACTTGCGCCCTCATATAATTGGAAGGACTCATTTTTTCCGCAAATCTACGACTTATAGAGTCAAATGGAAGTCCGTTAACAATATCGTCAAGCAAGGTTCCGATCATGCTGCTTTTCACATGGCAGAATCCAGAAGGAGCGGTTGCAACAGCCATCCAAGTAATGTTGTCACGAATTTGACTGTTCCAAATGTTTTGATGTTTTGCGTGAAGAACTTGAAGAAATTTAGCTACACCAAGAACTTTGTCAGACCGATACAAAGATTCTGATTCCAAGAGAGTCACAGCTTGTTCTACAGCCTCCGGCGGATATTCCGTAAGTCCAGCAGTCAAAATTCTGAAATCCTCTTTCTTCTCTGCCAGTTCCTGACTAGCAGTTTTCAGTCTAGATTGATAAACTTTTTCTGCTGGAAGCGTAACTGACATATGATCCCATCCATTAGAGTGTGGTTGACCAAGATTTCTTTCGCTAGAAACAAACACCCCTGTAACTCTAGATTTAAGGACAATTTGCTTCATTGCATTGACAGAATTAACGAAAAACTCAGGAGTGTTGCTTTCATCCCACAAAGCAGAATTGATTTCGCCATCTTCAGAAATAGATACAAGCCCACCAAAACGATTCACGAAATTTCTACAACATTTACAAGTATAATGTTGTCTTGCTTCATGTGGTAAACCCTCAAGAAATGCGTCAAATACTCCATCGGAATCAGTTGTGAAAAGTGGCTTGCTGCTAAAGGTTGCAAATCTTTCTTTGATTACCTCACTGAAATGTGGGTATTGATCATTGCTGTTGTCGTATTTGTCTTTGATAGAATTGATATTGTTGTTCACTTTTAAACCCGCTCCTAATTGTATTATTATTTTTATGTAACATTATTGTAAAATCATCATTTTACTTCAAAAGTCTTCAGTATCTAGTTACCTGAAGCGATGAGTTTTTCAGTCTTACGATCCTTTTTAATTTGTTTATTGTTATTCCTATAATCGTCCCATGAATCCAGACTCAAGTAAGGCTCAGCTTCAATAATATCTTTTACCTTGCTATGCTGCTGCGCTTTGAATAGCTCAATCATTCTAATTAAATCGTTGCGATCCAGCAGCTTCACTCCATTAAAACTTGCTAACTGTTCACACGAGGTTGTATATTTACTAGAAGTAATGACAATGGACTTCTTTGCTCTATAATACCTCATGCAGCTATACACTTCCTGAACCGCACTCAGACCCACAGGATTGCTTATTGCATACCGTTTAGCCTGAATGACATTACGGTATCCCTCACGATCTGTAAAAACCAAATCTGCTCCAAAATCTCTGCTGTCTTGTGTCTTATACGCATCACCATAGCCCAGACATAGGAACAGCCTGAACAAATACATTTCAAAGTCCTTACCATCTTCCATACGGTCTATTTCGTTAATGCCGATTTTGTAAGGGTCAATATCCTGCGTTACTTTATAGCGCTCTTGAACTCTAGGCTTTTTAAATAAGCGTAGTAATACCAGAGCAAGCAATACAGTAATGACACACACTATCACAAATATAGACAAAAATGCTCCTCCTTAGCTGTTCTAAGTCCTTTTCACACTTGCTTATAATACAACATATAAGGGAAATTTCCCACATGATTTGGATAAACATAGTAATTAATCAACAAAAAACGCCTATTACTAGGCGCTTAGTTACATATCAAAGGGGCTAAATTTAACCCTCCCTGACTCCTATATACACATTCCTTCTAATTTTGCCTTCCTCTTTATACATCGAATTCAACCAATCCAAATTCATTTTACACGGCCTTTCTGTCAGCCTGAGCCAACATCTTGAGGTTGATCCAGTTACCATCTATTGTTTTAAGGTATAGTTTGCCGTCCATCAGCTTCCCAGTTTTGTACATTGGTATTGCTCCTTTCTTGGTGGACATATGTATCTTCCCCTTTAGAAATTATAGTTGTATCACGTGACACATTAGAAACCTGAAACAATTCCTCTCGCTTCGTCCTCAGCACGTTCAATGGCCTGAATAAAAGGCAGCAATGGTTTCTCTGATTTATATTGAATAGCCTTCTCACATGTACCGCCAGCAGCTTCCCATTCCCAATAAGCGATGACATCCAATGCCTCAAGGAAATACATGGACAAGGCTTCCACAGGATTCACAGCGTACAATTGCATAAACTGTTCATTTGATAGCTGATTACTCTGAAGGTATTCGTCCTTCAATTGGTGAAGTAAAAGAAATGTGCTTTCAGAATTAACGTTTACAATACGATTTACATACTCATTGCGGCGCTCAACTGTGTTCAATATCATTTGCATGTCATTACGGATACGCCAAGTTTCAGGGCTGATATTGAGCATACTGATTAGGTCATTGGTGGACAGGTCAGGATTGTACGGTGCTGGCTCAATAATACGAGTCCATACCCCATCGTTACCATGCTCAAATACTTGGATAGCGTCTGAAACGTTAAGACCAATCGTCTGCCATTTGTGATTAAGGGCATCGGTAATGTGGTAATAATGTAGTTCTTTTTCAACGCTCTCTTCTGATTCCCAAACCTGTCCCTGTCTGATAATATTAATTATGGCTTGATTGTTAGCTTTTTGGGGTCATTTAGTATCGCTCCTTTTTATCTACTAACAGTTATATTTTATATCTATTAATAGATAAAGTCAAAAGGTTTTTATCACTTTCCCGTTAAATTATTTATCAAATCACTGTTGTGTTAGAGCCTGTTTTTTTAGAAATAGATATTATTGAAAGGAACTATTTTGATATGATCAAGATAACACTAGGCGAGTCATTAAAAGAACTTGCATTAACACAAAATAAGTTTGCAGTAACATACGGTTTTCGCCCCAATACAATTAATGATTTTGTGAATGGAAACGTTAAAAGAGCTGATTTCGACACTTTAGATAAGATGGTTAATTCTCTAAACCACTACGCTAAAAATATGAAGATTCAGCGTCACTTTACGTTGAGCGATGTTTTTATTCACGTCGACGAATCACAAGAAGAACCCAAAGATTAGCTAATATAATAGTTATGCGCAGACACAGTAAAGAGCCTAGACCAATTCTCTAGGCTTATTTGTCGTACCCCCATTGAACGCAATTCTACGTTGAATGGATCAGGTAGTAAAAGAAACTTCCTAACTATAAGGAGTCTCTTTTGCTTATGCTCTTGACAACTTGTCAAATCCCTTGATATGGCTGAGTTTAACGTAGTAGATAGTTTAGTAAGTTTTATGAAAGCTACCAACCGTAGATTTATACTTGGCAATATCAGATGGTAACACGAACCCGATTGATGTTTGATAAAGATTTGCAATGTCGTTCCCTGCTCCGAAATAATATGTCTGCCAAACAAATTTGGAATAATAACTATCAGCAATATTACTAAGTGTATGATTAAAAGTATAATTTTGCACCCTACCTATATTGTTCATTGCCCATCTGGCTGCGGAAAGGCCACCTCCACCATATGCATGCATGATTGTAAACGTGTTACCTTTAGAAAACCGAAATATACGAGTCTATACTCTCTGAAATGCCGGGGCCGTATGGATGGACATGGTAGATTCTATAGTCGGTTCCTACAATGCCAACGTGACCAGCAAGGAAAGTAGAAAACGATTTAGGATTATAAATAATATCTCCTGCTTGAATAGTTATGTTAGTACCAGGATATTTCTCAGGAAGTTCAGCCGTTGGACTGATTATAGTTTTATCCTGTGAGTATGTAGATTGGGTGACAGAATTTGAATCATCGGTAATTGTTGAACTTGCATCCGCACTAGCTACGCCAGCAAATAGAAATGCAAAACAAATAATAAACAAAAATCCCAATGAATGTTTCAACTGCATTTACTCCAATATTCTCTAAATAGTATAATTTTGACATAATTAGTGTACAGATGGGATTATTTCTTTTCAATTTTTTTTTGAATTTTAATCCAACAAAGGGGATAGTTATGAAAAAATATGGTGTAGTAATCTTTATAGTAATTATATTTGCAAGCGTTTGGATACTTAGTAGCTTCACTAAAAGTCATACTCAAAACGAAGTATTCAACTATCTTGTAAAAATTCAAGGATACAAACCATCTGAAATTTATTCAGTTGAAACTCAAATAGGTAAAGTTCCCTTAGTTAGTACACAAGTTATATTCAAGGACGAAACCAATGCAAGGTATTTTTATAAAAAAGAGCAGGATAAAATTATTCAGTATAGCCAAGCCCCCGTTAAAGGAGTAGATGATGGGGCGTATAATTATAAACATAAAGAAAGAAAATAACCTTTTTTACTTTGAGAGTAAGAGAATCCAAGTGGGTACAAGGTTTATGCATGGAAAATGAGTACTGCAAAAAGAAACCCAAATGACTGAGGTGTTTTATGCGCTTGATTTGTTTAGTATTATTAATAATCCTTGCATCATGCTCAAATGTAACAAATAGTTCGACCCAGGAGGTGAGTACTGAATATGAAAATGTTCAGGAACTTAACAATTTACCTGTTCCCAGCACTGCCATCGAAGTCGCTGAAAAATCTGCTAGAGATTTAAATAATTGCAAAATTCCTCAATTCTTTGAAAATTTTAATGCTTCATATCAAGAAAAACTCAAAAATGAGGGATGGGAAATAACTGAAGTCGAGAGCAACAAAGTAATATCAGTAGAGAAAAACAATATTAAGTACTTACTGATTATCACTAAAAGCTCTGACACTCAAACAACCAAGGTTACAGTCAGAAAAAATTCTTAAGACCCCGCACGGGGTCTTTATTTATGTCATAAATAGGGAAGTCTCAAAATTCTATTGTAGTTACTGCTGCATTCTTATAGGTTAAATCATTCCAATACAAGATTTTCTATAACCTGAACGGCATTCCTTACTCCTCCGAGACTTAACAACTTTTCTCCGGCTATATTAGCATTATGAGCAAATATGGGTTTCTCATTAAAATCATCTACGATTCTTTTTATTGTTTCGGAGTTAAAATCATTTGCTTCAAGCAATACACCTGCGTTTAACTTGGCTACTGAAGAGGCGTTGTACCGCCGTTCAAACACACCACCAGGACATACGATTTGAGGTACTCCATAGATCAAGCCAGTCATAATACTATTTTGCCCACCGTGATTTATATAAACTCTAGCTTCCGGCATAAGCTTGCTAAAATCAAATTTTTTGTTGACAATTATGTTGTTTTTCTCAAAGGGTTTTACTTGCTCTGATGCAATATATACTTCATAGTCAGATCCTTCAAAAGCTTTAGTTAACTCTTTTATAACCTGCTTTGGAGAAATCACACCATTTCCCATATAGGCTATTATTTTATTTTTTTCGGTTTTAGCGTCTGTACCCTCTGGTGCGGAAAGAGGTCCCACAAAAGCTATATCCTCCCCATCCACAGGTTCCAACTCATAAGAACTCGGAATAATCTTTAAATCTGCCCAATCGAAGATTTCTAAAACCGACTCCACTTTGTTTAAGCCATTATCTTTTAAGTATTTATTAACGCCCTTACTATATTCAGGGTTGGAAGCAAAGCTTTTTTGAACTGGATAACTGAATCCCGTAGCAATTTTCACCTTTTCTAACCGGGCGGCGACAATAGCTGATATTCTAAATTCTGAATACATAACGTCGGGTTTAAATTTTTGAATTGCTTTTCTAATGGAAGATACATCTTTTAGAAAATATCGTCTATTTATTACTCCTAAAAAATGTAAAACATCTTCAAAGCTATTGGCTTTCTTTTTTGGCTGAATTCCCAATGATTGAAATATTTTAAACATACTTTTGCCGATAAATACAGGTGTTCCAAAGAGTGAAGGAATAGGCGCATAATAATTTTTCACTTTATGAATACGATGATAATTTGCATCTTCTGGTGCGCATAATGCTACTTCATGGCCTCTTTTGATAAATTCATTTGCTAATAAGGTTGTTCTTGAAAAAGGTCCTTTTGTTTCTACCATAGCTGACATCGGTGAAATTAGAACTCTCATAATACTCTCTCCTTACCGGATTGGAGTTACATACACATCAATATCTGGACACTAGAGCTATGCTGTTGGTATAACACCATGCTGAAAAACATGTATGGCGTGTTTAATAATGGCTTCATTCTGATATTTTCTATCTTGCATGGGAACCATCTCTTGGAAAATTACAAACGACCAAATTGAACCAATAAACAGCCTAATCGAAAGGACAGGATCTATCTCGCTAGATACATGGGGCTTTAACATTTTGCCGATCTGCTCGGAGGCTTTTTCGACGATCTCATGGTAAAACAGTTCCCCTATTTCCGGGAAGTTAGGCGTTTCTCCAATGATAATCCGCATGAGCTTGATTTTTCGCGGGTCTTCGAACACAGATAAAAACACCATTCCAATTTCAACTAAAAATTCCTCTATATTTACCATTTCATGCTCCAACTTTGTGAGCTTAAAAAGCATCTGCATCTGTGTTTCCCTGATCGTGGATATGAACAGTTCCTCTTTGTTTTTGAAATATTGATAAATAGCTCCTTTGGACATACCTATTTCATTGGTTATATCCTCAATGTTTGTACGACTGTACCCTTTTGTCCCAAAAACATTAAGAGCAGCCTCCATGATTTCCTTCCGCCGGATGTCCTGAGAATGGGAAACATCCTTCAAATCCAATCGGCCGATGTCCATGAGGATGTCATCCTTGCTTTTGTAATAGCGGTAAATTGTCCCCACAGCCACTTTTGCGCTTTTCGCAATATCCTGAACGGTAGTATCCCTGTAACCCTTCTTTATAATCAGCTCCTCTGCGACTTTTTTAATTTTTGCCTTAGTGTTGTTCTTCATATGAATGACGTCCTCGTATTATGAATATTTTCTGGATGGATATTTATTATTCATTCACATTATAACGCTTTTTTTTCGTTAATCAATAGGCCAGAGTCAGTTAAACACACTAAAAAGGCTAGACGAGTAATCTCATCTAACCTCTTGATCATAGTTGATTGTCTAGGGATACTAGAAGGGCGATCAACTTACTCTTCATCTTCGTTAACCACTTTAATCAGATTTCCGTAGACTGCCTTCGTATGAGCAGATGCATGTTCTTTAAAATGTGTAAACAACCTCATACATCTGATCGCTTGTATTTTATTGTTAACTTTAGCAGACCTTTCCAAACAACTGAACAAAAATGCGAAGCCGTCTGAAAACCTCCCTTTACGCAAAAGATAGATCGCTAATTCCCTTGAGAAATCAGTATATCGCTCCGTTATGAAGCGTTGAGTATACAACCCTTCCACTTTTTTCTGCCTCAGAAAGGAGATAATTTCCCCTTCAAATTGCACTAAAATATCATCTACATCAAAATGATACCGATTTGCCGCCTCAAGGATATTATCAAGTGCGGGAAGAACTTCCTCTTTTCTTGAAGAAATATAATTTACATAATTGGGAAGAACGCTCTTATCGCCAAAAAGAAGCTTATTTACATACGTATTTACTACTGCCCAGTCTTCATATTGCCTCTTCCACTTCAAAGCAGTTTCATCCGTAGCATTCACCCAACTCAAATCGGCGTAAGCATAAGTGTGCTGAAGTGCTTGCTCGTAGTCTTTCCTCCCTTCACAAGCTTCTGCACGAAGTAAATGGGAGAATGCCCAATAAGCAAACAAAGGAAAATTGGGTTTCTTCGAATTGTCTTTGTTCACAGGATGTCGCTGCTGCTCCAGTTTGTATTGAATTTTAGCCTTGTCTCCCATAGCTTTAGCGAATAGTTCTAATTTATCCCATTTTCGTAACGAACGGTATGTATTCGCCAAATCTTTTAACGCCTCTAACTGATCTATCTCATCTAACCGTTCAACGTAAGGCTCAAATTGAACAGCTGCATCATAGTTTTTCTCTTGATCGTCTCCAATACGAATCGTAAACAATCGATACTGGCAAACTGCAAAATTATCCGAATGTTGATTCTTCTCGCTTACTGCTACATTTTCGTACAGGAACGCCGCTGCTTCATTGTAACCGTCTTTGTATACATTTTCAGCAACTTCAAAGAGCGATGGCAAATATTTAGGATTATCCAGCAACAGAAATACAACGCGCTGCAAGCAATCAAGTCGGTCAAGCTCCACGCATCCGTACAAAAAAGGGCAGATTCTTCGCCAGTTGAGCGGTTCTTCTACGATACATTCTTCAATGTAACGTTCATAAAAATAGTCTGGTCGTAATTCCATCCCCACAGTTATGCGATCCAATTGGTTAACCGATAAAATACGATTTCCAGTAACAATACTGCTAACCGTACCTACATTTAAACCAATGATGTGTCCAAACTCGGTCATACTCAAACCTTTTTGTTTTAGATATTGCTCCAATTCTGCTCTAATCGTAAGTGTGATTCCCATGAATAAACCACCCTTTCAACGTAGACTCGCCATATGTAGTTGAATAAATCATTTTATCACCCATAATTGTACCATATTTTGGAACAAAGCCATATACCTTTCAGTTATTTACTTTAGATACCTTTTCGGGGCTATAGGCCCTTCCATTTTTTCAAACTGAAACATTTTTCCAATATAGATCGTCTATAAAGCAAATAGATAAAGTCAGAAAGGGGGTAGCTCATATTATGCGGAAAAATAGAATCTTATTTTTGACTATCGTCCTGTTGTTAATAACCACTTACAGCTCTAACGCAGAAAAAGAAGTTTTTGCTCAAAGCGCGAAGGAGCAGGAGACGCTAATCGTTTATAAACTACAAAAGGGCACCACTCTACAACAGCTAACTAAAAAAGATATACTTGCTACATTCAAAGATAAAACTGACACTAAGATTTTTATCAATGCAGTGAATACATCAGAAAAAATATCAGGTATAGTTAATACAGCTTCTCCAAATTACGAACTTACTTTCCACAAGGATGGAACTGAAGAGTCTTATTATTTATGGATTAACCTCAACGATTCAACCAGCAATGCTATGTATATAAATAATGAAGATCCCCATACTGCATACAAATTATCAGTCAACTCCACAAATTCTATAAAAAAATTACTCCTGCAAACTAAAAATAAACTAAAAAGACCTGTTCTTTGGTTTCATTCAAAAAACAGGTCTTTTTTCGATTTTATTTTAACTCATATTTTTCCAACACAGATTCTCTAAATTGTTCTTTAGAGTCTTGTTTATCCACCAAAGAGCTAGGAGATTGAGATGAGGGTTCAATAGCAAACTTGCCAAGATCCATATTTATCACGCTGTATTGTCCTTGTGTATTTTTTTTGAGAAAAATAATACTTTTTTCATTTTGCTTCAATTCAGTATAATCCTCATAGGCTATTTTTTTCTTGCCTCCGGCATCATCAATATAAGAAATCGGTTCCACGATAGACAGAGGCTCTTCTACATTTAATGCTGTGCCTTCGGGTGATTTAATTACTTTATCAATTTTTATATTCGTAAGTGTATAAAAGTCTTGTATCGTACCATCATCAAAGCTTGTAACGATATGTTGTCGATCATCAAACCCCTGCAAAGGAGTCCCTATCACAATAAGCTCTGCATTGGAATCCAATTCGCTTACAGTTTTATAATCAATATAAGAAGCTTCCAGCGAAATTTTGGGAGTATTCATCTCTGAGAAATTCGGAGAAGCGTTCGTAGATGTAAAAAAAAGACTCCCTGAAGCAATGAATCCCCCTATCGCTAATACAGAAATACCCAACTTTATTTTTTTATTAAAAGTCATAACAGTACCCCTTTCCCCAAATTAGTTATTACGCTAATTAGTTTCCCCACTTAGCAATTAAGGATTGCTTGTCATAGGGTTGAACACCGATAGACTGAATACCTTGTTTCATAACAGAGCTGCTAGAAGTTGATGGATGTGCTTGAGATAACGTATGGCCGACCTCGTGAGTTGCGTTGGAGGTTTTTTGTACGGAGTTCATACCATAAGCCTGCATCTGGTTGTGATAAATCACCACCGTGGCATATGCCCATTTATCGCTTACACCTGCTACACCACCAGATGTTTTATATGGAGTTGTCAATCCCAATAAACCGGAAGTGGCTGTAGAACCGACATAATATCTGTCCGGGTTCCCACTCGTCGATGTCGTTTTGCCAATGTTTACTGATCCAGACGTAGCGTTCCAATCAGAACGTGCGGTGTCATAGGCACCGGTATAGCCATTTTTAGAAACCGAGGAATCATAATATGCACTAAAATTGGCTGAGCTTCTTCCCCCGGTAAAGCTAGTTGCAAACGAAATGGAACTAATAGAAATCACGGCAATAGATAATATTCCGACCATAGAAAAAAGTTTTTTCTTGGAAGCCAATAGTTTTCTCAAGGTTAGCACCCCTCTTAGGAAATTTGGAATCTTATAATCAATCCTGATGAAATATACTTTTCGCTGGAATATCATTCCTATACCAATATACCGATTATTTTTCTTTTTCTCTACATTAAAAACAGTATATTCCATAATGCGACATGAATTTGGTTCTTTATTCCTAACGAAGATGTATAGCTCAAATATCCATTTAGTCTCAATTTACTCTATGTATCCGCAGCAGCCTTATGGTGCATGTACAATAAAACAGGTGATATAAAAAAAGGACCAGATGGATCATACCATCTTGCCCTTTCAATAATTATATCGTCTTATTTCTAACGAAATGATTACATTTCGCCATGGTGAGTAGTGTAATGGCTGGACCCTTGATTATAAAAATATAAGGGCATAGTCACTATCGCTACTAACATAAAACTGCTTGCTAAAAAGGTCAGAAATATTTTACGTTTCATCTTTATCCACCTCGTGCATTAAATTTCTGTACGCTGTCTTCGTCTCAGATGGTGCATACTCCTGATAAAACTCATACAGCCTCATACATTTAATTATATACGATTTATTATTGGTGGATGCAGATTTTTCCAAACAGTTTAATAAAAATTGAAAGCCATCAGCAAATCTTCCTTTAGTCAAATAGTAAGCTGCTAATTCCTTTGAAAAATGCATGAAGCGTTCTGTTATAAAGCGTTGAGTATAAAAGCTCTCAACCTTCTGTTCCTCCAAATAGGATAAAATATTCGCCTCGAATTGCTTTAAAATATCATCTACATCAAAATGGTATCGGTTAGCCGCCTCAAGGATATTATCAAGTGCGGGAAGAACCTCGTCTTTTCTTGAAGAGATATAAGCTACGTAATTGGGAAGAACACTCTTATCGCCAGAAAGAAGCTTATTTACGTACGTGTTTACTACCGCCCAGTCTTCATATTTGTTTTTCCATTCCAAAGTTTCTTCGTCTGTATCCGTAACCCAGCTTAAATCAGTATACTTTCTAATATGCTGAAGTGCCTTCTCATAATCTTTTCTCTCATCACAGGCTTGTGCACGAAGTAAATGCGAGAATGCCCAATACGCAAACAAAGGAAAATTGGGTTTCTTCGCATTTCTTTTTTTTACATGATGCCCTTTTTGCTCCAGTTTATATTGAATTTTGGCCTTATTTCCTAGAGCTTTAGCGAATAATTCTACTTTGTCCCATTTACGTAACGAACGATATGTATTCGCCAAATCCTTTAACGCCTCTAGCTGATCTATCTCATCTAACCGTTCAACATATATTTCAAATTGAACTGCTGCTTCATAGTTTTTCTCCTGGTTGTCTCCTTGCCTTGTTTGGAACAAGCGGTACTGACACATAGCCAAACGTTCTGAGTATTGTTTCTTCTCACTTACAGCCACATTTTCATAAAGTATGGCCGCCGCCTGGTACATCTTTTCATGGAATAGCTCTTCCGCAAGCTCAAATAAGGATTCTGAATAACCCAGTTTATCCATCAATAGATTTACAACTTCATGAATACAGTCCAATTTATTTAATCTGGCACAATTATGTAGAAAAGGACTCATTCGACGCCAATTCGGGTTAGCCTCTGCCAAATATTCAGACACATAACGTTCGTAGTAATAGCCGACAGGATGCCCTATCGCTTTTGTAATTCGATCCAGTTGATCCACTGAAAGAGTACGATTCCCATTAATAACACTACTCATGGTCCCCGGATTCATTCCTGCTTCTCTCGCTAGGTCGCTTAGAATTAAATCATGATCTTTCATATGCTTTGTTATCTCTGTGAGTATCGTGGTTGTATTGGACAAATTTAACCACCCCTTATCAGGAACTTGTTAGGATAATCGACATTTAAAGAGGACTATTGCAATCCGATGATTGTGTAGCCTTTCCGCAATCCATTGTACCATCTTCTGGAACATTATCATATACCTTTCAGATACTTACTTAAGCTCCCTTTTGGTAGGGTTTACATAGAAATTTGCTCTATCAATTTTCAAACATACGTTATTTCTCTACCTTCCCTCTCTAGTTTAACGCACGTTTACTTCAACTGCACTCAATTCATAAAAAGGCTGCTCCCCCTCGGAAAACCCGTTTGGGAACAGCCTTATCAAGTACAGCTTCCACTACACTGATTTGATTTTATTGGAGCGATACATCAAGTACAGGAAATATGGAGCGCCAATCAGGGCGATCAGCAGCCCGGAAGGAATCTCCGTCGGTGCAAGCACCGTCCGTCCGATTGTGTCAGCCAGCACCAGCATTACCGCTCCCAAGATGCTTGACAGAATAATGGATCGGCGTACATGGTGCCCGATCAGCGTGCGCACGATATGCGGAGCAATCAATCCAATGAAGCCAATCGTACCCACGCAGGCTACCGCTCCGCCCGCTAGCAGTACGCCCACTGCCATCGCCAGCAAACGGGTGCGACGCACGGGAAGCCCCAGCCCCATGGCGCTGCTATCGTCAAATACCAACAGATCGAAGCGACGAGCCAGCCACCAGGCTACTGGCAGCAGCACGAGTAGAAAGGCCAGAATCGTCATCACCTGTCCCCAGCTTCGAGCGTAGGTACTGCCCGTCAGCCAGATATAACCCGTGCTGCCCCACAGGGAGCCCTGGATGATCAACACCTGAATTCCGGCTGCTCCAATCGCCGATACGGCAATACCGAGTAGTATCACAACAGACGGGTTCAGATGCTTGTTCCAGGACAGAAAGAAAATCACCGCCGCCGAGACCGTCGCTCCGACGATTGCCGCGACTGGCAGCATATATACAGGCAGACCGGGCCAGACAATAATCACTGCAAGCGCGCCGAATCCGGCTCCTGAAGAGACCCCGATGATCGAGGCATCAGCTAACGGATTGCGAACAGCCAGTTGAATCAAGACACCGCTGACTGCAATCGCGATGCCAGCCCCAGCCGCCACCAGCGTACGTGGAATCCGGAACTGTAGCAAGGCCGAATTCGCACTCTCCCCGCCGAACAGACCAGATAGCAGATCGCCTACCGGAATGCGCATTCCCCCAAACATCAGGCTGAATACGCTCAACAGCACAGCTCCGCACGCGAACAGCGTGACCAGCCTGCCAAACGGTAATTTCCGTGAACGGACACCTATGTTCATTGAAGACTGTCCGCCACTGCCGGAAGGCAGCTTCATCCTCCAGAGAATCAGCCAAATTAACCATGGGGCCCCAATCAATGCCATGACCGCTCCAGTTGGCAGATTCATGCTTGATTGGTGAACCATTTTCGCCAGCACGTCAGCACCCGTTAACAGTAGCGCTCCCCATAGGAAGGAGCCGGGCAGTATCCAGCGGTGCATTTTCAGGCCGCTTAATCGTACCAAATGCGGAGCAACCAACCCCACAAACCCGATAGGCCCGATGACGCTCACCGTAACCGTCGACAGCAGGACCGCCAATACAATACCTACAGCCCGCGTCAAGCCCACCCTTTGCCCAAGTGACGTGGATGTGGACTCATCCAGATCAAGCACATCGAACTGCCTCGACAGCAGAATTGCAATAATTGAAAGCCCTACGACCCAGGGCCAAGCGTAAATCGTACCGCTCCAGTCGTTTTGCACCAGTGAGCCGGAACCCCAGAGAAACAGCCCCTGTGTTTCAAAGGAATAAAAGATATGCAGTGCTCCGGTAAACGAACTGAGGACCATAGATACAATCAAGCCCGCAAGCGCCAATCGAATCGGACTTCCCTTTCGCCCGCCGCCCATGAAATAAGCGAGCATTGCCGCCAGCAGACCGCCTATGGCAGCGAACAGAAACGGCGCTTGGTGCAGTAAGCCAGGGAACATCACCGCGCCAAGCACAACTACAAAGTAGGCTCCAGCGTTAATTCCGAGTGTATCAGAAGCTGCCAACGGATTTTTGGTAATCGCCTGCAGCAATGCACCAGCAATCGCCAGCGCACCGCCAGCCAGGATTCCAATGACCGTGCGTGGCATTCGCAAATCCCAAATCATATTGTGGTCCAGTGTATTCTGTCGCTGGACCAACGCCTCAATGACTGTACGCAATGGTATGGATGACTCTCCATAGCACAAGCTTACAAAAAAAAGCACAGCAAGGACGGCCAAACCGCCCCCAAAGATGCCCCCTACACGCCAGACCTTCGACAACCCTGCTGTACCTGTCTGGGTCATTTCGTCAGAACCCCGACCACTTGGTCAACCAGCACTTTGGATGAGATTGGGCCACCGAAGGTCCATGTTGTTCCATCCAACGGATAGGTTCGTTTGCCTTTGACAAAGTTCAGTTCATTCCAGACCGAATTGTTCTTCATGGCAGCTCCGAATACATCGTCCGTCTTCTGCGTAATGTAGATGAAATTGCTGTCCTGTACAGCAGGCAGGGCTTCGATGCCAACGGTGCTAAATCCGTATTTCTCAGTCGTGTCCGACTTCCAATCGTTCACCATGCCGATTTTCGACAGTGTTTCCACTACAACTGAGTTGTCCTTGAACATCCGTAGACTGGCGGCATTTTGAGCCGTAAAGGCCTGTGTCAGCGCGTAGTGGAAGTTCGCTTTTCCCGCTTTTTCCAATGCAGTCTTTGCCTCTACATAATGCTGGTCAAGTTCACTTAGAACTTTATCAGCCTGCTCGGTTTTTCCGGTAGCCACAGCGATCTGCTTGAAAATTTCGACCATACGGTCATAATCATAGCCGTTCCCTTTATAAGGATCGTATTCTATCGTTGGTGCGATCCCTTTAAGCTGTGAATAAATGGCCGCATTATTATCTGCGTTAGTGATAATAAGATCCGGCTTGAGCGCCGCAATTGCTTCCAGATTCGGTTCGTCCCGTGTGCCTATATCCGTAACGGAATCAGCCAGCTTCGCCTCTGGCGTCACCCACAGCTTGTAGTCTGCATTGTCCGCATTTCCGACAGGCTGCACCCCAAGTGCAATCAGATCTTCGGTAAACGTCCATTCGAGCACAACGACACGTTCCGCTGGCTTGTCCAGCTTGACTTCCCCATGATCATCCTGCACCGTCACTGGTCCAGCCGCTGGAGTCGTCTGTTTAGGTCCCGGACTGGCTCCCGTCTTCGAGCTATCCCCCACCTGACCACAGCCAGCCAGCAGACCACCCAGCATAATAGTAAAGACCATAAATAACAGTAGGCCATTCCACTTCTTCTTCATCCCTCTTAATTCACCCCTATATGTATACGTCGCCTTAGACAATGATTATCATTATCACTAAAAAGGGTATAGGGGTTAGCGATTTTTGTCAATAAGGATTCTATTGAAATAGCATAAGCAGTATATTTTTGCAAAAGTGCGGCTCCTCTTTAGTCAGAAATCCAAATTGAATCGTAAACGGGTTCCGTTTATGATAGCTTTATCATTGTTTTTAAGGGAGGCTGCATTAACGTGGCAGTATTAATCAACGAGCAAATTAAGGCGGACGAGGTGATGCTCACCGGACTCAGAGGGGAACAGCTCGGTATGGTCGCCAAGGCAGAAGCCTTGACTTTGGCCCGATCCTTAGGGGCGGACCTGGTCTGTACCTCATTGATGAGCAGCCCACCGCCCTGCGCCCTGGTTCCGAAGGGCAAGGGGAAAGCGCTCGCGCAAAAGGAGTCCGCAGCACGCAAAACAAATGTCGGGCGAGCTGTTGGAAAGAGCGGTAAAGAAAAAATCAAGGAGCTGCGCTTCACTGCTCATATTGAAGAGCATGATTACGATACGAAGCTGCGTCAGGCGGAGAAATATCTGCGTTCCGGCAAGCCAGTGCAGTTGGTTGTCAAATCATCCGGCGCGAAGGAAGCCCCTGTCGCCAAAGCGGTGCTGGAGCGGCTGCTGGTCGACCTAAAGGAAGCCGGAGTGAAGGACACTGGAATCCAGACGGGCGGCAAAGGCTCACAGGTGAAATTAAACCCACGCTTCCGATAAGAAAATCCTTTGGGAGGAATTCGAATGCATCGAAAAAAGTCCCCCGTTAAACCAGAGGTCCCCCATCCATGTGTGCGTGTCTATTCCAACCAGTAAAGCAAAGGGAGATGACTATGAACATGAATGGACCTGTGCCCAATATGGTGCTATGCTAATTGGCTCGCACAATCAGAAGCTATTCTCAACGGGCTCAATGGTTCTCCCGGAAGCATTGAAACTAACAGCTCGTCCAGAAGGATTTGATACTGTATTTAGTAAAATTAAAACCCGCTTTCATAGCAATTATAATAATATTCCACGTTTTGGATATGCCGAAGCCCCCCTTTTATTGAGGGGGCTTTTCCTATTTTGCTAACTGTAAAATATTTAAAATTTAAATCACTTGATTTCGCCCTCCGCCTCATTTATTCTCGATATACGTATACAATAGGCTTTGCTGATCTATCTCTAGTTACTCACAGATATTGCTGCCACTTGTGAACACATACAGAAACCTGCAATTAGGACATGTCCAAGAAATGTTTATGCATAGGGCTTTATACAGAGTTAATTTTTGTTAATATCCAATATCAGGGCCTAAGGTACTATGATAGATTACATTTTAATGATATATTGATAAATAATATAAAAGACTATATACCCAGGGCTTGGGCTGGAGGATGTATGAAAAAGGAATCAAATCAAGGCGAAACCAGTTATTTATTTAATGTTGATGTATTAGTTAAAGGTCGTTCAAATGTAGAGGCCCTTCAGTTCTTGCTTAACCTCTTGAGCCAATATGATCAAATTGCCGATAGCCGGATTCAATCTGGCATCGAACTTGGTAATTTAATCGAAGCTGCTTTGTATCTAAAAAAACAGTCCGCTAACGACTCATTGGACCCCGCCGCTAAGCTTGCGGAAAAGTTTTCCAAAAAGAAGTCTGCCTCGGTTACGACTAAGCCAGCTGCCGTTCAAGAGATCAAACAATCCCGCACACAGCCGAAGCCTGCAACACAACAAGAACTTAACAATGGATTCAACGCTATATACAGGATAATACACTTGTGCGTCTAATCGTGAATCGTTATGGGGGACAGCGTAGCATTCCCTGCCGCATTCTCAACCTGGATCATGGTAACAACTTGCTGAGTGTGTATCATGTGGATGAGAAGCAAGTGTACTCCTTTAAAATGAATGAAATTGATGAAATCACAACGTAACCATAATAACTTTCAACACGAACTAAAGCATGAAAAAAAGAGAACCGATAGGAAAAGCGATACGCCTTTCCTATCGATTCTCTTTTTTCGTATTCCCGAATCGAGTCACTAATCCTCTTTTTTCAGCCCCGTCGCAGCCCAGGCCAGGCATACCCAGCCTGCAATAAAACAAACGCCCCCCAATGGGGTAATGGCACCCAGGACACGGATTCCGGTCAAACTTAGCACATACAGGCTGCCGGAAAACAAAATAATACCCGTGAACAGCAGACGCGCTGCCCATCTTAAACGGTTCGAAGCCCCCCATTGTCCGGCAGCCAATGCAATGATCAGCAAACCGACAGCATGAATCATATGATATTTTACACCTGTTTCATACACAGCCAATGCATCCGCGTCAATTCGCGCTTTCACAATATGTGCTCCAAACGCTCCAATGGCTACTGCCAACAGCATCATTATAGATCCCACAATTATCCATCTACGTTGCATATTTATGTACTCCTTTTCTTCTCATTCTTTAATCCCAACGTTCTTCCTATTTTATCGAATAGGTATGAAGTTTACCAGCTAGCCCGTATGGTTGGACCCCCAACAGAATTTGATGTTTACACCTTGCCTTTTGGAGGGTAATGTGTAAAACGGCTTGCTTTTTTGTTTATTTTGTGGAAAATTAGTACCTGTTCGGACTATGTTCAAGGAGTTGAAAAAATGAAAACCCAAGATCCTGATCTGCAAAAACCTGCTGCGTCTGAGGAGCACCCTGTTTTTTCAGAAGCTCCTGTGCTCCAGCCTCCGGTCAAACTCAAGCACTCCGGTCCCGGGATTGCTTCTTTTATTCTGTCGCTCGTCAGTCTGATCGGATATATTATTATGGCTATTATGGTCATTAATCTGCTTGCTCATTTCCACCAGTACCAAACGATGAATCCGGAAGTCGTTCTGCAACAAACCGGAGCGGCGCTGCTTCCTTTTATTTTTTTAGGCAGTCTGTTGCTGAATTGTAGCGGACTTGTGGTCGGTATTATTGGAATTGCGTTGAAAAACCGTAAGAAGGCCTTTGCTATTACAGGATTGATCATTAATGCACTCATTATTGTGGGCTTTATTGCACTTCTTGCCATCGGCCTTGCCCTTCCGAATAGCACTGCGGATATTTATCCTTCCTCCGTGCAATCTTTATAATTTTTCCGCACCACACAGAGAGGATTCTATGTATGAACAAAATTAAAATTTTTGCGGACAGCACCAGTGATATTCCTGCCGACTGGCGCCAACAATACGAGATTAGCATTGTACCATTGTATACCGTGTTTGGTGATGAAGCATTACAGGACGGGGTAAACATTCACCCGGAACAATTATTTCAGCGTGTAAGCCGCGAGGGACAATTGCCGCGCACCGCCGCACCTTCTCCAGCGGATTTTATTCAAGCCTTTGCTCCCTACATAGAACAAGGGGACGACATTTTATATATCAGTCTGTCTTCTGAGCTGTCTTCGACGTACCAAAATGCACTGCTCGCTGCCTCCGAATTCCCGGAAGGTCGCATCACGGTCTTTGATTCTCTGAATTTATCATGCGGCTTTGGCCTGCTTGTGATGAAAGCTGCACGCGCGGCAGCAAATGGCACTACGATGGAGCAAATTGTAGCGATGCTGACAAAAACCCGACCGTTGGTGGATACGGAATTTGTCATTGATACACTCGAATACCTGTACAAAGGCGGCAGATGCTCAGGAATGCAAAACCTGATCGGCAGTCTGCTCAAAATTCGTCCGGTCATTAAAGTCATTGACGGAAAAATGACGCCTGCATACAAAGTCCGTGGCAAACGTGAAAAAGCACTGGATCAGATGCTGCAAAATGCCCTGAACCAGCGGAATCAGATGGATCATGACATCATCATTGTCGTACATGCCTTGGCTGAGCAAGATGCGCTCATGCTGCAAGCTCGTTTGAAGGAAGAAACGAAGGCACAAGAGGTGCTGTTGGCTACAGCCGGGTGCGTCATATCGAGTCATTGTGGACCTCAGACGATCGGTATTATGTATGCCAAAAAAGCATAGTTTCAAAATCTAGCTCCGCTTACCCTACAGGTAGCGGGGTTTTTGATATTTTTCCAGTAATTTAGCAATGAATAACTTTACTATTTTTGATAGTATTATTCGTCAAGTGACGATAAATGCATCTACAATCTATCATAAAAAAGAAGGTTATTCGGTATGAGTTCCAAGCGATCACGTTGGTTAATCCGGCTCACCCTGGCTGCAACTACAGCCATAACGATATTCACCACATCCACTTCATATTTAGCTGCCCCGGCAACAGCATCCGGCGTAGCGTTTCAGGATATTTCACACAGCTACGCCTATCAATCTATCATTTCCCTACACGCTAAAGGGATTTTGACAGGTACACAACCAGGCTACTTCTCCCCCAAAAAAGCAGTTACCAGAGCCGAATGGGTTACTGCACTGGATCGTACGCTCGGTCTGCAGTCTGTAAAAGCGACCGTTGCTTCCTATCGGGATGTATCCAAACAGGCGTGGTATTACGGCTGGATCGAAGCTGCTTCCCAGCTTGATATCGTTCAGGGAGGAACGACCGCTACATTCCAGCCCAACCATTCTGTAACCCGACAAGAAGCGGCCTTGATGATCGCACGTCTTATCCACTCTTCGGGGGGATCAGGAGAAGCCACTTCCTCTTTCACAGATGCTGATGAAATTGCAGATTGGGCGCTTGAAGCTGTAAACACCGTGAATCGTTACGGCTTTATGAAAGGTGAAAATAAGTATTTTCACCCCACATCTTCCCTCACCCGAGAAGAAACAGCGGCCATACTGGAACGTCTGCTGGCGTATTCCACGCAGCATGCTCGGCCAGCCGCTTCCTCCGCCACTTCTATCCGACTAGGGTGGCAATATGATCAAACCGTTCAGCAGTTTGAAAACACCGTGCTGCAGTCCAACATTAACACGCTGTCACCACGCTGGTTTTTTCTGAACGAAACAGGTACGATCAGCGACTATACGAATTCGTCACTGCTCACCTGGTCCAAACAGCATCATAAAAAAATCTGGGCTATGGTCGGCAATCGTTCCAATCTGACAATGACCCATCAAATTTTGTCCAGTGAGGTTTTACGGAGTAAAACTATAAACCAGCTTGCCCAGGCCGTGTCTGTCCATAAATTGGACGGGCTTGTCATTGATTTTGAAAATGTAGATGGTCAGGATCGAGCCAATCTCACATTGTTCATCCAGCAATTAAAAGCCAAGCTGAAAAGCCTGAATGCTGTACTGGCGATTTGCGTATCGCCCGATTACGGCACGGACTGGACAGCCGCCTTTGATTATAAGCAGCTTGGCGCTGCGGCAGACTATATGATCCTCATGGGATACGACGAGCATTGGGGAGGCAGCTCGACTCCCGGCTCCGTATCCTCATTGCCATGGCTCCGTGAAAGCGTGAGACGCTTTGAGCAAACGACCGACCCTAGCAAGGCAATATTGGCGCTGCCTTTATTTACAAGGAATTGGACGCTCAATGCGAGCGGCCAATCGGTTGCTTCCTCTGATATTTCACTAAATGAGCAAAATCAGCTAGTGTCCCGTGCCTCTTCCAAACCGGTGTGGAATAAGGATGTTCAGCAGTATACGGTGTCTTACAAAGACACGCAGCTGCATAAGTTATGGCTGGAGGAAGGACGATCCTTTACCCTTAAGTACCGATTGGGACAGGATGAAGGATTTGCAGGCTTCGCCTACTGGTATCCGGGCGGGGCAAGCTCTGATCTGTGGTCCAGTATAAAAAATGCAGACCGATTCCTACAGCGTGGCTTGTAAAAGCGAACAACCTTCAACCTCACGTGAAAAGTGAAGTTGAAGGTTGTTGGTATACATACATATTGCCAGCCTACGACTGGTACGCGATTTTCCCGTTCACAACCGTCATTCGTACCTTAACGTCAAGCAAAGCTTGCGGGCTTTCCGATACATCGCGGTCAATGACCGTAAAGTCAGCGGCTTTGCCTTCAGCAATCCATCCCCTTTCATCCTCCTCCCCGGCTGCGACTGCGCTTCCCGTAGTAAACAAATGAATGGCTTCATGAATATCCAACTTTTCGGCAGGAAGATAACCCTCATGCGTTTCTTCCGGCTTGGTACGAGTTACAGCTGCATGCATCCCGAGAAAAGGGCTCAGCGGCTCAATCGGCGCGTCACTGCCGCCAGCACATGGAATCCCTGCATCCAGCAGCTTTTTCCAGGCATATAAATATTCGGTCCGTTCTTTCCCAACCCGATCCAGTACCCATGGGAAGTCACTTGCGACAAAACGCGGCTGAATGTCCGCAATCAGCGGCAGCTTCGCCATTCTCTGGACCAACTCAGCCGTAAGCACCTGTCCGTGGATCAGACGATCCGGCAAACCGCTTTCCTCCGTAAGCGGATGGGTCTCCATCGCTGTCAAAATCATGTGCGCCGCCCCATCGCCTATGGCATGCACAGCCACCGGAAAGCCTGCGGCTCTGGCTGCCGCCACCATCTGATTCAGCTCTGGCTGCGGTTGAATCGCCATTCCGCGGGTATGCGGAGCGTCACTGTATGGCTCGGACAATAATGCAGTTCTTCCGCCAATGGCGCCATCGGCAAACATTTTTATGGCACCGATCTTATACCACTGATTGCCGGCACCTGCACGCAACCCTTGTCCCTGCGCTTCTTCCAAAAATGGATGATAAATCAGCTGGTGTGTACGAAAAGCAAGACCTTCTTCCCTCAGCTCCCTGTAAATTCGCTGCATCGTCTCTACGCTGCCCAAAAAACGTAAATCCTCCGTATGCGCAGCAGTCAGACCGAGACGTAGCGCATCCAGGCATGCCCGACGAATTGTATCCTTTTTAACCGCATAATCCGGTTCTGGCTGAACGCTTGTAAAGGCGAAGGATGCTTCCTCATAAATCAATCCGTTCAACCGTCCCTCAGCGTCTCGCCCGTAGGCTCCCGAGGCTGGATCAGGGGTGCTGTCGCTAATACCCGCACGTCGAAATGCCTCTGAATTGGCCAAGAACGTATGAAAGCATGTACGGGTCAAATAGATCGGGTGCTGATCTGTAATGGCGTCCAGCTCGGCTATACCCGGAATTTCAACGGGAATAAATGCATTTTCGTTCCAGTTGAGCCCTAAAATCCACTCTCCCGGCGGTGTTACAGCGACCCGCTTGCGCAGCATGTCCAGCATCTCTTGCTTGGAGGTAGCTGATGTCAAATCCAGCATCGCCAGCTTCATGCCATGCATGGACAAATGCATATGTGAATCGGTTAAGCCTGGCAGCACATAGGCGTCCTCCCAATCCACAGTTTTATACTCCTTACCGGACAGCCGCAATTCAAGCTCCCGTGCATATCCGATGGCCTGTATGCGGCCATGCTGTATCACGATTGAATCTCCTTTGGAAGCCCAATCTCCGTATAACCGGCCGTGCTTGAACAAAACGAACGTCAACGCTACTCATCCCCCTTTTTCAGCTATAACACTTATTCCCTTCATATTACGCCTGTGTCGATACTTCCAATTGTAGTGTAGTTATATCTACCTGCTGTATCTGCTGGGCAAAGTGGTCATGAGCTGCACAGACAGCCATTTTATACTCTTGATCCAGCTCATACTGTTTAAAATGGCAATATTCGGTGGTAAAGCCCTCGGTCGTGAAGCCTATGAACGAATGTGCCCTCAACTCGAATGAAAAAGACTTCAACGGTAGTGTTAATCCCTGCCCCTCGGCCTTCACAAAGCTTTCCTTAAGCGTCCACAGATCATAAAAATAGGATAAGCGACTGTCTGCGTCCTGACGCATTAATGCATCATACTCTGCGTCCGAAAAGCATACCCTGCCTACCTCAAAATCAATAGGACGGAGCTGTTCAATGTCGATGCCGAGCGGATGATCATCAAGGGCACATACCACCCATTTTCCCGAATGAGAAACATTAAAATGGAATGCCGGCGTATTCAACAAGGAAGGCTTACCGAAAGCATTGTATGTAAACTGAAGGCTGGCATTAGGTATCTTCAATTGCCGACAAGCCAGCCATCTTAACAGCACATCGGCGTATAAGCCCCTCAGAGCGTCTTCCCGGTGCAAAAAACGATCCAGCTTCTGCTGCTTTTCCAGTGAAACCCAGTTTAACAGCAGCTCATAGTGAGCCTCAGCCTCCGGCTTGCTTGTATCAATCGCGTATATCTCCATGGTCGCCTCCTATGCCGTAATGGATATCAGCCCGTTCGCAACACTCACCGTTCGATTGAAGTCTGTCAGATATGGATGGCGTGTGCCGTGTACATGGTCAATATACTACTCTAGCACTTTCAATTCAATATGGATACAATTGGGATGAGCAGCTCTTTAAAGCTGCTTTATAGAATTCAGTCATGTAAGCGCTTAAAAAACACACATAGAGGAGGACGAAACTATGAAATACGATTTTGTTCGCTTGCTGTGTATTATGCTTACTATTTTGCTGACGCTGAGCATTTTCCAGATGTTTTCACCTAAAATCGCTTCAGCAGCTTCGGCGAATGTTGTGAATGGCATTCAGTTTAAGGATACGGATGGAAACGTCGTCCATGCCCATGGGGGCGGTATGATTAAAGTGGACGGTTACTATTATTGGTTTGGTGAAAATCGTAATCCCAACGGTACATTCAAGGCGGTATCCGCCTATCGTTCCTCAGATTTGAAAAACTGGGAGTTTCGGAAAAATGTGCTGACCAGCAGCTCGGCAGCTGAGCTGAATGTGTCGAATATCGAACGTCCAAAGGTGATCTACAATGAAAAAACACGCAAATACGTATTGTGGATGCACAAGGAAAACGGAGTGAATTACAACGAGGCTCGAGTTGCAGTTGCCACCTCCGATACTGTGGATGGCGATTATACGTATCAAGGCAGCTTCCGTCCTCTGGATCACGATTCCCGCGATATGACGGTATACAATGACAACGGAACGGCTTACCTGATCTCGGCGACGCGTGTGAATGCCGATCTGAACATTTATCGGCTGACACCGGATTTTCTGCAGGTTGAATCGCTGGTGGCTACACTGTGGCCGGGGCAATATCGTGAAGCTCCGGCGATGTTCAAAAAAGGAGATGTCTACTTCCTGATTACATCCGGGGCAACCGGCTGGAATCCCAATCAGGCCAAGTATGCTACGGCATCCAGCATTGAAGGAACCTGGAGCAATACGATGAACTTCGGGGACAGTACAACCTATGGTTCACAGTCGGCCTACGTCATTCCTGTTGAAGGTACGCAGATGACCTCGTACTTGTATTTGGGTGACCGTTGGGCGGGGGCATGGAGCGGTCCTGTGCAGGATTCGCAATATGTGTGGCTGCCGCTGCGTTTTCCAACCGCGACTTCATTAGCCATGGACTGGTTCGACAGCATTAATATCGACACTGCCAGTGGTGTAGTGGAAGGCGTCACTACGCCGATGGTCATTGACCCGGATGCCTACTATCAACTGGTAAGCCGCAAGAGCAATAAGCCGCTGGGCATCATTGGCAGTGCAACGACAGACGGCGCGGATGTGGAGCAACGCGCGGACTCGGGAACTGCCAGCCAGCAATGGCAGCTTAAGGATGCAGGCGGCGGATATTATAAAATTGTGAACCGCAACAGCGGCAAGCTGATTGGTGTTGAAAGCGGTGCTACAGCGGATGGTGCAGTTATCGAGCAATGGAGCGACGGAGGCTGGTCCAGCCAGCATTGGCAGCTGGTATCCGTAACCGGAGGTTATTACAAGCTGAAAAATCGGGCGACTGGCAAGCTGATCGACATTTCCGAAGGTGCTACCGCCGATGGGGCCAAGGCCATTCAATGGGTCGATAATGGCGGGACGAATCAGCATTTCCGTGTAGTTAAAGCAGAATAGCTCAGCTTATTTCAAAAATTTAGAAAATTTCAAAAGGAGCCGTATTCCGAGCAGATCATGGATGATTGCAACGGAAAACCGGCTCCTTTTTTACGTAAAAATGATGAAGAATGATGAAGTTGGTGATCTCTGATACGTTACACTTCCCACGGATAATCTGTCGTCAGGAAACTCGCCAGCTGCTTGCTTTCTTCCCTGCGCTGACGCCGTATTGCTGCGCGCGATGGAGCCGTCTGGTGCAATTGCATTTCCTCTTCTGTTTCCGGAATCACCTGCGGGACGGTCACTTTACGGTTATGCTCGTCCAGTGCCACAAAGGTCAGAAAGGCCGTAGCGGCAATTTTGCGGTCGCCCGTCATTAGCCCTTCGCGGATCACCTTTACGAATACCTCCATCGAGCTGCGGCCTGTCCAGGTAACAAATGCCTCCAGCGTGACGGAATCGCTCGGATGAATAGGCAGTAGAAAATCCACCGAATCCGTAGAAGCCGTAACCGTGTTCGTACGACACAGCTTGGCAGCAGCGATTGATGCGATATCGTCGATATACGACATCAGTCTGCCTCCGAAGAGTGTGTTATGATTGTTAATATCGTTGGGAAATACACGGGACGTCTTGAAGCAGTAGGTTTCTCGGATGTACTTGCTTTCCATGGGTTCTCTTTCCTCACTTTTCCTAGTTGCTATCTTTTTTATATCTCAGGATTTCGCAAAATCCTCATGCAGAAGCCTGTTTCAGGCTATCCTCATCATCCCATTAATCCGCATAATAAATCAATACATAAAAATCCGCATCCTCATCCGAATCATTGCGGTAGGTATGTATGTCAGACACCTGAAATTGTATGGCATCCCCTGCACTCAGCTTGAGCTGTTGCCCTTGCATTTCAAAGTACATTTCCCCGCGAATCATGAGAATCGATTCTTCTCCCAGATGCTTCTCTGCCTGGTGTGTAAAGCCCGGCTTCAGACTTACCGTGAACACCTCGAACTTCTTTTCCGAATGATACGGGAATACAGGGTACACAAAATAGTTACCGTCCTCATCAATAACCGGATGCAGGTCTTCCCTGCTAATTTTCGTGATTTGTGGGGGGTCTTCTTTGAGAAAGGTGGAAAAGGATACGTGCAAGCCGTTCGCAATTTTCCAAAGTGTTGTCACTGTAGGATTGGACTTCCCCTTCTCAATCTGAGCCAGCATACCTTTACTGACTCCTGTTAATTCAGCCACCTTATCCAGACTAAGTCCTCTAGTCTTCCTGATTTGGGCTAAATTAGAGCCGATAATGTATTGCATTGAATCCACAGATCGTGCCTCCTCGTGTCCAAAAGTCTATATAAGAAGAATACACAAAAGACTGTCCGCTGTAATTAGTTTTGTTGTCATTTAACTAGTTGGCGACCACTACTCTAAAAATAAATAATGTCATTCGGAGGGAGAATCTACACATAAGCCTTTACAGATCTTTTGCAATTTAGGATACACGACTCATTATCCTATCCAATATAAAAAAACGGGCTGTCCTTTTTCACCATAAAATAAGAAAACTTAGATCAATCATTAACAGATGATTTTGTATTTACTTAGCCTTTATTTGAGTGTTTTGGTCATTATAAAGTCCATTTGTTCTTCATCACCCATATAGAAAGAGTGGGCTCCTGTTTGAACAAACCCCATTTTCTTATAAAAAGCAAGGGCATTTTCATTTTTTTCCCATACGCCTAGCCAGATTTTCTTTTTATTACGTTCCATCGCAATTTCCATAGCTTTATTTAGCAGATATTTACCAAGCCCATGTTTTTGAAATTTGTTCTTAATATAGACCCTCTCGATTTCAAGTGATTCATCACCCATTTCTTCAGACTGAGCATCATTGGTATTGACCTTTAAATATCCAGCAACTTCATTATTAACATAAACAAAAAAGAATTGCGAAGAAATATTGGACAATTCATTTTCTAATTGTTTTAAGTTAAAAGCCCTTTCCAAATAGGCATTCATATTTTCAGGTGAATTCTGATGCTTAAATGTCTCATTAAATGTTTCATAACTAATTTCTTGAAGTTGGCGTGAATCTTTAAGAGTACACTTTTTTATATTTATAGTCATTTAAATATGTCGCTCCTTTATATAATCAATAATTTCTCTTGTTTCCCTTTTTTACTAACTCCCAGTCTTTTTCTATATTTTTCCTTACTCTTTGAAGAAGATTGAAAATGGATTCTACTTCGCTTTCGGAAAATCCCTCTAAAGCAACGATATTGGAAAAATCATTTTCTTTTTTTATAAAAGGATAAACATTTTTCCCTTTCTCTGTTGGAAAAAGCTTTTTGATTTTTTTGTTATGCTTATCGTCTTTCTTTTCAATAAATCCATTAATTTCAAGTTTTTTTATCGCACGAGCTGCTGTTGTTCGATCTACTTTTATCATCTCAGCTAACTTTTCTTGAATGATTCCCGGGTTTTCACATATTCGCACCAGGTACAAATACTGCCCTTTTGTAAGGTCATATTCTTTAAATTCTATATTACTTATAGAATCTAATGCCCTTGCGATCATTCCAATTTCACGAAGAATTTCCTTCATAATTAACTCCTTAGCACATATTTTTGTTGCAAATGCAATAATAATGGCATATATTAAATTTAACCTGACTTTGTTGCAATTGCAACAAAAAAATAATGATAAAGAGGTCGAGTAAAGTGAAATATTTATTTTATGTATTAGGAATTTTAATATTAACCCTTGGTATTTCTTTCACTATACAATCCGACCTTGGAACTTCACCTTTTGATGCACTTTTGGTAGGACTGTCCATAAATGTGGGGCTTACTGTGGGAAGTTGGGAAATAATAATAGCTTTAATATTGATATGTTGTAATTCACTTTTAAAAAGACAACGACCAGAAGTTTTGGGGTTGTTAACAGCATTTATCACGGGTATTGGTATTGATATGTGGCTTTTTTTACTTCACAATTTGATAACACCTGAACTATGGTACAGCAAAGTTGTTTGTTTTGGAATCGGTTTAGTTGTTATAGGATTAGGAACTGCCACATATTTACACACAAACTTTGCTCCGATTCCAGTTGACCGATTAACATTAATCATACAAGAATTAACTAGAACAAATTTATTTTTTTCAAGAACATTCATTTACCTCGTATTCTTGATAATTGCTATGATTTTAAATGGACCCATTGGCGTTGGAACGTTATTAACCGTTTGCTTAGGGGGGCTGATACTTAATTACTTTATGCCATTGACTGAAAAAGTATTAGACCGCATATTAACACACTCTAGTACATCACCAAATTATAATAAAGATCAAAACCATTCAATATAGAATGCTCCTGCCCGTTAGCTTAACGCTAGCAGCAGTCTAACACTTTATTTTCTCAAAATATCAGAGAATGGATGAGATATTGAACACCTTCAACATGGGCCGATCGCTCAGTATGAAAGGCTGTCCGAATATTCCTTCCGTATTAACAGCCTGTTGGTTCACATAATAAAATGCGGCTATTTTCACTTGCAAAACAGCCGCACCCCTTCATTATTTTTTTTCAAATAGAAAATTAGTTACTAAATAATCTTCTGAATTCTTTCCGATATAGATCTCAAAGTCACCTTCTTCTGCTTCAAATTTCATATCCCTTGTGTGAAATCTCAGCAGATCCTCTGTTATGGTGAAAATCACCTTTCGTTTTTCTCCAGCTTTCAAATGTATTTTCTGGAATCCTCTTAATTCCTTAACCGGTCGTACGACACTCCCCACTTTGTCGCGAATGTAGAACTGTACGACTTCATCACCACTAATTTCGCTACTATTATGAACCTCTATTTCTACCTCTACTTGTTCTCCTGACCGCAAAACCGAGTTGCTAATCTTTAGATTGGAGTATTCGGCTGTATGGTAAGACAAGCCATAACCAAATGGATACAAAGGTTCATTCGGACAATCCAAATAGCGAGAAGTAAATCGAACACTGTGCGTGGAGGTCTTTTGCGGACGCCCCGTGTTAAAACCATTATAATAGATCGGAACCTGACCTACCGCACAGGGAAAGCTCATAGTCAATCGGCCGGAAGGATTGGCATATCCCATTAATAGATCCACAATAGCATGTCCGCCTTCTGTCCCAGGGAACCAACATTCCAGGATAGCATCTACTTTATCTTTAATATCCGTTAACACCAACGGTCTTCCATTAAAGAGAAGGAGTATGGATTTCTTCACCCAAGGAAGAACTTGCTCCATAAATGCAGTCTGGATTGCAGGCAGATTCAAATCTGTTCTGCTGCCAGCCTCACCACTTTGCAAAGTATGCTCTCCCATGGCAAAAATAACAACATCTGCCCATTTGGCAAGCTCGATAGCTTTATTTAGTTCTCTTTTTTTGTCCTCATCTGTGTTAAGCAGCGTTTCTTCCTTTGTGAAGAACCCAAAGTCTCCTAGCCCTTCATAGCTATCCAGCAATTCACAGCCCTGTGTAAACTGAAAGTGATCGGGATTTAATATTTCCTCGAATGCTGTCTTTAAAGTAACAACCTGACTTTTATCTCCATATACAGCCCACAATCCATTCAGATCCTGGTTGTTTGCATATGGCCCGATAAGAGCAATCTTCCATTCTTTTGTTAACGGCAAGGTATCGTTCAGATTTTGAAGCAAAACCAAAGATTGGGTTGCCGCTTGTCTGGAAAGACTTTTGCTCTCAGCGCAGTTACTCAACTTTTTTTCTCTAGCCACACTTGCGCCTCTAAAAGGATCTTCGAATAAACCCAATTTATTTTTTAGCTTTAATACTCTAAGAACGGCTTCATCCAGCTTTTTGAGGCTTATTTCCCCCTCCTCCAAAAGAGGCTTTAGCTGATTGGCATAACAGGATGTTTTCATATCAATATCCACACCGGCTTCCATGGCGAGTCTAGCTGCATCCTTATCACTTTCTGCTACGCCATGAGCAATCAGCTCTGCTATTGCCGCATAATCCGTAATTAAAATCCCGTCGAAGCCCCATTCCTTGCGCAGCACCTCGTCCATCAACCATTGATTAGCAGTTGCAGGAATTTCATCAACAGTGTTAAAGGAGGTCATAACTAATTCACAACCTGCATCTACTGCTGCTTTATACGGCGGTAAATATTCTTCACGAAGCCTTCTTTCTGACATATCAACTGTATTGTAATCACGTCCACCCTCAGGAGCTCCATAGGCAGCAAAATGCTTTACACAGGAAGCCAGACTTTCACCCGGTGTGAAATCGCCTTGAAAGCCTTCGACCATGGCTTTTGCAAATACACTGTTTAAGTAGGTGTCTTCTCCGGTAGACTCCATGCAACGTCCCCATCTGGCATCGCGAACGACATCGACCATCGGAGCAAAAGTAACATGCGCACCTGCAGCGCAGGCTTCCTTCGCTGTAGTTTGGTTGCATAAATTGACCATATCAGGGTTCCAGCTACTCCCCAAAGCCAAGGGGATGGGAAATACAGTTTTATAACCATAAATAATATCTGCCATGAATAATAAAGGGATTTTGTGCCTGCTCTTTTCCAAATAATCACTCTGTATTTTTATGACCTTGTCGGCACCTAATACATTTAAAACAGAGCCAGTTAATTGAACCATTCCTTGATTTATACCAAGCTTTTGCACGGGTCCAACAGCCATTGCACCTTCATTGAAAAAATCCCCGGATAGTTGGACCAACTGTCCTATCTTTTCCTCTACAGAAAGCGTATTCATTAAGTTCAATAATTGCTTTTCGTCCATATTACATTCCTCACATCATTGATTTTTTTCCAGCATACGATCATTAAAGCCGAAGAAGTACGTTCCCACAAATGCGCAAAGAAATCCGATGATAGCGGCTATAACCATGGCAATACCGCCTTTTAAAACGGCAATAGCCGGAAGGGTTAGCAAGCTTGTAGTAAACATTGCTGGAAACTGCGCTCCTGCCAAACCTACAATAATTCCTCCAAGGCCTGTACTGATACATGCGATATAGAACGGTTTTTTAAATTTGAGGTTGACACCATAAATCGCCGGTTCCGTTACGCCTCCAATAATCGCTGAAAATGAAGATGAACCTGCGAATTCTTTCAAAGTTCTGTCCTTCGTTTTTAAAAAAACAGCAAAAGCAGCACCAGCCATAGCAAAATTGGTACCTGTTGTAACAGGAAGCAACGTATCATAGCCATACACAGCAAAGTTATTCATGACTATAGGAATAAGTCCCCAATGTGCACCAAAAATAACCAGGATTGGCCAAAGTACGCCTAGAATCAGACCTGCAACAGGTGGCATAAGTTGATATAAAGCGGTGTAGCCTGCTGCTACAGTATCGCCGAGCATACTTGTCAACGGTCCAATGGCTAATAACGAAGCGGGAACCATAATTACGATACACAATACAGGTACAAAAATTCCTTTTATAAGTTGAGGCATAATCTTGTTTAAAAACTTTTCCAACTTGGATAAAACATAGACTGCAGCAATTACAGGAATCACGGATGAACCATAATTAATCAATTTTACCGGAATGCCCAAAAAGGAGATTGCAGTTCCTGCATCATGCAGAGACACTAAATTAGGATAAAGGAATGCACCCGCAACCGCCATGGAGACAAACTGGTTTGCACCAAATTTTCTGGCAGAGGTAACTGCCAGAATCAATGGCAGGAAATAAAAGAAAGCATCTGCGGCGGCATATAAAACAGCATAAGTACCACTCTCAGCAGACATCCAACCTAATGTTGTACACATCACCAATATCCCCTTCAGAATACCGGCTCCCATCATAGCTGCCATGAGCGGAAGGAAAATGCTAGAAATAGTATCAAGAAGTAATGAAACTCCCTTTTTTTCGTTTTTCTCTTCCCCTGCTTCTTCTATATTGTGGCTTTGTCCTCGTATCTTCTCAACCGCATTAAAAACATGCTCTACATGCGTTCCAATAATGACCTGATATTGTCCCCCTGACTGCAACACATCCAGGACACCCTCGTTTTGCTTTAACTGCTCTGTTTCTGCCACTGATTCATCTTTCAACACAAACCGAAGTCTGGTCATACAGTGATTCAAGGACTGTACGTTTTTTTCTCCCCCTACTTTTTCAATGATAGTTTTGGCAAGATTACTGTAATCCCTTACATTTTGTTGATTTGCCATGCTGCTTCCCCCTGCTTAACATAATCAAAAACTATTAATAGTCTAGATTCTAGCATTCATAATTAGCTTGTCATAATAACCAAACCACATGAATTCATTGACCATTTCACTGTTTTTTCTGTATTTTAGGTTATTCTAGTGGTTATCAGTTTATAGAAGCATCGTTTTGAACCTAGTGAATAGTACATTTCATTACTTTCCTATTTTTCATAGTCGAAACTTGGTCAACTGGCAGCAACTCGGACATGCAGATATAGTGCAGGCTCATGGCGGGAGTTGGTGGGCGGTTGTGTCGGGGTTTCGCCCGATATCAAGAAGACATCATTTGGGGAAAGACATGATTGACTCCCGTGACCTGTTCAGAAGATGGCTGAGGTTCTGCTTGGATATTGCAGATCAACGAGAGTAAGATGGTAATCATATTATTCTTGAAATTAATATCAAATGATACAATAAATGTAATTGTTTTATCTTGGGGATGCGGAAAGTAGCTTGCTGGCTATTGAAGTGGCTGGAGGGTTTATAGATGTTTATTTTGGACTCTATGCTACAAAAAATGGGAGGAAAAATCAAAGCATCCTGCCCACTACGATTGGTTTATCAAATATCAAGTTAATGGCGAGGGGAGAAATAACCGGATTGCCGTGAACCATGATCAAGCCTGGCTTCGTGTTATAATTGAGAATAGTAAATATGATGAGGGGAGAAACCCGATATGGATCCCAATAATTTGGATAAAACTTTACGTACAATGACAGAACATGAAATTTTATATCGTCAGGGAATCTCTTCTCCTAATCCACTTGAATATCTTTATATGTTTAAGGAAAGTAAAAGAGTGGCTAAAGTACATGTTCAGCATCATTCAGAATTATTTAAAAGTTCACCCAATATTATAGTGAAAAAGCATTCTCGTTTTCAGCCTTATCCCTTGCATGTTCATGACTGGATTGAAATTAATTACATGTATGATGGCTCTTGTACTCAAATCATCAATCAAAATTTGTATTCTCTGCAAAAGGGACAGATTCTTCTTGTCGATTCGGATACCGTTCATACGATTGAGCCCCTTGGAGAATCAGATATTCTTATTAATATTATTATTAGAAAGGAATACTTCAACAGTAACTTTTTTAACAGGCTTGCATCAGACAGTCCTCTTTCCAGCTTTTTTATTAATTCCATTACTGAAGGTAATGCCCATGACAGCTTTATTCTCTTTCGTTCCGAAAACAACAGGAGGCTTCCCATTTTTATGAATGAGTTTTTTTGCGAATGGTTTGACCCCTCCACACGTTCTGCTGAAATGCTGGACTCTCTGTTTTCCTTAATTATGATGGAATTAATCAATTTATACGAGACCGATACTACAGAAGAGGGCAACCGACTCAAAAAAAATCCTATTGTCCCCATTCTTAAATATATAGAAGAAAATTACAGAACCTGTACATTAAACTCCACCGCTGCTTTTTTTAATATAAATGCCAATTATCTTTCTTCACAGCTAAAAAAATATACAGGAATGTCCTTTATTGCACTGCTTCATCAACAAAAGTTACATTTCGCAAAAACGCTTCTGATTAACAGTAATATGAGTGTTACTGAAGTTGCAAATTATGTTGGATATGAAAACATTAGCTTTTTTTACAAAAAATTTAATTCAATCTACGGATGCTCGCCTAAAGAACTTAGAAGCATTTAGGGAGCATATGGGTTCCTAATATATAGAATTAGGTGCGAAAATTGGTAATATCATCTATATATCGCCTCTTTCTGATTATTACTCCACTAGAGAGATTTATTGTCGCGAATAAATTCACTTTTAATTTTCCAAGAAACGCCTGAACCATCAAGGTTGCAGGCACTGACATCTAATTCAAGTTTAATGACAAAACATATTCTATATACTGACAAAACTAATTACAACGGATACATCAGGCTTGTTCGCCACAAGAAATATTCAATATAACATACATACGTATAATATATTGATCAATTATAAACTTCCGTTGTATACTGTTATAAAATTTATACACTGGAGGTCAGATTGAAATGTCCATAGCATCGGAGTTGAGCGGAACGGAGCCCGATTCACTCAGCTTTTTACAGGGGATTAAAGATTGCATTCCTACATTGCTCGGTTATGTATGTATTGGGTTCGCAGCAGGCATTGTGGGGGCCTCATCCGGGGTGAGCACGATGGAAATTGCACTGATGTCAGCACTTGTATATGCGGGAGCTTCTCAGTTTATTATGTGTTCAATGCTGGCTACAGCCAGTCCTCCATCCGTCATTATTTTAACGACATTCATTGTGAATGCCCGCCACCTGCTATTAAGCGCGTCGCTGGCTCCTTACTTTACTAAATATTCTCTGTGGAAAAACATAGGTATCGGCGTTCTTTTGACGGACGAATCCTTTGGGGTAGCATCGGATAAATTGGCTAAAGGCGGACAGGTAAGCGATCGCTGGATGAACGGGTTGAATATAACGGCGTATCTCGTCTGGATTGCGTCCTGCGTTGCGGGAGGGATTCTCGGGAACTGGATTTCCAGTCCAGAGGCTTTTGGTCTGGACTTTGCCTTGCCAGCCATGTTTCTTGCCCTGCTCATTTCCCAGCTGCAAAGTATACAGACCTCCAAGCTCAAGCACCGTCTGCTGCTCGTGCTGTGTATGGCTGTTCTGATGTATCTTTTATCCTGGTGGGTGCCATCACATATCGCGGTCATTGCAGCTACGATGATCACCGCAACGATTGGAGTGTTAACCGACAAATGAACATCCATCCCCATGTCCTGTATATCATTATCGGCGGCATGATCGTCACGGCGATCCCAAGGATCATTCCCTTCGTCGTGCTGCAAAAGCTGGCGCTGCCCAAGCCTGTGCTGCAATGGCTTTCCTATATTCCCATTTGTATTTTTACAGCACTCGTGATGGAAAATCTGCTCGTCCGAACCGAAACCTCGGTCACTCTGAATGGGCAAGTGCTCTTAGCTGTCCTCCCTACGCTGGTGACTGCCTTGTGGAGCAAAAATCTGCTGGCTACCGTCGTTGTCGGTATTGTAAGTATGGCTGTAATTCGACTATTGTGGCTGGGATAGATTTTGGGGCCTTTTTTACATTTTTTACTTTCATTATAAAAGTAAACGGGCAGAATTTAAATCGAGTTCCATCACATATCGTACATCCCCGTGAATATACTTAATAACCAACAAGGCCAAACTGTGCCGTGTATCCACTTGGGGGGTGCCTAACAATGCCGGAACCACGCCAGCCATATTCATTCGTCGTATCCCGTGAAGATTGGTCGCTGCATCGCAAAGGGTACCAGGACCAGCAACGTCATCAGCAGAAGGTCAAGGATGTCATTAAGCAAAATCTACCCGATCTGATAACGGAAGAAAATATTATTATGTCGGATGGTCAACAGATTATTAAAGTACCGATTCGCAGTCTGGATGAGTATCGCTTCATTTATAACTATCAAAAGCAAAAGCATGTGGGCCAAGGGGATGGAGACAGTCAGGTGGGAGATGTCATTGGACGTGATCCTGCTTCCCGGAAACCGGGCAAAGGCGAGAAAGCCGGCGATCAACCCGGACACGATATTGTGGAAACGGAAGTTAGTATAGAAGAACTGGAAGATATGCTGTTCGAGGAAATGGAATTGCCGAATTTACAGCAAAAAGACAAAGATCAAATCGAGGTTGAATCTATCGTATTTAATGATATACGTAAAAAAGGCATGCAAGCGAACATTGACAAGAAGCGCACCATTTTGGAAAATTTGCGTCGCAACGCCCGTGAGGGCAATCCGGGCATTCATCATATCAGTCCGGACGATCTCCGCTATAAAACATGGGAAGAGAAAACCATCCCTCAATCCAACGCGGTGATTATAGCCATGATGGACACATCAGGTTCGATGGGATCTTTTGAAAAATATTGCGCCCGCAGCTTCTTTTTCTGGATGACCCGCTTTTTGCGCCGTCAATATGAAAAGGTGGAAATCGTCTTTCTCGCGCATCATACCGAGGCCAAGGAGGTTACGGAGGAAGAGTTTTTTACCCGTGGAGAAAGTGGCGGCACCATCTGCTCCTCCGCCTATATCAAGGCATTGGAGATCATTGACAAGCGATATCCTCCTTCCAGCTACAATATATACCCCTTCCATTTCTCGGATGGCGATAACCTGACCTCGGACAACGAGCGGTGTGTGAAGCTAATCGAGGAACTTATCAAACGAAGCAATATGTTCGGCTATGGAGAAGTGAATCAATATAATCGCAGCAGCACACTGATGTCAGCCTACAAGAACATTAAAAAGGATCAGTTTATGTACTATGTCATCAAGGAAAAAGGTGAGGTATACCAAGCCTTGCGTACCTTTTTTCGCAAACGGGAAGGAGGAACGGCGGGATGAGCACCGACCAGAAGGAGTTGGAATATGCGATATCAGAAATTATGGAGATTGCAGACGGTTTCGGGCTCGACTACTATCCGATGCGGTATGAGATTTGTCCGGCGGATATTGTATATACGTTCGGGGCCTATGGGATGCCTACTCGCTTCAGCCATTGGAGCTTTGGAAAAACATTTCACAAAATGAAGATGCAGTACGATTTTGGCCTCAGCAAAATCTATGAGCTGGTCATCAACTCCAATCCCTGCTACGCCTTCCTGCTGGAAGGAAATTCATTGGTTCAAAATAAGCTGATTGTCTCCCATGTGCTGGCGCACTGTGATTTTTTCAAGCACAACGCCCGCTTCTCAGGTTCCAACCGCAATATGGTGGAGAGTATGTCCGCCACAGCAGATCGAATCAGCAGCTATGAAATGGAATACGGCTCGAAGACCGTCGAATCTTTCATCGACGCCGTACTGGCGATACAAGAGCATGTCGACCCACAGCTTATCAAACCAAGGCATCTGGATAAGCAACGCTACATGGAGCTCAAAATCCGGGAGCAGAAAGAACCTGAAAAGCGCCAACGTCCCCCTGGGCCTTACGATGATCTGTGGTCACTGGACGCCGTGAAGCCACAATCGGATTCGACGGAAAGCGAAGGCATCCAGGTGCGTCAATTCCCACCGGAACCGGAGAAGGATATCGTCTGGTTTATTCAGGAATTCTCGGAGGTTCTGGAAGACTGGCAGCGGGATATTATGACAATGCTGCGGGACGAAATGCTGTATTTCTGGCCCCAGATGGAGACCAAAATCATGAATGAAGGCTGGGCCTCCTATTGGCATCAGCGGATTGTCAGGGAACTGGATTTGACCGGAGATGAAACCGTTGAATTTGCGATGCTGAATGCTTCGGTCGTACAGCCTTCCAGGCAAAGCCTGAACCCGTATTATTTGGGGCTTAAAATATTTGAAGATATTGAAAAGCGATGGGATCATCCAACCCGTGAGGAGCAGGAGCGACAAGGACGCAAACCGGGCGAAGGACGCGCTAAAATGTTCGAGGTACGGGTGTTTGACTCAGACACCTCTTTTATACGCAATTACATGACCAAGAAACTGACAGAGGATCTGGATCTGTACGTGTTCGAGAAACGGGGACCGGATTGGAAAATCACCGATAAATCCTGGGAAAACATACGGGATCAGCTTGTATTTTCGCGTGTGAATGGGGGTTCTCCTTATATCGTCGTGGAGGACGGTGATTATCTGCATACAGGCGAATTGAAGCTGAAGCACCAATATGAAGGGATTGAGCTGGATTTAAAATATATGGAACGAACGCTTCCGTATGTGTATCAGCTATGGGGCCGCGCCGTACATTTGGAAACGATGATTGAGGGTAAGCCCGCCTTATTCTCATACGACGGCAAGAAACATCATCGCAAGTTTGTGTAATACGTATAGACGAAAAAATCAGCCTGAATTAAAAAAGGTGCATTCCGAAAAACGGATATGCGCCTTTTTGTACGGCTGGATCAAGAACCTACTTTTCCTTGAATTGAACAATATAGCTTTGATTCAGCTGTTTTCCGCCTTCCGAAATATTCTGATACATGGATAAAAACCGAGCCGACGGACTCCATACCGTAGGGCTGTCGTAGGATTGGATGTCGGTCGTGACCGGAGTTGTTTTACCCGTGGACTGATCAAACACATACAACCCTCTCATCCCCTGCTGATCCTCATCATAAATGGAAAAAGCCAGCTTGGACCCGTCACTGGACCAGCTTCCACGGCTCATTAAAGTCCCCTGACCGACGGTTCCCTTCTCTTTGCCATGTTCATCCAATACAATCATGCGGGCGGGTTCGGAGGTGTTCCATTTTCTTTTTTCAATGGCAATCCATTTACCGTCAGACGAAACAGCAAAGGACGCAGCGCCATTCGCAATCGTTACAGCTTGAGGGTCGTCGATGGTAAACCGATTCAGCACCCGATACCCTTGCTTATCATTGCCTGTATAAAATATGGCGTTCCCCACTTTTTCGACATGAGAAATCAGCTCAGCCCGATTAGGGTCTTGAAACTTCAATTCTTTAGCCTTGCCGTCCAGACCTATCAGATAAATTTTGCCGTCCGGTGCGCCTGTAATCAGATGTTCTTTATCCCCCCAGCTTACTTCGTTGGACATATCCAGCTTGCCAATCGGTGTAACCTTGCCGCTGCTTATTTCAAGAATATAGCCCCGGATATCATATTTGCTGCTGGTGCTGCCCTCCGTAAAAAAGACATGTCGCTGATCCGGTGATACCACAGCCAGCAATTGCGGAGCCTTGCGGTCCGGTAGAAGAGCCCGTTCCTTGCCTGTCTTTACGTTATGAATCATCAGCCGGGTCTGTCTCTCCACAATCAGCTCTTCGTCGCTTAGCCAGGACCTCGCGTAGACATCTCCCAGCTTGTCGATGGACGATACCACCAGCTCATCCGTTACCTGCTGACGGGCTGCATCGGTGTCAATCACCGTAAGCTGTTGTCCCGGCTTCGTACCAGACGATGGCTTGCCTTCTCTTGCGTCGTTCATTCCACAGGCACTAAGTGATACAACGGCTACTAAGCTCGTTATGAGCAATCCCGTGGTTCTATGTCTGAGAAGCCATGCACGGGGATGATCGCCACAAGGGACGCTGTTCTTTTGGACGTGGTTCATTCTGTTTTTCTTTATCATGTTATACGACCTCCTTGTTCACGATACCCCCAGTTTAATACCATAACGTCTCATGAATACATCGGATTGTTTCCAAGTTGTAAACAAAACACTATTTAGGTCCTGGAATTGACGCTTAAAGCCGTTTACAGGGAATCATCGTGAACCAACAAAGGCAGCTTAAGCGAAAACTCATTGCCATTCCCCTTTGCGTACGCGTCGTAATTCTCCATCCCCTCCTCACCTGAGGCTGTAAGATGCAGCTCTCCCCCCATACGCTCCGCCAGCCTGCGCGCCAGAGGAAGTCCAAGCCCCGTACCGCTATCCTGACGGGAACGATCACGACTCAAGGTAGCAAACGGCTCGAATATCATTTCCCATTTTTCCCTCGGAATCCACGGACCGGAATTGCGTACATACACGATTACGGTATCCCGTTCCACCCGGCTCGATAACGTCATCCAGCCTCCGTCCCGATTGTACTTCACCGCATTATCCAGCAGATTCAGCACAATATGCATCAGATGCTTAGGATCACCCCATACCTTCGCAGGAACAGCATCTATCGAAAAATGAAGTCCACGCTTCGCTGCTTTTCCCCGGATTCGGCTCCCGGCATCTTCGAGCAACGAGCGCAGTTCCACTTCCTCCGCATGCAATTCAAAATCATATTTATCCAGCACAGATAGCCGCAGCGAATCCTCTACAAGCTCGTACAAGCGTTTCGTTTCCTTGTGGATACTTTCTCTGGCTTCACGCACCAGCTCAGGGTCATCCCCATACATATCCAGCAAATCGGCGTAAGCCTGGATAGAGGTTAACGGGGTTTTCAGCTCATGGCTAATATTGCCGATAAAAGTTTTTTGCTGCTGCTCCAGCTCCCGCAAACGCTGAACCGCTTCTTCCAGCCGGAACTTTTCATTCTCCAGCGCGGTAATGCTCTCCCGGATCACATGACTCATCTGGAGCATTCCTTCATCCAGTCTCCCCAGCTCATCCTGCCTTCGAAGCAATCTCGCTTCAGGATAATGCCCTGCCGATATCTGCTCTGAAGCGCGAGTCAATCGCCCGATGTCTCTCGTCTGTCGACTGACATAGCCCAAGCCCAAAATAAAGCTCAATACCAGCACAGTCCCCCCGGTCCATAGAAACATGCGGGCAATGGCCTGGTAGAACTGCTGCTGTGCTTCAATGGAACTATGAAGCTGCACCACTCCCAACAAACCATCCGGGCCTTGGAGCGGAGCCAAATAGATGATGGTGCTGCCTTCCGTAATATAGGCGATCTTGCCTTGGAGCGCATAAGAAAGCGCCTGACTGACATCCGTTCTAAAAGCCAGCGGCAGCGAATTGCCAACCTCATGTCCCTTACGATCATATAAAATAACGCGCATGTTGCTGGACACGCCCAGTTCCACCGCGAGTTGGGGGGCCTGCTTCTTCATGAAGGCTTCGGGCGATGGACTTACTCCCAACAGATAGGACTGCTTTACACGCATTTCCACAATTTCAGCCTGACGCTTTAAGCCGCGCTCCATTTGATCTGTCTGGCTGGTACGAATCCCGGTAAGTACAAGCCAGCTCAGCACACCGACAGTAAACAGCAGCAAAGCCGCCAGCACCAGCGGAAGTTTCCAGCGCAGACTCAAACCTGTACGCTTGCGAGTGTGCTTCTGCCCGTCAGTGGACGGCAAGCTTGCTTGTTTATTGGATGAATGTGGTTTGTTCACGTTATCTTCTCTGCCTTATAGCCGATACCATACACGGTCTGCAATATCGCCTGATGTGGCTCAAGCTTCTTGCGCAGACGCTGGATATGGATATCCACCGTCCGTGTTCCGCCCGCATAATCGAAGCCCCACACCTGCTCCAGCAGCTCGTCCCGGGTATACACTCTTCCGGCATGGGACACCAATAGCGCCAGCACATCAAATTCCTTGGGAGTGAGATCCAGCGCCGTTGCTCCGATTTCAGCCGTTCGGCTGGACGGACGTACCCGTAACGGGCCAAGTACCGTTTCCGCTCCTTCCGGTGCAGGTGCTCCTTCTCGCTCCAGCCTCCGAACCAACGCCTTGATACGTGCGAGCAGCTCTCTCAGATCAAATGGCTTACTCATAAAATCGTCTGCCCCCAGCTCCAGCCCCAATACCTTATCCACAATATCGTTTTTGGCAGTCAGCAGTAAAATACCGATGCCCTTCCGAGTTTCCAAACGGCGGCACACCTCGTATCCGCCCAGCTTGGGCATCATCACGTCCAATATCAACACATCCGGGTGGAACAAACGCACTTTTTCCAATGCGTCCTCCCCATCAACGGCGATTTCCACCACAAAACCTTCCCTTTTTAATGCATAGGCCAGTGCATTGCGAATACTGGGCTCATCGTCCGCTACCAGTATTTTTTTATCCATGTTCTTCCCTCCCTGCTCCCAAGGGCCAAGCGTCCGTCTACTTATGCTCCCGCAAATAATAATGAATCAGACAGGTATGGCATATAAACTGCTCGCGTGGATCATTAAGATCAAAATCCGTCATGTCGCGAATCCGCTCCAGTCTGTATTTTACTGAATTACGATGTATAAAAAGATAATTCGCCGTATCTATCAGACTGCCCCTGTTTTCCAAATAATAAAATAACGTTTTGAGTAAATCGCTGCCATGTGACCGATCATATTGCTGAAGCTTCCCCAGCTTGCGTTCGAATACATTTGAAAATTCCTCTGTGTCCATCGCTTCTCCAAGCATATAGTGCATCTCTACATCGCCGTATGTGCAGACACGTTGGTCGGGATACAGCCGCTGCGATACCGTAATTGCGCGCCGTGCCTCATTATAGCTTTGGAGCAGCTCCCACAGCTTTTTGGCGCTTCCGATGCCTATATAATAATCACCCGTCCCCAAAGCTTTTTCACTTGCCCAGCTCTTCAACGTTTCAGCCCAGGATCGTTCCTGATCGGCGCCAGCTCCGTCATGACGATCACTTGAATTCAGCGTAGGCAAAAACAATACCGCCCGATTGGAACGAAACTCAATATGAGATACCACCCGCCGTCGGGCCGATTCCAGGTTCAGCAAACCGGAAAGAGTCTCTTCTGGCGGAGCCGCAGCACTCTCCAGGACAGCAACCTCCCAATCATAAGCCGGATTAAATCCCAATTGACGCCCTCTCCGCTCAACCTCATGGCGCAGAGGTACCGGAGGTGTCATAAGCTCATCTATAAAATTCCCCCGCAGCCGACTTTCCGTATCTTCTACCGCCTTTTCACGCATTAATTCCAGCGCCATCACCAGACGTGCCTGTTCAATGCCAACCTGCTCCATATCATCCAGCTCATTGCGGGCAATGACCAGCTTGGCGACCGTGCGTTTATCCACATTAATGGGAAAATGACGAGAATCTTGCGCCTTCATCCAATCCCAGCCTTGTGGTGAAGTGACAATAGCCTGACCTCCATTATCAATCAAAGCAACCGGAGCTTTAAGCAATTCTGATATATTGTCACTAACAGCCTGTATGCCACTGTTCTCCAGAACCATCGTGGTTAAGGTCCGATAGATTCCTTCCGAGCGCCGCAACAGCTCAGCCTGCCGGTTCAGCACCATATCCATGACACGCTGTGTAATATCTGTATATGGAATATCGGCTGGGATCTCAATCACAGGAAGGCCGCAGGCATTGCTTGCCTCCAGCGCACTGCGGGGGATTTCCGTGAGAAAGCGGGTCGGCTTAATCACAAGCGCCGCCGCCCCACCCTGATGCAGCAATTGAATGATTTGACACAATACCTCAGGCTCATGACGGATAGAATAAGCGGTTGTCATCAACAATACACCTTCCCGAATCCAGCCTTTCAGATCGGGAACCTCCATAATGTCAATAAAACGGACAAACCGGTTCATCCCCTGTTCTCCGCTTAATACCTTTGCCTCCTTCAACTCGGGGATTGCCATGAGCTCCTGAACTGTTACACCCGGTATTTTCATAATGACAGACCACCCTGCTATTTATTTTGCAAAGTCCTTGCTTCATCTAATTTTCAGGATAGTGTACCAAAAAAGCTTACAAAACAAAACCTTTTACCGCTAGATCATGTCTTTCCAACCCGACCATTTCTATTTTTAGGAGCTCAATGGAACACAAATAAACCGCCCTTTTCTGGAAAAGACGGTTTATTTCGATATTAAGCTATTTATAAACAAGTTAAAAAACTATCCTGCCTGTGCCTCATCATGATGCGGTTGCCAACGTACCGAAGCAGCCGCACCCAGCGCTACAATCGGATCAACGGCTCGAATACCCAACGTACGCTCCAGCTCAGGTGCAAAGTTCATCGTTACAAAACCTGTGCAGGCCAGCACAATGACCTCGGCCCCCTTCTCTTGAAGCCGCATCGCCGCTGCCATGGCAGCCTCTTTGCCTTGTGGAGTGTTCAGGTCCAGCGTCGTCCGCACACCCTCGGGACGCTCCGTACCGATATAAGACTCGCCCAGTATATGGCGAATCAATGGTGGAGCCTCGTCCAAAATGGTCAACACGCCGACACGGCTGGCCGATGTCAGAGCCAGGTGTGCTGCACAGGACCCGGCGCCATAGACAGGGACAGCTACAGCCTGGCGAGTTTCCTCTAGCGCCGGATCTGCCGCGCAGCTAATGCCGATAGACGTACAGCCCTGTTGAACGAGCTGTTGCGCCGCGAGCACAATTTTGGGCACAGCCTCCCGGTCAGTGATATCATCGTAGATTCCCTTTGGCTGATCGGGGATACATACACTGGTAACAGGCAGCCCGTAGCGCTGCTCGATGAGCCGGCCGTGAAGGCCGATAGCTGCTTCGTCCTGCATGGTGAGTACTCTGATAATTCCAAGCATGATGATTTCCTCCTTTATCTCTCCAGCAATTGACCAGCCTTCATAATCAGACGATCATCCAGATATACATCCGGTTTTTGAACGACCCCGTCAATATGTACGCCCGCAGCAACCGTTCCCCCAAAGGTATTATTGCTGCCAAAAGCAACATGGATCGTGCCGTACACTTTCTCGTCCTCCAACACAACGCCCGTAATACGGGCTTTATCATTCGTTCCAATACCGAACTCGGCCAGCATTCTGCCCTCACCTTCACCCAGCATATCCAGCAGAGGCTGTCCGGCTTCTCCTTCCGCAGCGATCAATCTGCCATTTTGTACTGTCAGCAGGAGCGGCTCCTTTAATGCACCGATTCCCGCTACAGAACCATCCACCACGATCTGGCCTTGTGCTGTTCCTTCCAGTGGAGCAATATACGCTTCGCCGGAAGGCAGATTACCGGATTCGCCTGGGTTCAAATACATACCTGTGCTGGGAACGCCGTCGCGACCTTCAATGGTAAAATTCAGGCTATACCCATCCTTTTCAATCCGTACCTGTTTGGCAGCTGTCAGCAATGCGGTCACCTCTTCGGTCAGCGCCTTGACCTTGGGATAATCAGCAGCGATTGCTCCGTTCATGAACATATCGTCTGTCATGCCAGGCATGGTCGCCAAACGAGCCCCAGCGGCTGCGGCCTGCTTACGGGCACTTGTATGTGTCAGCGAATACCGGGTGACACATACAACCACGTTGGAGCGAAGCATGGCTTCGGCAACAGGAGTCGGAGGCTCCTCGCCTGATTTGGAGCGTACCTTCATCGTCATCATAGCCGCTTCTGCTCCCAGTGCCTTACCAGCCTCATATATGGACTCGCCCAATTCCTTTTTATCATCGTCGGTGACAACGAGAAGTGTCTCTCCGGCGGTGAGTCCCAAACATTTTTGCAATACATTTTTACTGATTTCAACACGTTGTTGACTCATATTTCTTACCTCCTATTTTTAGGCTATATAAGCTGATCTCGAAATATTTACATGGGAAACGGAGCAGGCGGAATGGTGCTGGACAAGCGAAAGCGATCGCCTGAAAGCTTTCCGTAGGAAAGCTCACATCGTAAGCCTAAGCTGCTCCCGGATTTCTCCCGTAGTGCATTTATTCAGAAAATCCGGGAGCAACAGCGATAGGAAGCACCATCCGCTTGTGTAGTGACTACCATGTAAGTTTTCAGTCAGCTTATACGCTCACACCATTTCCGATACGAGCTTGCCGATCAAGGCATTGGACAATACGACCGGTACTCCTGCATAACGCGCCACCAGCTCTCTATGTGTCTCCGTATAACCCATACAATCCAGCACAATAAGATCGGCTTGACCCTCGAACTGCCCGGCAGCTCGGCGAAACTCCTCCGCACTGCCACTGTAAGGCGAGGCCGCTGCAAACTGGGGATTCAATCCGTAAGGACTGAATTTCAGCTTGAGGTTATCCTTCTGTTCTTCGAGCGGTCCAATCAGTCCAAGTCTTCTTCCGCTGGACATAGCTTTAAGTACAGGCGGAAGCACATGATCCGGCTCGATTAAAAAAGCCGTTCGAGTGTGCAATCCGGGAAATACGCCGGTACAAAGCAGCAAAATCGTACGTATCCCCTGCTCCTCCATACGTGTGATTTTGTCCTGAAGCAGCGGCTGGATTTTCTCACGTGAAATGACCACCGACTCCCCGGTTGTCAGAAGCGAGGTCAATACATATTCTCCCGGCGACGGCGATAGATGCTGTTGTATATAGTCGGATGAAAGCCCGTCCAGCGCGCCTGCCTGTACCAACTCTGCCCGGCCTTCCAAGGCCCTTTCTACAATAGGGGCCACATCCGACCGGGGGGCTTGCCCAATCGTAATCATCCCTAGCTTATGCATCCTGAATCCCTGCCTTTGCTTCATTTTATTTTACGCTCCTGACGCTAAAGGGCAAGCCTGCGGCCTGCCCTGCTATGCATCAGCCCTGGCTTTGAGCACTGCCTGCTGTCTGTAATATTTTCATAGAGCCATACAATGCGGTGATTCTGGCAAATTCCTGCGGATCATAAAATCTACACGTTCCGTTCGTAAATTCCTTGGCGGTTTCAATCGAAAATCTCACGGCAGTGGCAATATCAATCTCATGACTTGCCCCTGTACCGCATCCCGGTACAGCCGCCTGTGCTGTAATCGCAACACCGACTACAGGTGCATCCGTCGCTACAGCAGGCTGTAAAATCGAATTAATATGATATAGATCGTTGCCATACGGCGTAATATCCTGTGTTGTAACCGGAAAAGTAACAGGCAGTTGTGCCGTAGTCTGTTCCATCAGGCGCAATAAATCCTCACTGACCCGCAAAATATAGCCTTCCTTCACCGTAGGTGAAATTGCGATTCCTTTATGATTGATAACACGATTGCCTTTGGTCGTATCGATGGACAAAATGGCTTCCATCCCGGGATCAATCTCATGGCGATTCATGTCCACAATATCCACAGGTGAATCCATAAAATCAACCGGCTCATGCGGGCGCGTAGGTGCATCCGGGCAAATGTGGGTGGTGACAATCACATCCCCCTTCAGCCTATCACCTTTAATCTGCATGTCTGCCAGCTTTAGCGCAGACGCCACCGCCGCAATCGCTCCATCGGCATCAGATACGAGGCCAATTCGGGATGGACGTGCGCCGATCCCGCCCAGGCGACCAACAATACCGAATGTTGGTGCTGTACCGCCCGAGCTTTTACCTTCTGTACCGGGAATAAGCACATGGATAAAATCGGTACTTCCCTTCGCTCCGGTCACCTGTTTTACGGTTACTACAATATCCTCATATCCAGCAAAAAGCTGCTTTACTCGCTCACCATTCACATAGGCGCTGTCCAGTGCTTCGAATACCGTTAATGTTTGTTGAAGTGCCATCGTTGCGTTCCTCCTGTATATTTTATAAGTAGGGCAGAATTGGCTTATGAATTATTGGCTCAATCGATTGCAGCAGCTTGCTGTTAAACATGGTTGTGCTAAGCAGGAGATGTTCCTTCGGTACTGCAATGACAGCCAGCCGTTGTCCTTTGGCTACGGCAGCTGTAATTACAGGCCTGCCTGTATCGATATCCAAGGTCATGATCAGGTCCGGGAATGTAGCTAACCGTTCCCCGTCAAGCTCCAGCGACATATACTCATTCCAGAAGGTCATTTCGTAGACCCGACCGCTATCCGTTATACCAACCACTCCAGTGTCAAAGCCTCCTGATGTTTCAAGCCGACACTCCGTTACTTCACCTGTAGCGATAACCTTGCCGCCCAGTTCGGCGGTCACGGCAGCAATCGCAGCCTCCCCCCGATGTGCCAGCATCGCTTCTCCGACGGCGATTGCCCGGGAAATGGCTCCCGGGGCACCATTGGCTTTTGCATAAGCAGCAGTCACCGGATTCCTCGCAACTGCTACCAATCCTCCAGCTTCCACCGAGGCTTTACGAACCAGCGAAGCGGCATGCTCCAGGGAACCCGTAATACCCAATTCTATATAATGCTCCCCGCGTCCACCTACGGCAGCCTGATGGCTGACGTAATTCGGCAGCTCGGTTAAATTCATCGAGCCCATCGTTCCTGTGGGATGCGCCCGCCCGTTACATGCAAAATCCACAACCGGGATACCGGTCAAGGCCGACTGAAACCAGCCATTAATCGTTGTTTCGCCGCCATTTTCATTTGTGTGCAGAGCCCGAACGCCCTTTCCTGTCATGGAAGACACTATATTCAGGGCTTTTACATAATGAACGGGCTTTACATATTTGTCCGGCGCAGCCGGAGCACCAACGACAGCCACAGTGACAAAGAGATCGTCGTCTGCAAAATGGTCTATTGGTATTAGCAGCGGCTGTCCTGCTTCCAGAGCCAGCTTTCCGATCCGCAGCCCTTCCTCGATCCAGCCTCCGCCTCCACCGCCCAAGACTGCACCGCCATAAACGGCATATTCCACAATCCTTTTATCCAGCTTTATAGCGTCCATCTGCATCATCTCACTTTTTTAGTTTAAATACGGAGTTAAAGAAGTTATAGAGTGCATCCCCTGCGATAAAACCGGCAGCCAGAATCGTCATAGAAGCTACCGTCTCCTTTTTCCCAAAACGGGTTACAAGATAGCGGATCGCTATGCCGACCAGTACAGCCCAGCATGCGTTGGCTGTCGCAATCAACAGCCCTGTTGCAAACATGACACCCAATTGGCGCTTAGACCCACCGATGAGCTGGAGAATCGCCCCCGGAATCGCCCACAGCAAAAGCTGACTTGCAATCCCCGGTGTAGCCCCGGCCTGAATCGTCGACACATATACCTTATCAATCGGCGGCACCAGATTTTGTGCAAAATAGCTCGGATAAGCCAAAGCTACCGTTACCAGTGCAACCGCAAAAGCGATCAGAGCCGTTATATACTGCTGCTTCCTGCCTTCCCGCTCCAGCTCTTTATCCTTGCCATTGCCACGCAGGATGTAGCCTGTTTTCAAATCGTAGCCCATGTCAGCAAAAGCAGGACCTGTAGCTGCGCTAAACCCGGCCAGCAGCGCCAGCGCCACAGGTGGAAACCCGATCATCATCCCGCCGAGCAAAGTGATAAAAGCGACCGCAAAGGCAGGAAACCAACCGGAATGCATAGCCGCGATACCGACGATAATTTCATGCACAAACGCGGCAAAGGCTGCAAATACGATAAAGCCGATCAACATACCTACCGACATGTGTGTAACCAGTCCGCCGATGATGGCGATCAACAGCGAAATAACCAGATAAGCGATAAAACCGAGTCCAAGCGTACGACGGGCCTCTGCAATCGGACGGGTGTATTCCGCATCCGAGGCTTTATCCGCAAGTATGGCAGTGCCGCCCTTTTTCTTCCCGGAAAAGCCAAACACGAGTATAGCCGCCTGAATTAACGCCACAATTCCCGCCCCAATCATCACGCCATGAGCGATGTAGAGCGCATTAACGTCAATCTGAAAAAGCGGCATGGAATACTGGCGAATCAATAGCCCGATCCCAAACATGCCGAGCGCCCAAATATTGCCGATAAATGCGACCCCAAAAGCAGACATCGGGATGCTCAAATAAGAGCCGACTACCCCGATCAGTGTCCCAATGCCCAGCAAACCGGCACGTTTGCCGCCTTTATCTCCGGCTTTGATCGATTCCGCCGTTGCAACGCCCGGAGCCCAGGTGCCCGAGGCTGGAAACAGCCTGGAATCAAAAATTTTATAAAGTATCGTCGCATCTGCGAACATGGCTAATGCCGCTCCCAGCAGCATGGGTACAACCAAATCAGGCGTTCCCATAAGATAGGGGATTCCAATAGGAATCAGCAGGCTGTTGGCTGCCCCGAAAGTAGCTGAGGAAATGGCGGTTTGCACCAAGTTTTGACGATGAACGGATTTATATCGTAAAAACCAGTTGACTGGAATACGTGCAATCAGCATCGCAACTAACGCTCCGATGATGGCCGTATTCGGGGTTACGCCCAGACTGGTTACGATCTGCATCCCGATAATCGCTCCCAGAATACTTGTAGCTACAATCAGAATAAATGCAAAAGGCTCAAACGTTTTCGGGTGGCGCTTTTCTTGTTCGTGTTCCATATGACCCTCCTGCGTTTTAGATATATTGTTTTTCATCCCTCATAAATAGGTTTAACTTATGTTACTGCAACTTTCCTGCCATAAACAATGTTCCGCCTGACCAAAACAATGACCTGTTTATTGTGCGCCAAAGATAAAAAAGCAAATATAGAGCGTTATCATTACATTTTATTCCTTTTTCATGTCACAAAATATAACACGAACATGAAAATATCTTTTCCCGCTCTCCTCTTGCTTTAAAGTGTCTTAACTGTCCGTATATGCTAAAATACTTCCGTATCGGCTATTCGCCTACAGGAGGACATGAACATGAATCAATCCATTCTGATCGTGGAAGACGAAGATAAAATTGCCCGACTTTTAGAGATCGAGCTTGAATTTGAAGGTTATCGGGTGGTTAAAGAAAAAAACGGAATTGACGGACTGGAGACGTATTACAAAGGCACATGGGATCTGGTATTACTGGATATTATGATTCCTGGTCTCAGCGGCACCCAGCTGCTGCGACGGATTCGTAAGAATGATGCGAACATTCCTGTCATTTTACTAACGGCTAAAAGTTCCATTGCGGATAAAGTGGAGGGGCTTGATTGGGGAGCCAACGACTACATTACCAAACCGTTTGTGATCGAAGAGCTCCTTGCACGTGTACGAGCCGCGCTCAGAGTAGCCGCAACAAAGGACACAGCTCCGCGGATGGCAGACACATGGCTTGGTGCGGGGGATTTACGCCTCCATGAAGGTACCCGTGAGGTTCTTCGGGGGGAGCACGGCGTTGAGCTTACGCCGCGAGAATTTGACTTGCTCGTTCATTTACTGCGACATCAGCGGCAGGTGCTGAGCCGTGAGCAACTATTGGAGAATGTATGGGGGATGGACTATGTTGGCGATACCAACGTGGTAGATGTGTATATTCGGTATGTGCGCAATAAAATCGACCCCACTCGCCAGCTCCCCGAGCTAATCCATACTGTACGGGGTATTGGTTATGTGCTGAAGGAATCATTATGAAGCTGCAAAACAAAATCCATACCTACACCTCGTTGTTACTTGCAGTCTTACTTGTGGCCATTCATTTTTCGGTTTATTTTCTGTTCAGCCAGCTATCTATCAACAGTCGCAAGGATCAGGTAGAAGCCACAGCGGAGAAGATCATTCGCGGTATTCAGCGCGCTCCGGTATCGGTAGCAGCAGAGGATCTTCTTCGAGCCTATGTACCACTGGATGGCATGCTTCGGCTAATGAATCCGAAGGGTGATTTTCTCCCCCCTATCACCTCTTCTTCGGAGCAATCTCTCAGCTTGATGAAGAGTGTTTATGATGAGACACGACAAGTTCGAATGATTACCCATGAAAACAACCGCTACATTCTTGTTTCCGTCCCCATGATTTGGACCAACGGCGAGGTTGTCAATCTTCAGGTGACCGAAAGTCTGCAACCGACGATGCAGACACTGCAGGTACTCAGAATTGTACTTGTAGCTGTCACCGGAATTGCACTCATTCCTGTCATGATATCGGGAAGACTGCTCGGGCGACTGATTACACGTCCCATTACCTCTATGATTCGCACGATGAAAGAGATTCAACGTAGTGGAAAATTCAAACGGCTTTCGCTCGACGCTACATCACGCGACGAACTGGTCGAGATGGGAGAAACGTTTAATGACATGATTGAATTGCTGGAACGCAACTTTGTCCGGCAAGAACAATTTGTCTCTAATGCATCCCATGAATTAAAAACACCTCTTACCATTATTGAAAGCTATGCCAGTCTGCTAAAACGGCGGGGTCTACAGCATCCCAACATCTTCGCCGAGTCTGTTGAAGCTATCCATTCCGAGGCAATACGAATGAAGGACATGGTAGAGCAGCTTCTTCATTTGGCCAAAAACGAGGAACAATGGAATGTCATATTGGAGCCTGTACGCCTGACCAAAGTGGCGACCGAATTGAAAGCTACATTTGAAAATGCCTTTGCCCGGCAAATCCACCTGGACATACAGGCAGACTGCATCGGCTATACCGATGAAAATAAACTAAAGCAACTGCTATTTATCTTTTTGGATAATGCACGCAAATACAGTGACGAGCCAGTACGTCTAACCATCGATACCGTAGGCGATACGCCCCAGCCCTGTATTAGAATCACGGATCGGGGAATTGGAATTCCAGAGGATAAGCTATCTAAAGTATTTGACCGCTTCTATCGCGTAGATGAAGCCAGAAGCCGTGAGGAAGGTGGCGCCGGTCTAGGACTGGCACTGGCTACAGGAATTGCTCAAGCTATTCACGCACAAATTGGGCTGGAAAGTATACAGGAAAGTGGCACAACAGTAACGATCATCCTCCCTTCCGTTCCAAAATAATAAACTTAAGGAGGGAATAACGATGAAAGCCATTTATGTGTGGATCATTGGGGGGACGGTGGCGGCTATATTGATCACCTTTTGCCTTTTACAGTGGCCTTGGGCACGGTCGTTGGCAGCTTCGCCCTTGGAAGAAAAAACGGTCATCCAGTCCGTATTGCATCAGTATCCCGGCGAGGTGCTGGAATCCAGACGCCTGGATAATTACTATCTGATCAAGTTGGAACGAGAGAAAGGAAAATACGATATAAAGGTCAACGTCTATGACGGTATCATCGAATCCATTACGCGGACGCAAGCTTATACTGATACCCGACAGGAGCCCCAGGATCACAATCCTGTTTCCCCACCAAGTAAGGACATATCGGGTCCAGTCAGCAAACCTGACCCAGTGTCTCTCGTGATCACAGAGAAGGAAGCAGCCCAGCTTGCTGCCAAGGCAGTTAACGGAACATCCGATGATATCGAGCTTCACCGTAACGAAAAAGGTCTCTATTATCTCGTTGAGGTTGAGATAAAGGATGGGCGTGAAGCTGTCGTGCAGGTTAATGCAGTATCGGGCTCTATCGACTCTGTCACTTGGGAAAAAGAAAGGCAGGACCGCAACGACGAATAAGCTGATTAGCATCACTCCCATGTCTTCTCATTGTTTTCTCATGATTTTATTATGTTCCTCTCATGTTCAAAAGATAAGCTGTATTCAAGCTTACAGTACAGGGAGGAATTATAAATGAAAAAAAACTATACATTAGGAATTATGGCAGCGACGGTGCTGCTTGGAGTTACGGTTACGGGCGTATCAGCGAATGCCGTTTGGGCTGCCAAACCTACGGACCTTATTGGAGCAACAACCGCTGCCAATATTGCAAAGAAGGCAGTCGGCAATCATGCGCAAGTTAAAGATGTCGAACTGGAGCGTGAGAACGGAAGGACCTACTATGAAGTGGAGCTTCAGCAGGGCAATAAAGATTGGGATATCGATGTAGATGCTTACACTGGAAAGACCATTCGTTCCCATTCTGAGCTTAACGATGACTCAAATGACAACTCCTCCTTCAACAAACCAAACCACGTCACCATAACCGAGAAGCAGGCTGGGCAAATCGCGCTCAAGAACGTGCCTGGTACCCTTCTGTCTACTAAATTGGATAAGGAAGACGGGCGGTTCATTTACGATGTAAAGGTGCTTACCGATGAAGGCACCGTTGAATTCGAAATCCATGCTACATCTGGAGCAGTCGTGGATATGGACGAGGATTTTGATGATGACCGCTATGATGACGACCATAATGAATCACTCAGACCATAATTGGCTTACATAATACAAAGTTAACTCAAACGGGGCAGCGAACTTTCGCTTTCCCGTTTTTTTGACCTGCTCAATACACACCTATTACCTCATTATGAATAGACTGATAACTAACAGAGGATTACCTTTTTCTTTTATCACAAGTCAAGTGAGGTACTTATGACGAAATCCTATACCAAAGCACAGATTCGCAATATCACCCGTCGTTTTGGCCTGATTCCGTTAAAATCAAGCTTAGTCTCATCACTATACCGAAAAAATGCAGTAATCCAAGTGAGAGCCAAAAAGGGAACTTATGCATTAAAGCCCTTTAGCCGTACTAAGATGATCCGCTCAAATACAATTCAACAGATGGAGCAGGCTGCAAGCATGGTCAGGCTTTTGAAAAAGAGAAAGTATCGCTACATGCCCGCGTGGCTTCCGACACATTCCGGGAAGCTATGGACTTTATATCAAGGAACGCCATTTTATGTGAGTCAGTGGATCAAAGGGCGGGGATTGGGGACTGCTGAAGATTTTGAAAAGCTTGGATGGGCACTTGCCACGCTTCATGCCACGCCCATCGGCTTGCATCGGATTGGAAGGGGAAGATCCCCTACCTTTCAGCAATTGCGGATATGGAAAAACCAGGACCGTCTTTTTCAAAGCAGAATAAAACAAATCAGCCGTCATGACACAAAATCCCGCAACTGGTACAACGCTTTCGGCAAAGACTGCAAACGTTTATCCAGGCGGGCATGGAGGGATTTACAGGACGCCTCCATTACCAGGCTGCTTCAGAAGGAAAAGCGTTCACCCTCTTTGATACACAGTGACATCACGATTCCTAATGTCATTATTTCAAATACTGGTCAACTCAAAATCATTGATTGGGATCGGGTTAAGGTCGGCTCAGTCTATGCAGATCTGGCAAAAGCCCTTATGAATACGACCCAATTCAATCCTGAATTTGTGCAATCCCTGCTGAAGGGATACCAAAAACGCAAGCCACTCAGCCGAACTGAACGAAAAATAGTTACAGCCCTGTATAAACTGCCTCGGGAAGCGTGGCATGCCTCTCGACACCCCATTCGCTCAAGAGACCGCGAGATTCTGGACAATTGGGATCAATCGTGGCCCCTTCGTTTACAAATCATTCATATTTTGCAGGAATGGTCCATGTATAAAAGAAAGTGAGGATCAAAATGTCGATTTTATCAAACGTTGAGCAGATGTACGGAATCAAAATTCAACGTGCTCGTCAAAAAAAGGATATACACAGGATCGAGACCGCCAGCATGACCTATTGTTTAAAACCCTACAATTTTCCAGAAGATGAAATTCGTTTTATTACACGTGTGTTGTCCTTCCTGGATGAGCGCGGGTTTACTCGTAGCCAAAAGATTTATCCGACAGTACAGCAAACCGCTTATATGACCCATGAAGGCGTTTCGTATACGTTAACCAATTGGGTTGATGGACGTAGACCAAAATTTACAAAAAGAATAGATTTCAAAAATGGTATTTCCACCTTAGCCAAATTTCACTCCAGCGCCGTAGGCTTTCCTGTCACCGAGGCTCCGGCAGCCAGAATACGTTACGAAGGCTTGGGTGATGAAATCGCTGGATACAAAAAACGTCTCAGTCCCTACAAAGGCACAGCACATCTCATAGCTCTCTGTGAGGAAGTGACGAATCGTTTACAGCAGCCCAAGGTTCGAGAAGCAATCGACTCGGAGCAAAAAGCCGGCGCATTTATACATGGCGACTACAATTACCCCAATCTGATTAAAGACAGACAGCTCAAGATTCATTTAATCGATTTTGAAAATTGCTCCCTGCACGTAAGGATGAAAGACTTGTCCCATCTTCTTCATCGAAATTGTCTTTGGAACGGGACAAAAATGCTGCGCGCGGTCGACTACTATCAACGATATCGTCCGTTAAGCACCCGTGATTTACATTTGCTTCACGCGCTTCTAATCTCTCCCTATCACGTGGTCCGCAACATCAGAATAGGCGGCATCCGTTCTGCTAAGCGTGTTATTCCATCATTAGCGCAATTGAACAAATACCGACGTGAGCTTAGAGCGCTGCTATAAGCTGCCTGATTGAACCAGCAGGAAACAGACCTAACCAAATGGTCTGTTTTTTTATATGTGTCTTCTGATACAACAGAATCCGGCAGCACCTGAAACTTCCTGTGCTTACCGGATTCCCCATAAAATGTTCATTGATCGAACCGTGCTGATACTGTCCTTGCTTTCCTCAAATTATTACCGGTTTAAGAGACTACCTACATACCGCAACAAATCGTTAGCGCTGGCCGCTGTGTAGCCATGCTCCTCAATCAGCCGCTTGATGACCTCATTCATCCGTTTAAGCTGGTTAGCATCAGGTGTTTTGGTCGAGGTCGTAATCTTCACAATGTCCTTCAGATCTGCAAACAGCTTCTTCTCGATAGCCTCACGCAGCCGATCATGATGATGATATTCAAACTTCCGGCCCTTGCGTGAATACGAGGAAATCCGGATTAATATTTCTTCGCGGAATGCCTTTTTCGCATTTTCTGACACCCCGATCTGCTCCTCAATCGAGCGCATAAGCCGCTCATCCGGGTCCAGCTCCTCATCCGTGAGTGGATCGCGGATTTTAGACCAATTGCAGAAGGCTTCGATGTTATCCAAATAATTGTCAAACAGCGTCTTGGCTGATTCCTCGAACGAGTACACAAAGGCCTTTTGTACTTCTTTTTTTGCCAACTCATCGTACTCTTTGCGGGCCACAGAAATGAAATTCAGATAGCGCTCGCGCTCTTCCTTTGTAATGGAAGCATGCTGATCCAGACCATCCTTGATCGCTCGTAAAATATCCAGTGCATTAATCGATTCCACATTTTGCTTAATTAATGCACTGGAAATACGATTAATGACATACCGTGGGTCTACCCCGGACATGCCTTCCTCCAGAAATTCATTTTGCATTTCCTTCAGGTCGGCTTCCTTGTAGCCTTCGACCTCTTCACCGTCGTACATACGCATCTTTTTGACCAAATCCATGCCCTGCTTCTTCGTTTCTTTCAAGCGGGTTAGCACGGAGAAAATGGCAGCCGTTCGCAGCGCATGCGGAGCGATATGAATATGCCGCATGTCACTTTGCTCAATGAGCTTGGCATAAATCTTTTCTTCCTCCGACACTTTCAGGTTATAAGGAATCTGCATTACAATCATCCGCGACTGCAATGCCTCGTTCTTTTTATTCGCAATAAAGCTTCTATACTCCGACTCATTGGTGTGAGCCACGATCAATTCATCTGCACTGATGAGCGCAAACCGTCCAGCCTTGAAATTTCCCTCCTGGGTCAGGGACAACAAATTCCACAAAAACTTCTCATCGCATTTCAGCATTTCCTGAAACTCCATCAACCCGCGATTCGCTTTGTTCAGCTCTCCGTCAAAACGATATGCACGCGGATCGGATTCCGAGCCATACTCCGTAATCGTGGAAAAGTCGATGCTGCCTGTCAAATCAGCAATATCCTGAGACTTCGGATCAGAAGGGCTGAACGTACCTATGCCAATCCGGTTTTCTTCCGATATAAATACCCGCTCCACGCCCACCTTTTCGATATCGTCATCAAATTCCGTACGCAATCTCATCTGGCAGGATGGGCAGAGATTACCTTCAATGCGCACACCGAGCTCCTTTTCAAATTCGGGACGCAGCTCATGAGGAATAAGATGAAGTGGATCTTCGTGCATAGGGCAGCCTTCTATGGCGTACACGGCTCCTTGATCCGTTCTTGAAAATTTCTCCAGACCCCGTTTTAACAAAGTGACCAGCGTCGATTTGCCCCCGCTGACGGGACCCATTAAAAGAAGGATACGCTTGCGCACATCAAGCCGCCTGGCTGAGGAATGGAAGTATTCCTCCACCAGCTTTTCCAGTGCACGATCCAGCCCAAAAATCTCCTGCTCAAAAAATTTATATCGCTTATGTCCCCCAATCTCTTCTACACCAAAAGATTCAATCATCTTGTAAACCCGTGCATGAGCGGTCATCGCCGGCGTCGGGTCTTTCTTGAGTATCTCGATATACTCTCTAAAAGTGCCGTTCCAGGCCAGACGGTTGCTTTCCGCCCGGTACTCCGCAATGCGTTCAAAAATATTCATGCTCGGTTCCTCCCATGGCTGCGTAATGACTATCCTCCACTCCTGATGGTAATGGCTACACTCGTCACGCCTTTCAGGATATAATGGTATCCCCTAAAAAAAGTGTAATACATACCTATGCAGATTGATTTCAGAATTGACCTATTTTTGTGACAGGTCTCCCTGCTTTTTCGAAAAACAAAGGGATATACTGTGCTAAAATATACAACAACGACGCGGACCTGACGCATTATGGTACAATATAAGCTCGGAATAATGGGATAAAGGAGCGGGAGAAGCAATGGCGGTTCGGCATGAGACGGAGCTATACGCTCCGATCAAAGCCTTTTTTGAGAGCTTGGGATATGAAATCAAAGGAGAGGTGCGCAACTGCGATTTGGTGGGTATCAAGCTGGAACAGCAGGAGCCACTGATTGTGGAGATCAAAAAGACGTTTAATCTGTCGCTTGTGCTGCAAGGCATGCAACGTTTGAAATTAAGCAGCAATGTATATGTGGCCGTAGAACGAAATCGTGCAAAAAAAGGGGCTGTCAATCAGCGCTGGAACGAGTTGGTTGGACTGTGCCGTCAACTGGGACTTGGCCTGCTTACCGTCACCCTTTTTAAGACCAAGCCACCGCTCGTAGAGATACTGTGCAAGCCTGCGGGCCCCAACGGCCATGAGCGCAAAACGACAGCGGTTCGCCCCGGCTCGCGCAAGGAGAGGCTGCTGCGGGAATTTCACGCACGCAGCGGTGACCACAACACTGGCGGCAGCACCCGGCGCAAGCTGGTCACGGCCTACCGGGAAAAAGCGCTACGTGTAGCCGCAGCCTTGCAGAGCCTGGGGGAGGCCTCCCCTGTGCAGCTCGCCCGTACGGCTGCCGTCAGCGGAGCGGCTGCTGTCCTGCAGCACAACTACTACGGCTGGTTTGAGCGCGTAGCCCGTGGCCGCTATAAGCTAACCCCGTTCGGCGAAGCGGCTCTGGGCGAGTATGCGGCGGTGCTGCAAGAGCAAGGAACTGAAACGGCCGCAGCAAAGGCCGTAGAGCCTGACAAAAGCGACGCGCAACATCGAATCGCAGAAACGCCAGTCCCTTACTCCTCCACTGCTGCTGCGGATACGGAGGATGGCTGACATTGGGCGGTGGAATGCCAGTATTCCTGCTAGCTTCGGGCGGTAAACTCACTGATCGTCTCACCGATCAGATTCATGCCCATAAGCAGCTGCTCGCGGCCCGGATGGCTAAAATTAAGGCGAATATGGGACGCCCCCTCACTGCCAACCGCACACAGCGCCCCTGGCATAAAGGCTACGCCTTTGGGCAAAGCCGCCTTTAACAGCAATGCGCTGTCCAGCCCATCGGGCAGCCGCACCCATACATACATGCCGCCTGACGGAATGTGATACGTCACGTCCTTCCAAAACGGACGCTTAAGCAGCTCCAAAATGAGCTGAAGTCGTGTTGAATATTCTTTGTTCAGCATCGCCAAGTGCTCGTGCCATTGGAAACGCGAACGGGTCAACAGCTGAAACAGCAGCCGCTGGTTCATCGTACTGGACTGCATATCGGCCAGCTGCTTCAAGGCATACATTCCTTCAATCAGCGGAGCGGGGCCAGCCGCCCAGCCAGTTCGCAGTCCAGGAGCGACCGTTTTATTAAATGAACCAATATATAGCACTTGACCGCCCTGACCCGCATGATCCAGTGCAAACAGCGAAGGAAACGCCTCTGCAAATTTCCGACTCTGTCCATGCGGACTCTTGTCAGGGGACTCGTTCTTTTGCTTAAAATGCAATTCACCGTAAGAATCGTCCTCTACGACCAGCACCTGATGGTGCCTGCATAAATCCAAAATTTCCTGCCGTCTTGCCGCACTCCATAGGAAGCCGGTCGGGTTCGTAAATGTGGGCGTAGCAAAAAAAAGCTTGGGGCGATAGCGAATCATTAAAGCTTCAAGCTTATCGGGAATTACACCTTCCTCATCTGATTCAACAGGCACGACCTGCGCCCCTTGCATAGACAGCACCTGCAAACATCCAGGAGAGGTCGGATTTTCGACCAACACCGGATCACGCTCATCCACCATCAGCCTTACGATCAGGTCAATGGCCTGCTGACTGCCTGTTGTTAGAAGGATTTGCCCTGGAGGTACCCTAACTCCCTTACGCTGCTCCCACTCTCCCGCAAGCCATGCCCGCAAAGGAAAATAACCCTCCGGTTCACCATACTGGAGGGCATCAGGGCCGGAACCAAACACATCATGAGCTGCTTCTTCCAGCAGCTTCACCGGAAACAGCTCTTGTGCGGGTAATTCTTCAGCCAGAGATATAAAGGAGTGTCTTCTTGCATTTTCCCGGATATGACGCACTGGAGAAGCCAACATTGCAGCCGTTCGTGAAGCAAAGGAATATTGCATGAACATCCTCCTTCTCCTGTAAATAGGTCACTGCCTCCGGGCTGACGCGTCAGGCATACAGCTGCTTCGTCTGACGTGCATATAAGGCATAACGTTCAATGGCCTGCGCCCGGCTGGACACACCTAATTTGGCATAAATTTTACGCAGATAATTATCAATGGAGCGCCGACTTACTTCGATCTCGATAGCAATTTTGTCATATGTAACGCCTTGTACAATACGTTCCATAATGAAAACTTCGGTTTGTGTCAATTCATCAAAAGGCTCAGAAGCCACTAACGGCAAAAACGGCCAGTTCCCGCAGCGAATCCAGTCCATCGGTAAAGAAGCAAATCCTTCGCGTAAACCGTTGATCAAATGAATCAACTGGTTTGGTGATGCCTGTTTGGACAGCATTCCATTCGCTCCCAGCGAAATCAATTGCTGAAACAACGTAATATTATCCTCATCCGTCATAATAACAATATGGCTGTCCGGAGACAAGGCCCGCATTTGGGTCAAAAACGGTTCAGCGGTTCCCTCAGGCAACCTGTAATCCATTAAAATAATTTCCGGCTGGATGGAACAAGCCAGTTCCAGGCCTTCCGTTCCGGAGGAGGACATCCCTCTAACAAGTAAATCTTGCTGATCTTCCAAAATAAGCTTTGTTCCCAGCATACTTGTAGGATGGATATCTATAATGACCACCTGCCATACTTTTCTCATGTCTAAACCTCCTGAGTTTACAAAAAAATACATCGTTCGCTAAAATAGATCTAAAATTGGAGATTGCATATGTAGGAATTGCGCGAATGTGAACGTATAGGAAGCGAGAACGGTTTAAGGAAATTGTATCCTAGGACTTCCTTCCGATGCAATCTCTTTTTCCAAATATTTTTTATACTCCTATTTCGCTTTTGCGAAATAAATAGGCCCATGATAGAATTGGAACTGCAAAACAAAGACTGGAAATTTGACTTTACACGGGAGTTGAAAAATCATATGCAAGTTTCACCTGAACGTCCTCTTGCCGAAGCTCGGCGAGGCCATTCAAGAAAGGGGTTGCCCGTAAAGGCATTTCTGCTATTTTGGTTTATACTTATTATACTAGGTGCTCTCGCAACCTATCTGTATAGCAATCACTTGAAGCAGCAGATGCTAAACGAGATGCAAACCCATACAGACCAACAGATTCAAGCACTTCAATCCGACTATGAAAAGCAGCTAACCACACTTTCCAAGGAAGTTAGCGACTTGCAGGGCAAAGTGCAGTCCTTCAATGAACTGCTGACCTTTACGAAGGACAATGCCAATAACAAAACCGATAACAGCAATAAGCTTTATACCCAATTAAATGAAGTCAAGCAGCAGCTTAATATACTTCAGAAAAAAATGGACTTGCTAAAATGAACATAGATGCAAAACAAGTGAATCGGTTCTTTATGTTAGCCCTTGCTCCTTTTATCGGTTTGTTGGGGTGTATTTTGTTAGTGCATCCCCCTTTGAGTTTTCCAGTGCCCACTGCTCCGGGCCTGCAAAAAGCCGAAACTATTGTACAAACGCAATCCGTAAGCAAGCAGCTTGATGAAGCCAAACAAACGGCAACGTACACCTTGTCTACGATTCGCCGGACATCCGAGCTGTATAAGCAAACAACCCAAACGATGAATCAGCTTGTCCAAGCAGCCTCTACTCAGTCCAAGCGTCCCGCGATCATCTATGATCGACGCATCACCGCCAAGCTGGGGGTTCCCTATGAGCGTGTAGACAGCAACCGGATTACCATTGAATTGTTCAAGGTGAACCCAGGGATTTATCACGGCTACGCCATGAAGGTTAAACTGAAAGATCCTACCGCTATGAAAATGTCTCTGGGGAGCGACAAATTGGGCGGCTCTGAAACAACTATGCGTGCTGTCTTGAGACACGGAGCTGTCGCCGGCATCAATGCAGGCGGCTTTGCGGATGGAGACGGCAAACGCTATCCATTAAGTACTACCGTCTTGAACGGCCACTACCTTACCGGCTTTCAATCCAGTTTCAAGGATTTGTCATTCGTTGGATTGAGCAGCAATGGCAAGCTTATCGGGGGCAAATTTTACAGTCAAGGCGCGCTGGATAGCTTAAAACCTGCCTTTGGGGCTACCTTTGTTCCCGTTCTACTCCAAAAGGGACAGAAGATGCCTATCCCTGAGAAGTGGAAAATCTCGCCTCTGCGGGCCCCACGGACGGTCATCGGCAACTATAAAGACGACCAACTGCTTATTATCGTCGTAGACGGCTACAATGAAAGCGGGGGTTCAGGTGCAACGCTCGAAGAACTACAAGGGAAGATGTACAATCTGGGTGTTCAGGATGCTTATAATTTGGACGGAGGCGGCTCCTCGTCGCTCATATTGAACGGTCGAGTCGTTAACAAGCCATCAGATGGTCAACTTCGTCCGGTCCCTACTCATTTTTTATTCTATAAATAATAAAAATAATAAAATATGCTTGTCGAAGTATGGCTCAATTAAAAAAAAGCATCACGAACGAATGTCGTGATGCTTTTGCCTCATTAGGAGGAGTACTGTGTCATTTCTGTCAGACATTGAGCACAAATATAACGGTCTTTAAAATCGTTTACTTGATCTATTGAACCGCAAAATACACATTTCGGACGATAACGCTCCAAAATAATATGGTCACCCTGAACCAAAATTTCGACAGGATCTCCCTCATTCATTTGATATCTTTTGCGCAGTGACTTAGGCAAGACTATTCTCCCCAATTGATCAACTTTACGCACTACACCAGCAGGTTTCATCGTGATCGTACACCTCTCCTATTCAGTAATAACTTACAGTTTACTTTCCCTGCGAAAACTAGGTACAAAGACACTATTCTTTATGTAGTATTCGCTGTCTTTTTGTCGAATCCTGCTGATCACAGGAAATTTTATTACATTTTTTCATAAAATCATGAACCATATCAAAGTATGGCACAGAATGTCTATAATATTTTTATCGACCGGAAAGCCAATTATCATTAGCTCTAATAGAGAATTTTGCAAATTTCGACAATATCACCTTTATTCAAGCTTAACAGTCAGATTCATCTAGTCAAATATTGCGCAACTTTCATTAGCAACTTAGGTCCTGGTTCTTTATTCACAGTTTACGTGACTTTATTTACGATAAACCTGGAAAATCCATTTGTCTCAACGCTTCATACACGATAATCGCAGCGGAATTCGACAAGTTTAGAGATCTTACTTTATCTGACATAGGCATCTTAATGCATGTATCTGGATTCGCTGCTAACAGCTCAGGAGGCAACCCCTTCGTTTCTTTACCAAATACCAGAAAGTCTCCGTCCCGGAATGAAATATCGCTATAGCGCTGGTTTGCTTTTGTCGTCGCATAAAAAAAGCGGCCTTCCTGATACTTCTCCTGTACCTCAGCAAAAGACTCGTGGTATTCAATATGGACAGCATACCAATAATCAAGTCCAGCCCGTTTTAACGTGGCATCGTCGGTACGGAAGCCCAGCGGCTTGACCAGATGCAGATGTGTTCCAGTTGCGGCACACGTTCTGGCAATATTTCCTGTGTTAGCCGGGATTTCCGGCTCGACAAGTACAATATGTAATGGCATTATGTTTCGTTCCCTTCATCTTTTATCATCTATCCCCCACACTACTAAAGCCTTCCCCTATACACGTTCAGGGAAGGCTTTACTTTTACTTTTTCGATTTCAAATCGCGTGTATCGAAATATATATCCGTAAAATCAACGGTTACGTTGCTTGAAGCTATCCATAAACTCCGCCAATGCTTGACAGTTCTCCAGTGGAACAGCATTGTAGATCGAGGCGCGAAGCCCTCCTACACTGCGATGTCCCTTCAATCCGATAAACCCGGCCTGCTCGGATTCCTTAATAAATTGTTTTTCCAGATCCTCATTTGCAAGACGGAAGGTTACATTCATAATGGAGCGATCTCTGCTGTCCACACAGCCACGATAGAAGCCTTCGCTGCTGTCAATACGGTCGTAGAGCAAAGCAGCTTTCTGTTGGTTTACACGCTCAATGCCTTCCAGGCCACCTTCCTCCTGAATCCATTTCAGCACTTCATTCACCATGTAGATAGCAAAGGATGGCGGTGTGTTGTAGAGAGAGTTATTTTTTTCATACGTGCTGTAGCGCAGCATCGTAGGAATGGTGGACGGCGAGGATGTCAACAGCTCTTCACGGGCAATGACGACCGTTACACCGGAAGGTCCCAGGTTTTTTTGCGCGCCTGCGTAGATCAATCCAAATTGAGTAACATCAAACGGCTTGCAAAAAATATCACTGGACATGTCGACAATCAACGGTACGGAACCCGTATCTGGAAATTGCTTGAACTGTGTACCTTCAATCGTCTCGTTGGACGTCATATGTACATAAGCAGTATGCTCAGGCAAGTCCAGAGATTCCACATTCGGAAGACGCATGTACTTCTCATCAGCAGAGGATGCGGCAATATGAGTCTTGCCCAGCAGCTTGGCCTCTTTGTATGCCTTGTCGGACCAGCTACCTGTCATTACATAGCTTCCGATCTGTCCTTCGCTCAGGAAATTCAAAGGCAGCATTGCAAATTGCGTACTGGCGCCCCCTTGCAGGAACAACACCTTATAGCCCTTCGGATTGCCCAGCAGAGATAACAAACGTTCCTGTGCCTCATTATGAACAGATTCATACACAGCTCCACGATGAGACATTTCCATGATAGACATTCCTGTCCCCTGAAAATCCACGAATTCAGCTTGTACACGTTCCAGTACCTTCAGCGGCAATGCCGCTGGTCCTGCATTAAAATTGTAGGCTCTCTTACTCAACAATTTCCCATCCCTTCTCTACCTTGTGTGGATATTATCGCTATGATAGCAGTATTCATAAATGCGTTCAAGACTTGTATAAAAATGTTTTTGAATTCATTTATGATGTGACAAAGCTGTGAATGTTATCATATTTGACATCTTCACTTTGTGATATTCACTTTAATGTTAAAAGGTCCCCGGCTATGAGACCGGAGACCTATCTTGAACAACAACTTTTATCCGTAGGCTAATGATTGTTCTTCAAGGCAGCTACGCTGCCGATTTATTAGCAGTCGAAATACAGGCTGTATTCGTGCGGATGAACACGGATGTTCACCGATTTGGCTTCAGAACGTTTGAACTCTACATAGTTGTCAATAAAGTCCTTCGTGAATACGCCGCCTTCAGTCAAGAATTCGTAGTCAGCTTCCAGAGCGTCAAGAGCCTCATCCAATGAAGCTGGTACGCTGCGGATTTTACCTTTTTCAGCGTCAGACAGCTCATAGATGTTCGTGTCAAGCGGACCATAGCCCAATTCGATTGGGTTCAGTTTACGCTTAATGCCATCCAGACCAGCCATCAGCATAGCCGAGAAAGCCAGATAAGGGTTAGCTGTGGAGTCCGGTGTACGGAACTCGATCCGACAGCCTTTTGGCGTAACAGCCGCTACTGGAATACGTACAGCCGCAGAACGGTTACCTTTGGAGAATACCAGGTTAACCGGCGCTTCGTAGCCTGGAACGAGACGCTTGAACGAGTTGGTGCTTGGGTTTGTCAAAGCGATCAGTGCAGGTGCATGGTATAGAATACCGCCAATGTAATGAAGAGCCATTTCGCTCAGGTTAGCATAAGCACCTTTTTCGTAGAACAAAGGAGTGTCTCCATCGAAAATGGATTGGTGAACGTGCATACCGCTTCCGTTGTCTCCGAAGAGTGGTTTCGGCATGAATGTTGCCACTTTACCATATTGACGAGCTGTGTTGTGTACAATGTATTTATAAACGAGCAGGTTATCTGCTGTTTTCTTCAGTGTATCAAAACGGAAGTTGATTTCCGCTTGGCCTGCTGTAGCTACCTCATGGTGATGGCGCTCAATTCTCAGACCTGCTTCTTCAAGCAGACGGCACATTTCACTACGGATGTCTTGTTGGGTGTCTACTGGCGCTACAGGTACATATCCGCCCTTCACTCCCACTTTAAAGCCCAGGTTGCCGCCTTCTTCCTTACGATTTGTGTTCCAAGCTGCTTCCTCGGAATCTACGAAGAAGGAAGCGCTGTTCATGCCGCTTTCGTAGCGAACATCATCAAAGATGAAAAACTCGGACTCAGGTGCAAAAAATGCTGCTGTGCCCACTCCTGCGGATTGCAAAAATTCCTCTGCCTTTTTGGCAATACCACGAGGATCGCGGTCATATTTTTCGCCGTCCGGCGTAGCAATATCACACAGAATATTCAGTGTAGGATGCTGAGTGAAAGGGTCGACAAAAGTGGATTCTGGATCAGGCAGCATAACCATGTCGGATTCCTCAATACCACGATAGCCGGGAATGGAAGAACCGTCGAAAGCAACACCGTTAACAAATGTATCTTCATCTACTTCGGAAGCTGGCAGTGAAATATGGTGAGCACGACCAGACAAATCTACAAAACGAAAATCTACCCACTCAATATTATTTTCCTGAATTGTTTTCAATACGTTTTCCACGGACATGTCTTCTTCCTCCCAATTTTTCCGAACATTAAGTCTTATACAACACTGAAATGTTCATGATCGAATGTTTTTTTCTGTCGTCATTATAAATCTCAAACATGACACGGGTCAATAGCTATGTAAGGTATTTTTTAAACTAATGTTAGATATTCTTACGCCCTTGATAACATTTGAATAGCACAAAAAGCCCGAAACATCGGGCTTTTAAGTGATTTTAATCTTGTTACTGCAATGCGTCAAAACTTTTATGCAATGATGTTAACTATTCGTATTAGGAAATGGTACTAGGGGTATGGAATGTTTTCCCTACTGCAGGGGCAAGCAATTCCAAATCTTTCAGCAAATCTGCAAATTGATCAGGGAACAGGGATTGTACACCATCGCCCGTCATCGAGTTGTCAGGGTCTGTATGCATCTCAATAATCAGTCCGTCAGCACCGGCAGCTACTGAAGCCTTCGTCATAGGAACAACCAGCTCACGCCGTCCTGTGCCATGGCTTGGATCAGCAATAACCGGCAAATGGCTCAACTGCTGCAAAACAGGGATCGCAGACAAATCCAGCGTATTTCTGGTGTAGGTTTCGAATGTGCGAATACCTCGCTCACATAGCATAACATTCGGATTTCCGCCCGCTAAAATGTACTCGGCAGCATTCAGGAACTCGTCATAAGTCGAGCTGAAACCGCGTTTAAGCAACACTGGCTTGCCACAGGTTCCCAGCTTGCGCAGCAGATCGAAGTTCTGCATGTTGCGTGTACCTACTTGCAGAATATCCGCATATTCCGCACAAATATCCACGTATTCCGGTGTCATAACCTCTGTGATGGTCAGAAGATCATGTTTTTTGCCCGCTTCGGCCATCATGATCAAGCCTTCTACCCCAGTTCCCTGGAAGCTGTAAGGCCCCGTACGCGGCTTAAAAGCACCTCCCCGAAGGACTTGTGCACCCGCAGCTTTAACCAATGCGGCAATCTCGTCAATCTGCGTAGCAGACTCAACGGCACACGGCCCACCCATAATCACAAGCTCGCCCCCGCCGATATTTACGCCTTTTATGGAAATGACCGTATTTTCGGGATGAAAATCACGGCTAGCCAATTTGTAGGACTTCGATATTTTGACTACATTTTCTACACCCTTCATTTGACGCAGGTGTTCAGCCAGCTTGGGCTCTACGCTGCCGATCAATCCGATAATCGTGCGATCCGATCCGCGTGAAACATGGGCCTGCAAGCCTTCTTTTTCAATAACTTCAACAATGGCATGGATATGTTCTTCAGGTGTTTGAACACCGGCGATAACGATCATATTTTTCTTCCCCTCTATAAAACATATTTTATGGATCACTATGACATTATGACACTTAAACGCTTGTTCGCTTTTAAGCTTTTATTCGTTAAAGTAAATATACCTGTTTTGACTTTACTCGTCAAGGCTTAATTATTACTCGAGATTATCTTTATGATAACAATAAAAAAGCCGCTATCCGGGTGTTACTCCTCGAATAGCGACTAAGGTCAATCCTAAGTTATTTCGTCGTTTTTGACTTTTCCCGTACAGGAGGCAACAGTTTTTTCATATCAATGTTCCGCTGAATCTCCCATGTATCAGGGTTAGCCGGATCATACTGCTCCAGATACGTAATGACCTCTTTCGTAATCAGCGTAGGGGTGGAAGCTCCGGATGTGACCGCTACCTTCGCAACGCCCTCCAGCCACTCCCTCTTCAGCTCTGTTACATCGGCAATTCGATAAGCCGTAGTACCGGCGATCTCCTCGGACACTTGGGCAAGTCTGTTGGAGTTATTGCTGCGCGGATCACCGACAACGATCACCAGGTCCGCCTGTCCAGCCTGCTCGGCTACCGCCTCCTGACGCACTTGCGTTGCCAGACAAATTTCATTGTGTATCTCTGCACCCGGGAACTTCTCCAGCAACTTCTTCATAATGTGCTTGATGTCCCATTGGCTCATGGTCGTCTGATTTGTAATGAGGATTTTGCCCTCAGACAGCGCAAGCGTGTCGATTTCCTCTTCCTTTTCAATCAGATGGACATGATCCGGCGCAATTCCGATAGCTCCCTCCGGTTCAGGGTGCCCCTTTTTGCCGATATAAATAATCTGGTATCCTTCTGACGACTTCTCCCGAATCAGATCATGGGTCTTCGTCACATCCGGACAGGTAGCGTCAACCGTAGTCAGTCCCTTGTCTCTTGCCAGCTTGCGAACCTCTGGGGATACGCCGTGGGCGGTAAAAATAACGGTCCCCTTCTCCACCTGGCTTAGAATCTCCATACGGTTCGGGCCGTCCAGTGTAATAATCCCTTCATCTTCAAAGGAATTGGTGACATGGCTGTTATGCACAATCATGCCTAGTATATAAATAGGCCGGGGTAAGTCCAGGTTTCTGGCAGCCTGACGAGCCAATACCATGGCATCGACTACGCCGTAACAGTAACCCCGGGGTGAAATCCTGAGTACTTCCAAAAATAGCACCCGCTTTCTTCGACACAGTATACTGCTCCAATAACTGGGCAGCTGTGGGCATTCAAGCCTCTACCGGCCAATTCTATGATGTCGTTGCCTTCCTATTATAGCCTATTCCAAAGGCGCGGAAAAGCTGACCGGAAGCCAGATGATGAATGTCGTTCCTTCTCCTTGGCGTGTAACCACTTCCACTGACCCGTGATGTTCATCGATAATCCACTTGGCAATAGACAGTCCCAGACCGATTCCCTCCGTCACGCCGCGTGACTCATCCGCCCGGTAAAAGCGGTCAAAAATAAAGGGAACCTGACTCTTGTCCATCCCGATGCCCGTGTCACTGATCCGCAGACCCACCTGCCCCTGATAAACAATGGCATCAAATCGGACGATGCCTTCAGGAGTATACTTGAACGCATTATCAATAAAAATAAATAGCATCTGCTGCAAATAATCCTTGCTACCTTCCATATAAATGCCATTCAGCAGCGAAAAATCGCCTACATTCCATTCGGCTGTTCGCTCCAGAAATTGAGCACGACGGGCTACCTCATTTACAAGCGGTTCCAGCGCGACTGGAGTCTTATCGAATGTTTTCCCCGTATCCGCTCTCGCAAGTGACAGCATATCGCCCACCAAACGACTCATCCGCTGGCCTTCATCGGCCATGTCATTCAGTGCCTCCATAGACAGCTCTCGAATCATCGCTTCATCCATATTCGGTCGCTCTCCCGGTTCAGTGGTCCACATTTTGACCAAAAAGTCAACATTGCCACGAATCGTCGTAAGCGGTGTACGCAGCTCATGGGAAGCATCGGCCACAAAACGACGCTGTGCACCGTATGCATCCTCCAGCTCCTTATAAAACGCCTCTGTACGTTCCAGCATATTGTTAACCGTCCCGATCAGCTGCCCAATTTCATCTGCTGGTCCTTCATATTCAATACGGACACTCAAATCGTTACTGGATTGAATCTGATTTGCCCCCTCAATCACCTTGACCAGCGGCTTCATGGACTTGCGAGCCAAAAAGAGACCTGAGGTTGCAGCAGCGAGTAGAGCAAATAACGAGCCGTATACAAGCACACTTTGCAGCCTGTTCATGAGCCGATCCTGTGAGCCCGTAAATTGCCCTATCTGGAGAAAGCCAACTACCAGCCCTAACTCATCGGATTTGATCGGCTGCTGATAAATCATAAAGGAATCCCCATCCACACTCACACGCCGAATCCCCTCATTTTGGACTGCTCCTACCGCTGTAGATGGCACTGGGAAGGTAATATTAAGGTCTTTCATATTTTGGGTCGTTTTGGTTACCCCGGATGTGTAATTATAAATTTGTACATATAGCTGAGAGTCATCAATTCCACGTCCCTGCACTAAGCCCAAATCCAGATTGGGGACTTCAAACAATCCCCCTTTGATAGTAAGCAGCAGCTGCTTATTAATACGTGGCGCCTGAGTCATAAGCTGACTTTTCACTTCATTGTATGTGTAATAATAAACCAGTCCGTAAATAGCCAGTCCAAAAATGACAAGCACTATCGCCAAGATGCTCGAATACCAAGCTGTCAGCCGCCACCGAATAGACATATTACACATCACCTCTTAAAATATAACCGGCTCCCCGAATGGTGCGAATGAGTCGTTTGCCGCCATCCTGTTCCGTTTTTTGTCGCAGCATGGCGATATACACCTCCAGCACGTTTGATTCCCCACTATAGTCATAGCCCCAAATTTTGTCCATAATCAAATCGCGTGACAGCACACGCTTCGGGTTCTGCATAAACAAATGGAGCAGCTCAAATTCTTTTGCTGTCAGTTCCAAACGTTTGCTGCCACGAAACACTTCACGTGATTCGTTATCCAGCTGCAGGTCCTCGAAGGTAAGCCGGTTTCCGTTATTGTCCTGCTGTTCGGTTTTACGCCGCAAAAGCGCCCGCACTCGTGCCAGCAGCTCCTCCAGTGCAAACGGCTTGACGAGATAATCGTCGGCTCCCAAATCCAAGCCCTTAACCCGGTTCTCCACCTCGTCCTTGGCTGTAAGCATCAGGACGGGTACCGTGCTTCCGCCCTCACGCATGCGACGGCATACCTCAAAACCATCCACCTGCGGCATCATGACATCCAGCACGACAACATCAGGCTCAGCTGTCAGCATTTTATTCAATCCTTCTGCTCCGTTGGCGGCAGTCAGCACTTCATAGCCCTCGAAAGCCAAACCTCTGCGCAGCATGGACACAATTTTCTCATCGTCATCAATAATCAGAACGGTAGAACGCATACACGATCGAACTCCTTTATCATCTTCTTTTCACTCTATTGTAGCAGGAGTAGACGCGTGTAGCACCTTGCCGCCGCATACAGCAAGAAACGGAAGGGCTCTTCCTTCCGTTTCCAGTTCCATGTTCATTTGTATAGAGTTATTAGCTTATTGTTGAAGCGTCGAACTAAAATCATTTTTGTTGCCTATTTTCAGTTGAATATCCTTTTTCTGTCCGTCTCGTTCGATGTTAAGTGTCAGTGCTGTACCTACCTTTTGTTTTTGAATAAACTGGATCAGCTCTTGTGATGTGCTATAAGGCGTGCCATTGGCTCCGATAATCACATCGTAAGGACGCAAATCTGCCTGATAAGCAGGCGATTTGTAAATAATATCGCGCACAACCGAACCTTCGGTCAAAGACGTACCCAATTCCTTGGCTACTTCAGGGCTCAAATTTAACAGACTAGCACCAATGAAAGGCACAGGTTCTTTCGGAATCGGCTGATTATTTTTCAGCTTATCGACAACTTCCAAAATCGTATTGGAAGGAATCGCAAAACCAATTCCCTGTGCGTCTGCACTCACAGCTACGTTCATACCAATAACCTGTCCTTTCAGATTTAGCAGCGGTCCACCAGAGTTACCTGGGTTAATGGACGCATCCGTCTGTATAAGATGCTTGTATTGCGTCGGTTTTCCAGTTGATTCACTATTAATCGTGATCGTACGTTCTTTCGCACTCAGCACTCCGGCTGTTACCGAATGTTCAAAGCCTTCAGGGTTACCGATTGCTACCATCCACTCGCCGACTCTAGCGTTATCGGAATTCCCCAGCGTTACCGTTGGGAAGTCATTTTTACCGTCTATTTTAAGTACCGCCAAATCAAGGTCTGCATTTTTACCTAACACCTTAGCCTCATACGGTTTATTGGTTCCTTCTACAGTAACCTGAACGACGCTTGCACCTTCAACAACATGGTTGTTGGTCAGGACATAGCCCGATTTATCAAAAATAAAACCGGAACCGATACCAAGCGGAGTCAGTTGTCCGCTGTTGCTGCTGTCGTTCCTATTACTGCTGTTTCCATCGCTATTTCCATCGCTGTCTCCATACTGATTTCCAAAGAAATATTGGTACAGCGGGTCATTAAAATAAGGGCTGCTTTGTCTGCCACTTGACTGCTTGGCAAGCGTTTCGATTTTGACGACCGCAGGTCCCGCCTTTTCAACAACAGATTCAACATCAGCAGTACCTGAAGGCATCACAGCCGGAACTGCACTTGGCGAAGAACCCGTCGATCCTGAATTTGTCGTTTCGCCGCTTTCCGCTGCCGCCGAAGTTAGCGCCGTCTCGGGTGTAAACATATTGGTTCGGTCAGCTGTATACATCAATACCGTAATAACCAGCATTCCAGCCAAAAAAGACAGGAAAATCGTTTTGATTTGTGACTTGGGCTTATTCGGCTTGAACTGCCAGTTGCCACCATTCCGACCTGAACCGTCCTGTTGCTCAGGCACAGCTCGATGGTAGGAGGGAGGAAAAGGTCTTACCGCCTGCGGTGGTGTAATCTCTACGTCCTTCTCCATCAACTGCTCTTCTTTGCGTTGTCCGTCCGATTGAACTGAAGAAAAAGGGCCATAGGAATAATAATATGAGGAACCGCTTGATTCGTTTTGTCGAGTTGTTCTATCAGCATCAACCTGATCGTTGTCGTTCCGGCGTCCGGAATTATTATTTTTGAATTCGTCCATTGTATATCTCCTCCCAAACCCTAGACTTCAAGGTGGTGTTGTTTAACTGACTTCATTTTGCACCTTAAACCTTAATTCCACCTTAAAAAAAATTAAAAAGCAGATAAATCCTTAGACCTATATGTACTTAAACCTGTTCACGTCATACGAAATGCCCCGGAGAATTCCGAGGCATTGTCGATTGTATATGCTTTTTTATTTCGTGTTAAAGTTTTCATCGAACTTTTGGTTCGGTGTTTGAGCATTACTTTGAACTTTGCTGCGACTGGCGTTTTGTACTTTTTGCGCTACTGCGCTTGTACCTGCCACATCTGTTGCAAATTCTTCACTATACTTCTCATTTGGTGTCTGGTAGTTGTCTTGAATTTTATTTTGTTCAGACTTCTTCACCTTTTGAGAAACGACACCTACCGAATTGTCTTGTGCAAATTCTGCTTTAAACTGATTGCCTGCGCTTGCTTTGGCGCCTTGGTTCATGTTCGAGCTTCCGCCTTGATTTGGCATAAATCTCAACCTCCCAGTATGTTTTGTGGGATAGCTTATCCCGCAACATAGTATGTGAAGTCAGAAAGGACAATATTCAAGGATTAAATGGAAGCATCCAGTGTTGAGCTTGGAATGGATTTATGCGTTTCTATCGCTTTTTGGAGCGATTGTATCATCTTTTCCGTACATTTTCCGTTCCCTTTTTTTATAATTTGAACATTCACATCTTTCTTACCCCATTCGGAATACACTTGCCGGGTTGTTTTAAAATACAAGTCAATTTTGTTGCCCTTAATTGCCGATCCTGTATCTGCTACAATGCCGTAGCCGTAGCCTGGAATGTACAAAATGCTGCCCAAGGGAAACGTCTTGGGATCAGCCGCAATCGTGGACAGTGTGTTTTTGTCGCGACGTACTTTTACACCGGAATACGTAATACCGTAACCAGGATGATTTGGCCGTTTGCCAGTGGATTCATATCCTGCTGTATATCCTGTTGCCGTGACCGTCATGGTCGTAATGACCTGCTCTTCGGGTGGGGCTAAAACAGGTGTTGATTGCCATTTCTTATGCTGGATCGGTTCTTTGTGACCGTATACTTCATTACCCGACATGATCACACAGCCTGCAATGAGGACGGTGCCCAAAATCCGTTTCCATACCAACATGGATCTCATAAAAAACCTCCCCTTGAGGCAAAGGCTTTCCAGAAATCCGTTGGATTATACAAACATTTTATTATTTTTGAACATCCTGACCTGGATATAGTCTACTCAGCTTTACCTTATCTTCAAAAATATGCAGCAGCGTTCGCACAATAGGGGTGTGCTCATCGTGTGTATGCAATATAATGGAAGCAGGGGAAATCGAAATAAGGGTGCTCACAATTCGATCCTCAACCTCCATTTCCAGCTCAATTCCCGGCATCTCCACTATGATGTCATCTGCATCGGGAGTCGCTATAGGGACCATGGCGCTATCGAGAATGGTAAAATCATGCCCGCCTTGATGAAGCACATGCACGAGCGGAACTTTACTTTCCTGAAAAAATACAAAGTATTTGAGCAGTCCCATAAATTCTTCATACTGCCGATCTGCCCAGAATTCCTCCATGGCATAGTCGACGATTTCTTCAAGCTCTTTTTTATACGCGTGCAGTCTGAATTGAATAAGCCCTTCCAAGTTCATTACACGAAGCTCCTTGAAATCCTTTTCCAGGAGAGCGGTCAGTTTACCATGGCGCTTTAAACGTCCTCTTGGGCCATCATCATTTACCAGGGAGCGAATCATGCTGCGAATTCGGGTCGTGTCCTCTTTCTCCAGCAGCGAACAGGCTTTGGTGAGAATTTGATCAAGCAGTTCCCACTCCTTAACCTGGATAATATAATCCGCTATCGCCGAAGACATGATGCTGTATACACAGGGAAGAAAGCTTTCAAACTCCGAATTGCTCTCCGTGCCCTTGCAGGTCCATGCCACTTTGTTTTCCAGCTGTCTGAAAGTGAATCGAAATCCGCGCCGTGACATATGTAGTCCCTTGGTTCTACTTTTGACCACCTCATAGAAACGGTCGGCTTCCTGTTCTCCGTCTGTATTGGTCCACACTGTAAACAGTTCCATTGGCTCACTCCTTTCGATCACTGCTTTCAGTATATGGCGGCCTCTGTAGGGTTATACGAAGTGAACGACTGGAAACAGGAAGTCATATTTATAAGGGAATAATCGGTTTCATCAAGAACAAAATCGAAAGACGTTTGAATATTTAAGGTGGGGTATGTTAAGGTTATAGTAATATGAATTTTTCACAAGAGGGAGGGGATAAGATGTCAACGATGCTGAACATACTGCGTACATGTATGATCGTCATATTGAGCCTCGTTCAGATTTTGTCCCTTCCTGTGACATTCCATGCAGAAGATACCACTCAATCCCTGCAGTTTACTGCTGGCTCTTCTTTGATGCCTTATGCTGAGGCCTCCTCGTTGGAAACGGATTCCCACGGGCTGGAGCATCACTCCAAACCAGCTATTCGTAAGTCCTCCCCATTGCTTCATCTGGTGGTTGCTGCGGCCAAATCACTCCCTTTTGTCATTTTGATCGCGCTTGTCCTGCTACTGAGCATCCCCAAGCTGCGTCTGCCTTTCATCCCCGTCATTTGCAAGCTGAAAAAGCAATTGTGCTTGTTTCCCATCAAATTCACCTCCAGTTATGTGGCTTAACCTCTCCTTTTTGCATGGCATACCACACATTTGCATGTCTATTTGTTGATTTTCCCCAATAAGTTCTAATAAGAAAAGTTTATTTGGTATTTTTATGAAATTAAATAAAATTTATACAATTAATTCATATTCCATATCACACTCAAAGTATGTGATTTATTTCCCATATCATTTATTTCAAATAAACGTATCATACAGGAGGCTTTACAAATGGATATTCGAGAGTCTATTTTACCAGGAATCGGGATTAAGTATCGAATAGATGCTGAGAGCGGCGACCGAATTGTCATTATTATTCATGATGACGGCAGGCGTGAGTTGTACCATTTTGATTATGAGGATCTGGAACAAAGCATTTCCATGACCACCCTGAATGATCAGGAAGCGCGACAGGTGGCCTCCATCATCGGTGGCATGACGTATAAACCCAAGCAGCTTGAAAGCGTAGAAATGACATTTGACAATTCTATTATCGAATGGTATAAAGTGGAGCCCCACTATGCAAGTGTTGGCCAATCTATCGGTAATCTGGATATAAGGCAAAATTCGGGCGCTACCGTCATTGCTATTGTGGAGAAAAAAGGAAAGAAGTTTGTAAATCCTGGCCCTGAAGTGGTTATTAATGAGGATGCCACTGTGGTCGTTATCGGGGAACGTGATCAGCAAAAACGCTTTAAACAAATTCTTATGAACGGAAGCGGGTGATTGGATGGATCATCTGGTATTTGAGGTTGGGTTGGCTATTGCTCTAATCGCTGCAGCCGGGCTTATTTCCTCCAGGCTGCGCTTCTCGGTCATCCCTTTTTATATCCTGATTGGAATGGCCGTTGGACCGCACGCGATGGAGCTATGGCATTTTGATTTCCGGTTTATCGAAAGCGCCCCGTTCATTGATTTTATGGGCAGAATCGGAGTGCTGTTTCTACTCTTCTACTTGGGTCTGGAGTTCTCAGTAGGTCGCCTGATTAAATCAGGCCGCTCCATAGCTTTGGGCGGTACTATTTATATCGGCATCAATTTCACACTGGGGCTGGCTCTTGGCTTCCTGAGCGGTTTCCCCGTTGCGGAGACGCTGGTCATCGCCGGGATTACGACAATATCATCCAGTGCCATTGCTGCCAAGGTGCTGGTGGATCTCAAGCGGACCGCCAATGCCGAAACCGAAATGATTTTGGGCATTATTATGTTTGAGGATGTTTTCCTCGCCGTATACATTTCCATCCTCTCCGGATTGGTGCTCAGCGATTCATCCTCGCTCGGGGGTGTGCTGCTATCGGCGCTGATTGCGCTTGGTTTTATGCTCGCTGTCATTATCATCGGTCGAAAGGCCGTTCCTCTGTTAAATCGAATTCTGCGTATTCGCTCCAATGAGGTATTCGGGCTTGTTGTTTTTGGCTCCCTGTTTCTGGTGGCCGGTTTTTCGGAAACGATTCATGTGGCGGAAGCCATCGGAGCCCTGCTAGTCGGTCTGGTACTGGCTGAGACAGAGCATGCCAAACGGATTGAGCATTTAATTGTGCCCTTCCGCGATTTCTTCGGTGCCCTGTTCTTCTTCAGCTTTGGACTTTCCATTGATCCGTTATCCCTCGGAGGAAACGCAATATGGCTGGCACTGGCAGCGGTCATTCTTACGCTGTTCGGTAATATTTGGGCCGGGATGCTGGCTGGGCGCACGGCCTCCTTATCGCCCAAAGCATCCGCCAATATTGGTTTGACCATTGTCGCGCGCGGTGAATTTTCGATTATTATGGCCAATTTGGGTAAAGAAGGCGGTTTGCTTGATATTGTCCAACCCTTTGCAGCCATTTATGTCCTCATACTGGCGATTCTTGGTCCGTTGCTGACTAAGCAATCCAAACCTATTTTTAATATACTGAACAAAATATTCAAATTCAAAGACCCTCGCCTTCGAAAGGAAGAGAGTAACACGATATAACTATAGAAGCTGGATACGACAATCCATGAGGAGGGAAGGCTATGCCGCACATTGAAAAGCATGCCGAAGCTCTATGAAGCGGCTTGTGAAGTCCGCTTCGGGAGATGCGAGCAGGTTCCCTGTCTTTTATACGGTGATTGGCGGGATTACGGCATCCGTCGGTCTGGAATTGTTTTTACATCCGCATGATATGATCGCTGGAGGCGTCACGGGCATCTCCAGACTCGTGTCGCTTTATACGCAGGAGCATTTTGGGTTGCTGCTATTCGTTTTGAACTTGCCATTGATGCTGCTGTATTCACTGTCTACCCACAAGCCCATGCTGCTTCGGGCACTCCCCGGCTTGTTCGCCTTTTCAGGCTCAGCCATTATTCTGTCGCCCTTTCCGGCAGTGAGCGGCCATCCGGTTGTATGTGCTTTGGGAGGCGGAATCTGTATCGGGCTTGGCGCAGGGCTAGCGGCCCGTCACGGTGGTCTGCTCGATTCACTAGGGCTGAACGAATCTGACGATGGCCGCCCATCGGCTCTGTTTCTAACACAACGGAAAATTCCGCTGATACAAATTGTGATGCTTTGTAATGGTCTACTGCTCATTACGGCTGGCTTCGTGCTAGGCTGGGAACCAGCTCTGTACTCAGCCTTGTCCTGCCTCGCCGCCTACGAAACGACTCGGCTGATGTTTACTGGTCTGACCCGCATGGTTTGTGTCATCAGCAACAACCAGCAGACTGTCGAGGATGCCCTGTATCGCAGGCTTCGTTTACAACGTATTTCTGCGGGAAGTCCTGTTCAGAAAAAGGATGAAATTAAGAAAGATCTGGTCGATGAAAAAACTGAAAAGACTATTGTCTATCATGTTCATCTTTTGGATTTGCAGCGCTTCAAGGCGATCATTCAAATGACAGACCCGCAGGCTGAAATGATGTATATGAAGCGATGGAAGGTGTAGCAAAAGCCAAGGATATTTACCGTAATACTCTTTTACTCCATTGTCACATTGGTTGGCAATATGATAAAATATAGCTAAGATGTATACACTAAAAAAGAGTAAGGATGTTGTAGCATCCTTACTCTTTAGCAACAGCCGCTTATAAGGGCGGTGGCTGTTCAAAGATTTGTCGATCGAAATAGACCGTTTACCTTTGTGAGAGGACGGTCTATTTCTTTTTATGGAAGGAAAGAATCAAGATCACTAAGGTTGCAAATTGAATCATCAACATCAGCGTATCTTTAACCTCCACAGGCATCACCTCCTTTGCAGGAGACTAGCCGACCGCCCATCTAAGCCATTCTGTTGTTAAGGGATATTATACCATATAGATATTATTAAAAGTAGAAAAATGACTTTTTTAAGTCTTAATTTGAGAATAGTACCCTGATACATAGTTTTGTGACTCATCTTCTGCCCTTTCAATAGCTTGAATGAAGGTAAATAAAGGTTGATCTCTTTTGTACTGAATAGCCTTTTCACCTGTGCCCCCTGCCGCTCTCCATTCCCAAAAATTGTGCACATCAACCGTCTCAAGAAAATAAACTGACAAGGCTTCGATTGGATTAACAGCATTCATTTTTATAAAATCCTCGTCGGAAAGTTGATCGTACTTAAGATATTCGTTCTTCATTATCGGTATATTGTCAATCTATATTCGGAGGATATTTATATGTTAAAGTTCAGAATTAAGTTAAAAGAAGTTCTAAAAGATCGTGGAATAACACAGAAGAAACTAGAGGAACTCTCGGGAGTTCCACAATCCAAAATATCTAATTTGTGCAACAATAAATTTCAAGAATTGAATATTAACAACATTGAAAAAATTGCCCATGCATTATATATCAAAGACATTTCTATATTAATGCGATTTGAAGAAGAATAATATGTAATTATAAACAATTCAAAAAACGCTTATCTACTCTAATCCCTCTACACGGATTAATGATAGATAAGCGTTTTAATGATTACGAAATATGAACGAATGTATTTTTAATTTTGCATAATAAAATCATGCTCAATGCTGCTGGCACTGTCAAATGTACGAATGATATCATAACGGGTGTTACGCTGTGCCGGAATATTACCTGTCTCACGAATCAACTGTAAAATGGACTCGATGTTGACCTTATAGGTTGCGCCTGCGGCGGAAACGACGTTTTCCTCAATCATCGTGCTGCCAAAATCATCGCAGCCATAGTAGAGAGATTTTTTGCCGATTTCGGGTCCCATGGTTACCCACGAAGACTGAATATGCTTGATGTTATCCAGTACAAGTCGACTGATCGCAACAGTTTTCAAATATTCCTCCGGCGTCTGGCGCTCCTTCTTCAGGTTTGTGTTGTCTGGCTGGAAGGTCCAGGGAATAAAGGCCAAAAACCCTTCTGAATTATATTTATTTTCAATACATTCGTCCTGAGCATCACGAACACGCAGCAAATGCAGCGCACGCTCCTCCATCAACTCACCAAAGCCGATAACCATCGTAGCAGTCGTGTTCATACCAACCTTGTGAGCTGTTTGCATCACATCCATCCAATCACGCCAAGAGCCCTTGAGACGGCTGATTTTGCGGCGAGTACGGTCATCCAAAATTTCTCCGCCTCCACCCGGCAGTGAATCCAGTCCGGCCTCATGAATGGCTCGAATGGTTTCTTCCATGGAAAGGCCGGATTTTTCTTTCATTTTATGAATTTCAGCCGGCGAAAAGGAGTGCATCGTAATATCGGGAAAACGCTCCTTGATACCTTTCAGCAAATCCGTATAATAATTGAACGGCAGATTCGGATTTACACCGCCTTGCATCAGAATTTCGGTGCCTCCTACATCCTGCGTTTCCTTGATCTTCTGAAAGATCACCTCATCCGGTAGAACGTAGCCCTCATCTGAACCTGGTCTGCGGTAAAAGGCGCAAAAACGGCAATATACGTCGCACACGTTTGTATAGTTAATATTTCGTCCGATGACAAAGGTTTTAACGGGATTCGGATGCATGCGATTCATGACTTTATTCGCCGCATGACCGATTTTCTCTACCTCATCTGATTCAAACAAAGCAACGGTATCCTCTAAATTCAGGCGTTCGCCGCGCAGGGCTTTATCTAAAATATGGTCGATTACACTCATGGTGTATCCTCCTTCGCTTTCACAGGGCGACGAAATGAAAGACAGGACTTATGAACGAGAATGCTTTCACAAACCTGCGTTCGAACCCTGCCGTAATGTATGTTCATGACTGGCCTTGTATGTTGTCTGTGCTATTTAGCATAGTAAAACCTATTGATAATACTAACATATCTTTAGGTAAGGAACCATACTTATTCCCGCTTCTTTCTGCTTTTCACCTTGAGAAATATGCAGCTACCAGCTAATTTTCAACAGTATGTGCAACCATTTTTTAGGCTGTCTTTCAGGTCACTCTAAAGAAAACAGCAAGCCTCCTGTAATACTGGAAACTTGCTGTTTAGTACTGTACATATTCGCTTCCTGCATGAAAACGCCAAGATGCTGCTGAGATGCTGGCGCTCTAACTTAACGCCTCGTTCAGATCGCTGATCAGGTCGTCAATATCCTCCAGACCTACTGAAAAGCGAAGTAGTCCGTCCGTAATTCCTCGCTCCAGACGTACACTATGCGGCATAGCCGCATGTGACATCATCGCCGGGTAAGACAGGATGCTTTCCACAGCTCCCAGACTCACCGCGACAATTGGAATACGCACGCGACTGAGAACTTCTTTTGCCCGCTCACCAGAACCTACATCAAACGATATCACTGCACCATAGCCGCTGGATTGGCTCTCGTGAACAGCACGCCCCGGATGATTCTCCAGCCCCGGATAGTACACAGCCTCAATATCAGCTCGGTCGTTCAGCCAGTTCGCAAGCTTTGCCGCACTCTTTTCACTGTGTGCCATACGAGCTTCCAGTGTCTTCATGCCGCGCATGAGCAACCATGACTCTTGCGGGGCCAGCACAGTCCCCATCCCGTTTTGGAGCTGCTTGATTTGTCTCCCGAGCGATTCGGTACGTGCTACCGCAAGTCCTGCCAGCACATCGCTGTGTCCGCCGAGAAACTTGGTCGCACTGTGCAGGACAATATCGACGCCATGCTCAATCGGACGCTGATAATAAGGTGTCATAAACGTATTATCCAGCAACGTCAAAAGTCCGTTGTCCTGTGCCCAAGAGGCTACTCCTGCGATATCAGTAATTTTGAGTGTAGGATTGGACGGGGTTTCTATATACACAGCCTTTGTATTTTCCTGCAAAGCCTCTTTTACAAGGTTGAGGTCCGTCATGTCTACAAAGGTCGTTTCAATATTCATCCGTTTCAGTATGGTGGTCAGCAGTCGATACGTTCCTCCATATACGTCTTCCGTAACAATGACATGATCTCCGGCGGACAGAAGCATAAATACAGTGGAAATGGCCGCCATCCCCGATGCAAAGGCAAAGCCTCTGGCCCCGCCTTCTAGCAGAGCAATATAGTCCTCCAAAGCTTGTCGTGTCGGATTACCGGAACGGCTATAGTCATGCTGTGGAGGGTTATATATATCATGATGGTGAAAGGTAGAAGCCTGATAGATGGGAACACTCGACGCACCTGTTACACTGTCAATTTCAGAGCCAAAATGCAGCAGCTTGGTAGCGAATTTCCGCTCCTTATCCAGAGTTTGCTCGATTTTCTTTACATCCTCAATCATTGTTGCTCCCCTCCTTCAACTTCCTGACGTGCCGCTTCCAACGCCGAACGCAAATCTTCAATTAAATCGTCTGTATGCTCAATGCCTACGGAGAAACGCAGCAGCCTGTCATCTACCCCAACTGCATCCCGAATTTCTGCCGGTATATCGGCATGTGTCTGCACAGCAGGATAGGTCATCAGCGATTCTACCCCGCCCAGACTTTCGGCAAAAGCAATCAGCTTAATGTTACGAAGCAAGGGCTCCACATAGCGAGCATCCTTTACTTTAAAGGAGAAAATACCTGTGTTGCCGCTGGATTGTTTGTTTTGTATCTCCCGACCCGGATGACCTTCGAGCCCTGGATAAAATACTTCCGCCACTGCAGGGTGGGTCAATAAATAGTTAGCAAGTACCGTCGCATTATGCTCATGTCGATCCATACGCAGCGCCAGCGTTTTCATGCCCTTCATCAATTGATAGCTGTCTCCCGGGGAAAGCACAGCTCCTATAGAATTGTGAAGGAAGGAAATTTCGTCCGACAGCTCTTTGCCCTTGGTTACAATCAAACCTGCCAGCACATCATTGTGTCCACCCAAATACTTGGTTGCGCTATGTACCACAATATCGGCACCCAGCTCCAAAGGACGCTGGAAATATGGTGTTAGCAGCGTATTATCTACAATGGTAAGCAACTGACGTTGTGATGCCCATTCAGCCACCGCTTGAATATCCGTAATCATCATCAACGGGTTCGTAGGCGTTTCTATGAATACAGCTTTGGTATTCGGTCGACATGACTGTTCGAGTGCTTCAAGATCGTTTGTATCCACATAACTTGCCGTCACACCAAATTTAGATAGAATGCGCTCCAGCAAACGATATGTCCCGCCATATAGGTCCAGCGATACAATGAGATGATCTCCCTGTCCAAACAAAGCAAATACCGTTTGCAGTGCCGCCATGCCGGAACTGCATGCAAAGCCTGCATCACCAGATTCCAGTGCAGCGGAAGCCTCTTCCAGTACCTTTCGCGTCGGATTGGTCGTCCGAATGTAATCAAATCCTGTGCTTTGGCCCAGACGGGGATGGCGGAACGCCGTAGCTTGATAAATCGGATAATTAATAGCCCCGGTTACTGGCTCCTCCACTGAACCGATCTGTGCCAATCTGCTTTCGATTTTCCACTGCTTCTCACTCATATGAATCCTCCTATTAACTTCCATATTAGATGCTGTAACATATACTGCAAATGGATGATCAAATACTATACTGCTGCGCTACTGCAAGGTGGTACTGCAGAAAGGTAAATTTCAAGCCCCTTTTTAAATCTGGGGCCCGATATCGTAAGGTGTTTCTTGGTATACATAATAGTTAAGCCAATTAGAAAATAATAAATTGGCATGCGCACGCCAGATAGAGGGCGGTGTGCGTTTAGGGTCATCGTCCGGAAAATAGTTTTTGGGGACTTCAACATCCAATCCTTTAGCCACATCACGATCGTATTCCCATTTCAGCGAGAGTGGATCATATTCGGAATGGCCAGTTACAAAAATTTGTTTACCATCACACGTGGCGACCAGATACACTCCGGCTTCCTCGGATTCGGATAAAACCTCTAATTCGGCAATGTGATCAATATCCTCCCGCCGAACCTCCGTATGCCGGGAATGAGGAGCATGAAAAAGTTCATCGAAGCCGCGCAACAGCTTCACTTTAGGCTTAATAACCCTGTGTGGAAATACGCCAAAACATTTGAAGTCGAGTCCGTATTTAGGGACCCCGAAATGATGGTATAGACCTGCCTGTGAGGCCCAACAGATATGCATGGTCGAAGTGACATTCGTTTTCGTCCATTCAAAAATTTGCTGGATTTCCTTCCAGTAGTTCACATCTTCAAACTCAAGCTGCTCTACCGGGGCTCCCGTAATAACCATACCGTCAAAACGACTGTTCCTGATCTCGTCAAACGTTTTATAAAACATGTTCAAATATTCTTGTGATGTATTTTTGGATACATGGGACTTCATGTGTACCAATGTAACGTCCACTTGCAGCGGGGTATTGCCGACCAGTCGCAACAGTTGGGTTTCTGTTGTCTCTTTTGTAGGCATCAAATTCAAAATGGCGATACGCAACGGACGAATGTCCTGGTGATAGGCCAGGCTTTCATCCATTACGAAAATATTTTCGCCCTCCAGCACTTCCTTGGCAGGTAGTGTATCTGGAATCTTAATCGGCATGTAACTCACTCCTCGTTAGTAAGTTTTGCGAAAATCGTCATGTTGAGATGCCGGGCATATAATAAAAAGACCTTTCTCAGTTAGAGAAAGGTCATATTTGTATCCATATGCGCCTCTCTCATCTGTCAGGGCAACACGCTTGTATACAAAGCGCACGTCCTGCAAGAATTAGCACCGTGCGATTAGAATCGCCGGTTGCCGGGTATCATCGGGCTAGTCCCTCCACCTGCTCTTGATAAGAAAATGACTTTTAATTAGCCTTAATTAACCTCAGAAAACCTTATTGTATCAACGGTTTTCCTTGTTTAACTTGCTAATTAACCTTATTTAGTTTTAACTAGAATTAACTATTTTTTAGAGTTTCGTGACCACTGTGTGATCACTACAGCAATAAAAAATGAACATGCTCAACATCTAGATGATTGATTGCATGTTCATAATTATACACAAATTATTCAGTTCCGCAAGAGGACTCGATTATGTATTTTGCAAAGAATACTTTGGCAACTCGTATCTGTTTGCCAACTTTCATAACTGGAAATTTCCCCGATTTCATTTCTTGATAAGCTACATTTTCACCCACCATAAGTATTTCTTTAATATGATTTACATCTAAAAGTGGGGGATATGATCCTAAAGCTTTCAACATTTCTTCTTTCATGTATGTATTAACTTCCTCCTGTTTAATTTCTGCTTGTTTGTCTTTCTGCTGAAAAACTACAATTTCAATTCTAAGGCTTCCTAACTTGCTACCCATTCACCAGACTATTCCCTAACTATAAACACGTCTTAAAATTGCTTCTAGCTCGTCTAAGCAATAATAATTGTCTAGTAACACCATGACCACTTCATATGGATAGATGGATAGATGGATAGTCATCATCCATTAATGCTGTCATAATGAATTGTTTTGGCTCTTTATGTACTCCATCTGTACTCAATTGACCTGCTACAATGGCATATTCGTTTGTTTACCTTCACTTGTTTGCTCAAATGCCAATTTTATAAACTATCCATTGAATACTAGCCAGATGAATCCGTAGATTAAAGACATTAGCCCTATAATGCCCAACAAGCAAAAAAGTAAAAGCATAAGAACAAATTTTTACCTTCCATAATAACCACCTCATTAAAGAATATAGAACAGGTAGAAGAAGTCGGCTACTTCGTTTTCACCTAATCTACAAACCGCCTCTATGGTAAGTCTATGCGGCTACATGTAAAACGTAAAGATGAGTCCCTAAATTAATTCTGTCGCTCTAATCCCTATAGATTTATCTCTAACTCACAGGTATTGCCCTTACCAATACAAATGCCCTATCCAAGGCGAAGTATCTTGATTTTCTATAGATTATTCAGAAAAAGGATGTACTAAAGACAAGTCAACAATAATCCATTTTGACCAAGTACATTGCTTATTCTGTTATCCACCTGTCAACTAAATGAGCCTACTAAAGCACCTCATAATGTTACTACTCTTTAGTCTAATGATATGAGGTGCCTAGAGATGACCATTTAGTTGACACTTTTAATCTGATATTTTGTCGCTCTGACACTGATTTTCTATAAATTTATGTACAACAAAGCAATGGAATCAAAATCAGCTTCCACAGGTAACAGTAGGACTTATTGTTTTGCTTTCGTCCTCTTTTTCTTGTCCCACTTTTTTATGTTCTTCTCAATCTGTTCTTGATAGGCTCTCAAAAAAACAGTCTCTTCTTGCAAAGTATTCATTAGATGATGCTCAAAGTATTTAGATCCTTTTCCATTGTTCCTATAATCTGAGTAAAGTATGTATTGTCTATTCATCTCTCGAATCAGCTTATTTAAATAATCCTTATCATAACCTATACAATCAGCCATCTTTTGAATGCTCATAAACGATTTTCTTTCTATATTGTTCTGCCATTTTTTCAATAAGCAATAAACAGGATAATAACTATGATTCAATCCTCTACTTTTATACACATCAAACAGATTTAAATCTACACTTATATAATAGTCCGACTCGGTTACAGGTTTATCGTATGTAATATTTTTATCATTAGTTTCTTTAGTAGTATTAGGAACATCAGTTGCTACAATATGCAATATGCGATCATCAGGGATTGTCTTGTCAGTATTTAAAAACCGATCCCATCTCGTTACATTCTCAAAATCTATTATCCCAAGCTTCTTTAATAGCCTCAAACAATCAAATGTCTCTTGCTTACTCAATTTCGTTTCTTTTCTTATGTATGATATAGAAGTTAAAAATGTATTGGATTGTCAACACTAAACTAGACAATTTTTTTGTGGTGCCTCTGCTTGAACTCAGCCGGACTCAAGTAATCCAGAGAACCGTGAATCCGAATATGGTTGAACCAGTGTACATAGTCATGTAATTCTGTGGTTAGCTCAGCAAGACTTTCAAAATGACGTTTCTTCACAAACTCCGTTTTGAAAATTTTAAAAGTAGCTTCCGCAACGGCATTGTCATAGGGGCAGCCTTTCATACTCAAAGAACGCTCAATCTGAAAAGCCTCCAGCGCATCGTCGATGAGCTTATTCTTGAATTCATTGCCTCGGTCGGTATGGAAGAGCTGAATGTCATTTAGGTTGCCCTTAATTGAAGCCAAAGCACGGTAAACCAGCTTGGCATCCTTGTGGGGGCCTGCACTGTAGCCGATAATCTCGCGGTTAAACAGATCTACAAAGAAGCATACGTAGTTCCAATATGAACCCACTCGGACGTACGTCAGATCGCTTACGACGACAGATAACTCCTGCTCTTGTTCAAATTTCCGGTTCAATACATTCGCTTGCTTAGCTTCATTACATTTCGTGGAATGAGGCTTGTACTGAGCGACCGTATACGACGAAACCAGCCCATATTCCTTCATGATTCGTCCAATTCTCCGCCTAGATACCATAAAGCCTTGCTGGTGCAACGTTTTTTTAATCTTACGCGTACCGTAGTTTTGACGACTGGTTTGAAAAATGTCTACAACGATAGAGGAAATCTCATCCTCCGATGTAGCCTCGACCTTGCCCTCTTCATAATAGTAGGTGCTCCTCGGGATTTTTAGGACGTCGCACATTGCTGATACCGAGTATTTATGTTTATTCTGGCGAATGACATTTACTTTCGTCCCATGATCAGCGCGGCTTGCTTTAAAATGTCATTCTCCATGAGCAGTTGCTTGTTCTGTTTTCGAAGTTCAATCAGTTCTAATTCCTCTGGAGTCCGGTTGTCTTTCTCTTTGAAGGATCCAGATGTGGAACTCTGTTTCACCCATTTATCCAACGATGAAGGATTCAAATCATACTCTTGAATGATATCCTTTCGTGCTTTGCCACTTTGATATAGCTGAACCATCTGCGCTTTAAATTCAGCGCTAAAGGTACGTCTTTCTTTTTTAGTCATGATCCGTTTGCTCCTTCTAGGTTGGTCTGTAGTCTACTATATTAGACCACAATTTTTCTGTCTAGAAGAGTGTAGCCGATCCAACTATTACACCTATACAAATCACTGTAATTAATCCTGCTACTATCATATGTAATGGATCAACAATGTAATTCTGTATCTTATTCATTACACTATATCCATATACGGGAACGTTACCGTCAATCAAATAAACGCTACTCTTCACGCGATAGCCAGTTAATTTAAGAATCATTGCAGTAATTGTAAATATGCCAGCTACATACCCAATTGCATGTAAAATATTTATTACACCTTTCTCTAATTGCCTATCCAAGTTAGTGACCTCCTTTAGTTTTAAAACTGACCAATAGAAATATATAGATTGATACAAACTTGTATAGGAATAATATACCATGTATCAGTATGCTTATTCCAATACACATAGTTGTGATTGTTGTATTTGGTGAATTACTTCGGGCAAGTTTTTGTCCAATGTTGATTTCAGTTACAGATTAACCTTTGCCAAAATTTTGGCGACCTTTCCGTTAAGGAAAATTTTCCGTATCAGTATAGCATCATTACATCGTGGAAAACAATCCACAATGTCGCTCGTTTTCTCCAATCGACTCAGCCACATCCTTCATAGACCGCCCGTCCAAAGGTCGGGCGCTTTGATCACCATTGTTTCAGATGGACATTTTGACCATCTGCTTCTCTATATCAAGGTAAAATCCAATATAGGAAAAAAAGTGCATATTGAGAATACGACTAATTGGAATAGATTTGATTTAGCGTAACGTCAATTTGACGTGTTGCAGGCAGAAGGTACGATGTCGTACCAAACTGTTCAAACCATCCGATGTCGCACGATTTGGATACAAAAAAATCCAGTCACCGTCAATATGGGGGCAACTGGATGGTAAAATTGGTGTTTTATACAGACTTGAGTTTTTGCATTGTTACAGAAAATTTAAAACATGCCTTTTATATTTACTCTCCAATTAAGCATAAAAGAAATTCTCACTGAACAAGTTTTATATAATAAATACACTACTTATTCATATATCTGTTAAGAAACACATGAGTTCAGATTGGAATTTTTTCGCAGTAAAGCTACACTCACGATTTTTATGAATTATTAAACCATGCGTAAAGCTTATTTGGGAATCAAATGGAATAATATTTAGTTTCCCAGTCTTTAGTTCGTTGTTAACCGCTATTTCAGGGACTAAGGCAAAACCTTTTCCACAGCTTACATATTGTTTGATCATCTCAAGACTAGGTAACTCTATTGCATCTTTAACCATAATACCGGCATTTTTCAAAACATCTATAGCAGACGTATGATACAAACAAGATGTGCCACTACTAATAAAAAGTTGGTCATTTAGAATCCGAACTCCCTCATTGCTCACTTTCTGAGCTATATCCTCAGATGCAACAAAAACGATCGTTTCTTCTATAATTGGATAAAAAATAATATCATGGCGACTCGGGTTTTGAGGAACAATTCCAAAATCCAACTCATAATCTAGTACACCTTTTAGAATATCCTGATGTGCTCCTTGTTCTATACGCAAATTTACGCTTGGATAGTTTCTTGTGTATTCCTGAACAAAGGGAAGCATCCGTGTAAGAAAGAAAGATTCTTGTGTTCTGATACGTACTGTTCCGCATGGCTGATCTAGTTCATCCATACTTTCTTTAAGAGATTGACTTAAGTGAACATACTGATAAGCATATTTGGAGAATACTTTTCCTGCTTCCGTAAGTTCTATCCCTCTTGGATATCGATGAAACAATTTTTGTCTACAAATTTTTTCCAACTGTTGGATATGAGTTGTTACTGTGGATTGAACATAACCTAAACGATCTGCAGCTCGACTGAAGCTTTTTTCTTCAAGTGAGGTAATAAACGCCAGAAAAAAACGACCTTCTAATGAATTTATCACATCGATCACCTTTCTGTATTTCAATTCGAAATAATAGACATTTGATTTATTCGTTAGTCAAATATGTATTTGTATTATACGATAACCCTAGTTCAAAACCAATTACCATAACATCATAATTCACAGAACCATCGTGATGTTGGTTAGAAAGAAACTCTACAGAGCATCTTAATATTAATAAAAATATCACAAGGAGATGTGCAAAATGAAGATTAGTTATCATCAGCAAAAGGTTGGAGATGTTGAAGTTTTTTATCGTGAGGCCGGCCCTAAAGATGGTCAAGTTATTTTATTATTACACGGGTTTCCATCTTCAAGTCATATGTTCCGTGACCTAATTCCTAAACTGGCAGAACAATACCGTGTCATTGCTCCCGATCTGGCTGGGTTCGGTCATACAATAACTCCGCCGCGCAGTCAATTTAACTTCACATTTAACAGCCTGTTCCAAGTTATTGAAGGCTTTACTGAAGCACTGTCTCTCAAACAGTATGTACTTTATGTATTTGATTATGGTGCACCTGTTGGTTATCGTTTGGCGGTTGCTCATCCTGAAAGAATTCAAGCAATTATTAGTCAGAATGGGAACGCCTATATTGAGGGATTTAGTGACGAGTGGGGATCCTGGGAAACTTATTGGCACTCTCCAACACCTGAAAATCGTGAAGCATGTCGCGATTCCTTGACTCCTGAGACCATTCGAAACTTTCAGTATTTACATGGAGCTGATGCCAGCCTTGTTTCACCAGATGGGTATTCTCTAGATATTGCTTTCATGTCGCGTCCAGAAGCTGAAGAAATCCAACTGGACTTGATCCTTGATTATAGAACAAATGTGGATCGTTATCCTGACTTTCAGGCTTATTTCCGTAAGTATCAACCTAAACTCTTAGCCGTATGGGGTAAAAATGACCCTGCCTTCCTCCCTGCTGGAGCTGAAGCGTATAAGCGTGATATTCCATCTGCGGAAGTCCATTTACTTGATACAGGGCATTTTGCTCTCGAAACACATGCTAAAGAGATCAGTGAGCTTATTCAACAATTCTTAAGGAATGATAAAAAGAATAACCTCAATGAACCGATTGATACTACTACATTCTAATTGCTCGGCTTCTTAGAAAAACTCCCATCATAATAGGCATAGAAAAATTTTGTTTTTCTACTGCCTACTGTGATGGAAGCATGTACACGATCATTATCGATGTTACTTTAAACTTCATCACTTGAGGAATAATAAGCATGTGCATGGTGATGACTAATCTGGATATAAAAACCCTTCATCAATACAATGTCAACGTAAAAAAACTCAAATGCTTACTTGCTATCTTTAATAAGTCTACAGAAATAAGCTCTTATTGTGCATACGGTATTAAGGGTGATTGAACTTGATCACAAGGATAATCCATTTATTTCGGAATGTTACTTTTAATTTTAACGGTCATCTTATTTAGTTATTGTAACTACGCTAACCCGCCTGTAAGTTGAAACAAAAGCAGCTGATGCATTGATCAGCTGCTTTCTTGATGTTTTTTCTTGTTATCTGTGTGATATTAAATATTCCCCTTGGAGAGATCGTATTTAGCATTCTATTTAAATCAACAGAATTATAATCTTTTGCCACTCTCTTGGCTAAATCAATTAGAAATAATTGATCTTTACCTCTTAGTCTACGTTCTACATATTTAGACTTACCCGCAAAGGCCTCGCTTTATTCACCATCGTCTAAGCCGTAACTAGAACAGATGTCTGGTATATCGTATGATTTCACCTCAGATGCTAGAAAAGATGCTATATGTTGAACTAACTCTATATGATTCATTTTTCACCTCGAAATCTGAATAATGATGAAATAAATCTTTAATAATAGGAACAATATACCATATATCAGCACACGTTCGAGTATAATTTTTTTGATTCCTTACACTTTACAATGATATACTCCTGAGACGCTCTCACGTTCGTTCTAAGGCTGATATTCACGTTATGAATAGGAAATCTCTCAAAATCCCCGTAACTCTCACCTGTGTTGGCTTAACGCCTCGTTTGAGCTTATCTCACTTACTATCCTCACATCAAAATAAATTATTTACACATCTAATTTAATATGATATATTTAATTATTAACCAAAATAAAATAAAGAAAATATTAGGAGAGTGCTTATGGCAATAGGATCTGTAAAACTTGACAAGAAAACTGGAACATATTATTTCGTTGTGGACGTTGGGAAGAAAGGGGAACCACGAAAACAGAAAAAAGAACGAGGATTTAAAAAAAAGAAAGATGCTCAGGATGCATTGACTGATTTATTGAATCAGGTAAATAAGGACGAGTATATTGAACCAAGTAAAATAAAAATTACGGATTATATGTTGGATGTGTGGATAGTAGAGAAGGTTCAGAATAAACATATGACACGGCTTACCGCAGATTCATATATATCCTATATTCATAATCACATTGAACCCTGTTTTAGAAGTAAGACATTGGGAAAGTTGACTTCGAAGGATATCAAAGGATTAGTGAATTATCTAAAGACGAAGAAGAGTCCGCAGAACAACAAGCCTCTTTCTGATTCAACAGTTCAACGTATATACAATATTGTTGTGACCGCATTAAATTACGCTGTTAAAAATGAATTGATAAAAAACAATCCTGCTGAAAAAGTAGATCGACCCAAAATAGCAAAAAGAAAATTGACCATATGGAATATTGAACAGATACAGAAGTTTTTGAGCAGTTTCGAATATAGTCGTCATTATGTTGCTTTCTTTCTAGCTATACACACAGGGATGAGGCAAGGTGAAATACTTGGACTTCCTTGGAGCAATGTTGATTATCAGAATAAAATAATCATGGTGACCCAAACATTGGAGCATGATGGGAAGGGCATTAAGCAGGGAGCAAAAACTTCTTCAGGAGTTCGTCCAATTGCTGTTTCAGATGAAGTGATTGAGGTATTACAAAAGCAACATGAAAGAGTTCTTTTGGAAAAGGAACTGGCTGGAGAAATGTATGTGGACAATGATCTGGTGTGTTGTACCAACATTGGTAAACCAGTATTTCCTGACACATTGACAAAAATGATGCGAAGGAAGATAAAAGAATTAGAACTACCACACATTAGATTCCATGATCTCAGGCATACATCAGCTTCATTAATGTTATCCATTGGTGTACATCCAAAGGTAGTTTCTGAAAGATTGGGGCATAGTAGTGTAGTTATTACATTAGACACTTATTCACATTTGCTTATGAATATGCAATCAGATGCAACACAAGGATTGAGCAGTTTGTTGAGTAAAAAAGAAGAAACTGAACCACTAGAAATTGAACAAGAATTGCGTGACCAGAAGTGTGACCAACCAGTTGAAGTTTAGACGAAATAACAAGCAAAACCATTGATACATAAGGATTTTTTGAGAAGGCTATAATAAAAGCATCTTATCTGCTCTTGATAAGATTTCGCTATATTCTTTTAGGTTTACAATGTTCTTTTTAAACACTTTAATGCATCGGCTGGGCTTCGTCAAGATGGGACTTGTAAATTCGTGTCCTCCATTCACATTTTGTCTACCCTTTCCATAGGTTAAATCATCCCCCTCATATTGCTGAAGATCTTGTCACTACTGTTGATTTAGCCCATGATTTTGCGCTTGAAAGGCCGTAGGCCGAGCGTTATACTATACAAGTGCTATTAGGCAAAAATATGGAGCAACAGTGCAAATTTTGAGTGCTTTCTGTGGTACTGTGGCAACCTAAAAAGAACATTTGTGAGGTGAATCCGGAATGGAAGGCGACCCGAGTCCGAATAGGCGGCGATCCCTGAACAACAGCATAGGAATGACTTCAGCTTGCCGAAAGACGGGACGCCAGGCTCTGCATGCTCCAAAAGCCGAAGGTTTTTGATGGGAATGCACGCTTACCCGAACCGGCTAACTGGCTAACTGAGTCCATTCCTTATGCTTAAGGTACACGTATTTCCGTTGCGACGGAGCATAAGGAGTGACATATATGAAAATCCGTTTGGTAAACAACGGGGTTTTTACCCCTGTCGAAGAAATTGAAATGGCACTTACTGCACCAGCAGAAGGCTTCTATTGGATTGATGCCGATGTCGATGATCTGGCAGTGCTCCAGCCTTTATTCTCCATGCATGATCTTGCGGTGGAGGACTGTTTGAGTGAAGAAGAGCAGCGCCCGAAGATTGAAATTTACGAAAGTCATTATTTTATCGTTGTAAACAGTATTCGTTTTGATGATGAAGAAATATTTTTACGTGCTCTGAACATTTTCCTCGGACGTCATTTTATCATTACGGTGACCAAGCAAAAAATCAATGAGCTTCGCATCCTTAAGCCTTTGCTTTGGGAGCAGGAAGTCAGTCAACCGGACCGTTTTATGTATCTGTTGATTGACTTGATTGTTGATAACTATTTTCTGGTTGGTGACCGGATTGAGGTTCGCATTGAAAAACTGGAAGAAGATATTCTAATGCATACGAAAAAGTCGCATTTGAATGAGATCATCGGCCTTCGCAGTGAGATACTGTGGCTGAAAAAGGTGCTGGGACCGCAAAAAGAGGTCATTAATACCTTGAATAAACGGGATTTACGGCTCATCGACGATCAATTGCAAAAGTATTTTAGCGACATTTATGAAAATGCTGTGAAAATTTCGGAGACTTTCGAAACTTACCGCGACTTGATGGGTAACCTTCGAGAAGCTTATCAATCCAGTATTGCCAACCGTGCCAACGATATTATGCGCGTGTTTACAGCAATTACGACTATATTTATGCCATTGACGGTTATTACCGGAATATATGGAATGAACTTCGATAATATGCCTGAGCTTCATACACATTATGGCTATTTTATTGTTATTGGTGTTATGGTGGCGCTGGGTGTGAGTATGTTCTTTATTTTCCGCAAAAAGGACTGGGTTTGAAAAAGAAACGAGTGACCAAAGCAGCAGCCGTATCCGGTCAGGATATAGCTGCTGCTTTGTTTATTGTTGATACTATGTCCTATCTCACAAAAAGCACCGACCTATTTTACCTTTCGGCGAATGATCGGTGCTTCCGATTTTGATTAGGTTATCCCACATGTCGATCTGATGTCCCCTGATGGCGGAAACGGATACGGATTAGACGCAGACGCTCATAAACTTGATCCAGCCCTGTTTCTGCCGCCTTTTCCTCGCCGTACACTTGCAGCATGACGGGCTTGAGCAGCGTATCCCCCAACTCTTCATAGGCAGACCAGATGGCTTCCTGCTCTTCCTTGGATACGTTCACCAGTTCCTTACGGATTAGCTTCTCCATATCAAATCCATCCCTGTCCAGATGCTCCACAGCTTCAATCATCTCTCTACGATGCAAGCCTGCCTTCATTCCGATGTGCTCCAGTGAAAGACCGTCTGAAATACCTTCAATAATCGTTTTTGTCAGGCTGAATTTGTTCAGCTCCTGTCTGTACTGGTTCTGTTTTTGTTTGTACATCCATGACAAAAAAACTTCTTCTTCCAGCGTCTCGGTTACCCAATTCAGCGGAAATGATGTGGTCCGGTCATTTTGTGTCGTAATAGCCAGTAGCTCCTTCCCATATTGAGACATCTTGCCCTGGCCCACACCAGGCAGCTCCAGCAATTCCTCTTCCGTATGGGGAAGATAAACGCTAATGAGTCGGAGCAGCCGATTCGTAGCGATAAAATAAGGGGCTTTGCGCTCGGTGGCTGCCTTTTGCCGTCTCCACATTGTCAATTGCTCATATACATCGTCACGCGGAAATAAATCGCAATAACAGTACAGCTTTTGCAGCGATTGCCCCCGTCCTGCTGCTCCTTCCTGCTCATGAAAAACCCCATGGATCAAGGGTCTGTAGCCCTCAGCCATCTTGAGCGCCAGCTCATGGCGGTACACATGCAGCAATTCCTGCCACAAGCTGCCCTCATACCAAAGATCATCCGTGCTTTCATCCAAGCCATGGTGCGTACTCCAGCCAGCACTCCATATCCCTTCATGCTGCCCAATCCATACCTGGGCAAAGCTCTCATCGCCATGTTCATTCCGTTTGGACAAGCGATTTAAAAATACAATCTCCATGATTTTCCTCCCTGTGTATCGTATTGATTACAGTCCCGCACAACGCAAAAACACAAAAAAAGCACCTATCCCGCGTATTCGCAAGAAAGGTGCTTCCCTTTTTGAGCCGTACTATACTGTTGCCTATATGATAACCGTACCTTGAAGTGTAGTCAACCAGAAATTCTCAACGACTTAGCTTTTCCTTTGCCAAAGCAAGAGCACCGCACAATCCGGCATTGTCACCCAATCCCGGACTTACGATATATTGATCAATGTCTGTTGTCAGACTCGGATGCTGTACATAGCCGTTCAAAAGCTCTTGAAGCTTGCTACGAATGAGCGGGAACAACTGCTCCTGTTTCATTACGCCTCCGCCCATAATAATCTTTTGCGGTGACAGGATTAATACATAGCTCATCAAAGCCTGTGCCAGATAATACGCTTCCATTTCCCATGCCGGGTGATCAACAGAAAGTTCATGCCCCTTAACCTTCCATCTTTTTTCGAGCGAAGGACCCGCTGCCAGTCCTTCCAGACAATCTCCGTGATAAGGGCATGTACCCTCATAAGTATCCTCTGGATGACGACGCACCAGAATATGCCCCATCTCTGGATGTGATAATCCATGAATCAGTTTACCCCCAACCAAAGCACCTGCCCCGATGCCTGTACCTATCGTAATATACAGACAGCTGTCCAATCCCTTGGCTGCGCCCCAGATGGATTCACCTAATGCGGCTCCGTTCACATCGGTGTCAAATCCCATCGGTACATCAAAATGCTCTTTCAGCTTGCCAATCAGATTGTAATTTCCCCAATGCGGCTTGGGGGTTGTCGTAATATAGCCATATGTATCACTGCCCTCGATAGGATCAATCGGTCCAAATGACCCTACTCCCAGCGCTTCAATACCCTTCCCTTCAAAAAATGAAATGACATTCTCCATCGTTTCCGCTGGTGTGGTTGTTGGAAAGCTCGCACGCTCCAGTACCTCTCCCTGTTCATTGCCGATTCCACATACAAATTTAGTACCGCCTGCTTCAATTGCTCCCAATACTGTCATAGCTTCTGTTGTCCCCTCTCAATCGTTGTCCGTTTCCCTCTCCACTATATTCACCTGAAACGTGCCGAAGGTCAATCCCTTGATCACAAAGGATACTAACGCTCCAAACGTCAGCATCCTCACAGGTACTTTGCCTGAATATACAATGCGAAGCATGGCTGCCTCATTATGATCTATGATCCGGTGGCAACCCCCATCAACGTACATAAGCTTTTCATTTCAAGCTGCTCAAACTTGTCGACAATTTGCACATGATCCAGTGTCAGCAGACAGCTGTCCAAAGCACACGCTACAGGCACATCACAATGGATTTTAGCAAGCTTGCGTGAAAGATGCAGCATATCCAGATCGCTCTCAATCTTTTTACGCACCGATGGCGTCAACTGATCCAGATTCTCCAGAATACCTTCAATGGAGTCGTATTCCTGCACCAGCTTGAGCGCTGTTTTCTCACCAATACCGCGTACCCCCGGATAATTGTCGCTCGCATCCCCCATTAAGCCTTTGATGTCCACCACTTGGCGCGGCTTAAGCCCTTTTTCAGCCAACAATGTCTCCGGGGTATACACCATATAGTTGCCGTGGCCTTTTTTCATAATGATGACCCGTGTCCGCTCATCCACCAGTTGGAGTAAATCATGATCCCCTGAGAGAATCATCACATCCATGTCCTCATTTTGCGTATAATGGCGTGCAAGCGTACCGATGCAATCATCCGCCTCAAAGCCTTCAGCTCCAATGTTGGGAATGCCAAGGCTGTCCGTCACTTCTCGTATCAATGTAAACTGGGGAACCAAATCATCCGGTGCGTCAGCTCGGTTTCCCTTATACGCAGCAAAATGCTCCCCGCGAAAAGTCGTTCCACCCATGTCCCAGCAGCAAATAACATGGGTGGGATTAAACGTTTGGACAGCATCCCAAAAATATCGAATAAAACCATATATGGCGTTTGTTGGTACTCCAGCTTTTGTGCGACGAATATATCCGTTTGCGGCAGTTGCATAATAAGCGCGGAATAGCAGAGCCATGCCGTCAACCAGCATTATGGATTGTTCATTACGTTGTGTCACAGATTGTATTGCTCCCATTCATATTATTTAACCCCAACAGTATACCATATCGCGGAGCGGAATTGGGCGTTATTGAGCCCCCCATGTCTCCTCAAATGTTTCCTCTTTGAAGCCTATCGTGACTTTGTTCCCGTCTGTTACGATGGGACGCTTGATCAATCTTCCATTCGAGGACAGAAGTGAAATTTGCTCTTCACGGCTCATATCTCCAAGCTTGTCCTTCAATTTTAACTCCTTGTATGCCTCACCGCTCGTATTGAAAAATTTCTTGAGCTCCAGTCCGCTTTTACGGATCAAATCCTCCAGCTCCTCCGGTCCGGGCGGTTGCTCAAAAATAGGAATCAGTTCCGTCTCATATCCTTTGTTTTGCAGCCATTTTACTGCATTACGGCAGGTGCTGCATTTGGAATACTGGTATATTTTCAGCTGGCTCATCGTTAGGTTAATCCTCCATTTTGTTTCAATCACTGATTGTAGATTTGATTACGAACGCCCTTGCATTCTCAGCAGCTCCTGCATTTGGGCCATATCATCCGGTAGAGGAGCATAGAACGTCAGTGGCTCCCCTGTCACAGGGTGTACCAAGGACAGCTCCGAGGCATGCAGCGCTTGTCTGGGCATCCGGGCATCAAGCTGCTCATATTGCTCACGACGCGCTGTGTCATCGGGTATAGCCCGGTACATTTTGTCTCCGATCAACGGGCAACCGATATATGTCATATGCACACGAATTTGGTGGGTGCGCCCGGATTCCAATTTTAGCCCCATACGGCTCCCTTCGTTCCATGCTTTCTCCAGCTTATACAGCGTCAAAGCAGGATAACCACTCGGAGTCACCATTCTCAAATGCGGATCATCCGGATTGCGGTCAATCGGCCCATCCACCCTTCCTTCCTGTTGCCCAGGACGCCCGTGCACCAGAGCTGTGTAGCGCTTATCCACCGTTCCCGCAATCATCTGCTCCGAAATATGCTGGTGTACATACGGATTTTTAGCCACAACGAGCACACCCGTCGTCTCCTGATCGAGACGATGAACAGGACGGAACCGGAACATCTCTCCTTTGGACTGCCAATAATGCACAACTCCGTTAGCCAAGGTGCCTGTGTAATGTCCATGTGTCGGATGAACAATGATTCCCGCCGCCTTGTTTACGACCAACAGATGCTCATCCTCATACAAAATGTCAAAAGGAATGGGTTCGGGTAAAATATCATCGGAACGCTCGCGCTCCATGCGAATTTCCACCCGATCCCCAGCCTTTACTTTTACGCTGATGTACACTCGTGTCCCGTTCAGCATGATCCCTTGCTCTGTTAGCTTGAGTTTGGATATCAGCTTCCGCGAAATGTTCATTCTTTTCTGCAAAATCGTCTTCAACAGCATGCCCTCCTCTTCAGGAGGGATCAAATACACGATAGGTTCATAGTACAAGTCCATCACAAATGCCCGGTTGCCTCCTTATTTGCGGAACACTTTTTTACTCCGCACATATTCGACATCGGGTACGCCCTGACGCACATTCGCTGTGCGGGCCACGACAAAGAAATAATCGGAAAGACGGTTCAAATACCGACGTACCGCAGGATTAATTTCCGTGTGCTTCCCCAGTGTGACAGCACGGCGTTCCGCACGGCGACACACTGTACGGCAAACATGTAGCGTAGAAGACAATGTGCTGCCCCCCGGTATAATAAACCGCTCCACCTTCGGATTTTCCTCCTGACATGCATCAATCCAGCCTTCCAGCCGCTCTGCCAGCCCGTCCTTCACCTTATATTTGCTTTCATTGATTTTGACAAATGCCAAATCCGAGCCGCAATCAAACAGCTCCTGCTGTATTTCCTCCAATTGGGTCCGGATATCCGCAAACCTTTCTCCTTCGGCAAAGCTGATGGCTTGTCCTACAAAGCTGTTCAGCTCGTCGATTGTGCCGTATGCCTCCACACGGTCATCATCCTTGGACACCCGACCGCCGATCACCGAAGTTTGTCCCTCATCACCTGTTCTCGTATAAATCCCCATCGTACTCCATCCCCCTTATCATTCCGTGAGTGCTTTCAGCACCTTGATAGCCTCTTCCTTATTGCTTGTACGCGGAGGCACGGTAGCAAATAATGTTTTTGAGTTATATTTTAAGTCCTTGAACATCTTCATCTGATCCACAGGAATCCCGTATAAATGAGTTTCCTTGATCACATCTGTGCCTTCTTCCCCCTGCCCCTTCTTCTCAAATACGCCCCCCTCGAACACACCCCGAGCATACGTTTTTTTGTCAAAGGCATCGTCTAACGGAAGATTCGAGCCATTCTGTCCATACAGCTTCATATCCTCTTCCGGTAAAAGAAACAGATCATGCTCCCCAGCCGCATACTCAACGACCAGTTTCTGCTGGTTGTACAGCGGGCTGACTGAAATTTCGATATTGGGAGCCTGCCCGCCCAGCTTATCCTTAAGCTTTTGTGTCAGCTCATCACGAACGACTGAAGCATCCCCTTTATCCATAATAAAAATGGAAAAGCTGTCCTTGTCCCGTTCACCACATCCGGCCAATAGTACGAGTGCCAGCATTCCGATAATCCATGGTGACAGCCATTTTATCCCTGCTCTCATCTGTGCGCCCCCTCTTCCATGCCACTAATATATCATAAGTTGTGAACGCAAAAAAAGAAGGCCCTGCGGCCTTCCTCGTACGTTCAGCTGGCTGCACACGGTCACACCTTGCACTCCGTACCATTCAGCTTCATGTATTCATTGATTTTCAAATCGAGCTTGCAGCTGATCTCGATAACAAGATCAGAGGTGAAGGACTGCTCTTCCTGAAACGTCCGCATCATCTCATTGCGCAGAAGCAAAATTTCATCTTCCAGAGAAATGTCGTATCCTATTGAACGCGACGATTGATATCCAACATATGACATGAGCATTCCTCCTGCAATTTGAAAAATTGAACTTCCTGCTTTCGATTTCAAATTATAACATATAAATTTAGAAATAAAAGACTATTTTTTATTTTTTAACCATAAAAAAATAATTTTAACCTTCTTTTTTTACTTTTTCTACAAAATGGCCGATCCGATCCAGGGCTTCCGTCAGCTGACCGACAGAAGTCGCATATGAGCAGCGAAGGTAACCTTCGCCTCCCAAACCGAACACATTCCCCGGCACAGCCGCAACCTTCGCCTCAGTCAAAAGGCGCTGTGCAAATTCATCCGAGCTGAGTCCCGTGCTTTGAATACTAGGGAAAACGTAGAAGGCCCCCCGCGGCTCGTGACATTCCAGACCAATGTCCCGGAATCCCTCCACCATCAGACGGCGACGCTGATTATAGGCTTCCACCATCCGGTCCTTCTCGCCCAAACCATTCCGCAAGCCTTCCAGGGCCGCAACTTGCCCCATGGAGGGCGCACACATGACGGTGTACTGATGGATTTTGAGCATAGCAGCAATCAGGTCGGGATGCCCGCATGTATATCCAATACGCCAGCCTGTCATGGCAAAGGCTTTGGAAAAACCACTAACGAGAATCGTACGATCCATCATACCCGGCACAGAAGCAAAGCTGACGTGCTTATCGCCATAATTCAGTTCGGCATAAATTTCATCCGAAATAACGATTAAATCATGCTTTTCCACGAGTTCGGCAATCGGAAGCCAATCTTCATAAGTCATCGTAGCTCCGGTCGGATTGCTCGGATAGCATAAAATCAGCACCTTGGATTTAGGTGTAATTTTAGCCTCCAGTGCCTCAGCGGTCAGTTTGAATTCATCCTTGGCAAACGTTTCGATGCCTACCGGAATTCCGCCCCCAATCGAAGTGATTGGAGAATATGAAATATAGCACGGCTCAGGGACGAGAATTTCGTCGCCGGGTACGATTAACGCACGCAAGGCAAGATCAATCGCCTCGCTGCCACCAACCGTCACAATAATTTCCTTTTTCGGGTCATAACGGACATCAAATTGCTCATTCAGATATTCACTAATTGCTTCACGCAATTCAGGTGTTCCCGCGTTGGACGTATAGCTGGTAAAGCCTCGCTCCAACGAATAGACGCAGGCTTCCCGCATATGCCAAGGGGTGGTGAAATCCGGTTCACCTACCCCAAGGGTAATAATATCCTTGTTGCTCCCCACCAAATCAAAAAACTTACGAATACCCGAAGACGGGATTTCGCGTACCAGTGGGGACAAATAGGAACTCATGGCTTTGTTGCTATCGGTAAATACTTCTGATTTGAGATTCATCATGATCTTCCTTTACGGCGAAATCATCAGACGATTATCTTCCTGATGGTCCTCAAAGATAATTCCGTCCTGCTTGTATTTTTTTAGTGTAAAATTGGTCTTGGTGGACAATACGGAGTCAATAGGTGACAGCTTTTCAGACACAAAATTAGCGACCTCACGGAGGTTACGGCCTTCAACTTCCACCAGCAAGTCGTATGCCCCGGACATGAGATAAACCGATTTCACTTGCGGATACAAATAGATCCGTTCGGCAATGCCTTCAAAGCCTCTTCCACGCTCAGGTGTAATCTGTACTTCGATCAAAGCAGTAACCTTCTCGTCATCGACTTTATCCCAATTGACCACAGCGGCGTACTTGACAATCACATGCTGGTCTTCAAGCTCTTTAATTGATTTACGCACATCCTGCTCGTCAACTCCCAGCAAAGTAGCCAGCAAAGTCGGTGTTCTTCTTGCATCTTCTTTTAACAATTCCAATACTTTTAATTTCAAATCATCAAGTTCTGTCATTCTACATAAGGCCTCCATCAAAAGAGATTACTATACATCATACAATACGTACTTTAAACCTGCAAAGAAAAACCGTCCGCCCCGGTAAACCCGGCAGACGGACGGCTGTTATGGGAAATTGCTAACCCGTTTTACATATAATAAGGGTTGTGTTGATGAGAAGGCTGTCCCTGTTGATGCATAGGCTGACCATATCCTCCTGCAGAGGACGATTTTTGCTGAATGAACTGTTGGCATTCCTGTTGAGTCTTGCGAGCTTCTTGAATTTGTTTATCCACATCGGCGCGCAGCGCCTTGCACGTGATGGAGTACATATTGTTCTGACTCATCAGACGATACAGATCGCCTTGCGCGCGCAATGTATCGTTCGTAAGGTCAGTGAACATCTGGCGTACAGATGAACAATTGGATTCGGTAGTCGCCGTTGTATACTCCCCAACTGTACGTTTCAAATCAGCAAGAATGGTATAGAGCAAATCTTCTACGGGCATAAATGACATATTGTTCTGTGGATACATCCTGTCATACCTCCTTTATTGGTGAGTGCTGAATTACTGCTGCGGTTGCATAGGAGCAAGCTGTTGGTGCTGTTGAAGGGCATTTAAGAGCAGGTTCATGTGGTGTTCGTGCGTTCTCGCGAACTGCAAGCAGACTTGTTGAATGGCTGGCTGCTGAATAGACGCTGCTGTCGCCGCACATTGCTTGAGCAAAAGTTCTTCGTTAGAAATGGAGTCCACGATGTACTCCAGCTCTTTGCCAGTCAAAGGTTGCATGTTCATAGATTGCATAGTCTGTGCCTCCTTAAAATGTTTTGTTGCACGCTGGTTATCTTGTCCGTTTCGCGAAATACTATGTACGACATATATGAGATACTACATATTGCCTATAAGGAGTTCTATGATATGGATCTGATTAGTGGGAATACCTATTGGCCGAGTACGTTGGAGCAGCCGCTGGACTTTCCGCCTTTGACAGAGGAGTTGGATTGTGACGTGCTGATTATCGGAGGCGGAATGAGCGGGTCGCTCTGCGCTCGGCTGTTGGGAGAACGACAGGTGAATACAGTACTTATCGACAAGCGCAAGCTGGCTCATGGAAGTTCTTCGGCGAATACCGGGCTGCTGCAATATAGTAATGACAAGACATTAACCTCTTTTATACATACGCTTGGTGAGACTAACGGCGTGCTGTTTTACCGGATGTGCAAGGATGCTCTGGATCAGTTAGAAAAGCTGGCGACTACGCTGGATATCGATCCTTTCTTTATTCGACGCAGCAGCCTGTACTATGCAAGTACACCGGAGGATGTGCAGGTGCTACAGGAAGAATACAAGCAGCTAACCCGATTTGGTTTCCCGGTGGAATACTGGGATGAGCAGCAGGTGGCTGCCCGGTTTCCTTTTCGAAGGCCGGCAGCACTGTACACCCACGAAGATGCCGAGGTTAATCCATTTCGTTTTGCCAAAGGACTGTTGCAATCCGCGAATCGTCTTGGTGTGCGCTTGTATGAGCATACGGAAGCCAAGCATTTTGAATTCGGCGAGGATGAGGTCGTTTGTTATACCAGCGGTGGGACCATCCGGGCGAAAAAAGTCATTTTTGCAACAGGTTATGAAACACAGGAGATTAAAGTGGATCGCGGTGCCGTACTGGAAAGCTCTTATGCTATCGTCACCAATCCGGTAGAAAATTCATCCTTGTGGCACGAACAGTGTCTGATCTGGGAAACTGCACGGCCCTATCTGTACATACGCTCAACACAAGATGGACGTATCATTATCGGTGGTTTGGATGAGCCTGTGCTGGATTCGAACCAGCGTGAAATCAGGCTGCTGTACCAACAGAAAAAGCTGTTACAAGCGTTACAGGAGCATTTTCCCGATGTGCCTTTTCAGATTGATTATGCATGGGCTGCCGTGTTCGGCTCCTCTCATGACGGACTGCCCTATATTGGTCCGCATCCGCGTTTCCCGAACTGCTACTTTGTAGAGGGGTACGGGGGAAATGGGACGGTTACCAGTATGATGGCCGCACAGCTATTGGCTGATGAACTGACAGGCACACAGCGACCTGAACTGGAGCTTTTTTCACTAACCCGCACCACCAGTCCATCGCCCGAAACAACGAAGCCAGTGGTCTAATCATATGTACCGCGAAAAACCTCCTGCCACATCTAAAGTGGATCTGGAGGTTTTTTAATTGCCTTTTCAGACTATTCGGTTTGCTTGTGCCAGCGTCGTGCATTGGAATGAGATGTGTTCCGCTTTGTGTTTTGCTCCATTTTTAGCACATTTCGCATGAAGAACCATCCAGCCACCGGCATTAATGCTAGTCCAATTAACAACCAGATCATCGCAGCAGGGGCCTTGCTAATACTTAACACACCCAAAAAAATGAGCGTTCCAGTCAATCGGCCGACCATGAGGCATAGCTCACGCAGTACAACAAGTTCCACTCTCTGATTGGCATCTCCTTTGCTCGTTCCCATTAGATCAAAGCTTGCAGAAATCATGGGAATTAAATACAGAGGCATGAACAAGGCGGTGCCTATCCCCATGATCAGTAGCGTGCTATATCCCATGTGCCACAATAATGGTAAAAGCACAATCACCAGCAGCACGGCACCCAAAAGCATACCAGCAGAGCGATAGTGTGGTTTGAGCCATTTGCCAACAGCCCAAAAGCTGAAAAACGAAACACCTGACGTAATAAGTGAAAACTGTGCCAGCTTCCACTCCTGCTGCGTTACTACATACACAAGCAGTGTAATCAGGAAGGCAAAAACACCTTCACGGATGCCCTGTGCAACAAGGGATAACGACAACGGACGCCACATACTCCCTTTTTGTGACAATCGCTGCTTGGGCTCCTTCCAATTGTATTTTCCTGTCGTTTTGCGCTTACGTAGAAAGAAACTCAGCACCACCCCCACGACATAAAATGCCAGGGAAATGCTGAAGATCACGCGATAACCGGCATCATCCTCCATTCGGGCAATAATCCAGCCGGACAACCAAGGACCCACAATGCCAGAAAATGAGCCCAGCAAACCCACCCAGCCGTTAAAATGATCACGGCTTACCTGGTCTGTGACTTCAAAAAAAATCACATTAAACGCCAGCCAGAATAAACCCAACGCTGCCCCCAACAACATCCCGAGCGGCCATATGTAGTTCACAGCCTGCGGTCCCGTATATAATACGACCAAATAAAATAAGCCGGACATGGCGGTCCCTACGCGCAGAGCATTCATTTTGTTATGTTCCTTGACCCATTTCCCAGCCACCCAGACCATAATTCCAAGTGCAATTTGCTGGCTGACATTAAACCAACCAATCATTGCATAATCCTGTCTGCTTTTCCACAAATACACGTTAAGAAAAGTGCCGGACAAAGCTGCTGCAAACACAAACAATCCATTCAGGCTTAGCAGCAGAATGGATTGTCCGTTTAGGTTTGATTTCAATGCAGTTCCCCCTAACCGAAAATCACCCATCAGCTTATGACATACAAGTCAGCTTGCATTAAGATTTCTTCGATTTAAGATGCCCCTATCAAGCTAGGGACTATCCGGGGGATTGCTATTTAATTGCTGGAAATACCACTGAGCTTCTCCAGCATCCGCAGTCGGTCATCCTCTGAAAGCGTCTGCTGAACATGGAAACAGCTCGGACACACATAAACATTTAAGACAAAAGGCAAATCCAGAACAGGTCGGCCAAGCGCAGGAGAGCGCGACGGTTCAAAGCCTTCTCCGGTTACAGTTTGCATTCCCGCATGCAGCATATATTCTCCGCACTGAGAGCATTCAAGAACTTCATCCTGTCTATCCAGTATTTGTTCAGCGCCTTGCTCATAAGCCATCAAATCCGCACCGCTTTCTTCAAATTTTTGCAGGGTATGCAACACAGGCATCTTATGAAGTTCGTTGTCCTGCAACAATGGAGCGCCCTCTGGCTTTTCAACTACGGCTTCATCTTCTGCTTCATATAAAATATCCTGCTCCTCATCATCGCCAAGCTGAATGCTCAGTGTACGATAGCCCTTTAATGCTTCCTTCTCTTGAGAATGAAGCAATGAGCTGCCAGATGCAGCATGATCGTGTTTTGTATGTTCGTGCCGATTCTCAGCCGCATGTCTGTGTACAGACGCAGAAGTCGACTCAGACTCATCTTCATCATCGTTTATATCTGAGTATCCTTTCAGGTCATTATGGCAATAAGGACACTCTTCTTCAGGGCCCAGTTCTTCATCCCAAATAATTTCCATGTTACACCATGGACAAATAGTCATTTCCAAGCTTTATCATCCTTCCGTTCCCAAGCGTATACCAAGCTTTAGTATACAGGATGTGTCAAGTCACACTAGCACCAATGACATAAGATAATGATATCGAAATAATCATGGAGAACAAGCCGACAGCGCGGTTATCCTCTTTAATCTCCTGATCGATAGAAAATACCGGTGTCAGAAACTCAAACAGAAAATACGCCGCAAGCAGCAGTAAAAAGCCAACGAATGACCAAATCATCGTATCATACACACTGGATTTGGCTTCCATGGCAAAGCGGAGCACGTTGCAGATGCCGAACATTTTCCCGCCCGTAGCCATCGCTACCGAAATATTTCCACGCTTGATCTCTTCCCAGCATTTATACCGGGTTACGAGCTCAAAGCATGACAAAAATACAATCAGCTCCAGCACCGCCACCGAGAAATAGCCCAGCATCATTCCCAACGGATGTGATAGCAATTCATCAATCGCCATCTTCACTTCGTCCCTCCCGTTCTACAAAGCATTGCCGGCAGAAGCCGGCAAACCCGTAGCTCATTCCAATTCAGCAACAGTTACCCCTGTGCCGCCTTCATTGTAATTGCCAATGCGGTAGCTTTTCACATGCTTATGCTTGCGAAGATATTCCTGAATCCCAGTACGCAAAACCCCCGTGCCTTTGCCATGAATAATGTGAACCTGACCGAGATTGGCTAAAAATGCTTCATCCATGAAACGATCTACCTCTATTAGAGCTTCCTCCACATTCGCTCCCCGAAGATCAAGCTCATTGCGTACATTATCATCCCTCGTTCGTTTGACGCCTGTGACTGGCTTTTGAACCCTTGGTGCAGGCGTTTGAGCAGGCTGTAGCAGCTCCAAATCATCCAGACTGACCTTCATTTTCATGATACCCAGTTGAACGACAGCTTCCTTGCTTCCTGATAGCTCGACCACATGGCCTTTTTTGTTCAAGCTATGAACCGAAACCTCATCTCCGGCCATAATAGAACGAGTACGTGTAGCAGGACGTTTGACCGTGTTCTTCTTGCGTAGCTTAGGTTCAGCCTCATCCAGCTCTTTACGAGCTGCAATCAGCTTATGCTCCTTAACAGAAGCTCCTTCTTCCTGAGCCAGTTTGCGCAAATCGTTGATGATTTTCTCTGCTTCGCTACGAGCCTTATCTACTAGAACTCTTGCTTCATCCTCTGCTTTTTCCAGCATACGGTCCCGTTGTGACTCCAGCTTATCCAGCTCAGTCTGGTGACGGCTGCGCAATGCTTCCATTTCCCTACGCAGCTGCTCCGCCTTCTCCCGCTCCTGCTCAGCCGTCAAACGGTTCTGCTCCAGTGACGCAATCATGTGCTCAACGCGCTGATCTTCTTCCGTTACCTCACCACGGGCATAGTCTAAAATACGGCTCGGCAAGCCCAATCGCTCGGCAATGGCAAAAGCGTTGCTTCGTCCAGGTACACCGACCAAAAGACGATAAGTCGGGCTTAATGTAGCGACATCAAATTCCATGCTTGCATTAATGATTCCTTTGCGCTCATAGGCATACGCCTTCAATTCACTATAGTGAGTCGTCGCAACCATACGGCAACCCATTGCATGCATATGCTCCAAAATAGATACAGCCAGCGCCGAGCCTTCCGCCGGATCTGTTCCTGCTCCCACCTCATCAAGCAACACAAGGCTTTTAGGTGTCATATTTTTCAGAATGCTAATGATGTTGGTCATATGGCTGGAAAAGGTACTCAAGTTTTGCTCAATGCTCTGCTCGTCACCAATATCCGCATAGATGGCATCAAATACGCATAGCTGACTTTCATCCTCAACAGGTACAAAAAGTCCCGACATCGCCATCAAGCTTAGCAGACCGATGGTTTTCAGGGTAACTGTCTTTCCCCCTGTATTCGGTCCCGTAACGATAATGGAGGTGTAGGAATTGCCCAGCTCCACGTCAATGGGAACGACCTGCTCCAACGAGATTAGAGGATGCCTGCCTTTTTTCAGCTTCAAGTATCCGCGATCATTCATCAAAGGCAAGGTGGCCTTCATTTCACGGGCGAGACGCGCTTTTGCAAAAATAAAATCAAGATTGCCCAAAATGTCCACGTCATACAGCAGCATATCCGCTTGTTCGGCGACAAGCGCGGTCAGCTTTTGTAAAATGACTTCAATTTCACGTTCTTCTCTCAGTCGTGTTTCCCTCAGCTTGTTGTTCATAGATACAATCGATTCAGGCTCGATAAACAGCGTTGCACCGGACCCGGATTGATCATGCACAATTCCGCCAAAATAAGAGCGGTATTCAGCCTTAACCGGAATTACAAAACGATCTCCACGAATTGTAATCAACTGATCCTGTAGCATTTTGGAGACGGTGGAGGAACGAATCATGGAATCCAGCTTTTCACGAATACGCACTTCACCTGAGCGCAGCTCCCGGCGAATTTGCGAAAGCTCTGTACTGGCAGAATCCAGCACCTCTGCGTTTTCGTCAATGCAGCCTTTAATCGAGTTTTCCAAGCTTCTCTGCTCTGAAAGCTGCTCACTCCAAAACAGCAAGGTTTCGACAGGATTTTCCTCATGCAGACTTTCTACGTACACCTGTATACGACGTGCAGCCTGCACTGTAGTCCGAATGCCAAGCAGCTCCTGCGGACTCAGCGTTCCGCCAATACGTGCGCGTTTCACCGCCGGAGTAATGTCCACCACTCCGTTAAATGAAGGCACTCCTTTGAGCCGATCAGCGGCATAGGCCTCATCCGTGCCTTTCAGCATTTTCTTGATATGCTCCAAATCATCGCTGGGCTGTAGGCGAAGAGCTGTTTGCTGGCCTGTTGCTGTTTGGGCATAGTGACTTAGTTTATTTAGAATTTTTTGGTATTCAAGGGTTTTAAAAATTTTAGAGTCCAACTTCACTACTCCTTTCACTTATATCTATATTATACCGAAAGCCGCAAACTTACGCTATTTGCCAACACTGTTTTACACATAAGAAAGCTCCCTATGCTACACACTAACCTTTGTCTAACCCTGTAATTTCAAAAAAACGAAGGAGGTTATTCCGTGAGCATTCTTGGGCACATTGTGCGTTTCATCGTGGCCGCCCTGGTTCTGATGGTCGTAAGCTGGATCGTTCCCGGATTTAGTGTAGGCGGCTTTTGGAGCGCGCTGATCCTTGCGATTGTCATTGCCTTGATTGGTTATATTATTGAGGCCATGTTCGGTCGGCGCGTTTCTCCATTCGGACGCGGTATCGTAGGTTTTCTGGTGAGCGCTCTGGTTATCTGGGTGGCTCAATATATTGTGACCAGTGTGAGTGTTTCTGTGATGGGCGCATTGCTCGCTGCATTGGTTATCGGGATTATCGACCTGTTCATTCCGGTATCGACACCTTTTGAAGCTGGTCGTAAGGCCAAGAATTAATTTTCAGTTTACACCGCGGCAAAGCTGTCCCAAGCAGATTTATTCTGCCAAAGGACAGCTTTTTGTCATGCACACACCTACGGTGAATCCAATATACAAATAATCCCCGGCGATAAGCAGCCGGGGATTTGCGTTACATCTATAATCCGTATCTACTGATCCTGTTCGATGAGCTCAATCCATTCATTGTACTCCGTTTGAAGCTTGGTGTATTCTTCCTGCAATTGGTGCAATTCCGTTGAAATCTTTTCTGTATTTTCCCGATCTACATCCTGTTGAACTTGCAAAAGACGGAGCTGATGAGCCGCCATTTCATATTTTTGACCCACTTCATTAAGCTCAGACTGTAAAGCAAGCCGTTCCTGCTCTACAGATTGCTGTTCAGCCTTGGCCGTTTCGGCAGCTTCAACTGCCAAACGGATCTCCTCCTGCAGTTGCTCCTTTTGTTCAACCGTTACGGCTATTTCACGTTCCCACGAAGCAAATTCTTCCTTACGTGCAGCGTCTTCAGCCTCCCAACGTTCCACCTCGGCCTTCAACTGCTCATATTTAAACTGCCATTCCAACAATTCTTCTGCGGTACGTTCCAATTCACTCTGCCGTTCGGTATCTTCACGCTGGAGTTTCTTTATGTTCTGCTCCAATTGCTGAGCCCGGCTCTTCATGCTGCGATGCTGCTCCTGAAGCAGGTTGTAGGCCTGTATTCCTTCTTGCTCACGACCGTTTACCTTCTTCAACTCATCCTGGACACGTATTTGCTCAGACGAAAGCTCTTTGATTTTGGCTTCCAGTTGTAACAGACGCTGCTGCTGTGCCGCAAACTTGCTATTAACAGCTTCTACTTCTGCCTCAGCATGCTGTAATTGCTCCTGCGTTATTTTCTTCTGCTCTCGTGCCTCCTGTAGCGAAAGCTCCAATTCATCGACGGCATGCTGACGCTCCTCAGCAAGCTTCTGCCATGACTTCTCACTTTCAGCCAGTGCAGCCAGTTCGCTTTGCAACTTGCGAGAGGATACGTGCGCCTGCTCCAGCAGCTTGTGCATCCGGCGCTGCTCTTCCTCCAGCTTAGCCGCTTGCTGCTGCACAGCCTTGGCTTCCGTAGCCAAAAGATCATAACGCTCTTGCAGCTCTTCACGCGCAAGCGCATCCGCCTGTTCCCGTTCTGCTGCGGCCTGCCGCTGCGTTTCCAGCTGGGACTCCAGCTCGGTCTGCTGCTGCTTCAATAATGCAGCTTGCTCTTGCGCTTCTCCCAAACGGGATGCGAGCTCTGCTTTGCCGGCCTGTACCTCGTCCAACTGCTCCTGAAGCTCCTCGATCCGAATCTCCTGCTCCAGCGCAGCTTCCTCGGCCCGTTTCTCCGCTTCCTGGTGCTGGAGATTTCTCTCATTCAGCTCTTGCTGTGCCTGTGTACGCTCCTGCTCTAGCTGCTCATTCAGCCCGGAACACTTGGTCTGCCATTCTGTTACCTTCTGGCTATGCTCCTGCTGCAAAGCAGTACGCTGCTTGTCCAATTCTGCGCGTTGACGCTCCTGATGAGCCTTCTCCGCAGCCAAAAGCTTGGCTTCAGACTGCTTCACCGCCTCAGCCAATTCCTTCTTCGTCTGCTCCTCCGCCTGCCGTATACGGGCATTCGCCGCTTCCTGCTGCTCTTTCAATTTACGGGAAGCTTCTTGACGGGACTCCTCCAATTCACGTTTAGCCTGCTTTTGCTCATTTTCAAGCTCGGCTGCTTTCTTCTCCTGCTGTTCCAGCCTTATCCTCAATGCAGCAATTTCCTTGGCTGATACGGATTCGGTTTCTGCCAGCTTCTTCTCGGTCGCTTCCTTCTCTTCCTTCAATTGAATAAGAGACTGCTTCATATCTGTATTTTTCTGCTGCTGTTCTCCCAGGGCTGTCTGGAGTTGCGCCAGCTCTCCCCGGAGTTCGGCACGTTCCGCAGCTAATCGGTTCATTTGGCTTTGAATTTCCTGAATTTGTACAGCCTCTTCTGCCATATGGACTGCAGCCAGCACGGCAATTCGGGGCATATCCAGACGCGAATGAGCTTGAGAAATGCCGTGCATGCGTTCATCCACGTAACTGGCAACCTGTTTCATATAATCGGGATTACTGCCGACGAGTCTATAAGAAGTACCGTAGATCTCTACAGTGACGCGAGTACGATCCGGTGTAGTCACAATTATGCCCTCCTTCAATACTACTGTATGTTGATTCTAAGTTGTGTCCGATTCTATGGTACCCCGCCCTTGGTGGAGCTTTCAACCCCATAGTCCGGCTTCCCCGCAGCGGGTGAATATCAGAGTAGAGAGCTTCAACGATGATAGGCCAAAAAGCCGTATCGAACCTCTGTCACTAAGATTCGATACGGCTTCCCGCATTTCCTGCTACTTTCTCAATTCCGCTCCAAAAGTTTGCTCCAGAGACGTAACGACAGGAGAATGCGCTGCATTAATTTCTTCATCCGTCAGCGTGTGCTCCCAATGACGGTAGGTCAGGGATATAGCTACGCTCTTCTTGTCCTCACCAAGCTTGCTGCCTGTAAATACGTCAAACACCCGTGCATCCTGCAACAGTTCTCCGCCTGCAGCGTAAATAACACGAAGCAGTTCACCTGCCTCAACGTCTTTGTCAACCACGAGAGCAATATCACGTTCCACGGACGGGAAGCGAGCCAGCTCTCTAAATTGGATGTGATTGTTGGCATGTTCAACGATTTGCTGTAATGCAATTTCCGCCACATACGTATCATTCAGTCCATAAGACTGCTGCAATTCCGGATGGATCTGCCCAATCGTGCCGATCCGCCGGGAGCTTCCATTCACATCCAGCCATACCGAAGCGGAACGTCCCGGATGATAACTTTGTGGTTGGTCAGCTACATAACGAATGCTTGCACTCAACCCAAAATAGTCGAACACCGTTTCAAGTGCCCCTTTAATATCAAAGAAATCGACCTTCTCAGCACCGATGTTCCATTGCTTTTCACGGCGCACACCAGTCAACAACAGACTGAGCACTTGAATTTCCTGCGGCTGACGGGTTAATGTTTGCTCCTCTGTGTAAAATACAGTGCCTATTTCAAAAATCGCCAGATTCTCCTGCTTCCGGTTCATGTTGTATACCGCTGTATCCAGCATCTGCGGAATAATGCTCGTGCGCAGAACGCTGCGGTCTTCGCTCATAGGCATCGCCAAACGAACCGGATGGCTGCCTTCTGTCAGGGCATTAAACAAGCCCGCACTCTGCGGATGTACGAACGAATAACTGATTGTCTCTTGCCAGCCGCCATGCACCAGCAATTTGCGCAAAGAACGACGCAATGATTGTGATGCCGTCAATGCACCCGGAGTGGTCGGCCCTTCAATCGGCGTCGTCGGAATGTTGTCGTAGCCATATAGACGAGCCACTTCTTCGATAAGATCCACATCAATGGTGATATCCCCGCGGCGCGTAGGCACTTCAACTTCCATCACGCCTTGCTCTGCATCACCGCAACCAAAATGCAGTCTGCCAAAAATCGTTTTAACCTCAAGCAGTGACAGCTCTGTTCCCAAATATCGATTTATTTTATCTAGCGACAGCTTGATAATGCGATTTTCAGCTTTTGCAGAAGCAGATTCTACGATACCTTGATGTACAGTTCCCCCTGCGTAACGTTGGATCAGTGCTGCCGCACGGTTTACAGCAGGTACAACGGCACCCGGATCAACCTCTTTTTCAAAACGCAGACTCGCCTCCGAGCGAAGTCCAAGTTGACGGGAGGTTTTGCGCACCGTACCGCCATCAAACTTCGCGGATTCCAGCGCAATGCTGACAGTCGCATCTGTCACTTCCGAATTAGCCCCACCCATCACACCTGCCAGTGCAATCGGCTTCACACCGTCCGTAATCAGCAGCATTTGCGGCTCCAGCTTACGTTCCTGATCATCCAGCGTAATTAAGGTTTCGCCTGCGCGAGCGAGCCGAACTTCAATGTTGCCATTTTCCAGCTTATCCGCGTCAAAAGCATGCAACGGCTGACCGTATTCCAGCATGACATAGTTCGTAATATCCACGATGTTGTTGATCGGACGAATACCCGCTGCCATCAGGCGGTTTTGAATCCACAACGGGGAAGCCCCCACTTTTACACCTGTAATATAACGGGCTGCATAGTGTGTACACAGCTCAGGAGTATCTACCTTCACGGACAGATGGTCTGCCGCCGCATCACTGATTTCCACCAGATCCTTAGCCGGGTCAGCCAACGAAATATCTCGTCCCAGAATGGCGCTTACTTCATAGGCTGCTCCGTGCATGCTCAAGCAGTCCGAGCGGTTTGGCGTCAGATCAAAATCCAGTACGTAATCATCCAGTCCCAGCAGCTTCGTAATCGGCGTACCAATTTCAGCATCCTCCGGCAGCACCAGAATGCCTTCCTGCAATTCCTTTGGCAGCAGCTTGTCATTCATACCCAGTTCCTTAGCCGAGCAGATCATGCCCATGGACACAACACCACGCAGCTTGGCCTTCTTAATATGAAAATCTCCCGGCAGCTTTGCACCCACAACGGCAACAGGAACCTTTTGACCTGCGTCCACGTTTTTGGCACCACACACGATTTGCAGATCTTCTCCCTGACCCGCATCGACAATACACACATTCAGTTTATCCGCATCCGGATGCTTTTCCTTGCTTTTGACATAGCCGACAACAACGCCAGTAATCCCTTGATTGCGATGTTCGACTTCATCTATTTCAATGCCCGAACGGGTGATTTTCTCTGCCAGCTCCTCCGCGCTCACCTGATCCAGCGATACATAATCGGACAGCCACTCGAATGATACTTTCATATGGGTTCACTTCCCTTGATATAGTTGTTTATTGACGCGCAAACTGTTTCAAGAACGACAGGTCGCTGTTATAGAAATGACGAATATCGTCAATGCCGTATTTCAAAATGGCAATCCGCTCTACACCCATACCGAATGCAAAGCCACTGTACACCTCGGGATCAAAACCACCCATTTCCAGTACTTTCGGATGCACCATGCCACAGCCCAAAATCTCAATCCACACACGTTCGCCATTTTTCTTTACAAAGGTAACGTCAACTTCAGCGCTCGGCTCGGTGAATGGAAAAAAGCTTGGACGCAGACGAATTTCGGTCGATTCCCCGAACATTTCGCGTGCGAATTGCAGCAAGGTTCCTTTCAAATCACTCATGCGAATGTCTTTTCCAATCACAAGTCCTTCAATTTGGTGGAATTGGAAGGAATGTGTTGCATCGTCATCATCACGGCGGAAAACCGTACCCGGACAAATGACCTTAATAGGTGTTTCACCCTTCATGGCTTCCATCGCGCGAATCTGAACCGGTGACGTATGGGTACGCATTAACAGATCCTCGGTCAGGTAAAAGGAATCCTGCATATCGCGTGCCGGGTGATTTTTAGGCAAATTCAATGCTTCGAAGTTGTAATAATCCGTCTCTGCCTGTGGTCCCTCAGCCACTCGATAACCCATCCCTGTGAAAATGTCTTCGATCTGCTCAATCACTTTGTTGAGCGGGTGAAGTCCGCCTTGCGGCAACGCGCGTCCAGGCAGTGTAACGTCGATTTTTTCCGCTTGCAGACGTTCATTCGTTTCTGCTTTCGTGAACTCGTCCTGTTTGCGGTTGACCACTTCTTCAATTGCCTCGCGCACTTCATTGGCTACCTGTCCAACAACCGGACGCTCTTCCGCACTCAGCTTGCCCATACCGCGCAATATCTCAGTCAACGCACCCTTTTTACCCGAATATTTAACCCGCAGGTCAGCCAGTTCCTTGGCTGTTGCCACCTTCTCCAATACTTCCAGTGCTTCTTCCTTCAAGGCCAGCAAATGTTCCTTCATTTGGATGGTTTCGCTCATCGCCTGTTCAGTCCCCTTTCTTCATCTCCAGCTTTTCAGACAACAAAAAAAGGTCCTTTCTCCCGGTAAGGGACGAAAAGACCGTGGTACCACCCTCGTTAGACAATCAAGCTCAGCTCACCTCACCTATTACTCTGCCTATCGGCAAATACAGGTGCTTATTCACGCTATGCATCATCATCTCGCTCTGCACGTTGTAACGGTCGTGAACCGGTATCCTCTACTTGCCCATTCGCCATCTACATGACGCTTGAGGTTCAAGGAACTGCTCCGGAGCGAACTTCAACAGCCCATTATTTGCAGAAACGCTCTCAATCCTACGGCGCTTCCTCCCTGTTCAATCGGACACTGCCTACTCTTCTCCATCAAGACATTTTTAATTTCGAACTATTGTTCATTATTATATGCAAACTACCGCGCTTTGGCAAGCAGGGCCTACACTTCATTCTTGTGGATACCGGGAAAATCCAGCTGATCCAGCTTGGCACGAATGTGTCTGATTTCGCTCAGATGCTCATCATTCTCATCCATCATACCCGTCATTCCCATCAGCTCCGTAAGACGCAACTGTAATCGCAGACGCTCCTCGCGCTGCTCCTGATCCTCCGGCTCCTCTTGACGGCTTCGCTCGTCTTCTTGCTTTTCGTCGGCTGTTCCCTCATAGATCTCATATCCGCCTCCCGGCTTCATATCGAGCAGCCGGGTTGCCGTGCACCGCACCAGCTCCCGGTCATGCGAGACAAGCACCAACGCCCCGTCATAGCTGCGCAGAGAATCCTCGACAATCTCACGGGTTTCAATATCAAAGTAATTTGTCGGCTCATCCAGCACCAACAGATTGGCTCCACTAAAGAACAAGCGTAGAAAAGCTGCTTTGCATTTCTCCCCCATACTGAGCGTCCCGATCCTTTTGAATACGTCTTCTCTGGCAAAAAGAAAGCAGCCCAGCACCGTTCTCGCTTTCGTCTGTGTCATTGTCGGGAGGGAAAGCAGACTGTCCAGCAACGTCTGATGCTCTGGAAGCTGCTCCAGCTCCTGTGAGAAATATCCGATCTTCAACTGTGGATTGGCTGTAATTTTTCCGGTCTGAGTCTCCAACTGACCTGTTAATAATCGAAGCAGCGTGGTCTTGCCAATTCCATTCGGTCCCCGAACGGCGAGGCGATCACCACGCGCAATGTTCAGATTAAGATCCTTCACAATGACACGGTCGCCGTAGCTAAAGCCAACCTGCTCGGCACGCAGCAAATATTTAGCCTGAAACCCGCTGTCACTTAATTTCATATGCAAAGACGCAGCTTCACGCGGCTTTTCCACCCGATTGGCTTCCAGCCGCTCCAACTCCTTCTCCTTCGCATGATAACGGGAAATATTTTTATTAGCCTTGGCCTTATAAAAGCTCTGCGTAATACCCACCTCAACATCGGAGGCTGCACGATGCGCTCGATTAAACCATTCATTGTAATTTCGAATCGTTTCCTCCAACGCCTGTCTCGCCAGTTCCTGCTTCCGATAGCTGGCTTCCTGCTCTCGCAGTTCGCGCTCCTTTTGCGCTTTATACTCCTTATAGCCGCCTTTATAGCGCTCAATGCCCGTGGATGCCAGCTCAACTATGCTGGTAGCCACCTTATCCAAAAAGGCTCTGTCATGCGATACAAACAGCAGCGTTCCGTGATACGTGGACAGCCACTGCTCCAGCCAAAGCAAGCTTTCGGCATCTAGATGGTTGGTCGGCTCATCCAGCACCAGCAGCTTCGGCTGACTGACCATCAGCCCGGCCAGCCGCACTCTCGTCTTCTGCCCGCCACTCAGGTCACCATAAGCAATGGACCACGTCTCCGCAGGCATTCCCATTCGGGTAAGCGCCTTTTCCACCTCAGACTCCCAGGCAAAGCCTTGCAGGCGTTCATATTCATCCATCAGCTCGCCATAACGCTCCAGATGGTGCTCCGTATCCTTCCCAGCATCGGTCAACTCAGCTTCCAACTGTCCCAACGTTTGCTTGAGACGCCAGTGCTGAGGGCTAGCCTGCTGTGCGGCCTCCAGTGCAGTTCGAGACAAATTCACTGTATCCTGCTGCTTCAGCCAGCCCCGCTCTTCCAGCGGCAAATCATGCTCTACTTGACCAGAGGTTGGCGCTTCATCACCCAGCAGTATTCGTAATAGTGTCGTTTTGCCTGCTCCATTTCTTCCAAACAGCGCGAGCCGCTCTCCCTCTGTCATATCCATTGACACATTCTCAAACAAAGAGGTTCCGTTCCATTCCTTTATTACATTTCGAACACGTAAAATCGTTTTCATACCACGATCATCCTTTCCCAGTCCGGTTTCCACACCGGAAGCAATAAAAAAAGCCGCAGAAGGCTGCGGCTTGCATACAAGGAATACAGAATGACTGCTATGAATCGTTTCAGAACATACGCTTATGCACAAATAAAACCATGAACGAAAAAAATGACTCCCGTTCCGGAATAAACGTATACGTCCCAACTCTCATTTCAGACACACTTCTCCCCGTTGCAGCTTACAGCCGCCTGCCAGTAACTGTGCAGTTGAATGGGAAAATCAGTGTGCTTACTTCATCGGACGTATGGTTACCTTCCTTTTCATGGGATACTTGCTTGCAGTCAGTATAACAGAACAAAACAGATTTGCAAACAAAATGAGGGTTATTTTCCGAATACCAAAGTTGTATTAGAAGAACCAGCATATTTAGTTACAAACTCTTTCGTATACTCAGGAGTTTGAACCTGGTAGCTGTAGTTCTTGCTTGGATTCCAACGGGTCACAGGCGATTTTTGGTTCTTGATGGCAGGATAACTACCCACATCTTTAAACTCGCCATTGGCTTTATCATCGAGAATTCCACCCTTTTCACTACCTTTGCCAAAGTAGTTGTACTCCGAATAAATTCTTGCATTGGTAGCTATTGTGTAAGCCAACTGGAAATTATTGATATAGTTATTTTTAACATGGAAATATCCGTATCTCATAAGCCCTGGACCACGGACAAGCAAGTTTTCAAAATAATTATTGGCGATTGTGATATGGGGCATGCCATCATAATTTTTATTGCTATCATCAGGGTAGCCCAGAATGAGACCATATTTGTGATTAGCAAACTTCGAATTACTGATGGTTACATAATCGGCCGATTGTCCTACATACAAAAGCTTGTCCAAATCCGAACCATTCGGATCATAATTGTGACCCGCAAAAGTAACATGATCAATCCAATAATTAGTACCCGCAGTAAGATATAGCTGGATGTCATCGTTGCCTTTAATGTTGGCACTGTGCTCAAAGGTTAAATTTTGAAAGATTACATTTCCGGAGTTAGCTGTTGTTTTCAAATGAATATTGACCAGCTTGTTTTGCGCGTAAGAGCCAATAAGTGATTTGTTGGAGCCAATGTTGACGACGGTTTTAGAGGAGGCAGAAATATTCTTTTCAATCACCAAAATTTTCGGAGTGGAATCCCCTAACTGATTTTTCAAATCATTTAGATTGTTGATATAGATAACCTGCCCATTTTTTCCCCCGGTTGTACTAGGCTTGGAAGCCCCATTTTCATTTTTAGCCTGTCCAGCAAAGCCAGTCAATCCATTCGTCGACGTATTCGGAAAGTCAGCCGCAGCGAACGTAGAACTTACCGGAAAGGTGAAGAGCACAAACGTTAAGGCTAAAAAAAGAAAAGAAAATTTCCTCATCACAGGTACACCATCCTTTTTTTGTATTATATTCCATTGATGCGACTATACTTATTTTTTAGGGGATGGTAAATAGTTCTTTTTATCTGTTTATTTATAGCATATAAGAGAAATATTTGGATTTTCGTTTTGTATAATAGTGTAAAATATGGTTCATAAGAACGTAAAAAAACCGGGATACCCAATGGACCCCCCGGCTAAAGTATGTTCATCTAATTATGAGCAAAACAAAAACCCTTGCAGTACAAGGGTTTCTAACGTCTCAAAACAAGAAAGCGGGTGATGGGAATCGAACCCACGCTATCAGCTTGGAAGGCTGAAGTTCTACCATTGAACTACACCCGCATTTTAAAATATCTCAATTCTTATGTGGACATGATCAAACTATTGTCAAACAACTGAATCAGGATGTTATATAGTATAACTCACCCGTTTGCAAAATGCAAGTAAACTACATACTATCCTGAGACAGCCAATTCATAGGCTCGCGTAAAAATAATTTTTCAAAGGCTTCTGCCGGAATAGGACGACTAAAGTAATACCCCTGCCCTTCATGACATTCCTGGGCCTGCAAAAAATGAAGCTGTTCCTCGTTTTCTACGCCTTCTGCCGTAACCTTCAGCTTCAAATGATGAGCCATGGAGGCAATGGTAGATACGATGGCCGCATTTTTGCTGTCGACCAGTACCTCATTTACAAAGGAACGATCAATTTTAAGACGATCAATCGGAAGATTTTTCAAATAATGCAACGAGCTGTAGCCTGTACCAAAATCATCGATACTGATTGCAACCCCGATGGCCTTTATTTTTTTCAACTGTTCAAAGGCTCGATCCTTGTCAAAGGTCATACTTTCAGTAATCTCCAGCTCCAGATAGCGCGGTTCCAATTCTGTATAGGCCAAAATGCCCTGAATGTCATCCACCAGTTTTTTTTGCTGAAATTGGCGCATGGATAAATTGACCGATATGGGGATCGGTTGATATCCGGCCTCCTGCCAGCGCTTGTTTTGCAGACATGCCTCCCGAAGCACCCACTCTCCCAACGGCACGATCAGACCGCTTTCTTCGGCCACCGTGATAAAATCTCCCGGCATCACCAACCCGCGCTGTGGATGATTCCAGCGCACTAGTGCCTCTAAACTGGTCAACTCGCCGCTTTGCAGGTGAACACGTGGTTGATACACCAATGAGAATTCTTCATTTTCAAGCGCGCGCCGCAGATCATTTTCCAATTGGAGTCTTTCATGCGCCCGCATCTGCATCACACTGGTATACCGCTGAAAATTCACTCCTTGTTCCTTGGCACTATGAACAGCAGTATCCGCATTCTGAATGAGCTGCTCGCTCTGATCCGCATCTAACGGGTACAAAGCTATACCTACGCTCACCATTACATGATAAGACTCTCCATTAATAGGAAAAGGCTGATCGAACAGCTTCACCATATCATCAATCCGACTTCTCATGGCCCCCATATCTTCGTACCCTGTTAGAAGAAATGCAAATTCATCTCCACCCATGCTGAAGACCTCTTCCCCCTCATGGCTAAAATGCCCCAGGCGTTCGCCTACCGCATACAGCAGGTAGTTCCCTGCCATATGTCCAAGCGAATCATTAATCGTTTTGAAACGATCTATATTCAGCACTAAAAGCGCTACAGTCTCATCAGGTTTCAATGAATCACGCAGCATTTTATCCAGACGTTGGGACAGTCGGCGACGGTTCGGAAGTCCTGTTATATCATCTGTATAGGCAATGAAATTAAATTCAGATTCCGCAGCCTGCTTTTCCCGGTAGGGAATGAGAACCATTTGCCGGACCAAACCGCTCAGCAGAATATAAAACGCCATCGTATTGGTTAAAAACCCCATAAGGTGATTAACATCACTCATTTGTTCAGAAGACATATAGAACAGCTGACTCACAATACAAAGCCCAGTCCCGCGAATCATAAGCAACATGCCATGTTCCTCCGGGTGAAATTCGCGATATCTTCGCACCCCGAAGACAATAGTAGATACGAGCAGAAACATGATAGCCAGATTCAAGATCCATCCGAGGGTGTCCGCTTCATATCTTATATGAAGATCCGGCAATCCTGCACCATAAGCCTTAAGCCCCCCAAGAATGAGCAGAGTGCAGCCTACACCTGCCCACAAAGCAACGGTCTTGTATCCAGAATTTGTTTTTCTATAGGGGAGCAAACAAATGATTAGAAACATAACAGATGTAAAGACACGATTCACAAACAGAAGCCATAACGAAATGCTCGGAGACAAAGTAAAGTCCGTCAGGCTTACGAAGCTAACCGAAACGACATGAACAAGGTAAAGCAGACCAGCCACCAGAAATGTAGGCGCGATAAAAAGTCTCTGCAAGGATAACTGCTCCAGCAGAACGGACCAGGATTGATAAAAAATAGAAAAACAAATCGCAGCGCAGGCAAATCCTATAACCGGATATACCAAGAAAAAAACATTATGAGAGTATAACTTATTCAAAGTTACATGAAATAACTGAACCAAGACAAACAAACCTATCGCAGCAATGCCGATACCTACCGTTTTCTTTACTTCCAGTCGTATACTCATCCAGCCTCTTCAGCCTCCTGCATATCGGAGATTCCGATCTCTAAGACGTTTGACAGCTTTGGAAGCCGTTGTTTAAGTCTATAGTCTCAAAAATAATGTTGTATTCTGGTATATAATAGCATTTAATCTGTGAAAGGTGAATCTTTTTTTAGTCTTATATTCACGAATTCATTTTCGCATTCACGCAAAAAAACGAGCTTACAGCCCCAAAAAAGCGCATGATCTCTTCAGATCATGCGCTCCAACCGACATTTTTCAACTAAGTGATACCTATACTCCAGTGCTGCACAACGCAAAAGAATTTGCACACAGTGCTCTCTTGCGAAAACTGTACATTTTTAAACCACAGGAAGCGTGATTTTAAATTGTGTTCCCATTCCATGCTTGCTGTCTACATGAATAAAGCCTCCATGATTTTTGATAATTCGATAGCTCACAGCCAATCCCAGACCCGTTCCACTTTCTTTTGTTGTAAAAAAAGGATCGAATAAACGTGACAATGTATTGTGATCCATACCCAATCCGTTGTCTTCAATACAAATGTGGACATAGGAGCCCTCGAGCACCGTATGGATATCAATACATCCTTCTCGTTCCCCGCTGATGCTTTCAATGGCATCCATCGCATTTTTAATCATATTGAGAATAACCTGCTTAATCTGCTTTACATCAATGGAAACCTTCATGAGCTCGTTATTTTCATCCAGTGCGATCTGGCAGCCCTTCATCAACGCCTCGCTTTCTGTCAGCATCACAACCTCTTTCAGCAATCCCATTACAGATACAGCCGTTTTTTGCGGAGCCGAAGGCTTGGACGAATTCAAAAACTCGTAAATAATGTCGTTCGCACGATCAATTTCGGTTAAAATAATGCGGGCATACTCATCCCTGCCCAACTCCATCAAATGAGGTCGAAGCAATTGAATAAAACCCCGGATTGCAGTAAGCGGATTACGGATTTCATGGGCTATGGAAGCAGAGATTCGTCCCAGCATCGCCAGCTTGTCATTTTGGTATGCCGTCTGCTCAATCTGCTTGTAATCCGATACATCCTTGACGCTAAACAAAAAATCGCCATCCATCTGATCCCCGTAGGTCACTGTCATCAACCAATGCCGACCATACTCATCAATCAACTCGTGATAGCGCTTTCTATGAAAGATAGTTTCTTTATAAATCCGCAAGATTTTCTTCTTAAACCGACTTAACTCAGGAAGATGCAATATCTGCATCAGGTTGCGACCCGCCAGCGAACTACGTGGTAATTCCAGCAATTTCGCCATTTGCACGTTAATAAAGCTCAGTACCCCGTCACTGTCAAACAGCATGATACCACTATCCAGGTTCTCCAGCACATTTTCATACTTGTTATTGGCGATCTGTGTGGGAGGGCAAGCTCCCACGGTATCAAGCAAGGCTTCTTGGAATTCACTGATCATGCCAGGCTTCCCCCTTGTTTCGGAATGATAAACTGGCCGTATCGGACGCGTAACATTCTTGAAGAAGAGAAAGACAATCTATCGACTACCCTTCAATGGTGTAGAAAACAGATTCACAAAACTCCGACCAACTCTTTCCAATTCGAGTCTTATTTCATGATAGACAAAATCAAGGATTCGAGTCAATCGGAAAAAGTGTCGAATCCATACTTTTATCCTGTTTTCTTTCGTCATAATATCTGCGCAACATTACCAAAACGAAAGAATAAGTTAGGAATATGCGCCCTACACACCAAAGAAGCTCTCGAGAATTGAGAGCTTCTTTGGTGTGTAGGAAGTCAACTGCCGCTCTTATTATGTTGAAGCCGGGATCGTCTTTGGCTCATCACAGCCAGTCTTCTCTTAAGCTCTCCCTGCCATTTTTCATCATTCATCTGTTTGGCTACCATCAATAAATCAAGTGACATGTCAATTTGACGTTTCACAATTTCAAATGCATCTTCACTCTCACGATTTACACAGTTTTCAAATATCGTATCATCATCTTCCATGACATAATCCTGAAAATCAATCTCGCTTGCCCCATCTCCATGTGCATATTCAGCCAAAATTTCGTATTCATTTTCGACTTTATAATGAACTTCAATGCGACGACATACCGGGCAAAACAGCAAAGGAACATTATGGACTTGGGTACGATAATGCTTCAGCGTTCCCTTGGTTCCTACCATGCTTGCTCCACAGCAATAACTCATCCGGGCTCAGCCTCCTCTGAACAAAACCTGTTCTGCCTTGTTATCCTCTACACTACCTTATTCGCTTTCATCTACCAAAATTCCTCTAGGACACAACAACATTTCCATAATTATTTGTTACTCACTCTGTACTACTCCATACCAACAAACTCACTTCTAATATTTGTACTACATAACACAGGCAAGCAAGCCCCCAATATCGGCATAAAAAACCGTTTTGGGGGCTTGCTTGTTGAATATAAATTGGTGAATCTGATATTACAGGTTTTTGTCGCCTGGTTTCCAGTTCATCGGGCACAAGCCACCGGATTGCAGAGCTTGCAGTACACGCAATGTTTCTTCTACACTGCGACCCACATCGTTATGGTTAACTACTTGATATTTCAGTTCGCCTTCAGGATCAATGATGAACAAGCCGCGCAATGCAACGCCTTCTTCTTCGATCAGAACGCCATAATCGTTTGCTGTTTTTTTGGTGATGTCAGAGGCCAACGGGAAGTTCAGTTTACCCAGACCATTATTTTCTTTAGCTGTGTTAATCCATGCTTTGTGACTGTGTACAGAGTCTACACTGATACCCAGAATTTCAGTATCCAGCTCTTTGAATTGGTCAGCAGCATCGCTCAATGCTGTAATTTCCGTTGGGCACACAAAAGTGAAATCCAGTGGATAGAAGAAAAATACGAGCCATTTGCCACGGTAATCGGAAAGCTTCACCGAACCAAATTCTTGACCGTCCCCACTTACGGTTTCCAATGCAAAATCAGGTGCGGGTCTTCCTACCAATCTTTCTGCCATAACATGAAATCCTCCTTTAAAATATGTAAGAAAAACACCGTTTGTGTTCTTCTCAATCATCTGTATTGTATTAAACAACTTACTTGATAAATGTTATCATTCGCACAATTCAAAGTCAATATTGTAACCATTACTTTTTTATAATTATTTTAAACTAGATGAAAAATTCACAATTTATACACATCTTGAGTATCTTACACTTACTGATACGCAAGCAGCCCCTGATTACTCAGGAGCTGCCGTGCCAAACATGGAATTATAAAAGCCTACGATATGATTCATTGTATAACCTTACTATATAATAGGAAGCTTTTTTTCAGAACAGGTTCGTTTCTGGAGCTTTTAGCGAATAGCTACTGCAATCAGATCGCCCATTTGAGTTGTCGAGATGGCTTGAGATTTATCTACCGCAATATCCGCTGTGCGATGCCCTGCATCCAGTACCTCAGCTACCGCTTTCTCAATAGCGTCAGCTGCTTTCTCATACCCGAAGGTGAGGCGGAACATCAAAGCAACGGACAATATCGTTGCAATCGGATTGGCCAATCCTTGACCTGCAATGTCCGGTGCCGAGCCGTGCACTGGCTCGTACAGACCAAAACTGCCTTCTCCAAGTGATGCAGAGGACAGCATACCGATAGACCCTGTCAACATAGCCGCTTCATCACTTAGAATATCACCAAACATATTTTCCGTTACGATGACGTCAAAGCTGGATGGACGACGCAGCAATTGCATTGCACAGTTATCCACCAATACATGCTCCAGCTCTACATCTGGATAATCTACAGCGACCCGGTTAACTACTTCTCGCCATAAACGGGAAGTTTCCAGTACGTTAGCCTTGTCTACCGATGCGAGCTTTTTGCGGCGTTTTTGTGCAATCTCGAAAGATTGGCGAACAATCCGCTCAACTTCCGTTACATTATATGCACAGGTATCAACTGCCTCCTCACCCTGAGCACTCTCACGTCTGAACTTCTCACCGAAGTAGATGCCGCCCGTCAGCTCACGCACGACGATCAGATCCGTTCCTTCCAATACTTCTGGTTTCAGTGTAGAAGCGTCCTTAAGACAATCAAAGACCACGGCGGGACGAAGATTCGAAAACAGGCCGAGCTCTTTGCGAATACCCAGCAGTCCGGTTTCAGGACGAAGTTCCTTGGGATTGTTGTCCCATTGAGGTCCACCTACCGCCCCCAGCAATACGGCATCTGCAGACTGACATACAGCCAGTGTTTCTTGCGGCAATGGTGTTCCCTTTTTATCAATAGCGATTCCACCAAACAGCGCATGCTCCGTTTCAAACGAAAGGCCAAACACTTCTTCCGTACGCTTTAAAATTTTCTCCGCCTCAGCGACTACTTCCGGTCCGATTCCATCACCAGCTATTACCGCAATCTTTTTCACGTCTGCCATCACGTACACTCCTCTTGTTATACAGCCCTACGGGCGTATTTTTCATATCTTCTTTGTAACATATATGGCAGGGCTTTGACTAAGATATAGAATCTATCAATTCAATAGGCTCAGCCTATAAGACGAATTTTTCATTTGAAACAACAAAACAGGACCGGGAATCCCCGATCCTGTAAGCATTTTACATAATTCGATTTGCAATGCTCCAAAGTACAATTATAGACGAACTAAACTGTTTCGATCTATATACTGCTGATTTGAAATCGCTTCGGGGATTTATGCAAAATGCTCATTTAGGAATTATAATCTACGCGATTGCTGTAGTTTTTGCGCTTGTCGATCAAACCGTTCAGTGCATCCACGTAAGCTCGGGCACTTGCTTCCAGAATATCGGTGCTTACGCCACGCCCCTGCACAGACAGCCCGTTTTGCGTCAGCACCACGTGCACTTCACCCAAAGCATCCTTACCATGAGTAACAGACTTGATGGAGTAATCCGACAGTACAACGCTCTCGCCGCTGGCTTCATCAATCGCATTGTAAATCGCATCGACAGAACCGTTTCCTTCAGCCTCCGTCTCAATAACCTGACCTTCGTCATTCACCAGACTCACTTTGGCAGAAGGCGTAGTCTCATTGCCATAGGTTACGAACATCGTTTTCAGCGTGAAGACCTCAGGTGTATCTGCCAGCTTTTCTTCCAGCAATGCCAAAATGTCATCATCCGATACTTCCTTCTTCTTGTCAGCCAAATCCTTGAACTGCCCGAAAGCTCGGTTCAGCTCTTCTTCACTCAATTCGTAGCCCAACTCGATCAAACGCTCGCGGAAGGCATGACGCCCGGAATGCTTGCCCAGAACCAGCTTGCTTTCCTTCAGACCGATACTTTCCGGCGTCATGATTTCATAGGTCGTTTTTTCCTTCAGCATACCGTCTTGATGAATACCTGATTCATGTGCAAAAGCATTCGCACCAACAATCGCCTTGTTCCCCGGCACTACCATCCCTGTCAAACGGCTGACCAGACGGCTCGTACGAGAAATTTCTGACAATTGCAGAGATGTTTTGGCCTGGAAAAATTCCTGTCTCGTTTCCAGCGCCATTGCAATCTCCTCAATAGCTGTATTGCCGGCACGTTCGCCAATGCCGTTAATGGTTCCCTCAATCTGATCCGCCCCGTTCAGGATTGCAGCCAGTGTATTAGCGGTAGCCATGCCCAAATCATTGTGACAATGCGCACTCAGTTGAATCTTATCTACATCAACTACATTTTCCTTGATATGCTTGAAAATGTTACCGTATTCATAAGGTGTCAAGTAACCCACCGTATCTGGGATATTGACGACAGACGCACCCTCCTGTACAGCCATGGTGACCATTTCGACTACAAAATCAAGCTCTGTACGACCTGCATCCTCCAAAGAAAATTCCACTTTGGGCAAATATTTCAATCCGTAGCGAATGGCTGAACGGGCAGTCTCCAATACCTGTGCCTTCTCCATCCGCAGTTTATGCTGACGGTGAATCGGCGAGGTTGCCAAAAAGATATGGATACATGGGTCCTGTGCTCCCTTGAGCGCCTCGCGAACCGCATCAATATCCTGCTCCCTTGCACGTGAAAGCCCGATGACTGTTGAATTTTTGACAGCCTTGGCAACCGCATTAACAGCGGCCAAATCCCCCGGTGAAGCAGCCGGGAATCCTGCTTCCATACGGTCAATCCCCAGTTTTTCCAACTGATGGGCGATCTCTACTTTCTCACGGGTATTCAAGTTCACGCCCGGTGATTGTTCTCCGTCTCTCAACGTTGTGTCAAATATATATATTTTGCGCAACGTAATACACCTCCCTCAGGATTAGGACCTTTAAATTTACAATGCGGCTCACGCAATAAGCAGGGCCGCATTGTAAGATAAGCTTTATGAATGAATCATATTGTCGAACACATAGTACAAAAAGAGCTTACTTTTTGATCCAATGCATCATTTCACGCAATTGTCCGCCCACCACTTCAATCGGATGGTTAGCTTCGTTACGACGAGTAGCCGTCAGGAACGCGCGTCCGGATTGATTTTCAAGGATAAAGTCACGAGCAAATTTACCTTGCTGAATATCAGTCAATACTTCCTTCATCGCTTTCTTCGTATCTTCTGTTACCACACGTGGTCCAGTTACATAATCGCCATATTCTGCTGTATTACTGATGGAATCGCGCATCGTTGCCAATCCGCCTTCATACATCAGGTCAACAATCAGCTTAAGCTCATGCAAGCATTCAAAGTAAGCCATCTCAGGAGCATATCCTGCTTCAGTTAATGTTTCGAAGCCTGCTTTTACGAGTGCGCTCACGCCGCCACACAATACCGCCTGCTCACCAAACAGATCCGTTTCCGTTTCTTCACGGAAGGAGGTTTCGATTACGCCCGCACGTGTACAACCGATGCCTTTTGCGTAAGCAAGACCGATTTCTTTGGCTTGACCCGTTGCGTCCTGCTCAATTGCGATCAGACCCGGTACGCCAAAACCTTCTACATAGGTACGACGTACCATATGTCCTGGGGATTTTGGAGCAACCAGCAATACATCACTATCTTTAGGAGCTACGATTTGTCCGAAATGAACATTAAAACCATGGGAGAACAAAAGAGCTGCACCTTTTTTCAGGTTAGGTTCAATTTCATTTTTGTAAACAGAAGCTTGTGTTTCATCCGGCAACAAAATTTGAACCACATCTGCACGGCTTGTTGCATCAGCTACGTTCAGAACTTCAAAACCGTCGTTTCTTGCGACATCAGCTGATTTGCCTTCACGCAAACCAATAACAACATTCACACCACTGTCACGCAGGTTTTGTGCTTGAGCATGTCCTTGGCTACCGTAACCGATAACGGCAACTGTTTTTCCTTTCAATACGCTAAGTTCTGCATCTTTTTCGTAGTACGTTGTAACTGCCATGGTTAATTTCCTCCTTTTAATTGGACCCTTCATAATGAGCGGGTACTCCAAGAGATTTTGCTCGCAAATACTATCTAAAAATCTCTTCGAGCCCCCGCTCTTATGCGGGCGGTTCTTTATTGATGTAATGCGCTATAAGCGGTAATCCGTTAAAGCTCTATATTAAGCATTGCCACGTACCATAGCTGTAACCCCGGTTCGGGTCAGCTCACGAATACCGTAAGGCTTCAGCAACTCGATCATGGCGTCTATTTTTTCGGTATCGCCAATGACCTGAACAATCAAGCTCGTTGTCCCAACATCAATTACAGCTGCTCTGAACGTTTCCACCACACCCATGATTTCCGGCCGCTGAGGTGGCTCCGCCTTTACCTTGATCATTGCCAATTCACGGGCCACCATAGGTTTGGAGCTGAGATCGATGACCTTGATTACATCAACCAGCTTATAAAGCTGCTTTTCAATCTGCTCCAGATTGTTCTCGTCTCCTACAGTTACAATGACCATACGGGATAATCCGACTTCTTCCGATTGACCAACGGTTATACTCTCAATGTTAAAGCCACGGCGACCGAACAGGCCGGACACACGCTGCAAAACGCCGGGATGATCATTTACCAGTACAGCAATGGTATTTTTAGTCGTCATTTTACTCGTCCCCCATCAGCATTTGATCAATTGTCGAACCTTGCGTCACCATCGGATATACATTCTCTTCCTTGCTGACTACAAACTCGACAACGACCGGTCCGGGTGTATCAAGCGCCTCCTGCCAAGCCCGACGTGCCTCTTCCTTATTCGTAGCACGCAGACCTTTTACACCGTACGCCTCGGCTAGCTTTACAAAATCCGGGCTTCCAGCCAGATCAATGTGACTATACCGGTTGTTATAGATCAATTCCTGCCATTGGCGAACCATTCCAAGCACCTGATTGTTAATGATTACGATTTTGACCGGGATGTTGTTGATCGCGCAGATGGCTAATTCCTGCGAACACATTTGCATACCGCCGTCTCCGTTAATCGAGATTACCAATCTGTCGGGATTGGCTACCTGAGCGCCAATCGCTGAAGGAAAACCAAAGCCCATCGTCCCCAGTCCGCCCGAAGTCACCCATGAGCGCGGCTGATTGAATTTGTAATACTGTGCTGCCCACATTTGATGCTGGCCCACGTCCGTCGTAACGATTGCGCCGCCTTTGGTCGTTTCATCCAGCAGTTCAATAACCCATTGTGGCTTGAGCACTGTATCGGAGTCCTTATAAGAATAAGGCTTCTCGTTCTTCCATCGCTGAATTTGTGCTCTCCATGCATCTGCCCGATCTGCGCGTTTCACATCCTGATTCAGCAATTCCAGTACCGCCTTCACATCGCCTACAATTGGAATATCGGTCGCTACGTTTTTGCCAATTTCAGCAGGATCGATATCAATATGGACGATTTTGGCTTGTGGAGCAAATCCATCCAGTTTGCCTGTCACCCGATCATCAAAACGAGCACCGATACAGATGAGCAAATCCGACTGTTGAATAGCCAGATTGGAGGTGTACGTTCCGTGCATCCCCGGCATTCCCGTCCACAGCTCGTGTCCACTTGGGAAAGCTCCCAGTCCCAGCAATGTTGTCGTAATAGGAATTTCCGTTTTACGAACAAACTCGTAAAGTGCCTCATGTCCACCGGAGTATACAACCCCGCCACCGGCCAGAATGAACGGACGTTCTGCCTCGGAAATGGCCTGAGTCAGCTTGTCTAGTTGAATTTTATTAGGCGTCACTGTCGGGCTATAGCCCCGCATGGTCACAGGTCCCGTTTGTGGAACAAACAGCGTTTGGGCTGCCGAAATATCCTTCGGGATATCAATCAGCACCGGTCCCTTGCGGCCTGTGTTGGCAATATGAAATGCCTCATGGATGATCCGCGGCAGTTCCTCTACGTCTCTCACCAGATAGCTGTGCTTCGTAATCGGCATTGTAATTCCCGTGATATCAGCTTCCTGGAAAGCATCCGTGCCGATCAGGGAGGATACTACATTACCGGTGATGACCACCAACGGCACCGAATCCATAAAAGCCGTCGCAATACCAGTTACCAGATTTGTCGCACCAGGTCCGGATGTCGCGATACAGACCCCAACTTTACCGCTTGCCCGTGCATAACCATCTGCCGCATGAATCGCTCCTTGCTCGTGACGGGTGAGAACATGCTTGAAATCCTTAAAGCCATACATCGCATCATAAATATAAAGCACTGCACCACCAGGGTATCCGAAGACACAATCTACTCCCTCCAGCAACAGGCTACGGAGCAAAATTTCCGAACCTGTAATTACTTCAGGCTTCATCCACTTTTGACGTAATTCATCGGTTGACCGAACTTCAGGAATTTGTGCACTCATTGGTCATCCTCCTTTACAAAATTTACATACAGCTGACATTTGTGAAAACAAAAAAACCTTTCATCCCTAGAACAGACTTGCTGTTACTGAGGGACGAAAGGCTGTAGCTTCCGTGGTACCACCCGTGTTTGCCCGATATCTCACAATATCGAACCTTGGCAGGTACAGAAATCACAAAGGATCTCCATATCTGGCGTCTGTAACGTAGACCGTACGATTTTCCCTAATAGGTGAATCGGTGCACCGTTAAAATTCATCGGGCCCAAATACTTTTCAGGAAAACAGCTCCAAGGTGAGCTCGTTAAAAAGGGATTTTGGTGAAGCTTGCAGCTAATGCCTCACTCTCTGAACAAAAGAGCCCTAATCACTTCGTCCTCTTCATTGCCGTTGTGTTCATGTCATTCTTTCAAATGTTTAGACACATTATATGTCCCCCATCTGGGATAGTCAATACCCAGATTTCATAAAAATTTATGTTTATCTTTTGAAACGCCTCAAAGTCGCACGCATGCAACCGATGCCCGCATATGATAAAAAGACCACACGGTAAGACGGGTGTACACCTCCAAAGCCACGTCTTGTCTTGTTAACTGGGTAGAAAAGGAGGCCTGTTTATGATTCGCAAACGCATCGCTCAGGATGATACGGTGATCTTTCGTCTGATCGAGCAGGAGCTTGTCCCCCTATCACATTTAACCGCCCAGGAAATGGAACAAATACGTAAAGAATTACCCCGGCGCTTAAACCGGGGCATCACTTTTGTGGCTTGCAGGCCGGATAATGCACAGGTTGTTGGCTTCATTCATGTTATGCTGCATGGAGAACTGTTATACATTGATTTGATCGCAATTTCTTCAGCTCATCAAGGTAAGCACTACGGAAAAAAATTGCTGGAATATGCCGAGCACTACGGGCGAATGCGACGCTGCAAGCGAGCCAAAGTCATGGTAGACGAAGACAATATCCGGGGAATCCATTTTTATCTGCGCCACCAATATCAAATATTGCGCTACGTAGCCCTGAGTCGATGCCACGAACTTGAAAAATCACTGTGAGAAACGGCCTCTTGGGATCATGATCTTGTTATCCTAAAATAAATTGGGGGCAAACGGATAACCTACTCCGGAATACCCTCCGTTTGTATACGGGCCAGGCTGGGGGTCGTATCCCGGTGCACCATAACCTGGTCCGTAGCCATTATATCCGCCGTAGGCATAAGGAGCCGTGCCGATGGCAAGCAAGTCAAACAACACCAGGGGAATAATCGCCTTCGTGTTTACTTTTTTCTTGCGGCTTGGTTGGAGAACCAGTCGGTTACCCGAAATGCGGATCAGCTTGCCGCTGACCTGGGAACCATCCTTGCGAGTAGCGAAGATGACTTTGCCGACAAGCTTCTCCACCTGCTTTCTGGTTACTGCCTGTTTCATCGTATTTCCTCCTTCTTTCTCAACGAATGGACAGATTGAACGGCTCCTTGATAGCTCACCACTACCACAAAATAGACCGGAGCTGACAGGGGCCGAGCGTCCGTCCAATCTGCATAGCACATTCTATTCTCTTCATACCAGAAGCGTATGTTTAAATGCCTGCACAACCTAAAAAAATCTAGTACCTGCAGATGCAGATACCAGATTTTCAGATGCCCAATTTACAGTTTTAAAACATACAATTGCCAGCTGTTGATGACTTATTAACGCTTGCTAGGATCATAAAGCTGACCCAAAGCAGCCGGAGCTCGTGACCGGCCTACAGCTGCTACCAATACAATAATCGTCAAGAGATACGGCAGCATAAAAATAATTTCCTGGGGAATACTTTGCGACCATGCAAACAACTGTACATAATTGCGAATTGCTTGTGAAAAGCCGAAAAATACGGCTGCGCCAAAAGCACCAAGCGGATTCCATTTGCCGAAAATCATAGCAGCAATAGCAATATATCCCTGACCGGAAACTGTATTATGCGAGAACATATTGGTGGTAGTCAGGGTGATCGTAGCTCCACCAATACCTGCCAACGCACCACTGATCATGACACCGATATAACGAAGGCGATTAACCTTGATACCTACTGTATCCGCTGCACCCGGATGCTCCCCAACCGAACGCAAACGCAAGCCAAATGGAGTTTTATACAAGGTGAAATATCCAATAATAACTAGCAAAATAGCCAGATACGTCGTTGGATATGCCTGGAAAAAAGCTTTCCCTGCAATTGGAATATCCACAAGGTAAGGAATGGATATTTCGTTAAACCCTTGAATACGACCAGTGTCACCATCACCCTCAAATAAAAGCTTGACCATGTATAGCGTACTACCTGCCGCCAGAAAGTTAATGACAATCCCGCTTATGACTTGATCGGCTTTAAACGTAATCGAGGCTACAGCATGAATCAACGAAACCAGAATACCGAACACCGCAGCCGACAGTACGCCTACCCAAGCTGCAGAAGTGCCCCCCAGTCCCGCTTGTTCGGCATAAAATCCGCCGACACCAGCTGCAAACGCCCCGAATACCATAAGTCCTTCCAAGCCGAGATTCGTTACACCGGATTTTTCTGAAAAAACTCCGCCAAGAGACGCAAATATAATCGCCGTCGCAAAAACGAGCGTTGTATGGATTAATTCACCAAGTGTTAACCAACTCATTTTACAACACCTTCTCTTTCTTCCGCTTGGAGTAGAGCGGCTTCACAACCCAACGCACAACTCCTTGGGCCGCAATGAAGAAAATAATCGAGCCAATAACCACCCGGATAATTTCGGGCGGTACATCCGCGCTAAAGCTCATGCCTGCAGAACCATACGTAAGCGTTCCGAACAAAACAGAGCCCAGCAGCACGCCGAACGGATTATTCATCCCGATTAGAGCCACGGCGATACCGTCAAAGCCTGTTCCCGGTGATCCGGCCATGACGGATTGGTAATGGAATACCCCCAACACTTCAAATGCACCCGCCAATCCCGCAAAAACACCACTAATGAACATCGCTTTTATGATATTACGATTTACATTCATACCAGCATAACGGGATGCATCCTGATTAAATCCGACAGCCCGAAGCTCATAGCCCTGCTTTGTTTTCCACATGAAAATATAGAAAAATACCGCCGCCAGCAAAGCAATAACCGTGCCCCAATGGACCCGGGCATTTCCCATCATCTGCGACAGCCATTCGATAGAAATGGAAGCGGAAGGCAAAATATCCATCGAACGATTTTCACCCTCCATTAATGCGAACTGATTAATCACCAAGTTAGCCAAATACAGGCCGATCCAGTTCATCATGATGCATGTAATAACTTCATTTACGCCTCGCTTGGCCTTCAAATAGCCCGCAATCGCGGCCCACAGGCCACCAAAAATCGCCCCTGCAATCACAGCCAGCGGAGCATGAATTATGGCAGGCAGTCCATGGAGCTTGATGCCTACAATTGAGGCGGCTGTCATACCTACCAGAAACTGACCTTCACCGCCAATGTTAAACAGTCCGGCGCGAGCAGCAAAAGCAAATGCCAGGCCCGTTAAAATCAATGGGGTCATTTCACGGATAGCCTCGCCAAAGTTGTATGAATCTCCGTATACACGGCTAAACAATGCGGAATAGGCCACAATCGGATCATACCCGCCAATCAGCATCACGACAGCACCCAGAAGAAGGCCCAAAATAATAGATACCAGTGCCAGTACAAAGGAGTCTTTCGTAAATATTTTCAATAGGTTAGCCATTCTCTGCTCCTTTCTTCACTGCACTTCCTGCCATCATAAGTCCCAATTCCTGGTCATTCGTTTCTTCCGGCAACACTTCTCCGACAATTTTGCCCTCATAGATGACAGCAATTCGGTCGGACACATTCATAATCTCGTCCAGCTCAAAAGAAATAAGAAGGACCGCTTTACCTTGATCCCGCTGAGCAATCAGCTGTTTCTGGACAAACTCAATGGCCCCGACATCCAGACCACGTGTAGGCTGCGCTGCAATAAGAAGATCCGGGTTTTTATCAATTTCACGCGCAATGATAGCCTTTTGCTGATTTCCACCAGACAACGCTCTTGCCTTTGTGTGAATATCAGGTGTTCTTACATCGAACTTCTCGATAAGACTTTTTGCCTGTTTATCGATAGCCTCTTTGTTCAAAAAGCCATTTTTACTGTAAGGTGCTTGATAATACGTCTCCAGCACCATATTTTCACTCATGGAAAAATCGAGCACCAGTCCATGTTTATGGCGGTCCTCCGGTATATGTGAAACACCTGCCTCGGAAATTTTGCGTGGCGGCTGGTTTGCAATCTCTTGCCCAAGCAATTGAATGCTTCCACCATCGACCTTGCGCAAGCCTGTCAAGGCTTCAATCAGCTCACTCTGTCCATTGCCGTCTACGCCAGCAATCCCCAAAATCTCGCCCGCCTTAACCTTCAGGTTCAACTCATTCAGAACACTAATGCCATCCTTGTTTTTAGAGACCACATGGTTCATTTCGAGTACAGTCTGTCCTGGCTGTGCAGGCTGCTTGTCCACTTTAAAGGACACACGACGACCTACCATTTTCTCCGCCAACTCATTCGGTGTTGTTGCTGACGTTTTGACCGTGTCAATAACCTGACCTCGACGAATAATTGTAACCGTATCTGCAATTTGCATGATTTCTTTGAGCTTATGCGTGATAAGAATGATGGATTTACCCTCAGCTACCAAGCGCTTCATAATGTCCAGCAGCTCGGTGATTTCTTGTGGTGTTAACACTGCGGTAGGCTCATCGAAAATGAGAATATCTGCACCGCGATAGAGGGTTTTGATAATTTCCACACGTTGCTGCATACCAACGGATATATCCTCAATTTTGGCATTCGGATTCACTTGAAGCCCGTATTGCTCAGACAACCGCTGTACTTCGGCGGCAGCCTTTTTATAATTGATTTTCAGACCCTTACGCGGCTCGGAGCCCAGGACAATATTTTCAGTAACGGTAAACGGCTGCACGAGCTTAAAATGCTGATGCACCATGCCGATCCCCAGATCAATCGCCTTGTTGGGGCTATCAATCTGTACTGGCTTACCACCGATTTCAATCGTCCCTTCTTCTGGCTGATACAGTCCGAAAAGAATATTCATAAGCGTAGATTTACCCGCACCATTCTCACCCAAAAGGGCATGAATTTCTCCCTTATGCAGCTTGATGCTGATAGAGTCGTTGGCAACGATGCCTGGGAATCGTTTTGTAATTTTCTTCAACTCAACGACGGGGGTCGCTGCATCCATGAAATCACCCTTATACACTTTATAGTATGTGCTCCAATGAGCTGACTGACCTTTATTACTCGTATAACTCCAGACGTAAGAACAAGGCTAGTCTTATGAACCAGCCTTGTCGCCACCTCTATGTTCTTCAAACCCGTTTATTTCGAAGGAACTGTAATTTCGCCCTTAATAATTTTTTGCTTATATTGTTCTACAAGATCAAGTACGTCTTTAGGGACATTTTTCGTGGATGTATCCGCCAGACCAACTCCGTTATCCTTCAGAGCCAGTGTTTCAATACCACCCTTGAACTTACCGTCAACAACTTCTTGAGATACGCGTTTTACAGCTTCATCCACACGTTTCACCATGGAGGTCAACGTTACGTCGTCACCAAACTCAAGGGATTGGTCTTTATCAACACCGATAACCCATACTTGCTGCCCTTGTTTCTTCCGTGCGAGTGCTTCGTTAAATACGCCTGTACCCGAGCCGCCAGCCGCGTGGAAAATAATATCTGCACCATCGTTGTAGATCGTTGCAGCAGCAGCCTTGCCGAGATCCGGCTTATCAAATGCGCCAGTGTAGTTTACTTCCAATTTTGCATTTGGATTTACAGCTTTAATCCCTGCTTCGAAGCCTTTTTCAAAACGTTTGATCAGCGGGCTGTCTTGTCCACCCACAAAACCAATTTTGTTTGTTTTGGTAAGCTTACCAGCTACAACCCCTACCAGGAAGGAACCTTCATTTTCAGCAAAAACAACCGATTTTACGTTAGGCGCATCTACGACACTGTCGATGATCGCCAGATTTTTGTTCGGGTTATCTTTTGCTACTTGTCCAATCGCATTCGCCAGATTAAAACCGATTCCCCAAGTCAGGTTAAAATCACCCTTAACAAATTGGTTCAGGTTAGGAATATAATCTTGATCCGATTTACTTTGCAGGTATTTAACTTTAGCACCTGTTTCTTTCTCAGTGGCTTGCAGTGCTTCCCAAGCAGATTGGTTAAACGATTTGTCGTTTACTCCACCCACATCTGTAACCATGCCGATTTGGACATTTGATGTTTTGGCAGAACTGCCTGTGTCCCCACCACTTGCGTTGGACGCACCTTGGTTTTTGCTACCGCAGCCTGCGAGAATGACCGAGATCGCCAGCAGCATAACCAAAGACATACTGAACATTTTCTTCATGCTGATACTGTTCCCCCTTAGTGTTAGATCCCTGGAACTGCCTCTTTTTCTTTGAAAATGGTACATGCCATACATGTCATTTACTGACGAGACAGATCGTACAGAAGACTTACTTTAGAGATTATACAATTATGATCGGCTAAAATCTAGATAATTAATAACCTTGGGTCAATTTTTTTTGAATTTCCATAAATGTAAGCGTTACAACTTAAAAAAATACATACATTCTGCCATCACACGTCATATTCATTCGTATTTTGGGGAAATTATACCTTTTCGCATCACAAAACATATACAAAAAAAGGCATCCCTACACAGCGTACTGCTTGGGATACCTCTTTTACCACTTTCGTGGTCTCCACGCTCAATAATTAAGCGTTGATTTTGCCTTTAGCAACAGTTGCCAAAGAGTTGAACGCATTGATATCGTTGACTGCAAGATCAGCCAAGATTTTGCGGTTAATGTCCACACCAGCCAGTTTCAGGCCGTGCATCAGTTTGCTGTAAGACAAACCATTCAAACGAGCTGCTGCATTGATACGCACGATCCACAGTCTGCGGAAATTACGTTTCGTCTGACGACGGTCACGGTATGCGTAAACAAGTGATTTCATTACCTGCTCGTTAGCTGTTTTAAAAATGCGGTGTTTAGAACCAAAATAACCTTTAGCAAGCTTCAATACTTTTTTATGACGACGACGAACGACGAATCCGCCCTTTACTCTTGCCATATCAAAAGACCTCCCAAATAATGTTTATGCTTTATTTATTGCCGAGCTTTATGCTATTTGAGGTTAGCAAGACCTTGTTTCAGACGTTTAACGTCCCCAGGTGCCATCTCAGGGTTAGTACCCAGAACACGTTTTGCACGTTTGGATTTGTGGGAAAGCAAGTGGTTTCTGTAAGCTTTGTAACGCATTACTTTACCAGTACCGGTAATCTTGAAGCGGCCTTTAAGGCTGCTATGTGTTTTCATTTTAGGCATTGAACTTCCTCCTTAATTTATCATTGACTCTTTGGAGCCAATATCATAATCATGCTGCGTCCTTCGAGCTTGGGTTGGCGCTCCACGGTACAAAGATCAGCAACTTCCGTTTTCACACGCTCGAGAATTTTTTGTCCCACATTAGCATGGGTAATTTCACGACCGCGGAAACGAACAGAGCATTTCACCTTGTCCCCTTCATTCAGGAACTTCACCACATTGCGAAACTTGGTTTGGTAGTCATGTTCCTCGATGTTGGAACGGAACCATACCTCTTTGATGTCAACGATCTTCTGGTTCTTACGGGCTTCCTTTTCTTTCTTCTGCTGCTCATAGCGGAATTTTCCGTAATCCATAATCCGACACACGGGCGGCTTCGCTTGAGGCGCCACGTTCACGAGATCCAAGTTTGCGTCAATCGCCATTTGCAGAGCTTCACGAGTCGGTTTAATCCCGATTTGTTCCCCGTTCGCACCAACAAGACGTACTTCTCTCACCCGAATCTCATCATTGATCATATGTTCCTTACTAATAACCCTCCACCTCCAGAACCTGTTATTTTTGTATTTTGTGTATAGACACAAAAAAGGGATGACGACTGTACAGCCGACATCCCTGTCTGATACTCAATTCATCATGAAAATTCAATTCACAAATCATTGGATCATGACCAGCCGGCAATACCGGGCAGGTGAGAAGTCGGACCTTCTGCTTGCTAATCCATATTCTTCAATTAACATACTCATGTATCTTATCATCTTGCAGACGATGTGTCAACACCTTTCAAAGAAATAAGTGACACCTCGCCTCTTCGGTACATTTATACCGTTCTGCAATTATCCTTGCTTGCTCTGAACCTCTTCCAGACGAACGACACGCGTATGCTGAGTGTGGCTCCATTGCTTGTTGTTCTGTGTGAAGAACGCATAGAACGTAATCGGGTACCAAGAAACCAGATAGACTGGGAACAGCAGCAAGTACAGATATACTTTTTTGAACGTGACCTTTTCCAAGATCATCGCGATCAAAAAGGTGATAATATTCAGACTCACAGCCACAAAACCGGTCCAAGCAGGGAATTGTACATAGATATTTTCGATATTAGGTCCACCAAATAACGCAATATCTACCCACATCACCATTGTCATCAAGAAGGTAAACAATACGATATACACGTTCAGACCATAAAGAGCCATATCGAATTTAATCAGGCTTCTATGCTTGATACTTTGCCACAGCAACGGGAAGAAATAACGACGAGCGACCGTGAAATGACCCTGCATCCAGCGCAGACGCTGTCTGGACGAAGCTTTGAACGTCAACGGCTTCTCATCATACACCTTGGCATCGTAATTAAATCTTGGATATACATTGCGTTGTGTACAACGCATGGTGAATTCCAAATCCTCTACCAGACTTGTTGCACCCCAGCCCATTTCCTTGAGCAAATTCGTTTCAAAGCACATGCCTGTACCACCAAGGAAATTGGCCATATTCAGGTTGTGGCGCGACAGCTGCCACAGACGGTTGATGTACCAGTAAGATACCCCGTATGCCGCTGTGATCCAAGAATCCTCAGGATTTTTGGTATCAATGTACCCCTGAATAACACGGGCCCCTGTGCACAAATCATTGTTCATTTCACTCAAAAAATTGGTATGCGCCAAATTGTCAGCATCAAACATGACAATAGCATCATATTGGCGCGGCATAGCCCATAATTCCTTGAGCATCCACTCAATAGCGTAGCCTTTACCACGCAAATTCGGATTCGTGCGTTCACAAGCATTCATACCGTGAGCGCGAACGATGTCTGCCGTCTTATCCGTACAGTTATCACAAATCACGAATACATCGTATAGTTCCTTCGGATAGTCAAGCTGCTTCAGGTTTTCCATCAATGCTCCAACAACCTGTTCTTCATTGTGGGCAGCGACCAAAATGGCAAATGATTTTTCTGGAGCTGCTTGCTCTTTTCTTTTTTTGCGTACCAATCCGAACAAGGAGAATGCAAACTGATAGACAGCGATCACTGCCAGTATGATCTGGAGCGTCACAAAAATAGCGTCTAACATAATCTCTTGTTACCCCCTTTTTATACCCCTTAAAAATCTTGCGTTTATTTGTTTTCTCTCTGTGTAGCGCAAGTTGCGGCGCTTTTGTGCGCCTTTTTCTGTAATTTTGACCCGACCCTTGCTTTCTTCATTGGCTGTGCGCAGCCCCCTTTTGGCTGACACAGGAATGCCATTACGATTTTCGTTGGTTTTCAATCTTTTGTCAAAGCCTCAAAACCGATCTCAGCAGCAAAATAACACGACAAACTCCCATTTAAGTCGAGAATGCGACGCTGGACCTCTCATTCATAACGCTTAGGTCTTATTTTCATCCATTTGCTAACTTTTTATTTCTTTGGTCCCTCCTTTTTGTGGGCCAATTAGCAACCACTTCTAATCACTCTATCTTATTAGACGGATGAACGCAAAGAAAGTTATACAATTCAGCTTATATTCCTTAAACATTTTTGTGTAGAATTGAACCAAGTGAGTGGTGATTCTTGAAATGAATAGCGTTTAAAAATATGATGGGAGCAAGAGAATAATTACTTATGGCCTGATTCTGTCAAAGTGATTGAAAATATTTGCCGACCTTACCCTGAAACGGCAACCGGAGGAAACCAAATGCAACGTCTAGTCGTAAAACTTATAAACCTGGAGCAGCAGTTGTTCAAATGGATCAACGGACGCTTACACAACCGTTTTTTGAACTTCTGGCTTTATTATCTTACACATTTGGGCGGGGCCACTTTTACAATAGCCTCTACGTTACTTATGTGGTGGCTCGCTCCGAATCCATGGAAGGATGCCGCTATGAAGGGAGCCATTGCTTTGGGGGTCAGTCATATCCCCGTAGCGATTGTCAAAAAGCTGTATCCGCGGATTCGCCCATATTTGGCGCTACCGGGTACAAATACATTTCGCAACCCCCTGTCGGACCATTCTTTTCCCTCAGGGCATACAACCGCCATTTTTTCAGCTACCGTTCCTTTTATGCTTCAGTCACCGATGCTTACCCTGCCGTTGTTGCCTGTAGGAATAATTGTAGGATTTTCCCGGATATACTTAGGGCTTCACTATCCCACGGATGTACTTGCAGGAGCGGTTATCGGAGCTTCTGCAGCAATAGGGACGGTTGCATTCTGGCCTTAAAGCCGATATGGTATGATTGAGAACATCCCAGCAGGAACAGGTGAAATGAGAGTGGCTAAAAAACGAGTGTTATTATTATCGGAAGGTTTCGGTGCCGGACATACTCAGGCTGCATACGCGCTCTCAAGCAGCTTGCGGAAGCTTTCTCCGAATGTGCAGACCCGAGTGCTGGAGCTGGGGAGCTTTCTGAATCCAAGAATGGCCCCGCTCATTATTACAGCATACAAGAAGACTGTTGTATCGCAGCCTCGCCTAGTCGGATTGGTTTACCGTCATCAGTACAAAAAATCATTAAACCGTCTTACAACGCTCGCTTTGCACCGTCTGTTCTACACACAGACCCGAAACATTCTTCGGCAGCTCCGTCCCGATTTGGTGGTATGTACTCATCCTATCCCGAGTGCAGTGATTTCACGCTTAAAGCGCTTAGGCTTACATGTTCCGCTTTGTACTGTCATTACAGACTACGATGCACATGGAACATGGATCAGTCCCGAGGTTGATCGGTACTTTGTATCTACGCCTGAAGTCATGCGCAAGCTGCGCGCACGTGGAGTACCCGTGTCGAAAATCCAGGTGACCGGTATTCCGGTTCATCCAAATTTTTGGGAACATCCGGGGCACGATGAAATTCGGGAACAATTTGGCCTTAAGCCCATCCCGACCGTACTCGTTATGGGCGGCGGCTGGGGACTTATGAACGACGAAGTCATTCATCGCTCGCTTACCGAGTGGAGAGAAAACATTCAATTTATTTTTTGTTTGGGTCACAATGATAAAATGCGTCGTAAAATGCAGCTGGACCCCCTTTTCAATCATCCGAATATTCATATTTTCGGATTCACACGGGAAATCGACAAATTAATGGAGGTATCGAATCTTCTTATTACCAAACCCGGCGGAATGACATGTACCGAGGGGTTAGCCAAAGGGATTCCGATGCTGTTTCACAAACCTCTTCCCGGACAGGAGGAGGAAAATTGTCAATACTTTACGGCTCAAGGCTTCGGAGAACCGATTACTTCGCTGGATGTTGTCGTTAAATGGATGAACCGATTACTACACGATTTTCCGGAAATCGTTCGCAAGCGACAGGAGCACGTCCATAATGTAGCGCGATACTATCCTCTTCAGAGCGCACAGAGTATTTTGGATATACTGGAACCAAACGGGGTGCATTCCTAAAAAGGAAGCACCCCGCTTTATTTTAACAGCTATATCGCTATCGCTTTACTTTCCGTACTTTTCAAGACGCATTTTTTCGTATTCCTCCAAAGCGTCTTTGCCAATCAGCACCTCGACACGATGGATATTCATACCTTTGCCCATAAATTTTTGTTCATATTCCGTCATAACATGCTCCTCGTTAATCCCCTCACGATGAAGGTTCAACGAAATATTCGTCATTTGCAGACCGCTGTCGGCAAATGAATTCAGGGAAAACTCAAACAGTGTCTCCGAATCCGTCTTAAAGTGAATTTGCCCTTTGCTGTTCAAAAGCTGGCGGTACTTGTCCAAAAAGCGCGGATGCGTCAAACGACGGCGTGCATGCTTGGTTTTAGGCCAGGGATCACTAAAATTCAAATAAATGCGTTCAATTTCCCCAGGCTCAAAAACATTCTCAATCTGTTCAATGTTTGCCAGTGCCAATTTGATATTGGGCGGTGTACCGACCTCTGTATCGCTCCAGGCCAGACGAGACTTTTCCGTTGCACGTCGTACCAGTTCATCGTACATATCAAAGCCAATGTAGTTGACGTCCGGATTCCGGAAGCTCATTTGGCTAATAAACTGTCCCTTGCCCATGCCAAATTCCACATGAATCGGACGATCATTGCCGAAAAGCTGCTGCCACTTTCCTTTATACTGTGTCGGCTCCAAGATGACCAGGTCCTGTTGTTCTTCCAAGCTTTCCCTTATTCCTTTTCTTCCGCGTAAACGCATGTTACTCCTCCATATACTCTGTTATCAAGGAAAAAGGAATTCCACCCCCGCTTGAAGATACGGAAATGAAATTCCTTTTTCAATATATTTGGATTGGGGTCCAACTAATTTAATTGTTCATAGTCTACCGCATCAACAGGTGAAAAATCAATTGTCTTTTGGCAAGCCGCTCTGATTTTCTGACGTGCGGCCGTTCCAATCTGACGATCCTGCCCAAAACGGACACCAGTCAGCGCCAGCGCCTCATCAAAGGTTAGCTCAACAGTAACTTTATTCATACGTGTTTTATCCTGCGTATTCATAAAAAATCACCTCACGGGTTATTAATGTTGGAACCGACGTGCACTTCCCCTACAGCAGGCGATAGAAACAGTATAGCTGCCTTCCTGAAAAATCATCATTAGCCGACAGCTAATTTTTATTTCCAGGATCGAAATCAGTCCTTATATCGTATGTCTGGTACCGCTTACAATATAACATATCGTGTAACCTTTTTCAATCCTGAATCCAGTAAAATCCGCACTTTTTATCGCCTTTTCTGTCAAGTGATTCCCAATTAAGACTGATTTTTGTTACAATAAGATGATCGTAAAAAAAAGGAGTACACCCATGAAAACAGATTTGTTGCCTGCTCCTCTCCTATGGGGAGATAAACGGTTCCATACTTGGAATTACGAAATGCGCGAGCAATTTGAAAATAAAGTGTTCAAAGTTATGCTGGATGCGGGTTTTACTTGTCCAAATCGCGATGGTTCTATTGCCAAAGGAGGCTGCACTTTTTGCAGCGCACGCGGGTCGGGTGATTTTGCCGGACGTCGCCGTGATGATCTGGTCACCCAGTTCAATACGATTCGGGATCGTCAGCATTTAAAATGGCCAAACGCCAAATATATCGGCTATTTCCAAGCCTATACCAATACGTATGCCCCGGTTGAGGAGTTGCGGGAATACTTCGAGGTTATTCTGGAGCAGCCGGGGGTTGTGGGACTGTCCATCGCTACCCGCCCTGATTGCTTGCCTGACGATGTGGTGGATTACCTTGCCGAGTTGAACGAGCGCACGTACCTGTGGATTGAAATGGGACTGCAAACCGTCCATGAATCCACCTCAGAGCTGATTAACCGTGCCCATGACACTCAATGCTATCTGGATGCGGTGGAAAAGCTGCGCAAGCGCAATATTCGCGTGTGTGCCCACATCATTTATGGTCTTCCGCAGGAGACGCATGAAATGATGCTCGATACGGGACGCGCAGTAGCGGCTATGGACGTGCAAGGCATTAAAATTCATTTGCTGCATCTCATGCGCAAAACGCCGATGGTCAAGCAGTATGAAGCGGGCTTGTTACGCTTCCTGGAAAGGGACGAATACGTTAAGCTGATCGTTGATACCCTGGAATTTTTGCCGCCCGAGATGATCGTTCATCGGCTGACTGGAGACGCTCCCCGCGATTTGCTGATGGGACCCATGTGGTCGCTCAAGAAATGGGAAGTACTTAACGCCATTGATGATGAGCTGAAATCGCGTGAAACGTGGCAGGGCAAATACTGGAGGCAGCCATAAATGGGTTTCCTGTCTGTCTTGAGCTATGCTCATCAATTGGTGGCTGCGCGCGTGCAGCCAGGCGATGCTGCTATAGACGCCACAGTCGGCACAGGGGCAGATACGCTGTTTCTGGCTAAGGCCGCTGGCAAACGAGGCCGTGTCTACGGCTTCGATATTCAGCAGGAGGCATTGCAGCTCGCCTGGTGTCGTCTGGAAGAAAATACCTCTTCCTCATTGGCAGAGGTATCACTGCTGCTGCAGGGTCATGAGCAAATGAGGGAGGCCGTTCCCGACAACCTGCATGGCAAGGTCGCTGCGGTTATGTTTAATCTCGGCTACTTGCCATCCGAAGGTGCCGATCCATCTGTCATCACGCATACGGACAGTACGCTCGCCGCACTTGAAGCGGCCCTGCAGCTGCTGCGACCACGCGGTATTCTGACCGCCGTATTATATCCAGGGCACGCCGGAGGCAGTGAAGAAGCGGAAGCTGTCCTTCAATGGGCTTCTGCTCTCCCCGTCTCCATCGGCCAAAGTATTATTTACCGTCAATTACAACGAGACACCTCGCCATATTTGGTGGCGGTTGAAAAAAAATAGCATACCGGCTTATCAAGCCAACTTATCCAGGTTATGTGCGGCTTTTTCCAGCCGCCTTACATATATCATTTTTGTGAGTCGTAAGGGTTATTCTGTTGTGCACTCATTACTCATTCATGGAGGAGAGAAATTATGCTGAAGCCATACCCGCTGCAATTTCAACCTGAATTTAAAGAAAGAGTCTGGGGAGGACGAGCATTAGAGCAATTTGGTCTAACCCCACCAGAAGGACATATTGGCGAAGGATGGATGATTGCCGACCATCCGAATGGAACAACAACGGTCATCAATGGCGAGTTAGCAGGCAAAGGGCTGGATGAAATCCGTGAAGCTTATGGACAGGAATGGCTTGGAGCCAAAGGAGTATCGGAAAAAGGTGGCCGCTTCCCGCTTCTGATCAAGCTGCTGGATTGCAATGATGATTTGTCCGTACAGGTACATCCGACAGATGATTATGAGGGACTTCCAGCCGGAGAGCTTGGAAAAACCGAAATGTGGTATGTGCTGGATGCCAAGCCGGATGCGAAAATCATTTATGGTCTGACAGAAGGTGTAACGCGCGAAAGTCTGCGTACAGCTCTTGAAAGCGGAGACATCCTCGGCAGCTTGCGTCAGGTTCCTGTTGAGGCAGGCGATACATTCTTCATTCCCGCCGGAACTGTACATGCGCTGTGCGCGGGTGTTGTCGTTGCTGAAATCCAGCAAAATTCGGATACGACCTATCGGTTATATGACTACAACCGCCCTGGTTTGGATGGCAAGCCCCGTGAATTGCATATTGAGGATTCCCTCAATGTGACATCTTACGAAGGTGCAGGCGCAACAACGATGAAAACCGGTGGTTTACAACCGGGTGAATGGCTCCAGCTTGCAGCCTGTGAGTATTTTGTCGTAGAAAAGGGAATCGTAGATGGAAGCTGGTCGCTTTCCACAACGAAAGACAGCTTTACTATTCTTGTCATTTGCGAAGGCAGCGGCACCCTTACCTGGGACGATAATGCTGCATCTCTTTCCTGTAAAGCTGGAGATTGCTTCCTGCTGCCTGCCAATCTGAACGGTTACACATTGAGCGACAAAATGACCGTACTTAGATCTTATCTTCCTTAAAGCTTAAAGGATGTGATGTCTAATCATGCGGGAATACACCTTCACCATCGTTGAAAACGACGGAGCTGAGCTTTTTGCCTACCGCTGGCTTCCCGATCAGCAGATCCCCCTAAAGGGGATTATACAAATTTCACATGGCATGTGTGAGAGGTCCTACCGCTATATCCGACTGGCCGAGAAGCTCACTGCTTCCGGCTACGGTGTGTATGCCAACGATCATATCGGTCACGGGCGCACAGCTGGTGATCTTGATAAGCTCGGTATGCCGGGAGCAAATGCGTTTAATCGAATGGCAAACGGCATGCTGGGGCTAGGCGAAATTGTGGCTAAGGAGTTCCCAGATCAGCCTCGTTTTTTGCTGGGTCACAGCATGGGGTCCTTTTTAACCCAAAAAATAATGTATGACGACAGACAGGAGTATCAGGGGTTTATTTTATCGGGAACGAACGGGCGGCGTGGTCTGTTAAAGCTCGGAGAGCAGCTTGCCCTGGTGCAAGCCAAGCTGCAAGGAATGGATCATCGCAGTATGCTGCTCAATGCGATGGTCTTTGGCGGTTTTAACCGTGCCTTTCGTCCGGTGCGTACGGCATTCGACTGGCTATCCCGTGATCCAGAGGAAGTAGATCAATTCGTACATGATCCATGGTGTGGAGCCATCTGTACGACAAGCTTTTTTCTTGATTTCTTCAGGCTGCTGCAGGAAATCCATTGGCCTTCCTCGCTGGAAAGCATTAACCCTAAACTGCCAGTCTACATATTTGCCGGAGATCGTGATCCGGTAGGATTGTTCGGTAAAGGTGTATTATCGCTGGTCGATATGTATCGAAGCTTGGAGCTTCAGGATGTGGAATATCGCCTCTACCCTGATGGTCGCCATGAGATGCTGCATGAAACAAACCGCGATGAGGTCATGACTGACATTGTTGACTGGCTGGACCGTCATATTAACGCAGCAGCGACTCCGGTTTCTGTTTTATCTGGAGGCTCTGAGGCATCTTCATAAATAGCTCTTAACAAAAAGAAACCTTCAAAACCACGGTTAACGTGAGTTTAAAGGTTTCTTTTTTCAGTTCAGCTTATGTTGAAAATCACCATGCATTCCGTTCTCTCAGGGAGGTGATATGTGCCGTATGATGCTTGCCGTGCCAGGCATAGATGCCGATGTTTCGTTCGAGCCGGATTGTCTGGCCTGATTCAGGATGAATAAACGTTCGATGCAGCTGATCTTCTCCTAATGATCGCAACACGATGGCCCACCGTTCATGCAGCCCTTCCAGCAATTGCAGCGAGGGTTCCAGTGGAAGCTCGCTGGCGTCTGGCATTTCAGCCCAACGTCCCTCATCGTATGGCTTGATTGTCGGTGTATCCTCCGTCAGCGCCAGCTTAAAACGAATATAGCTGTTCATATGGCTGTCTGCCAAATGATGAACAACCTGTCTTATCGTCCAGCCCCCTTCACGATAAGGCGTATTAAGCTGCTGCTCATTCAATCCCTCAACCGCCTGACGAAGCTGCGAAGGCAGTTTAGCAATGTCGTGAATCCATGCCAGAAGCTGTTCTTCTGTAATCATATCCGGAGCGACGAACGGCCCAATCGGGTAGCGCAAATCTTTGTCCAAAACATTCCCCACCCTTCTCTGCATCTGAGTGTCTATTAGGTCTGAATCTTATGGTATAACTATGCAGGAAAAAAAGCAGACCCGCAAGAGCCTGCCTTTTTCACATCCATCGTACTTGGATATAACTGGATCTCTATTATCCCTCCAGCAGCAGGGATTCTGGATCTTCCAGCAATTCTTTGACCGTTACCAAGAAGCGAACCGCTTCGCTGCCATCGATAATCCGGTGATCGTAAGACAAGGCGATGTACATCATCGGGCGATTTTCCATACGCTCCTCATCAATGGCAATCGGGCGAAGCTGGATTTTGTGCATTCCCAAAATACCTACCTGCGGGGTGTTCAATATTGGCGTAGACAGCAGGGAACCAAAAATACCTCCATTGGTAATGGTAAAGGTTCCACCTTGCAAATCTGCCAGCGAAAGCGAGTTGGAGCGTGCCTTGCCAGCCAAATCTGCAATACTTTTCTCAATTTCAGCAAAGCCGAGACGGTCAGCGTCCCGTACGACTGGCACGACCAAACCTTCCTTGGCAGATACAGCAATCCCGATATCATAGTATTTTTTCAGTACAATATCATCGCCGTTAATTTCTGCATTCACGGTAGGGAATTGCTTGAGTGCGCCAACCACTGCTTTCGTAAAGAAGGACATAAAGCCGAGTCCTACATCATGCTTCTCCTTGAACTTATCTTTACGGCGTTTACGAACATCGAGAATGGCGGTCATATCCACTTCATTAAAAGTGGTAAGCATGGCGGCGGTTTGCTGTGCCTCAACGAGGCGCTTGGCAATCGTCGCTCTGCGACGAGACATCCGCTGGCGTTCTACAGGCTTGCTATACTCCGTTTGAGATGGAGACGAAGCCGCAGGCTTGTTGGCAGCAGAAGACGCAGGTGCAGTCGATGCTGTACGCGCAACTTCAGCGCTGTTCGTATGCGTTTTAACATCCTCCTGGAACACACGTCCGAGCGGGTCTTTTCCCTGTACCTGCTCCAGATCAATTCCACGTTCACGCGCCAGCTTCCGGGCGGATGGAGATGCCGTCTGATTTCCCCCGTCACTATTGGACGAAATAGGCTGTGCGGCCTTTTCCACTACTGCAGAAGCCGGTGTAGTCGCTACGGGCGGTGCCTCCGGCGCTTTGGTCGGTGCTGCTTCTCCGGCACTGGCTGCTGCGTTACCACTGCCACTTCCGATCAAGCCAACAGCTTCACCGATGGACACGGTCTCTCCCTCCTGACGAAGGATCTTCTGGACGACTCCCGCTTCTTCTGCACTAATTTCCAGGTTGACCTTATCCGTTTCCAGCTCCAGTAGAACATCCCCCTGTCCTACGGAATCCCCTTCCTTCACAAGCCATTTGGAAATTGTTCCTTCCGTGATGGATTCTCCCATTGCCGGCACTAAAATATCGCTCACAGCCGCTACCTCCCCAGTGTAATATTGTTTTTGGAATCCTGCTTCAACGCTGATTGAATAATCCGCTGCTGTTCTAGGCTATGCACTTGCTGATAGCCGCTCGCCGGGCTGGAACGTTCCGGTCTGCCTGCGTAACGAATTTCCGCTCCTTGCGGCACAACATTCCGCAGACGAGGCTCAATGTAACTCCAGGCCCCCATATTTTTAGGTTCTTCCTGAACCCATACGAATTCTTTGACATGCGAGAAGCGACTGAAAATATTTCGAATTTCCTCTTCCGGGAAGGGATACAACTGCTCCACACGAATAATGTGCAGACGCTCCTCTGCCTCATTTTTATCCTTCTCCAACGCCTCTTCCAGATCAATCGCAATTTTGCCACTGCACAGTACAATGCGCTCTACACGATCCGGGCGTGCACCCAGGCCGGGCTGCTCCAGCACAGGACGGAATGATCCCTCGCTGAACTCAGAAGCAGGCGAAGCGACACGGTTGTTGCGAATCAGGCTTTTCGGCGACATCATCACAAGTGGACGCGCTTCCTCACTATCGCTTAATGCAGCCTGACGGCGCAACAGATGAAAATACTGTGAGGCACTGCTCAGGTTGGCGACAGTCCAGTTATTTTGTGCGGACAACTGGAGGAAACGCTCCAGCCGTGCACTTGTATGCTCCGGTCCTTGTCCTTCACTGCCATGCGGTAACAGCATCACCAAACTGGATTTCTGTCTCCATTTGGCACGGCCCGCGGAAATAAATTGGTCGAAAATAACCTGGGCGCAGTTCGCAAAATCGCCGAATTGTGCTTCCCAAATGACCATTGTCTCGGGAGAAAACACGTTATACCCATATTCAAAGCCGAGCACAGATGCCTCAGATAAAGGGCTATTATGAATACTGAACGAAGCACGCGCTTCCGGCAATGTATGCAGCGGGCAATGTGTATTGCCGGTTTCAGGCTCATGCAGCACGAGGTTACGGTGAGCAAAGGTCGCCCGCTCCGCATCCTGACCCGTCATGCGAATCGGCTTGCCATCTGCGAGAATAGTAGCCAGGGCCAGCGTCTCCGCCAAGCTCCAATCTACCTTTTCACCCTCGTTCAGAGCTGTTTTTCTGCGCTGTAAAATGCGATCCAGCTTCGGATATACATGAAAATCTTTTGGCCATTTGAGCAAGTTTTCATTGATTTGGCGCAATTTTTTCAATTCCACCGCAGTACGGACCGCAGAGTCCTGATTTTTTGTTGCCTTAACAGCAGTAAACTCAGGCTCCTCTTCCGGTTGATTCTTCACGTGCTCATGCGCTTCCTTCAGTCGGTTTTGCACCTTTTCAATGAGTCCGGCACTAAACGTTTCATCCACAATACCCTGCTTCATCAGATTTTGAGCATACAATTTGCTCACCGTCGGATGATTCTTCACCTTGCGATACACCAGCGGCTGGGTTGTTTCCGGGTCATCGGATTCATTGTGACCATAACGACGATAACCAATCAGATCAATCAGGAAATCCTTCTTGAAACGATTGCGGTATTCACCAGCCATACGAGCTGCTGCAATACAAGCCTCAGGGTTATCCGCGTTCACGTGCACAATCGGGATTTCGTAGCCCTTGGCCAGATCGCTGGCATAGCGGGTCGAACGTGAATCAACACTCTCTGTCGTAAAGCCCAGACGATTATTCACAATAATATGAACCGTACCGCCATTACGGAAGCCACGCAAATTTGTAAAATTAAGCGATTCTGCCACGATACCCTCACCCGGGAAAGCCGCATCGCCATGCATGATAATCGTAGCCGCCTTGCTGACATCCAGCTTCGGATAGCCTGCTTCACTGCGGTCTTCCTGCGCTGCGCGGGAAAAGCCTTGTACGACCGGATTCACATACTCCAGGTGACTCGGGTTATTCGCCAATGTCAGGCGGGCTTGTACCGCTTCCCCGTCCTTTACAAACCGATCGGCTCCCAGATGATACTTCACATCTCCAGTCCAGCCGTAGTTAATTCCGGTAGAGCCTTCCGACGGGATCAGATCCTTATTCGGGGAATGATGAAATTCAGAGAAAATTTTGCTATAAGGCTTGCCCAGCACATGAGCCAACACATTCAGACGGCCCCGGTGCGCCATACCCATCAGGACGTGACTTGCTCCTGCATTCGTCGTGAGTCGAATAATCTCGTCGAGAACGGGGACAAGGACATCATTACCCTCGATGGAAAAACGCTTCTGTCCGACAAACGTTTTATGCAAAAACTCTTCGAACTGCTCTACCTCTACCAATCTGCCCAGCAGCGCCTTGCGTTCCTGTGTTGTGAGTGGCTTGGAGGACCAGCCGGATTCTGCATAGCTGTTCAGCCAGCTGCGTTCCTCCTCGTTATGAATGTGACTAAATTCATAGGCAATCGGTCCTGTGTATGCTACACGCAACCGTTGAATGGCTTCCCATCCGTTAAGTGTTCCCGCAGGAGCGTTATCCCATATTAAAGAGGCCGGAAAAGCCTTTAAGTCCTGTTCAGTTAAGCCATAAGATGCTGGATCAAGCAAGCGTGTATCCTGCTCGGCATCCAGTTCCAGCGGATCTATTTGGGCGGCCAAATGTCCGTATTCACGGATATTCCACACCATTTTTCCCGCTGTAACCGCTTTCTGTAATGTGTTCGAATCGAGGCTCCCCAGAGCATTTGCCGGGGGTCCCTGCAATTTGTAGTCTATCATGGAAGCAGCCGAGTATTCGGATTGCGGCGGCTCACCCCATTGATCAAACAGCTCGCGGTAAGCCGGATCAACCGTTCCGGGGTCCGCTACATACTTTTCATACTGGTCCTGCACATAACCTAGATTAGGTCCGTAATACGTCTGCCAAGGTACCTGTCTGCTGCTCTCTTCCATTGTCATCTCGTTCCCTCCGTCAAATTTTGAAATTCATAGCTGGACGGAAATCATTTTTAATTTTGTTTTTTTGTTAAGCCTTAAATTAAAGTTGTTCACAATATGCTCACATTATATGAAATCCTACATCAAAAGTCGAATTCCACAGTTCTTATTCCTCTTCCATTGTATAAACTTTTCTAGCTATGAGCATTTCCTTTTTCTCAACATATCCATGCGTAAATGAGATCAATCGGGCTTCAATCGGGCTTATAGTAGTCTTTAACATTTAAAGATTAGAATGTGGCACAAAAGGATATCCTAATCACAAAAAAAGTTGACAACGTTTTCAGATCATGATAACTTATCCGTGAGGCTTGTTACCGGTAATGCGGGCAAAACCACAACGGAGATGATATTTGTTTCTGTTGTAGTTTTGCCTTTTTTTATTCCTCAAAATGGGTGATTCGATGTGATAATTAAACAAATTTTCAACAATAATATCGTCAGCACAGTGGATGATAAAAACCAGGAGTTGCTTATCCTCGGCCGGGGTATCGGGTTTAACTTCCGTGCGGGTGATCCGATTGACGAAAAGCGGATTGAGAAAATTTTCCGTCTGCAGGATGCAAATATTTATGAGAAGTTTAAAGCCACTGTCATGGAAGTTCCGATTGATATTTTACAAGTCACTGATGACATTGTTAGTCTGGCGCGCACGCAGTTGAACAAGAAAATAAGTGACGGCATTTATGTCTCCTTGTCAGATCATATTCATTTTGCTATTCAGCGTATGGAGCATGACATGATTGTACGCAATCCACTGTCATGGGAGATTCAGCATTTCTATAAAGCTGAGTATGATGCTGCCAAAGAATCACTGACACTTTTGCGCGAACGTCTGGGCATTGAATTCCCAAAGGAAGAAATTTGTAATATTGCCCTTCATTTCGTGAATGCTGAAATTAATGATTCGATGAATGATGTCACTCATATGATGCAGCTGCTCCAGGAAATCATGAATATTATCAAATATCATTTTAATATGGAGTTTAATGAGGATAGCGCGAATTACTTCCGCTTTATTACACATCTCAAATATTTTTGCCAGCGCGTGATTACACACTCGAGCCATGACGATGCAGAAGAATATTTGTATGAAGTCGTGAAAAAAAATTATGCGGGCACTTTTAAATGCATTGGGAAAATTGAGAAGTTTATTCAAAAGAATTACGAGTATACCATGACGCACTCTGAGCAGTTGTACCTGACACTTCATTTGGAGCGCCTCATAAAAAGAAAATAAAATATTATCCAGGCTTGTAACTGTTAAATCAGGCAAAACCTGAATGAAAAGGCTCACGATACGTGGGTCTGCTCATTCAGGTTTTTTTTATCTAAAAATAGGAGGAATTCAAGATGGATCAGCAGGAAACTGCCCAAAAAATTGTCGACTCTGTTGGTGGAACAGGCAATATTAACTCCGTATACCATTGCGTTACACGCTTACGCTTTGATCTCAAGGATAACGGTAAGGTCAAGCAGGATGAATTAAAGAAGTTGGATAAGGTTATGGGAACCAATGTATCTGGAGATCAGTTCCAGATCATTATCGGCAATGAAGTCAGCAAAGTATTCGATGCAATGGCGCATCTATACCCTGTCCTAAAGAACGACTCCACCGAAAAGAAGTCTTCTGAAAAAAAGAAACAAAATGCGATCTCTAACTTGTTCGAGTTCATTGCAGGTGTGTTTGCCCCTATTTTACCTGCCATTGCTGGTGCGGGCTTGCTCAAAGGATTGATTGCTTTGCTCGTATCCGTAGGCTGGCTTACAGCGGGGACCGATACGTACCGAATTTTCTCAGCGATCGGGGACGGAGTCTTTTATTTTCTACCTTTACTGATTGCTGTGAGTGCGGCTCGTAAATTTGGATGTAATCCTTATGTGGCCGTGGCTGTGAGTGCAGCACTCATGTACCCTGACATGGGGGCATTATTATCAAGTGGTCATGCTGTTTCCTTTATCGGTGTTCCGGTTACGCCTGTTACTTATGCGTCCTCCGTTATCCCTATCCTTCTTGCCATTTGGTTGATGTCTTATGTGCAAAAGGGCGTAGACCGTATCATTCCTTCATCTTTTAAGCTGCTGCTCGTGCCCTTAATTACGATGATTATTGTCGTTCCGGTTACACTGATCGCTATTGGTCCGCTGGGTACTCTGATTGGTAGTGGACTGTCTGGCGGTATCAATTGGCTTATTTCGGAAGGCGGCTGGTTTGCAGGTATTATTTTGGGCGGGGCTATGGCATTGATCGTGATGACAGGCATGCACTATGCGCTAGTTCCAGTCATCATCAGTAATTTGGCTAAACTGGGTTTTGATAAATTCCTGCCGCTAACCTACATCTCCAATATGGGTCAGGCAGGAGCAACCATGGGGGTATTCTTTCGTGCCAAGGATAAGAAGCTGAAATCTATGGCATTTTCTACAAGTCTGACAGCACTTATGGGTGTTACCGAGCCTGCTATGTATGGGGTGAATATGAAATATAAACGACCTTTTATAGCGGGTATGATCGGTAGTGCTGCAGGCGGCGGGTTCTCTCTCGCCTTTGGTGCCAATGCCTATGTGCTGGCAGGAAACGGGGGAATTCCAGGGCTACCTGCATTGATTGGACCCACCTTCTGGTATGCAGTGGGCGGTATGTTGATCGCATTCGTGGTAGCCACAATCGCAGCTATCCTGCTCGGCATTAACGAAGAACAGAGTGGCGAAGCCGTACAAACCACGAGCGAAACGACCACTTCTTCTGCAGACCGTGACGACTCGACAGATTCCTCTAAAGAACTGCAGGAAGATTTAAATATTCGAGCTACCAATGAGACGATTCTTGCTCCCATGACAGGCCGTTCGATTCCGCTGAAGGAAGTGAATGATCCGACATTCGGTGACGAATTGATGGGCAAAGGTGTTGCCTTTGTTCCTGTTATTGGAGAACTGTCCTCTCCTGTAAATGGCACTGTGTTAAATGTGTTCAAGACTAAACACGCCATGGTTATTCGCAGTAATGACGGTGCAGAGCTGCTCATCCATGTGGGCATCAATACCGTTAAGCTGCGTGGGCAGTTTTTTGAAGCCCATGTTCAAGCTGGCGATGTAGTTCAAGCTGGTGGTAAACTGCTCACATTCGATCTGGAGCATATCGCTAAGGATTATGACATCACCACAGCGATGGTTGTCACCAATACAAGCGACTATCAATCTGTTTTTCCCATCAAGCTGGGTGACATCACCATGAAGGAGCCTGTGCTGAAGGTAGAAATCTAAAAACCGATAAAGGAGCATACACTCATGAGTAAAACACAAGTATTTCCAGAGCATTTCCTATGGGGAGGTGCTATCGCCGCCAATCAAGCAGAGGGGGCATTTGACGCAGATGGCAAAGGCTTGTCTACCGCAGATATGGTTCCTTATTATAAGAAAAAAGACTATGCCAACCTAAGCGCCCTCATGCACGTATCCAGCGAAACGATTGCAGAGGCCATGAAAACCAAAACAGCCGCGGGTTATCCAAAGCGTTATGGAATTGATTTTTATCATCATTATAGAGAAGATATTGCATTGTTTGCCGAGATGGGCTTCAAAACATTCCGTCTCTCCATTAACTGGAGCCGCATTTTCCCTAATGGAGACGACCATGAGCCAAATGAGGCTGGCCTACAATTCTATGACAATGTTTTTGATGAGCTACGCAAATACGGTATTGAGCCTCTGGTAACGCTATCCCATTATGAAATGCCGATGACGCTGGTATTGAATTATGGCGGTTGGGCAAACAGAAAAGTCATTTCGTTCTTTGTAAAGTATGCAGAGACCGTTATGAATCGATATCAGGATAAAGTAAAATACTGGCTGACCTTTAATGAAATCAATACAACGATCATTGAACCGTTCACAGGCGGCGGAATTGTCGGTGACAAAGAAGTTAACCTGCTGCAAGCGTCCTATCAGGCATTACATCATCAGTTCGTTGCCAGCAGTCTAGTAACGAAAAGAGCACGTGAGATTAGCCCCGTGTTTCAAATTGGCTGTATGTTAGCCAGAATGATCCATTATCCTGCTACGAGCAGCCCCGAGGATGTACAGCAAGCTCAGTTCGACAACCAGATGAATTTGCTGCACACCGATGTTCAGGCCCGCGGCAGCTACCCGCCAATCATTAAGCGCTATTTTGAGGAGCATCAGATTCATATTGTAAAAGAAGCAGAGGACGATCAGATTTTGAAAAAAAATACGGTCGACTTTATTTCCTTCAGCTATTATACATCCCTTATCTCCACCACTACGCCCGAGAGATATGGATCTACAGGAGGTAACCTGTACAGTACAGTTAAAAACCCAAATCTGAAGGTAACAGAATGGGGCTGGCAGTTGGACCCGATCGGCTTGAGAACGGTTTTGAAAGAACTTTATGATCGCTATCAATTGCCATTATTTGTGGTAGAAAACGGATTAGGGGCCAAGGATACGATCGAAGAGGATGGCTCCATTATAGATGATTACCGTATTGATTATTTCAGACAGCATATTGGACAATTAAAAGAAGCCATTCTGGATGGCGTTGAAGTGATGGGCTACACCAGTTGGGGAGCGATTGATATCATCAGCGCATCCACTTCAGAAATGTCCAAACGCTACGGATTTATTTATGTGGATCAGGATGACGAAGGTCACGGAACCCTTAACCGCAAAAAGAAGAAAAGCTTTGACTGGTATAAAAAAGTAATCGCTACAAATGGCGAGGATTTAGCTTAATTAAGATTGGGGACTCCCCCCCATTTATGAATCAGGAACCAAAACACCTGGCAAGTTAAACAGCCAGTCGTCGGATATCAACCGGCGGCTGGTTATTTCGTTTATGTTGCTCCTCACACTACGCCAACAAACCCAAATTTTATTATGACATTAAAGTCACTTTTCTGTACAATATTCCTACTTTTCACTATTATTTTAATTAGGCATCTAAAAACCGCTTTGAAAGCGAAAGGGATGGAACTGTGACTGGATTAAAACAAGTACTCAGAAACAAGAATTATGTCAGGCTTTTTCTGGCAACGTTCGCCTCACAATTGGGAGGAATTATTGGGGTTACTGCATTCATGTTTTATTTGTTGAAACGGTTTACGAATCAGCCATACTATGCAACGCTTGCCGAGTTAATGTATTCGCTCCCGATGCTGGCAGTATTTCTCGTAGTTGGAGTACTTGCAGATCGGATGGACCGACAAAAAATCGCTGTTAATTGTGACTGGATCAGCGCTTTATTATCCTTATGTTTGCTCATTTTTATTTGGGTTGATTCTATTCCTTTGATATTTGCCTTCCTCTTCATCCGTAGTGCTGCTTCCAAATTTTTTTTCCCAGCCGAAAGTGCCCTTATACAGGGAATCTTAAGCAAAGATGATTACACCATTGCAGCAGGCCTCAATCAAATGATAGGGAGTCTTTTCATGTTATTTGGAGCAACTCTGGGGGCCGTCGTTTACTGGCATTTTGGAATTACTGGAGCCATCCTAATTGATGCTGTTTCTTTTATTGTTTCTGCTTTGCTTATTCGTTCCTGCAAAATTCAAAAGGAAGTACGCCTTCCGAACGGGGCACATCAATTTAAACAATTAAAATTCAAACTGATCATGCATGACTTTAAACAAGGGTTTCTTTACATATTACGCAACAGACTATTGATTTGGTTGGTTTCAGGCTTTTTTATGTTCGGTATTTTAAATGGGGGATTTAGCGTTTTACCGATGTTTATTCTTAAATATAAGCTAGCTCCAGACAACTATGAGCAGTATATGGTATGGACAAGTATTATTTTTGGATCAGGTGTGTTGCTTGGCACCTTAATCGCTTCCCTTATCTCCGCCAAGCTAAAGCTACACCAAATGATTGCAGCGGGAGTTCTGGTCGCCGGAATTGGTATATGCATACTTGGATTTGTTAATGACCTTTATGTTTTTTTGATTATCGACTTCGCCATTGCACTGGTACTTCCGTTCATTAATATCGGCATAGGAGGATGGCTGCCTTGTATTGTAGATCCTCAAATGATGGGACGTGTGCAAGGTTTAATTAATCCGTTAATGATGCTGTCCCAATCTCTTACATTGGGTTTCATTGCTATAAGCTTTCCTGCATTTATTTCAATTGACGTCTTGTTTTTATTAGTTGGGGTCTGTACCGTTATTGTAGGAATATACTACACTATTGTGCTCCCCCGTTATGCTGATTACGGCACTTCTTCTAAAGCCATTCAGGAATCTTTATAGGCAAATTAAAAGAAGTTATACATGGCGGCATTGAAGTTATCCACTACATCAGCACTTCTATCTGAAACTGAGATAACTAATTTCTATTGCTGAATTGAGCACACGAAAAATCCAGTAGAAACAAAGGCTGATAAGGTCTTTAATATTTCAAATAACGAAGTACATGTTTCCACTTATTTCTGTATGTATTTATTGGTAAACAGGGCTCCAAATTATAAAAAAATGCCCGGCAGGCGCAATATCTGCGTCAGCTGGACATTTGGATTGTAATCGGAGTAGCGGGATTCGAACCCACGACCTCACCCACCCCAAGGGTGCGCGCTACCTAGCTGCGCTATACCCCGATAAACCAGTGTATGTAGATCAATGCTGTTATTTACCATTATAATCTGGTCATAAAAGCCTGTAAAGGGATTATTTAGATCAATTGATACAAAAAAATAAGCGCCCAATAACTTGAGATCACAGGAGCTAACCATGCAGAGCAAAAAAATAATCATACCCGCAGCCTTACTTCTTTTAATACAGTTAAGCGTTCCTGCCTGCTATACCTTTGCACAGGAGAACCTTGTCATTGATCAAGAAACGAAAGAGAGAATAGCGGAGCAATATGGCTTGGAAGAACCTCAGTCACCTACATCAGAACAGCAGCAAAACATATTATTCGGTGGTGATTGGGGCTTTAGTCCTTCTGCTGGTGCTGTGATGCTGGAATTGACCATCTTAATTCGCAACCCACTTGTATTCATCAGTCAACAACTGGTACATTCGCTGAAACAGTAAGCTTTTTTCTATTCGAAAAATTCAATAATGTAGCGCACAAAGATCACTTTTCGTAGAAGTTGTAGGCTGGCTGGAGTCACTTCATCCTTTTTTGAAAAGGTTTAATTCAATAGGTCCCCTGCCATATAGCCACAGCAGCTCGTCGAATAAAAATGTCAGCCCATCCTTGGCGCGCAAGCGCTCGATGATCTCCGTGACAACTTGCATAACCTCCCCTTGTACCCCCTCTGCCAGTTGCAGACCTCCGCTCTCTCCATCCAGGTAAAGATGCGTATGATATGGTTGTTCTACCTTCTTCACATGGCGCAAGCACAGTATACCGTTTTCAAGGTAAAAGAAATACTGTTGGTCATAAAGAACTCCTTCGCATATCTCATACATATGAGGTAAATCATACGGCCCCTGAACCATGGATACCCGTTCCAATTCCATTACCGATTCCAGCATAAATCCCCGCTCCATTCGTTGGCTTATTTTTTTCAGGAGAATATTAATCGAAGTTGTGAGCATTATTATTTATGGCATTTATCTGTCCTTTCTTCTATTGACAGCTCTTTTAAAATTAGATGTCTGTGCAATATATATTGCTAATTTTAAAATGTTTTGATACGATGAGCATATTACCATAACGTTTATAAAGCATATTTCAGTAAATCAAAAGCACACTATAGTGTTACTTTTGTTAACCCTAATATACATCTAGTGATGTGTATTGTCAATACTTTGATATCAATTTTGAACACTATAGAGTACATTCGGTTGGAGGAAAATATGATAAAGATTCATCTTTCCCGTATTATGGGTGAAAAACGAGTAAATATTGCCGAGCTTTCCCGCATGACTGGATTACATAGAAACGGAATTACTAAACTTTACAATGAAGAAACAGACGGTGTGAAATTTGATACGCTAGATAAAATTTGTAAAGCTCTAGACTGCCATGTTCAAGATGTAATCGAGTATGTAGAGGATGATGCAGACTAGATCCCTTCCGTTTATTTAATCCCTCTTCATTCATTAATTGTTTAGGATTATCAAAATAGTGACTGTTGCTAATTTTAAAGCATTTTGATACTATGGAAGCATCAATCTAGTTTACTTATACTCTAATCAACTAGATTACTTGTTTACAAATATACACTCCTATCCAATATATGTCAACTAGTTTACTTGATTACTTTTTGGAGGAATTGTTGTGATTAGATTTTCTCTTGATAAAATTATGAAGGATCGTGGATTGGAACAAAAAGATATCGTTTCTATTACGGGAATTAATCGGAATACGGTTAAAGCTTTGGCCTCCAACGCAAACGCCCGGATTGACTTTCCAACCTTGAATACACTTTGTAGAACCCTCGGCGTACTCCCTGGTGAACTGATCGAATACTTGCCGGAAGACAACGAAGAGAGCCAATAACATGCTTACGGCTCTCTGTTCTTTATATAATATTCAAAATACTTTTTTACCGAATTACCATTTCAAATAATACTGATCCATATAAAAGGCGGCGATTGCTCCCAATCACCGCCTAATATCCCTTCCTGTGACTTCAATTTAAAGAAAAGTTCACATTAACACGACCTGAGACCAAAATCCTTAATAAATCCATAAAATATTGATCGGATGAGGAAACATAATCCATCCCTACTGGATCTTTTTTTTCCTGATAGTTTTTCAAAAAGTAGTGCGGGCTTCTCCAATTGATTGTAAAAGGTGCAGATGCTCCAAAACCTCCACACAGACAGTCTTTTAAACTAGATAAATTAAATCCATAGTAGCCTCCAGGTTCGTTGATCGCTTCACCTAATGCTATAAAAAAGGTTAGGTAATCAGATACATATTCTCCATCTATAGTATAAACTTCTCCATGCTTGTCTTGCTTTGATGATTTATTATACATGGAATGTATTCTAACCACGTTTAACCATCCTAGGCGCTCTTCTTCGGAGAACTCTTTCCATTTATTTTTTCCAAGCTTATGTTTCCTCCTTAACAAGTCCCATAATCTTAATTCGACAGGTGACAGCTTTGTGTCAAGTACCCCCATAAGTTCAAGATTCGCTTCTCTTTTAATGTCATTAAGTTTCTGAATTTTAAATGATTCCGGCAGATAACAATGATAACTTCCAATCACCTCCTCTTCATCATTTAAAACAGCAATTCGCAAATTGTATAAGGATTGTTTTGTGGCAGTCATATTTTTTATGAATTCTTCATTAAATATAAATTTCTCAAAGATTATTTTTTCATACGTTTCAACAATTGCCTCACTCGTTAAACCAATTACATTCCTACAAAAACCGAGCATGTGCCCACTTTCATCATCAATGATTGCAAATCTATACTTCATATCAGACCTCTTTTCAGAATAGTCAGGGATTCACATTTTTATTTTCCACCCTCTGAACACCATGGTGCTGGAAATAACTTAGGTTCAGAATAATCATGATTAACAACATATCCAAGTTTGCCATCTGGTCTTTTTAAAATCCTATGAGAAGTACCTGGAACATCATATTCTAATGATCCTGCCCATACATTAGAGCTAGCACCTTTTTTAAGCTCGTTTGCTTGGAAAATTGTTTGTTTACCAGTTCCGGGATCAATTCTTGGCGTACCTCTTCCAAGTATAATTTCCTAATACGACCTGTATGTTCTGCTTTCCTCAGCAGCCGTCTCAATCGTAACAGATGCAGTGGTAGTATAGGAACTAATACAGGGCCACGACTTGATCACTTTGTCATTACATTTTTAAAAATAAGATAATATGAACAAAAGAACCTTGAAAGGCATGTAGCCAATCAAGGTCGGGATTTAGTTAATAGTTATTACTTCCCTAATTAGAGAGTTAGCATGGTCTGTTTTCATCGACCAATAATTTTCTAAGAGCTCATCAATTGATTTGTCATCTTTAATTGTATGTAATTTTAGTAATCCTGCTAATGAATCATGTGCAATTATTAATAATTCCGCATTTTCACAAATTATTTTAATGCCAATATCAACTTCGACAAACCAATTATTATCATTAGTCTTCCAAGTTACTTTATCCCTAAGAATAGTAATACCTTTCATTTTCTTCTCGCCATCAGACCTAACAAAGCTGTTTTTTGGTGTCATAGCTTGTTCAATTACTAACTTAGGATATTCATCCCCATCTGATGCTTCCGTGGGTATGTTTTTGATAATGATATCTCTATTTGGTGCTTCAATCAAAACACTTATTGCAAACTCTCCAGATTCATTAATTAATAGATCGAAAGTTTCACCCTTTAAGCTTTTAAGCATGTTTTTTTGTTCTTGATTTAGAAGATTCTTTATAGTGTGCCTCACTCAAGTCCTCCTTATTTTATAAAATGAATTTTTTGCTGTTTGAGCATATTGCCTCCGTTAATATCAACTGCAGGAGTTCCGTCAGAATGCGAGACTGATCTATAAGTGACCGTGGTACCATCTTCCATAATTCTAAGTATTTTACCTTTACCAAGGTCTTTTTCGGTTTTAAATCCTTGTGTTTTTTCATTAAAGAATTCTCGTCGACCTTATCTCCTTCAGAAATATTTCTCACCTTGCTACTTCCGCTCTGACCGATTGTACCAAAGTATCCAGATTCATTGGCTATGAGCTAAACTACCCGGGTTGGTTTGATTAGTAGCAAGACCAAAAAGATATTTAAACTGATTCTGGGTCATTTCCCCACTTAGAGCATACCCAAACATGGATTTACTATGTTTAGATAGAAGTTGTCCTAAAAGCTGATTTTTTACACCATTGCTTGCTCCGCGAGCATTAATTATGCTCATCGTGTCTTCAGATGTTGCCACACTATAATAGAGCCCACCACCACCTGCGCCAGCCATATGTGTATGACCACTTGGATCAATATAAATCAACGGATTGTTTTGAACATACGTATACAAGTTCAAACTCGAAGGATTTTCATTCTCTCCTTCATACGTATCCTCATTGATAAATCTTCCACTATCAGGATCATACCATCTGGCGCGCAGGTATTGTAATTCCGTTGTATCATCCCACAGTTCGCCAGAGTAACGGAATGGATTATGGACTTTTTCTTCCTTGACCTCTTCATTGCCCCAGATATCATATTGATATTGATTCAGCAAGGCTCCAGATGAATCTCTGATTTCAATTATATCTCCGTGACCATTAGTGACAATCCGTTTCGAATTGTCATACGTAAAGGAATCCACTACATCATTTTTGAGAAAGCTCCATTTCGAGATAGAAAGAGACCACATGCAAATATTTCACATGTGGTCTCTACAGAGCATTTTATCTATAGGACTTCTAGTTATTCGCAAAAAGCTATCACGAAAAAAATCAGTTAAAAAGACGCAGAGAATCTAACAAAAAGGTGCGATTATTTTTATTTTTCTCATCAGCTATCTTGTCTTTTATCAATTGTTTACATATTTCCTTTTGTGTACTAGAGAGATTATTAGCCACGCCACTTATCAATTGAAAAGAATGTCTGCTGACTTCAAAGTTATCATCAAGTAAATCTGTTATTGTAACAATATGGGGAACAATATCAAAAGATTCTAAAGCATACAATAACGTTCCTCTGCTCCCTTCTGTTTTTGGGTGTTTCAGTACATTGATAAGTGGTAAAATAGCTTCTTGATTCCTTATATCAGCTAATGCAATAGCGATTGCATTTCTTAATATTGGACTATCAGTTGATCCAAGATGCTTAATCAGTATAGATGTAAATTCATTATCTCTCTTTTCGCCCACTTCTTCTATCATTTTTACTGCTTCCATTAAATCCCCATTATTTATAACATTTTCTAAAAGTAATTTATTCACTTCGTCTCCACCTTATTTTACATTTGGCTTACCAATCGACGTCCAGTATTCATATATTGCTTTAGCCTCTGCACTATCTTCGATATCATTACCACCATATTCTTTCTTGCCCGATCTGTGCCACCATTTTTGAAATTCTTTATCATTATAGCCATACCAATTATCACGGGTTGACTTTGCTCCTCCTCTAAATTCTTTTCCCTTTTTAGCAAATAGCTGTAAATCCATCTTAAGCATATAAGTAGTAGTTTGCTCAACACTTTTTTTACCCAATGTCTTAACTGCAAGAGAGGCTGCAGCTTTATAAGACAAAGTAAATGTACCATCAAATAAAAAGAATAATGGATCTTCTAGAAAAGGAACCTCATTTGCGCTACCTTTAAGTAATTCATTATACTGATCCTTATTCACAATAGGATAGTAAACCTTAGATAAATAGTTAGTTCGATTTACATAAGTTTGATATTTCAATCTAACAAAGTTAGCAGCATCATGTGCACTTTGCATTATAAGTGGATTTCTGTGAACAACTCCAAGTTGAAAAATAGCCTTATACTTATTAATTGAGGCGCTATCATTTGCACTATAGTTAGTACCTATTTCAGTATACATATGTCCACTAGGATCAACAAAACCTAATGGATTATTTTGGACATACGTATACAAGTTCAAACTCGAAGGATTATCCTGCTCACCTTCATACGTATCCTCATTAATAAATCTTCCACTATCAGGATCATACCATCTGGCGCGCAGGTATTGTAATTCCGTTGTATCATCCCACAGTTCGCCCGAATACCGGAATGGATTGTGGACTTTTTCTTCCTTAACCTCTTCATTGCCCCAAATATCATATTGATATTGATTTAATAAAGCTCCAGATGAATCTCTGATCTCGATAATATCTCCGTGACCATTATAGACTGGATAGGCTTCCGTTTGATCCGCATAGGCTATGGCCTCTAATTTTAGTCCCCGAATATAATTGGCTTTTAAAACAGGTTTTCCATTTTCAATCGTAGCTTCTGCTATGATTTGGGCACTGTTTCCATCGTAGTAGTATCGGGTATGAACGCCATCCTGTATACGGTCTGTCAGTAATCCATCCCCGTTGTATCGGTACTCTACGAGCTTTCCGTCGACCTTGACTTGCGTCAATCGGTTCTGATCGTCAAAGCTGTTCTCACGTGGCTTCGTATGAGGAGGTCTCTCCGTTTCCATCGTAAGACGGTTACCTCTGGCATCATACGAATAAGCATCCTGATTTTCGGTAGAGGTAGCAATCCGATTCAACTTGTCATACGTAAAGGAATCCTCTACACCATTTTGATCGGGGGTTCATTTAGAGATAAAAAGAAACCACATGCAAGAGTTTTGCATGTGGTTAAAATAAGATTTATATTTTAAATACATTGTTTATTCAAATCTAAATATGAGCAGTCATCTTCATAGAAATCAATTAGATTGATTCTTTATATAAACTCTTCCCACGTATGATAAATATCAAATAATGCATTAGGATTACGTTGTCCCTTTAATACTGCAAACATTTTATTCGTTACGATCATGATCACATCCATATCTGTTTCTTTAGTCAAACCAGTGATAACAGGATGATTTACGCCAATATAAGACTTTGGTTTAAAAATAATGCCCCAGTCCAACCCACTATGATTACTTTTTACAACTTCCCCTAAATAAATTCCGATGTCTAGTGTAAAAGCTTTGGATTGGGTACTAACCTTTTTGTCATTAATATATTCTTTTATCCATTTAGAAGATTTTGAATACTCCTCTTCTAATTCGGATGTACTTTTATTTTGAATCTGTACATTTGCTAGATACCAATCCCAAATATCTATAAGCGAACGATCACTATAATCCAGATGTATCTGTGAAAATGCACCAAGTTGCTCTAAACGCGAAGGTATTTGTTGTTTAAACCAATTAAAATGTTCTTTCGCTTCTTTTTTATTCATTTCTGAGTATTTTTTCATCTCAAAAGGTGGTTGCATTAATTTATAGTCCATTTAAATTATTATTCTCCTTCTTTTAGCCCTTAGTTCTCCTGCAAACTTATTCTTATTCAGTCGATCTAGTAGTCCAATTCCCCTAAAACTATATAAGAGAGAAAGAACCACACAGAAAATAATCTGAGTGGTTCTTTCTCAAACTCACTATCAAAGAATTATCTTAGGACCAGCACATGCATCTTGCTCCCAATATAACCTTGTTATCTTCTATTTACCTTGAAGACTTTTTACAGTTCCAGCAATGGCCTGATAGTGATTAATAATTGAGTTATTTTGAGGATTAGAAGCAAAACTGTTAGAGATTTGATAAGGCTCTCTATTAAAATTACTAATTCTACCTATATTTTTAATAGAAGGACCATAATTTTGATCGTAGTACCACTCACCATCTAACGTATGGATAAAAAATTCCCCTAAGAAATAGCTTGATAACAGAACGTTTTCCTCCGTTGGTTCTGAACTTAGCAAAGCTTCGATGGTTTTTAATGAATTTTCATCTTTAAAGTTCAGATTATTTACCTCGACAAATTTCTGTAGCTTCTCAAACCATCCTTTATCCAAAAAATTTGCAGGAGGAAGCGTATCTTTAGGGACATTCTCTTCAAACCATTTTAGAGCATGCTGATCAATAATCTCTCCTAGGGTGATGAATATATCTCGTAATGACTCTTCATCCTCATAGTAATGCAATTTCTCCATCTTTGATCCATCAATGAAATAAAAACTATAAACTGATTCGGACTCAGTCATAAAAGTAATGCGTATTGCATTCTCTGTCCAATAACTTTTATCGATTTGGATTATTTCTTTAAATCCATTGACTACTCTTGTATAAAACCAAGTATTGTTTAAATGCTCATAAGCAAAATTTAAAGCAGCCAATTTCTTACCTATAGTTTGTTTAATAATCTTAGATATTTTCATGCAACATTCTCCTTTAAGATAATCGAGACATGCATTCTTAGAACAGAAGTACATAAACATCAATTTAAATAGTAAAAATAACTAATTAAATTAAGTTTCCCTAATTGATTTTGTTCCCTGTCTACTGCCATTTTGTCACTTTGGTTACTTGCAAACTAAAATTAAGAATACAATAAGTTTATCGTAGACTATTAATAATCGCCTTCCCAATACATAATGTTCCCTAGAAGACTATTTAGTCTTGGCTTTATATCATTCAGAAATTCATTATTATCTGTCGAAATGATTTCTACAGAATAGTCATTCACATTTTCAAAAATCATAATGTAAGCTTTTATTTTTAAATCCCTTGCATTATTTGCACGATTACAAACAATACATGTTATAAGCCATGAATCATGGTCTGCAATTAGCTCAGCTTCCTCTCTGCTATTAGCGTAAAATCCCCCTCATCGTAATTTCATCAATTAAGTCATCCTGTAAAAAAGGCATGACTTTATTCAGTATTGAGAGCTCTTCCTTACGTCCCAGAGTATTCCTTATCTCATTCTGATAGACACTTACCAGAAATAACAATGACGAATTGGGAAATGCAAGAGCTTATAAAATATCTAAAATATTCTGCTTACATCCGCATATATCCCCAGTTTTAATTAGTATATGTATCCATTTAATTCCCCAATAATGATGTTTATCACCACTCTATTTATTCCTTTTTCTACATACTATAGGGATTGTAAAATCTTATAATTAGCAATGCCATTAAAATGATGAGTCGCTATGAATCATCCACTTAAATATGCATAATTCTTATATATAAATAAACATATATGTATAAAACTTTAATAACGTGCGCCATTTGAATTTTGGCACACGCTATTAAAGTTTCTGTCTACCTGTGAAGAATCTCTCGTTCTTTTAACCTCTCAATAAAATTATTCATTAGAATTCTGATTTTTGAGACTATCTAAGGTATTCAATATAGTAGTATAGTGTCCAATTATGGAATACTCTTGTGGATTACGTATATAGTTCGTAACCATCTTATAAGGATTTCTATTGAACCCTTTAATTCCTCCAATATTCTGAATAACGGGGCCAAAATTTCCATCTATTACCCACTCGCCACCAAACTTCCTAATAAAAAATTCGCCTATAAAATAACTTGTAACAAAAACAGTTCCTTCTAATGGTTCGTTCTGGAGAATCCTTTCAATAATCGTTAAGGATTCAAAACTTTGAAAATTAATATCATTTTGTTTCATAAATTCTTTTGCTTTTAATTTCCATAGTTCACTCAAAAAATTTTCAGGAGGTAATATATTCTTTGGTCTGATTGATTCAAACCATTTTAGTGCATAATTTTGAGTAATATTTTGAAAATGAACAAGTAATTTTCGTAGAGACTCCTCATCTTCATAGTAATACCATTCCTCCACGTTATTTTTGTTCTCAAAATGAGTACTTGCAACAGAAGTGATATTGTTATAGTAAATTATTCTCAGAGCATTTTCATACCAATTACTTTTATCTATTCGTATATTTTCTTTAAAACCGTTTACTTCTCTTGTGAAAAACCAAGTATTATTTGATTTTTCATAATTAAATCCATACTTGCTAAATTCATTTGCTACGGTACTTTCAATAATTTTTGCTATGTTCATAAACCGTACCACTCCTAATTCACAAAATTATTGGTACACGCATCCTTGGAACAGGGAATAAGCCTCCTGCACCTCCACGTGAAGAATTTCCACTTGGTCCGGGTAGACCATTTGGTAAGGGAACTCCATCAGGATAATATTCTGCCGAGAAAAAATCTTTGATTCTATCCCAAGCACTTCTTGTGCTAGGAACCCTCTCATCTAGTTCCTTATTTCTAAGATTCTTTTCTCCATAATAAATCATTCCAGGATCATATGGATACGTGTAAAATGTAATCTGTTTTTTAGAATTGTAAGGACTAGGAATAGATAGACCATTAGGATTCCAACTAGTTCCTGTACTTGCCCGAAATACTTCGCCTCGAAACCCGTTGACATTTATACCATTTATATATTTTTGTAGCTGTTCTCTTGCAAGCTTATGTTTCTCTGCATTCTTATCTTTGCTCCAAGTTACAGGTTTTAGTTCATAAACTTCAAGTGTCTCAGCACCAGTCTTCAGAATATAGTCTGCAAATCCTTTACCTCCATTTACCAGCCGAATAGGTTCTTCTGTATATGCTACTTTTTTTCCTGTTACATAGTTAACAAAATTAAATATAAAGCCTAGCGATCTATGTGCATAAACACCGTAAGCCGTATCTCCAAACTGTGGAAGATGACCCGTTGGATCGCCATATTTAAGTGGATTATTTAACACATACGTATACAAGTTCAAGCTCAGAGGACTATTGAAATCCCCCTCATACGTATCCTCATTAATGAACCTTCCACTATCAGGATCATACCATCTGGCGCGCAGGTATTGCAGTTCTGTTGTATCATCCCACAGTTCGCCGGAGTAACGGAATGGATTGTGGACTTTTTCTTCCTTGATCTCTTCATTGCCCCAAATATCATATTGATATTGATTCATCAAGGCTCCGGAGGAATCCCTGATTTCAATTATATCTCCGTGACCATTATAGACCGGATAGGCTTCTGTTTGATCCGCATATGCTATGGCCTCTAATTTCAGACCGCGAATATAATTGGCTTTTAAAACAGGTTTTCCATTTTCAATCGTAGCTTCTGCTATAATTTGCGCACTGTTTCCATCATAGTAGTATCGGGTATGAACGCCGTCCTGTATACGGTCTGTCAATAATCCATCCCCGTTGTATCGGTACTCTACGAGCTTTCCGTCGATCTTGACCTGGGTCAATCGGTTCTGAACGTCAAAGCTATTCTCCCTCGGCTTCGTATGAGGGGCTCTTTCGGTTTCCATTGTAAGACGATTCCCTCTGGCATCATACGAATATGCATCCTGATTTTCGGTGGAGGTAGCAATCCGATTCAGCTTATCATACGTAAAGGAATCCTCTACACCATTTTGAGTACGTTTGGTGATATTCTTACCAGGATCGTAGCTATATTGAAAGCTATTGGTTTCCGCATCAGATCGTGTTTGCTTTAATTCAACTAATTCGATCCCGTTATATTTGTTTTGCTGGCGATAACCATTTGCAGATACCGTCGAGTCCAGCAATCCATTTTTGGTATAGGTATATTCCGAAACGGGCTTATCTTTTGTGTTGCCTACGGTCTTCAATCTGTTCAAAAGATCATACGTATAATCTACTTGCTCGCCAAATGGTCCTGTCATTTCAGTTCGATTTCCATTCGAATCATACTCATTGGAGAGCTTTAGACCATCCGGGTAAGACAAGGTGTTCAGTTGCTCCGTATACGGATCATACGCATAGGAAGTTGTACCCGTTTGATCTGTCATGCTTAGACGCTTGCCCGCAGCATCGTATACGTAGCTGACCGTCTCATCTTTACCTACATGCGACTTCAACCGATTACGGCTATCGTATTCAAAAGAAGTTACATTCCCGTTGCGATCTATTTTTTTGGATAAGTTGCCATTGGCATCAAAATAGCGCTTTTCGATCTGGTCCTTCGCGTCTTTGGTTTGAATGACTCTACCCAGTTCATCATACGACTTGACTTTAGCTTGACCATCCGGATATGTGATCCGAGTGAGATTACCCAGCATATCGTAAGTGTACTTCGTCGTTTCGCCATTGGGTTCTGTTACAGATGTTTGATCACCCAAAGCATTGTACGAAAACTGAGTCTCATTTCCATTCGCATCGGTCTGTTTCAAAGTCTGATCGCTTACAGCATCATACTCTATCTTGGAAGTTATTTTCTCATTAACGTCTATTGCTGATTTTTCTTTATTTTGTACCAAACGGTTCCATTTATCGTAGATTTGAATTTGTTCATTAAGCTCACCGTCTCGTTGAATTACTTGACGAAGAGCATCATCATACTTAACTGCTGCTTCTGAACCGTCCGCATAGGCTGTCGAGGTTGTACGGCTCCAAGCGTCATAGCCATAGCGTGTCAGATGCCCAAGTGCATCTTCACTGGACACTAATCTTCCGTTAGCGTCATAAGCTGACTTGGATTTGATCACGTAATCGTTACCTTCGAACAATCCTGACTCGATATTCCAGCCCAAAGCATTGTAACGTGTTTTGGTTCGTATCCCCAGCTCATTCGTAACCGTTACGGTGTTCTCAAGATCATCGTAGGCTACACGGATACTTTTACCGTCCGGATAGGTTACAGCCTTTACGCGATCAAGAGCATCGTATTGATACCCGGTTTTCTGACCCTTCCCATCCAGCGAGGAAGTGATTAAACCAGTTGACTTATCATAATCAGACTGAATGGTTACTGTAGATTTTTCACCATCAATATTTGTAACCTCTACACTTTGTTTCGTTGGAAAAGCATGATCGTAGCCACTGCTGTATTCCGTTGTTGTAGTCACGGACTTGTTACCATTCGCAATCGTCTGAACCGTTGTATTTCCGTAAGCATCGATACCCGAATAATTTACTTTTTGAAGTAATTCTCCCCCGGAATGATCTTTGGAGACGATGACCTGCGTTACTTTCCCTTGTGGGTTACGCGTGTACTCTGTAACTCCAGTGCTTTGGGAATCAATCGGTTCCGTAACGGTTTTAATCCTGTGCTTGTCGTCATACATATACGCAGTTTGTGAACCTTTTTCATCCACTGAGCTTGTAATATTACCGTAATCATCATATTCAGCAGTCGTTGTCAAAACGTCTCCATTTTGATTATTGCTGGACGAAGTACGGATTGGTACAGGTACGGTATAGGCTTTGCCTGTCACCTGCTTGCCGTATTGATAAGCTGTTCTCTTTTCAGAATCTCCTGCTTTAACCACAGATTGATCCAGGTAATACTGTGGTGGCGTGTCTGCACTAATAAACTTTTTAGTATAATTGAATGTTGAACGAACCAATCCATTGTCTGTTACGGTAGAGAACGAAGTATCTTTTACATAGCTCTCACCCATATCGGAATTATAATGAATCGTTTCCCGATTATAGTTTTCGGTTTGATTGTTTTCATATGTGATTTGGTCTACACGTGAGACCGCTCTATATGCCTCGTTTACCGAATTGGAGCCAATATAGCGTTTTACTGGCTGATCTTCGTAAGTATACAAAGTAGAGGCTCCCGTAGGATGAAATACTTTGGTTAACAAAGCGTACGGATTAGAGATTTGTCTTTCAGGATGTGACGCGCTCAAATTAAACTTGGCAGGTGCCAATGTATAGGAATATGTGGTTTTTCTGCCTTCGGCATCTGTCACGGAATCCAGTAATTCAACGCCTTGTTCTGTATGTTTATTATAGACAACTGTGCGGTTTCCTTTAGACAAAGTAACGTCTGTAGCCGTATATTGAATATCAATCGAGTTGCCGATTGCATCTTCTACCTTACTAAGCAATTTACGTTTATAAGTAGCATTGAGTTCATAATTGAACTTTATCGTGTTATGATATGCATCTTCAATTTGCAGCAACTGACCGTCTTTGGAAAAATATTGTTTTTTCGTCCCATCAACAGAAGTTAATACAGTAGCTGAGTTCTCCCCATTAACTGTTACTGAAGTATCGGGAGTGAAGGTCAGTCCTTTCCAGTCGTAACCTTTGAGCTGGTCACCCTCAATTTCATAGCTGCCACCATCCCCCAAGTGCATATACTGCTTGCCCTCTTTGATTTCTACATAAGGTAAATTCCAGGACCACCCCTTACCCAAAGGGTTCAATTGATCTTCTAGCGCAGGATAGGTACGGTTTTGAAAGATAAATGAAGGTTGATAGGCTACAATCTCAGCAAAAACGGCAGCATCTGCATCTGCTGCAATATAATATTTATTCCCATCGTCACCCGGAATTTCAGCCTGAGGACTGCTGTTAATTACATCCCTATAGTACTCAGCCTCAGCAATGGTTGTGAACAGTGCTGTCTGTCGGCGAACAGCCGTTTCGAGCCCCTCTGAAACAATCGTTTCAATTTGTGGTGAGCCTTCCATGGTAAAGGCTGTTCTTGTCCTTCCGCCTTTTCCGTTACTAGTCCACTCGCTATAACCAATATCACTTGTATAACCGGGTTTAGTAACGGTTCCGCTATAATCTTGTCTCCATTCCCGGGTATCAAACCCTGGTTTTGAAACAGATCCTTTGTAATATTTAGTTCCTGATACATAGCATATAGAATTCGCTCTAGAACTATCATAATTTGGACAAGTCGAAGAATAGTAAGTATTGTAGGCATAAAGTGTTCCACTAAATCCATTTGCTGAAGAATAATGCATTGAATTACCACAAGTTGTAATGCTACTACCCGAGTAGTAACCTTGTGAGTTGTAAGATCCCATACTAAAAAAACTGCACGAATCAACTGCACCCATAGAAACAGGCTGAGATTCGCTTCCAGAAATAACATAAGGTGAACCACTTCGAGATAGAGTCCCTTTAAATCCATGATGATCATACTTTATGGAACTGACAAAATCATTCCTCGATGTACTTCTTCTATAATCTGTTTCTGTTCTGGATTCCGAGGGTGTGGTGTAGCTTATTTTCTGTCCCGCTGCTTGACTAGCAGCTTCATAAGTCGTATATGTGCCTATAACTTTTGTTTCTGGCTGGAGATTATAGGTATTCACATCAACATTCCCATCACCGTCTGTGTCCTCTTGCACCCATCTTTTTTGCTGATAGGCTACCTTGTACGACTTGGTAACAGGTTTCATCATCGCCTTAAAGTAGACATAATAATTTTGCACAGCAGCACTGTTGTCAACAATTTCCGCGCCTTTGTCAAAAAATTGAGCCCGATTCGTATCATATTGACGCGTCAAAGAAAAACCAAGTCCATTTCGTCCAGGCAGAGTTAAATCTGTATTTTGCAGTGATAAGCTACCTGATAAAGTGGATATGGATTCTTTATCATCGCCAACAGAATAAGGTGCTTCATTAAAAGAAGATTTATTGTATACTGGCGCTTCTTCTCTAATGGGTGGAAGCTGAGGTACATTTGCCATAAGACTTTGTTTCAGAAAGTCCACTTTATATACATCTTCGGTAACTGTGTTCGCAGGATCTAGATCATCTGTTTGGTAAACATCATCTGCAACATTATGAGAAATCAGGTTACCTAATGGAGCATCCGATAGCTTGTTGTATACATCGCTTGTTACAGTCTGTGATTGGTTCTCTTCTAAAGGAAATAACGATGCTACAGCCTGATCGTAGCTTATATGATCTTGTTCAGCCATATATAACGCTGTATAAATTTGATTTAATGAATAGCCTTTTCTTAATTGTTCCGAAAGAAAAGCTGATGTGACTCCAAATCGGGCAGCCATTTGATCCACCGAGTATTGCGAATTGTCATTCCCCGCACCGAACACATTTGGAGGAACAAAGCCGCTAATTGTACCGAAAATAAATGTGATAATCATGATTATCGCTATATGACGTCTTGTTGTTCTAAATCGCAAGTTCTTCTCTCCATTCCGTGACTTTAATTTTGGTTATACACCGTTTATTTGGAGTTGCTTACTTTTATAATCTGTATTAGGTTACCATTGGAATCGTATTGATATTGGAAAACAACCTGACCATCCTGTTCAATATGTTCAAGCCTTCCATTAGCGTCATAAATATATTTATACTTTCTGGATAAGCCGCTTTTAACACTATTGCTAAACTCCGAATAGTTACCAGCTGCATCCTTGGCTTTTACTGTGAACATATATACTTTCTGAGGTTCTAATTGGTCTACTTGAAAGGTTAATTCCTTGGTATTGCCTATCATCTGACCATTACGATAAACATCGTAGCCAACGACTCCAACATCATCTGTAGATGCTTCCCAGGTTAGAATAATGCTGTTCGGCGCAGGTCTGGAGCCTGCTAATTTCTTAGGTTTGGAAGGACTTGTTATATCCTTGGGCAAATCATCAATAGCCGGTATACGATCCAATCGATCATTAAGCTGTTGTTTGTCTGTATCATTGAGATGCACTAGTAAAGTACGGGCCATATTAATCTCAGTTTGTAATTTTGAAGCTTCTGCTTTTTCAACTGCCTGCGTAGCTGTCTTTAATTGTTCAGCATAGGCAACTTTTGCATCAATGATTTTCTGTATGGCTACTACCCTTTCAACAAGCTTACCTCTGTCTGGATCACGCAGCTTGTTTATCAGCTCTACAGCTGCATTTACATCATTTTATAATTGGGTTGTCTCTGCTTGTGCTACCGCTGCTTCAGCTTGGGCCAGTTGCTCTGCATATTTGGTATCCAAACCTTTAAAAACATAATAATACCCCTTTGAAATCCCATCTTGCGGATAAGCTGCAGGATCTTCGCTTGTTACCTGACCTACAAGCTCCCGGTTGGTAAACGTATGAGCACCTTCCTCTGTTAACGCTTCAGCAGTCATATAGCTGAGGGGGTTTGAACTACTGGAGTAGAAACAAACAAAATATATATCGTCAGCTTTAAAATGAGGCCGTTCTTCATTTGGTACCCCCTCATAAAACAGCTCAGACAAAGAAGTTGCTTCTGACCCTTTCATAAAAATCGAAAGATAACTAACTGTGTCCCAAGTACTATCATCCATTCTAGTAGTTACATATGGATTCACGTATTTTACAACTTGTGGCTCCTGCTTATAAAGCCAATCAATTACTGTAAATTTGCTAACCCCATCCGTTATACTTTCGGTGACAACTCCAGTTGTTTTCACTGTTTTGTAGCCGATGAAGTCTCCATACACATTTGGGGTTTGGCTTAAAGCCTGAAAGAACCTTCGCTCTTCCATTATTCCGTCTTTATCAGGATCACGAGAAAAAGAACCCAGTTTTCCTTGTCTTCCAGGTACTTTAGTCAGTTTATATGTCTTCACCTCAGTACCCTTGTACTTGTCCCAAATATAATGCTCTGTAGCTGCATAAGATACTCCACCGTTCCAGCCCACAGATGCCACCATAAGAACACCTAGCATCAATATTAATGGCCATTTTTCAACATCATCTCTTAACCTCTTTTCTCCAAGTACACTCAGATAATCATTAGCATTATAACTTTTCAATAATTCTACTAACAGTTAGATATTAGAAAGATTAATTTCAAGCATAGATACTTGGAAATGTAACGTAGAGGAATAAAGTCTGAATTAAACCGCAGCAAAGTCTTTTTCAGTCGCAGCAGGATTTTTAATACACAAACTGATATCTGTAGGTGTCTGTGCAACGGGCACCATAGATTCAAATTCCAGGCAACCTTAAAGAACCTGAAAGTGTCTTGGTCGGTTGGATCAAAGTAACTATGCGTTTCATCGCATCTAGCACAATGAGAAGCCCTTCTCTCGACAAATAGAGAATTTTGACAAGCCCTCTCTCCGTGTCAAAGGTTTCCTCTCATTTATTTTTTGTAGGACTCACTCGGAGCAACTCCCTCTGTAAAATAAGTATTGTTTCATGAATGAATTCATCTGTATTCAGGTGGATTAGCTCTCCTGTGTATAAATTGGCGACAGAGTCACTGGAAATCTCCCTTACATTCACTTCACTCATTGATTTTTAATAAACAAAATGTTATATTGTCTATAAAATAATCATCATTTAATCGAGGTGTTTGCTAAAATGGACCATTCCGAACTATTCTGGAATGCTGGAATCGAGGAACTGAAGCGTGGATATATCCATCAGGGAGAGCAGGTGGTCTGCCTGCTGGATGGACAGCGATACGAGCAAGGCATCATCTATCAGGACCAAGGGGTATTTTATGACGCGGAGAAATACATGCGTCTTCATATTGAGCGGACATATGATTCGGTATTTGAATATTTGATCGGCCTGGACAAAAAGCTGACCGGGCTGACGGATCATCAGAATCGGCTGCTTCAGCTATTTTATCAAGGCATGGGCGATGCGGATATTCAAAAGGAAACCGGAATCGGCAGTGCATCAACCATACGCAATCACCGCTTTGGACTCAAGGAAAAAGAACGACAGGCCAAGGTATTTCTCACATTAATGGAGCTGCTAAAGGAAAAGGACCGCCACGCTCCCTCCATCGTCGAAGTGCCGGTACGGGCACGGATGGTGGACGAACGCTATAACATTACGGAAGACGAAAAGCAAAAGATACTTAAGAAGTATTTTCCGAATGGTACAGACGGGCGCTTGAAAAGCTTTAAAATGCAGGAAAAGCACAAACTAATTGTGCTGCGTGAAATTGCGGGACGTTTCGTAAAAGGACAAACGTATCATGAGAAGGATATCAATACGATTTTACAGGAAGTGTATGACGATTATGTCACGGTGCGAAGATATATGATTGAATATGGTCTATTGGATCGCAAGCCGGATGGCAGTGAATATTGGTTGAAAGATTATTAATGAGCAACGTTTATAAATGAGGAGGATTCGACAATGACCCGAAGAAAAGAACTTGTACAGCAGTATATGGAGATAAAAACCGAGGCTGGAATCTATTGCATTCGCAATACACACAATGGAAAAATGCTTGTCGCTGCAACACCGAATTTGAAGTCGCTAAATGGACGTCGTTTTGAATTGCAAATGGGCGCATCTAAAAATAAACAGTTGCAGCAGGAATGGAATGAGTATGGCGAGGATGCGTTTGAATTTGAAGTGCTGGACATTTTGAAGAAAAAGGATTCTGAGTTCTTCGATGTCAAAGATGCACTGGCAAAGCTGGAGCAGACTTGGCTTGATCGACTCCAGCCCTATGGGGACAAAGGATATTTGTAAATCTACTTTTGAGCAGCAGCCGTCTGGAGCCTTCGTTATCCGAATCAATGAAGGCTTCTATACGGTGATGCTAATTTAATAATCCCCAGCCAATTCCAACCAGCACTCCATTAATTAGAAATAATGCAATACATGCTCTCCACTTGTTGACTTCGCTCGTTTGAAAAAATCCAGGCACTTTACCATGGCACATGAACAAAGTAAAAACCAGATTCCAAATTATACGCATACCATACTTTATGTAATATAAAGCAGGACTCAGCTGTACACCACCCAATATGGGCGGGGCATCCGGAATGAACAAAATGGCACACGCATAACGCATAGTCTCATATGTAAAATAAAACACAGCCAGCCACCAGGCCCACTTCTTACCAAACAACATACCGACACCGGCAGTCGTTCCGGCCAAACCAAGCAAAGCAATAAATCCTTGAAACATGCCCCTGCAAATCCCTAGCAACGTAGCAGTCTCATTCAACGCATTGAGTGTCAATAGCTGTGTCACCAGCAAAAGAGCACCATTAAAAATTAATAAAATGGCTGCAATACTTACACCTAAAGGCCGTTCAAGAGCTGTGTTCGTTACATATTCCTCTACTTCTTTTTTGGTATATAAATCCGACACTTCTTCTACTCTCCTAACCCAATGATATACATCCATTTTCGGGCGTCTACAATAACAGTGTGTTCTCGCCTCATTCCCATATATCGGCATTCAGGAAAATATGATTTAGATCAAAAGAATCCCAAATAGAGTAATATCTACCCTCATACTACCATTCCAAGATTGAATCTGACAAATGAAAGCACTAAAGTGTTAATAAATTCACACCAAGCCTTCCGTGACTGCACCTCTCCTTTTTCTGTCTAAAAACGTTAAAGCCCTACCCAAGCCGTAACAATGCTATCCTTGGGTAGGGCCAGCTTATTTTCTAAGTACTATGGGTATGGGCGTAGTGTTTTATTGCGAGTCCTCCGTCCGTACATAAGAGGATAAAGGAATATTCAGCCCGCGAATGCCCTGAGCTACCAGTCGGGCTATTTGCTCCGCGCCATACTCCTGAAAATGCGTATCATCCTTCACCCCATCAGGGAATGCAGGATACACCCCTGGCTCCACATGTAAAAATAGCGGGAGTGTTCCTTCCAGGCCAAGTGTATTGTAATATTCTACACTCAAGCGACTAAGATCAACCAGTGCAACACCTGTCTCGGCTGCCGTTTCCTTCATGGCCTGCACATATTCCGGGAAGCTAATCCGAAAGGAAGCACTTGCCGCATCATAATCCCGACGACCCACAGGAGTAATTAACACAGGTGTCGCCCCGCGTTGTGTAGCTCCTTGAATGTAGGTTTTCAAGTAAATCTTGTAATCCGCTGGTGAAACATAGCGCTCCTGATTGTTGATCGCCGCATCATTATGACCAAACTGTATGAGCAGATAATCCCCGGGCCGGATGTTCCTCAATATATCATCCAGCCGTCCTTGCACCAGGAAGGTCCTCGTGCTTCGTCCACCTATAGAACGATTCACAAAAGTAGTCTCATTTGTAAAAAACGGCGCAATCATTTGACCCCAGCCCGCCTGGGGCTTCATTGAGGGTTTATAGGTTTGAACCGTAGAATCTCCGGCAAGGTATACCGAAGGATGCTCTCCAGCCGTTCGAGCTTCCTTGGGCGTAATAACCAAAGCGTTAACCTTCGGATCATTCCCCGAGAAGTACAATTCCAGCTGACCGTCAATAAGGGCGAGTTCAAATCCTGCCTCGACAAATTGGCCTGCTGCCTTGGTCGTTGGCTCCACCTTAACGATGGACTCGGCTTTTACAGTAATATCTGTGTTTCCGGCTGCGTCTCCGGCAATCAGGGAAAGCGTGTAATCCGCAGGTGGTAAATTGACGACAAAGGATGAGCCTTGAACACGAACAAAATCCGAGCGAATAGCATCACTTCCACCACGATCCTCTTCGCTTACCTTGGACAGATCCATAAATCCATAGCCTCGCTCAGGCGTGTAAGCATCCTTGGCGGTGACCTGGGTATATCCGTCAGCTACGTTCCCCGGACCAAAGTCAAAACGAAAAGGCGCCGCAAGCTGTTTTTCAGCCAGTGCCTGCCCTGGAACAAGTATGGTCGCAAACAATAAGCTAAACCCTGCGCATAATCCAATCATCTTGCCGAACAACCTGTGACGTTTTCCCTTTGGTTTCAAGCGCAACCCTCGCTTTTCAAGTTATTTGAATAATTGGGGTGGTTTGAGTGGCTTGTCGTCGTCTATTCGTGTATTGATCCTCGCCAGCTTTTGCAGCCTTGATCCAGCGCCCAAGATACCGCGATACCAACCGTATACCTGATCAGATCAGCGGTCAGGAACCCCCTGCCGAGCACCAGTCCGCCCAGCGTCGTCGCCCGAATGTGGTTAATCCAGGGAGCCTGGTACATCTGACTGAACTCAATGGCGAAGCAAAACAGCAAGCTGCCCCACAGAGCTACAGACAACTGACGATCTACCCACAACATTCTCAGCCCAAAGTAAATCATGCACGCCCATAAGGCATCCCCAAAGTGACTGGCAACGAATTCAGGCAACCGGGAGGAGAACGCCCGGCTTCCCAAGCCCAACAAGATAGCGACCAGTACGACAACCAGATATACAGCGCGTTTTTTCCAGCGAGATTTCACCTGTATTGCCCGATTGGCCTTCCTACCGACGCTTTTACGAGCACTTCTCATGCTAAATCACCTGCCCTGACACTGGAAAATTTCTGTTTGGCTGCTGGAAATTCGTCAAGCTTCCCCTTGGGATAGCGCTTGCAAAAATGCTGAATCTTATGCTGATGTCATATTGTATGCACACCAGCTTGTCTATATTTTTCATCTTGTAGTAAATCATAATGAGCCTCCGCAATAGATGCTAAAATTCAATACCGCGCACCTTGGAAAAAACCATCTGGTGTGCCAAGTTTCCTTCTTCGTCATATTCGACGTTCCTTAAAATACCCTCCAAAGTAAAGCCTGCCCGTTCCGCTACCTTGGCGCTGCGTGTATTTTGGGAATCACAACGAATCTCCAGCCGGTTTGCCTCCAAATGCTGTATTGCAAAATCCGTAATACCATGAACTGCCTCTGTTATAATGCCTTTCCCGGTCCATGATGTTCTGAGCCAATACCCGATTTCAAATTTGCGAGTATCCCAATCGATACGATGCAAGCCGCTACTGGCTACAAATTCTCCCGAAGCTGTATCAAATACATATAGCATCAAGTCAGACCGCTCCAGAAATTTAAGTCTGGCTTCGCGTGACCTGATCTCCGATTCCTCCGGCGTAGGAAGATTTCTCGCAAAAGGAAGCCAAGGCCGCAGTTCGTTCGCGCTCTCGCGTATGGCCTCATTCACCCTCGCTCCATCTCCCCACTGTGGAGAGCGAATCGTCAATCGCTCCGTCTGGAATTGCTCTGGAAACGATAACAGGATAGGTTGGGTCTGATCGTCTGCTTCATGCCTATGATGCTGTATGCTCATGATGCTCCCTCCTCCATATTCGTTGAATAGCTTTGACGATCCAGCCAAGTGACGATTTCTCGCAGACTCCCAATCCGATCGTCTGGTACGATGCCCTTTTCCTCCCACGGCATAAAACCTTCCAGCCAGATCGTATGCAAGCCTGCACTTTGTGCACCCCGAATATCATTTGTCGGATGATCACCTACGTACCATGCGTGACTGGGATCATCAATTTTCAGTTCCTTCAGGGCCAGCTCGAATATTCGAGGATTAGGCTTCTCGATGTGCACACCGCCCGATACGATAATGGAATCCACATAATCCCTCAACATCACCCGGTCGATTTTCGCTTGCTGTGAGCGGAGTGAACCGTTGGTGATAATACCCAGCTTCAACCCACGTGACCTCAGCTCGGACAGCACTTCCTTGGCCCCGTCCATCAGTACCGTAAACTTATGAAATTCACCATACCAAAAGCCCAGCATCTCTTGTACTGTCGTATCGAGATTTTTTAATTCCAATTCTGCATGCAGCTCGGTATACAGCTCCCTCTTGTCCCGATACCCGTTCTGATCCGCCAGACGTAACCGTTCGATTACAGCTTCCCGCTTCTCTGGATCTTCTGCCACAATAAATCGTTCCACAAAGCGCTCCGCATATGCCGCAAATGCTTGTTTACGATGAATTAGCGTATTATCCAAATCAAAAATAATCGCTTCTACAGACATAAGCAACTCCTTTCTTACGGTCCTTTATACCGATGAGCCAGCAACAAATTGAACAACTCCGAGCGCAAAAAACAAGAAAATAATAGACAAGAAAATGATAATCATGTACTTGATGATTCTCCCGGAGGTCGACCCGCGTTCCAGCTTCGCCTCAATTTGAGTCAATCTTTGTTTGATTTCTTCCAAATCCTGTTCCACTTTCACTCCGTACTCCCCCTCTTTCGTTTGGGCTTATTCATTCTCCTGACCGTTAACTGCATAAATTGCTCCAAAAGCGCACGGTTTTTACGGTATCCAAATTAATCTGTTCATAAGACTTCTCCCCGAATTCATGCTGGAAGTAATCCTGCAAATCTTCCCCATACACGATAATATCCGTTTGATACACTGAAAATACCGGATTTCCTGCTTTACATGGCTGCTCGGGAATATATCTGTGTCCATTGATCGGGATTAGCTTGGGCACACGCAGGAATTCACGTTTACATATGTCTACAGCTTCTGCCGAATCTGCTGGTCTTTCCCCCCATTCAGGAGGCCAGAATACATGCTGCTCAATATCGAAAATCATGCCCTCCAGCGGCCAGTTCAACCTTTGCTGAATTACCTCCATTTGCTGTCCGACTGTACTCTCTTAACCATTCCTCAGCAGCTAATCGACCGAATTGGGGTTCCACATTTCATATCATCCACTCCGGTCTTTCCCAAAAATATGTACTTCTTTCTAGTGTAATCCAATAGGAAAAGAAATCCAAGACCTATCCGCAATGCATTGCTGAATAAGGCTTGGATGGTATGAAGAATCTTTTTATTAGAATCTATAACTTCTAGACATGCTGTCCGTCCACCAGAATCTCTACGACTACCAGCTGTCCCAGCCAATCTCGCATACGACTCCACGCAAAACACTGCTCCATGTGCAATACACCATAGGGAAGTTCTGAGCGGTACAGAGCCAGCGCTGCAAACACAGCTGCCTTGGCGGTTAAATTGGACTGCTGATGTCCCCTTAGCTGGCATTCGACCTTCGTCTGCTTGCCTTTGAGGGTTCCTCGTGCGTCTACCTTGACCGCTACAGCATTCCCTCCAAGATGCAGTTTGCTGAAGCTGCGGACCACTACATCCCGCACGGATTGCTGTCGGAGCAAACCCGATAACCCCGTGGTTCGTAATCCGGCCAGCAGCCGGGTAGTCAACCGCGAATCAAAGCAAAGGCGTGTGCTAACCGTGGGAATGCCGAGCGTACGGGGAAGTGTCTGCTGGTCCGAAAAAGGAAAACGATACGCCCGATGGCGACCCACTCCTGCACCGAAGTCAGTCACTTTGCCGTCGGTAAAGCTTTTTCGCATCACCGGATGACCCTCTTCCATAACCTCCAGGTCCGTATGAATCTGATCCACTGTCCATTCAATAGCAGCCTGACCGTGCTCATCCCCCAAGCCCAGCATCAGAGATATGTTCAGCTCTTCCGTCTGCTCCATAAGCTGTGTCGCTTGCAGCGCCAGCAGATTGGTCAGTCCCGGAGCTAATCCCACACTTAACAGGGCTGTGGCCTGATAAGCTCGTGCCTCCTGATGACACTGCTCCACCTGATGCAAAAAAGCTCCATTGGCGGTGATATCCATGTAATGTACGCCATGCTGAAGGCAGGCACGTACCAAGGACGTATTTTCCTGATCCAGACACATGATAACAACTTTGGCCTGCTCTAGTATTGACGGGGCAATTGGCTCATGAATATTTAGCTGCATAGGCTGTACTTTACCAGCTGTTTGCCGGCTAAATTCAGTAGCGCGCTCCAGACTGCGTCCTGCGGCAAACACCTTGCCAGGGAACCATTCACTTAACTCGGTACATATTATTTTTCCGACATGACCATATCCGCCAATGATGATGATATTATCCTTTGCCATGAGTTGCCTCTCCCCCTTTAACCGCAAACCACGCATTCACTAAAAAAGCGCCATAATACCGGGTGATGTGGGAAAAGCCTGCATCCGCCAGCATTTCCTGTATTACCGTATTGGACACCGGGTCTGACCCGCTGCCAATGGATGCGGCGAATCGCTCCCAGTCCTCCAGGGGAATACCCTGATTCAGCATATGACCTTTCCACGCCTGCATTTGAATGGAAAATGCAGGCTCTTGCGGATTCCCATTTATAGAAGCTAGACAAAAAGGCGCACCCGGCTTAAGACGAGCGGATATCTGTCGTAGCAAAGCCTGTTTGCTCTCCAAGCCCTGAAGAAAATGAAGCACCAGCAGGCAGGTAGCAGCGTCATATAACAGATTTTCGTAGGGCTGTTTGGACTGTTTTTCAGACTGCTCATTGCGCTGTATACACAGCAAATCTCCCAGCGTACCTGCAACAAACGATATTTTTGAGCCGATACCCGCTTGCGTCACACGTTTGCGTGCCAAATCCAGCATATGCTCAGAGGGATCAACTGCCGTAAAGGACCACATTTCATGCCGCCCTCCAAGCGTAATTAGCTCCTGCCCCCCTCCCGCTCCGACAATCAGTACCTTCGGCTCTGTGGTCTGCGTATAGTCTTGTGTCTTGAGCTGTGCGTTTATCAAATGATCTGTCATTTCATACAAATGGGCGTATCCCGGTATTTTTAAAGCAATCGTATCGGCGTACTTATGCACACTCGGATGATTCCAGCTCATGGGTTGGGATGAATCTGTATTTTCGGTATGGATATGCTGCATTGATGGCTCCCTCCAAACATTTGGCCTTGATCTTCCCCGACCATTCGTATAATGTAGATTTAATTAAGAATTATTCTCAATTATAAAGGCCACACGTATATCCACCATCCCATAAATGTGGGATTTCGATGGGAGCAGCTTATGAACGTACACTTTACACAACTCGCACAGCTTAAAGACGCTCGACAGCAGACATACAAGCATACGTTAATCGACCGCTTGCGTACTCAGGTTTCTTTCGATGCTGCGTGCTGCACCTCGGTAGATCCGCATACACTGCTTTCCACGGGGGCATTTACGGAATCGGGTGTGGGACACATCCATAACAAGCTGCTGGAATACGAATATTTGCACGACGATATGATGAAATACGATCAGTTGGTACGAGAAGGACGATCCATAGCGACGCTGCACGGGTCTACAAAAGGTCAACCGGATCGGAGCAAACGGTTTAGAGATGTTTTACAGCCCGCCGGATTCGGGGATGAGCTGCGTATTCCGTTCATGTACAAAGGAAGCTGTTGGGGATTCCTTACGTTGTTCCGCCACCATACAAAGCCTGCGTTCAGTAACGAGGAGCAACAACTGCTTGAAGCACTGGCACCGTCCATAGCCTACCATCTACGTCAGGCAAGTGTCGGTTTATCCCCAGTTCCAAGCACGACCGAGGAAAATGAAATGGAGCCAGGGGTTCTGGTGCTTTCCGACAAATTGGAGCTTATTTCGTCTAATATAACAGCAGAGCAGTGGCTAAAGCTGCTTCGTCAGCAGGAGGGAATTGATGAAAGCAGCCTTCCCGCTCCAGTACGGGCGGTATGCTTGCGAGCGCTATCCACAGCCCTCCAACCGGTCGGGCAAGCTTCTATCACGTCCACTCCACCGGCCAGATTATGTATTCCCTCCGCAGACGCTGGAATCCCATGGCTAACACTCAGGGCCACCCTCCTTCAAGGGGGACAGGGACATCTAGGCGAGAACCAGCTAGCCGTATGGTTCGAGCCTGCCAAAGCAAACGATATGCTACCGCTTATGGCGGAGGTGTATGCATGGTCCGAGCGAGAGAGACAGATTGTCCAGTTCATTGTTCAAGGCTTTTCGACCAAAGAGCTGGCAAGCGCACTTCATATTTCAGCCTACACGGTGCAGGATCATCTGAAAGCCATTTTCTTAAAAACGGATGTAAGCAGCCGTCGCGAGCTGGTATGGAAGGTATATTCCAGATTCAATTAAATGCCAAAAAGACAGATGACCGTCAAGGATCATCTGTCTTTGCATATTTGCTCTATCGAGATGCAGGGCCTATTGCTTCGAAGAGGATTTCGTATCATCGTATGACACTGGGGAAGGCTTGGCAATCCATTCATCAGCCTCTGGCTCGATATCCACGCCGTTGTCCAGCTTCGTTTTTTCCATCAAGGAATCTCCGTCCTCGTTCTTCTGGTTGCGGATTTTCGCTTCGTCTTGAGTGTGGTCGCTCATGTTGATTCCTCCTTTTTGTTTCATCTGATTGTTGTACCTTACTCATAATTACCCAATGCCGTCCTGTACAAACCTCTACACGACCAGATGACCTTTTTTCTCCGCCGGACCAATGGTCGCCTCAATGCCCGCATTAAACTCCAGAAAGTCACTTTCCACTCCATCACTGAAAATAACCCCATTTTCCGGCATCTGCGAAACAATCCGCAGCGGTTTTTGGGCTGCTACCTGACCAAACACCAGCTCCGCAGCGGTCGTCCGACTGGGAAACGGTTCTCTCACCGTAAAATAAAGCGATGGCGAGCTCCAGACTGCACGATGATCATGATTAATTCCTTCTGTTGCTGCTTCTTGACCAAAGACTTCATCCGACACCAACTGGTCTGGAGTCAAAGAAATCGGATGCCGCGTAGCGCTGCCGACAATCCCGGCCGCTCCGGCCAGCACACTGGTCAGCCAGCCCGTCGTCCCCAGCCCCGTGGAAATGATAATGCCGCTGGACGATTGCTGCTCTACCTGATCTTCCAGCCTCAGCTCGTATCTCGCGGAGACATGGGTTTTGCGCCCAATGAACAAATCGTTCACGGCATACAGCGACTGGCCATCATTCAGTTGGGCCTTAGCCAGCGTGACTTCCTTAATCGGCCGCTTGTGCACGAATACATCCGGCACCACCCGGCGCAGATCGGATACGGTAAACGGCAGTAATACCCCGTCCCAGCGCAATGGGTCCGGATTCACGCCAATAAGCGGCTGCTCGTTCAAATATTTTAACGTGTTGGCTACCAATCCATCCTGACCCAGCACCACCACCGTGTCCTGTTCACCAAAAATAAAGTTCGGCACATGCTCCCGCTCCATAATCTGAACACGGCCCAAGGCCGTTAATTCCGACGTTGCCGTCGTCACCGCCCTGCGGTAATTCTCATCCTCCAGCACATAATCGCTGAAATCCGCACCCAGCCGTTCCATAAAGAAGCGCGCCTGCTGGATCGTATTATATCGGACAATCAGCTCCTCCAGCCGCGTTTTACGCTTCACCAGAATAATTTTGCGCTCTGTGATTCGGCTGTTCATCGTGTTCTTCCTCCAGCTCCTCTCGAGCCTGCTGATCCGCTTGTTCCGGCATCAGACATCAGACCTTGCAACAGATCCGGCGTAATGTTCAACTGACCGATTTTTCCTGCATTTTCTGCAAGCTCCTGGAATGCAATCGCAATCAGCTTATCCGGACTCATATCCATATTGGCCATAGCCTGAAGCACATTCGGCTCCACATCCTGTAGCGATTTCATCACTGCTGTCAGCTCGTAGGCCTTGGCATCGGCTTCAGCCTTTTTATTCGTCACCGTCAGCTCAATCAGCTCGCGTTTTTTCTCCTCCAAGGCCGTGTCAAAGCGCAGCTGCTCCTCCTTCATCTCGCTTTGCTTTTGCTTCACAGAACGCTCGGCATCAAGCTGAGTTTCACGGATTTGTCTCTTTTTTGTCTCCACCGCAATTTCCGTGTTCAGCTCGTTCTCCTTCACACGCCGCTCCTGCTCAATGGAAGCATTACGACGCTCATATAGCGCATGATCCGCATTGCGAAGAATTTCCTCCCTCGCCTGCGCCTCCAGCGCTCTCATTGTCTCCTTATTCGGTAAAATCGCCAAGATCGACAACCCCATGACCTCAATCCCCAGCTTTTCCATTTCGGTATGCTGAGCCATATCCTTCGTCATATTTTGCGCCAAACGCTCACTGGACTGAACAGCCTCCTTGAGCGGGACACGCTCCAAATACTTTTTGGTGAGCACCTTCGCAATGTTAATCACACGTTGTGCCAGCTTGGCCGGATCATCCGAAATATAGCGTTTTTCCTTCAAGTCATACGTATAGTTCAAAATCTGCGTCGTTCTCCGATAATCCACAATCCGATAAGTCAGCTGTCCCTGTACCGTCACCGCCTGAAAATCATTCGTCATGTCCTCAAACATGAACGGTACATCAATGGATGAGACGGGTACGACGACGACCGAGGTCGTTGGGGCATAAAAATAAAAGGATAACCCGACACCCTCACGGACCACCTTGCCGTTCTTCACCTTCATCACATACTCACTGGGCTGAAATTTAACAAAATTAAATCCAAACATAGTCGCTTTCCCGCTTTCCTTATAGTTTATGATATTTTGTTATTATCACTTTGTTATTAACAATAAAGTAGCACACTTTTTCAATAATATCAATATGACATTATATAAAAAAAGGCCGCTTCCTCTCCGATATGCTCGGTTAGAGGAAACAGCCTGATTCGTATCACTGCCTGTCCTATGAATCCTTAAAAATTTCGTAATATTATCAAAAGGTTCTACATTTAGCATCATTTCACGGGTCATATAATGAACAACAGTTGTGTAGTTGTATAAAGATATAATGCTCCCGGATTAGCGACGAACTGCATCAGCCTTGGGACGCAAGGAATCCGGTCTCATATCTGTCCAATGAGTGCTTATATAATCCATACATGCCTCACGGCTGTCTGTCTGGTGAACGACCTCCCATCCGGCCGGTACATGCTGAAAATCAGGCCAGAGTGAATATTGTCCTTCTCCATTCATAAGCACTAAATAACCACCTTCATTCTGCTCAAAAGGGTTAACCATGGTTTGTTGTCCTCCTTTCGCTTGTGGTGTCATTTGACTTAGAAAGCCTGTAGTTTGGCTGCAAGCAGTTGTCCAATATGAGCCAAAGGTCCCGGCTGGCACAGATCCTTATGGCGGCAATCCAGTTCATGCTGCTCTAGCCGTCCATCAATATAGGGAAGCCAGGTTTCCGAAGCAATCGGCTCAAACCAATCCGGGATTATTGTAGATCGGAAAAATAAAATATCGCCTTTATACCGTCTCGGAACATACTCCCCCAAGATACGCACAGAATTTACATAAGTATCCTTGAGGTTTAAAATCGTCTCCTCGCTGAGGCTGGCCAATGCGCTGCCATCGCTTCGCAAGATATGCAGGGCATTGGAAAGCCGCAAAGGCTCATCATTCAGACTATCCGGGTCATAACCACCCAGAGCCAGCAGAGCGATTAACGCTTCCTCCTCATCCGGTCCTCCCCGCAGCGGCAAATGATTGCTTGGGTAGGAATCCAGCATAGTCAGAATCGCAATAGTCTCTCCTTCGTATTGAAGCTGTGTCGCTATTGCATGCGCTACATTCCCTCCCAGAGACCATCCCAACAGATGATACGGTCCTTCAGGCTGAACAGTGCGAATATGACGAATATAATCTGCTGCCATATCATCCAGTGTCTGCGGCAATTCCTCCTGTCGGGCGATCCCGCGAGCCTGTAAGCCATAAATGGGAAAATCCTTGCCCATGGATTGGATCAAGCCCGCATAACACCAGCTTAATCCGCCTGCCGGGTGTACACAGAACAGCGGAGCTTGCACGCCGCTTGCACGCAAAGGAAGCAAAACGTCCAAAGCCCCTTGACTGGCACCTACGTTCAACTGCTCGGCTAGGCCAGCCACTGTTGGCGTTCCAAAAAGGTTGCCAATGCCCAACTCGATACCCAAGGCCTCGCGGATTCTACTAATCAGCTTCACAGCCAGCAATGAATGACCGCCCAGATCAAAAAAGCCATCATCTATACTGATTCGCTCCATGCCAAGCGTCTCGGCAAACAAATCACACAGGATTTCCTCCTGTGGCGATCGCGGTCCTCTTCCTCCCCCCGCAGCTATCTGTATGGGAGCAGGTAATGCTTTACGATCCAGCTTGCCGTTAGGTGTAAGCGGGAGATCGGATACCGTGACAAAAGCTGACGGTATCATATAATCAGGCAAGCTGGCTCCTGCATGCAGTCGGAGTCTGGATGCTTCCGGTTCACCGCCGGGTACAGGAACAATATAGGCGACAAGTCGTTTGTCCCCCGGCTGATCTTCGCGGACAATGACCGCTGCCTGAGCCACATCATCATGCCGAACCAGCACCGCTTCAATTTCCCCTGGCTCAATGCGAAAACCACGTATTTTGACCTGCTGGTCAGCGCGTCCCGCATACTCCAGCGAGCCGTCAGACCGCCAGCGGGCCAAGTCACCTGTCCGATACATCCGGCTCCCCGGTATACCATACGGATCGGCTACAAAACGCTCTGCCGTCAAAGCGGGTCTTCCCAAATAACCTTGTGCCAATCCAGCACCGGCGACATATAAATCACCCGTTACACCCGGCGGTACAGGCTGAAATCGATGATCCAGCACATACACTCGCAGGTCGGGGATGGGACGCCCAATCAGACTGTTCGCTTTTACAGCTACCATATCACGGTCCAACGCGATGTAGCTGACATGTACAGTCGTCTCCGTAATCCCATACATATTCACCAAGGTAGGAGCATCGTCTGCATGACGCTCATACCATGCAGTCAGCCGGCCCATCTCCAGGGCCTCGCCACCAAATACCACATAGCGCAACGCCAGCTTTTGCGAAAGGACAGGCTGTTCAAGATCAGCCTGCATCAGTTGATAAAAAGCCGAAGGTGTCTGATTGAGCACCGTTACGTCCTCGTCCACCAGCAATTGCAGGAACTGCTCTGGAGAACGACTAACAGTGTACGGCACAATGACAAGACGGCCTCCATGAAGCAACGGTCCCCAAATTTCCCATACTGAAAAATCAAACGCATAGGAGTGGAACAGAGTCCATACATCCGACGGACCAAAATGAAACCAGGGCTGCGTCGAATCGAACAAACGCGCGACATTTTGATGGGGAATCACTACACCCTTTGGCTTACCGGTCGAACCGGATGTATAAATAATATAGGCAGGATGAAGCGGCAACAAAGGCTTCAGACGGTCTGCATCCACCGGGTTCCGGTCGGGATATGACTTCAGCTCCTTATTGATCTGAGCATCCTCCAGTACAATCGGGAACACCGTGCTTGTGGCCGGAGTTGAGGATATTGTCACGTGAATGCTGGTAATCATCAGAGCAGGTGCAGCATCCTCCAGCATATAAGCGAGACGATCTGCCGGATAATCAGGATCTAGCGGCAAGTAGGCGGCTCCCGACTTAAGCACAGCCAGCAACGCAATAACCATATCCAGTGACCGGGGAAGCGCCAGTGCCACAATGCGATCTGGACCTGCACCACGCGCGATCAGCAGATGCGCCAGTCGATTGGCACGCGCGTTCAATTCCTCATAACTTAGCTGGTTACCTTCGTATGAAACTGCAACAGCTCCCGGGGTACGGACAGCCTGTTGTTCAAATAAAACAGGCAAGCTCGAGGTAGACGCTTGGTTAAGACAAGTGCTCGCGTTCGTGTCACTGTTCCACTTCACGAGAATTTCGTGTCGTTCCTCTGGTCCCAAAATATCGAGTGCCCCTATCGGTTGTTCTGTATTAGCCACCGCAGCCACCAATAGCCGCTCCAGCCGTACCTTCATAGCCTCTATCGTTTCCCTTTTAAATAAATCGGTATTGTATTCGATCCAGCCCTCGATTCCATCAGGCCGCCCGTTTGCGGTCCGACACTCGCGCAGTTCCACAGTCAGATCAAATTTCGCTGCACCCACGCTGTCCAATTGCAGCTGAGTTTCCACACCCGGTAATGGCAATTCAAGATCAGGGGTGTTTTGTAGAGCAAGCATAACCTGAAACAATGGATGTCTCGATCTGGAGCGTGCAGGGTTCAGCATCTCTACGAGGCGCTCGAAGGGTACATCTTGATGTTCATATGCATCCAGACAAGTACGACGGACCCGTTCCAACAGCTCACGGAAAGTAGGATCGTCCGATGTGTCGATACGAAGTACCAGCGTGTTGATAAACAAGCCAACGAGTTGATCCAGTCCCTCTGCGTTGCGTCCCGCTATCGGACTGCCCACCGGGATATCCGTCCCTGCTCCCAATCGGGTTAGCAATGCAGCCAACCCGGCCTGCATCACCATAAACAGGCTGGCCCGACTTTCACGACTCAAACGCAGTAACTGCTCATGCAATTCGGGAGCGATGCAAAATGCAACGGTATCCCCCCGGTAGCTTGCCTCGGAAGGGCGTGGATAGTCTGTAGGCAGGTCTATTTGATCCGGCAGGCCTTTCAATGCGTTGTGCCAATAAGCAAGCTGCTTGTTCATCAGACTGCCGGTTTCGTTCTCCTTGCCAAGCAGCTCCTGCTGCCATAGTGCATAATCCGCATATTGTACAGGCAGCTTCGGCAACACCGGCATTATACTTTCAGGCTGCCCGGGTTGTTCCGCATGTGCATAACGCTCGATGTGCGCAGCATAGGCTGTAGCCAAATCACTTGTGAGTGCATTTAGCGACCAGCCATCTCCGGCAATATGGTGCAGCAGCACGAGCAGCACATGCCGGTCAGCAGACAGCGTGAACAGCTCCGTTCGCAAAGCCGACTCCACTGCGAGATCAAAGCAGTAACGGGACCCTTCTGCAAGTAAGTGTGGCAGATCTGCCTCACAGATTTTCGTCACACGCAGTAGAGGCCAAGCTTGCTGTGTTTCCAGAATGACCTGCTGCGATACACCTTGCACATCTGGAAAAATCGTACGCAGCGTCTCATGGCGGGCCACGACGTCTCCCAAGGCCGCTTGAAGTGCCTCCACATTTACATCCCCTGACATACGGATAACGAGTGGGATATTATATGTAGGACTTGGTCCCTCCATCCGATGCAGGAACCATAATCGACTCTGGGCGAAGGAGAGGGGAATACGTTGTGGACGTACGGCTGGAAGCAATGAGGGCCTTAAGCTCTGCCCATGATCCAGTCGTTCCGCAAAACCGGCAACCGTAGGAGTTTCAAACAGGCCGCCCATATTCAGCTCTACCCCGAATATCTCCCGGATTCGGGCCATCAAGCGTGCGGCAAGCAGCGAGTGACCGCCCAGATCAAAGAAACTGTCATCAATACCAACTTTCGGTAGTGCCAGCACTTCTGCGAACAGGTCACATAATATGGCTTCCTGCGGTGTTCTGGGAGTACGAGCGTGGAAATCCTTATCCATAACAGGGGCAGGCAATGCCTTACGGTCCAGCTTCCCGTTAGGCATGAGCGGCAAGGCCTCCAGCATCACAAACGCTGAGGGTATCATATAATCAGGCAGACTCGCAGCAGCATATTCACGTAACGCCAGTGAATGCAAACGATGAGACGATGAGCCCATGCCCTCTCTTATCCTTTGATACCCAGCAGGTTCGGCAGGCGCTTTTTGATCAGATTGCTCGCTTTGTACCGATGGCTTACCCGGCTTCTGCTGAATAGTCTCTGTCTCGGCTCCGGTTAGCACCGACGTTGCTATAGCAGCGATCGGTACGATATAGGCAACCAGCCGCTGATCGCCCTCCCGGTCCTTGCGGACAATCACAGAAACTTGGGCTACATCGGAATGCCGCGCCAAAACGGCTTCAATTTCACCCAGTTCTACGCGGAAGCCGCGAATTTTAATCTGGTGGTCTGCACGCCCCCCGTATTCAAGAGATCCATCCAATCTCCAGCGGGCCAAATCTCCAGTTCGATACATCCGGCTCCCCGGTGGACCAAACGGATTGGCTACAAAGCGCTCCGCTGTCAAATCCGGGCGGCCGTAATATCCCCGAGCCAGCCCATCCCCGGCAATGTACAGGTCCCCTGTTACCCCTGCCGGAACTGCCTGAAGACTACCGTCAAGCACATACACCTGCGTATTGCGGATAGGTCTGCCGATAGCTGGTGTTCCCGTGTCCTCTTTTTCGATGGAAGCTGCGGTAGACCAAATCGTCGTTTCGGTGGGACCATACAGATTCGTAATGCGGCAATCCAGACGCTGGAGCGTATGCAGCAATTCCTCTGGCAGAGCCTCGCCTCCAACCAGCACCCGCAAGCCCCGAATAGCCTCTGCATGTTCCGTTGCCAGCACATGCCACAGTGTAGGAGTCGCCTGCATCAGGGTAGGCTGTGAACGGTTAATCAGCTCGGCCAAAGCAGAAGGCTCCTGAACGGTTTCTTTCCGGGCAATAATCAGTTGCGCACCATTCAGCAAGGGCAAATAGATTTCCAGCCCGGAGATATCAAAGGATATCGTCGTAACTGCCAGCAGTCGATCCTGCTCACACAACGTGAATTGATCCTGCATGGCGAGCAAAAAATTCGTCAGGCTCTTGAAAGTAATAACAACTCCCTTCGGCTTGCCCGTCGAGCCAGACGTATAAATAATATACGCAGGATGGTCCGTGGATAGAGGCTGAACACGTTCGCGATCCGTAGGATTCGTATCCGGATAGGCTGCGCAACATTCATTGCTGTGTCCGTTCAAAACGGCTGCCAAATCCTCTTGGCCGCTTCCTCCATCCAAAAGCATACGTGGCACAGAAATGTCTGCCGGAATGCGATCCGCTACTTGGGCATTGGTTAAAATGCAGACTGGAGACGCATGCTCCAGCACATAAGCAACACGATCCTGCGGATAATCAGGGTCCAGCGGAACATAAGCCGCGCCCGTTTTAAGCACAGCCAGCATCCCTATAACCATGTTAACGGAGCGTGGGAGCATCAGGGCAACGACCTGCTCAGGTCCTGTCCCATGAGCAATCAGCCAATGGGCCAATCGGTTTGCCCGCTTGTTGAGCTCCTTATAGCTAAGTACCATGTCGTTGCCACATTCCACAGCTGCAGCATCAGGTCTAAGTTCCGCCTGTTGCTGCAGCATTTCCTGTAAGGAAGCGACTGGCATCGGACTGGAAGAACGATTCCAGCCCTCCAGGATAAGCTGACGCTCCGCAGACAGCAGGAGGTCGATTTGTCCAATCGGCTGCTCTGGTTCCGAAGCTGCGAGCTTTGTAAGCAACTGCAAGAAACGCTGTTGATGCTCTTCTATCTCCCGTGTGCTATACATAGCAGGATTAGCATCCCAATCTATGCGCAATCCAGAACCGTCCGACCTGTCATAGACATTCAAGGACAGATCATCAACAGGGCCTGCCGACAGGTTATGTGTAGTTCCGCGAGAACCGTTAAAATTCAGCTCATAGTCAAATGGCATAATATTGACCAATGGACCAAACAATCTCCTGTTTTCACTAAGCAAGCGCAGATCACGCCGCAGCTCCTCATGCCTGTATTTTGCATGACGCCGTATCTCATTCAGCTCCTGAACCAATTGGCGGAGCAATGTGGATACCTTCATTCCTGGCTGAATCGACAAACACAGCGGCAGCAAATTCATTACCATACCCGGCACACGGAGCGAGGCTGAGCCTAATCGGTTCATCATCGGCAAGCCAAGTATAACCTCCTGTGCACCTGTGAGCCGGTGAATATAAATAGCCATTGCCGCCAAGATTAAATTCGGCCAGCTTACATTGAGACGTTCCGCAGCCATCCGAAGACGTTCACGCTCCGCAGAGGTGACATATGCGGTATCGCGTACGAAACCTCCAGTCATCACTTCTTTCGAAGTTACATGCCCGGAGTTTCTCGTCGCATGATCTCCCAAACTGACCACCTCGAACCCATCGGCAAAGCGTTTGATCCAGAATTCACGCTCCTGTCCAAACTTCTCCGAGGTACGATAGGCCGAATCTTCCTCCAATAGTTGACTAAACCGCGGAAAGCGGCCCTCTTCGTCAAAGCGGCCTTCCGCTAAAGATGTGTACAGTTGAGCCACCCGCTGTGCTATGAGCGAAAAGCCAAAGCCATCCAATGCAATATGATGAACACGCTGATACCAGAAAAATTGATGATGACCTGCCCGGAACAATGCCTGTGTAAACAGCGGCCCTTGGGTAAGATCAATCGGCTTGAGCAAATCATCCCTCATCCAGACTTCAGCAGCTTTACGAGGATCAGGAGCTGCACTTACATCTATTTGGTGCAGCGTCCATTCTTCCGAAGGCTGAATCACCTGCCAGGGTCCATCCTCATCCTCTCCGAACCGCAAATGCAGTGATTCAGCCTCGGCCACCGTGCAACGAAGTGCTTCCTTAAAGCAAATGGGATCGACTGGCCCGTGAATTTCAACGTATTCACCGGTATTATAGGCCGGATTTTGCACATCCATCTGTTGGGCAAACCAAATACCCGCTTGCGCTCCCGACAAAGGAAGACGAATATCCTGATGCTTGAGCATACACAAACCCTCCTTTAAAGGGAAAAATAGTCGTAATTAGGCAATACCTGCCTGGTTTGCGAAGACAATAGCTTCCACCAATCAGCAATTGTCGGACGTTCAGCCAACTCCACGAACGTCACCTTTGCTCCGTAGCGGCGCCATTTTTCCACAAGACTCATCATACGAATCGAATCCAGTCCCCTATCCATCAGATTATCGTGGGCAGCCAATCCTTCCGGCGATTCATGCAGCAATCCTGCGACCTGCTCACGTACCAATTGTTCAGTTAACTGCGGAGCCGCAGTCACTTCCTTTTCAGCCATTGCTGATTTTGAAGCCTTTGCCTCGCTTTCTCTTTCACCAGGCTTCTGGTCAGCTATGCCTGTCTGAGCTGTAGCCATATTTCCACTTTGCACCTGAGCACCTTCCGTTGCTGACCGCTTCGTAGTCTCCAACTCGTCAATCAAGGGGGCAGTCAGCATCGTAACTGCGCAACGCTCGGCAGCGTAAGTCAGGGCCATTTTGTGGTATTCCAGTGAGAAGTCCCCCAAGGCATCAGCTACAAAAAAAGGCTGTATATCCTTCATAAATGCCTCGGTCGCGGTCATTAGACAGCCAATATGTGCGTAAATACCGGTAATCATGATCTGATCGCGATGATATTCCCGCAATATATCGTCCAAATTGGTTTTTTGAAATGCGCTATACCTCCATTTTGTCAAAACAATATCCTGATCCGAAGGGGCAAGCTCGTTCACAATCTCCTTTTGAACAGGTCCATCATCCATCCCCTTGCCCCAAAAGTCCTGCTGTAGCCCCCTTTTCTCCGGGGCCTGACCTCCCGGCTGCGCCGAATAGATTACAGGTATCCCAAGCTGCTGGCAGCGGTTTTTCAACAGCTGGATGTTAGCGATCAACTCCTTGACCGGAGATTGTCCGGCCTCAAAAGCGGTAACAAAATATTGCTGCATATCATGAATCAACAGCACTGCACGTCTGGGATCAGGCCGCCATGCCACTTTATTTTGGGGTAAATCCGAAGCATCGGGCATCGGATAAGCTGAAATTGGAGGAATAGCCATCATATCGCTTCCTTTCATTTTTCGATTCATTCCATGTACCTGACTTGCTTTATGTGTCCTCGCTCATCGTTATGTCTCAATTCAGCTCAGGTGCAGCTGATATCTGCTGTGTAATCATTTCCCGTAATACTTTTTTGCTAACCTTGCCTACACTGGTCTGTGGAAACGCTGATATAAACTCAATTCGGTCAGGAATTTTGTAAGCCGCCAAACCACGTTCACGCAGAAATTTCTTCAACTCCGGCACGGTCGGCACCATCTCATACGGGATAATAAAAGCGCAGGAGCGTTCACCCAAATATTCGTCAGGCATGGCTACAATCGCTGCATCATGCACACCGGGATGGGCCAGCAAATGATTTTCAATCTCCTCAGCCGCCACCTTCTCCCCGCCCCGATTAATTTGATCCTTGGCTCGGCCTTCCACAATCACATTGCCATCGGGACTCAACCTCACCAAATCGCCCGTACGATAAAATCCATCCCGCGTAAATGCTCTTGCATTGTGCTGATCCGCCTTATAATAACCCCGAATCGTGTAAGGTCCGCGTGTAAGCAAATGGCCTACCTCTCCCGGTGCCACTTCCTTGTCCTCATCATCCAATATTTTAATTTCATCGTCGATTGAAATGGGACGTCCCTGAGTTGCTACAATGATATCCTCCGGATCATCCAGTCTGGTATAATTGACCAGCCCCTCCGCCATACCAAACACCTGTTGCAGGGTACACCCGAGTTCTGGCTTTATCCGACGAGCAGCCTCCTCACTGAATTTGGCTCCCCCTACTTGAAGCACCTGAAGACTGGACAAATCACAGCTTCTCGACGAAGCACTATCAAGCCATACCAGCGCAAGCGGTGGGACCAAAGCAGTAATCGTCACCTGCTCCTGTTCAATCAATGGAAAGGCATCATCTGGACTCGGCGTAGGCGCAAGTACAATTTTACCTCCCGCATACAAGGCTCCGAAGACACCCGGGGAACTGAGCGGGTAATTGTGAGCCATGGGAAGTGCGGCTAAATACACGCTATTTTCATCCAGACCACATATTTCAACACTGCCGCGCAGACTGTAAATATAATCATCGTGTGTCCTTGGAATCAGCTTGGGCAAGCCAGTACTCCCACCGGAAAGCTGGAGAAAGGCAATATTCCCCGAAAGCACCTGGGGTAACGACTGATCGGGTTCGATATACAATCCGGATAGAGCCGTAAATTCCTGCGGCTTGCCTACGACAATGACATGACGCAGGGTTGCCACTCTGGCTTGTACCTCTCTGGCCAGTCCACGATAATCAAAACCCGAATATACATCTGGAATGATATAAGCGACCGCCTCGGAAAATTCAGCAAAATAGGCAATCTCGCTACTTCGATGAGCCGGAAGCGAGAATATGGGTAACGCCCCCAATCTGAACAGCGCAAAGCATACATCAAAAAACTCCGTGATATTTGGCAACTGAACGATGACCCGATCCGCCTGTCTAATTCCCAATTGGTAAAATCCAGCTGCCAGTCGATCTACTTTTTCATGCAATTCACGGTAGCTTGTACTTTTGTGACCGTCCGTCACTGCCGTTCGGTCACCTTGCGATACTGCGCGCTCCCGCAACATTTCTCCAAAGGTCACTCCCTCCCAGTAACCTGCCTTCCGGTAACGCTCGGCAAATTCCTGCGGCCATGTAGGGCATCCGGGCAACATCATGATACTCCTCCTCTTTCTGTATCGTTCTCTTTATTCATGCTTCAGTCCCAATGCCTGAAGCATGGTTCCAAACTTGGCTGCTGTTTCCGCCAGCTCGTCTTCCGGGTTTGAAGCCGCCACAATGCCTGCCCCTGCAAACAAACGCAAGGAATGCTTTGCAGCTTCTGCACAACGGATCGTAATCACCCATTCTCCATCTCCCGCTGCATCACACCACCCAACAATCCCCGTGTAAAAGCCCCGATCAAACGATTCGATATCCCGGATAACCTTTTTGGCCTGCTCTGTAGGCGAACCGCATACGGCTGGTGTAGGATGCAGCGCCAGGGCAACGGCCAGAGATGAAACCGCCAAATCCGCCAATTCTCCCGTAATTTCAGTCGAAAGATGCCACATCGTCTCTGTTTGTATCAGCGAAGGCTCCTGCGGCACATCCAGTCTCCGGCATAGCGGTCTGAGTGCCAAGGCCACCGCTTCAACGACTACCGCGTGCTCATGCCGGTCCTTGACTGATTCCAGCAATGCCGCAGCCCGTAGCTTATCTTCGACAGGATCATCACTGCGAGGAGCAGAACCGGCCAGCGGATTAACCGTCAGATGCAGTCCCTCTCGGGAAACGAGCAGCTCAGGGCTGGCTCCAATCAGTGTTCGCTGTTCCACACCGACATCAGCCCTGTCTGAACTTGCTTCTACCGCCTCCAAAGCGGGTAAATCAACAGCGAAGGTATAGCCCTTGGTATTATGTCTGGCTAAATTGTGCAAATAACTAGGAATGTCCACTTGTTCCGAAGTATCCAGCTGTAGCGTTCTGGACAGCACGATTTTGTTCAGCTCCCCGGACGCAATATATTTCAGGGCCTGTTCCACCCCCTGTACAAACTCCGACGGTTCGGGCACGGAACGAATACCATAGGCCGGAGCCTGCCCAAGCTTCGTCGGGTTCACACTGCTGGTAGCCTTCGCTGAACCGGCATCTTTCCGATTCTCGGAGTGCCAGCTCGTAGAGTCAGAATGAAGCGGCCCCGCCCATCGAGTCTCTGCCGGAACCAGAAGCTGTGCTGCCTGTGAATCATCAAAGGGAATAGCACCCACCACAATCGGGTGTCCTCCGTAGGACTGACGCACACTCTCGAGCAGCGTGGCTACACGCTCGGCCAATCCGCCCCCTGTATCGCTTGCATCCCCATGCGGCAATGCTCCCAACGTACCTTGAGCCAGTAAGGTCCGGCTAGGTGACGCAAAAAAGAAGGAAGAGCCTGGCTTGTAATCTTTTAGCAACTGAGTCGCTTGCACTTCAAACGCAGTATTGGATTTCATACGTTCAATTGCCCCCTTTTCCATTGTTTTCTGCCACGATTGCCATTATCTATTTCCATACAAAACCGCTGCACTCCACTCAGACACCTAACGTAGCGCCACCATCAATGCGCAAATCATGCATCGTTATATGGCGTGACTTGTCCGAAGCAAGAAAAACAACAGCAGCCGCGATATCTTCCGGATCAGCCAGCCTTCGCAGTGGAATGCCGACCTTGTAAGCGTTCGGTGATCCGTCAATAGCTGCTTGTGCACCATTCTCATCAGACCACAGGGACCGCTGCATTTCTGTCTCCGTAGAGCCTGGAGACACCACATTACAGCGAATGTGGTGGCAAGCAACCTCCAAGCCCAAGCATTTGGTAAACATCGCCGAAGCGGCCTTTGAAGCTGCATAAGCTGCCATATACATACGAGGCACAGCTCCCGCATTGGAGCCCACCGTGACAATTGAACCCGATTTTCGGGGAATCATATGCTTCACCACAGCCCTGGATATGTAAAAGACACCGTTTGTGTTTACAGCAAACGTTTCCGTCCAGTCGCTGTCACGGAGCGTGTCTACTTGCCCTATTCGCAGCACACCCGCAACATTCACCAAAATGCCGACTGGCCCGAGATGATGCTCAATCTGTTCTACCATCTCGTCGACAGCCGCACGATGGCTGACATCGACGGGAAATGCCGTTGCACGATAGCCGTCACGCACCAGCTCTTCCACCAACCTGCTCACACCTTCTGCGTTCTGGTCTACAGCGGCAATGATTGCTCCCAATTCGGCCAGAGAACGCGCCACAGCAGCACCAATACCTTGGGCAGCACCCGTAACCAGAGCTACCTTCCCCTGTATTCCGTCATCACTCATGTTCATTCCATCCTTTCCAGCGAAATCAAAAGAAGCAGTTTAATGCCCAGTTTCTGCTGTAATCGTCATTCATTTTGAATTTTAAGCATTAATAATGATTATCATTATCAATAGCAAGTTACAAAATATGATAACTAAACCATCAATTACAGTCAATGTTGAAAATCGACTATTTTAGTTCATATTTATACATTCAAGCAAATTATCAATTCAAAAAACCCTCTCCTGATAGCACTGGAGAAGGTTTTTTGAATTTTATCCCTTTATTTACTCTATATCCCTTTGGATATCTTCGTTTTTTGGTCCTTTTTATAGTTTTAGTGATAAACCGAAGCAAAACGAACGGCTCTGCTCGCCAGTACTGGCAACACGGATATATGGCCTTCATCTGCAAATTCACGAAATTCTACATGCAAGCCCGAATCCTTCACATTTGTTAAGCGCTCGGCAAGCTCCTTGGCCTTTTCCTGCATACCACTCGAATGTCCTGCTTCCAGCTCTCCCACCCCAATTAACAGCCTTGTATTCTGCTGCTCCTGAGCTGTGGAGGCTAAAAAGTGTTTCTCTTCCTCCATAATAACTCTCCCGCCCCAGTGAATAGAGGGGCTTCCCGCCACATAGACCTGAAAAGAGTCGGGTCTTGTAAACAGGGTATGTAATACGAACAGTCCCCCCAATGAATGCCCGAAGATCGCCTGTCGGCTGCGGTCGATGTGAAAATCACGCTCCATCTCAGGCTTTAGCTCATCTTCAATAAATGACAGGAAATCCTCAGCTCCCCCGCTTTCCATAGATGCTTCTCCGTTTGGTGTTACGGGAAGCTCTACTTCCGTCCCTGGCAGTGTAAGATCGTAAAATCGAGAAGGATGGAACGGTGCCTCAGTCGGGTAGCCTATGCCGACAATGATAGCTGGAACAACACCCGTTTTATCAGGCCGTCGGCCCTGAACACGCACCGCTTCCACCATTGTTCCAAAAATAGAATTCGCATCCAGCACATATATAACAGGATAACCGGACACAGGAGGCTCCTCGACAGGAACGGCTATAAAAATGTGATATTCACGGTTTTCAATGCGTGAGCGCATCACTCGATGCTGGCTGCGGGGAATGTACACAAGTGCGTCAGCATCGCTGGAGTGATGACCTCCGATAAATTGGTTTTTGATGGGGATAACCTCCTTTGAAACCTTACCTAAAAATGGGATCAGGTCGTTTTCTTCATAAGCAAGACTACAAAATAAGGGACTCCGATCACCGCAATAATCAGCCCAACGGGAATTTCCGCAGGCGCGACCACCGTTTTGGCAACAAAATCAGATAATAGTACCAGCACCATACCCACCATACCGCATACGGGAATGACATGACGATGATGAAGTCCAACCAGCCTTCTGGCAATATGAGGGGACAATAAGCCTACAAAACCGATTCCCCCCGAAACAGACACACAGGCACTAACCAGTCCAATGCTGGACAGCAGGAGAATGGACTTTTCCCTTTCGGTCGCAACACCGAGACTTTGGGCCGTGTTTTCATGCAATTGAAATAGATCCAGAACATACGATTTTAGCCAAATGACGGGGACTAAAATGACCAGCCAAGGAATAACAGCGGCAACCAGCTTCCAATCAGCACTCCAAATGCTTCCCGACATCCATACTGTCGCCATCTCAAAATCCGTGGCTTTCATCTTCAGCGACAGATATAAGGTCAAGGAACCGAAGCCGGAGCCAATCGCGATACCCACGAGAAGCAGACGCTGTGGATCAAGACGCCCTGCTTTCCAGGCAAATAAATAGATTAGCAGCGCAGCCATCAAGCCTCCAATCAGGCCAAAAAAAGGCATAGCCAGTGCTGCAGTCCAGCCCGTCGTCTCCATTTGTCCTTGGTAAAAGAACATGAATATAACGATTGCCGCCCCCGCACCTGCATTAATGCCTAAAATACCGGGATCGGCCAAGCCGTTTCGTGTAACCCCCTGTACCGCTGCTCCAGCAATCCCAAGCCCCAGACCGACCAAGGCCGCAATCACAATACGCGGTAGTCGAAAATCAAAAATAACCAAATCCATCTGCGGCGTAGGGTTGATACGGAACAGTGTCTGAACCACTTCCTGAAGGGTCATGTCGAACTCTCCATGGGTCAGACTAATATAGGCAGCCGCTAAAATGAGCACAGCTCCGCCTGTCAGAACGAGCCCCAGCCGCATCGCACTGATTTTACGCATGCTCTCCCCCTCCTTTTCTGCGTATTAAATACAGAAAGAACGGGATACCAATGACCGAGGTAACCACACCAATGGGCGTTTCAAACGGATAGTTAAGAAAACGGCTCAACACATCAGACATGCCCAAAAAAACGCCACCGATCAAGCCAGAGCATGGGATGACCCACCGATAATCCACTCCGATTACATATCTGGTGATGTGCGGAATCAATAAGCCCACAAAAGCAATTTTCCCTGCCAACGCTACAGAAACACCTGTCAGCAATGCAACACAGAGCATGGCCCCCAGCTTGATTGGCAGTGTCCGTTGTCCCAGGCCTGTGGCGACTTCGTCACCCAGCGACAGCAGTGTAATGGACTTTGCTAGCAGCATCGCCCCCACAATTCCCACAATGGCAAATGGAATAGCCAGTTGAATAAGTCCGGGGTCCATTTGGTGCAGACGGGCATTAAACCAGAAGCTTACATTTTGCGATACATTAAAATAAATGGAAAGAATGGCCGACAGGCTACTTAAAAACGTGCCGATGATCGTTCCCAGAATAGCCATGCGAACAGGAGCAAGGCCACCGGGAATCATCCAGGCTAAACCAAATACAACGGCTACTCCCAAGGCTGATCCCACAAAGGAACTGCCGATCAGGCTCATGGAAGTGGAGTTCGGTGCGAGAATCATCATCAGTGTAATTACGAATGCAGCCCCATCCGACACGCCCATAATAGAGGGAGAAGCCAGAAAGTTTCGCGTCATTCCTTGCATAATGGCACCTGAAATTGCGAGAAAGGCGCCAATCATGATAGAACCGACTGCTCTGGGCAGACGTGAGCTTAAAACAACCTGATGATCCACATTTCCGGCATCAAAATGGAGAAAGGCAGCAATTATCGTCTCCCATCCTATCGTTTTAGCCCCATACATCACAGAAAGCAGCATGGTTAAAACGATAAACAAGGGGGCAATGAAGATTACAAGGTAAGGAGAAATCAGCTTTTTTCCCATGCTCCTTCCTTACTGCGAAAGTCGGTTTACAGCCGCTTCCAAAAAGGCGATTTTGCTCCATGAGGTACCACCCTGAGCATTGGGATCTACAATGTTGACGAATGTTTTTTCATTTTTGACGGCATTAATACTGCTCCAGATCGGATTCTTTTCAAGATCAGCCAAGGCCTGCGGTTGGTCCTTGTTTTCTCCTTCTGAAAACTGCACGAAAAGATAATCCGGATTCATATCAGCCAATTTCTCCAGGGAAACCGCCTCTTGTGCTTTGACTCCATTTAACTCTTCCGGCACCTCAGCTCCCAAATCAACATACAGCGAAGGATTGAAATACACATTAGCAGGATATACATACAGATTGCCTGTACGAATCCGTACCATAAGCACCTTTTTGTTTTCCCATAATGGCTTGAGTTTTTGTTGGGCCGCCTCCACGTCTTGCTTGTACTTGTTCAGTACTTCCTCCGCCTTTGCCTCTTTGCCCGTAAGCTGTCCCATCATTAGCAGGTTCGCTTCCCAGTTCGTTGAAATGTGAGATACTGGAATCAATGTAGCGACCTTACCCAACTGTTCTGCCACTGCTGGCCGAAATTTGGAACTGCCCAAAATCACATCTGCTTTCAGCTTCAGGATTGCTTCAGCATTTGGCTGCATCCGGTCACCGACATCTGCGGCTCCTTCCATCGCTTTTTCCATATATTTGGGGAATTCCCCTCCTGAAGTGACCGCACCAATCGGCTTTACTCCCAGGACAGCCGCATCTTCCATCGCTTCCAGACTAGCTACAATAATATGATCCGTCTTGGTCAGTTGGTACGTTTTATCCAGATATGTAATAGTCTTGCTACTCGCTTGATCGGAAACGGACGTCTGCGTCGATGCATTGGTATTACTTTGTACCGAGCGATCCGCCTCCTGTCCCTTTCCACCACATGCCGTCAACAGCAAACTTGCCGATAATAAGGTACACACCCCTACTGCAAATTTCTTCATAACCTGAATGACTCCCCTCTATATACTTAAAATTATTGATAATAGTTATCATTATCGATGATAACTATTATCAATAGTAGGAGAGAAATCACTCTATTGCAATATTTTTTCTAATATTTATCAAAAAATGTTTTCTCCTCCCTTTTTGATATCATCCACATTCCATTCCCTGTAGAATTGCTCCAGGTACATCTCCATCCACTGATGCCGGGTCACCGCCAGTTGTTTGCCATAAGCAGTATTCATTAAATCCTTAAGCTTCAACAGCTTTTCGTAAAAATGGTAGATGGCGCTTTTGCCTGCGGCACGATAATCGTGCTGTGAAAAATCTTTATCCGGGTGATGCATCATAGTGCCTTTTGAGCCTGCATACATAAAGGTTCTTGCAATACCGATCGCTCCAAGGGCATCCAATCGGTCTGCATCCTGTACAACCTGACCCTCCAGGGTTTCCATCGGCGGATTTTGGCCACCATTGTACGACATCGTCGCAATTATAGTCATCACGTGCGTGATAACTCCAGAATCACTTACGTGCAGGCGCAGCCACTGCTCAACTTTATCCAGCCCCGCTTGTTTGGAATCATTTAATTTTTCATCTGCTACATCATGCAGCAGGGCAGCCAGTTCACAAACAAACGGATCTGCGCCCTCTTGGGCACCAATTGCAAGAGACAGCTTTCTCACCCGGTCAATATGCCACCAATCGTGACCACTGTGGTCATGCTCCAGCTGCTGCTGTACAAAGGACTCTGCCTTTTGAATAATATCTGCCATAACAGCTGCCTGTTGCTCTGTTCGTTTTTCCATAGGTCACCTTTCAATCCCGCCGTACATTCTATGGCAGGCTAATATAATTTTTCAAAGCATACATATCCTCATCAGCAGCTCCACATCTACTATATAGGCTGAACTTAAAAAATGTACATAAAAACTTCCAAAACCACATCTAGTGGCCTTGGAAGCTCCTTTATGCCCTGCTTATTTTATTCATATTCAGCCTGTTCCCGTTGCCTACTCCAAGACACCCAACTCACGGTTCTTTTCCTTGAAACGGCTGTTATGGGAGGATACATAAGCCGCTTTGTCTGCTGAAGGATCAATGTATAGCTTGGCACTATTCAGTGCAAGGGCAGCATCCGTGAACGTGCCTGCAATCAGATACAGCTTGCTTCCGTACTCGACAAAATCACCTGCGGCGAAAATTCCCGGTACATTCGTTTCCAGCTTTTCACTCACCCGGGCATGCCACTCTCCCATATCCAGTCCCCAATCCCGAATCGGACCGAAATCGGATTTCAAACCATGATTCACGATGACAGCATCAACATTCAGTATCTGGGTTTCACCCGTCTCTACATGACTGATCGTCACCTGCTCAATTGTTTCTCCATTATGACTATGTAGCTGACTCACCGCATAAGGTGTGAGGACTTGGACCGAAGACGCTTTCATACGAGCTACATTTTTCTCATGTCCGCCAAAATGATCCCGACGATGTACGACGGTTACACTCGCCGCAATAGACTCCAGCTCATTCGCCCAATCCACCGCCGAATCGCCTCCACCGGAAATCAGAACATGCTTGCCCCGGAACGGCTCCAGCTCTTGCACGGTATAATGCAGGTTCGTAACCTCATAACGGTCGGCCCCTTCAATATCCAGCTTAGCCATTTTGAGAATGCCATAGCCTACTGCCAGTATAACGGTGCGGGTCCAATGCTGCTCCCCTGTTGCAGAGGTCAGCAGGAAGGTTCCATCCTCGTGCCGATCCAAGCCTGTAATCTGCTGCCCCAGCACAATCGTAGGCTCGAATGTTCGCGCCTGCTGCTCCAGCTGGTCGATCAGCTTTTCACATAAAATCGGCGTAACTCCCCCAACATCCCATATCATCTTCTCCGGGTATATGCGCATCCGTCCGCCCAGCTCATGCTTGGCTTCGATCAGCTTGGTTTTCATATCTCTCATTCCACTATAAAATGCCGTATACATCCCGGCAGGACCACCGCCGATAATCGTAACATCATATAATTCCAAGGACTCTGTCACTCTGCAACTCTCCCTACCTTAGCGTAATCTGTCTGCTTCTATTATAAGTGATAATAATTATCAATATCAATTAAGAAATAAAAACATGACAATTACGGAGGTTGCTGCACTAGGGTAAGTCCGAGATAAGTCCAAAAACGGCACAATAGATGAAAAAAAATGTAAAAAGGGCTCGAAGGCCCTTCATTTCTTAATTGACGGATCGCCGTGGTCATATCCACAACGTTTTGGAAAATAACCGCGTTTGCAACCAGGTCTCCATACTTAATGGATTTTTCCTGTTGTTCAGGATCATTCAACAATTTCTTTCACACTATATTGCTCGGTATGATAAAGATTGATTGCTTTTGTAATCTCTCTTGAATTTACTTTTGGTCGTCCTCCTTGCCTTCCACGCGCTCTGGCGCTTTGAGATTAATAACACAGGACATATGGAAATTTTTATCACATTAAAAATCCCCATATAAATGCAATATTATTAGCTGATAAAAGCTAACTGTTATAAAATACGTCCGTTGGCTTTTCGGTACACGAGCTATTTTACATATTAAAACGAGGAAAAAGTTCTAAAGCATTATTTCTCGTAACATCCATTAATTGTTCCTTTGAAAAACCTTCAAATTGTTCAAGTTGAGCATTCATATAATGTTCTATGTCTTCTGGGGCGTAATGTGCATCGCTACCATACAAAATATGAGAAACATCTGTCGTTGCTTTTATTGCATTAAGTGAAGCAGGAGCTGTAATTAGAGCTGTATCGTAATAAAACTGTTTCATATATTCTTCTGCATTTTTTTTCAGATTAGGTATTTTATCTCCCATAATCTTTTCTACAGCAAGTTGAGAACTAGATATCCTTTCTTTTAGAAACGGAATGGTTCCTCCACCGTGAGAGAGTATGATTTTTAAATCAGGACAACGTTCAATCGTTCCACCTAGAATTAAATTGGTCGTTGCACGGGTGGTATTAAATGTAAATTCAATCATAAAGTCTGCAACAATATATTTTGGACGTTTATATGATGCAGGTGGCGAACTCGGATGGATATGAACGACCGCTTGACGCTTATTCAGTTCGTCAAATATAGGATCAAAAATAGGGTCTCCAAGGAAATCTTCTTGGTAATTTGTTAAAAGACCTACACCATCCAACTTTAACACGTCTAAAGCGTACCTTATTTCCTCTAATGCTGCATCGACATCTGGTAATGGGATAACGGCAAATCCACCGAAACGATTAGGATATTTTTGTATCATTTCTGCTTGAAACTCATTAACTTGTCTTGCATTTTTTTTTGCGTCTTCTTTTTTTGTAATTGGAATTAAACCAGGTTCTGAGATTGATCCGATTGCCGCTTGGATTCCAAGTCTGTCCATTAGTTCTAAACTATCTTCTGGGACCCATTTTTTTATTGTCATTCCTCCTGACTTACTAACTCCGTGTGTTTCTAATGCAGCACGGTAAACTTCTGGGATAATGTGATGATGAACATCGATACGAAATGGTTTCTGTTCCATAACAAAATCACCTTTCTTTTATAATGAACTTAATGTATATTAATAGACATCGTGTACATTCATTAGTATATTCCGATTTATTTTTAGTGGAATTTACATATATTTAGGAACTGTCTTTTACGAGACAATCCTTTTTTTATTGTCTAAAAAATTTTAGTTCTTATACAAAAGGTGATAAAATGTCTAAAAGGAGAAATCTGGACCCTCGTATTAAAAGAACACATCAATTATTAAGAACAGCACTAGTACAATTATTAAAAGAGAAGGATATAAATTCGATTTCAATTAAAGATATTACCCAAAAAGCAGACTTAACAAGAGGTACGTTTTATTTGCATTACAAAGACAAAAATGATTTTCTCATTCAATGTACAGAAGAAATCTTAGATGAATTAATTGATTATGTACGTCCAAATGAAGCTAATCCTTCTTTAATGATTGAATGGTCCAATCCAGCGGAATCATTCTTAAAGTTATTCGAGTTTATTGGAGATGAAGCCGATTTCTTTTATTTAACGCTTAGTAACCGTGGATTACCCGAATTTAGAGACCGTTTGTTAAAAATAGTGAAAATAAAAGTATACGATAAAATTATATTGAATATAAATGAATCTAAAGATGGACTCTTGATTTCTAAAGATATATTGATTAGCTATATTACCTCTGCCCATTTAGGAGTCATTTATAGCTGGTTAGAAGGTGGAATGAAATATAGTCCTAACTATATGGCTAGTCAATTAACTTATTTGACTGTAACCATCTTAGGACAATTAGGTATTGAAAAAAATTAAATCTAATCTGTTGTTTTAGATCACTTTATTTTAAATTGAAGAACTTTATTTTAAAATTTCAGCTATCATTTAAGATAGCTTTTTTTATTACTTATAATGCAAAATAGCGATTAAAATTGGTACGATATAACATCTAAAGTGATATTAATCTCACTTACTAATTTAGGATTTTTAGTAAGTTATATCTTTCTAAACACAATAGTTTACATTTATTCACACCTATCATGCCGGTTTTGGACTTATCTCGGACTTCCCCTACTTATCGCGCGCAGCGCTTTTTCAATACAATTATATAGTAGGAAAGAGACTCTGTTATAAGCTCTAAAATTAAATATAATATAGAGAAAATGATTTTACTTTCGATTACAATCTAATAAAGATGTATCTCCAAATGTAACTTCCAACGGTACGGTTGAGGCTGCTGGAAAGTTTGTCTTTTTAGTTAAAGGAGCCCTAGTTGTAATAAAGAACGCCATTAAGTATGGTGGCGATGCTCTTTCTTATGTAGTAAAATGGCTTGATTCTGACACTGCCAAATATTTGTCTAATAACACCAGTAAGATATCAAATGGTATTGATAAAGCAATCGGCAAGTTTAACGAGACTGGAGAATACGTAACAGGAACAATCAGAACTATTTTACTTGATGCTCTTCGTGCAGCAGGCGTGCCTGATCGTTATGGCGTTGGTATTGCAGAAGCAATAGCAACGACTGTTGACTGGCTGTTGCTGTAGTCCAATTGTATAAAGAGATGCAGGGAGAAATTAAATTCTCCCTCTTCTGGAAATCTTAAATGAGAGGCGGTTTTAAATAGTGGAATACAGAGTGAATAAATTAGAACAAATGATTACACAACAAAACGAGACTATCGATGCTTTAAAAGATAAAATTGAACTATTAGAGGACAAGATTTTACGTTTGTCTATCTGTAAACTATCGAATGAAGATTACCCTTACTATGAATTTATTTTATCCTATAATATAACACCAGATCAGCAAGCTCAGATTGCCAGACTTTTTACTGCATTATCTCAAAAATTATCTGGAAATCTATTGCCCCCTTCTCTAAAAAAATCGGAAAGCTATTCAACTGAATTTCTATTTGAAAATTCACCCATAAGATATGATGACGTCAGAGACTCGATCCTTAAAATTTGGCCTACCATGGATGATAACCTCCCATTAGCCTTAATTATAGCAATGCAAGAACAAGGGTTACAGGTAGAAGTCTGTGAATATTTAATTTCACAGTCGAAAATTGTGGTTGTTAAATCGGAGGATTAATTAGGAGAGTCGGATTGTATATGAAGTGCGACCCCTCCGACAAAATAAAAATGGCCCATGTATTATCCCAATCTTCTAATTTCAATAGCGCTTCGTCTTTTCAGGCGAATTTTTCAAAAAAATTACTTCCATCGATCAACCAATATCGTTCAGAAGGAGGTACCTCGTTCAAAAAGTTGTGATATTCTCCCTTCCATTCCGTTGGAACATAGTGTTCAAACGAAGCAGGCTCTGGAAACAGCGAGAAGAGAACTTTCTGATCAAAATCAACATACAGCGCAGGACATAGCTCCAACACTTCATCCTTATGTTCAATGGCATCCTCCAGCGTACTGAGCAGTGAGGTTAGTTCATCAGCAGCTACTCTATACTCACAGATATGCCCCAAAAATACTCCTGCCGTTGTTTCATCTAAAATAGAAATACCAAACCGTTCTTCCATCTCCGTATTTAAAAACCAGTACTCTCTTTCCGTCACATACCAGTTCCATTTTCCTTTAAAATTAACACCCACAATGATATTTTGCGCATATTCAGGCCATAATTTCATAAGCTTCGCACGTTACTCTCTTTCTCATTTTCATGGGATAGCTCGATCCAAAACCGATTAACACGCTTTCCATCTTCCTCTATGTAATCCTTATCCGGTACTCCGCCGTTACGGATAATTGTTTTTCTGGAAGCGATATTCTCGGAATCGCATACGACCAAGGCTTTGGTAATACCCAGCTCTTTGGCTTTCTCCAGCGCCAAAGCCAGCATGTTAACAGCGTACCTGTTCCCTCGTGCCGAAGGACGGATACCGTAACCAATATGCCCTCCTGCATTGAATAGGTGTTCGTTAAGCTCATGCCGTATATTCACCGCACCAACCACCTGTTCACTTGCATTTACAAGCCAGTATGTGGAGCTTTTGACCCAGCCTCCAGGCAGGTCAATTCCATGTTCCTGATTGCTTAAAAACGTCAGCATTCCTTCAAAATCATATGGCTCTATAGAAATCACCCAAGGCACCATTGGCTCCTGGCTCTTTTTCCATTCTTCATAAAATGAAAGGTACGCTTCTCTCCATTCCCGAGCGGGCTTTACCAATCTGACTAATTGCATGCCACTCACTTCCTTCTCTTTATATGTTTGATTGGTCTGCCTATGATTTAAATATGTCAACGTCCGTGAATTTTTGGGCCCATTCTGCAAAAGAAAGCTTGTCATCCCAAGTGACTTGCTTCATCGCTTTGGCACATCCCCAGTTAAGAATTTGCTGATGCAGCATATGCACCCGGAATCGTTCAGTAAATCCTTCTTTGGCCCCCATACCTTTGAAGTAAACGGCAAGAAAATGTTGGGCCAGCTCTTTCTCCCCGTTTTCCAGATACATGGTCGTTATTTTCGGGAGGTCTGCAACTCCATCGCCAAAATAAGCGGTCGTAAAATCAAAAAGCCCACTGATTCTCCAGCCATTTTCCCCGTTCTGCACCAGAACATTTTGCGGTTTAAAATCCCCCATCACAAATGTGGCAGCTTCCAGTTGATCGAATGCTTGACGTGAGCCTTCCAACATGTCCTCTACCCATTCCATATCCTGTGCAGTAATATCCGAGTATTTTTGGGCATCCTCCAGCCAATATCGAATTCTTTCATACAACCATGTCCGATAAGAGATTTTAAAAGGGCGAATGGCCAGAGTCGTTGTATCCAGTTCCCCGCTGGTCTTAACCTTCCAGCTATGAAGCTCCAGCAGGGCAGCAGCAAGCTTTTCAGCCATTTGCTGTTTATCCAGCGAAGTCAGCTTTGCCTGCAGTTCGGGTGTATGTATGTGCTCCCCGTATAAACGGGGTATAATGGCGTAGCTCCAGCCGAAAATGTCCTCGGTGTCATCTACTAAATACGGTGCCGGCACAGGAATTGAAGTCCGTGTGTGCAGTTGCTCCACCATATACCTTTCTTCCACCCATTGTCCGGTAAAAAGCGGGTTGCCCTTTAACACAAACTGTCCAGCCGTTGAGGAAATATAAAGGGTTTGTCCCATCACTCCTTCTGCCGTTTTTTTGGAAGACAGCAGACGCCCCAAATCAAAACGATCCAGCACCCTCTGCAATTGATCATTCGTGACCTCTCCTAGCCGATTAGATGAAAAATAAATAGTCGTCGTCATCTCTATACCCCATAATTTTTAATCGTTGCTTCGAGGGTTTCGTCCGTATCTGCCAGCCACACGAGACTATTCTCGAACGTTCCCGGGTTGAAAAACAAGGGAAATCTCCGCTTAAACCAATCCTGCATCGGCAGGTTGAGCGCTTCCTTCATATCCACCCACAGCAGTTCTCCCTCCGGGGGATTATTCAACAGTTCACCTTCCGTTGCTGTAGCCAAATAGTTAAAGACCATGTATCTCAGCCCTTGGTTCGGGTCACAATATTCGTCGATTCCTTTAAATACGATTTCCTTAACCGTTAATCCCGTTTCTTCCTTTACTTCACGAATAGCCCCATCCACAATACTCTCTGGAAACTCCACTTTCCCTCCTGGGGCAATGTAGCCCGGAAAACCCTTTTTATCCGGTCTGTTCATAAGCAATACCTTGGTTCCGTCCTGAATCATACACATGGTATATAATTTGTGTGTCACTTCCGTGGTCAATCCGATCAAACCCTTCTTTATTCATTCTTTCTCTTGATCTACTTATAGTAGCCTTCATCCAACACAGTGTGGGTAAATATGGTATTCCCCTTACTTTAGCGCGTTCTTTTATATAGCGCAATAATCCAAACCATAGACTGGATCGGAGAATACGTATAAAAAAAGACCGCTTTTCTGTAGAGCCGCTGGTACTCCCAAGCAACTCCAGAAAGGAACGGTCTTATCATAAAATTAAATCTAATGCCAATATGCAGACCTCTAGACAACACCCGGATAACGGGAGCCTGCTGCAAAGCCTTTGGGTGAAATACACTCGATCTCTTGCAGCTCTGCCTCCGACAAAGAAACCTGCAGAGCACCAAGGTTTTCCTGTACTCTTTCCAGCCTCTTCGTTCCCGGAATCGGGACGATATCGTCGCCCTGTGCCAGCAACCATGCCAGTCCCAGTTGAGCGGAGGTACAACCTTTTTGCGCCGCCAGCTTTTCGATCAGAGAGACAACCTCCAAATTTTTAGCGAAATTTTCGCCTTGGAACCGGGGAAAGTGACGACGGTAATCCCCCTCTGGCAGATCGTCAAACTTCTTGATCTGACCTGTAAGAAACCCTCACCCCAGTGGACTGTAAGGCACGAACCCGATCCCCAACTCCTTCAGAAGCGGAAGAACTTCGTCCTCCACTTCTCTGCTCCATAAGGAGTATTCGGTTTCCACCGCAGCAATCGGATGCACCGCATGCGCGCGGCGAATCTGCTCAGCCGACGCTTCCGACAGGCCGATATAACGGATCTTTCCATCCTTGACCAGATCGGCCATCGTTCCGACTGTCTCTTCAATCGGAGTATTGGGATCGACCCGATGCTGATAATACAGGTCGATATAATCGACCCCCAGGTGGAATAGACTGGAGTCTACGGATTTTCTAATATATGCCGGATCTCCCTTGGGTCCATGAGTGTGTGTAATTCCGAATTTAGTCGCAATCACGACCTCTTCCCGTCGGCCCTTGAGGGCACGTCCAACCAGCTTTTCATTGCCGCCGAACTTCTGTTGTGCGTATTCCTCACCATACAGGTCTGCTGTATCGAACAGTGTTACACCAAGATCCAACGCTCCCTGAAGTGTGCGCACCGACTCCTCATTGTTCGGCATCATCATCGTGCCCAGGCCCAGTGCCGACACCTCCAGCCCTTCACGTCCCAGCTTTCTTTTCTGCATATGGATGGTCCCTCTTTTCTTTAGGGTAATAGATGGATTGAATGAACATGTACTCATTCTAATCGCCCCGTATAAAGGCAACCACATTACGTTTATGCTAGTAACAAGATTACCAGGCAAAGGGTTGTCATAAAACTGGCGTATAGATACAAATGTGCAGGCCCGGATGGTCCACAATACTTGCTAAGGAATTAATATCATAAGAAACTGCCTCCACAGCGTCAGGGATGTGAAAAGAAACACGGTTCACTTTTTTGAGCTGGATCTTGTGTTGTTTCCACATGGTGTCAAACTCTATACTTTCCACACGCAGTTGTTCTACCGTCTCCTCAAACCAAAGATCTCCTAAGTGCTTATCATAATAGGTCCTAAAAACAGCGACCGAATATGACGCAAACTCCTCCCAGTTAACCATACGGTTACGTAATCCGGGATCGACGAACAATAAACGAATCATGACGCGTTCTGAAGCGGACAAGGAGGAAAAATCCATAATAACCTCATTCGCCGCTCTATTCCAGGCAAGCACTTCTGCTCTTTCATTACTGATGAAGGAAGGATAAGTCAACTGATCCATAATATTTTGCCATTGTAGATTCAGCTTCGTATGGGTAGAGGACACAGTAGTCGTCTCATTGGGATTCCACAATTGAATGAGGTGCACAAGCTCATCATGAGTTAATTGAAGAGCTTTTCCTATATTTTCGATGATCTCCCTCGAGGCTGTCACTTCTCTACCTTGCTCCAGCCATGTGTAATAAGTTGCACTGACACCTGCCAGCATGGCAACTTCTTCTCGTCGGAGTCCCGGTGTTCTTCGCTGACCCTGTAAATGTCTAATACCTGCCTGTCCCGGCTGAAGACGATATCTACGTGATTTCAGAAAAGCACCCAACGCTTTGGATTTACTATTATTGGACATGTGTCACCTCTTTTCGGAATCTATCTTTTCACATAAATCATGGTGCTTATCATCTTATTTCAATCCAACCCATCACCACGAACTGTCACAGTCCCTCGTCAAACAACTGTAATCCTATGATTTCAAAGGCAACGCCATCACCCGCTTCAACATTTACATCACAATTCGTTTCGTCAGCATCCAAAATAAACGAAGCGTCTTCCACAACAACCTCCATGCAGTCCATCCCGCCTGCTTCGTTGCGCATCACTTGATGTATCGTTCCTTGAATCCAATAATCGCCTGACCTTTCCTGCGGTCTAAAAATCCCTGTCAATTCAGCAGATTTCAGCCTTCTGAACCGTTCTACGCGGACGTAAGAGGTTTCTACTGAAATAACACAGCCGGGAACCAGCTTCTCCAAGCTTTGTCCATACGGAATAACATATGCATAGCCTGAAGTCATTTCATGTCCAAAAAAAGCCCAATAGCCGTATACTTTTTCCTCGCCATTTCTACGGATCATTATTTTATGATCTTTATTTAATTCCTTGATCTGTACACGCATATGCTTAAGTCCTCAGTAGATATTTTTCTTGTAATAATAGTGTTTAAAGCCTCGGGGAGCATCATCAATGACACCGACCACTTCGTACCCATGCTTTTCATAAAATTCAGGTGCTTGAAAAGTAAACGTGTTGAGCTGAATAAAAGTACAGCCTTTATCTTTAGCGATTTGTTCGATTTCACCAAGCAGCTGCGAGCCATAGCCCGCTCCTCTGTAGCGCTGATCTACCCACAAAATATCAACCTCTACCCAGTTCCAACACAGTACACTTAGGAGGCCGCCAATGACCTGGCCGTCTTCATTTTTGAGAATAAGATTAATCTCTTCATACTGGGTTCGAATATCTGCTGGTACATGTTTCGCATTAAATTCAATCAATTTGTTTCTGACCAAACGCGCTTCATCTCTACTGCTCCGACTCATTTGCGTTTTCAGCGTCATGGCATAAATCCTCCAATTTTCCAATGTGTCATTAAAACGGGGTTCTACTGTTATATATTGTATATATTTTTGTATGCCTAGTCACTTACTTCATTTTTGAAAGTCTGGATTCAGGGTCGCTCTTTGGAGGTATGTATGCAAAATACTTAAGTAGACGTAAAAAACAGTTGCTGGGTTGTTAGACCTGCAACTGCTTTATTAGGATAGATTTAATGACTGACCTCTATCATCTAGCTGCTCATCAATTGCTGACTGGAGTCAGTTTGCCGCCCCCGGACAATGTAATCGTCTCCCCGTTCAACCAGCTATTTGCACTCGCACTTGCATCGTAATAAATCGTGTGTCCGTTATCTATGATGTTTGAGAGTTTAGCATCACTGTCTGTCAAAGTGGTCAGATAGGAATCCGCTGTAACGATCCATTTGCTCGTTTTGTCCAGCGTTAAGGCAACCGATTTAGCTGTGTTTTCCGGATTAATGGCCCCCTTCAGGGTTGTTTTGTTTTTCAGGTTAGCTGTAATGGAGCTGATTTTGTCAGCAGTGATGCTGCCCGGCAATGTTTGGTTGTCTGCGTTAAGCGTTACATTAGCTCCGTTAGAGCCTGTGGTCCCCCATCTATCCGCAGCAGCGTTCAACAGCACGCCTGTATTTCCTTTTAATGCTGCCCCTTTCAGGTTAACCACCGCTTCTGTATTAGTGGAGTAAAAAATAGGACCTGCTTTGGCTGTCAATGTACCGCCATTCATCGTAAAAACGGTGGTTCCGACCTCGGCATCACCCGAGAAGCTTTGGTACAGCATCACTCCACGATCTACATCTCCGGACAGACTGGTGTTATTAACTGTAATGCTGTTTCTACCTTCAATAACAGCCGCTTCCGATCCGGTTGCTTTTAAATCCGAATTGGACACGGTAATGGCACCTGTCGAGTAAATACCCGGGGAGCCTTTTCCTGTTGTTTTCCCCGTTGCTTTAGTCACATTGATCGTACCATTTCCCCGATCTGTCGCAATAGCGGCGGAATGCTCCCCAGCCGTTTTGATTTTAACATTCGTTGCATTAACCGTTCCCTTTAAGGTAGCATCCAGTCCACGTGAAGAATCGGCACTGGTCTGAATGGTCACATCTTTCACATGAATGGTAGAACCTTCGCCTGTTGCAAAAACAGCATTGGCCCCCTTGGCATCCGTCTTAACGGTAGAATCCGACAACTGAATAGTGCTGGCAGAAGCGGCCAAAACCCCGGCGTTCAGGCCATAAAAGTTGCTGTAATCATCCGATGATGTTGCGCCTTTTTTAGATAAGGTGGACTTGGTAAGTGTTAACTTGCCACTGTCAGTTACCTTGACAATCGACTGATCTGCCTGATCGGCTGCAATCGTCTGCTTGGTCAGGGTTACACTTTTACCGCTTTGTGTGTACTTTGCTGTTCCGTTGTCTGTATAGCTGTCTGAGCCTTCACCCGGTTTTCCTCTTGGCGGTTCACCATCCGGGGGTGTTCCCTCAGGAGGTGCCTCTACCGTTGCACTGGTACCTGTGGTACTACTGTCTGTAGAAGTTTCTGTAGAAGTTTCTGTAGAAGCTGCCATAGAGGAGTCTTCTTGAGTGGCAGCCACAGACGTCGAAGCAGAAGCTGCGGTCGTTTCGTCTGTCGATGAGCTGGCATAAGCGTATGATGCAGTAACGGAAGCCAGCAGTACAGCTGTAGCAATAACATTCAATTTCTTTTTCATTACAAAACCATCCCTTTTCACAAAGTTTAGTTTCACGAAGCCTGTATGCTTGGACTTGGTGTATTTACAAGGTGTCGAGTAGATCATAAGGAGTTGTCCTTATCGACTACACATTCATCTTAGAACAGCAGGTTGAAAATAAAATGAGCGCTCACTGAAGGTTTGCTGAATACTAAAAAAGCAGACCCTCCGGTGAGCGGAGAGCCTGCTATCTTCAAAAATCTATCATCTGTTGCACAAATCGAGCAGTAACGAATGGTTTAAATCGAAATATCCAGTGATTTTCCAATTCCTGTAATATCGCTGCTGTTAGCATTGTTGATACGGGGCGCTTCTGTGTTGCTTGGAACGGACTTTTCCACTTTTGTAGTTGATGTGCTGCTGGATTGAGAACTTTGCTGCGCAATTTGAGCTTCAATTTGTTTGATCTGCTGCTGAATCTGCTTCATTTTCGTTTCTTTTGTTTCTTTATTATCCTTACTCTGCTGTACTTTATTGTATTCCGCTTCAAGTTGAGCTTTTTGCTTTTCCAGGCTGGCTGTATCGTTAGTGCTGGATGAAGATGAAGTGCTTGCAACAGATATAGAACTGCTGGATGTCGACGAAATATTCATATCATTTTTCCCCTTTCAGGATTTGGCAAAATCCTCACCTTTATAAAATATAGGTTTGCAATTGTGGGCTAGCCCGTTTCAAATCGTTTTTAGTCATGGTACTGCTCCGAAATATCTAAGATGACGATGAAACAGATTGCTCAAAAATCTTAGCGATTTTATCAAATAAAGCCGATATTTCTTCATCGGACGCATTCGATTCGTCAGTATTTCCCATTGCGTTTTTCAGGGCAGAGAGCAGATCTGTTTCTGGATCATTCTCCGAAGTGGTCGACCCGGATACAGCACTGGAACTCAGGATGCTTTGCAGATCACTCAGCAAGGATCTTTTTTCATCTACCGTAAGCTCTTGTTCAGATGAGGTACTATTATCCTCCTGGTTGGAGGTCTCCTGGATATTCCATGCAAATGGAGGCATAATTCCGCCCATGGCTTGCATCATAGGAGGCAGACCACTGCTATCTGCTTCTGGCTGGAATGGGCCCCCTTCAGGTGGTGGTGCAGGACGATTATTTTGAATCGTTTCTGCTACCTTATCAAATAGATTTGATACCTCCTCATCCGTTGCCGTGGAAAGATCGAAGCCCGATAATAAGTCGGTAATCGAAGCCAATGGATTTTTCGTGCTGTTGGTGAGTTCATCTGTTTCTGAAGATGCACTTGAAGACGTCAAATAACTTTGCAGATCAGACAACAGTGTTTTCTGTTGGTCCGTAGTCAGCGCAAAGGTATCCTGGCTTTTGTTGTAATCATTACTGTAGTTCTCCGTAGGTAGCGGTGCCTGCATTCCTCCAGCGTATTCTGCAAATTCCTTGCTCAATTCCAGTGAATCGTTAGATTTCTTGTGTGCAGTGTGAGCCGTGTTATTTAACCCGTTCTCGTTTGACTTCACCGTATTCGAAAGATCGTAGGAAGTCGTGATTAGATGCCTGTTAATGGATAGTGACAAAGTAGGTCCCCTCTCTGTGTACATAAATTTTTAGCAGTACACCTACCTTTCATCGGTAGCAAAACTGAATGCAGCCTGAGGATACGCTGAAGGATAACTGAATGATCATCCCCATTTCCCTAGACTATAGTCAAGGAAAATCCCCGCCGCAGGACGGGGATATGAACCCTACTCCAGACAGGAGTAAGTATAGGGATAATTTGTTACTCTTAGCAGAGAATAAACGAACGTATTCAGAAAACTGAAAGAAGGGGAACGGTTCATGATCCGTATTAGTCATTTGGTTCACGAGAGGTTTATGTTCTTGTTTAAATTTTTGCATTCGCCTACATATGTGGGGAGTGTAACACCAAGCTCCAGATTTCTGGCTAAAAAAATGATTGAATCCATTCCTTGGAGTGAAGTTCATGCCGTCGCCGAGCTTGGGGCTGGCACGGGAGCGATTACGAAATATATTCCTCCTGCCGCAAGAGCTCAAACCAAGGTGCTGCTGTTCGAGAAGGATCAGGCCATGCAGCAGAGCCTAAAAAGAAGGTTCCCGAATTATCTGTGTTATTCCGATTCACGTGAGCTTCAGCTTGCCATTAATAATGCCGAAATTGAGCAGCTAGACTGCATAATAAGCGGGCTACCCTTTTTTAATTTCCCACAAGCCATGCGAGATCAGATCGTAGAGCAAATCCATCTATCGCTCAGGGATGGAGGAATGTTCGTCGCCTTTCAATATTCTAAACAAATGAAGCAGCAGTTAGGTGAATGGTTCGATATTGAAGAGATCAAGTTTGTGCCCATGAACATTCCACCCGCATTCGTCTATGTATGCCGGAAGAAAGCATAAGCAAGGGGGGAAATGGGTATGGACGTTGAATATTTAATTTCCATCATTGAACAGTATGGCTATGCGGCATTATTCTTTACTCTATGGCTCGGAATCGTAGGACTGCCCATTCCAGACGAAGTTGTTGTGATGACTGGCGGGGCTGTAACAAGCATGGGCATACTTCATCCGCTACCCGCTTTTGTAATGGTATATCTTGGGGTTATATCGGGCTTATCCCTAGGTTATGTATTGGGGAGAATGTTAGGTATATCCGTTTTGGACCGTTTACGACGAAAGAAAAAAATGGATAAGTACATTACGTTTTCGGAAAATTTAGTACATAAGTATGGAAATTTCACAATTTGCATTAGCTATTTGCTGCCTATTGTCCGTCACATCATCCCTTATATTGTCGGAATCAATAAAATAAGCTTCAAACGCTATGCACTTTTCTCTTATTCAACTGGCTTGGTTTGGACGCTGATCTTCTTTCTGCTCGGACGTTTCTTTGGCAAGCATGTACAGACAGTTGGAGAACTGATACATCATTATGGCTTGCAGGTCACTTTGCTTCTCATTGTACTGACCTTTATATTTTTCATTATGAAATATGTGTGGGGGAAGAAAACGACAGAGGAGTAATTTGGGGTAAAGCATGTTTGGCATGTTCATTCTGGCGTTACTTACCTACATGAAAAAGCAATAGACCGCCCTGACCAAAGGTAAACGGTCTATTCTCGACCTTATCTTACGCAGCCGACTGCTCTTTATGCAGTTGCTGTAAGCTGGAGCCGTGTTAGAGCACGGCTCCTTAATTATTCTTACCTCATTATAACTGATTTTACGTAATTGCGTGTTTTTATTGCTTGGATAATTATATAAGCGAATTTAAAAGTTACCTTAGTGCCACTACGTAGACGGATGGTGCTTCCCATCGCCACCGCCCCCGGATTTCTTGAATTAAGTCTTTCATCGGTAGAAATCCGGGGACAAAAGCGACCGCTTCGCTTGTACAGCACCATTCCGTCTACTCCGTTTTCCATGTACATTTTTTCAGTTCAGCATATATAGACTTTATTCCTCATATGACAGAGCTATAGATCAGCTCATGTTTGCCATGTTGCTGAGTTGCATTCAATAATAGTTGGGAGATCCTTGGTTTTCGGTGATCTTCATCTACGAATAAATCATTAAATCCACGATCATTTCATCGAAATAGAAGAAAACAAAGGATACAATTGTGTACAATAAAAATGATCGACTGACAAAGATATAATTTTCCTTTTTTTACTTATCATTTTAAGTCAAATCAAGAATGTTCACAAAATATTCGATATTTATTGAAATTTCCTATTGATTTGATGTCACTATGATGTCACCTTTCGGTATACCAAATCGCTATGTAATGATACAATATTTACATGATATTTTGTCATTCCGCATTAAAATATTTTCCCTCCGGAGGTTTGCAATCATGTCTAATTCTTTAGAAATATTAATTGAACCCATAATCAGAAACCGATTAGAAACATTGTATAGCCATCTTTCTAAGACCATACCGGAATACAACCAATTTTCCACGGAAAGCAACCAGTATTTTCAACAAATCCGTGAATCCGTTCCCGAGCATCTCGAACATACCCTGTTTTTATATGAAGATGCCCAAATCTCTCTACAATCTATTCTGGAGAACCAAATATATTTACAAGGATTCAAAGATGCTATGCAATTTTTAGATGAGTTACGTAATACCCATACTGGTTAAGAACTACATAATAATTTTTAACTTTATAAATATATCTTTTGGAAAAACAAAAAACGCCTAGAAACAGGCGTTTTCATTTTTGTCCAGAATGGCTTAGATGGGCGGTCGGCTAGTCTCCTGCAAAGGAGGTGATGCCTGTGGAGGTTAAAGATACGCTGATGTTGATGATTCAATTTGCAACGTTGGTGATCTTGATTATTTCCTTCCATAAAAAGAAAACCAGCTAATACTTTGTCAAGATAAGATTGTGGAAATCAAAGAATTTGGTATACTGTTTTTATAGCATACCAAATAAACTTCCTAATTGGAAGTTTATAGTATATTTAATTAAA
>NZ_MCBP01000011.1:0-224660 GCF_001705305.1 Paenibacillus kribbensis
CGGAAGAATTTGCGAAGCAAATTCATGTTTGGTGGCGATAGCGGAGGGGTTCCACACGTACCCATCCCGAACACGACCGTTAAGCCCTCCAGCGCCGATGGTACTTGGACCGCAGGGTCCTGGAAGAGTAGGATGTTGCCAAGCACAATAAAAAAAGCACACCCTTAACGGGTTGTGCTTTTTTCTTTTTGCCGATCTCTTTATCGTTCATACACAAGTTTATCGTGTTCTCGATGAGCTTTGCAGCATCCTGTTTGTTCTTAGTAACTTAGTAAAGTTGTGTCTTGCAGGCTTGCTTAGAACAACGGTACGGCACTATTCGAGTGACACTTAATCTATTTCAACTTGTTCTGCCTGGAGAACACTTAAGGCTTGAAGTTTACGTGTAATTTCTTTTTGCCATTTCTTATCTCCGACTTGTACGGCAAGATTAAGAAGATCCAAATAATCATCAATATGTAGGGAGGTTTTGCTGAAAACTTCTTTCACTGTGGTCCTGCCTCCTTTGAAGTCTATGTGTATTCATCATTAATAATGATAATCATTATCAAATAACGAGCTTATTCATATTATGCCTGTGTTCGAGATAAATTGCAAGTTATGATATGAATAAATTTTGAAGCGCGCAAATGAGTTTTAAAAAAACAAACCCTTCTCCTTAAGTTCACACATTGTTCACGTCTTTTATATGGAGCATAATAAAGAAACAAGTGTGCATTGAGTGTTCACCAATAGGGGACCCATTGCGTAATGCTTCAACAAGAGGAGGAAGAAGATTATGGGCAGAACTAAAAAATGAAAGCGTTTGCTATTGTGATGGTGGGGGCCTTGGCATTGATGCTGACAGCTTGTAATGGACGGAGCGCAAGTCCGGAAAATTCAAGTAACCAGGGAGGAGACATCTCAACAAAGGGTGTGCCGATGGCCTTCCAGAACATTAATCCAGACCCGATCTCCCTTCATACAAAATAATTAAGCAGGCCGATATATCACATTTTTACTCATTTTGCCGATAATTAGAATATCATGGTATTAGCTTTTATCGGTTCTTTGCAATCGTTCGATTGATCTGGGTGATGACGGGGGGAGGTCCGGCTCATGCGACGGATATGGTAGTGCTTGGTTTCAAATCTTGCAATATATTTGTTTGTCATTTACAAATGTGATAAATTTTGTTTCAAACGGACCGAAAATAAGGTAAGCTAAAGGAGAAGGGGCTGTTGAACGTCATGAAAAAAAACGGTGTTTTTTCCCCTATTAGCCATTGTAATGATTACACAGCTGTATCCGCTCTCCTAGCTACTGACCTACTCGTTGAAGACGAAATGAAGAAATATTTAGCGCAAGCTTCTTTGCACTCCCTGAAGTGCCTCAGTGGCACAACTATCAGGAAGCCTGTTAATTAGGGAACTACCTGCGTTATTTAGGAAACAGTGTGCTAGTGACCGGGGCTATGATGATGTTCGTCATTGTACCAAGCTCGATGACTGCTTATTGCGATACGCGTTTTCGCTAGCGCTTCGGAGCTGCTGTACTGACCATGTTTCTGATCGGAATGATGATTCCGATGCGGGCTACATGGCCACCGTTGATGGTGATGTTTAAAAATGCCCATATTTTGAATACGTTTTTCTCGCTGATTTTACCCTTATCGCTTTCCAGACACCGATTGCGGTCTTCATCCTATCTGGCTTTATGCGGTCTATTCCCCACGAAATTGAAGAATCCGCTCACATTGACGGAGCAAGCATTTATCGCATTTTCCGCAGTGTAATCCTACCCATCTCGATCCCAACTATCATGACGGTGTGTAATTAACTTTCACTAATATCTGGAACGAATACATTATGGCTGCTACCTTTATCTTATCCAAAAAGCTCAAGACTCTCCCATTTGGAGTCTATACATTCGTCAGCCAGTATTCTGTGAATTACGGTAATGTTGGCGCTTTTCTAGTCATGGGAGCTTTACCAGTCATTATTATTTATTTTGTCCTGTCCGAAAAGATTACCAAGTACATGGTAGCGGGAGCAGTTAAAGGATAGTCGGACGAGAGGAGCGCACAGAGGAATGCTGCGCCGTTTTACTACATCAACGAACGCACGATTACGAATATTTTGGGAGCTCTCTACTATTCGCGGGAGGATCTGATCGGCATTCATGTCATCACAGACACAGGCAAGGTATGCAACTATCGCACTATATGAATATCATGGATACTCATTACGCACATACGGAATGGTATAAGGAAATTCGAAAGCCAGCGGGCAAAATCGCATGGCTGGGTGTGTGTCCTCATCCTGTCATTGATCAGGTGGCAACCAGATCTGTGTTTGTGTTCGGACAGCAGCTCTATGATCTGGATAAGCACAAGCCGACTGGTATCGCCCTGTTTAAGACTGAACCACGTCCTGTTTTGTCTGCTCTTCACAATTTGCGATTGGGTACCAATAACCAGGTGTATCTGTTGGGTCATGAAAATCGGATTGTATCGGCTACTTCCTCTGAACTGCCCCTGGGTTTGGGACATCTGGAGAAGCAGGTACCGGAGGATGATGTCATTGCACATCGGGGTAAGAAGAGAGTTGTAATCGCTTCCAAATTGCTGTTTGCAGATCAATTGGTCTTATTGTGGCATTCAGCGAGGATTTGAACGTGGAACTGGTGCAAAAGCAAAGGTATTTGCCTATTGTGGCACCTGTGCTCGTTGTGTCCGCGTTAATTGCATCTATCGTCTCTAGAGGAATTTCACTTCCGTTCAAGCGCGTCATTCGGGAAATGAAGCGAGTAGAGACGGAAAATTTCCGTCATACGGTAAACATCGAATCATATGAAGAAATCAACCAGTTGGCTACCTCCTTCAATCATATGGTAAGACGGATTGCAGAACTGATTGAATTGATTTGTATCTCATCAGTCAGTGAAAAAAATGCAGTGAATCATGGGCTGAAGCCGCTGACTGCGAATACAGGTGGCAAGCTGATCGTTCGAGCGGAGGAGCATGACGGCGTATTAAGCCTACACATCATCGACAACGGAGCAGGGATGGAATACGAACGATGGGAGATGGTCCAGATAGCATTAGCAGAACCCGGCAAGCAGACGGGCAGCGGGCAGGCCGGAGGCATCGGCCTGCAAAACCTAAATTTAAGGCTACGGCACATGTTTGGAGAGGAGTACGGTCTGCGGATCTCCAATACACCTGGGGCTGGAATGACAGTCACTGTAAGTGTACCTTTACCACAGAAGGAGGAAAAATATGAATATTCTGATAGCTGACGATGAAAGTATGATTCGGCAGGGGATTCGGCGTACTATTGGCCAGGCTCTGCCAACCTGCGGCATTCATCTCGCTGCTTCCACTGAGGAAGCAGCAGGCATTCTGGCGGAGTATCCCGTCGATATTGTATTGACTGATATCCTGATGCCGGGTATGGATGGTCTGGAATTCATGCGAATTTCCAAGCGAAAGCATCCTCATCTACAGTGGGTTGTCACCTCGGCCCATTCCGACTTCCAATATGCACAAAGAGCAGTGAAGCTGGGCGCCAAAGACTACCTGTTAAAGCCAATCGGCAAAAAGAAGCTGCTGGAATGCATTGAAATGCTGGCGGCTGAAGCGCTTGTTGCATCGCAGCAGGCTAACGAGGGCAGGCTTCTCAAATCCAATATGGTCTATTTGCGTGAGGCTGTTTTCCAACGCTATGCACTTGGACTGGACACGGGAGAACTGGATATACAGCCCTTTATCGAAAATTATCCGGAATTTCACCTCTTCATGGTTCGCATGGAGCCTGATCATAAGCAGACGCACCTGGAGCATTTTATGATTGAAAACGTACTGTCCGAGCTCATTGAGGCTGGAGGCAGCGGCTTTGTCGTCAGTCTCGACAGCCACAGCCTGCTGGGCATTGCACGCCTGCAGGATGAAGCGGAGGCCGCACGGCTGGAGACGCTGCTCGAATCTCATTTGAAACGTTATGTGAAGGTGCCCCTGCAAATTACACGCTCAGGCGTTCATCATAATTTTGCAGCCATACCTGAAGAGGTAGCAAGGCTAAGACGGACGCCAGAGGAGATTGCAGCCGCAGCGACGGACACTGGTGAATGTCTTCGTAAAGGCATGCATACGGTGGATGTGGCATTGCAATACATTCAGGCTCATTTTACCGAGGAGCTGTCGTTAGAGAAGGTAGCTTCGGTCGTCTTTTTGAACCCTGTCTATTTTAGCCAGTTGTTCAAGCAAAAAACGGGACAAGGCTATAAGGATTATGTCATTTGTTTACGGATGGAGGAGGCGAAACGGCTGCTCAGTGATCCTCATCTGCGGCTGGCTGATATTTCAGAGCGGATCGGCTACCAGGATATGCGGCATTTTACACAAGTATTCCGGCGTAAATGTGGAATGACTCCGACAGAGTATCGACATCAGGGAGTCAAGTAGGACGGGATATACAATGATCTGAATAGTGAGTGTCTATGTAATATATGACTGTTCTGTGAGTGGAGTTTCTACTCTGGGGCAGTCTTTTTTTGTGTCTCCAGCTCCGGCTTGTAGGTATTCAACTAATTTGCGAGCTGCATTGGACAAATAACGATCCTTGCGCCAGACGACGGCTGGTCGGGTAAAAGGGAAGGGCTCCTTAATAGCTAGTGTACGAAATCTGTCGCCATACTCTCGTCCCAAGCCAGTGTCTGGAATGATAGTAATGCCCATGCCTGTTGATACAAGTGAGAGAATGGTCGATATTTCAGGACAGTCCAGTACTACACGGGGGATAAGATGCTGCTCCTGAAATTTGCGAATCACAGTCTCGTATACCCCAAGTCCTTCCGTTCGGCGTGCTAAAAGGAGGTCGTAGCTGGCAGCTTCCTGTAACGTGATTTCACCACTCGGATGGCGATCGGCCCATTCACAAGGAAGTACCACGACAAAAGGAGCCTCCTCTAATTCTATCGTATGATACGACTTGTCATCTACCGGAAGAAGGAGCAGGGCCAAATCAACTTTATTTTGATGCAACAGTTCTTCCAGGTGATGCGTGTCCCCATGCCCTATTTTAATGTACACCCCCGGGTAATCCTGATGAAAGCGGCTGAGAGGTCCGGTAATCAGAGACATACAGACCGATGAAGTGCCTATGGACAGAGTACCGGTGACATTGCTTTCAAATTCACCAATTTCTCTACAGGTATCCTCCATTTCGGCCAATAATCGCTTGGCACGGGTGTATAGTGCGTAACCTGCCTCGGTTACCTCCCACTTCTTTCCTTCACGGAAAATCAGCTTTACGCCAAGCTCATCCTCCATATTTTTGAGTTGCTGACTTAATGGAGGCTGAGCCATGTTAAGCCTTCGGGCAGCCTTTGTGATTTGTCCTTCTTCGACAATGACGCAAAAGTAGTGCAGATGCTTTATATCCATTTAGGCTACCTCCCATTTCTGAACAACCTCAGATGAATACTTTTAAAGTATGCATTACATATATTATATATATTTTTAGTGTGTACAGAAGAGGCGTATAATTTTTGGCAGAGATAAATTAGATATAATTGCCAAAAATCAGAGTGTTGCTAGAGAACAGGAATCATGGAGTGTAGGAGGGGACACATGAAGAAAATCATTGTAGGAATATCAGGAGCGACGGGGTCGATCTTCGGTATCCGTATACTGAAGCACTTACGAGAGGCTGGGGCCCAGAGCCACCTTGTGTTATCTCCGTGGGCTAGTGCGAATATTCCCTATGAGACAGGCTACACGGTAAAGGAAGTGGAGGCGATGGCAGATGTGGTCTACTCGTACAAGGATCAGGCTGCGCGTATTTCTAGCGGCTCCTTCCGAATAGACGGTATGATCGTTGCCCCTTGCAGCATGAAGACGCTCGCCTCCATTCGCATTGGAATGGCGGACAACCTGCTCACCCGATCAGCGGATGTGATGCTGAAGGAACGAAGGAAGCTGCTGCTTATGACAAGAGAAACACCATTAAGCAGTATCCATCTGGAAAATATGCTGGAACTGTCACGCATGGGCGTGACGATCCTGCCGCCAATGCCTGCCTTTTATAACCATCCTGCAACGATTGAAGAAATGGTGGATCATATTATATTCCGCGCATTGGATCAGTTCGACATCGTTACAACCGCAGCCAAACGCTGGGATGGAATGAAGCAGGCTGAATCCAGACTACACCAAAATTGAAAAATAGAAAAACAAAGGAGAATGAATGATGGCCTATAAAGATTTTCGTGATTTTTTGCATACTCTGGAGAAAGAGGGACAATTGCTCACGATTAGCGATGAAGTAAAGCCGGAGCCGGATATTGCAGCAGCAAACAGAGCATTAAACAACCTTGGAGACAAGACACCGGCCTTATTCTTCAACAATATTTATGGGTATACGGATGCTCGTATTGCAATGAACGTGATGGGCTCTTGGCCCAATCATGCTCTTATGATGGGAATGCCAAAGAACACTCCGCTCAAAGAGCAGTTTTTTGAATTTGCCAGACGCTATGAACAATTTCCGGTACCTGTGAAGCGAGAAGAAACGGCTCCTTTTCATGAAGTAGAGATTACAGAAAATATTAATTTGTTTGATATTTTGCCGCTGTTTCGTTTGAACCAGGGAGACGGGGGATTTTATCTGGATAAAGCTATTCTGATCTCGCGCGATCTGGATGACCCGGATACGTATGGCAAGCAAAATGTCGGTTTATACCGGATGCAGGTGAAAGGTAAAAACCGTTTGGGCATTCAGCCTGTACCTCAGCATGATATAGCGATCCATATCCGTCAAGCTGAGGAACGCGGGGAAAATTTGAAGGTGGCGATTGCCCTGGGATGTGAGCCTGTTATTACGACGGCTGCTTCTACACCGCTGTTGTACGATCAATCCGAATATGAGATGGCAGGTGCCATTCAGGGGGAGCCTTACCGTGTAGTTAAAGCCAAGGATGCGGACTTGGATCTGCCTTGGGGAGCCGAGGTCATTCTGGAAGGTGAAGTGTTAACGGGCGTGCGGGAGTATGAAGGTCCATTCGGTGAATTCACAGGCCACTATTCCGGTGGTCGCGCGATGCCAGTCATTCAGATTAATCGTGTATATCACCGTAAGCAGCCCATCTTTGAGCATTTGTACATCGGAATGCCTTGGACGGAAACGGACTATATGATTGGTGTGAATACAAGTGTACCGTTGTTCCAACAGCTCAAGGATGCATTTCCTAATGAAATCGTAGCCGTTAATGCCATGTATACGCATGGGCTGGTCGCTATTATTTCTACGAAAACCCGGTATGGAGGCTTTGCGAAGGCTGTCGGGATGCGTGCGTTGACGACTCCGCATGGATTGGGGTATTGCAAGCTGGTCATTGTGGTGGATGAGGATGTCGATCCGTTCAATCTGCCGCAGGTCATGTGGGCTTTATCCACCAAGCTGCATCCGAAGCATGATGCTGTCATAGTCCCAGGCTTGTCTGTTTTACCACTTGACCCCGGCTCCGATCCGGCAGGTATGACGCACAAAATGATACTGGATGCGACGACACCTGTAGCACCGGATATTCGAGGTCATTATTCGCAGCCGCTTGATTCTCCGCTGGGTGTAGCAGATTGGGAGAAAAAGCTGAGCCAAATGCTTCGTTAAATATGTTTGAAAATAAAAAAAATTAAAGGAGTGCTGACAGATGCATATTTGTCCCCGTTGTGAGTCCAATCGCTCAGAAGTTGTTTCCCATTCGCCGGTTAAAGGTGCCTGGGAGGTATTGTTGTGTCCTGTATGTATGTTCACATGGCGTACCTCGGAACCAGATAGCATTACCGATCCCGCAAAGTATAAATCAGCGTTCAAGGTTGATCCCCGGGATATTCCGAATGCGATCCATGTACCCCTGATTGCAGAACGGAGGCAGGATCGTTCGTAACCAGATGTAAATTGTGGTATTTTGAGTATATGGGCCGAATGTAAAGGGGGTTATACTTTATGCAGATACCAAGGATCGGCAAGGAGCTGTTTACGCTGTTGGACGGCAAGACGTTGGAGAACAAGCAGCATGAAGCGATGATGCTGTTGACGATCACGGAGGATCAGTGGCCGCACGTTGCAATGATAAGCGTAGGTGAGATTGTTGCGCTGGACGAGGGAAATTTGCGGCTGGCATTATGGCCGGGGACGACCACGACGGGCAACATGATCCGTACCGGGAAGGCAACGCTTGCGGTGTTCATCGGCGGAAAGGCGCATTATGTACGGTTGTCACTGAAGCATCTGCCGATGTTGCCCGGAGCCAAGCATGTGCGTGAGCGGTTTGCGGCACAGGTATTCGCAGCCCGAGAAGATTCGGCCCAATACGCAGATATTGTGACAGGTGTTACGGTCCGGCTCAAGGAGCCGGAAGCGGTGCTGAATCGCTGGAAAGAAACGTTGGCAGAACTGTTAATGTAGAACAGGAGGAATGAATATGTCTCGTTTTGAAAAGGTAGATCAGCTATTGCAACAATTCATAGCAAATGGGCCGGCAGGGTGTGGCTGTGCCATTTCACAAAATGGTCAAGTGTTGTATGAAGGGTATCACGGATATGCTGATCTGGAAGCTCGAAAACCAATCACTGAGGATACAGTGTATCGCTTGTTTTCTATGACAAAGGTTGTTGTATGTGCGGCTGCACTTATACTGTACGAACGCGGACAATTTTTGTTGAATGAGCCTTTGTATGAATATTTACCCGAATATCGTGATGCGCATGTATTCAAAACCGCTCCCAACGGATACACCTATGTGGATAAGGCGGAGAACCCCATTTTAATTAAGCATATATTCAATATGAGTGTGGGTCTTCCTTACGCTTCCGAGTCTTCAGATACAGGAAAAGCTATGCAAAAGGTCATTACAGCATTAAAGGAAAAGCAGGGGAAATATGACTTGCGCACAGAAATTAAAGCGCTTTCTGAGATTCCGCTTGCATTTGAGCCGGGAACACGGTGGCTATACGGATATGGACATGATCTTGTTGCAGGTCTTATTGAAGTGATTTCAGGTAAATCATTAGGGCAATTTCTAAAGGATGAAATATTTGATCCGCTTGGCATGAACAATACAGGCTACCGTTATCGTGGAGATATTGCATCACGCATGGCCTCCGTTTATCAACGGACAGACACCGGGAAACTTGAAAAAATAGAGGGTTTTCTGGATGAATATCATCAGCCAGATGCTATATATGAAAGTGGAGGCGCAGGTCTGTATTCGACAGTCAAAGAGTACCTCACATTTTCACAAATGCTGTCGAATGGCGGCATGGTAGACGGTGTGAGGCTATTGGGAGGGAAAACCATTGATTTAATGCGTACAAATCATCTGAATACAGCCCAACTATCTGATTTTACGAATTCATATCATACAGGTTATGGTTACGGACTGGGCGTGCGCACGCTAATGGATAAAGCGGCCGGGCATGCAAACAGCTCTATTGGAGAATTTGGCTGGTCGGGAGCAGCGGGCACTTGGGTTTCTATAGATCCGAGCGAGCAGTTCTCGGTCGTTTATATGCACCAGCTTCATCCCAATATGGAGGAGTACCACCATTTGAGAGTTCGTGCAGCAGCCTACAGCTGTTTGTAAAAGTGAAATTATACTTAACGGTTTGATCTTTGTCAGTACCGATTCTAGTTAATAAGGACCAAATTTTCTCTAAAGCCTAAACTATTCTTTTCCATATGTCGACATTAAACGTAGGTATAAGGATTTTGCGAAATCCTTAATTTTAAGTTTTGAAATGGGAGGGAATTAAATTTTGAAGAATAGGTGGTCCGGTTTTCTGGCGTTGGTCATCCTGATCTCAAGTTTTACATCATATGCAGGGTTTGCACACGCGGCTGATTTGGTGCTTTCCAAGATTGTGCTTTCCTCTAACGAGGTAACTGTGCAGCAGGGAGATACAGCTGCATTGACGGCTACGGCTATTTATACGGATGGGACGACGTCCAATGTAACCGTAAGTACGGATTGGAAAAGTGATAATACAGCTATTGCTACGGTATATAACGGTACAGTCTCAGGCAAGGGCGAAGGGGAAGCGACTGTGGTTGCGACCTATAAAGATAAGATACAATCGGTGCAGGTACATGTAACGAAAAAGGTTAAGGCACTGACATCCAGTGTACAAAGCCTGAGCTTGCGTTCAAACGGCACCGGGCAGGTCGATCTGACAGCGACTTACAGTGATAATACAACAGCTCAGGTTTCAGGTGATGCTACCTGGACCTCCGATAACCAGAAGGTAGCAACCGTAGTCAACGGATTGGTTACTGCTCAGGGAGCAGGTACAGCCAATATTAAGGCCGTATATGGTCAACAAACCGTAACGATTGCAGTACAGGTAGAACAGGTCAAACGATTGGATGTCAGTCCATCAGAGGTTTCCCTTTTGTTGAAGGATACGGAGAAGGTTAAGTTGACAGCGACATTCCCGGATGGAACGGTTCAGGATGTTACAGAGTCTGCCGAGTGGAGCTCCAGTAATGCAGCCGTGGCAGATGTGCTGAAAGGGGCTATTACCGGCTACAGCGCGGGCAAGGCGACGATTACAGGTAAATATGGTACCATGACCGCTACAATTTCAGTGGATGTGGACCAAACGAATAAGCTGAAAGCCAGCGAATCCGATATTTTCCTCCGTTTGGATGAATCGAAGAAAATACAGGTTTCCGCTGTTTACCCCGATGGGACGGTAACAGATGTCACCGATAAAGCTGCCTGGACATCAAGCGATGAGAAAATTGCGACGGTGAATAAAGGAACGATTATGGCAATTGGAGCGGGTTCAGCTACGGTGACCGCCAAGTATGGTGATAAGACCGTTTCGATCAAGACCGACGTTGAAACCTCCAGATACCTGGATTTGAGTGAAGATAAGCTGAGCCTGAATGCCAAGGAAACCAAAAAGCTCAAGCTGACCGCTACGTACGTAACAGGTACGGAAGAGGATATTACTAGCAAGGCAGAGTGGAAGTCCAGCAATGAGGATATTGCATTTGTCAGTAAGGGTGAAGTAACAGGCTATAAAACAGGTGAGGCAACGATCACAGCTTCTTATGGCGGTAAAACAGTCACAGCGAAGGTATCCGTGAATGTGCCTGGTGACCTGGCTTTGTCCTCCAAAACAGCAACGATTGATGTGAATGAGGACTATACGGCAACGCTGACTGCTACTTATGCCGATGGGCGTAAGGAAGACGTGACACAGGATGCGGAATGGACTTCAAGTGCGGAAGACATTGCTTCCGTATCCAAAGGAACGATTACAGGTAAATCAGCCGGTAAGGCGGTTATTACAGCCACCTACAATGGCAAAAAACTGACGATCAACGTACAAGTGGGCCTTGTAGACCGTTTGGAAACCGACACACGTGTAATTGCGCTCGGTGCCCAGGAAACGAAGCAACTGAAGGTAACAGGCGTCAAGAGTGGCGGTACAAAAACAGATGTAACCAAGGATGCCACCTGGACTACCAGCAATGTGAAGGTGGTCGAGGTTAGCGAGGGCTTGATCAAAGCGAATGGCAGTGGCAAGGCAACCATTACAGCTTCCTATGGCAAGCAAACCATTACGTTTACAGTGGAAGTGGACGTAGCGCAAAAGATTGAAACGGATACAGTCGCGTTATCACTGAAATCCGGTGATCAAAAAACCATCGCGATTGTTGTTAAATCCAGTGATGGCAAAGAAAAGGACGTTACGACCCAAGCTGAATGGAAAACGTCCAACTACAAGGTAGCTACGGTTAAAAAGGGTCAGGTTACCGCGGTCAGCTACGGTAGAGCTAACATTCAGGCGAAGTTCGGCGGAAAGGTCATCAGCGTACCCGTCGATGTAGATACACTTAAATATTTGCAAACGGACGAAGTCGCATTGAATTTGAAGGTTGGGCAGCTGGCTAAAGTGACGGCTACAGCCACGTACGTGGATGAGTCAGAGAAGGATGTGTCCAAACCGGCTGTCTGGTCCTCGTCCAGAATTATTGTTGCCACCGTCAAAGACGGCAACATTAAGGCACAGGGCAAGGGGAAAGCGGTAATTACAGTGAAATATGCAGGCAAACTGACGAAGGTACAGGTGAACGTTCAGTAAGAAAAAAGGGGTGTCCCAAAAGCCATGGAAATGGCTGAGGGACGCCCCTTTTACATTAGAGAAGGATTTTACTTTAGAGAAGCGATGGAAAGCTAAAGCTATGATTTGGCGTTCTTGACCGATGCGCTGCGTGTGAGCGATTCGGTCAAGCGCTTGCCGGTTGGCGTCTGGGCCAAGCCGCCCTTGGCGGTCTCGCGGTGCTTCGACGGCATCGCGCTGCCGACTTCCAGCATCACGTCGATGACTTCGTCAGACGGGATGGCGCTACGCACACCTGCCAAAGCCATGTCCGCTGCGGCAAGCGCGGTGACAGCTCCCAGCCCGTTGCGCACGATGCACGGAATCTCTACGAGTCCGGCGACGGGGTCGCAAATCAGGCCGAGCGTGTTCTTCAGTGCGAGGCCTACGGCGTGAATGGCCTGTTCAGGCGTGCCGCCGCGCAGCTCGACCATAGCGCCGGCGGCCATTCCGATGGCTGAGCCAATCTCAGCCTGACAGCCTCCCTCCGCGCCGGAAATGAAGGAGTTGTTGGCGATCACGTAGCCGATGGCTCCAGCGGCGAACAGGCCGTGCACCATATGCTCGTCATCCCAGCCGAATCGCTCCTGCGCACTGATGAACACACCGGGGATGACTCCGCATGAGCCTGCGGTGGGTGTGGCGACAATGCGACCCATGGACGCATTGACCTCCGACACAGAGAGGGCATAAGCCATGGCGAGCGCCGAGGCATCGCCGGAGCAGGTTTCGCCTGCCCGCAAATATTCGGCCAGACGCTTGCCGTCGCCGCCCGTCAATCCGCTGCGGGATACAGTGTCTTGCGTCTGACCGCGATGAACGGCTTCCTTCATCACTTCATAATAATCAGACATTTGGCGGAAGATTTCTTCCTCAGGAGTGTTCGTCTCCTGTGCCTGCTCTTGGATCATCAGACGGCCAATCGTGGTGGATTCCTCAGTACATAAAGCACTGATTTCATGCAAATGGGCAAATCGCATCAGACTCAGCTCCTTTTTTCAAATGAATCATTTTAATTTCGTACATATGTGGTAAGGACCGCAGCTTCGCGATCAATTCAGGCGTAGCAGGACTGTCCATTTCGATGGCAGTAAGTGCTTCACCATCCCGGCCTTTGCGATCCACGTGCATATAGGCAATGTTAATGTCAGCCGCGCCGAGCGCTGTAGTCACCGTGCCCAATGTACCGGGCTTATCCGAGTGGAGAAGCACCATCGTAGGCAGCTCCCCGGTCAGATTGACCCGAAATTCGTTGAGCTGCTGGACATGGATGCTTCCGCCGCCGATGGAGGAACCCAGCAGCGTACGCTGATCGTCACCCTTCCAGAGCTCGAAGCGGACCGTGTTAGGATGAGGAGCGGGTAGTCCGCTAAAGGCGAATTCCACCGCCATCCCGGCTTGTTCTGCCCATTGCTCGGCATCGGGAATGCGGTTGTCGTCCGTATCGTAATTGAGCAGCCCTGCGATGAGCGCCAGATCTGTGCCGTGGCCTTTGTACGTATCGGCAAAAGAGCCGTACAGTGTCATGCGGGCACGGTTGGGCTGTGCGCCAAGCCAGTGCCGGGCAACGCGTGCGAGCCGCACCGCGCCTGCGGTATGTGAGCTGGAAGGTCCGGTCATGGCCGGGCCGATAATGGAAAATACATCTTTGAAACGCATGGTGTGGCCCCCTGTGTGTTCTAGTACCATAGTATATGGTATTGCCGCGTCTTAGCGCGTATATGACGGTTCCCAATGGTGACGCACGATGTGAGCACAAAAAAGGACAGGATAAGGAAGTTTCCCTTATCTCTGTCCTCGTTACCTGAGAGTTTCGTGCGGTGTCATTACCGACTTACCCCTTGGGTGGCTTGCGCTCTCTCCAGAGTTGCGTCAGATGACGATACATGGACCTGAGAGATTATCCGTCAGCCGGGTGCTGGCGTCTTGCTCCTTCGGTGCCTCCAGGCTGTAGGCTTCCTGGATGGACTCTCCCGTCATCTTCATTCGCGTATACCGTTCTACAACTATTTCTTAGCGTAATATATGCCGTGCCCGCTGTCAATCACAGGGGTTGATTTTTACATAAACCAACGCGTTCTCACTAGAAAAAATTAAATTTTACATAATTATGGATAAAAGCAGGAAGGAATTAGAAGATTGATAGCTAATCTGATAGAGGACAATACCATTTATGGATAATAGGAGGGATATTAACGTATGGCAAAAGGCTTGGGCTTCACAGGTTTACGCTTGAAAGGAATGCTGCATCTAGCAGCGATTGTATCACTGCTGATAGGAATTTTCGTTCCATTCGGTCAAGTTAAGGCCGAGGGTGCATTAACGGTGGCAGAAGCACTCCAGCGTCAAAGCAGCGGGGGTACGGTGACGGTAGAGGGCTACGTCGTCGGACATGCGACCGGATCGAAAACGGCTAACTTTTCCAGCCCGTTTGCGAATGATTTTAACGTATTGATTGCTGATCAGGCCAATGAACGCAATACGTCTAATCTATTGGATGTGCAGCTTACATCAGCGTACAGAGGGCAATTTGGACTTTCAGGCCACCCTGAGCTGATCGGCAGCAAAATCCGCGTGACGGGTGCGCTTGGCGCCTACAACAATTTTGGCGGGGTGAAAAGCCCAAGCGCTGTCGAATTGGTGAGCGGAAGCGAGCCGGGAAACCCTGGTGAACCGGGCGAGCCTGATCCTGGCACTCCGGGCCAACCGGGTACTACCTTGCCGGATGGAAAAGGCAAAAAGGTGCTGTTCGACAATACGCACGCACAGACAGCCGGAGCTGCGGATTGGGTCATTGATGGCGCCTTCTCCGATTTTGCAGGCGGGCTGCGCAAGGCAGGCTTTACGGTAGACCAATTGAACCGAAGCATTCCTTTTACCTATGGAGAGCAGGCCATAACGTATGACAAGCTCCGTCAGTATGATGTGTTCATCATCGGTGAAGCCAATGTTGCCTTTAAGGCATCCGAGCAGGCCGCTTTGCTGCAATATGTGAAGAACGGAGGCAGCGTCTTCTTCATCTCCGACCATTATAACGCAGACCGCAACAAAAACCGCTGGGATTCTTCCGAGGTCATGAACGGCTACCGTCGCGGGGCCTATTCCAACCCGGCTAAAGGCATGACTGCAGAGGAAGCTGCATCACCAGCAATGCAGGGATTAACCAGTTCCGACTGGCTGGCGACGAACTTTGGTGTTCGTTTCCGTTACAATGCGCTTGGTGACGTGAACGCTACGGATCTTGTAGCCGCAGATCAATCTTTCGGCATTACGAAGGGGGTGCGATCAATTGCGATGCATGCCGGATCGACACTGGCTATTATTGATCCCACCAAGGCTAAAGGGATTGCTTACATCCCTGTAGGCACGAAAAAATGGGGCAATGCTGTAGACCAGGGTGTCTATAACGGCGGAGGCCGTGCCGAAGGGCCTTTTGCTGCTATCTCCAAGGTAGGGCAGGGTAAGGCAGCATTCATCGGAGATTCTTCACCTGTCGAAGACGCCACGCCGAAATATGTGCGTGAGGAAAATGGACAGTCGAAGAAGACGTACGATGGCTTCAAGGAAGTGGACGATGCGACCTTCCTGGTGCAAACCGTCCAATGGCTTGCATGGAAGCAGGACTACACGAAGCTGTCCGATGTGGCAGGTCTGACACTTGACCAGCCGACGAAGCTTCTGCCGTTCGAGGAGCCTGCGGCTTCTACAGAACCGCAGCCTGAGCCTTGGTCTGCTCCGGCAGCAGGCTACAAATGGTACGATCCAAAAACGTACAAGCCCGGCTCCTATGGAGCGGCTTCATAACCAGCGAAGTGAGTGCGAGGTTAGCGATTCGAGAAAAGCGCTTGATCCCTTAGAGGGTCAAGCGTTTTTTGTGACGGAAATTAACCTGCGGTTGGTTATATCATTACATTTTGTGCCAGAAAGGTCGCGCTGCTGCTGGATCATTGGTTTTTTCAATGATGTTCATAGCATAACCTTAATTGATATATCCATATACTGGTGATAGGATGTATTCAAATTATTCCGACAAAAACAGTGTGTAATGTTTATGATAGGTTTAACATCAAGCAGGGTGCGAATAAAGCGGGACAAGGCCGCGGGGAATGGAGGTAGTATAAATATTGAATATTGAACCTGTGTTGGAGATTAAAGGATTAACAGTGTCTTTTCGCATCAACGATCAATATTACCCCGCAGTCGACCATTTGGATATGAAGGTCAACCCCAATGAAGTGCTGGCTGTGGTCGGGGAATCCGGCTGTGGCAAAAGCGCGCTGGCGCTTTCGATAGCACAACTGCATGACATGGAGCGCACGCGTATAGAGGGAGAGGTTCTTTTTAAAGGCACAGACCTGAACCGTCTCTCATTAGGGCAATTAAATAAAATCCGCGGGGCGGGCATTGGCATGATCTTTCAGGACCCGCTAACCGCCTTAAACCCGCTGATGAGCATTGGTAAGCAGATTGAGGAAAATCTCGACTATCACACGTCACTGTCCACGAAGCACAAAAGGGAACGTGTGCTGGAACTGCTGAACAGTGTGGATATACCGAATCCCGCGCGCGTGTATGCCCAGTATCCGCATGAACTGTCAGGAGGGATGCGGCAGCGTGTGATGATCGCCATTGCCATAGCCTGCCGACCTTCTCTGATTATTGCCGATGAGCCCACTACTGCGCTCGATGTAACCATCCAATCTCAAATTCTTGACTTGCTCAAACAGCTTCAACAGGAGACCGGAAGCGGCATTATCCTGATTACGCATGATCTTGGCGTTGTGGCAGAAGTAGCCGATCGTGTGGTGGTCATGTATGCTGGTGAAATTGTGGAAAGCGCCGATGTTTTTGAATTGTTTCGACATCCGCAGCACCCGTATACACGTTCTTTGCTTGCTTCCATGCCGGGCTCCCATATCAAGGGAGAACCGTTGCATGTCATCGGCGGAATGGTTCCCTCCTTGCAGGATATTCCCCGCAATAGCTGCCGCTTTGCTCCGCGTATTCCCTGGATAGGGCAGGGGGCGCATGAAGATCATCCCCAATTTAGTGAAATTTCCTCCGGTCATTGGGTCCGCTGTACATGTTATCAGCATTTTCATTTTGAAGATAAGGCAAAGGGAGAGGCTGCTTATGGCATTACTGGAGCTCAATAATCTGAAGGTACACTATCCGGTACGTGGCGGTTTTTTCCAGCGTGTCGTGGATCAGGTAAAAGCAGTGGACGGTGTGTCAATCCGCATTGAGGCGGGGCAGATATACGGGCTGGTGGGAGAATCCGGCTGCGGAAAAACGACGACTGGAAGGACGATCATCGGCCTGAACAAGCTGACGAGCGGACAGATTCTTTTTAATGGAAAGGATCTTGCGGCTCTGAGCCGTAACAATCGCCATCCGCTGCGCAGAGACATTCAGATGATTTTTCAGGACCCGTATTCCTCGCTCAATCCGCGTAAGCGGGTGCTGGATGTCATAGCTGAGCCGCTGCGAAATTTTGAAAGGCTGAGTAGTGAGGAGGAGCGGAGGAAAGTACAGATGCTGCTGGAAAAGGTCGGCTTGAACTCCGATGCGGCTTACAAATATCCGCATGAATTTTCCGGGGGACAGCGGCAGCGGATTGGTATTGCACGTGCGCTGACGTTAAATCCGAAGCTGATCATTGCCGATGAGCCGGTATCGGCGCTGGATGTTTCCGTACAGGCACAGGTGCTTAATTTTATGAAGGATGTACAGCGGGAATTCAACCTGACGTATTTGTTCATCAGTCATGATCTGGGGATTATCCGCCATATGTGCGACCAAATCGGCATTATGTACCGTGGGCGACTGGTGGAGCAAGGGAGCGAACAGGACATTTATGAGCATCCACAGCACTTGTATACCCAGCGGCTCATTGCGACTATTCCCAATATCGATCCTGCAAAGCGGCTGGAGAATGCTGAAAAAAGGCGAGTCCTGTTGTCCTCCTACAAAACCGAGCTGTCCAAACATCTGGATGCGAGTGGAAAGCCGTTTGCGCTAAAAGCAGTCAGCCCATCCCATCAAGTCGCGCTACCATAAGGGGGGATAGAATATGTGGAAATTTACACTGCGCCGACTGCTGGTTATGATTCCCCAGCTTTTTGCTTTGAGCGTGCTTATATTTTTCCTGGCCAAGGCCATGCCGGGGGATGCACTGACAGGACTCATTACCTCCACACCCAATCTGAATCCGGCAGCATTGGAGGAGCAGCGACAAAGACTGGGATTGAACGACCCGGTGTGGGTGCAGTATGGGCACTGGCTCGTCCAGTTGGCTCACGGGGATCTAGGCAAATCCTATGTACATAAAATAAGTGTTACCGATCTGATTGGCAGCCGTTTGGGCAACACGTTCTTTCTGGGTGTGGTCATTCTGATTCTGACGTATCTAATCGCCATCCCGCTCGGCGTGCTCAGCGGCCGCTATCAGTATAGCCTGCTGGACAAAACGGTAGTGGGCTATACCTATCTCAGCTTTGCGACGCCATTATTTATACTCGCGCTGCTGTTGCTGTACGTGTTTGGATTCAGGCTCGGCTGGTTTCCGACCAGCGGCAGCGTGGATGTTGGCATAGAGCCGGGGACATGGGCGTATTACGTGAACAAGTCTTATCATCTCATTTTACCGGCGGTTACAGGCGCATTGCTCAGCACGACGGCTACGATTCAGTATTTACGCAACGAGGTCATTGACACACGGCTGAAGGATTTTGTGAAAACAGCGCGTTCCAAAGGGGTGCCGGAAGGCAAAATCTATTCCCGCCACATTTTCAAAAACTCCTTGCTGCCGATTGCCGCATTTTTGGGCTACGACCTGACGGGAGTGATTGCAGGCAACATTTTCCTTGAGTCTATCTTTGGATATCCGGGGCTCGGCCAGTTGTTTCTCCAGTCCATTACCCAGCGGGACTTTTCCGTTGTGAACGCACTTGTGATGATTTCCGGCTTCCTGGCACTTTTGGGGACCTTGTTGTCTGATGTCATCCTGAGCAAGGTTGATCCCCGCATTCGCATCGAATAGTGAACAAGTCTGGAGGAAGGAGGGGGATGTAAGGTGTCTACACAGGTGAAGGGAGCTTTTACATCGCAAATCATTCGCAAATCACCATCCAGTTGGTCGGTACTGCGCCGCGAGCTGGTACGTGACAAAATGGCTTTGGTGTCCATTGCGTTTGTGGTTCTGTTCTTGATCTTTATATATGCTTCTGTCCTGTTTGTAAATCAGGATGTAGTCACAACCGTGGATTTGGGTGCGATCCGTGAAGCTCCAGGCTCGGTGCATTGGCTGGGGACAGACCGGGCGGGCCGGGATATTTTCGGTCAGCTGGTCATTGGAGCACGCAATTCCTTCACGATTGGCTTCACGATTACGCTGCTATCCGCCGCCATTGGCTTGACGTTAGGTCTGCTGGCCGGCTTTTATGGGGGGCTGGTCGATAACATCATTATGCGGATTATTGATTTTATTTTGGTGCTTCCATTTTTGATGCTGGTCATCGTGTTCGTCAGCATTGTTCCCAAGAGTGGCATTGGGTCTTTTATTTTCATCATGACCGCCTTTCTATGGATCGGAAAAGCGCGCCTGATTCGGGCCAAGGTGCTGTCGGAGCGGGAGCTGGACTACGTACAGGCTTCCAAAACCCTCGGCACACCCAACTGGAAAATCATCTGGTTTGGCGTGCTGCCCAATCTCAGCTCGGTCGTGATCGTCAATCTGACGCTCAGTCTTGCGGGAAATATCGGGATTGAGACCGGGCTTTCCTATCTCGGCTTTGGCTTGCCGGAATCCACCCCAAGCCTGGGTACACTGGTGAGCTACGCCAACGATCCGGATGTTTTACAGAACAGCTGGTGGATGTGGTTGCCTGCCTCACTGCTTATTTTGGTGCTGATGCTGGCGATCAACTTCATTGGTCAGGCGCTCAAACGTGCCACAGATGCCAGACAACGATTGGGTTAACCGAAATTCAATTATAAGGGCAACGATAAGGAGGAGCTTACAATGGTCAAACGCTGGAAAAAAGGAATTTTGCCTGTTCTATCTGCAATTTTGGTACTTTCCCTGGCTGCATGCAGCGGCTCGCCGTCTGCTTCAAATGGAGGTTCTTCCTCTGGCAGTACAGGCGGCTCCGGCTCGGATAGCAAGCAGGTGGATACGACCGCACTGGCAACGGCGGTGAAGAACGACAAGGCCCCGATCAAGGGCGGTGTGATCAATTATGCGCTGGTGTCCGATACTCCCTTTGAAGGTATTCTGAATCCTGTATTTTATGATGGGAACCCCGATTATGAAGTCTTCAAATTTTTCTACCCTTCGTTGTTCTCCATCGACTCCAACCTCAATATTGATGATAAAGGAGCAGCGACGATTTCCTTTTCCGCCGACAATAGAGCGGTGACTGTCAAAATTGATCCCAACCTGAACTGGACAGATGGTAATCCTGTAACAGCGGAGGACTATGCCTTTGCCTATGAGGTCATTGGCCACAAGGATTACGAAGGTCCACGTTACGATAGCTTTATGACGAATATCGTGGGCATGGAGGATTATCACGCAGGCAAGGCCAAAACCATAGCAGGCATCAAGGTGCTGAATGAGAAGGAAGCGACGATTCAATTTAAACAGGCCACTCCCTCCATCAAATCGGGACTCTGGTCTACGCCACTGGAGAAAAAAGTATTCCAGGGCATTCCCGTGAAGGATATGGCGGGATCTGATCCTGTCCGTAAAAATCCTGTTGGCTATGGTCCGTTCAAAATTAAATCCATGGTTACAGGTGAATCTGTAGAATTCATCAAAAATGAGGATTATTTCCATGGTGAGCCCAAGCTGGACGGCCTTCATCTGAAAGTCGTGAACCCAAATGTCATTACCGAGGCGCTGAAAAGCGGCGAGATTGACTGGGCCAGCTATCCAACTACCCGGTACAATACCGCTAGTAACCCGAAAAATGTACAGTTTCTCGGGCAGGAGGAACTGTCCTATAGCTATGTAGGCTTTAAGCTGGGTAAATTTGATCAGGCGAAAAGTACAAATATCATGGACTCGAATGCCAAGCTGGCGAACAAGTCATTGCGTCAGGCCCTAGGCTATGCGCTCAATAACGAGCAGGTTGGCAAGCAGCTCTATCATGGGCTTCGGATTCCGGCAACATCTCTGATTCCGCCTGCTTTTAAGGGATATCATGATGTGAATGCGAAGGGCATTGCGTATGACCCGGACAAGGCGAAAAAGCTGCTGGATGAGGCAGGCTATGTGGATACGAATGGGGATGGCTACCGTGAGGACCCTAAAGGCAAGGAGCTGGTGCTCCATTACGCTGCCATGAGCGGGGATGCGACAGCCGAATCGCTGGCGAAGTTTTATTTGCAGAACTGGAAGGATGTCGGTCTCCATGTCGAGCTGGTGGACGGTCGTCTGCTTGAGTTCAATTCCTTCTATGACCGTGTGCAAAAGGATGACCCCGGCATTGATATTTTTGGCGGCGCATGGAGTACAGGTTCAGATGTAGACCCTAGCGGGCTGTATGGGCGCGGAGCCAGCTTTAACTATTCGCGCTTTACAAGTGAAGAAAATGATAAGCTGCTGCAGGAAGGCATTTCGCTAAAAGCCTTTGACGACAATTATCGCAAGGATATATATAATCAGTGGCAGGCATATATGAGTGAGGAAGCGCCACTAGTACCCACGTTATTCCGTTACTCGCTGGAGGCCTTGAATAATCGGGTAGCCAATTACGATATTACTCGTGGCAAGGAGTACGATGCAGACACATTTGCAAATATAACGTTAACTGCGGATAAAGCAGAAGTGGCCCAATAAGCTAAAAAATGCGCAATAACCTGAAAAGAGGCGCGAACCGGAGTGATCCGATCTCGCGCTTTTTTTGGCCTTTTAATCAGTCTGGGGATTTGGAAGGGAGAGAAGGAAGACGGAAATACGTCAGCTTCAATACTTCATAGCGGTATGTGAGGAACTGCATTTTACGAAAGCTTCGGAAAAGATCGGAATCTCTCAACCTACACTCAGCTTGCAAATTAAAGCACTGGAGGAGGAACTGGGAATGACACTCTTCGATCGTACAGGCAAAAAAATTACAATGACAGAGGCCGGAAAGCTGCTCCTGCAACATAGTGCTCATGCGCTCAAGGATTTACAGCAAGCGAAGGCTTCCATTGAGGAGCTGCGTACCGAGCAACGTGGAAGCTTACGGATGGGCATCGCACTACCGGAGCTGGAGGAACCCTTGCAAGAGATGCTTGTCCATTTTCATCGCTTATTTCCTAAAATCAGCCTGCACATCCGTCCATCATTCGATGTAACAGAACAGGTGTTGGACAACCGGGTGGATATAGGGATTACGCTGCATTCGGGTACGGATAACAGGCTTGTCCAGCTTCCTCTTCGCACGGAGAATTACTGTCTTATTGTCCCGGTCCAGCATGTGTTCTCCAATCGTTCTTCCATAACACTCGACGAGTTGAGGCATGTGCCCTGGGCGCTGCAGCCGGAATATCATCCTGGGAGGAGGCTGATAGAAAAGTGCTTCCGTGAGCGCGGGTATCCCTTTGCGACCGTCTTGGAGACAAATTCCATCCCATCCATCCTGCGCTGGGTACAGGAGGGGCTTGCTGTAACCCTACAGCCCGAGTCGCTTGCGGCAGTTCTGGATCGTTCACACTTTTGTACTGTACCTATTGTACGGGGCGCGCCTCAGGGTCAGCTAGAGCTGATTTATCGCTCTGACCGTTACCTGGGAGAAGCAGTGAAGCGATTGATTGAAAAGATACAGGCCGGGCTGATACAGCGTTCCAACTGACGGCAGCCCTGATGAATGCCCATAAGCTTTAATGTGTGCGAACCTCCAGCCTGCGTGCAATCAGCGACATACTGTAATTGACACCAAAGTACAGGAAGGCGGCGAACAGCAGAGCCGGAATGACGAAGGATTGATTTTGACCGCCGACAATCTGAATGTTATGCGTCAGCTCCGGCAAACTGATTATGACAGCCAGTGAGGTATCCTTGAACAGGGAAATAAACTGGCTGACAATGGGTGGAACCATGCGGCGAAGCGCTTGGGGCAGGATGATATGCCATAAGGTACTGGAATAGCTCAGCCCGGAGGAACGTGCGGCTTCCACCTGTCCTTTATGGACCGAATTGAGGCCGCTGCGTACAATCTCGGCAATCATGGCCCCCTCGAAGATCGACAGTCCCGTAATGGCTGCCCACTTGAGAGAAATGGAAAAACCGATGGATGGCAATACCATGCCGATGAAGAAAATAATGAGCAATAATGGAAGATTGCGAATGAGATCAATGATAAAGGCTGCAACCTGTGAAATGACAGGTAAGCGCGTATAGCGCAGGATGCCGAATACAATACCGAGAGCAAAGCTGAACACGATAGCGTAAATGGCGACCTCCAGCGTTAGCAGGAAGCCCTCCAGTATAAAGCGCACATTAGGCCATACAAACAATCCGCTGAAATCCATACAGGCTTCCCTCCTTAGGATGTTTTGGACAGACGTCGCTCCATATACAGTACAAGAAAGCTGAGCGGAACCGTCAATATAAGGTACAACAACGCCGTGATGGCGTAGACTGTGATGGGCAAGAAGGTGTCCGAGTTAATCAAATCCGAGTAATACATCAGGTCCAGTCCGGCTACAATGGCCAGCACGGAAGAGTTTTTGACCAGATTGATGAATTGGTTGCCAATCGCAGGCAGTACGACTTTGATGGCTTGCGGCAAAATAATGCTGATCATCGTCTGGTTGTAGCTCAGCCCGGAGGACCTTGCCGCTTCAAATTGCCCCTTGGGAACAGCTTGGATGCCGGCACGTATGGCTTCCGCAATAAAGGAGGCTGTGTATACGGTCAATCCAAGTGTTCCAGATACAAATCCGTCCAAAGGGATGCCCAAAGTGGGAAGCCCGAGATAAAAAAACAGCACCACGATCAGCAGCGGAATATTACGAATAACCTCTACATAGACGGTGCCGATCCAGTTAAGCCATTTAAAAGGCGCGATTCGAAGGATGGCGATGACAGCTCCCAGAATAAAGCTGCCAATCAAGGCAATCACGCTGGCTTGGACGGTATGAAGCAAGCCTTCTCTGAACCGGTCGCCATGATCGAAAAGTACGTTGATATCAAAAGTAAGCATCTGTGCATGTACCTCCTTATCCAGAGCTGTGGAGAATCCGAGGATGAATAGATTCTTTCTGGTGTGGTGTTCAGCAGAAAGAAAAGGAAGGAGCACGCAACCTGCGGCTCCTTCACAAGAGTATTATTCGGGTTTGACCCCAAGCCATTGCTCGTGAAGCTTATCGTATTCACCGCTGCTTTTTAGTTCCTTGAGCGTATCATTAATGGCTTGCAGCAGTTCAGGCTGTCCCTTCTTCACTGCAATGCCGTAAGGTTCCTCTGTGAAGTTGCCGCCTACAAGCGTATAATTCGGATCTTGCTGCTGCATACCGAGCAGAATGGAATTGTCGGTAGTCAACGCATCCCCCTTACCAGCCTTGAGGGCGTTGAACGCATCCTGATAGTTTTCAAACTCCAATATCGTTGCATTGGGTGCTTTTTCACGGATATTTTTGGCGGAGGTAGAGCCTTTAACGGCGAGTACCTTGGTATCTGGGGTCAGAGACTCCAGCCCGGTGATGGGACTTCCTTTTTTCACAAGCAGAGATTGCCCGGCGTTAAAATAGACGTCACTGAAATCGACCTGCTTTTTACGTTCATCCGAAATGGTCATGGTCGCGATAATGGCGTCGATGTCCCCGTTTTGCAACAGGGTGATACGTGTTTTGGACGTGACTTCCTTTAATTCAAGCTTGGTTTCATCACCAAAAATATGTTTGGCTACAGCCTTGGCGATGTCGATATCAAACCCTTCTACTTTCCCGCTGGCCGGGTCTTTCAGACCGAACAGCTTGGTATCGTATTTCACACCAACAACCAGCTTGCCACGCTGTTTGATCGCTTCCAGCCCGTTGGCTGCTGCCGTCTCATTCCCCGACGTTGCCGCTTCTTGCTTGCCTCCACAGCCTGCCAAGACGAGCAGACAGGATACGGCTACCAGTACCAAAGCACTCCATTGAAATCTTTTTCTCATTAGAACGATCCCCTTTCGATTTACGCTACATTGGTAGTCTGTTTAATGATGAATCAGACGGCTCAGGAACAGGCGAGCCCGTTCTTCACCCGGATTCTGAAAAAATTCGGCAGGCTGACTGTCTTCCAAAATCTGTCCTTTGTCCATAAAGATTACGCGATCCGCCACTTCGCGGGCAAAGCCCATTTCATGCGTGACGATGACCATCGTGATGCCTTGATGGGCGAGCGAGCGCATGACATCCAGTACCTCCCCGATGGTTTCGGGATCAAGAGCTGAAGTAGGCTCGTCAAACAGCATAATTTTTGGATTCATTGCGAGCCCGCGGGCGATTGCAACCCGCTGCTGCTGCCCACCGGACAATTGAGCGGGATAGCTCTGTGCCTTTTCCTCGATGCCGACGCGTTTTAGATAGGTGATGGCTGTTTGGGTAGCTTCTTCCCTGGAGATCCCCAGCACCTTCATGGGTGCGAGTACAATGTTCTCAATCACCTTTTTGTGGGGATACAGATTGAAATGCTGGAACACCATCCCGATATTGCGGCGGAAGGCGTTGATATCAATCTTTTTGTCATGCACAGGTATTTCGTTGACGATCAGTTCCCCATCCGATATCGTCTCCAGACGATTGATGCAGCGAAGCAGGGTGCTTTTACCTGAGCCGGAGGGGCCGATGATCACGACCACCTCGCCCTCCTTAATCTGAAGATTGATGTTTTTGAGTACATGGAAGTGACCGTAATGTTTGTTTACATTGCGAAACTGGATCAGAGAGCTCACCCCTTTTAGGCTTGGATACTTAGCTTAGTAGACATACTGACATAGTCAAGTTCTATCAGAATTCAAAAATTTCTCTCATAATACTATAAGCTTACAATAAAAAACAAGATTTTATGTCATAAAACTTCACGTATTATATATTTTTGCTTACTTATCTGCTAGTTAACTGCTATTTATATGATGAAATCGAGTAAATATTCACAATTTAATGTTATTAAATTTGACATAAAGTAATGATGTTCGACATGCGAAGGGAGAAACGTGACAAAAGCAACGCTATGTTTTACAGTAGGGAGGAAGGAATTTAGGGTAAAGGAAGGTTAGTACAATGACGAAAGCTATTTCACCGCTTGTAGCGGCATTGGGCATGGAGCCCCATCCAGAAGGCGGTTGGTACAAAGAGATGTGGAAGGCTCATTTTCAAATTCCAAAACCCGTGCTGCCGGATATATACTCCGGTCCGCGGTTTGCAGCTTCGTCGACTTATTTCTTGCTGCATCCGGGCGAGTTCTCTGAGTGGCATGTTGTGCATTCAGATGAGCTGTGGCTTTACCATAGCGGGAGTCCTGTGGAGCTGAAGCTGGGTGGAAGTGGAGAAGAGCCCGGTGAAGAAACTGTAATTATCGTCGGTGCTGACGTGGAAGCCGGACAGCATCCGCAAGCGCTGGTACCAGGTACGGTATGGCAAACGGCGCGGCCGCTTGGAGATGAGCCTGTACTGGTAACCTGTGTTGTTGCACCGGGATTCCACTTTGATGATTTCAAGTTGATTGCCAAAAATAAAACTGAATCTTGATGTGCATATTGGGCGGGTGTATTGCTGTATCTCAACAGGAATTACCCGCCTGATTTATTTTTATTCGCAGGTTGAGGCATTCATGAACTTGGGTATTCATGAAGTTGCCTTAAGTTCGGGTGCTTAGTTTAGCCTGAACAATGAGACGATGGGTGGGGTTTACGAGAGGGCTGCATGTAATCAGGGTGAGCAGCTTTTGCTTTTTGAAGCTTTTCAGAACAGACACGTCCGTAGGATCGATCACCTTAATGCTATAGACCAGGTACACATATTGCTCCCCTTGAGTGTTAACAACAATCTCATCCCCGAGCTTCATTTCATTCAGCCGATTGAACAAACGCCCGGGAGTACGCGCCCGATGAGCAGCAATCGCAGCATTTCCCACCTGTCCCAGTGTCCCCGTTTCCGCCATATGTACAGCCGCATGCTTCATGTTTTGTCGGGTTGCGCCTTCCAGTACAGGGAGCTTCAAGTGAATACGGCTTATGCTAATGGTTGCTATCGGAGTTTGTTCATCGGCATTTGCAATGGGAGCAGGGGCGGGGGAAATGCTTTGCTGTGCATCGCTGATCGAAGCTTCCGTAAGCCGAGTGGACAAGCGAGTGTGGCTATCCGCAAGCTGGGGATTTAATACCGTTTCGTTTTTTCTGGGTAGAAGCTCTGCTGCTTTTAATAATAGCTCATGCTGCTCTCGATCCTCATTCCATTCCGTGGCTTTAGGAAACAAGATCAAGAGTATGCCCAAGAAGATAAACGCGTAGGAAAGTTTGCGCAGCCTCAGCAAGTTCGACACCCCCTAAGCAATGTGCGGACGATGCATATTATGAAAAAACACCCAATTTCCCGGCTCACTCCAGTGGAAATGGAATGAGCCGAAAATCGGAGCAGATCATCACTTTTATTTTTTGTTTGTCTTTCTGAATTTTAGAAATACACCCCATAGCATCAGGGCTATACCCGTCAAATAGAACGGAGCGGGGCTGCTTTCTCCCGTTTGGGGCAATTGGTGTACCTCAGGTGTATCCTCTGGATCTTCCGGCTGTTTCCCCGGAACTTTGGGGTGAGCCTTCGGCTTGGGGTCGTCTTTCATCGCTTTAGGAGCTGGCGGAGGCAATGGCTCCTGATGAGGCAAGACGACTGGTGGCACGGGCAGAGTCTTGGGTTCGTCCTGATCCGCTGGCGGCGGTATAGGTGCAGGCTCCTCCTGTGGAGGGATTATGTCATCTGGAAGCTGGGGCTGTGACGGAGGAACGGGTATTGACGGCGTATCGGGTATTTCCGGATCATCGTCATGTTTCTTACCTGGGCCTCCCGGATGGGTAGGCGTTCCCGGTTCTGTAGGATTCGTGGGTTCTGTCGGAGTTCCGGGGTCTACAGGTGGGTCCGGCTCGTTCTTCTTTTCTTTTCGATTGGTGATGATAATTTTCTTTACACCAGAGTTTTGTTGAAGTGAGCCGTCTATTTTGATTTCCAGCTTGCCCTCGGTTATTTTATAGCCCTCCGGTGCTGCCAGCTCTTCCAGGATGTAATCATCATGCAGCAAGGAGGAAAAGACAATTTTGCCGTCCGCATTGGTGGTCTGAATGAGCGGTGCTCTTTTTTGGGCCTTATCGTAGAGTGCAAACCGCGCTCCTGGCAGTACCTTGTCAGGCACATCCTGATCCACCTTGGTCAGCTCAAGGCTTTCGGTTGTGCCCCCGCCGGAACCGGAGCCGGAAGACGTCCGCACGATAATTTCCTGGCTAGTCTCCCGCAGCTCTGTCGTCAAGCGATCTCCTTCAAAGGAAACCTTGTTGCTCACCTTGGCTTTGTCCTCAGCGTTAATGAATGATTGATATTCAAGGATAAAAGCAGAGGAAATATCCTTGGCAAAAGCAAGCTCAAAAGCTTGCTGACCTTGGGCGTCGGTCTTGATCAACAGCGTGTAATCCTGATCTCTGATCAACTCGGTGCCCTTGGCGGTATTTCCGTTGGCGGCAATGGTTGTAGCGTATACGTGAAAAGAATCCTCAATTAGAATCTGATTGCTGCTGGGCTGATCTATAATTTTGGCGTTGGACACATGTGACTGTCCTTCATTGATACGGATGCTCCAGTCGATCTTGTTGCCATTTTGTGTTCCCGCTTTAGATACATATTCCCCGCCATGAGGGATCGTGACTTGGGCTGTCCATTCCGAGACTGTTTTTTCTCCATCCAGCAGCAGGGCCTTATTGCGGATTTCCTTTTCGATCAATTCCCCTTCCAGTGAAGTTTGAAAGGTAATCCAGTAGGGGGTCTGCATCTTATTTTTGAACTGGATACGTAATTCTTGACCATTTTGCTCTGAGGGAGGGATGATGGTGTATTGATCTGCCGCAATTTCAGCCCCTTTTTGTACGCCATCCCACCATCCCAGCAAGGTCATATCGTATATTTTTATGGAGCCGGTCACTAGCTTCTGGCCTTGCAGCAAGGGATCTCTCACTTCGGCATGGTTCAGGGTCTTGCGATTGTAGTTGGCTTTAATGTCCCATGTAATGAGCTTGGAGTTTGCATTATAGCTTCCTTGCTTGGCCCCGTTCCGTTGTGTCATAAAGTCTGGCCAGATCGGGCATTCCACTTCGTACGATGAGGTGTCTCCGTTTTCATACTGATAATCTATAGTGGATCGATTGCGAAACTCAGGCTTACTCGTATCTGTTTTCCAGTCATTATTATAGGTGGTTGAATATTTAATCGTGTATGCTTGCTGAATGGTTTTATGAAAAATGAGCTTAAAACCTTGTTTGTAATCCTGTGATAGCGGAATCAGCTCATAATCTGTGGGCGCGTGCAGCTCTGTTGTTCCGTCAACGCTTTGGATTTTCAGAGTGTTCGGCAGCAAGGCCAAGCCACCGTTAGGAAATACATCTCGAATGACAATGTTTTTCATGGTGTATAGATCGGTATTAATAGTAATCACCCAAGGTATGATTTTGGTGTTGTAGTTGGGTGTGTCATACACTTTAGTCATGACTCCGCTTATGATTTCCGTCGATACGATCTTTTCGGTTCCATCGGAGGTTATGATGTTGGTAATTTTTTCATTCTCATAGACACGGCCGCTGGCCTGGGTCTGATACCGGATCGTGTAGGCTGAATCTACGTCAAAGTTGAATTGAAGTTTGAAGCCGTTTCGGTCAGGATAGTCGACAGGGATGAGGGTATACGCCCAAGCCGGCAATTCCTCCAAGGTGTTACCCTTAAATACCTTCAGGGAGCCGGGCAGCAATTTTTGAGTTTTGTTGAAATGATCAATCAAGAGGGCTTGGGCCTCGGGGATTTTTTTCTCACCGAAATTATATTTTATGACCCACGAGAGCGTTTGTGTGGCATGATCATATTTTTCAACCTTTTTGGACAAAAATTCACCACGCTCCACCTGAACAGTGGCGGTAGCAGAAACGTTCTCTATCGTATCTCCTGAAAGAGTCGCTGTGTTGGAGAAACTAGATTCGTCGCCCATAATGCGGGTGGAGTATTGAATCTGATAGGCAGTGCTAATGCTCTCGTCTTGAAAGCGAATCACCAATCCTGTCCCGGCCTGATCCGTTTCAATGGCATATTTACTCGTGTTCACAGGATCTCGAACGACGGTAGAACCATCGATATTCACTTGCAGATGATAGAGTCGAACAGAGTCTTTGATGAGCTCCAGCCCTGAAGGAGTGGGATCAGTGATGAGGGCATGTTTTACGGTGTTTAGCTGCTTGTTCACATCAATGGTCCAGTCAATCCGATTGGTGCCGTCGGTTTTCCCTTGTTTGCTCAGGTTTGGCCCTGACTGGGGTTTGACATTCACGATGACCGTTTGGACCCCGCCTTTAATCGGAATCGCAATGATAATCTCGGTGCTGCCTTTTACCGTTTCCTTGGTGAACTCGGTTTTGATTTGCAGCTTGCCGCTAATATTGGAGTGATTCTCTACATATTGGTTAAAGGTCATGATAACCTTGCCCTGACGATCTACAGTGAAGCTGCCTACGGTGCCGTCGGTGGTTACCAATGGAGATGAGATATCCGTGTAGATGACAAACTGTTCCGGTAATTGGAAGGTGAAGGTGTCTCCAGCTTTGTAGGTATTGTCGGGAAGTTCCCATTCATAGCCCAGTTGGATGGCTGATCCGATATCCAGTTGACTGCCGGGGTTATATACCGCGTCAATGACACGCCCCGCTTCATCCGTCAGGATCAGCTTGGTTAGTATGCTCTGAGGAGCCGTTGCAGCATGAGACTCAGCGTTGGCTGCTGCCTGAATGATAGGGCTCGTGTCGGAAGGAACCTCCATGGCAGGTTCAGGATTTGGGACTCCGTATACAGCATCCGTAATGGATTGTGCGGGATCGACAACAGTACTTTGCGGCAGTTCCGAGGCTGGAGTATCTGCGTAAGCCAGCGTTGCGCTGAAAAAGCTTTGGATAATGAGCAATAAGGCAATGATCATAACATTTATTTTTGTTCCCATGCTCCAAGTCATTCTCCTATTCATTGTAATATGGCAATGCTTCCGAGATTAGTATATTCAGCATGCTAGGCTGACATGACTATCCAATAGAAAAAAGCCCTGATCTTAGTGATCAGGGCTTTTCTTCGAGAGAGGCATAGCATATTGTTGTAGATCTATGTAAAAAAGACATAATAAAAAGCTCGTTCATTTCGGTGGCTGGCTGCCATCCGTTGGAGGAAGGCCCTATAGCTTTGCGTCACTGCCTTTCGACAGTTTTGCCATTATCGTGAATAGCTTGTGCGTCTATCATCTATCAAACTGAATTTATGTGACCTCTCGTTTACAGCTTGGAACGGTTCCCCCATTTTTTACGGAAGGAGTGGGGAGTTTCTCCTACATGTTCCTTGAACAGGTTAATAAAATGGCTCGTATTGGGAATCCCTACGTATCTCGCAATATCTACAATGGACATGCCACTGGTTTTAAGCCAGGTTTGGGCAGCAGTGATGCGGACATTAATGAGATAATCAATAGGCGAGAATCCAATTTGCTTTTTGAAATTTTTAGCCAAATTAAACTTGTTTAATTCGAACATGTCTGCCAGCGAGTCCAACGTAATACGTTCACTGTAGGATTCATCCAAATATTGCTGCACCCGACGTACTTCGCTGAGCGTTTCTGCATTCACATGCGGACGATCGTAGGGATGCTGCAAAATGCATGTCAGTATTTCAGCAATAACTCTGGACGTTAGCAGTTCGGCGGAAAGGCTTCTGTCAGACTGCCCACAAATCAGAGCATGCAGCTTGTCCAATATAGCATCTGGATTGTGCATGGATAATACGGGTTTATTATACTTGGCAAATTGTTCGTAAAAATTTTCGATCAGGTTGCCATACAGGTATAAACTGATGAACTCCCAGGATTCATGACCGGAGGCGCTGTACTGTACATATTCCTTGCAATTAATGAAAAACAAATCATACGGATTTAGAATATACTTCTTGTCCCGGTACAGTAATTCTCCCTTACCAGACAACGTAAAAACAAGCAAAAAGGAGGTAAGTTCTTTCCTTTCCATCGTAAAACCAGATGATTTTTGGAAGTAGCCTATTTCCTGGATATACAAAAGGGATTGCTTGGCAAAAGCGGAGGGAGTGCGTACAATTACGACCGGATCGCCGTTCCAGAGGCCTTTGTTGTTTTTTTGGTCTGTTGTCATATCCAATTCCTTTACAAAGAAGCAATTTTATCAAGCTTATCATAGTTTGATTTATCAATATATAATGGCTGATTAAACATGATTTCCTATTTATAAAATTTTATTTTATAACTTCGAATATGTCCATATATCAAATTAGCAAATTATGTGTGAGAGTTTTGAAGTCGAATAATGTTGAAAGAATCTGGGGATATCATGGATCAAATCCTTTCTGAGGTTAAATAGCGGGTTGATGCTAAAAAGGTATCTTATGCCCATTCAACTTTCCTGTTCACTTCTCCTTTCGTTTTAAAAAAATTGGGACTTTGTTCTACTAAAATGGTTCGTAAGACTTATTATTGAAAATAAGATATTGGTCCCAGTGTTGTGATGCCGTTCACAAACATGAATGTAAAAAAGAGATATATATGTATAAAAAATTACGCAAAAAATCAGATCATTTAGGGTGCTCCTCACTTTGGAAATCACACGGGCAATGATATGATGGGTAATACAGGTATAGTACTTAACTTACTCGACAGTCAGTTTGGAGGATTACAGGATGGGAAAATCAAAAAATACGAAAACCGCAGCGGCTTGGTCGCTCGTTATTCTGGGGGCGGGCTTTGCAGCTACGTTGCCCTTCCAGCAATATGGCTGGGCACGTTTGTTGGCTGGTGCTTTTGAGGCAGGACTTGTCGGGGGACTGGCGGACTGGTTCGCCGTCACCGCGTTGTTCCGCCATCCGTTAGGTATTCCGATTCCGCATACGGCGCTGCTTCCTAAAAACAGGGAAAAGCTCACGAATGCATTGGTGAGTACGGTGGAGAATAACTTGCTTAACAAAGACAGCATCGCGTCTAAAATTGCTGATATCCGTTTGGCCGATTTAGTGCTGAATGGTGTGGAAAAAGGATTGCGCACGCCAGAAGCTGCGGCATCCATAGATGTTCTTGCCAAACGGCTCGTTCAGTCGCTCCCGCTCGCGGAACTGACTCCTGTCATTGTGGCAGAGCTTAAACGGCAGGCGACTGATTTTGACGCCGGGCCATTGCTGGAGGCACTTGCTCATCAAACCAGTGAGAAGGGCTACGATCGCCAGGTACTGGATTACACACTGGAGCAGGCTGAGTCCTGGCTTTTGAAGCCGGAGACAGGCTACACGCTGGGTGCCTTGGGAATGCAGGCTATCAGCGGTTTACAGGTGAGCGGGCTGATGCAGTTTGCCTTGAATGCGTTCCTCGGCTATCTGAACGAAGAGCGTATGGGTGAAATGATTCGCCATTTCCTGTTGAATCAGGTAGCAGAACTGCAAAGAGAAGAGCATCCGCGCCGTCAGGCTGTACAGGATGGTCTAAGAACACAGTTGGCCCGATTGGCGACGAAGGATACGGTTCAGGAAGGATTGAACGGCTGGAAGAACAGCCTTGTTGAAGCCTGGGAAGGCGATGCGTCGGTGCTCGGTAAAATGGAGGAGCTGCGTGCACGTTTATTGAACTATATGGAGGACGGAAGCTATGTGCCGACCTATATTTTACCGCTATTGGATCGGATGCTGACTGATTTGAGAGGAAACACCGAGCTGTTGGATAAGATCAATGCACGAATAGTGGAGGAGATTACCGAATTGGTGGAAGCCAACCACAGCCGGATTGGTAATCTGGTACGCGAAAATGTAGATAAAATGGATAATAAATCCTTGATTGCGTTGATGGAAGACAAGCTGGGACAGGATTTGCAATGGATACGTATTAACGGTGCAGTTACAGGCTTCCTGATCGGTATTGTCCTGACAGGCATCCGTATGCTGATCCATTAGAACAGAAAATGCTACGGATATGGTTGTGGAACCATGAGGCTTTGGCATGAGCATTTAATAGAGATTGAAGGGGTATAAAAAGGCGGGCTGCGGTGTGTTCATCCTTCAGATGAAGTGCCGCAGCCCGTTTTTTGGATGCTTCATTGCTTGGTGTTTAGGAGGAGGTTCAGGGTATCAGGTTACAGAACCCAGCGTGTGACCTTTTCCAGCGGTTGTCTGGATTTTTCCCGCTTGGGTTCCTGAGCGCGATAACCGAAGGCGGCAATGACCGAAATATCCAGTCGTCCGTCCTCCAGCAGTCCTTCTTCCTCCAGGATGGCATGCACCTGATCGTAGTTAAAGCCCTCAATCGGGCAGGAATCAATGCCGATCTGAGCCGCCGCCGTCATCATATTGCCCAAGGCGATATAGGTCTGCTTGGAAGCCCAGTCGAATAGCGTACGTTCGTTTTCCAGCAGGCGTTGATTTACACCCTGAAAAATTTTGTAGCGGCCCGGTAGCGAAGCAAAGTCTTCCTCGGACATGCCTTTTACCTCTTTATACATGTACTCCACGTAAGGAGAATCATATCGTACATCCTTGCGCGCCAAAATGAGCACAACATGGCTGGCCGCAGGAATCTGCTTTTGTCCCCCAGTGGAAACCGCAGCCAGCTTTTCTCTTAATGCCTGATTTTGTACGACCACAAACTGCCACGGTTCAAAGCCGACGGAGCTTGGGGAAAGCCGCCCGGTTTCGAGTATGAATCGAAAATCCTCCTCCGGTATGATGCGATCAGGATCGAATTCCTTCGTTGCGTGTCTGAACAGAAAAGCCTCCAGAATTTCTTGTTTTTTAGCGGATGTATCGGACATAAAACGTATTCCCTCCAGTTGGGTTTAGTGGGTGTTTCATATATTTTCTGCTAATATAATGAGAGCTGATATCGAATATATAGTCATCATATAGAAAGTTTTTGGAGGGAACAAGTACGCACATATTTGTTCCCTGTCCCGGATCTGGGGCTAAAGGTCTACATCCGTAGAAAGAAGGGAAGAATACATGACGCAAGAAATGGGAAATTCAGTAAGTGTCGAGAACCTCCAATTTGGTGAAGTATTTTTGTTAAGGTGGGCATAAGGAAAGCCCGCGGATGATTTCATACCAGATGCATGAGATTATTAGCGGGCGGTATAAGTTCAGGGTTATTTTATAAAATGTACATCTATTTAAACTCGATGGACTCATTCATTTTCGCCCAAGCCGTTTCTCCGATGATGCCCAGCCGCCAGATGGCGATGCCTTTAAGGTCATAACGTTTGGCCAGACCGACCTTGGCGTTAACGGTGCTGTCTTTTTCGCTACCCATCGAAATCCCCAAAATCAGCTTGTCCCGCGAAGTTTCCTTCAAGGCCAGCTTTATGGCTTCATCCACTTTATCCAAAGGCTCAGGCGTCGCCTTTTGGCCATAATCATAAGCCATAATGATCAAATCGTCCGCCAGATTGCCAAGCGTCTTGTAATCATAGCCAGAGTATGAGCTGTTCAGCGGATGCAGGACGACGGTGAGCTTGAGACCAGCCTGATGCGCTTTGGTCGACAGCTTTTGGATAAAGGCGTTGTAGTCTGAACGTGCTTTGGCTTTATCGCCGCTCCAGCCCAGTCCTTCCAGATCAAGCGTGATGCCCTTGAACTGTTTGTCAGTGGCAGTGCTGACGATTTGGGAAATGGTCTGCTCTTGAAGCTGCGCATTGTCCAAAACCTTGGTCAGCTCGTGATTACCGTCGACCGAATAAACCATCAGGTAAGGGGAAGTTCCCTGGCTGTCTGCGTCCTGTATAATAGACTCCGGAGTTACGGCTCCAGCGGCTTGAGGCCATTTGTATTCTTTGCCGGTTGTCGTAAACTGTCCGTTCGTATCAATTCGGCTCCAGCCGAAGGCTACGGCGTTAAAATTGGGTATCTTGGATCGCTGGTCAAAGGAAGATAGCGCATAGAAGCCTACCGTATACATGGCCTCGCGTGGCGATGTAATGGAGACCGTCCGTGTTGCCTGATTCCAGTTGACCGTGGCCCCGAACTGCTGTCCGAAAAAGCTTAACGGGATCATCGTGCTGCCGCGCACGGTTTGGGGTGCGGCTGTTAGCTGTACCGTTTGCCCGTCCACTGTGGCATTGCGGCTGCCCATTTTCAGAACCACCTGCTTGGTTGCAGAGCCTTGTGTTTTGGTAGCGGTGATGCTTTGGATGGTCTGATTCCATTTTACTGTAATGCCAAGAGCTTCAGAAATAGCACGAAAGGGAACCATGGTGGTGCCGTTCATCATGGCGGGCTGTACGGGGAACGGTAACGGGTATCCGTCCAGCATAATGCTGACCTTGCCCGCCTCCGCTTGTGCCAAGGGGGTGAAGCTGCCCACTGCGGTACTTAGAAAAATAGCGCTAGATAACAAAGCCTTATTTACGATTTTCATCCTATGATCTCCTATGCTCAATAGATTGCAAAGCTATTATGCTAGAATCGTGAGGGTTCTACCATTTTACCAAAAAAATGATAGATAGGTGAATGTGAAATGCATAGGATGTCGTTATTTTTCATACCAAAAAAGCTGGCACCTTTTAAATAGGTGTCAGCTTTTTCTTTTTATAACTGTCTTATACTTTATATCGTACCCCAGCTTACTTGCGGCGTTTGAGCGCAATGCCGACAGCTGTTGCACCAAGCACGACTGCAATAATCGAGAGGACGAGTGCTGTCGTTTGTGTGGCAGAGCTGACTGGAGCAGGAGCGGCAGGAGCGGCTTCGGTAGCAGGGTTCGAAGCGGGCGCGGGGTTAGTGCTATCTTGAGCTGTGCCTGTGCTCGCATGGCCTGCTGCGGTGCCTGCTGAATCGTGCCCGCTGTCTGTGGCAGGAGCAGGAGCTTCGGATGCGGCCTCTGTCGTTATTTTGGTAATGGAATGAGGATTGTTGCTTCCTTCGTCGCCTGTCCATTCCACAATGCTTCCGTCACTGTAATACTGGAAGGCGTCCCATGCTGCTTCGGTATTCTGGTTCGCATTTTGCGCTACAAAGCTGAAGCGCTGGTATTGCCCTGCTTGAATACCGTCTTTTTCCGCCGACCAGGTAACGGTGGTTACTTTACCGGAGCTGTCCTTTTCAGTCGCTATCTTCCAATCCGGTACAGGCTCGTATTGTTTAAAAACGACCTCTTTCGGGATTTTTAAAGCGACTTTGGTGGTGGGAATGTTTTTCTCCACGGGCACCTTCAGCGTATAGGTTTCCCACGCATTAGGCTGTGAAACGGAAGGCTTAACCGTCACGTGTGCACTGGCCATACCTGCAAAAAGCAAGGCACCTGCTGCAATCAGGCCTGCGGACGCCGCAAACCTGGAAAATCTGGATTTCACCGATTGAATCGTTGTATTCATATTTATTTCGCTCCTTTTCATGTGAGGATTTTGCAAAATCCTGAAGTCATAAAATGATTATTTTTTCCCGCCTACGTGCAGGGTAAAGTCAGCATCTATTGCATCAAGAGATGCCGTCAGGGCGTGTACTTTGACAACCCACGTTCCTTCGGCGGTCATCAATTCCTGACTGCGGAAGGGCTGCTGCTTCACGGGGAGGACAAATTCCTGCCGAGCTTTGTCAGGATCTGCCGGAACGAGCGTCAATGTAACCTGCTGAATTCCTGAAACCGCAGCCCCTTTGCGATCCTGAACGGTTACCTTAAATTCATTGCTGCCCACAGCATTGGGGCTGACCGCCAGCGTCACATTATACTCGCCTGTCGTGCGAGTCTCCTCGAACGGTACAGCGGGTGCCTGACCAGGGGACAGGTGGGTGAGCAGCGCAGCCAGCAGCAGCACGAGCAGGCCGACGCACAGCTCGGTGCGCAACCCTATGGCGGCCCGCCGGGTCGCGGCCGCTTGCCGTGCGCTGCGGAACTGGCTGGCCGCGAAGGCCAGCATGACCAGCAGCAGCGCTGCTTTCCCGAGCAGAACGAGTCCGTAGGACGTGTTCAGCAGCATGGAGGGAGCCGGGACGTACAGCACGGCTCCATAGATACCGGTGGCGAGCAGCGCAGCCACCATGGCAATGCCCCAGCCGGCGAAGCGGCGCAGGGCTGCTTGTCGCAGAGCTGTCCGCTCCGACACGGGCAGCTCTACGCCGGCAACAGGCAGGCACACGGCCATGACGGCAAGTGAGCCGATCCAAAAGGCTGCGGCCGCCAGGTGGACAAAGTCCGCGGCGATGGCCGGAGCCGGATGGGTCGCCGCTGCCGGATGGCCGACAAAGGCTTTGGACAGCATGACGATCAGCGTCAGGATCACAGAGCTGTAGCCCCACAGACGGCGCTGCCGGATGGAAATGCTGTGATCCAACGTGTAAATCAGCGTTACACTCAGCAGCAGTACGAGAATCATCTGGATGAACCAGACTTGTCCTGCCCCTGTAAACTGGAGAGCTTCTCCCAGGATCGGGAGTGTAAAGCCCTCCCCGATGGAAACCCCCGCATCCCATGAAGCCTGAAGCGGCAGGCTGATCAGAATGGCAGCAGACGTTATGCCATAGCCGATCCATAGCAACACAGGCCAGCGGGGCAATGCGGCAGAGGAGCGTTGATCAAGCTCCTCTGCCGCATTGCCCTTGCCTTGGTATAAGCTTGGCAAGATGAACAAACGGAAGCAAAGCGCTCCGAAAAGCAGCGATATTCCGATGTACAGGAACCACCGGACAGCGATTAAGTCGAGTCGTGATGCTATTGAGCCTTCAGATGCGGCAGTCTGGTTGGTATATGCATCGGAACCGCTACCGACTTGAAAGGGAATAACTCCATTAATCGGGTGTCCGTCTGCGGACAAAGCTCTCCAATTAACGGTGTAAATTCCAGCTTTCATCCCCGGAATCAGTTTGATTTCCATGGTGGCTTTGTGTTCCGGGTTGAGCTGTGCTTTTCCTGTATCGACTCGCTTGCCTGCTTCATCGGTCACCTTGATCGACATAAAGGCAGACTGCAAATCCTCATTAAAGGTGATGCTCACCTGTGAAGGCGACTTGTCCAACACCTGATTTTCGGTCGGACTGGATTCAATGACAAATGCATGAGCCCATGATGAGCGAGGAAACAGGATAAGAAGCGGTAGGCACAGCAATAGAAGGCAAGCCACGCGAGCTGGCCTGGACAGATACAACATGCCTGTGAAGTCACCTTCTCTCGATTACTTGAAGCGAGGATATCCTCATTTGTAACATTTTATACAGACAATTCAATCTCTATCTATCATAGTCCATACAGCGTAAATAGATGGAGCGAATTATGACATTTATATGAAATTTGAAATAAACAGCATTTTGTATGTGTTCATCATATGAAAACCCCTACCGATGTAGAAATCTGGACGATTTCTGGCGGTAGGGGCGACGAGGCTAAGCCTGTGGAGAGTTAGAGACCTGTTTCCATGGAATCCATGAAAGCAGGTTGCTTATGCTGAATATAGTGGATAAAAATAGCCGTTAGCTCGGGATCGAATTGGCTGCCTGAGCAGGCGCGCAGTTCTTCAATGGCCTCCTCGAACGTTTTGGTGGGTTGGTAAGGACGTTCAGTCGTCATTGCATCAAAAGAGTCGATAATCGTCAGCATCCGACACAACCGGGGAATTTGCTCACCCTTAAACCCGAACGGATAGCCTCCCCCGTCATAGCGTTCATGATGCAATTCCACAAAAGGAACCAGATCTATGAATCGCTCGTTCGCCTCGATAATTCGTTTGCCCCACGTGACATGTGCTTTCACCATCTGCCATTCCTCACAGGAGAGCTTCTCTTTTTTATTCAGGATATTCCATGGGATTTCCAGCTTTCCAATGTCATGAATGAGAGCACCTAACGCAAAACGCCGTTTGTCCTCCGGGCCGAGTTGAAGCACTTCACTCATGTCTGCTGCATATCTGAAAACCCGTTTGGAATGCTTGAAGGTATTGATATCCTTGTACAAAAACAGATTAAGCTGCTGTTCAATATCACGAATATCCTGTCCCAGATCGACTTCACGTTCCACTTCATTTAAACTGCCATGTATATGAACGATATTTTTTCCCTGCTTCTTGGCGTAGTACAGTGCTTTATCTGCCAGATCGACCAGCTGTGACTTGTCGTAGATGTCGATGCGGCTTTGTGCAATGCCGGCGGAGAAGGACAAGCAGCCGTGCGGGAAAATTTCCACGCCCTCGTAGCGGGAGTCATTCAGCCTTTTTCGGATGGCATTAACGATTTCGTAGGCTTGTTCAGCGGTATGGTCAGGCATAAGCAGGGTGAATTCTTCTCCGCCATAACGGGATACAGTGATGTGGGTACCAGAGGTTTCTTTTTTTAGAAAATCACCGAGGAATCCCAGCAACTGATCGCCTTTGAGGTGGCCAAAGTGATCATTGTATTTTTTGAAGTCATCAATATCAATCAGAGCCAGGCTGAGAGGAGTGTTCTGAGATCTGCATATATCCAGTTCGGCTTCAAGTGTATTTTCAAAGTAGCTGTGATTATATAGTCCTGTTCTGCGATCCATGTTGGCCTTTTCCTCAATTTCCCGATACATCGTGAACATCTGCTTGAAGGCGTGAGACAGGAGCATGCTTAGTCCAAGGACCAGCAGAAGTCCCAAAATGCCGTTGTAATACATCAACGTAGTCAACACCAGAGACAGGATGAGGGTACATAAATATACGAGCAGGGATTCAGCCACAAAAGCCTGTTTCAACTCATTTAGGGACCCTTTGTATGCGATATAAAAGTAGATCCCCAGCGTGATTGTATTCACCGCAAAGTAGCAGATTAGCGCGAGCAGGTAGGCTGCAAAATGCTCTTGGTCCAAAGCCCCCTGCGTCCCGCCGCTTAGTTCAAATACGATGGAAGACAGGAAAATGGAGAGTGCGTAAATGGAAAAATTGACGGTATGCTTCCACCAGGACAGCTCTTTATGCCGGAATGCGGCAATGATTGCATTGAACAGCAAAACCAGAATGGCAATTTCGATGCCATGCACAAAAATACAAGCAAGGTACACGGAGGAATCCATGGACTGCTTATTACTGGCTGGCGGTAGCTGGAAGGTAAAATGCTCCAGAATCAGAACTGCTCCCAATAGGGAATAGATCGTGACCCACTCTGTTGTCGAATAGTGCAAAAAGGACCAGTGGTTCGTATACAACAGGACGATCACGCCTGCCGTACATATGAGAAACACGTATACTCCCGTCGCGGTAACCCGTTCTTGCAGCTTTTTTAATATACTCATCATTTCTTCTCCTGCCTTGTCGTATCTAGATGTCAAAGCTACCAGGGGTGAATGGGATAATTTACAATTTTGTAATCGGAAATTTCACATGAAAAAACAGGCCGGAATCCAGCCTGTTTTGTTGAGCCTGTGCTTCCTTTTTTTCTTATCGGTGACTAGCCTCCGATTTTGTAACCGGAAGTCAAAGCGATTACGACAGAAGCGACGATAATAGCATTGATAATCACACGGGAATATTTCAAGTTTTTCATAGGATTCCCTCCCTTCCTTGGAATAAGGTACGCGCTAGGCGTGACGGGGATTGGTTTCTTGCTGATTATCCTTCTTCTTGTTCACGACCATAACGCTTTGGATAAACAGGAACATCCCGAAGTTCATGACGACATCTCCAATACTAATCACCTGCGTGCGGGGATAGGGCTTGGAGAGGGGGATGATATCACCAAGCAATGATAAATGCGTGCTCGCATCCATCATATAATGCTTCGAGATGACGCTTCCAGATTTAAGCATGTCTGTATAATAGGGACCTAGCACCTCCGAAGCGCTCAATGAGACCGGCATCCTGCCGCCATTCACCGCCATGACGATAAAATTCAACAGTACACCGATGAAAATAAGCCCGAATCCCTTATGATGTCTGTTCAGCCAGAGAAATATCAATCCAATCACATAGATGCCCATAAATAAATATCCGTTAATGGACGCCAGCCAAGCCCATTTTTCCTGGGCATAAAAAATAATAAACTGCACCAGCAGCAGCAAAGGGAACATCCAGCCGGCTATGAGGCGAATTTGACTGAAACGGATCAGACTTTGCCGCCAGCCTCCTCGGAGCAGACCTACAATGAGACCCAGCAGCACTCCATCATAGACCATTATCATTCTCCAGATTCCATAAATTTTTTTGTTTTGAATCGCGTGTTTTGGATACAGTATAATTCGACCTGAAATTGGTAAATTCCTGCCTGATATATAGCAGTTTTCAAAAAAAATCGCGGATTAGCGTGAAATTATTCGAAGCAGAACGAAATGAATGATATCATAATATATTGAAGTCATATTTTATTTTTTTTGTGAAAAGGATGATTCTTATTATGAACCGGTTTTCCAATACGGTAATGGCTGCCGGGGACATGACCAAATCCCGAATTTTATGGATTGCCTTTGTCCTGGGCGCATTGAGTGCTTTTGGACCCTTGTCCATAGATATGTATTTGCCTTCATTACCTACATTAGCTGACAATCTGCACACGACCACTTCGCTGGCGCAGCTTAGTTTGACAGCCTGTCTGCTGGGACTGGCAGTGGGCCAGATCGTTGCTGGTCCGCTTAGTGATGTCAGAGGCCGCAGAGGGCCACTGGTCATCTCGCTTATTCTGTACGCTGCTGCTTCGCTACTATGCGTATTTGCGCCGAACATCGGTGTGCTCATTGCGCTTCGTTTTGTTCAAGGACTCACCGGGTCAGCGGGAATCGTAATCTCCAGAGCTGTGGCGCGTGATCTATACTCAGGCAAAGAGTTGACGCGCTTTTTTTCATTGCTCATGCTGGTGAATGGCGTGGCTCCCATTGCTGCACCAGTGCTGGGCGGGGTAATTCTGAACTTTGTTTCCTGGCGCGGTGTGTTCATGGTGCTTTGCCTGGTCGGTGTGGCTATGCTGATTGCCGTCGTGCTCGGCTTGCCGGAAACGCTGCCTGTTAATCGACGCTCATCCGGTGGCTTGAAGCAGACGCTGAGTACGCTTGGTCATTTGTTTGCGGATCGCCGCTTTATGGGCTATGCCTTCTCGCAGGCACTCATTACAGGGGCAATGTTCGCGTATATCGCTGGCTCGCCCTTCGTGCTTCAGGATATTTTCGGGGTTTCCCCTCAGACGTATAGTATCATTTTCGCGGTGAATGGCTTGGGGATTGTGCTGTTTTCCCAGCTGACTGGCAGACTCGTGGGCCGCTTCAACGAGCGGCAATTGCTCTTGTCGGGCTTGGTGATTGCGGCTGTAGCCGGGATCAGCTTGCTTACCGTGGCTTTTACCGGGGGGCAATTGTTTGCTATTCTAGTCCCCATGTTTTTTGTCGTTTCCTGCGTGGGGATCGTAGGTACAACGACGACTTCATTGGCGATGCAGAGCCAGCAGCGCTCCGCCGGCAGTGCGTCCGCCATGCTTGGTTTGCTGCCTCTGCTGCTTGGCTCCATCGCTTCACCGTTAGTAGGCCTGGGTAGCGGCACAACACCTGTACCCATGGCGGTCGTTATCGCTATTGCAGACATCGGTGCGCTGCTAAGCTTTCTGGTACTTGCCAAGGAAGCGCGCGCGAAGGCTTGAAATAAGGCAAACTTGAACTGAAAAACTCCCATGGACTGATACGTGAACCATTTCAGTCGATGGGAGTTTTTTCTACCGTTCTACATTCGAGATATCTCCGGCTTCCTTAACGGGGAAAGGTGTCTGTTTTAAGTACATACGAGATGGTTTGTGAACTAGAATTGAAATAAGCATGCTGATATGAACGGGAAACAAAGGGTCTATTCCGTTTATGTTTAAACCAAAAATAGATACAAAAAGCAGTAAAGTAAGAGTGAGTTTATACTTTTTTGTCTTAATAAATAGCAGGATCAGTATTGTAGGAAGTAATCGAAAGAACAATTTTCCGAATACATATCCGACCATATAAGCGGTAGAGCCTTCAAGTGGATGTGTGATGGATAGCGCGCGAGAAGCCATATGGATTAATCCCGACTCTCCACCTGTCGACTGAACTGAAATAAATATACATCCTGCCATAATTAATACAAGGATTTTAAGCCACAGCAGGCCCTGGATAAGCCGTAACAAGGGTGTAATCTTAATTTCCATTAGTTTCTAACAAGCTCCTTCAATGTATGATTTGTAACTACTGCTCGTTTGGGGTAGATATACAAGACAAGCGGGAATAGTACTTTAATATTATATCAATATATTACCAATAAAGTAGTCCCTACAAAAGAATGATTATGAAGAGACTATTTTTCTGTTGTTGAGTCAAAAAATCGAACGATATTCCGGTTTCCTGCCAATATATAGTGTGAGATGAAAGAGAGGGGGAGATGAGGATTGGACAACGCAAGGAGGTGGGCAAGTTGACAAAGGATGATCCGATGATTGCTCTTGTTACGGAGACGCTGGCTGGCAATCGCGAAGCCTATAGGGAACTGTATGATCACACGATTCATACAGTCTATAGATCAGTGTATTTTCTGTTGGAAGAGAAAGTGGATGCTGATGATGTGGTGCAGGAAATTTATATTCATGTATATAAATCACTTGAGCAATTCGACAAAAGACGTCCTTTTCAGCCTTGGCTAATGGGAGTTGTTATGCGCCAGATCCGGGCTTACCGGAGAAAACGATGGATGAGGCTGCGAATCACAAGCAGAGCCAAAAGACTCGAATTTCATACATCTCATGATTTTTCTGAAGAAATTGTGGACAGGGTAGCAAATCATGCGTTGTTACATGCTATTCAGCAGCTTTCATTTAAGCTCAAACAGGTCATTGTGTTGCACTATTTGCAGGAGTATTCCCAAGAGGAAATCTCCAACATTTTAGAGATACCAGTAGGTACGGTGAAATCACGAATTCACGCGGCTTTGCAAAAGCTTCGTTCGAAAGAGCAGCAGGGACATTTTCTGATCGGAAAGGTGGAGAAGACGCATGAAGCTTGAGCAAGAACTACGTAGGGCGATGCGGGAGGGTGATGACCATGTATCGGCTCCGGCTGAATTAAAAGAAAACATTATGGTTCAAATTGAACGGCATGAAAAAAGAGGATTTAAACCTATGAAAAAGTATATTGTTATAACTCTTCTCGTAGCCGTATTACTGATTCCAACAGGTGCCTTTGCTACTTACACTTATTTGGCGGATACAATGTATGGTTCGCAGGAAAAGCTAATTGAAATGGGAGGATCGCCAGAGGAATATAATAGAGTAGAATCCAAGCTGCAGCAGGCGCAGGGACATTTAACGAAAGAGGAGTTCACTGTTTTTATGGGATTATTGAGAGATCTGGGGGCCTATAATCTGAAAATGACGGATGAAAAGGGAGAACTCCACAAGGAGCGCCTAAGTGCAGATGAACAGCGTGAATACGATCATATATCTGCCAGGCTGGAGCCGTATTTTGACAAGTTGAATCAGGGAAAAGTGGTAACCCAAACGAACGATGGTAAAAAAGATGGCGGTGATTCTACCAATACGGGTACACCAGATTCAAAGACCCACGCAGCTATCCATTTACAGGTCGAGCTGGACTATGCGAAAAAGGTTCTGACTGAGGATGAGTTTGTGAAGTTTCGTGTACTGTTCACCAAGTTCTACGAGCATGCGTCCCGCATAACAGGTGCCAATGGCGTACTATATCCAGATCGTTTGTCTGAAAGAGAAAGAAAAGATTATGAGGAACAATTAAAGTTGCTACAGCCCTATTTTGATCAACTTGATTCATTTGGAAAGAATCAGTAAGGCTTGAAATAAGGCAAACGAGTGACATTTTTCTGGAAGCTTGACATACCCTATGGGGGTATATTATGATGAGAACATATTAACAAATGCACTATGTACTGCACAGGCATATACACAACACAGGAGGCTGATGTATGGCTGAGGAGCAACCTGTTTCCCACCATGAAGTTCATGAGAATCATTGCGGAACAGACGGGGAAAAGACAGTTAGGAAAAGTCATCATTCGGCAGAGTTCAAGAACAGTCTTACATCCCGGTTGAACCGTATTGAAGGTCAGGTGCGCGGAATTAAAGGACTGATCGAGAAGGATACCTACTGTGATGATGTGCTGAACCAGATTGCGGCTGTCCAGTCTGCTCTGAATGGTGTCGGCAAGCTGTTGCTGGAAGGGCATATGAAAAGCTGTGTCATTGAGCGCATGCAGGCAGGAGAGCCGGAAGTGATCGACGAGCTGCTGGTTACGGTCAAGAAGCTAATCCGTTAAAAGCAATACCCATACACATATCGGGTACATGAAGTACCCCGGAGGAGGAAAAGAAAATGGCACAAGTTACATTGAACGTAGAAGGCATGAGCTGCAATCATTGCGTGAAAGCAGTAGAAGGAGCTTTGGAGAAGGTCGGCGCTTCCGGCAAGGTCAATCTTGAAGCGAAGCAAGTGGCTGTGGAGTACGATGAGTCCAAGCTGAACGTGGAAGCCTTGAAAACTGCCATTGAAGACCAAGGCTATGATGTTGTCTAATTTTAGATGCTTTATGCGTGAAGAGATTTGTTTTTTAAAGGAGAAGCTTCGATAACAGGAGCTTTTTCTTTTTGAACACAATATACCCCTGTGGGGTATGTAGGAGGAGAGCTACCATGGAAAACCGTGTGACCGACGGTGACAAGCAGACGACGCTTCATATTACAGGGATGTCCTGTGCCGCCTGCGCTAGCCGTATTGAAAAAGGTCTGAATCGAATAGACGGCGTGGCCCAGGCCAATGTGAATTTGGCGCTGGAGCAGGCGTCGATATCGTATGATCCGAAGCAGGTGGATATCCCTGATTTTCGCGATAAAATTGCTTCTCTTGGGTTTGGAACTGTAAGCGAAGAAGCCAATCTGAATGTGACAGGTATGACATGCGCAGCATGCGCAACCCGGATTGAGAAAGGTCTGAATCGAATGCCGGGTGTGACAGGCGCTACGGTGAATTTGGCGATGGAAACGGCTCATGTCGAATATGCGGCGGGGAGTATTACAGTCGATGATCTGGTAAGCAGGATTGAGCAGCTGGGCTACGGAGCAATCCCGCAGAGCGCTGAGGATCATATAGCGGATGTGCGCAGCAAAGATATCCAGCGTAAAAAATGGAAGTGGATCGTGTCTGCAATACTGTCGCTTCCGTTATTGTGGGCGATGGTGGCTCATTTTTCCTTTACCTCATGGATTTATGTGCCGGAACTGTTTTTAAACCCATGGTTCCAGCTTGTGCTGACAACACCAATCCAGTTCATTATTGGATGGCAGTTTTATGTGGGCGCGTATAAAGCGCTTCGAAATGGAAGCTCGAATATGGATGTGTTGGTTGCACTGGGTACGTCTGCGGCTTATTTTTACAGCTTGTACCTTACCCTGCGTCCGTCTGCCGCCATGGAGGACATGGGAGGAATGACAGGGACACCAGTGATGACTATGCCCGAGCTGTACTATGAGACCAGCGCAGTGCTGATTACGCTTATTTTGGTTGGTAAATGGTTCGAGGCGGTAGCCAAAGGGCGTTCGTCCGAGGCGATCAAGAGTCTGATGAGTCTCCAGGCGACGACGGCACGTGTGGTGCGTGATGGACAAGAGCTCGATGTACCAATTGAACAGGTGCGTGTGAAGGATATCTTTATTGTACGCCCCGGCGAGAAAATTCCCGTCGATGGGGTGGTCGTGGATGGGCGCTCGGCAGTGGATGAATCGATGCTAAGCGGTGAAAGTCTTCCAGTTGAAAAAGAGGCGGGTTCCCCGGTCACAGGAGCCACGCTCAATAAAAATGGAGTACTTCGTATCCAGGCCGAGCGTGTGGGTGGCGATACGGCGTTAGCTCGTATTATTAAAGTCGTGGAGGATGCGCAGAACTCCAAAGCACCTATTCAGCGGATCGCGGATCAAATCTCGGGTATTTTTGTACCTATTGTAGTTGCGGTTGCCGTGATGACGTTTCTCGTCTGGTTTTTCCTTGTGACACCGTCTGATTTTGCAGGTTCACTGGAGAAAATGATTGCAGTTCTCGTCATTGCTTGTCCTTGTGCGCTCGGATTGGCTACGCCAACGTCCATTATGGCAGGATCGGGACGTGCCGCAGAATATGGCATTCTATTCAAGGGCGGCGAGCATCTGGAAATGACCCGTTCCATCAACGCGGTGGTACTGGATAAGACAGGTACGGTTACGAACGGCAAGCCGGTACTGACGGATGTTGTTGTCGAAGAGGACAGCTTGGCTGAAACGGATTTGCTGCGTTGTCTCGGTGCGGCGGAAAAAAGCTCAGAGCATCCACTGGCGGAAGCCATTGTAAAGGGGATTGTGGAACGCGGCATTGAGCTGGTGGAGCCGACAGATTTTGAAAATATTCCGGGTTACGGTGTGAAGGCTCATGTGGAGGGCAAGCAGGTGCTTGCGGGTACACGCCGATTGATGAGCAGGGAAGGTATCGCGATAGCTGAGTCCGCCGAGCTGCATATGAATGAACTGGAGAGCGCTGGTAAAACAGCGATGCTGGTCGCTGTGGACGGTTCCTATGCCGGACTGGTAGCCGTGGCGGATACGATCAAAGAAACGTCACGGGAGGCCGTTGCCCGTCTACGGGCGATGAATATTGAAGTCATCATGATTACAGGCGACAATGAACGGACCGCGCGGGCGGTAGCCGCCGAGGCCGGAATTGAGCGGGTACTGGCGGAGGTGCTGCCTGAGGGCAAGGCTGAAGAGGTGAAACGTCTTCAGGAACAGGGCTTGATCGTAGCGATGGTAGGCGATGGTATCAACGATGCGCCTGCACTGGCCACGGCTAATATTGGAATGGCGATGGGCACGGGTACGGATGTGGCGATGGAGGCCGCCGATATCACGCTCATGCGCGGCAACCTGAACAGCATTCCCGACGCGATCGAAATGAGCCGCCGGACCATGACTAACATACGCCAGAATCTGTTTTGGGCGCTCGGTTACAACGTAATCGGCATTCCGATTGCTGCCTTGGGCTTCCTCGCTCCGTGGCTGGCTGGAGCAGCCATGGCATTCAGCTCTGTTTCGGTTGTGCTGAATGCGCTGCGTCTCCAGCGGGTGAAGCTGTAATTGCAATGATGAATTAGGCGGGATACGAGCACCAGAATCATCTGGAGCGTGACAAAATTGGTGTTGGGGCAAGTACGTCTGATTTGATTTTCAGCGTGCTTGCTTTTTTGTTATGCTTGGTTCTTTTAGCCCCTGCTGTTACCTTATATCGCTTTAGGTTGCTTATCAACCGCGAAAGTTTCATAATATTTGTAGGAGTGCCATGCAAACATGCAAGAACTTCTTCGTGTACGCACAGCTTGACACAGATATTATGGATTAGGAGTGAAGCAGTCATGAATGATACGATTTCCTTGTTGATGAATCATCGGTCTGTACGAAAATTCAAGTCAGACGCCGTTACCGACGAGCAGCTCGCAGCTATTGTGGCGGCTGGCCAAATGGCTTCCTCGTCCAGCAATGTGCAGGCTTATACCGTCATTGCCGTTACAGAGCCTGCTTTGAAAACCAAGCTGGCTGAGCTGGCGGGGGGTCAGGCTTACGTTGAGCAATGCCCGGTGTTTCTGGTATGGTGTGCAGATCTATATCGCTTGAAGCAGGTCACAGTTCACCATCAGCCAGGCCAGTCTTCCTACGAAGGTTCCGTCGAAAATTATACAGTTGCGACCATTGACGCCGCGTTAGCTGCACAAAATGCAGCGGTAGCCGCTGAATCACTTGGCTTGGGCATCGTCTACATTGGGGGCATCCGTACGAAAATAGCTGAGGTATCCGAGCTGTTAGGGTTGCCTGAACTGGTATATCCGGTGTTCGGTATGTGTATCGGCGTACCGGATCAGGACACGGGCTTGCGTCCACGTCTTCCGCTGTCCGGTGTTTTGCACATGAACGGCTACGACAAAAATCAGACGATGAAGGCTGTGGAGCTATATGATCACACATCGGCTGAATATTTGAAGGAGCGTACGGGCGGTCAACGATCTACTCCTTGGTCTGAACAAATGGCGGCGAGACTGACTGAGCCTGCACGGTTGCAGTTGAAGCCATTTTTGGAGCAAAAGGGATTTTTGAAGCAAAAGGGATTTTTGAAGCAATAAAGATAGAGCGCCATTAAATAAAGCAGAAGCCTATATAGGACTTATGAAGCTCTCTATATAGGTTTGAAAATACAAAGAACCTTCGGTTACGCGGCTTATGATGCGTAACCGAAGGTTCTTTGCTTTTACTGTAAAAGCAGATATCTTATTCTTCGGGAATTGATTAGTAATATGACTTTATAAATTAGACAGTGAGTAGAAGCGTCTCGTATTTTCATAAAATAATGGGCGGACGGCAGTCTCGTCTTGATGGGTCAGCTTGCTATATGCGCGAATGACGTCGGCAGTCATCCGTGGATGCGTCTGTTGTCCGGTAAAAGCTCCCTCGAACGGCCAGGGACCGTCTGTCTCCACCATGATCTGATCGGACGGATACTGTCTCGCCAACTTGTGAATTTCTTCTTCGTACAGAAGATCGGGTGTGAAGGAGACATAGTAGCCGTTACGGGCCATACGTTCGGTCGTGGCGGCAGAGCCCTTGAACCAGTGAAAATGCGCCTGTGTGACACCATGCCGTTCCAGAAGGTCGCAAGCGATATCGGCATCTTCATAAACGGCGTGCAGCACAATGGGCTTGTCATGCTTCCGTGCAAACCGGATAAAACGCTCCAGCAGCGCTATGTAGGGAGCGTGGTCAAAGAAGGCCCCGCTCCGTAAGGCCTCCAGCCGATTGTAGTAGGGCAGGCCGACTTCGCCAACGGCGACCATCTGCTCTATATGCTTATCCATCCAGTCAAACAGCAGATCAAGCTCGGCTTGTGATGGAAGAGGCTGCTCGGGATGAAACCCGAAGGCCGGGCGTACCAGCCCGGGCCAACGCTCAGCTAACCGCAGATTGGCTTGACAGGAGGCGAGATGCATGGATACGGCTATAATGGCTTCGACGCTGCTATCGGCAAGAGAGGCCAGCAATGGCTCCTGCTGCTCAGGCGGGTAGCTGTCAACATGAATGTGTGCGTCGATCAATGGCGCGGATTCTGTCGTGGTCAAAATGTCACTCATACCGATTCGCTCCGTCACCCGGGGTATTTTTGCGGGCGTTTTCAGCATTGTCCATGCCGTTGTCCAGTTTGTATTTTTCCTCACGCATCCAGCCAGTCATGATCCGCTTCCATTCGCTAAAACGTGGATCAAGGGTGATTTCCTCCCGGCGAGGGCGTGAGAAGGGAACATCTACGACATGCATCACCGTAGCAGGTCGCGCCGACAGTACGTAGATCCGGTCGGAGAGCAGCAGCGCTTCCTCGATGCTGTGGGTGATAAACAGCACAGAACGGCGGTTTTTCTCCCACATCCGCAATAACCATTGCTGCATGTCCGCACGTGTCAGCGCATCCAGGGCGCTGAAGGGCTCATCCAGCAGCATCAGCTCCTGCGGGCTGAGCAGCGCGCGCAGGAAGGCCGCGCGTTGTTGCATACCCCCAGAGAGTGTATGCGGATACGCTTTGGCGAAAGGACCCAGCCCGACCTGCTCCAGCCATTGCAGGGCTTCCTCGCGGCGTTCACGTTCGCTGGTGTACCGTGAGTGTGCCGTATCTTTGCGCGGCGCGTTTTCCTGCCCGAGCAGTACGTTATCCAGCGTGGTACGCCACGGGAAAAGGGCAGGCTGCTGCGGCATATAGCTAATATGCCCGCGTTCACCCGTCACATCCTGTCCGTGCATGCGGATGCGACCCTGCTGGGGCTTGAGCAGCCCGCCGATGATGTGAAACAGCGTGCTTTTGCCACTGCCGGATGGGCCGATGAGGGAGACGAATTCTCCCGGCTTAACGGTCAGGGCCACATCCTGCAATACGGGCAAGGAGCTTCGTCTTTCACGGAAGGCGAGGCTGATGCCATCCACTTCCAACGCTGGAGGAGCCGTCGAAAGCTCCTGCTCCTCTCCGGCTCGTTGTCCATCAGCCATGTTTTGTGGTGATAAGTCAGGCGGATGCAGACTCATACGCGCCACACCCTTTCTTCGAGTTTATTGAATCCATTTGGAAGCTATTCCTGATCCGGTTTCCAGCGAACCAGCCATTTCTCCAGCAGTACGATCATGACAAACATCAGTAAACTGAGTGCAACAATGATGCCAATGGCGGCAAAAATCAAATCCGTGCGATAGGCCGACTTTTGCAGCATCATATAATATCCGATTCCTTCGCTGGCACCGATCCATTCGGCAATAATTGCGCCCATCACGCTGTAGGTGGCAGCAATCTTGATGCCGGAAAATACTTGTGGCAAGGAGTGCGGCAGCTCCAGCTTCATAAAAATGGCCATCCTGCCCGCGCCTGACATGCGCATGTAGTTCATCATCATACGATCCGTCCGTGTCAGCCCGTCCATGGCTGCTACAGCCACGGGGAAAAAGCACACTAACGTAATGACCATCAGCTTGGGCAGCACGCCAAAACCAAACCACACCATCAGCAATGGGCCGAGGGCTATGATCGGAATGTTTTGACTAAGGATGAGCAGTGGATACAGGGCGGATTTGAGAAAAGGAATCGTATGAAGAACGATGGCAATCAACAGTCCCGTAGCAGTCCCGATAGCAAATCCACCAAGCGTCAGGCGAATCGTCGCCCACGTATGGGCACCAAGCAGCTCCGACTGAGCCATGCCCGCCTGTACGATCAGAGACGGAGCTGGCAGTAGCCAGGACTCAACCTGCAAATAGGAAACTGCTCCCTGCCAGGCTGCCAAAAAGAAGAGGACCGCCACAAGGGGCGGCCATACGCTTTTCCACCAGGATGCGTTCTTGCCTTTTGGATTCATGGGCGATATTTTTCGGTCAGCTTGTTCATGCTGATGCCCTGTGGGTTATGTGCGATTTTGATCTGTGAAATGATGCTGGGACTGCCGGCCTCCGTCAATGCCACATGCATTTCTTTAACTATGTTCAGCAGCTCGTCCAGCTCGCCCTCCATAGTCGTCTCCAGTGGATTCACCTGATGTTTGACACCAGAACGCTGTATGACCTCAATCGCCTTATCTACATAAGGGTAAGAGTCCTCGTTATTAGGAGTTTTAGGAATCACTTGAATACTGAGCAAAGTACTAGCCATGCGAATTCACCTGTCCTTCATTTGGAGTGTTTTAGAGAAAATAGGCTGGTTTAAGGCGGGTGAGACCGCTTCGCGTTTCATTTGATCTTACGATCGCTGTTGCCGTGGGATTCTTTGAATAAATTTTAAAAGGTAAGAATCCCACGGCAAAGGCGAACGCTACGCTTCTCCAGATTCAAATGAACCGCTACGCTGCTGCCCGCCTTAAAAGCACCTATTTTTAAAGCTGGTTTGTGTGGTATTTTTAACATCTAAGCGGACCTGCTTAGCGCTTAGATAAGATGAAACTAAAGAATAAACCAAGTTGATCGAGAACGAAGTGGGCGGAATGGTGCTGTACAAGCGCTAGCGTTCGCCTTTGTACCCAGATTTCAACCTCTGGATATACATAAAAGAAATCTGGGTACAACAGCGATGGGAAGCACTATCCGACCGCGTAGTGGCGCTGCATGTACACTTCTAGTTCTTTGACTTTATTAGTTGGTGATTTTAGCGTTTTAGCAAAATGCTCAACGCTTGGGCAAAAAGTCGTTTGTGAAGGCTTTGTCGACTTCCAAAGGCTTGCTGAGCAGCTTGCGTTCGTACATCCAGTCCGAGTAGTTTTGCCATACCTCGGCCTTTTGCACACCCCATTGCGCGGCATCGTCCTGATAACGCGGGCTTAGCCATTTTTGGCTGGCCAGTACCAGCTTTTTGTCCAGCTCCGGTACGGCTTTGCTTAGGATATCCGCGGCTTCTTCCGGGTGAGCAATGGTGTATTCATATCCTTGGGCGGTGGCGTCCATGAACGCTTTGACCAGCTCTGGATCATTCTTAATCGTCTGTTCATTGCTCACAATCACAGGCGTATAGTAATCAAGGCTTTTGGAATAATCTTTTACATACAGCATATCCAGGGGTTCACCTCGAAGTTGAGCCTCGATCCCGGTCCATGCGTAGAAAATCCAGGCAAAGTCGATATCCCGCTTCACGGCTGTAAAATAGTCGGCATTGCCCATATTCATAATCTTCACCTTGCTCACATCGGCCTTGTCTGAATCCATGATGGATTTCATGACCGCTTCTTCTACGGGTGAACCCCAGCCGCCGTATTTTTTCCCTTCAAAATCCTTTGGGCTTTTAATGCCACGGTCTACCGGGGCTGCGAAGCCTGAGGTATTATGCTGAATTACTGCTGCGATAGATACGAGTGGTACACCTTGTGTGCGAGCCTGGGTGACGCCCTCTTGATAGCTGATACCAAAAGGTGCCGCATTCGATGCAACCATTTGATCGGCTCCGCCTGAACCAGGTTGGACAATTTGGACATTCAAGCCCGCTTTTTCGTAAAATCCTTTATCCTTGGCGACATAGAGTCCCGTGTGATTCGTATTTGGTGTCCAGTCAAGTACAACTTTAACATCCTTAAGCCCCTTTGCCGGGGTGGAGGCTGGAGCGTTGGTAGCAGGTGCCGCCTCCTGAGATGTAGAGGGGGAGCCTCCACCGCAGGCGGTCAGTGTCAGGGCCATGAGCCACAGACTAATCAGTCCCAGGCTTAACATTTTCATGCGCTTCATCGTTGTGTTCTCTCCTTTTAATTACCCGTCATCCGTCGAATCAGACAGCTTGTGTTCCCCATTTCATAAAAATAACATCTGCCGGGCGCTATCTCTCCAACAACTTAATCCTCAACAAAAAAAGCGCCCCGTGGTTCCGGGACGCTTGCGCTTGTATATACCAAAGTAAGGGATGGCCTATGAAAAGAAGGCACATCTTAGCTTAAGCATTCCTACGCTGGCATTACCCAGATCAGGTTGTAAGGGTCAGTGTCTTGGGACACACTCTCAGCCGGCCGATTCCAGCACCCCTGGCATTGTATGGTTTAATGGGTTTGTTTATTCGGGTTTACTACGACGATTATATGCCTTGAAGGCGGGGCTGTCCAGCATGGAGGAAGAGGTGACGGTTCATTTGCGAGAAAATTAATTATTTTTTTATAATTACTTTGGGCAAATGACTACTCTTTTGTCTGGCGTTGGATTAAAATAGGAATGGTGGGTTCGAAACTTACATATATGTGCAAAAGTATGTATATGAGCCATACACCTTAATAAGGAGGGGTATATTTTGTTATTTCGTAAAAATTGGTTTAAAGGGTTTACAGCAGCGGTTGTAGCTTGTAGCATGCTGGTGTTTACAGCTGCTCCGTCCTGGGCTGCCACCGATTCTCGGGACAGCGCTACAGTGAATTTGCGGATCATGGAGACAACGGATATTCACACGACGTTGATGAACTACGATTATTATGCAGATAAGGAAACCAACGAATATGGCTTGATTAGCACTGCCGGACTGATCCAGCAGGCGCGTAGTGAAACGAGAAACAGCATGCTGTTTGATAACGGTGATTTGTTGCAGGGCAATCCATTAGGCGATTATATGGCCAGAAACAAAACCTTTTTGCAAGAAGGCGGTGTCCATCCTGTCTACAAGATGATGAACATGATGGGGTATGATGCGGCTACTGTGGGCAACCACGAATTTAACTATGGCCTCGACTTTTTGGAGAAATCGCTTAAGGGAGCCGAATTCCCTTACGTAAATGCGAATGTGTATGTTGACAACGGGGGTCAAGGTACTAAAAATTATTTTACCCCTTATCAGATTCTCAATAAAACGGTAACGGACGAGAAGGGCCAAGAGCACACGCTCAGAGTGGGTGTAATCGGTCTGGTAACTCCTCAAATTATGCAATGGGATGATGCCAATTTGAAGGGTAAGGTCGTTACGAAGGATATTGTGGAAACGGCGAAAAAGTTCATTCCTCAAATGAAAATGGAAGGTGCCGACATTATTGTCGTGCTTGCGCACACAGGTTATGAGGATGCGCCGCAAACGCCAATGATGGAGAATGCAGTTAAATATTTGAGCCAGGTGAACGGAATCAACGCTATTCTGTTTGGGCATGCTCATAAATCTTTCCCCGGCCCTGATTTTAAAGGAATGAGCGGTGTAGATCTGGATAAAGGGACCATTAATGGCGTACCGGCTGTAGAAGCTTCCTCTTGGGGCAAGGAGCTGGGCATTATTGATCTGAGTCTGGAAAAGAAAAAAGATGTGTGGAACGTGACTAATTCCCAGTCTGAAGTACGTCCGGTTGTGAATGCCAAAAATCAGGCTGTGCAGACGAATCAAGATTTTAAGCTGGTAGATGCAATCAAGGATGAGCATAAAGGAACGCTGGATTATGTTCGTCAACCGGTCGGAACCACAACCGCACCGATTACCAGTTATTTTGCATTGGTTCAGGATGACCCATCCATTCAGATTGTGACGAATGCACAAAAATGGTATGTACAAAACCATCTGAAAGGGACCGAATACGAAAATCTTCCCGTATTGTCGGCTGGTGCTCCATTCAAGGCCGGTGGTCGCAACGGTGCCGAGTATTACACGAACATTCCGGAAGGCACGATTGCGATTAAAAACGTGTCCGATCTGTACGTATACCCAAACACGGTTCATGCTGTAGAAGTAACCGGTGCCGAAATCCAGGAATGGCTGGAGTGGTCTGCGGGTCAGTTCAACCGCATCGATCCCAACAAAACAGAGGAACAAGCGCTGATCAACAAAGATTTCCCAACCTACAATTTTGATGTTATTGACGGTGTGAATTACCAAATTGATGTGACTCAGCCTGCACGCTATGATGCCAAGGGAAACATGATTGATTCTTCGGCTCATCGTATCAAGGACTTGCAATACAATGGGAAGGCAATTGATCCTGCACAGAAATTTATCGTAGCGACCAATAACTACCGTGCTTCCTCGTCCAAACTGGCGAATCCGGATGGCAAGCGTATTGTGATGGCAGCGCCGGATGAAAACCGCCAAGTCATTATTGATTATATCCGTACGAACGGAACTATTAATCCGTCAGCGGATGGCAACTGGTCTATTGCTCCTTTCGGTCAGGCTAAGGTTACCTTCGAGTCCTCTCCTGATGCCAAGGATGTGCTGGCTGGAAATCAGCAAATGGCTTACTTGGGCAGCGCGGCAGACGGTTTTGCCAAATACAGCTTAAAAGCTGGCGCGAAGCCTAATACAGCCAATACTCCTGCTAAGGAAGCTGTGGTTCCTGCGAAAGCAACGGCGAAGCCGGCTGTTAAAACAACCAAACCTGCAGCTGCTAAACCAGCTAAAACAACCAAGCCAAAGGCTTCCAAGTAAGTTTGCCCTTCCGGCTTCAGGTTTAATCAGAGCAAAGCAGCAAGTCTCTATTCGGGAGACTTGCTGTTTTTTTTGCCTTTTATGAAAAATAATATTGAAATTGAAAAATGGTGCAAAAGGCTTTGTCTCTTGTCGTACATACACTTAAGTCCTAAGTTTCGACTAGGAACGAGCTTGTTTTTCTTGATTTTATAGTACTTTTGTTCTAGTTATTTGTGATATAATGGTGAAAAAACCGGAAAATTGTTCCCAGGGAGGACCATTATGGCATGCAGCAGTTGCAGTATCATATTACCTATTAGAGATCAAGGATTGCTGAAGATCAGGCACCCCAGGGTGTCGCTTAATCCGGCATTAGATGGCTTGGGTATACTACCGCAACAATGCTGCGAGGACGGAATAGTGTTTAAGTATGACAGCCATTCAGAGCTGGAACAACTGGTTAGCGGACTGGCTCGTCTTCCCCAGGAATGGCTGCTACATATGGAGGCTGTGGTGACCGGGCTGAATCATGTGGAAGGATATGAGGACTGGCTTCTATTTAGCCAATTGCAAGCCAGAATTCAACACCCGGATATGATGAGTATCATTAGGGATAAAAGCTTTTCAAGCCACATGCAGCCTATTGTTGACCACAACCTGAACATTATCGGGTTTGAGTTTTTACTGCGTCCGTCACATTCGGAGCGGCCCTTTCAGCCTTTTCGGCTGTTTGAAATTGCCCGTGAAGCCGGCTTGCATGCTCATTTGGATCGCTTGGCTCGTATTTCCGCTATTGAAAAAAGTGCAGCATGTCTCCCTGCGGGGATTAAACGGTTTATTAACTTTCTCCCTTCAACCATCTATAATCCAGCCTATTGCTTGAATCATACCTTTGAGACGATTGATCGGTTGTCCATGAATACGGAGGATTTTGTGTTTGAGGTCGTAGAGACGGAAGAAATTGACGACCTGAATGTTTTGCATCAAATTTTTGAACAATATCGCACTCGAGGAGTTTCAGTGGCACTGGACGATGTGGGGGCAGGATATTCTACGACAGAGCTTATGAATTGCCTCCAGCCGGATTATGTCAAAATTGATCGAAGTTTAATTGATGGCTGTCATCGCAACAGTGATCAGCAGCGACAAATTACGGGGATCGTGGAATCGGCTTCTCGCTTTGGCGGCAAGGTGCTGGCTGAAGGCGTTGAGCGGATGGAGGATTTTGAATTTTGTCGTGAAGCCGGTGTGTCCCTGGCTCAGGGTTATTTGTTTGGCAAGCCGGAGCCCCGCCCGCCCTCCGATTTTGTACTTAGTAGAGTAGTGTAGTCATGAGCACATTTAAATCGGCGTAGTTTATAAAAAGTGGAGCTTAAATGGGGCTGTCCCATAAGCAAGTTCCAATCATATTGGACAGTGCTTATACCACCATGAATGTAAAAAAAACGCGAGTGCAGAGGTTATTTCACCCCTGCAACTCGCGTTTTTTGGTCCATGCTTGCTCACCTGAGCAAGCTATGAGCAAGCGAAAGCCACCCTGTCTTCAATTTAACTTGGGTAAGGAACATTAAAAACCCGGGAGCAGTATACGACACGTTTTATTTTTAAAGTAAAGATTGACGTTTTGAAGACAAATCGATACAGTGTATTATACAAGAAACATTGTTTCTTGTATAATACACTGTATCCATACTGGGTAAAAAATTGAACATCGCAGGGAGGACAACCAAAATGAAAGCAGTGCAACTGAAAAACGGTTTTGGCTTTGAAGAATTAACCTTGACGGAACTCGACATACCGATGCCGGGACGGCTGGAAGTTCTGATCCGCATAAGGGCAGCATCTCTAAATTACCGGGATTTGGTGATTATTAACGGAGTAATGCCGGTCGACATTCAATTTCCATTCATTCCGTTATCCGATGGAGCGGGTGAAATTGTAGCTGTGGGCGAAGAGGTGACAAAATTTCAGGTTGGACAAAGGGTAGCGGCAAATTTACAGCAGAAATTCATTGGCGGGAGCACGAGAGCGGAGGTATTAAAGGACAGTCTGGGAGGGCCACTCAGTGGAGTGGCGGCTGAATATATTGTTCTGCATGAAGAAGGAGTCGTCGCCATTCCGGATCACCTTTCTTGGGAGGAGGCTTCCACTTTGCCGATTGCGGCATTAACCGCATGGAGCATGCTGATGGAATCCGGCGGGCTGCAAGCAGGGGATACGGTGCTCTTGCAAGGAACAGGCGGTGTTTCCATCTTTGGGCTTCAATTCTCTCTGATGGCGGGAGCACGGGTAATTATCACATCGAGCAGCAATGACAAGCTGGAACGGGCAAAAACTCTCGGCGCATGGCAGACAATCAACTATTCGGAAGTTCCCGAGTGGGATAAAGCGGCTCTGGAGCTGACAGGAGGAGTCGACCATGTCCTAGATGTGGGGGGAGCGGCAACAATGGCGCAATCCATCAATGCACTTCGTACCGGAGGGACTGTGAGCATGGTCGGATTCTTATCGGGCTTGACCATTCCTAAGTTCGATGTCACCAGCATTTTGCAGAAGGCTGCGACGATTCGCGGCAGTCAAGTCGGTAACCGGGAACATTTCGAAAACATGAATCGTGCCATTTCCCACCATCGTTTACATCCTGTCATCGACCGGGTATTCCCGCTCAGCCGAATCGGCGAAGCCTTCACGCTTTTGGCCGAAGGGAAACAGTATTTCGGTAAAATCGTCGTTCAATTATAAATATTATTCACATCACATAGGAGGCACTCTAATGCCCAGTAAACCTGATTTGTCTGTCAAAGATTCTCAAGGAAGAAAGAATAAGAAACCGCGTAAATGGGTACGCAGAACCGGATTATCGTTGCTGGCGGTAATCCTTCTGGGAGTGGTTATTTTTATGCTCATCCCTTCCCCTGTCCAGCCTGCAAAATGGCTTGCACCTTCGGCCCCCTCTTTTGAAGAAGCGGGTCCATGGCAACAAAACAACAAACTCAGCTCCGCAGAGCTTGTTACAGATGCCCCTAAGTTTCCGGAATTTATCACCTTTGACAAGGAAGGTAATTTATATACGGGAGACTCGGACGGGAAAATTTATAAGGTTGCCTTTGATACAAAGGGCAATCCGCAAAAGGCCCAGCTATATGCAGATACCAAAGGAACGCCCAATGGACTTATGTTTGACGCAAGTGGAAATCTGATCGTTACGGATGTTAAGAAGGGGCTGCTGTCGGTAGATCCTTCCGGAAACGTGACGGTGTTGGCCAATCAAGTCGACGGCACACCGATCTATTTGGCCAACGAGCTGGATATTGCCAAAGACGGCACCATTTATTTTTCTGACACCTCCAATTATGGCAGTGTAGTCTTCAAAGAAATCGCCGAGAACAAGCCGCATGGACGTTTGCTGAAATATGATCCGGCGACCAAGCAGACGACAGTTCTGTTGGAAGGCCTTTATTTTGCGAACGGAGTTGCCTTGTCTGCGGACGAAGATTTTGTGCTTGTGGCAGAGTCGTATCACTACCAATTGACCCGATACTGGCTCAAAGGGCCGAAGAAGGGGACTTCGGATATTTTTGCGGATAATCTCGCCGGTTTTCCAGATAACATTACGCGTGATGATCAAGGCCATTTCTGGGTCGGTCTCTTCACGACACGTATTCCCTTTGTAGATCAGATGCATGGAAGCCCGTGGCTGGCTGGAATGATGGCCAAATTGCCTCAATCGCTGCTCAGCGGTGCAAGCGCACCAGTGAAGCATGGGCTTGCTGTGGAGCTTAATCCACAGGGTGGACTCATCGGAAGCTGGCATGATCCTGAAGGTTCGCTTTATGGGGTAACTACGGCTGTAAACCATGACGGATATTTATATATAGGTACAGCTCCTGGAGGTAGCCAGGGTGTTCATCGCGTGCTTTTAAGCAATTAAGCTTGGGGAGGGTTTAATATGATATTGGATGAGTTGAAATTATCATGGAATGCGAAGGAAAGCCTGGCCGGGAAAGTAGCTTTGGTAACAGGCGCAAGCAGCGGTATTGGGGCATCGATTGCAAGAAAACTGGCAAAGCGAGGCGCGTATGTAGCTGTATTGGCACGCCGTCAGGAGCGATTGGACGAATTGGTTCGCGACTTGCACCAAGAGGAATTGTACGAGGTCATGGCAATACCTGCCGATATCCAAAAAGCTAAAGACGTACAGCAGGCGGTCCACACCATTCTTGAACACTGGGGGCGGCTTGACATTATTGTTGCCAATGCCGGCTTCGGGTATCGAAGCCCTTTGGCAGAAGTGGAACTGGAAAGATGGGAGGAGCTTTACAAGACGAATGTGCATGGTCTTGTCCTGACACTGAAGTACGGACTTCAGCCAATGAGGGAACAGGCCAAGGGGGATGTTGTTATTGTCTCTTCTATTGCAGCGAAGGAAGTGGTTGCCGGAGGAGGGCTATACAGCGCTACCAAGTACGGCGTTAGCGCCATAGCCTCCGCATTGCGTTTGGAGACCAATACGCATGGAATTCGTGTAACTGCGATTCACCCCGGGGCGGTGGCGACGGAATTTTCGCAGGTGGCGGGATATCCCGAGCAGGAGATTCGGGCGTTTGCTTCGAGCGTTTTGCCGCTGCATCCCGATGATGTCGCAGAAGCTGCCCTTTATGCACTGGAGCAGCCGGAGCATGTCAACATTCCGGAGTTGACCATTATGCCTTCGAGGCAGGCCCAGCGGTTCAAATAGAGCGGTATTTATTCTGCTCACAAACGGACAGTAATTTTTAAAGTCCCGATATAACGACCTAGAATGATTGAGCCGGAAAGTGTGTTGGAGGGGGATGCTTTCGCTTGACCATAACCTGCTCAAATGGGCGAGCATGATTCAAAATGCGCGAGTTATAAGGGGAAATAACCCTTGAACCCGCGCTTTTTTTTACGCTAATGACGAAGCGTGCACTGTCCAATAAAGTTTAAAACCGGCTTTTGGAATAGTTCCATTTACTATAGAGAAGATAATATCTGTGAAAATTTTGGCTCCACGTTCGCTCATCCAGTCATCGTGAGCACAGCTATAGCGTGATAACGTACAGACCTAGCGGCGTAGTTGCACTACCTGCCACCATGAAGCTGAGAGCATAGCTGGACCTGCCGGGGGGAACGCTGATATCAGCCAATCGGCATACCTTGGTATTATCTTGTAGCAGAGGAATACCATATACGCGATTGTCTATGCGTACAGACCCGGCGAATGCACCCCCGCGTGGGTTCGCATAAATCCGCACGGTACGCATCTCGTCACTGTCATTAACGATGGGAATGGTCGCGTTGTATATGGTGCCGAATTGTCCGCGGTTGTCCAGCGCAGGGCCCAGCTCGCTGCGTGCCCCGGTAAACAGCAGATCGGCAGGAGTCTCGCCGTTCAGTTTTTTAGTGGCACACGCCCGATAATTGGCGCTTTGCCCTACCACGTATACCGGCATCCGCGCATTCGTTTCGGAAAAGGGCCATACCCCCCGTGGATGCGCCTGCGGTGGAGGTACGGGAAGAAGCGCATCCGTATGAATCTGGCGCAGGTCGACCCGTGTGTCCTTGCTGACCACGGTGCGAATGACGTAGTCCAGCGTACCGTGGCCTTCGCCATATTCCACGGTGAAGTCATAAGTGAATCCGACCAGCGATCCTTCAGGCAGCTCGAATTCCTCCAACAGGGTGGTGCCTCTGCCGAATTTATGACGGTCAACGGGCTTCCGACGTTTCATCGTACCCGCCAAACATCTTTTGGCAATGGATTGCCCGACATCTATAATCCAGTTGCCATCCTCAGGCGCAATCTCTAGAGCGCGTTCCATATGGCGTACTTCCAGCACAGCATGATTTTTGTTTTCCACCGTAATGCCTAGCTTAACGGGGCCTCCAATTTTGTTGTAATGCCAGCCGAAAATGCGGTGCTTGACCGTTCGGGTTGTGGTACGAACCACATCATGCCACAGGGTGGCTTGCTCGGTAGGTACAGTTACGTGGGTAAGTGTCTCCGGGTTATCGCTAAGCATCAGGCGGCGGGTTCCCCCTTCGGTGGCTGACTCCACATCCACATGGATATTTGGCGGGATTACAGCAGACTCTACAATCAGATCTCTAGGCTCCTTGGATCGATGATTCACATGAATTCCTCCTTTGATTTAAGAATGGCATCGCTTCTGGTTCATGTATATGCTGTCTTATTCCTTCAAAAGGTATTGCGTGTATGTTAACAGCATAAGCTATTGGATGTACAGAGAAGCTACAGGAGGGAAACATGCTTAAAAAAATATGGTGGAAGAAAGCTGTGGTATATCAGGTATATCCCATCAGCTTTCAGGATTCTGATGGAGACGGAAAAGGAGATTTGCGGGGTATCCAGTCCAGACTGGATTATCTGTGTGAGCTGGGTATTGATGTAATCTGGATTTGCCCGGTGTACAAATCGCCCAATCATGATAACGGCTACGATATTAGTGATTATTATGCCATTATGGATGAGTTTGGGACGATGGATGACTTTGATGAACTCCTGCACAAGGCGCATGAACGAGGCATCAAAATTATGATGGATCTGGTATTAAACCACACATCAGATGAGCATCCGTGGTTTACGGAATCACGCTCATCCAAGGATAATCCGAAGCGGGATTACTACATATGGCGAACAGGCAAAAATGGCGGATATCCGAACAACTGGGAATCGTATTTTTCTGGTTCTGTGTGGAAATATGACAAGCTTACAGACGAATATTACATGCATTTGTATTCCGAGCACCAGCCGGATTTGAACTGGGAAAATGAAGAGATGGTAGGCGAGCTCTATCGTATGGTGGAATGGTGGCTAAAAAAGGGGATCGATGGTTTCCGTTTTGACGCCATTGCCCATATTGTCAAAGCCGAAGGACTGCCGGATGCTGATAATCCCGATAAAAGAACATTGGTGCGAGCCTATCAGCTTTTTTCCAATCTGGAGCAGGTACATGATCTTTTGCGCATGCTGAATGAAAAAGTGCTGATGCGCTATCCCTTAATGACCGTCGGTGAGACCTCTGGTCTGGGCCCGGAGCAGGCGCTTGATTATGTGGGTGACCAACGGCATGAGCTGAATATGGTTTTCCAGTTTGAGCATATGTTTGTCGATGCCCAAGGACAAGGGACTGAAAAATGGAAATTCAAGCCGTGGACACTGGTGGAGCTGAAACAAATTATGAGCCGTTGGCAGACTGTGCTTCATCTGGAAGGATGGAACGCCAATTATTTGAACAATCATGATCAGCCGCGTGCCCTGTCACGATTTGGGGATGATGGGCAGTATCGTGTGGAGTCAGCCAAAATGCTGGCAACCTTCACACATATGCTCGAAGGTACGCCTTATATTTATCAGGGTGAGGAAATTGGCATGACCAATATCGCATACCCGTCGATTGATGATTACCGGGATGTGGAGACGTTAAATTATTATGAGCAGCAACGGAAGATAGGCGAGCCGGAGGAAGAGATTATGGCTGCGATTTGGAGAAAAAGTCGGGATAATGCACGTACCCCTATGCAGTGGAATGATGGGTATGCAGCGGGTTTTACTGACGGAGAGCCATGGATGAAAATGAACGATAACTATACGTACATCAACGCGGAGGCGGAGAGAAGGAACCCGGATTCGATTTTTCACTATTACCGTAAGCTGATTGCTCTGCGCAAACAGCATGAGGTCATTGTTTATGGTGAATATAAGCTGCTGCTGCCGCTTGATACAGAACTGTATGTATTCATCCGCATGCTGGGACAGGAGCATTTGCTGGTCATTCTGAATTTCTTTGACCGTGATCCGGTTTTCCATTGGCCCGAGGAAGATGGCTACGCTGCTGCCAAAGCGGAGTTGCTGCTGTCTAACTACGAACCGGCACAAGGGGAGAATTTACATGAATTGAAGCTGCGCCCTTATGAAGCAAGGGTGTATAAGCTGATTTTAAAATAGCATCGAATCTCTAGCGTTCCTTACTCGCCAGAAAAGCCCGATTCACACCGGCCTACCGTAGGCACATGTGGATCGGGCTAATAGCATTTAGCGACTCGTCAAATTCAGCTTTAGCTTTAGTGGTAATGCTTAACTTTAAGGTCGTTCAGGCTTTTGAATTCATAGCCTTGCTTGCGAGCTTCGTCGATAATCGAACCCAAGGCCTCGGCATTATCCTTGGATACAGAATGGAGCAGAATGACCGCTCCGGGGTGGAGCTGACGCATGACCTGCTGATAGGCATAGTCTGCTCCCTGCTGGATATTTGTATCCCAGTCCTTGTAAGCCACAGACCAAAATACGCTTGTATATCCGGCTTCTCGACAGAGGGCCAATGCCTTTTCGTTGAAAATGCCGCGAGGCGGCCGGACGAATTTCATTTCCTTTTGTCCGGTTAGCTCTGCCGATGCATTTTGTACCCGATCCAGCTCGGACCGAATCTCTGCTGGAGAAATGGTGCTCATATCAGGATGGCTCCATGAATGGTTGCCGATAATATGGCCCTCACTCGCCATACGGCGCATCAAAGCTGGCTGGTCCTTTACAAAATGCCCGGTTACAAAGAAGGCGGCTGGCACCTTTTTAGCCTTTAAGACATCCAGCACCTTGGGCGTGTATCCATTCTCATAGCCGTTGTCAAACGTGAGAAATAATTCTTTTTTCGTAGTATCCCCTAGAAAGATGCCACCTTGTCTTTCAATCAGGTGCATAAAGCCCTCTTGTGCGATAGAAGGCAGCTCGCCTCCCTTACTTTTTTTAAACCCAAAATGATAAGGCTGTCCGTCAACAGTCTGAGCAGCGAGTAGGGGTTCACCCGTAACTGCTAACATCCCCATAACCGCAACGCATAGCCATAAGGCCAATATTCGCTTCATGTAAGTTCCTCCGCTTTCGTCCCGTTTGGGCAAGGTGTGTATGTTTCGGCATATTCCATATGGTCTGCAATACCATGCCTGTTTATACAAAGATGCTCTCAACTGAGGACGAACACGGCTTTTGACCAAAAACACATATGGACATGAATATTAAAGCAGAGCATAAAAAACCGCTTCGCAGCTTCCCTTGAAGCGGTTTTTACATGGATGGAAATACTCGCTTTTTGTGCGAATTACCGTGTTTTGGTAATCAGATACGGAGTGACCGTTCTAGTGACATTCGTTGGATTTTCGATAATCAATATCCATTGAGTATCCGTAGCCGGAAAGCTGTCGGTAGGCCATGCCGAGGCTAAGTTGGTAATGGTCCAGCCTGCATTGATGACAACCCTGCCAGATCCGGCATTAAAAGTAATAGTGAGAAAGCTATTGGGTGCGATGGTAAATGGGCTGAATTCACTGCGTAAAAATCCATTGCCGAGGTCTCCGGTAGCACGGGCTCTTGTTGGGCCAAGGATGACTTTTCTGCCCTTACCCGCGGCTGCTTTCTTTTTCAGTGATGAGCTTTTTGTTTTCATATGTTGTCCCCTCCTTTTCTCCTGATTGTTTAGCATATGAAGTTGAAAGTATCCTAGATTGGACGAACTAACGTATCCAGTGAACTAAATTCGACTAAATTCATATCAGCCTCTTTTCTCTATGATCTATTATTCGCCGATACAAGCTTTGCTACTCTAGCATATGCATATAGCATATCTCTTCAGAGATTTGAGGAGATCACGTATATATAAGGAGGTAATTCTTTTGGGAAGAAAAAGAAGAAGTGGATTTAAAAATAAAAAAATTTCAGTAGACGTCAGACAATCTTCTTCAGCTCAGACAGGACAAGGTGGCAACCCGATTTCTATCAATGCTTCTGATGTCGGGGTAGTAAGAACAGATGTTCAAAATAAGTAATCTGTCTTATATCAAAGTTTCATCGTCAATATCAAAAGACCACCGGAATATACAGGTTTCCTAACCTGCTCATGGTGGTCTCACTTGTATGGCCGTGCTCGTATGGTACTCCCGCCGACATGAGCCTATATAGGCATTATGCCAGGCTTCACTGACCGGACAGGTACTGCCTTCAGCACGGCGTAGCCGTAGGGTTGAAGCTCGGCCTTTAAGCCTTCCGTTCCTATGGACCACTTGCTTTCGCCAAAGGCTAATTGCCATTCCTGCTCGGGAATGTCCAGTTCAAAAATATGATCCTCATCGGAACGGTTGAGCAGCACGAGCAGCACTTCTTCCTCGCTCCGGCGTTCATAGGCGAGGGACGAGCTTTTCGGCTGTGCCTCCAGAAAAGTAAGGCTTCCCTTGGCGCGGAGGGCTGGATGCGCCTTGCGAAGCGCAATCAGCTTGCGGTAAAAATCGAATAGCTCATGATCCTGCTTATCGGTGTCCCACTCCATGCACTTGCGGCAGCCTGGATCGGCCTCTCCATCCAGGCCGATCTCATCACCGTAATAAATGCAGGGTGCGCCCATGTACGTGAACTGGAACATAGCGGCCAGCCACATCAGCCGCTTGTCACCTCCGCACAGCGTCAGCAGGCGTGGCGTGTCGTGGCTGTCCAGCAGGTTGAAGGCTACTTCAGATGCCTGTTGCGGATAGCGGGCCAGCTGTTGTCCGATGGCAAAGGCGAAGCTTTGGGCATCGGTCACTTTTTTGACGAAAAAATCATTCACCGCATAGGTGAACGGATAATTCATCGTCGCATCGAACTGGTCACCCTGTAGCCATTCTGACGACTCATTCCACATTTCCCCCAAAATGTACGCATCCGGATTGGCCTGCTTGACCGTCGTACGGAATTCTCGCCAGAAGGCGTGATCCACTTCGTCAGCCACATCCAGCCGCCAGCCGTCGATGCCGATCTCCTCAATCCAATGCTTGGCCACGCCCAGCAGGTACTTTTTTACCTCAGGATGCTCAGTGTTCAGCTTGGGCATCATCGGCTCCAGCCCGAATGTATCGTAGGTCGGTGTGTCATCCACCACTTCCAGCGGGAAGCTATGTATATGGAACCAGTCCTTGTAAGGGGAAGCTTCGCCTTTTTCCAGCACGTCAACGAATGGCTTGAAGGTACGCCCTGAATGGTTGAATACCGCATCAAGCAGCACCCGTATTCCCTGGTCGTGGCAGGCATTCACCAGTTTCTTTAATATCTCCTTGTCCCCGAAATGCGGGTCTACCTCCATATAATCCTCGGTATCGTATTTATGATTCGTCGTTGCCTTGAAGACAGGAGTCATATACAGGGCGCTAATCCCCAGCTTGCTCAGGTGATCCAGATGATCCAGAATGCCCTGTAGATCCCCACCGAAAAAATTGTCTCTTTGCGGCGTGCCACCCCATGTCTCCGCACCTTCCGGGCTAATGGAAGGGTCACCGTTCGCAAAGCGTTCCGGGAAAATCTGATAAAATACGGCATCCTTCACCCATGCAGGAGGCTTGAGAATATCAATCGGATTCAAAAACGGGTATTGGAACAGATGATCTGCATTTTGGGGTTCCTCGGTAGTAAAGTCATCCTCATTCATCCACAGGCGTTCATCTCCATCTTCCAGTAAGAATCCATATTTCAGCCGACGATGAGTAGGCTTTACGGTGCATTCGTAGTAATCAAACCTGCCGTCGGTGGCAAATTTGGACATCGGAACAAGCTGCCGGGTACGTTCCCAGTCGTACTTATCTACGGTTAGAGCGTGAACGGTGGTCAGGTCATTTTTCTTGGTGCGAAGCCGCAGGAATATCGTTTCATGATCATAGCCAAAAGCCCAATTACGTTTCGGGTGATGGTATATCGCTTCCAGTAGCATGGAATAGCCTCCTTTTTCACAAGCCATAAAATTTGAAATCGTATAGCGTATGTCGTATAAGGTAGTTATTAACCTTTTTAGGCGAGTTATGTACCATAAATGCTATAATGCCCATTACATAAAAGAAAAAAAGATAAGCAGGTGTCTATGATGAAAACAAGTGTACTGTACATTGAAGATGATCAGGATATCGGTGCTTGGATGCATCAATATTTGGAAGAACGAAATTACACTGTAAGATGGCTTCGCAGTGGGGATGGGGCTGTAGAAGCAGTCCATACGTGCCAGCTAGTCATTTTGGATGTGATGCTGCCCGGTCTGGATGGCTTTACCATTGGCAAACGGCTCAAGAAAGAGCGCCCGGAGCTTCCGATTCTTATGTTATCAGCCCGTACCTCCATTGACGATAAGCTGCAAGGGCTGGATTTTGCCGACGATTATGTGACAAAGCCCTTTCACCCGGATGAGCTCATTGCACGAATGGAGGTTTTGCTGCGTCGAACAGGTACCGCACCCGAAGAATCTATACAACTGGTACATCTCACGGTGTACCCTCCTGATAACCGTATTGTGAATCGTGATACCGGGGAAGAAATTACGTTAACAGGCAAGCAATATCATATTTTTGCTTATTTGCTGCGGCATTTGGGCCAGATTATGACCAAGGAGCAAATGTATGAGGCTGTGTGGGGCGATCCGTATATCGACGGAGACAAGACACTGATGGTTCATATCCGGCACCTGCGCGAGAAGCTGGAGATTGACCCTGCGAATCCCCGTATCATAGAAACGGTCCGTGGTGTAGGCTATCGGGTGAAAGCGTAGTGAGCGGGCTGCGTAAAGGTGGGGGGAGGCTGCGGCGTAGCTTGGAATCTGGTCAGGGAGGGCGATTTCGAAGTTCGCTGTTATTTCGCTATCTGCTCATTATTGTGGTAGCCATGTTGCTATTGCCTATTATTTTGCCTGCCACCATGATTATCTATGATATGTTGTTTAACTGGAAGACGAGTCTCACGCCTAAGAACCCAAGCTACCCCTCCTTTGCCCATACCGAAAGTAGCTGGCATCGTGAAGCTGTAGCCTTGAAAGGAGCCTCACCCGAGCAAATCTCGGCCCATCTGCGCAAAATACAGCGGGACATATTTCCCGATTCGCAGATATTTTGGGTGGATGCTACCGGGAAAACAAGGTTGGAGCTACCCACTCAACCAGAAGTTCCAGATCAATGGAGTGCGGCGCAAGCTATCGCCTTTATGAAGCAAGCAAGCTACAAGGGACCGTTCACAGTAGTGGCCTTTATTGGTGGCGGCAAAGAAGATGTGAATCAGGGTTACATGGTATTAAAAGTGCCCCGTTCATTCTTTGAACAGCAGCATACAAATAGCAGCATATTGATGTACTACCTCTTTTTCATAGTATTGATGCTTGCAGGCTTTATATTCGTGTCTCTCCTGTTTTTTGTAGGCATTCGGCGCAGACTGGTGCGGCTTCAGGCGGCCATGTCGCAGCGAGGGGAGGATGGATTACCCATTTTTGTCACTACTGGACGCCCGGATGAAATCGGCAAGCTGGAGGAAGCGTTCAATCAGATGGTTGAGCAGTTGGCAGATAGTCGGGGACGTGAGCGACAGGAGGAAGAGCTGCGGAAAAGGCTGGTCGCGGATCTGTCACACGATATTCGGACACCGCTTACGGTTGTGCGCAGTCATCTGTACACACTGGATGCGGAAAATCTGAGCAGCAAAGGGAAGCAGTCGATTACGCTGATGGAAAACAAGTTAAAGGACCTTGGGAGTCTGATCGACAACCTGCTTACCTACAATCTGCTATCCAGTGGCAAATACACATTGCATAACGAACCACGCGATATCCTGCGGCTGGTGAGGGAATGTGCAGCCAGCTGGTATCCGGTGTGGGAAAAGGAAGGCTTTGAGGTGGATATCGATCTGCCCGAGCATAGTATCGTATGGAAGGTCGATGAGCAGGGCTTCCGCCGTTTGCTGGATAATATTTTCCAAAATGTAGTTCGCCATGCCGCTTCAGGCTGCTATATTGGGATTCATGTACAAGAGCATTACGGGAAATCGGCGCTAGTTATTGCAGATAAAGGTCCGGGAATGGAGCGCCAGTCTTGTGAAAAAGGAGCGGGGATTGGCTTGGCGATTACGGAATTGTTGGCTCGTGAAATGAAGCTGGAGAGGGATATTGTCAGTTCCTCTGCCGGGACACAAATTCGCCTCTTAAACAAAACTTAAACAAAGGGTTCCCTCAGCTTTAAACTTGGTACGTTACGATAGGTGCCGAGGTGAGGAATTTGAACGAATACATTATTGAAACGAACGGTCTCAGCAAAATATACAAAGGCCGTGCTGCGGTTAATCAACTGGACCTGAAAATAGGCCGTGGAGATATTTATGGCTTTCTCGGTCCGAACGGAGCGGGGAAAACGACAACGATCCGAATGCTGCTTGGACTCATTCGTCCAACCCGGGGAACGATCCACATATTTGAACAGGATATTCGCAGACATAAGCTCGATATTTTGCGCAAAGTTGGCTCGTTGGTAGAGTATCCTTCGTATTACGGTCATTTGAACGCAATCGAAAATCTGGAGGCCATTCGCCGCATTTTGAATGTGCCCAAAGAGAACATTGCCGACGTATTGGAGGTCGTTCGACTGACCAAACACGCCAAACGCCCGGTCAAAGGCTACTCGCTGGGCATGAAGCAGAGACTTGGCATTGCAGCAGCACTGCTCGGGAATCCCGAAGTGCTTATTCTGGATGAGCCTACGAATGGTTTGGACCCGGAGGGCATTCAGGAAATGCGCGAATTGATTCAGATGATGCCCGAGAAACGGGGGATCACTGTACTGGTATCCAGCCATCTGCTGAGCGAGGTGGAGCAGATGGCGAATACCGTCGGCATTATCCGTGAAGGCGAATTGGTCTTCCAAAATACGATTCACAATCTCCGTCAGGAATCCGCAGGGGGAATTCGTATCGTCGTATCGGAGCCGGAGGCAGCTCAACTCATTGCACGTGAGCAAGGCTACCATTCGGTAAAGGACGGAGCAGCACTGGATTTTGAAAATATGAACGATGCGGCTGTTGCATTGCTGGTCAGAAGATTGGTCGAAAACACGCATGCCGTGTATCGTGTGGAGGAACGCCGCAAATCGCTGGAGGATATGTTCATGCAAGTGGTGGGCAAAGGAGGGGGCTCCCTATGATGCTGCGGGCGCTGACGGCGGATCTGCTCAAAGCACGCAGAAAGGGAATCTGGTTCCTGGTATTCCTCGGCCCTCTTGGGCTGGTGGCCATGCAGGGACTGAACTTCGGACTCCGCTATGACTATCTGATTCCGCGATACAAGGGTCATTTGTGGGAATCCTTGATGGATAACATTGCTCTTTTCGTCCCCCTTGCGCTGGTGCTAGGAGCCACCATGGTCTCTTCCATGCTGGCGAATGTGGAGCATTCGTCTAATTCCTGGAAGCAGCTACTGGCCTTGCCTATTTCAAAATTCAGTGTCTATATGGCGAAGCTGACGCTGGCCATCGGCATGCTGTGTGTGTCCTGTCTGCTCCTGACGGCTGGAACGTGGGGGCTGGGAATGCTTCTCGGCTTCGGAGGAGAGCCTGCGCCAATAGGCGAATTACTGCGGCTCGGGTTTTGGCCCTTGGGTGGTACACTGCCTATGCTCGTACTGCTGTTGTGGCTAACGGTCACGTTCCATAATCAGGCGCTGCCTGTAACACTGGGCATTACGCTGGGCATCGGCAGCCTGTTTGCTTCACAGCTGTCCGAATGGTTTCCGCCGGCTTGGCCGCAATTCGCATGGGCTGCGCCTCAAGCGTGGATATTCGCGTCCATCGGCTGCGGAACGGGTGTACTTCTCAGCCTGCTGACAGCGGCTCATTTTAGCCGAAAGGATGTGGCGTAATGCTCGGAGGATATGTACGGCTGCTTTCTGTCGAACGGTTGAAAATGGCTAAATCGCCCGTCTGGCTGCTTGCGCTCGTCAGCCCGGCGATTGCCGTCCTGATTGGATTGCTGGCGAACCCGGGAGGGAACTGGCTGCTGCTGTTGACTGCCATGCTTACAGTACATGCGCTGCTGCTCATGCCGATGCTCACAGCCGTGTTTGCATCCCTGATCTGCCGATTCGAGCATGGGGGCGGCGGTTGGAAGCAATTGATGTCATTGCCATTGTCCCGCACCAGTCTGTACGCGGCCAAGCTGACGATTATTATGGCCTTGGTCGGATTGACCCAGCTATTGTTCGGGGGAGCGCTGCTGGGTGTTGGAGCTGTGCAGGGTATGAACGGACCGATTCCTTGGGAAGTGATCGTCCAAAGTCTGCTCGCAGGCTGGGTTGCCTGTCTGCCGCTAGCTGCGTTGCAGTTGATGGTGTCCTTCCTGTGGTCCAGCTTTGCCGCACCGCTTGCATTGAATTTCGTCTTTACCGTGCCGAATATTCTGATCGCCAACTCCCAGACCTACGGCCCATATTATCCGTGGGTGCAGCCTTTGCTGGCGATGATGCCGAGCGGAAAAGACAACTTCGGGGCGTTCATGGTGCCAACCGATACGCTGATTACGGTTGTCCTGGGTAGCTTTGTTGTGTTTTTGTTTGCGGGTCTGACGGTGTTTCGTTATAAAGAGATTTAGAGTGAGAATATAGGAGGTTAGCTTGCTGGTACATGGGGCTCACCTCCATCTGTTCGAATATTTCATCTTCCAGGGACATCTCAGAATTGGAATATAGAGCTGATTCAGCTTCTGATTCGTGAAGTGATCCTAAATGAAGCATAAGTAATCAGGGCATACATAATACCGTATATCGCCCATGCGTCCAAGTTGGATTTGAAGGTGGCTATACTTGTTGTTATAAACAGGAGAGGAAGTAAAAGAGCGATCCCTACAGCTAGCAGAACCCTCGAATGAAAAAACGAACAAATAACCCCGATTATAATAGCAATTAACGGGCAAATGAGCAGAGTGGGGACAAGGGGGTTCAGTTGGTTGAAAAATAAATATATCATAATAATCCCTCGCTTTGAAGAGAATGTGGTGACTTGGTAGCTAGTTTGTCCCCACCGGATTGAAATGAGAACACTATACCTCAATCCGGCGTAATGCAGGTCTTTACACCAAGCCCGGCATGGCACGAATATTATTGCTAATGAGACGGCAGGAGGCGTCGAACTTGGCTTGTTCTTCAGGGCTTAGCTCCAACTCGATGATTTCCTGAATTCCTCCGCTGCCGATGATTGCCGGAACGCCCGTGCAGACATCGCTGTGCCCGTACTCGCCGTCCAATACGGCAGAAACCGCTATAATTTTACCGTCATCATTCAAAATGGAACGGGTAATGTAGGCCAGCGCATTGGCTATACCAAAATAAGTAGCGCCCTTGCGAGTGAAAATTTCCCAGCCTGCATCCTTCGTTTTCCGGGCAATGTCCTCCAGATCCACGTGGCTGAATCGCTCTTTATGCTGACGCAAAATGTGCAAGAGCGGCTTTCCGCCAATCGTGACGTGTGACCAGGCGACGAATTGGGAATCGCCATGTTCGCCAAGGGCATAGCCCTGTACGCTGCGGGGATCGATGGAAAATACTTCAGAAAGCAGCGTCTTGAGGCGGGATGAGTCAATAGAGGTGCCTGTGCCGATCACCTTGCTGCGCGGCAGACCGGAAATACTCTGCACCAGATAGGTCACTATGTCGACAGGATTAGCTGCAATGACGAAGATACCGTCGAAACCACTCTCCATAATGGCTGTTACAATCTCCCGAGTGATAATCACTGCGTCATCCAATACCGACAGGCGGTCGTGTTGCCCCTGCTTCGGATTGGCCCCTGCTGTTATAATCACAACATCCATATCTGTGCAATCTGCATACGTTCCCGCATGTACCTTAGTACGTGTGGACGTAAAATCCATACAATGAGATAGATCGAGGGCATGTGCCAAGGCTCGGTCATATGTGCGGTCAATCATCATGATTTCGTCACAAATGGACTGATTGACCATTGAGTAGGCACAGCTCGAACCGACCATTCCCGCGCCGACAATCGCTACTTTCCTTGCCTTTCCCTTCATTTATGTTTCCTCCTCGTTCCAGTGAACGTTAATATGCTACAAATTATGTCTGAAATCCATTTTACGTTACATAACATAACATATTGATGATCTTTTGAAAATATCCATTGTTTTACCTTTATACTGAAAAATTAAAAAGAAACTGTAAATAGAGCTGCTTTTTTGAGATGAATTGCAGCAAAATCGTGAATTTATCGACATTTTCACTGGAATGGAGGATGACATGGTTCAATCTCATTTTAAGGGAACATCGATATGGACTAAAAAATACATTATATCAATGGAAGGAATAGTGTCATCGAGACACTGGAAATATGACATTTATGTGACGTTTCGAAAAAGTTCTAAAGGTGCATAGATCAGAAGCATTTCCGCGTGTCGTTTCTTGCATTTTTTTATAATCTTCGGTTATGACAAAGGTTCCTAGCAGTCCGCAATATTAGAAGTTTTCTGCCAAAGGGTTTCCATTTGGTTCCGCGAATTGTATATATACAAGCTTATTTCTTTCCATACCATCCGGGGAGGTAATGATCAATGGAAGAAAGCAGATCGACGACGGAAGCGGCCAGACAGTTGAAAATCGGGGCAAGTACCCTTCGTAAATATGCGGCAGCGCTGGAGGAGCAGGGCTATGTGTTTCAGCGTTCCGCGAACCAGTCGAGAATGTTCAATCCAGAAGATGTAGAGTGCCTAAGGGGGATGCGAAAAGCGCTGCGTGAAGATCATATGACGATGGATCAGGCAGTACAGGTGGTGCTTGAGAGGGTGACCGCACCATTCCCAATCGAGGATGAAGAATTCCGTTTGCCGCCCGTCTCGGATGCGGAATCATTGGCTGCAACCTGGGAGGAGATAATGGCGGCGGCTGAGGGCAGGAAGGCGTCTGTGGTACAGGCGCAAGCCGTTGCTACTCTGGAGTCGGCAGGCATACAGGATGAAATCAATGTACAGGAACTTTCAGAAGAAACGGTGCAGCTACAGTTGCAGGAGCCCATAGAGCCGCAAGGACTGACGCAGATGCAGGATATGGTGCAAAGTGCTTTGCTGGAGATGCGAAATCGTTTGGAAGAGCTGGAAGCGGAGCATAGCCGTTTGGTGGAAAAAAATATTAGCCTTTCTAACCAACTGGAGGATCAAAAACGCTGGATGAAAGAACGGGCTGACGAGGAGCGGGATCGACAGCTAATTACCAATTTGCGTACCTATCAGGGCAGGCAGCGCAAATCGCGCAATTCGCTGCTATCCTGGCTCGGGTTGGCGCCACGCAGACGCAGAGAGGCATAACCTTCATTTTTCTGATAGGCCATCAGACCTTCCCGGCTCTGATGGTCTTTATTGTGATGGTATAATGGTGGAACACAAGAACAAAAGAATAAGAGAACAAGTCGCATGGAAAGAGAAAGAGATTGGCTGCGGCATGTAAAGGAAAGGGCAGAAAGATGTTTGCTTGGTTGCGAAACACTTATCAATCATGGATCGATTATCCGAAACAGCCTGGCGATATACTAAGCGGACGGTATCGTATTCTTTCACTGCTGGGCATGGGCAGCTATGGTCTGACCTACCTCTGTCAGGATGGGCAGAGTGGGCAGGAGGTAGCGGTCAAGCTGCCCAGACCGAGCAAGCGGGCGAAGGCAGTTCAGCTGCTGCAGCGTGAGGCCGATATCATGCAGCAGATGGACCATCCCTATATCCCGAAGCTGCTCGAAAGGGTAAAGCATCCGAACGGAATGTACCTGGTTATGGAATATATCCCGGGCAGGACGCTGGAGGAGCTTATATTTGAAGAGGAGCGTTCTTTTACAGAACGGGAATGTATCGTCTACATGCTGGAGCTGATGGAAAGGGTTAAGCATGTGCATGAACGGGGCTATATCCATCGGGATATCCGCATCCCGAATGTGCTTTATCGAGCAGGGAAACTGTACTTGATCGACTTTGGTCTTGCGCTGGCGGTAGGAGAGCGACAGGAGGATGTATTCACCGAAGCCATGCTGGACAAGCGCGCGCCTGAGCGGCAGGACGTCGCTGTCTATAGCGATTTGTATGATGTCGGTCACTTGATGCTTTTTATGCTGTATAGCAGCTACGAGCCGCAACCGGATCAACCACCGGGAAGCTGGCAGGAGGAATTGAAGCTCAGTCCACCAGTTCGTCATATGCTGGAGCGGCTTTTTCAGATGGGTCCACGGTATGAACATAGCCGACAATTTATACTGGAGCTGGAGGAAGCATTGCAGCAGATGGATGTTAATTCATAATAATAGTCCATAAAGATAGCCAGACATTCACCGTAAAAATAGGGGAATGCCCCTTACTCATTTGACCCGATCTACATACAATGATCCTGTAAATGAGCGAAAGGAGTGTTGTAAATGAGTCATATGTATGGATTAGGTGGTATGGGTTGTGGCATGGGAGCCTGGACCTCTATGGGAGCAATTCTGGTGCTGTTTATTTTGCTGGTAATCATTTCCAAAACCATGTTTCTGTAATTTCGGTCATAGCCGATTTCCTGTAAAATGCACAGATGTTGCCCTGCATAAGGAGGGTGTATAACAATAAAGCGAAGCTCCTTGATGAGAAGGATCTTCGCTTTATTAGGATTGAAGGAGCTATGGTTCCTTCTTGTGTTCCGATATACTCCACGCAATATCCTGTTGCCGCTTCCTGTTCCTGTTTCTTGTTCTTGTTACTCGGCTAGGAACTGGAGTAATGACGGCGTTTGTCCTTGTAATATCGGTGTCCGTTATGACTATTTTTGTAGCCGTCTGATGAAGAATGGCGTTTACGGTCGTAATAACGATCTGAGCTGCTGTATCGCCGCTTATGAGAATGAGAGGTGGAATGTAGCAGGCGGTGCAGCATTTTTTTGAGCATCGTCTAATCCTCCTTCGTATCCTGTCCAACTGATTATTTTATATCATTAGCTGACATAGACAGGTTCTTATGAAACGGTAATACGCAACCATGCTGTAACAGGTTCCATTAATTTGAGGTTTGTAGGGACTTGGTCTGAAACTCCGCAATATCCTTGAACTCTTCTTCAAATTTACGCGAGATGCGGATATAAATCGGCAGTAAATCGCGGTAAATATCCACATGGGCTGCCACAGGCTTATGCTGGTGAGTGGTGCCGATCATACCGGATACTGCATCCAGCGAGTCAATCCGTCCGAGGGCGTACAAGCCCAGAATAGCTGCGCCCAGACAGGAGCTTTCCAGACTTTCGGGGATGATGACCTCCTGATCGAAAATATCCGCCATGAGCTGACGCCACAGCTCCGAGCGTGCGAATCCGCCAGTGGCGTGAATGACTGACGGTCTGCCGATGACCTCTTCCATAGCGAGCATGACCGTGTACAGGTTGAACAGCACGCCCTCCAGTGCGGCGCGAATCATATGCTCTTTTTTATGGCGCAGGGACAGGCCGAAGAAAGAGCCGCGTGCATTCGGGTCCCACAGAGGTGCGCGTTCGCCGGATAAATACGGAAGGAAAAGCAGACCGTCCGAGCCGGGACGCACCTGTTCCGCGATTTGGGTCAGCACATGATACGGATCGATTCCCAAGCGTTTGGCCGTTTCCACCTCGGAGGCTGCAAATTCATCCCGTATCCAGCGGAACACAATCCCGCCGTTATTCACCGGGCCGCCGATCACCCACAGCTTTTCGGTCAACGCATAACAGAAAAAGCGTCCCTTGGCATCGGTCAGCGGCTGATCGACCACGGTACGGATGGCTCCACTGGTACCGATGGTGACCGCGACAACTCCCGGCTTGATTGCATTCACGCCGAGGTTGGACAAGACCCCATCACTGGCCCCGATAACAAAAGGAGTCGTTTCCAGCAGGCCCATGTCATGGGCGTAGTTCTTATTCAGCCCTTGTAGCACATGAGTCGTTGGCACCAGCTCGGACAGCTGTTCTTTCGTTACACCTGCAATGCGCAGTGCTTCCTCGTCCCAATCCAGCTGCTGCAAATTCATGAGACCTGTCGCGGAGGCAATCGAATGATCGACAACATATTGATGGAATAGCCGGGCAAATACATATTCTTTAATCGAAATGAATTTGTACGTCTGAGCCGCCACATCCGGTAAATCCCGTGTAATCCACATCAGCTTCGTCAGCGGTGACATGGGATGAACGGGCGTCCCGGTGCGTAAGTAAATGTCGTGTCCGTTGTATTTATGCTTGAGCGCTTCAGCCCATTTGACGCTGCGGTTGTCTGCCCAGGTGATGGAGGCGGTCAACGGCTTGCCGTTCTTGTCCACCGCCAGTACGCTGTGCATGGCCGAACTGAAGGAGACGAAGAGCACATGCTCGGCTGGCACTCCGCTTTGCTTCATGACCTCTTGCACCGTGGTTACAACGGCTTTAAAAATATCTTCCGGGTCCTGTTCCGCCGCATCGGGCTCAGGTGTATGCAGTGGATAGCCTACATGATGCTGGGCGGCAATATTGCCGTTTTCCTCGAAAAGCACTGCCTTGGTACTGGTCGTACCGATATCGACGCCGATCATGTATCGGGTGTCTGTCATAGTCAATCTCCCCTTCACTTACCGTTATTACCTCTTTATCGTTAAATTAACACACTCAGCAGCATAATCAAACCGAAAGCGACCATGGAGAGAATGGTTTCCATAACGGTCCATGATTTTAAAGTCTGCGGAACGGACATGTTGAAAAATACAGTAGCGTGCTGCCCAGTCCTTTGGTAATTTATTCATTCATATGCAGTTGTATGTATACTTGTCGACAACTTCAATTGGAAAAAGAACCGCGCTTGCTGAAAACGCGTAAAGCGCGGTGCATCGGCTCTTTGTCACGCATGTACAGACTAGGACCGTGTCTTGTGATAGGGAGACAGTACGCTATCGTTAACCGCGTTGCGGGTGTCTCGATAATGATCCTCAATAAACTCGAATAAATCCTGCGCATCACCCTGATTTAAAGCGTTCGCAAAGGTGCGATGTTTGTGAATCGTAACTTGGGATTCTTCAATGTTGGACGCAAAGCGTTGTTCTGTGGCAGCCAGCATGACCGTCAGGATCAGCTGTCTCATTCCATTCCAGGTATGAAGAATGCGGGTATGGCCTGCCTCCTGAACCAAGGCTTCATGGAAATTAAAGTCCTGAAGTGAAAATTCAGCGACATCCCTGTGCTTGAGAGCGACTTCCATTTTGTCGATCATCCGGTTTAAAGTGGTCACCAATCCGGTATTATCGCTATGTATGTACCTTTGTACAACAAAATGCTCAATCAGCTTTCTTACGTCGAACAGCTCCTCCATATCAGCGGGGGTCATGCCGATGACAATCGCTCCCATGCGCTCCAGACGGAGAAGCCCTTCACCGGCAAGCACCTTCAAGGCTTCGCGTACAGGAGAACGACTTGTGCCAAAATCGGCAGCAATCTGGTTCTCAGACAGCACGGTGCCTGGGAGCTGTATGCCGCGTATAATCTGGAGCCGGAGTTCACAAGCAATCCTTTCCCCAAGTGACGCACCTTGTAACCAGGTTGTTGGATATTTCATAGGATACTCCTATCTTGGAAATGATTTTTCATACTAGTATACAAGTCATGGGTATTATATACCCAATTTAAGATGCTTGTAAACGGTATCAATGGACATCGGTTCCATTTCGCAGCTTTTAGCGTTACAATAGAAGCAGCAAAAGGAAGTAGTGAAAAGTGGAACGAACACGGAAAAGAAGGAGACCGTTTAATGATTATCATTAAAACCAAAGAACAAATTGAAAATATGAAAAAAGCTGGCGAGATTTTGGCTGCTTGTCACCGGGAAATTGCCAAAATGATCAAGCCAGGTATTACAACACTGGAGATTGATGCCTTTGCGGAATCATTCATGAAAAAGCATGGTGCAACACCGGAGCAAAAGGGCTATAACGGCTACCAGTTTGCAACTTGCGGATCACCTAACGATGTGATTTGCCATGGCTTTCCGAACAAGACACCGTTGAAGGACGGAGATATCGTAACCATCGATATGGTTGTGAACCTGAACGGCTGGCTGGCGGATTCTGCTTGGTCGTATGCAGTGGGTAACGTATCTGAGCAGGCGCAAAAGCTGCTGGACGTCACCAAAGAATCTCTGTACAAAGGGATCGAGCAGGCCGTTATAGGTAACCGGATCGGGGACATTTCCCATGCGATTCAAACTTATGCAGAAGCAGAAGGCTTCTCGGTCGTACGCGAATTTATTGGGCATGGCATCGGGGAAGAAATGCATGAGCAACCACAGGTTCCGCATTACGGACCTCCACACCGCGGGCCGCGTCTGAAAGAAGGCATGGTCATTACGATTGAGCCGATGCTCAACACAGGCACATACCGCAGTAAAATTGATGCGGACGGCTGGACTGCACGTACGCTGGACGGCGGCTTGTCGGCGCAATACGAGCACACGCTGGCCATTACAGCGGACGGCCCGATCATTTTGACCCAGCAATAAGAAGAGATATCATCCGGGCAGCGTACAGATGAATGGCTTGAACGAGCTGGTCATATTACAGAGAGGAGGCTGTCCACAGGACAGTCTCTTTTATCATAGGCCTGCGTATTCTAGGGTATCTTTTGCCCAACTAAACCAAAAGACCAAAAAGGCACGGCTCCTGCTGGGAGAACGTGTCTTCTTGGTCTATACAGCAACATGCCTTGATGCATGTATGTTCCTGTTGGTCAGATGCGGATTTCCTTCTCGTCCGAAGCAAACTCACGATATTGAAAATACATACGCAGCCGCCAGTGCAGCAAGGTTCCGAAGGCTAATATGAAAAATAGCCCTGCTGTCTGCGGAATGGTAATGTAATGCTGAATAAACTCATGCAGCAGCAGTCGGATGATCAGCAGGCTGATCAGGATAAAAAAGAAGGCCCGCGAGCGTTGTACGTAAACCTTCCCTTCTTGAAGCTCAAACTTGGTACTGCGGATCAGCGGGTAGGAAAAAATGAACCAGCCTATCAGAAAAGCGCCAAGTGCCCAAAGCCAGGGAACCCGTATCTCCGGCACGACAAACATCATAAAGCCGGTGCTCATGCCGAGTGGAGGGATGATGATCTTTTTGGCGTTAATAGGACGGTGACCTGTCTTCATGCGGATAAAAATAGCCGAAATAGCGATTAGGATCATGCCGAAGGTCGCGCCATATTGGAGAAATGGGGTGCTGATATGAAACATGAACTGGGCCCCCTCTATAAGGAATGTAAGCGTTATTGGACAGACTGCAAACCGCTATCATTATAACACATATGTAATGGATATATTTAGTCACAGTCTTTCCTCCGGCAAGCGGATTATACGCCTCAAGGTGGTGCCTGGCCCTATAATCGGGTCACTATCATGTTTATGCAGGATTCTTGGCTTGTACCTCTCCCTGAGCTGATTTTTTTTCCTGGCGCATGATATAACCCATCGCTGCAATAATAAGGATAAAGGCAATGAGTGCGAGAAAAGGAATGGTGATAAAATCAAACCAGTTCAGGTAATCCTGTTCACAGGATACTCTGCCGCAGGAGGTTGAGGCTTGCGTAGCTGCTTTGGCGGCTGCATGGATGCGCTGAATCGTAAAATGATAGGCCGAAATGGCACCTCCAATGATAGCCAGCGGCATGACATAACGGCGTATTCCCGTATCTCCCCTAAAATAAGCGATCCCGAGCAAAAGCGTCAGGGGATACATCAGAATGCGCTGAAACCAGCACAGCTTACAAGGCTCGTATCCCAAAATCTCACTGAGATACAGACTGCCCAAGGTGGCCACACAAGCTACGATCCAGGCGGCAAACAAAGCAACATCCGTTTTTTTAAACGATCCAATCATTGTAGCACTCCTTTTTCATTCAAATAAGAACCAATAAACTCATCGTGTCTTGTCCGATCGGCGGGCATCTACCGATATGAATGTCTTACTCGTATTCTACTGTATTTTGAGTGCAGGGTCATCATACTTAAATATATTGACATCATTCACTATCATTTTTATAATTGCAGTAGTTTGGGAAGTTAATGAGGATTCAAGTTAGATATATATTATAAAAACATTAGGAGTGTGCCCACAATGTCGAGCATCCAAAAAAACGAAACACTTTCTGTTATTAGTGAAAGACACGCGGTGAAAAGCTATGTGAAGGATTTTAAATTGCCGGAGGGAGATCTGGAAGCTATTTTGACAGCTGCTATTGAAGCGCCTTCTGCGTGGAACCTTCAGCACTGGAAATTCCTCGTGATCGAAAGCGAAGCGGACAAGCAAAAATTGCTGCCTATCGCCTATAACCAAGGTCAAGTCGCGGAAAGCTCCGTAACGATTGCCGTGTTGGGCGATTTGGAAGCAAACCGTAACACAGTCATTTATGATCAAGCGGTAGAAGCAGGCACATTGCCAGCAGAAATTCGTGATGCCTTGGTGGGTCAAATCAACGGGGCATACCAAAATCCGCAAGTGGCTCGCGATGCGGCGATTCTGAACTCATCTTTGGCGGCGCAAAACATTATGCTGGCTGCTAAATCTTTGGGGTACGATACTTGCGCTATGGGCGGCTTTATTCCTGCACAACTGATCGAGCAATTCAACATTCCTGCACGTTACCTGCCAGTCATGCTTATTAGTGTAGGCAAGGCACAAGTGCCAGCACGTCCATCAGGACGTTTTCCACTGTCCGAAGTTGTTGTAAAAGGCAGCTTCTAAGAATCCTTTCTAAATCAAAAGGGTGTTCCTGCAACCGTCGTGGTTGGGGAACACCTTTTTTATGTTGGGTTTTGCTGTTGTCAGCATGCTATTGTTTAGTCCGAACGCTTGGACACGAGGTATACCATCTCCAGCGTCAGAATCGGCAAAAAGACAGAAGCAGGATAGGCCAGATAACGTGGCTCCCATTGCGGCTTGAACTTATCCTTAAAGCGTCGAAGCCCCTGAAAGCCGTAAAATTGTCCCCCGTATTGAAACACGAGTCTGGCCAGCTTTTCCTCGCGCAGTGCCTTTTCACTTTGTCCTACCTGAGACAGTGGTGCCATGCCGAGATTAAATGTCGTATACCCGTTCTCCTTGGCCCATTCAATGACCCGTGTGAATAAATAATCCATCGTGCCATTCGGCGTGTCAGGCAAGTGTCGCATCAGGTCAATGGAAACCGTCTGTTCACGATCATAGGCAGGGGCCATTGTAGCAAAGGCGATGACCTTTCCTTCGGGGTCCTTTAACAGTGCAATTGGTGCTAGCTGAAGATAAGGTTCTTTGAACCAGCCGAGTGAATACCCCTTTTCCTTGCGTCCGTCCAGCCAGATGTTAGAAATATGACGCAGTTCCTCAATGAGTGACGCCTCTAAAGGCGGCTGAATCATTTCGAACGAGTAGCCCTCGCGGTCAAAGCGGTTTTTGGCGCTGCGCAGCGTCTGGTTGCTTTTGCCTGTCAGTGTAAAGGACTCCAGTGGCACCAGCGCTTCCTCGCCCAGCTTGAAAAAGCGATAACCGTTCTCGTGATAGATGGACAAATACTCCGGTGATGCCTGATAAAATACAGCCGTCAACGCATACCGGTCTGCGAATCGCTGGAATTCCTGAATCGCTTCACTCACACGCTCTTTTGGACCAAGCGGGTCGCCCAATACAATCAGTTTGTCCCGGCTGCGAGCATAAGGAATCACGACTTGTTCGTTCCTGGTCCAATACAGATACTTATCACCGAGAAAAAGCATATGAGAAACGAGATTGCCGCCCTGCCGATCCAAAAACTCTTTTAGCTTATCCAGCTCCTGTACGTCGGGCAGATTGCCAATTCCGCGTTGCGGTCTGAGGAAGAAATACACCGTCAGGAACACCCATGCCAAAATCAAACTGAACACGGCAGTAACCCCATAATCGCTGCGGTTCATAAAAAAATCCAGATGAACCTTGGCATGCAGATGGCGCATAAACGGAGTATTGGAGCCTGCTCCAATCATAAAATAAGCTCCGGTCACAAGGAGAGATAACCCGCCCCATATTAAAATGTTGTGACGATTCAGCGGCGCACTGACCCGGTAAAACCGTGAACGCGAGATCCACAGCATTAACGCCACGAACAGCAGGAACAAGGCTTCTTCAAAATCCAGACCCTTGATAAAGGTAAAAATAGCGCCCGCCAGCAGCAGTATCAGCGTCAATCGCAATGCTCTGCGAATACGCAGAGATATCCCATGGGACAGGACGACAAGCATAATCCCGATGATAACCGAGATTTCATGCGATAAGCGCATGACAGGCAGACTGAGCAAATGCTCGGCAAAACGGAGCCGATATAACAGGCCGGGCGTAGCCGCAGACAAAAGAAGCACAACGCCTGAGATGAGTACCAGCTTGCCAAGCGCCCATACCCCCAGATCGGCCAAAAACCGGAACTGACCAGGCCAGCCCCATACCTTCTGCCAGGCATTAAGGGAGTAATCCCAGCCTGTCTCAGCCAGCTGGCTCAAGCGCTCGTTGCGCGGAATTATCTCCAGCGCGGCCAAGACCAGGCCGATCAGCCACGGAATGATGAAATAAAAGACGCGAAAGACCAATAGCACAGCCAGGGCCCGATCCGGATTGGCGCCCGCCAATTGCAGTCCGAGCAGGGCAATGATGTCGAAAGCACCGACCCCTCCGGGTGCAAGACTGATGAGTCCGGCAATCGCAGCAATGACATAAATGCCGAACACGGCACTGATTGGCAGCTCATGAAGCAAGTATGAGCCGATCCATGCAAAGGTAAGACCGGCCATCAGCCATTCCAGCAGCGAAGCGCCAATGGAGGCGGAGATCGTGGGCCAGGAGAGCCGGCCTTCTCCCTTATTGAACCATTTGGCGTAACGCTTGGATCGTTGAAGGATCAGAAACAGCGGCAGGTACAACGCCATTCCCCATAGCGCCCAATGAAGCCACGGATGAGCATCCAGTACGGGCTGTACCGGATACAGATGGATAATGGCTCCCCAAGCCAGTAAAGACAATCCTGTAATGACGATAGGCGAAAGGAATACGACCGCAGAGGTGATGACACCCAGCGGCACGCCGCTTTTTTTGTACAGCACGGTGCGGAGTCCCGCGCCTGTAAAGCCTGCAAAGCCAAAGACATTATTGAAGGTATTGGAGATCCAGGCGTACCGAAATGTCGTTCCAGGCTTGACCTGAAGCTTGAAATGATGCCTGATCACGTAATCGTATGCGCTCATGGCCGCCACCGCTGCCAGTGAGAACAAGCCGATTTCGATGAGGAACGCGGCATCCATTCGCCGCAGCTCATGAAGCATACGTGCCAGATTGAAGCTTTTCAGCTCACGTCCAGCCTCCCATATAATAAAAGCCAGTACAGCCAGCGGTAGCAAAATACGTGTCATTCGCTGCCTGTAGATGGTTATTAAGAACTGTACGATTTTAAAGGATTGGATTGGTTTGTGATTTGGATTCATCGATTCACCTGCCTGAAAAATAATGAAATTTACCCTACTATATATTATACCTGTATTTACCGCTTGAATAACAACAGAAGGGTTACGAAAATGGATTTCAGATTGATCGCTGTAAATAATTCCAATATAATGATGAAATACCTAGTAAATTGCTTGGCAATGGAGCTGAACTGGACATGAGTATATGGGATCGCAATCTTTTTATACGTCGATTGGAGCTGTTGTTGCCTCCAGATGCTGACAGGAGCCAATACCCTTTTAACTTAAAGGCTCTTCACCAGTGGAATGAACTCAATTTCCATCCTTCCGTTACTTATATTGTTGGAGAAAACGGCGTAGGTAAATCGACGCTTATGGAGGCAATCGCAGTCGCCTGGGGATTTAATGCAGAGGGTGGCACCAAAAATTTTAATTTTTCTACACAGGCCACACACTCCTCACTACATGAGTATATCCGGCTGGTGAGAGGGATAGATAAGCCGAAGGATGGCTTCTTTTTCCGGGCGGAGAGCTACTATAACGTGGCGACTCATATTGACGAGCTGGATCGAGAAGGAAGAGGTCGACCCATTCGAGAGTCCTACGGGGGGAAGTCGCTGCATGAGCAGTCGCATGGCGAGTCTTTCTTTGCTGCATTTGTGCATCGGTTTGGCGGACACGGGCTGTATATTCTGGATGAGCCGGAGGCTGCGTTATCGCCTTTGCGTCAGATGGCCATGCTTGCACGGATTCACGAACTCGTACAGCAGGGCTCACAGTTTATCATTTCTACGCATTCCCCGATTTTGATGGCCTACCCTGACTCTGTTCTGTATCATCTGACACATGAAGGAATCGACACCCGGACGCTGGAGGAAACCGATCATTTCGTCATCATGAAGCAATTTCTGAACAACAAGGAAAAGATGCTGCATGAGCTATTCGAGAATCCCCTTTAAGGAACGGGGGGGGGAGAGGGACAGCCTTGTAATCAGGGTTGTTCCTTTTTGCTGTCCTGCCAAAGGAAAGATTCAGGGTTAACGGAAGTATTTTATGATTGTTATTTGTCTCTTGCTCTATTAATATAGTTTTGTTGATGAAATAGCTGCAAAATAAGATTTTCGTATGCGAAATAAAGAAGCTGAGGAGGACAAAACGCAACATGTCAGATTCACAACAGTTGAAAATGGGACCGCTGGTCATTTTGATGATTAATATGTTTATTGCCATGCTGGGAATTGGGCTTATCATCCCGATCCTTCCCAAATTTATGAGTTCCTTGGGAGGTAGTGGTGAAACGGGAGGCTACCTGGTTGCCGTATTTGGCTTGACCCAGTTTCTGTTTTCACCGTTAGCTGGGGAATGGTCCGATAAATACGGACGTAAAAAAATGATTATTATCGGTTTGGTAATCATGACGGTGTCTTCTGTATTATTTGCTATTGGACACTCGTTGACGATGCTGTATATTTCCCGTTTGCTGGGAGGCGCGGGGGCTGCCTTTATGATTCCTCCGATGATGGCTTATATTGCCGACATTACAACGGTACACAATCGCGGCAGAGGAATGGGCTTGCTGGGCGCGGCCATGTCACTTGGCTTTGTTATCGGCCCTGGTGTGGGTGGCTTTTTGGCGCATACCTCGATGCGCACGCCCTTATATGTTTCGGCCGGCGTATCGGCCGTGGCTGCGCTGATCTCTTTGATTTTGTTGCCCGAAACCTTGTCGTTGGAGAAGCAGTTGAAATTTCGGAATATTAAGGTCAAACGCGATAATGTGATTAAACAGTTTGCCCTTTCTTTCCGCAAGCCTTACTTTATGCTGCTGATTATGATTTTTACGTTAACCTTTGGACTGACGCATTTTGAAACGATGTTTCCTTTCTTTGTAACGGGCAAGTTTCACTATAATGAGGGTGATATTGCCACCATCATTACGGTAGGCGCATTGGTCGGAACCGTGATTCAGGCTGTGGTCATCAGTCCGCTGTTGAATCGTTTTGGTGAAAAAAGTGTTATTATAGGCTCCTTTCTGTTTTCTGCGATTTCTCTTGTGCTTATGCTGCTCTCCGGTAACTTCTATTATGTACTCGGGGTTTCCCTTATCTTCTTTACCGCTACGTCGCTACTGCGACCAGCCATTAATACCGCTTTATCCAAAATGGCGGGAGATGAGCAGGGCATTGCAGCCGGGATGAACAATGCCTATATGAGTATCGGTAATATTCTGGGACCTGCGCTGGCGGGTACGTTGTTCAAGGTGCATATCAATTTGCCGTACATTTTCGGGGCAGCCATTCTCATTCTTAGCTTGGGGCTGGCTGTAAAATGGAACAGCAGAGGTACGCAAACCACAGCGGTGTAGTATTATTGAAAAACAGGATGTTTCTTGAACGAAACGTCCTGTTTTTTTGATTTGTGTCCTTAAAGATCATTCAGGTGTTGATGCCTGCATAAATACAATATCATAAGTCGCTGCAACACCTTCCGGCGTACTGAACCGATTTTCATACTCTTTATACAGGCTGGTGAACAGACGTCGCGATCCGAGACTGTGGGGAATAACGGCATCTGAAGTGCTAGCTCCCAGCGCTTTTACCGATAATAAAAAATCCCTTGGTGAAGCGTATTCTTCCGTTAACAGCTTACATTTATATTGAATATTGGAGAAACCAGCTGTTGTTAGTGAATCTTTCCATTGATTTGCAGATTCAAACGTGAGTCCGTGCCTCTGGGGCACCATACCTTTAGCATGGTAAACTTCTTCAAAAGCTGTATGCAGCTCATGGAAGGTATCAGGCCCGAAGGTCGCGAATGCAAGTATCCCTCCGGGGCGAAGCAGTCGGTAAAGGTAATTCAGTGTTTGCTGCGGCTGGTTCAACCATTGGAAACAAGCGCTGGAAACGATGAGATCGAACGAAGAGGCAGGAGTGTTAGCCGCCCACTTTTCGACATCGGCAAGCAAAAAGCGAATATCAGATGAAGGCCTATCGTTCGAGCCTGCAGGGTTTGCAGTACTCAGCACACGCTGTTCAGCGGCCAGAAGCATTGCAGGTGCAATATCCAGCGCAGTAATAGACGAGTGCGGCCATCTGTTCACCAAAATTTCAGTTAGAATACCGGTGCCACATCCGATCTCAAGCATGCTGAGTTCGTTGGAGTCATCAGCATTGGTCTGTTGCATAAGAAATTCTGCAAGCATGTCCGCCATGGTGCGCTGCACATGGGCATGCGTATCATACAACCCTGCCGCGCTGCGGTTAAATTGCCGTGCAATAGCTGCTTTTCTACTGATCATGCCACCAACTCCTAATTGATTCAGCCATAGGTGCCTCCCTTCCCAAAAACGGAGCATGTCCGCTATCGGGTATGGTTAGTAGTTTTGCCTGAGGCAATTGCATGAGCAACTCCTCTGCCGCCTCGTAAGGACAAATCTGATCTTCGGTACCGTGTATAAGAAGAACCGGACAATGAATGGTCGGAAGTCGAGAGAGGCACTCCACATGACGGAGGGTTTCAAGCCCCGCGATGAGTGCCGGAGTTGTCCAGTTGCCTATGAGGGAACGATGATTCCTGAGATCCGACGCTGTTTCCAAGTCCGTAAACATCATCTGGCTGAATTTGCTCTCTATAGCCTGCCGATCTCTTTGGAGTCCAGTGATCATCTGCCTGACATAGGCATCTGCCCAGCCGCGATTCTGTTGTTCTTTAGGTCGTGTAAACCTGGCTGTTGCTGAAAAAAGTACAAGTCCATCTGCCATTTTCTGATCCGCGAGTTTCAATGCCAATAACCCGCCTAGTGACCAGCCTCCTATCAGAAAAGGACCAGAGCCTGAGGAAAGCAGACCTTTCGCTGCCGTTTCGGTCAAATGCAGTATCTCTTCGGAGGAAGCGGCAGCGCTGTAATCTACAGAAATATGATGAAAATCAGGGAGAAGCCCGCGAAGCCGATCAAAGACCTTATTTGACATACTCCACCCGGTCATCCACAGGATGGTGCCCCCTAATTGTGACCGCATGATTCCAAAACCCCCAGTTGAAGTCCTAGCCTGCAAATTTTCGTAACGGCATCTGTTAGCTCCTCCAGAGAATGTGCAGCCGATAAAGAGAAGCGAATTCGCGCAGTACCCTCGGGTACTGTTGGAGGACGAATGGCTATCGCCGCAATACCTTCGTTTTCCAGAGCACTGCTAAATTGCAGAGCCTTATGATTATGGCCCAGGATCAAGGGCACAATTGCAGAATCTCCGTTACTGATGTTAAAACCCGCTTCACATAATGAGGAACGAAAAAATTTGCTTGCCGCGAACAGCCGCTCACGACGCCAGTGTTCTGTTTGTATCAGCTCCAATGCTTGGGCAGCCCCCGCTATAAGAGAAGGGGGGAGTGCCGTAGAATAGATAAGCGGCCTCGCCTTATTCATCAGCCATCTGATGAGTGTCTCACTCCCACAAACATAAGCTCCGTAGATGCCAAACGATTTGCTGAGCGTTCCCATATGAATATCCACATCATTTTTTACTCCGAGTGCAAAGGTCAATCCTTCGCCACGTGGACCATAAACCCCTCCGCTGTGTGCCTCGTCCACCATCAGCAGGGCATTGAACTCCCGTTTGAGCGCAATAAGGTCGTGTAAGCGCGCCTGATCACCATCCATGGAAAAGACTGCGTCCGAAACGATTAGCTTCCGTCGTTTATCACAGAACTTATGCAATAAGGCACGCAAATGCTCCATATCGTTATGGCGATACCGTGCATGCTCGGCGCGGCTCAGAATAACGCCGTCGACGATGCTGGCATGGTTGAGCTGGTCACTAAATACCACATCGCCGCGGCCCACGAGCGCGCTAATGACACCAACATTGGCTGTATACCCGTTTGCGAAGACAAGTGCCGCATCACAGTTTTGCCATGCTGCCAACGCTTTTTCAAGCTGTGCATAGGGCTGCCGATTGCCGGTTACAAGCCTGGAGGCACCAGCGCCGGCTCCTTCCTTGAGGAGTGCATCACGCATCGCTTCAATAATGGCAGGATGCTGGGCAAGCCCCAGATAGTCATTCGAGGACAAGTCGAGTAGTGCTCGTCCGCTTTGCATCACATAACCAGGATTTTCGGGGATAGGGACATGGGTACGCAAGCGGCGTTCCATTGATGCGTGGTCTAATGCCTCAAGTTCTTTTTTCATCCAAAGGATGATCATCACCACCTTGTAATGACAATGCTTGCCTGATCGGCCCTAGTTGAATGGTTCTTCGAACAGAATGGATAAGCATCTCGGGATTAGCCTCGTCATTAGCCACGTCATATAAGTATGGAAAATGTCCAAGGACCTTCAGGCCGCCGCTGTAGCGTTCGATGAGTTCTGTATTTGTCACGGCACTTGGATCATCCAGGGCGTCAATACATTCGCTGTTGTTCATAATGATGCCTACAATCGGGATTCCGCGCTGCTGTAAGAAGGAAATGGTCAAAAGTGTATGATTGATTGTACCCAGACCGGATCTGGCCACGATCAGAACGGGTACGTGAAGCATGGAAATCAAGTCAATCACCAGCGCGTCATCGGTCAGCGGTACAGCGACCCCGCCCGCCCCTTCAATAAGCAGTGCTTGATAGCGCCCGATAAGTGGTTCTCCTGCGGCGATAATCTCCTTAAGACTGAGCGTCACACCAGCCAGCTTGGCGGCAAGCATTGGGGTCAGAGGTGCTTCGAACGTAAAAGGTGCTACAGCCTCGGGGCGTTCACAGATGCCTGTGCTTTGCAGCAGACGTTCGGCATCCGTTGCTCCGCTGCCAAGAAGGCCGCCGGACTGAACAGGCTTCCAGACACCTGTATTCAGACCTTCTGCACGCAGCGCAGCGGCAAGAGCCGATGTCACAATGGTCTTCCCAACGCTGGTATCCGTACCGGTTATAAACATTCCCCGTAATGTGCTCATATCGTTAATCCATTTTCGGTGACGTCCACAATGGATGCTGTCAAAATATCTGTCATAGCATTCAACTCATCCTCAGTACTGGCAAGAGGAGGGATAAATACGACAACATTGCCAAGCGGTCTTGTAAGCATTCCAAGACTTTTTGCACGCTCGGCAGTGCGAACGCCGATCCGATCTTCCCAGTCGTATGGCTCGCGTGAAGTCTTATCACGTACGAGTTCGATTCCGATCATCAGGCCCTTTTGCCGAATATCACCGACATGTGGCCGTTCTTTTAGTGCCATAAGCTTTTGCTCGACCAATGAGGCCTTTGCCTTTACTCCTGTTAGCATATCTTGCTCCTCGATTCGTCTTAGACTGGCCAAAGCAACGGCACAGCCAAGTGGGTTTCCAGTAAAGGAATGTCCGTGGAAAAATGTTTTTTGCTCTTGATAATCGGCATAGAAGGCATCGTATATCTCGTCAGTCGCAAGTGTCGCGGCGACGGGCAAGTAGCCGCCAGTGAGTCCTTTGCCGACAACCATCAAATCAGGCGAAACGCCTTCCAGATCGCAGGCAAACATGGCTCCTGTACGACCGAAGCCTGTTGCGACTTCGTCCGCGATGAGAAGTACGTTGTGTTTACGGCAAAGCAAGGCCATTTCCCGCAAACAGCCTGGCGGCATGATGATCATTCCTGCCGCTCCCTGCACGATCGGCTCCACCATAAGAGCTGCAATTTCATTCCCACGAGTCTCAAGCAAACTGCGTAAAGCGGTTAAAGTAGACTCCATTGCACCCGCTGCGCCGCCTTTGTGGCGGTAAGCATAAGGATAAGGAATGACCTCTGTGGGAAACAACATCGGTCGGAACACATCATGATACAGGGGAATCGCGCCGACGCTGACTGCCCCGATTGTATCTCCATGGTACGCTTGGTTCATCGTAATAAATGTCTTTTTCTCATGTACTCCGCGGTTGTGCCAGTATTGAAACGCCATTTTGATTGCGATTTCGACACCGGTTGCTCCTGAATCGGAGTAAAACACTTTGTTTAAACCCTCGGGGGTGATTTTCACCAGCTTCTCCGCCAATTCAATGGCAGGTATATTCGCCATTCCAAGCAGGGTAGAATGGGCGACCCGCTCTAACTGATCCGTGATTGCCTGATTCAGTTCCGGTACGTTGTGACCGTGTACATTAAGCCAAACAGACGAGAATCCGTCATAATATGACCGGCCCTGGATGTCATACAGTTTGACACCTTGACCACGCTCAATAATAAGAGGGTCCAACTTGTTGTAATCTTTCATTTGAGTAAAGGGAAGCCATAAGTGCGCCTTATTCATGGCGGCGAGACGTTCATAATGCGTAATGATCACCATCCTTCGCCAATCTAGTATTTTAATTGTCAACCAAAACGAATTTAATAAGGTTGACAATTAACTTTAACAATATAACAAAACAAAAAGTTTGTGTAAAGAGAATCAAAGTGTACTTTGGAGTCGATTATGGGTAATAATGCAAGACAACGCAGCAGTCGGAGGGAGGCGTGAGCCGAATGGATGAACGAAATGAGCAGCTATTTTATACAGGAACTTATGCGTCTCGGAATGAAAGAGGGATTTATGTATGCGCTTTGGATATAGAAGACGGTGATCTGCGTATCATTGGCGGTGTGGAGGGGATTGAGCGGCCTTCTTTTCTGGCACTGCACCCGTTATGGGGAGAAGCTGTATGCTGCCAGTGAGACAGAGGAAGGTGAGATGTATGCGTATCAGGTAAATGCCCAGACGGAGAGCTGCATCCTTTGGATCGGAAAGGGACGAAGGGAGCACACACCTGCTATGTATCCGTAACAGCGGATGGACATTATGTACTGGCCGCTAACTATTCAGGCGGGAATGCCGCTGTATTTCCGACGACGGAAGCTGGAGGGTTGGGAGATATGTCGGGGCAGGTTCAGCATACAGGCTCAGGTATTCGCCAGAACCGTCAGGATGCAGCACATCCCCATTCGATTCATTCCTGATCCTTCAGGACAGTATGCCTTAGTATGTGATCTGGGTTTGGATCAGATTGTAGTATACCGTTTGACAGAGGACGGAAAATTGGTGACCCATCGTGAAACAGATTTACCACCCGGCTCCGGCCCGCGCCATCTGGTGTTTCATCCTACACGTCCCTATGTTTTTGTCGCCAATGAGTTGAACAATACCGTCGCCGTATTTGGCTACAATGAACGTAATGGAGAGCTTACATTGCTGCAAAGCCTGTCCACATTGCCACCAGGCATCATTGATGTGGAAAATACAGCTGCAGATATTCGGATTACCCCCTGTGGGCGCTATGTATATGTGTCCAACCGGGGACATGACAGCATTGTACTGTACCATGTCGATCAGGGCAGCGGCAAGCTGAAGGCGGTCGAATGGGTGGAAACTTTCGGCAGCACGCCGCGTAACTTCAACATCCTGTCGGGTTATCTGGTGGTGGCGAATCAGGATGGAAATAACATCGTATCTTTTGCTATCCATGATGAGGATGGTCGACTGACACGAACGGGCTATGTGCTGAAGGTTCCCTCCCCTGTGTGCATTGAACCTGTACGGTAGCCGCAGGGCATTGAAAGAGTGCATAGTAAAACACGGCGCTTTGCTCCCATGACAGGCATGGGGCAAAACGCCGTGTTTCAGGTCTTGAAACAGTCTGAAATGGCTCAACAGCTATTTGCTGGACTCCTCGGCTTCAATCATTGCTGTTTTTGTGTGGTTTTCAGCAGGTTTGTAGTACAAGCGGAACAGAATATCCTGATTGTAGTTACCGAATCCGGTACCGAACAGGGTTACCCCTCCAATATGCTGGGCATCATCCAGTATGGCAATACGGAATTTCCATTGCTTTTGATCAATCAGCACTTGGCTTAAAGTCACATCGGATATCTGCTTGCCATCCATAAAGGTACCCTCGGACGTAATGCGAAGTCTTTTGAGCAGACCGTATTGATTGATGAAGTCTGGCCACCATGCGGGTGTGTATTTGCCACGGTTGTCCCCGAAATCTCCTGGGCTGGTCCAAGTCCCCAGATTGACATCATTCAGAAAAAAAGTAATGTCTGAAGGCCAGTTATCATTGGTAAAAGGCGCCTCGGACGATAGCTCCATCGAAATTTCCAGTTCCTCGGCCTTTTGGCTGGACAGCAGGAAATTGGGTACCTTATAATCCATATATCCCTGGCTAAACCACAGAATTTTGGAATTGAAGCGCTCAGGGTCCAGGAATGAACGAGGCTCGTCGAATTCTCCGATGATTTTTTCGACGGTAGCTAGTCCACAGGTCGGCTGAATTTCAAAATCCGTAAAGTGTCCGACGGAAATTTCCGTCTGATGAAATTGCCGTACGTCCTGCTGATATCGTGGCATGGCGATCTCAATTTTGTCTGTAGCCAGCGAGCACACCTTCTGAACTCCACCACGTCCGGGCAGCATTTTGGTCGAAATAATGGACGCTCTCTCCAGCTTTTTGACATGCATGGTCATGATCGCACTGCTAAGTCCCAGCGCTTCTGCCAGCTCGCGTATATTCATAGGCTTCTCCGCAAGCAGAACAATCATATTCAGCCGAACCTCACTGGCCAGCGCTTCATATACGGGAAGTGATTTTTCAGAAATGTCCAGTTGCATAGTTCCTCCAATTCTAACGTACATCATCAATTGATGGCAGTTTAACATATATGGATTTTTTTCAATATTCATACATAAAAAACGATATGATTTACATTTATATAAACAATATACCCTTTCCTTGATTGCTGGCACAAGCCTAACCCCTCAAAAAGCCCAAAATTGTTCAAAAAACAGGACACCCCTAAAGCCATTCGCTGTTTGTTGGGATGTCCTGATGATGGTATGTGGTTTGAAGGTTAATATCAGGTATGTTCTTCTGTCAAAGAAAGGTCAGACGTTCTATCTTTGTCTGCCATTTGCCCCCCATGCTGAAATGAATCAGCCTTCATCAGACCGGGATGACCGACGTAAGGACGATCACTCCGTGAGCGACCTCGGGTGAGTCGGAAGCCGAGCAAAAACAACACAAGCTGCACAGCCAGTATGTAAGGAGAAGCCTCCGGTCCGATCCATTGAAACAGAGCGACAGCGGATATCACCATAGACAGCAGGCTTGTTGGAAAATGGGAAGCTGTTACGTCCAGATCATTTTGCCTGCGTAGGGTCATCAGCCGATATGCATACAGCAGCGCGATCAAACCGGATACAAATCTCATCCATGTACATCCTATAAGCCAGTAGGCAGATGGCGCAGTATTGGACAGACTGCTATCGATATTGCTGTAGGATGCCAATTCCACAAGCAGCCTTGAGACCAGCCAGATCATCCCGGTCAGCGCCAACGGGCCGGCTGCCGGACGAAGCAGCCTCCATAAAGCTGTTCCCCAACCTGGAGCATGTGACTCCAGCAAGACAAGCCGTCGTTCCTCGATCAATTTGTTCATTTCGCGCTCCAGGGATTTGAGCAGCAATTCCCTGCGAAAAGTATCGCATTCCCGGAGGGATGCCTGCACCTGCTCCTGCAAGTGGGGAGTCAAATAGGGAGCAGTCTTCGCCTCCTGAAGAGCGTGAATCAGTTCGTTCGGGTATTGCTGCTTTTCGTTGCTGCTGTCCAGGGCAGCGGTTTGGAGACAGCCTGCTAATCGCCCGTAGATGCGCAGGGACTCCTGCAATTCATTCAGTCGCTGCTGACGAGAATTTCGAAGCTGGGCTGCACTGTGAACATACAGCCATACCAGCAAGGATAACGCCAGCAGTAAGGCAATCAGACCGGGTGAGATATATGCGGCTAAGGCCGCGAAGTCCGTCGGGGACACCCGCAATCCCTCCTTCCATTGTTCTTCCTACACTATTGCACAGACCGCACAGGCATTTCAAGGGTTGTCTGTGTCTGACCAAGATATATAAAGTATTTTTTGGTAAAATAGACAAGATTACAAGCAGGGAGAGGAGATTCAGTATGGCATCGAATCAACCGTACGGACAGCTTCGCGTGGATTACGCCATTCCATCCGCCCAAGAGTATCGGGTGCTATGTAAGGAAGCAACTGAAATCGAATTTTGCGAAATACTAATAGTAAGTAAATTACAGGAAGAGGGCAAGTTTATATGAAAGTTATTATTTTCGGAGCAACAGGAACAATTGGTCAAGCGTTAGTAAAGGAAGCGATCAAGCGCAAGTATGAGGTAACGGCGGCGGTACGTGATCCGCAGCGGGTGACGGAGCAAAGTGAATATTTGGCGGTCGTTCAAGCGGACATTCTAAATCCGAATTCAGTTACAGAGGTGGCGAAAGGACACGATGCTATCATTAGCGCCTACGGTCCCACATTTGGAGCGGAGGAAGAATTGCTTGAGGCGACCCGGTCTTTATTGGAAGGCACTCGGCGTTCCGGTGCGGAGCGCATCCTTGTGGTTGGCGGAGCCGGAAGCCTGATAACAGAAAACGGTGAACGCCTGATGGATACCGCCGAGTTCCCTGAGGAAGTCAAGCCACTTGCGGCTGCACATGCTGAGGCACTTGAGCTGTATCGCGCTGCCGATGTGGATTGGACATATTGCAGTCCTGCGGGAATTATTGAACCGGGGAAGCGTACGGGGCATTTCCGAATTGGCCTGGATCATCTGGTGGTTGACGAGTTGGGTCACAGCCGTATCTCGGTAGAAGATTATGCGGTAGCCCTGATTGATGAGCTGGTAGAAGGGGAGTTTGTCAATTCCCGTTTTACGGTTGGATACTAAGCACTAGGTACTTCAATACGGGAGGGGAAAAAGTATGTACATGGTGACCGCCGATGAAATGCGGCAATTGGATCGGTATACGATTGACAAGCTGGGTATCCCGGCTCTCACGTTGATGGAAAACGCCGGGCGCGCGGTAGCCGACGAGGTAATGAAACTTTGCGCGGGGAAACACGGATCGAGCAATGAGAGCTCGGGAGGCCATACCAATCCAATCTGCGATGCTGATGCTGCTGATGTGTTCAGGGGGCAGGCGACAGAAAACGTCGCTCAGACAGGACCGAGGGATCTGCCGGGTCACGGCGAGGTCATTCGGGTGGAGCCGTGGAGTCAGGGGCGCCATGCTGTATGGCAACGGGAGCATTGGTATATCCTCGCAGGCAAAGGCAACAACGGGGGCGACGGACTGGTGGCAGCCCGCCATCTGACCGATGCAGGGCTGCGCGTCACCGTTGTCTACGCCGACTCACCGGATACGCTGCGCGGTGAAGCGGCTGCGCAGCGCGATGTCATCGCGGCTCTGGGCATCCCGGTTATCGTCTACGGCCGGGATGCCCTCGACCTGCGCGGCGCCTCAGGCATCGTCGATGCCCTGCTGGGCACGGGCACGCAGGGCCCGCCGCGCGAGCCCTATGCCTCGCTGATCCGCGAGGCCAATGCCAGCGGCGCGCCGCTCGTGTCGGTAGACGTGCCTAGCGGCCTCGATGCCGACACAGGTGCGCTGCATGAGCCGTGCATTCGTGCGCGTGTCACCGTATGCCTCGCCTATCTGAAGCGCGGGCTCGTCCAATACCCGGGCGCCGAGGCCGCAGGCGATGTGGTGGTACGTTACATCGGCATTCCGCCCGGACTTGCCCGTGAGTGCGGCGTACAGCTGCGTCTTCTGACCCGCGACACGCTGCGCGAAGCGCTGAACGTGGACGTAAGCCGCAGCCGCGTGCCGGACGGGCACAAGGGCACCTACGGCCACGTTCTCGTCGCTGGGGGAAGCCTGCGCATGAGCGGCGCGGGCTTGCTGGCCGCACGTGCCGCCCTGCGGATCGGCAGCGGCCTTGTGACGTGGGCGGTGCCCGAAGGGCTGCTGCCGCACGTGATCGGTGCCGCGCCGGAGCTGATGCTGGCGGCCGCAGCAACGGGGAGAGACGGCGAATGGAACGCCGACTCTGCGGAGGAGCTGCTGCAGCTCGCGCAGGCGCGCGATGTGCTGGCCGTCGGTCCCGGCCTTGGCCGCTTCACCGGGGACACCGGCTGGCTGCGCTGCCTGTGGGAGAACTACGAGGGCCCGCTCGTGCTTGATGCGGACGCCCTGAACATCCTTGCCTCTGCGGGGTCTGAGCTGGAGGCCTGGAAGCCGAGAAGCGCGGCGGTCGTGCTGACGCCGCACCCCGGCGAAATGGCTCGTCTGCTGGGCATATCGACGGCAGAGGTGCAGCGTGACCGTATCACCCATGCCCGGCAGTATGCCCGGACACGCGGGGTTACGCTGGTACTCAAGGGAGCGCGTACCGTCATCGCGTGCCCTGACGGAACGGCCTACGTCAATACGACAGGTCATGCCGGGATGGCGACAGGCGGCGCGGGCGATGTGCTGACAGGCATGATCGCGGGCTTGCTGGCGCAAGGCTTGAACGCTTCGCAGGCAGCGGCCTTTGGCGTGTATCTGCATGGCGTGGCTGGAGAAACAGCCGCGCGTCATCGCCAGCATCCCGCCGCAGTGGTGGCCGGTGACATCATTGAAGCCCTATAGGCCATAGCAGTAGCGGCAGGAGGAAGGCCAGCATAATCTGTACTCCATACCCACGGTTCAGCCAGCGCCTTCCCCCGTAGTACAGCAGTGTGATGACTGCGCCAGCTATGCCGTTGCTCCATAAAATGCCGGCTCCGGCAGACGACATCAAAGTACCTAGCAGGAGAAAGATACTGAATCCTGCGGCAAGGTACAGGCTGAGCTGCTCGGGCTTTCGCAGCCAGGGCAAAAAATCGCGCAGTGCATCGGCAGCAAGAGCTGCCGGGAGGGCAAAGCCATAGGCCCACAACTGCGCGGTCAGCTCACCACTATTGCCTGCTATAGTTACGGGAATCCCCGTTATTTCCTCTGCCAGATAGCAGTATATCCATAAGAGGGCAAAGACCAATCCCCCACAGGCCAGTTTGTTCAACGCATAACAACCAAGTTCCATTCGCCAAGGCATTTTGGAATTAAATTCATTCCAGGGCTGTCTCATGTTGCGACTCCTCCTTAGGGCACCCAGTAATCTACAACCAATCAAGGAATTAATTGCTATTACAATCCGCTTACGGTTTACGGCATTTCATTTTACGTTAGCTGTGTATCATGTTCCTAAGCAATAAAGATTGCGGATAGCCGCGGTACGGAGAGGCGGGGATTGCATGATACAGGCGGTTATTTTTAATCTCGAAAGTACATTGTTGGACCCCGGAGGACGGGGCCTGATCCAGGGAATGCTTGATATTTTCAGATGGAAAGGTGTACAAGTAACCGAAGAGCAGGTATCTCATGGGCGAGGGTTGCCGATCCGTGACCATATTGCCAATGTGCTGGGACTTTCAGAGGTTCGAAAAAAATGGTTGGAGCGCTTCGGTACACATCCGGGGAGAACGGATATTGAGCATATTTATGTTGAGCTTGTCCCGGTTCTCCGTTCCTTGATTCAAGGAGCCGAGCCCGCGATTGGTATAGACAAGGCACTGCAAGAATTGCAGGATCGTCGTATTCAGTCAGGTGCCACCGCAGCCTGCCCGATGGAGATGTTGGGGCCTATTTTCTCGCCTGCACAGTCACCCTATACGCTGGATTGTATGGTAGCCCCTTGTGAAGTGTCGCAGGGACGCCCTTACCCGTGGATGATCTACGAAATTGCACATCGTTTGCAGGTATTTCCGCTCAGCGATATTGTGAAAGTAGGAGATACGGCAGCCGATATGCAAGAGGGAAGGAATGCAGGCGTATGGACGATCGGTGTGTTGAACCATAACGATAGTGCGCTAATCGCAGCGCAAACAAGCAGCCGTGAAATAGACGACAGAGTGACAGAAGAACGACGCAGACAGAGCGTTTACGGATTAAAAAGGGCAGGAGCTCATATTGTCATGAATTCGATCGCTGACTTGCCGCGTATTCTACGTGAAATCGAGATGCTCCAGCATACGGGCGGCTATCCCTCTTATACGAAGCAGGTAAAAACAGCGTTGATGCCCCCGTCTTGAAGTGCCTCAATACACAGTTCTAGTTATATGTATGCGCCACGCCGGATGAAGGTGAACTTTTCAGGTTCTGGGCATGCGACTATTTTAAATTGTATCTCGAACATCCTGGATAAAGGGGGAAAAAAGGAGATGACCTGCCCGCAACCGGCGTCAGGTTCACCTCCTTTTCAAAATGCAATGTTCCGTATAGAATTCATGCGATCTGAATGACCTGTACACCCCATGCCAAGCCCGCCCCGAAGCCCATCAGCATCACAATATCACCACCACGAACGAGCTTTTGTTCCATGGCTTCCGCAAGGGCAATGGGAATAGAAGCCGCTGACGTATTTCCGTAATTTCCGATATTTACAAAAAATTTGTCCAGAGGAATATTCATTTTGCCAGCGGCACTCTCGATGATTCGAATGTTGGCTTGATGTGGAATGATTAAAGCAATATCATCAATGCTTAAATTCAATGTTTTCAGAGCTTTTGTTAGCATGGATTCCACAATACGAACCCCGAACTTGAAAACCTCTCGACCTTGCATGGTGATGGGGCCTGTAACCGGGGATGTCAGCGCTTCTGCCCCACGTTCTTCCGAGCCCAGCAGGGAGAAGCACGGGAAAGCGCCGGGGCGAGATTGAAGGACGACAGCGCCCGCACCATCTCCAAACAGAACAGCAGTATTACGGTCCTGCCAATCTATGATTTTGGAGAACTTGTCCGCTCCAATCACCAGAGCATTGTGGTAGGCGCCCGACTTCATCATGTCGCTGCTGACTGAAAGGGCGTACACAAAACCGGAGCAGGCTGCCGATAAGTCGAATGCAGGTGCGCGGCTTCCGAGCTTTTGCTTGACCAGCATGGCGGTGGAGGGGAAGGCATAATCAGGAGTTGAAGTCGCCACGACAATGAGATCCACATCTTCCAGGGATAAATGGGCACGGCTTAAAGCCTGGGCTGCAGCAGCGACGGCAAGGTCAGAGGTGTCCGTGGTTGCTTCTGCAATATATCGCTGACGGATGCCTGTTCGCTGGCTGATCCATTCATCGGATGTGTCCAGAGATGCGGCTAATTCCACATTGGTTAATAGTGAGGTCGGAACGTAGAATCCTGTACCTGTAATTGTAACCCCGTTCAGGTTGAGAGCTGATTGCATTTAGGTTTCCCTCCAATGAAATAATCACACAAAAGACCGTAAAGACCAAAAAAACCAAAAAATTAGTATGAATAAAAATATAACACAGTCGGATTAAAAAGAAAATGTGCCGAGTACAGCTTGCTGTACGGAGAAATCTGGAGTGATCCTGCTGCTTGATTATATAGATATTCAGTGCTAAGATTTAGACACAAAAAACCCAAGAACGTATTCGTAGAGAATACACAGGGAGGTATACAACAATACCGTGCCACTTACTAAACGTCGTCTGCAATTTCTGCATACATTGGTGGAATTGTATCAAAAAACGAATTTACCCATTCATTACGAAGCTTTGGCTAAATCATTAGGCGTTAGCAAATGGACGGCCTATGACATGCTGAAAGAAATTGAAAAGCTCGGTTTTATTACGCGCAGCTATGAGGTGAATGCCAAGGTAACCGGGCGCTCTCAGGTCGTATTTGTGCCTACAGATAAAGCTTCGGATTTGTTCAACCAGTCCAGGAATGAATTAGTCGATCTGGTGGATTGGAAAAAAACTGTCGAGAACATTTCAGAATTGCTTAAAGATTTGAACAACACAAGCCTCAATGAGGCTGTCCGAAAAATTTGGGCTGAAATTCCTGAAGCTAGCGTCAGAATCAATTTTTGCGCCTATATTATAGGACTTCTTTTGATGTACTTGAAGAAGCTGGGAGGTAAAACGGGTCCCTGGATTCAGCAGATTGTCCTTACAGCGCCAAGCAAGGAAATGGGCATGACCATGTTTGTTGGCACTGTGCTAGGCATGGCTGTACAGATGATAAACGATGAATTGGGCCTTGAAATTACGGAGCTGGTTTCCCGTTTTCTGCAATCCATTTCGGATCTTTCTGACGAGGAAAAAGGGTTGCTTTATAATTTTCTGAGCGAGGCTTTTATATAAGCCGTATGGAAAAGTTTCCTATCGTGTCACTACGCAGCCGGAGAGTGCTCCCATCAAAGGATGTCAATCATCCGTGAGGAGAGGGAGCTGGTCTCCCTGCATTTAGTTTTTGGGTCTTCTGTGTGTTTGAATGCATTCAGTAAATAAAATACAGGTAAAGGGGCTGCGTATATGCCGAAGGTAGGATTGGTTTTGGGTGGTGGGGCAGTCAGAGGACTTGCTCATCTGGGGGTGCTGAGAGCGTTCGAAAGACACGGGATTCAGGTCGATTGTATCGTCGGTACGAGTATGGGCGGCATCGTTGGAGGGCTTTATGCGGCGGGTGTTCCTGCGGATGCTCTATTGGATTGTATTAAAAAGACACCTAAATACCGTCTGCTGGATATCGGCATACGCCATCGTGGTTTAATTGCCGGCAACAGCATGAATACGGTGGTGAATGAGCTGCTGCAACAGTATGGGCAGCATACGCAGAAGATTGAGGAACTTCCTATCCGTTTTAAAGCTGTTTCTGTCGATCTACTGGAAGGCAAGCAGATCGTTTTTGAACAAGGTGATTTGGTGACAGCACTGCGGGCTACGATGGCGTTTCCCGGCTTATTCGCTCCTGTGATGCATGAAGGCAAGATGCTGGTCGACGGAGGGGTATTAAACAATTTGCCTGTAGAAGAAATGAGACGGGAGGCGGATTGTTTAGTGATTGCTGTTGATGTGGCGCGGGGACATGAAAAAAAGCCACCGCGCAATATGGTAGAAGTCGTATACCGCTCCTACAGCCTGATGACTGCTGAACGAAAGCACAACAGTCTCCGGCTTGCGGACATTGTCATTCGCCCTGAAGTCGGACATATTGCGGCGTTTGACTTTACGAAATGGCCTGAATGTGTCGAGGCGGGCGAGGAGTCGGTCAAACACATTATGGATGGGCTGAAGTTGCAAATAGCCAATCATGGGCAACCAGCACAGATGCATGTATGAATAGTAATTCACATAATTTCGTAATTTTTTTGCGTGTTTGCGTAATTTTCATTCCTCATGAAAAAAGCCTTAACCCGAAGATACCGAGTTAAGGCTGTATTTTGCTACTTACAAATCGTCAAATCCGTTGTCATCTCCGACCTTGCCATAATTGCGTGATTTTGCTTCGAAAAAGTCTGTTTTTGTCGCATTCAGCGCTTCATCCGAAAATGGCTTGATCCAAGGCATGGAATTTACGTCTACGCCTTCGTAGGCTTTGTCCATACCGAGCAATCTTAAGCGCATATTCGCCATATATTTGATATAATCGCTCAGCTCGTTCAAGTCGATGCCGCGAACCTCCTTGAGTGTATAATGCGCCCAATTCGTTTCCAGCTCCACAGCACGGTTGATCATTTGGTAGACATAGTCCATATTTTCCTTTGTATTCAGCTCAGGGAAATCGGCCAATAGCTGCTTGAACACTTCGGCAAAGAAGTAGCAATGCTGATTTTCATCGCGCTGAATATACGAGATCATTTGGCTGGTGGCCATCATTTTTTGGTCACGGGCCAAATTGTAGAAGAAGGCGAATGTACTGTAAAAGAAAATGCCTTCCAGAATCAAATCGGCTACCATCGCCTGGAAAAAGGTCTGCGGGTTCTGCTTATCGCGGAACTCCTGGTAAATGGACGAGATAAATGTGTTACGCTCCAGCAGGACAGGATCATTTTTCCAGTATTCAAAAATTTCCTTTTGCTCCTGCTCTGATACCAGGGAAGACAGCACGTAGGAGTAGGACTGGTTATGCACCACTTCCTGTTGCCCAATAATGGCCGAGATAGCTTCTAGCGAAGAGTCGGTAAAATAGCGTTTTACATCTCCGACAAACATCGTTTGCATGGAATCCAGCACGGCCAGCAGGCCGATGTTAATTTTGAATGTGCGCTGTTCTTCGGCATCCAGCACAGGAAACTGGGAAGCGTCTTTGGACATCGGAATTTCATCCGGAATCCAGTGGTTAAGCAGCAGCACTTTATACAGCTTGTACATATGCGGCATCCGAATATCGTTCCAGTTCAGAATGCCGGAGTTTTCGCCTTCAATAATACGGGTAGAGCGATTAGGCGCTTCCGTGTTAAAAATCTTTTGTAACTGCATGAGAGCTTCTCTCCTTTAGTTTAGGATGCGCAGCTTTCGCATTCTTCAATCGTCAGTGCGCGGCTGCGTACGTAATAGGTCGACTTCATACCTGATTTCCAGGCATGGATGTGCAGCTCTAAAAATTCAGTAGCTTTAATATCCGGACGTACATACAGGTTAAAGCTTTGGCCTTGGTCAATATGCCGCTGACGTGCAGAAGCCATGTTGATCGAGGCATGTTGATCCAGCAGGAAAGCCGTTTTGTAGTACCAGATGGTCTTTTCGTTCAAGTCCGGTGCAGGATTCGCGATCTTGTAGGTTGTTTTCTCTTCATAGGAAAGCAGCTCATACAATGGATCGATACTGGCCGTAGAACCTGCAATGATCGACGTGGAACCGTTAGGCGCGATGGCGAACAGCCATGCGTTGCGAATGCCGTTTTGTTTGACCTCTTCGGCAAGCTCACTCCACTCGGACGAGGTGACGAATTTGCCTTCACGCGTACCGTCTGTATAGCCACGGGATGTGAAATAATGCCCGGTTGACCAGTCAGAACCCTCAAATTTGGCATAACGTCCTTTTTCCTTTGCCAGCTCCATGCTGGATTTAACGGCCAAATAGTTGATTTTTTCATACAAATGATCGTTATAGGTTACCGCTTCATCAGACTCCCAACGGATGCCTTCGAGTGCGAGCAAGTGATGCAGACCGAACGTGCCCAGACCGACTGCACGATATTGGCTGTTCGTATATTGTGCTTGCAGCACTTCAATATTGTTGATATCAATGACGTTATCCAGCATGCGCACCTGAATCGGTACGAGACGATCCAATACCCCTGCCGGAACGGCGCGAGCCAGATGGATGGAGTTCAGGTTGCAGACAACGAAGTCGCCAGGGATTTTGGAGATGACAATGCGTGTTTGTCCGTCCTTCGTCACCAGTTCCTCTTTTTCTACGACGGTCGCAGATTGATTTTGCATAATTTCCGTACACAGGTTGGAGGAATACACCATACCGTGGGCCCGGTTCGGGTTGGCCCGGTTTACCGTATCGCGGTAGAACATGTAAGGCGTACCGGTTTCCAGCTGCGATTTCATCAGGCGTTTCATGATGTCGATGGCAGGCACCGTGATACGTGAGAGAATCGGATGCTGCGACGCTTCCTCATATTTCTCGCGGAAGGAGCCAGCACCAAAGGACTCATCATAAAAATCCTCCAGTCCCAGTGAACGCCCTTTCTCATCTGTCCAGCCCATGACCTTCTTCACTTCATGCGGGCAAAACAGGTTCCATTCGCCGCGTGCTTCGACCTGCTCCATGAACAGATCGGGCAGACATACGCCGTGGAACACGTCATGTGCGCGCATCCGCTCATCACCGTTGTTCAGCTTCAGGTCAAGGAACGCGAGAATGTCCTTGTGGAATACGTCGAGATAAACGGCAATCGCACCTTTGCGTGTACCCAATTGGTCTACACTGACCGCCGTATTGTTCAGCTGGCGAATCCATGGAATCACGCCGGAGCTTGTATTTTTATGTCCGCGGATATCGGAGCCGCGCGCCCGTACTTTACCGAGGTACACGCCGATACCGCCGCCCATTTTGCTGAGACGGGCTACATCGGTATTGGAATCGAAAATACCTTCCAGCGAGTCGTCTACCGTATCGATAAAGCAACTGGACAGCTGTCCGGCCACCTTTTTTCCCGCATTGGACATCGTTGGTGTAGCAGCGGTCATGTACATGTTGCTCATCGCCCAGTAAGCTTCCTTGACCAGTTCCATGCGCTTGTCCGCAGGCTCCTGGTGCATCAGGTACATCGCGATGATCATGTAGCGTTCCTGTGGCAGCTCCATCACACGTCCGTCAAAATCGTTCGCCAAATAACGCTCAGACAGCGTCAGCAGCCCGATATAATCGAACAGCAGGTCATTTTTCGGCATAATGGAAGCGCCCAACTCATCAATTTGCTCCTTGGTGTAGTAGTCGAGCAATTCCTGACGGTAGATTCCCTTTTCGACCAGCTCCGTGATCAATGGGTAAAAGGCGCCGTAAGGCTCGTCTGCGTAGGATTTGTAACGGCGATGGGTCGCCGCTTTTTTATATAAGGAAGTGAGCAAAGCACGTGCAGCGGCGAATTTCCAGTCCGGTTCTTCCTTGCTGACCAGCTCAAGTGCAGCCATCACAAATGCGTTGCTGATTTCATCTCCCGTGACTTCGTCCCGGCGCAGCTTGGTGGTCACACCGCGAATAAGACGATCTTTATCCAGCTTGTCCAATCCGCTGAGCACACGGTCGGCATATACGGAAATGCGTATTTCATCAAAAGCCAACTGGCGGTTGTTTGGTTTTGTTACGAGTTGTGGCATAGGATTAATTCCTCGCTTTCCTGATTTGGAATACATACTTAGGGAATAGACATGAAGAATGAACATGTTGACCGAGGCGAAAATGAATAAAAACGACAGTATTTTGGGGCTGTATGTAATCCCATAACATAGAAATAGCGATGCGCTTGCCAATGAAGGAAGAGAAAGTTGGTTCCCATGCAATTTATCGGCTACATCACTATATTTAGAAGTGTTATGAATATTTAACCCAACATATTGTGTTTATAAACTTAAAATTTCAAATAAGTGCAAGGAGTATTATAGCAACATTCGCAGCCGTACGTAAAGGAAAAGGAATGGAAAATCAAAATATGCAGAGGAAGCAAGGGCTGTATTTGAATTGAGGCTGCGTGAACGGTACAATGAATGATAGAGAGGTTTCTTTCAGAAACAATCAGTATATCAGCATACATATGCCCTTGTTTAAAAGTGAAGTATGAGTTCAAAAATAAAGGAGGCACACCTCGATGGCCATTGCAGAAGTGACTGTAATCCCGATAGGAACGGGCAGTACCAGCCTGAGCGACTATGTTGCTCAGATGCAAAAAGTGTTAAAGATGCAAAAAGGAATTACCTATGAGCTTACCTCTATGAGTACGATTATTGAAGGCTCGTTGGACGATGTGTTTACCGCCATTGCAGCGCTGCACGAAGCGCCATTCCTGTCAGGTGCCAAGCGCGTCTCCACCTCGGTCAAAATCGACGACCGCCGTGACAAGCCTTCCTCCAGCCGTCAAAAGCTCCGTTCCGTCGCAGATAAGCTGTCTGGCACAGGGATAGGAACAGGGAACGTCACCGAATTAAATCCAAATCCTAGTTGAAAAAATGGATGTAAGTCATTGATTTTTATGTAAGGAAGAGTATAATAGTTTTTGTTGTCAGCTTAACCTGACTCGCTGGTGTAGCTCAGGGGTAGAGCAACGCACTCGTAATGCGTAGGCCGGGGGTTCAATTCCCTTCACCAGCATCCTATTAAACTCAAGCACAGCGCGGCTTCCAAGCTTTTTGGAGGCCGCGCTTTTTTGTTGAATTGAGCATTTTTCTAACATTCTTCTAACCTTTAGTCTAGTCTAGTGAAGTGAGTAGATGTAAAAAAGACTCCACTGGCATCTAGCCGGATAGAGTCCTCTTGTTGTTTATTTGGTTGAATACTCGCTTACTTCAAACGTGAGGATTTTGTTAAATATGACGTAGTCCTTGCGGTTGCTAAATGGACCTTTGTTATTAGAATGTTTATCGATGGCATAAGATGCTGTACCTGATCCAGATTGCTTACCTTCGTACCATGAGATAAAAGAGTTTACTTCTTTCATACTCAAATCGAATTCCTTTTCCAAACCAGTATCCATTGTTACAGTCAGAATAGCACGGTCACCAGTTGGTTGTGCTGGTTCGGTTGGATCAGCAGGTTCAGACGGATTAGGATTAGGACTTGGTGTCGGATCCGGTGTTGGCGTTGGATCTACAGGCGCAGGATTAGGCTCAACAGATTGGTAAGGGCTTAATGGGCCGTCAGTGTCAATACCATATAATGCTAAGTACTCTTTTGTATTGTTAATAAATTCTACAGAATGATTACCATTGTCTAAATTAAGTTTCTCAAATTTGATTCTTTTTGTACCATCATCCGAACCATATAGTGATATTTTTTCAACGAATTTTCCATCAATAAATACATCAATGTCTTTTGAGAAAGACCACCATGTTGTGGAAATAAGTCGGATTTTTGTCCCAGTAAAATTAAACTTTAGAATAGCACCTTCCTTTTGCCATTGAGATGCGTATGTGGATACTCCAGTATTAATCGCCCATTTCCCTCCTAAATATGTAATATACTCAGAATCATATTTATGACGTGTCCATCCAGACTCGGGTTCGTTCAGTGCTTCACCAACAGATGCAGCCATGACTGTGTTGTGATTAAGGCTAGTAATGAAAAATAATCCCAGTAAAAAAGAAAATAATAGTTTTTTGAATATATTCATTTTTCTCCTCCTAATGGTTGTTTAATGATATTATGGTACATCTAGCAAAAAGGATTGTCTAAACATTAATGTCTATATATTCAAATAAAAGTTTAAAAATTAAAATTTTCCGAGGATAATAAGACTCTGCTGTTGTATATCTGGTAAACCTTTATTTTAATAGCTATATTTTCAGTGCAAGGAGTTTAAGCTAAACCAGCAGCAATCAGTCAACAAGTAGCAGCTGAATGTACGCTGGAGTTCCGAGTTCACACTACCCAGAAACCGGAGCACGCATTAGGGATGCCATTGAAGTTGGGTATTGCCTGAGCCTGGATGGACTCGGTATGATGACCGATCACCAGAATTGATGTATGGGAATGACTGGGTTAAAATTGATAATTCAGAAGATTACAATAAAACAGCATTAGGAGCTGTTCACAATAAACCAAGTACGATTGATTTTAAGTTTGGAGGGGACTAAAATTAGACTTATTCTTAACATGTCAGACTCATACACTAATAAGGTAGGTATTAGCATTGATGGTAAAATAGAATACTTTAGTGCTTATAGGGAGTCTTGGTCACATCAGCGGTTGGCGTATGAAAAAGTGGGATTAGAGAGAGGAATACACAACGTTAAAATTTGGACAGAGGTACCTTCAAGCAACTATGTTGTTTATGATTATCGGTTTGATGCTATAGATGTGGATTCTGATGGTAAGCTGACTGATTACAATGGTTCAGAAATTAATCTAAGTGCTGAGGCAGGAAATAGTCAGGTTACATTGAAATGGAATCAGATCAAAGATGCGGAAAGCTATACAGTCAAATACGGAACAGTATCAGGTAAATGCACCGAAACAGTAACAGCAACAAAAGATGCCTATGGAAACTTCGTCATTCCAGGTCTGACCAACGGAACAAAATACTACTTTGTTGTGAGTGCTAAATTGAATGGAGTAAATTCTGAATACTCCAATGAAGCATCTGCCACTCCACAAGGAGGAGGAGGTCAAACTGGCCCTGAGCAACCAACAGGAAACCGTGCGATTCTGGTAGTTACCATGACTACCGGTTTGGAGAAAGAATTTGACTTGAGCATGAAAGAGGTCAATGACTTTATTGCCTGGTATGAGGGTAAGCAGACCGGATCTGGATCGGCTTCATACTCGATCAACAAGCACGATAACAATAAAGGTCCATTTAGTAGCCGAAAGGATTATATGCTGTTCAATCGTATCCTAACATTTGAAGTAAGTGATGAATACTCTAAATAAAATCCAATCTCCGCTAGCCCTATGCAGGTTAGTGGAGATTTTGCTATGTTTTGAATGAATTTCGATTAGGAGAGTAAAATAAAAAGCCCTCATATTTTAGAGGGCTTGTGGTATAATCTGGATTGTACAACACACCTTGAGTGGGCGCACCCTCCGAAAGGAGGTGATGCGATGCACATTTCGTTTGGTGAAGTGCTGACCTTCGGGATATTCTTGATTGCTCTGCTTACTTACATTGATAAACGAAAGTGACCCACTCACAGGTTCGCGCCAGTGTGGGTCACTCTATCTGATTAAGCATTAACTCGGGAGGGTTTCCCCACTCAAGTTGTTTGTACTAGGGACGGTTGGCGGACCGTCCTTATTTCTATTCTTATGTTATCATATCCATTTTATTCAGACAATAAAATTGTCTTTGTTACCTAACATTACGAGGAGTAGCCAGATTTCTGCGTTGCTCATTTTTGTGTCTTGAATAACGAACGAAAGCTACTACGGATACTCTACAATTACCCAACACAAAAGCGGCGAATGCAAACAGTTTGCAAACCTTTAGTTTAGTAAGTGAGTAGATGTAAAGAAGGACTTCATTGGCATTGTTAGCCGATATGAAGTCCTTCATAATGCTTATTTAGTTGAATACTCACTAACTTCAAATGTAAGGATTTTGTTGAAAATTACGTAATCTTTTCGATTGCTGAATGGACCTTTGTTATTATTGTGCTTGTCAATGGCAAAGAAGGAAGCACCTCTGCCAGCATCTTTAGCATCATACCAAGCGATGAATGCACTCAGTTCTTTTTTACTCAGATCGAATTCCTTATCAAATCCATTGTCCATTGTTACAGTCAGAATAGCACGATCGCCAGTAGGTTGCGAGGACCCATCTGTATCCGACGGATCAGGTGTCGTAGACGGATCAGGTGTTGTAGACGGATCAGGTGTTGTAGATGGATCAGGTGTTGTAGGTTCGCCCGAAGCTTGATAAGGTAAAAACCCTTCTGGAACAGAATATTTAAAAGCGCTTGCTCCAAAATTGGCTTCGTAAGTCATTGTTCCAGATGTTCCATTCATGACCATCGGGAAGACCTGAGACCCTTCTAGTTCAGATGGTTTAACAGTGTTGGCTCCCAGTGCAACACCATTCTTGTACCAAACAATTTTATCGCTATCTAAATCCAGTGCAACACCGATAACATCATTAAGTCCAAACGTAGGACCATAAGCTGTTCGCACGTCTGATGTAATATTATTTATAATTTGACCACTATAACCGTAGTACCCTTGATATTTCGGACCAGATTCACCTGTTATTCCTACTAATGAAATACTGTGGCTAACCTTTACTTCCCAATACCATTTTCCTTTTGTTTTTCCCACTGTCGCTTTGTCGCTTTGTCCTACGGCCCCGAGAGAAGTTACTACAGATCCGTTTTTCCAAGTCACATTTGTAGTCTCTGCTTTTGTAACGGTAGGGAACAATGAGAACACGGAAACCCCAATGATAAGAGCTAACATGATTGTTCCTAGTTTTTTGAACATGATATTTTTCATGACTTCCTCCTAAAATATATATAATAACAAGTGAATTATAGAACTGGATTGGGAGAATTGTCCAAACATTAAATGGTTTTATTTCAAATATGAGTAATATTATGGAATTTAAATTATTTAAGTGGAACGTAAACATCAATAATGTATAAAGGTACTCGGCATTAAAATTTGGATGGAACATGGGATAATATGCACAGAAATGACTAGCGTAGAAGGAAACTATATATTGTTCACCGAATGAAATATTGAGGTGATCGTTTTGAATCGCACATTTAAAATATTGAAAACAGATATGGAATTGTTTGGATCTGCATTGGTTCAGGCGCATGTATACGTGGTATCTGTTGATGAGGAATTACGTGTGACCTTTGAGGATTATGGGGGAATCGTAGAGGAGATTGCACCGGAATCGGTCAGGATTGCGGGTAAAATGTTTAGGCGAGACCAGCTTGAATTTCGGGTAGACCTAGGATCATGAAAAAACACTGGATGATCTTATAACTCCGCTGGTTTATAGCCAGTACGGAGTTATTTTTTCATTATTAGGATTTTTCGTTCGTTTGCGCTAAGATCAGCATTTTGCATAATTCAATTCCTAACGCTCAAAAGTACAAGACATAGACAAACTAAACCGTTTTGATCTATATATTGCTTATTTAAAACCGCTCTTGTGACTTATGAAAAATATAAATGCTCACATATATATGTTAGGGAATTGTTTAGCGATTGCATCAGTGATCATATCAGCCATCTCTAACGCTTGTGCTTCAATTTTATCGTATATTTGAATGCTTGTTTTATAATCTTTGGTGATCATGGCGACTGCTTCCGCCTTGGTTAAGGCTAGGTGCTCGTAGAACATTTTCCTGAATTCTTCTTTTGGTAAATAAGGATTGATGCGGCTTAAAAACTCGGCAATTTCGTCGGCGTTGGAATACCATTTTTTCTCAGTGGCTGCAACCAGATTTTGATATCCTGCTATGGCAGCTTTAACAAGATCCGCAGCTATGACCAAATGCTCTCTTATCAAGTTGCCGTATGTTTGAGCTACCTGATCACCGTACAAAGGCCGAAGTGAATTCCCCATATCTGTAGCATTTTGAAGCAGCCGCGCGGTTACCACGTCCACATCGGGCAAATGAAAGACCAAGCTAAGGATGGTCATCCTTGTCCAGGCTATATGTTGTTCCCACAGCATACGCATGAAGCTTTTCAATTCAACTTTTGCCTTGCTTACACATGGAGACATCTTGGTTATGGGAAAAGCAGGTGCAGCTTGATCTGAACGCCAGCTATAATCGCATGGTTCTACGACATATAGAAATCCGCCTGTTATATATGGGTACATACTCCTTCACTCCTCGTATCGATAAATTTCGATGCTAATCGCGGCTGCATTTAGTGCTACATTATTCAAGCTCATATTGTTGGGTGAATGTCCCTTAGAAAAAGTCATACAACGTGGTTTCTGAGGTGGCCGAGAAGGTGGCGACAGCATCTTTTGAATTTATCAAAACAATATATACCATCATGCTCGGAATCGATATAATGTTCCTATTGTAAGCATTATTGCTGCAAATGATAGGGTGGCATGCAGGAAAATTTATTAGCGAAAATGGGTCGATAAAGAGGGGGGAGGGAATATGATAAGCATGGATAAAAAGTCGGACACCGTAATCGTTGTGCTGCACGAGATATACGGGATTAACCAGCATATACAGCATATGTGCAAATTATTATCGGATCAGGGTTATGACGTTGTTTGTCCAGACTTACTGGGAAGAGAAACCCCCTTCGACTATTCACAAGAAGAAGCTGCCTATCTTAATTTTGTGGAAAATGTAGGCTTTGCCCACGCTTCATCTCAAATTAAAAGCTTATTAATAAGTATTCGAGATCGCTATAAAAAAATATGTATCGTTGGGTTTAGTGTAGGGGCAACGATTGCCTGGCTGTGTAGTGAAGAAAAAGGTATCGATGGAATCGTAGGATATTATGGCTCACGTATTCGAAATTATTTGGAGATGGTCCCACAATGTCCAACGCTGCTATTTTTCCCACAGGAGGAACCGTCATTTGATGTAGATGAGCTGATTTCAGCCTTAAATAATCACCATAATGTCAGGGTATATCAATGTAACGGACAACATGGATTCAGTGACCCGTATTCTCCACGATATAATGCGCATTCAGCTCAAAAATCGTTAAACGAAATGCTGGTTTTTTTCGAGAAAAAGGAACGATAATAGCAAATATAACCTGTTAGGCGAAGAAGAGAGAGCACTGGGGTGAACCAAATGAAAGTATTGGCAATTGCACCGTATGAAGGATTAAAAGAATTGATGATCGAACTGGCGGAAAAAGAACAATTTGACCTGGAAATAGAGGTTGGGGATTTGCAGGCCGGACTGAGATTGGCCAAAAAGGCTGTTGCAGACGGTGTAAATGTGATCATCAGCAGAGGCGGTACGGCTGAGATGATACAAAAGGAAGTCTTGGTGCCGGTAGTAGAGATTGAAATCTCGGGCTACGATATTTTGCGGGTGCTGACACTGACTAAAAATTATAATGAAAAAACAGCTATTGTCGGTTTTCCGCCAATTGCGCACGGTGCAGCTGCGGTATGCGATGTCATGGATATGGATATATCCACTTACGTCACGGATAAAGATAGCGTTGAGGGATTACTGGTCCGCCTTAAAGCTGAGGGATACAGAATGATTATCGGTGATGTAGTGACTGTGGGCAAGGCTGAGCAACTCGGACTAAGTGGTGTGCTCCTGACATCAGGAAGAGAAAGTGTGCTAAAGGCTTTTCAGAATGCGAAGAAGATTCATGAATTGATGGAGAGATTGAAGGATGAATTTATAGTTCCGCATCGTGTTGTCAAGGAGTCATCTACCGGGTTTGTGGTATTTGACGAGAACGGGAAATCTGTATTTGCCAATAATTCTGCTCCGAATCCAGCAGCCTTCGAACAGATGGTCCAGGAAAAGAATGCTTTTTCTGTACTAAAGGAAAAGGGCTTTTTCCAAGGGACATTCAGAACAGACCAGCATAGCTGGCAAGTAGAGGGGGAGCGGCTAGACCAATCGGACCGTATGCTGTACAGCTTCCAGATCAAAAGCAGCAGTGACGTGAAGTTTCGGGAAATACAAGGAGTTACGATGATCCGTCCATTTGAGAAGAATATGACCTATATGAATCATATGGATATGGTGAAGTCAGAGCCCATGAAAAAATTAATCGATGAGTCCCTGAAGCTGTCCGAAATGGATGAACATTTTGAGATTCAAGGGCGAGTAGGCACGGAAAAGGAATTGATAGCTGAATACATCCATTTTAAAAGCCGACGTCACCATGCGCCGTTGCTGATCGTGGATGCTTTGCAAATTTCAGACCAGCAATGGAGTTGTTTATTTGAAGAAAATACTATACCACCGGATGGAACTCTATATATTAAAAATATAGATTGCACTACGTCAGAACAGCATAAGATGCTACTGCAGTGGTTACTTGACTCTGCGCCCAAAGCCAGGCTGATTACGTCCTGGGCAAAAACCCCCGAGAACGATATTCAGGAAGACAGCGTTCTTTATCCATTATATGAACTCTGTGGTCGGCTTCATATCCGTATTCCGGACTTGAAGGAGAGGGGCGAGGATATGATTCGTCTTGCCAATCTTTTAATCCATGAATGCAATGAAAAATTCGGAAAGCAGATTGTTGGGCTGCGGCCAGAGGCAGAACAATTGCTTAGAGCATCCATGTGGCCGGGCAATGTGGATCAATTACGCAGAACAATATACCAATGTGTCATGCAGACGAATACAGCATATGTGGAAGCACGTGATCTGGAGACTGAAATATATGCAGTCGACACTACGTATGAGACAGGAATAAATTTACAGGGAACGCTGGAGGAAATTGAACAGGACATCATCCGAAAGGTCTTTATAGAGGAAAACGAAAATCAGACGAATACCGCCAAAAGGCTAGGCATTAATCGGACCACCTTATGGCGTAAATTAAAATAGTATACCATGCTATATTTGCAGCCCCCTAAAGCCGGAACGAATTCATTGGAAATTCGTCCAATACGGCTTTAGGGGGTATTTTATTGCGAAAAAGGGTCAACAACGCAATAAAAATGTTGCATTATGAAACAGTTAAAATTTATTTTTGGAATTCCAATAAATTTATGTTGCTAAATAGAACATGTTGAATTACAATTTCATTGTAAACGCTTAACAAACATTCGTCAGGGGGATATACATGCTACTTAACTTTGAGGGGATATACCCCGCTTTATTGACTCCTTTTACGAAAGAAGAAGCAGTGAACGAGCCTGTGTTGAAACAACTCATTCATCGTTTGATTGATGCGAACGTACATGGAATTTTCGCCTTGGGCACCAACGGGGAGTTTCATGTGCTTACGACCGAACAAAAGCTGAAAGTAGCTGAAATTGTAGTGAAGGAAGCAGCCGGTAGAGTTCCTGTCATGGTGGGAAGCGGGGGCAATAGCACCAGGGAAGTGATTGAGCTTTCGCAGGCCATGGAGCAGTTGGGTGTTGATGCCCTGTCGGTCATTACACCTTACTTCATACCTCCGACGCAGGAGGAAGTTGAGGAACACTACACAAAAGTTGCCGCTTCGGTCTCTATTCCGGTACTGCTATATAACATCCCTTCCAAGACAGGTTTTTCCTTTACTCCGGAAACGGTAGCTCGTTTGGCCAAGGTTCCGAACATTATTGGCATCAAGGACAGCAGCGGCGATTTTAACAATATTAAGCAATACATTGATCATACACGTGATGAAAATTTTGCAGTCATCGCAGGGACGGATTCCCTTATTCTGCAAACGCTTCAAGCGGGCGGCACGGGTGCCGTGGCGGCTACTGCCAACCTGCTGCCGGAGACGGTCGTGGCGATCTACGAACACTGGAAGGCCGGAGATAACGACAAGGCACAGGCCGCACAGCAGGAACTGCAACCTTTGCGTGACACATTCGGGCTGACGAGTATACCCGCTTCATTAAAGAAAGCAGTCGAATTATCCGGCATTCCGGTAGGCCCGCCCAAAGCACCTATTCAGGAGGCCAAAGGAGAAGCGCTAAAACAAATAGAAGCGGCTGTGAGATATTATCAATCCAAATAGGAGGCTCTCTATGCTAACAACTTACCAATTTCAGACGGCGGCCCGTATTCTGGCTGGTGAAAATACATTATTACAACTGACGGATCATCTGGCAGCGGTTCATCCTCATATTCAAAGAGCGCTCATTCTGACGCAGCCTGCACTCCAGGAAATGGGTTACACCGGCAGTATAGAGCAGCAATTGACGGACAAGGGCATTTTGTTCGATGTATGCACCTCCATTTTACCGGAGCCGACGGAGCAGAATATTGAAGAAACCTTTGCGGCTTTTTCAGAGCACAAATATGAACTGCTCATCGGCTTGGGTGGTGGCAGTGTCCTGGATGCGACCAAAATTTTATCCGTGCTTATGACCAATGACAAAAGGATTAAAGACATGCTGGGCACGAATCTGGTCGAGCGTCCCGGTATCCCGACGGTCTTGATTCCAACCACATCGGGTACAGGGTCCGAGGTTACACCCAATGCGATTGTTACCATCCCGGATCAGGAATTGAAAATCGGGATTGTCAGCTCCTATCTGCTTCCGCAACTGGTCATTCTCGACCCGGTGCTGACATTGGGACTGCCGAAGCCGATCACCGCGGCGACCGGAATGGATGCCTTTACCCATTCGATTGAGTCATTTATATCGAATAAAGCCAACTATTTTAGCGATATGTTCGCTTTGGAATCCATCCGGCTGATTTCCTCCAGCATTATTGAAGCCTATGAGGATGGTGCTTCTATCTCGGCCCGTGAAAAAATGCTGCTGGGGTCAACCTATGGGGGAATGGCGCTTACTGCCGCAGGCACGGCGGCTGTTCATGCTCTGGCTTACCCGCTGGGTGGCAAGTATGGTATTCCTCACGGGGTAGCCAATTCGATGCTGCTGCCGCATGTAATGGAATTTAATATGGACCATTGTGTGGAAAGGCTAACACTCGTTGCCGAGCCGATGGGAATTGATACAGCAGGACTATCACCGGAAGACGCAGCTCTGCGCGTTATCGAACAAATCCGGGAATGGACAGCAAAACTGAACATTCCGCAGGATCTAAAAGAGTACGGCGTGCAGGAGAAGGATCTGAAAGCCTTGGCACAGTCAGCTTCCGAGGTTACGAGGCTGCTAAACAACAATCCCAAAGTGCTGAGTCTTGAGGATATAGAACAGATTTATCGCAAACTGATTGACGTTTAAAGGGAGGATTTATGTGAGAATTGCCATTGTCGCCGACGATCTTACAGGTGCAAATGATTGCGGGGGACAGTTGGTTCGTTACGGAATGAACGTTTCCGTTCAGATTAATCCGGTCTTTTCCGAAGAAACGGATTATGATGCCGTCGTGTTTAACACGGTCAGTCGCTCTCTTCCCGCAGATCAGGCATCAGCCATTGTAAAAGAGATCAGCACGTACGTGAACACCCAATCTTTTGACATTATTTATAAAAAAATTGATAGCACGATGCGTGGCAATATCGGTACGGAGCTGAACGCCATGTATGAGGTCATACGACCCGATTTTGTTATGATCGCTCCCGGTTATCCCAAAAATGGCCGTCAAATTATTGAACGAATACACCACTTGAACGGCCAGAAGCTGCATCATACCGAAGTAAGCCGGGACCCCAAGACCCCTGTATTGAAGTCCGATGTTGTGGACCTGATTGCAGAGCAAACAGGCCACCGTGTCGGCCATTTGTCCAAAGCAGATCTGGATCAGGGCGAGGCTTATATTTCACAGAAATTGCACGCGTTCAAAGAGCAGGGGCTTACGTATATTGTTTCCGATTCTGTAATTGAACAGGATTTGGAGATGCTGGTGAAGGCGATTACAGCCCTGCCGTACAAAATTGTCTGGGTCGGCTCGGCTGGTATGATGAACCATCTACCCAAAGCTTATCAGGTTCAAGAGAAGCATATGGCCAAACCGATTCAGCTTACAGCACAGCCTGTTCTGTTGGTTATAGGAAGTGTTAGTAAAATGGGACGTGCTCAGCTCCAACACCTGATGGATAGCGGACGTGCACACCGAGTGGAGGTTCGCTCGGAAAAGGTACTGACAGAAGGTCATGAAAGACAACAAGAGATGGAACGTGTACACAGAGAAGCATCCATCGGCCTGTCCAACGGTAAAAATGTCGTCATTGTAGCGTCCGACAACATGAAAGAAACCAGAGAGACGGGAGCACAACTAGGTATGACTCCTATTCAGATCAGTGACGCGATCTCCACTAGTCTGGGCATATTAACCAAAAAATTGGTGGAAGAGCTTGAAATCAAGAAATTATTTCTTACAGGTGGTGATACGGCATATCAGGTATTAGAGCATTTGGATATCCAGGAGATTGAATTGGTGGAGGAACTGGAACCGGGTGTGCTGTTGGGCCAATCCATTGCCAACCAAATGTATGTTGTCACAAAAGCGGGGAATTTTGGTTCGGATAAGACTTTGGAAAATGTCATTGTCAAACTTCAAGGAGGTGTGTAAGCGTGGGCAAGCCAATTATCGGTATTACCATGGGGGATGCAGCAGGAGTGGGACCGGAGATTATCGTCAAAGCACTCCTGCATGAACAGGTCTATAAGCAGTGTAGCCCGGTTGTCATCGGAGACGCCAAAAGCATGCTTCGGGCCATCGATCAGACGGGTGCAGCACTTGTGCTCAACAAGGTGAACAGTATAGAGGAATGTCAATTTACACGTGGTGTCATCGATTGTTATGATCTGGATTTGCTGCCTGATCATCTGAAGCAAGGGGAGGTTTCGGCAGAAGCGGGAGATGCGGCATTTCAATTTATCCAGAAGGCAGTTGAACTGGCTCTATCCAATCAATTGCAGGCCGTGTGTACGGCTCCGTTAAACAAAGAAGCCTTGCATAAAGGAGGCCATTTATATCCCGGTCACACTGAAATTTTTGCCGAACTGACGGATACCCAAAATTACTCCATGATGTTGTCGTCTCCCAAGCTCAAGGTTATTCATTTGACTACTCATGTGGGTTTAAAAAAGGCAATTGATATCATCACACCAGAGCGAACCTACAATGTCATTCGGTTGGCGCATGCTACGCTGGTACGGGCAGGCTATGAAAGCCCTCGGATTGCTGTGTGCGGTATTAATCCGCATGCCGGGGAAAACGGTCTGTTCGGTGAAGGGGAAGAAGAAGAGAAACTGATTCCGGGCATTGAAAGAGCGATACAGGAAGGGATCAATGCCAGCGGCCCGCATCCGGCAGATACACTGTTCTTCCGCGCTGTACGTGGAGATTTCGATATCGTTATCGCTTGTTATCATGACCAGGGGCACGTCCCGATCAAGGTGCTGGGACTGGAAGAAGGCGTCAATATCACAGTCGGGCTAAAAGGCGGTTTCATCCGCACTTCGGTGGATCATGGTACGGCATTTGATATTGCCGGCAAAAATGTTGCTGACGAAAGAAGTATGCTGGCTGCCATAGCGTCAGCTGTAGAGCTATCTCCCAAATAATACGAGTGCAAGAGATGCGAATAGGACCTGATGATCCGGCTGTTGCCGGTTCATTTCAGGAAATGTAAGCGCTTATAATTTATTTTTTAAGTATTTTGGAGCATGAAGGGAGCTTTCAGATGGAAAATTTAAGCGCAGGTACGGTACTTTTTATATTGATCGTAATTGCTGTCTATATCGTTTTTACAACCATATTGACTTTTAAAATGCGTAGTAAATCCAGTTCTGAGTTTAATAATGCAGCCAAATCTTTACCCGCTATTGTCGTTGGTGTCTTGATGATGTCCGAGTTTATCGGAACCAAATCGACGATAGGCACTGCAGAATCCGCATTTACACATGGTATAGCTTCTTCATGGTCACTTTTGGCGGGATCTATCGGCTTTTTCCTATTCGCTTTCTTTCTGGTCAGCAGGTTTTATAATACAGGCCATTACACCATTTCCGGAATCGTGCGTGAAAAGTTTGGCGCATCCACCAAAACAGTCGTATCCATTATTATGATTGTGTCCCTGCTGGTCGTCAATTTAGGGAATTATCTGAGCGGGGCAGCGGCTATTTCTACTATTTTGGGAATTCCGATTATGGCTTGCGCCATCATTACGATGATTATCAGCACCATCTACTTTACGTTTGGCGGGATGAAGGGCGTGGCATGGATCACCATGATTCACTCGGCCTTCAAATATGCGGGCATTTTGCTTACTGCCTTTATTGCGCTGTATTTGACAGGTGGTTTGAAGCCGATGCAACTCGCGCTGCCTGAACACTATTTTACATGGGACGGCACCATCGGAACGAGCAAAATTATCGCATGGATCATCGGTACGATGGGGGCGATCTTTTCAACCCAATTTATTATTCAGGCCGTTACGTCTGCCAAAAATGCCAAAGCGGCCAAGCGTGCAACCATCTATGCCGGTCTGCTGTTTCTTCCGCTGGGTTTGGCTGTATCCATCATCGGTGTATGTGCGCGCTATTTGTACCCGGATATTGATCCGATTTACGCGTTTCCCGTGTTCTTGCAGCATATGAATCCGATACTCAGTGCGATTGTCGCCACTTCACTGGTAGCTTCCATTTTTGTAGGCGTGTCTACTGTAGCACTTTCAACGACAACGTTGTTAATGGACGATTTTGTACTCCCGAGAATGAAAGAGGTTACTCCGGAAAAGCAATTGAAAATGACGCGGATCATCTGTATTGTGGTAGGAATCATTCCGTTGCTGGGCGTGGCTTTTGCCCCGGAATTACTGTCTCTTTCCTTCTTTACCCGCGCGTTGCGTGCATCGATTGCCGTTGTTGCGGGAATGGGCTTCTTCCTGCCAATGTACAGCTCCAATCGTGGAGCAACCATCGGGCTTTCCATGTCCGCTTTAGGCACAACCATATGGTACTTGCTGGGTGATCCTTACGGAATCGATAATATGTATATTGCTGTTGTGACACCGCTGATTGTGATGTTGATTGATCGGTTCATCGGTAAACCCCAACAAAGCGAAAAGTCTCCTGAGACGGAAATTATAAACGAGAATTAGAAACAGGGAGGATTCAAAATGAATAACGAGCAGGAAACAGCTGCCTTTCATTATAAAGTTACGCAGGCAGCCAACGAAACATATCGTAAAGACGCTTTTATTCCTTCGGATGCCGTACAAAATCATGCGGCCAATCTGTTGCCTCTGGATAATGGCGACTTGTTATGCGTATGGTTTGCCGGGACCCAGGAAGGGATTCCTGATATTTCTATCTATCTTTCCAGATTGAATAAAGGAGCGGAGGAGTGGACGGAGCCTGTTAAATTATCTGACGATCCGACACGTTCGGAACAGAATCCGGTTCTCTTTTCCGCCCCTGACGGCAAGCTGTGGCTGTTATATACAGCGCAAAAATCCGGCAACCAGGACACGGCAATTATCCGTTACCGGATCTCCGAGGACGAGGGTTACACTTGGGGGGATATCGGTACGTTGTTCGATACGCCCGGTACTTTTATTAGACAGCCGATCACGGTGCTGGATAATGGAGACTGGCTGTTGCCTATCTGGTATTGCTACACGAATCCCGGTGAGAAGTGGACGGGAAATAAAGATGTGAGCGCGGTGAAAATTTCCTCCGATCAAGGTCGAACCTGGATAGAGGTCAGCGTGCCGGATAGCTTGGGTTGTGTCCATATGAATATCGAAAAATTGGATGACGGCAGGCTGATTGCACTTTTCCGCAGCCGCTGGGCTGATTATATCTACCAAAGTGAGTCCGTGGACCACGGAAGAACATGGAGCAGTCCGCAGCCGACCTCACTGCCCAACAACAATTCGTCAATTCAATTTACTAAACTGGACAACGGCCATCTGGCGCTAGTTTTTAATAACATCAGTGCGAATGAATCTATGGAGCGTAGAGCTTCGTTGTATGATGAAATTGAAGATGAGGAGGAAGAAGCAGTTGTTGAGCCTGTCACTGTCCCGGCAGCCGAGGAGCGTCAAGCCTTCTGGGGAGCACCGAGAGCGCCAATGACCGTTGCCATTTCCAAAGATAACGGGCTCACCTGGTCGGAAGTCAAAAATATTGAGGTAGGGGACGGCTATGCCATGACGAATAACTCCAGGGAAAAGCTAAATCGGGAATATTCCTACCCTTCCATCAAGCAATCCAAAGACGGGAAAATCCATATCGCATTTACCTACTTCCGACAGGCCATCAAGTACGTTGTTATTACCGAGCCATTTGTAGAGAGCAGATAATCACGTGCAGCAAAGGAGGTTGTTCCTATGATTGTGGCTACATTAGAGCAGGAGGAGCGATACCGTCGTATCCATCCGCGGTTTGAGCAGGCTTTCTTATTTCTGCAGCAAACGCCGCTGGCAGAGCTTGCAGAAGGGAAATATGAGATAGACGGTCAGCAGGTTTATGTGTTGGTGCAAGAGTATGATACTAAGCCCGAGGCTGAATGCCGCTGGGAAAGTCACCGTGAATATATCGACATCCAATATATAGTGTCAGGCAGGGAACAAATTAATTATGCACCGCTCGACCAGCTCACGGGGGGTTCTGATTATGTAGCGGATAAGGATAAGATCAACTACGAATCCTCAGTGAGTCCGGGCAGTTCATTGCAGCTAGGTGCAGGTCAGTTTGCTGTGTTTTTCCCCGAAGATGGCCATCAGGCATGCATTCGTTCCGGCCAGACCGAGCACGTCAAAAAAATGGTTATTAAGGTGAAAATTTAACCTTGTTAAAACATAGAAATGGAAAGGGAGGAGTGGCCCATGATGCTCTTGGAGGGGCGTATAGCAGTTGTGACCGGAGCCAGCAGAGGGATCGGCAGATCTATAGCACTCACACTAGCCGAACAGGGGGCCTCCCTCGTTATTAACGGGACCCGCGAAGACCTGCTGCTTGATCTGGCGGCGGAAGTGAATGCGCTGGGTCAGACATGCGTCATCTGTACAGGCGATGTCTCGGATAAAGAGACTGCCCATAAAGTGGCCCATACCGCTATTGAACATTTTGGTTGTATAGATATCCTTGTGAATAATGCCGGGATCAACATGCGTACCTCGACCTTGGAAATGGATACAAAGGATTGGCAAAAGGTGCTGGATGTGAATCTGAACGGTACGTTATATTTGTGCATGGCTGTATTACCCCATATGATCGAAAAAAATTATGGAAAAATTGTGAATGTGACTTCTACAACTGCTAAAACACCTCATCGGAATGCGGCACCGTCGTACGGAGCATCTAAAGCAGGGGTGAATTATTTAACCCAGCATTTGGCGCTGGAGATGGCCAAGCACAATATTTACGTAAATGCCGTGTGCCCGGGTCCGATTGATACCGATATGAGCAAACAATGGACACAGGAATATCGTCAGCAAGCCATCGCCCGGATACCGCTTGGGAAGCTGGGTACTCCCGAAAACGTAGCTGATACGGTATTATTTTTAGCTTCGAAGATGTCAGATTTTATAACCGGGGAATCGATAAATATGAATGGTGGCACTTATATGAATTGATAGCTTTCCATAGAGCCTATCTAACTCTAGCCGATCTCTATCGAAAACACCTCTTTAAAACCCCTTTTACCATCTGCTGTAATGCGGATCGCCCGGTTGGTGGGTAGGCGTTCAATCCAGTGTAATGTCAATAATCTGTCCAAAAGGGCACTCCCCAGGGCCCCGGCCAAATGGTGGCGCCGTTCACTCCAATCCAGGCATTTATGGGAGAAGGAGCGGCGCCTTTGTTTTATTTGTGTAAGGTTAATCTGAAAATCTGCAAAGAAAGCCTCTCCTTTCTCAGTGACATGCAGTGCGTCCTGCCCCTCGGAAAGCATCCCCTTTTCAATCAAGGAATCCATGATCTGCACGCCTAAATGACCTGCAAGATGATCGTAGCAGGTTCTTGCCAGCCGAATGGCCTCGTTTTCAGAGGCTTGCTTGAACGATTTAATTTGAACAGGCGGAGCTATGGACAAAAGTGACTCCATCACCCGGGCAACTTCAGGATTTTGTATGCCAAAATAGCGGTGCCGTCCTTGTTTTTCCACAGTAACGACCTGTGCCTCTGTCATTTTAGATAAATGAAAGCTGGCAGTTTGCGGTTTAATACCAGCCATATGGGCCAATTCGCTTGCCGTATGGAACCTGCCGTCCAATAAAACGGTAAGTATGGCAGCACGGGAAGGCTCGCTTACGAGAGAAGCAATCATGGCTACGTTTGATTTGGTGCTCATGGCACAGGTATCCCCCTTTGTAACTCATACTTCTGTAATCCATACTTCGATGAAGGTTGAAATGTTTACATTTTACAATAAGGAGGCGGATATGAACAGAAGGAGAAGGGATGATGGACCCATTGAATCATAATCAAGACATGAAAACGATTAAGCCAAGTATTTTATATTACGGCACCCCTGTGATTTTACTCAACACGCTGAATGAGGATGGAACGACGAATATTAGCCCCATATCCTCCTCATGGGCATTGGGTGACTGCCTGGTGCTAGGCATTGGAATAGGCGGAAAAGCGTTTGAAAATATGAAACGGCATCCTGAATGTGCGATCAACGTTCCGGGACCTTCCATGTGGGAGAATGTAGAGCGCTTGGCTCCCTACACCGGCAAACATCCTGTACCGACGGAAAAGGAGCAAAACGGATTTACCTATCAAAAGGATAAGTATGCGATCAGTGGACTAACTTTGGTCGACTCCAAGTCGGTCAAGCCCGCTCGAATCAGGGAATGTCCTATTCAGATTGAAGCTGAGGTGAGGGATATACGCATACCTGAACATGCTCCTTATTTTGCGATCGTCGAAACCCAGGCTGTGCAGGTACATGTTCACCAGGATATGATTCTCGGAGAGAATCATATTGATCCGGCAAAGTGGAGCCCGCTCATCTATAATTTTCGTCATTATTTCGGTCTGGGTGAGCATTTGGGCAAAACCTTCCGAGCCGAAACCTGATTATTCAGCAAAATAATAATTTATCCTACCTGAATAATGAGAATTATCTTCCCAAATGGTTCTTTTTGTGCGAGAATGATTGAAAAATCATCCATGACTACGCATACAGGAAGAGACGATTCATACAGCACGTATAACAAGGGAGGAAATAACCATGTCAGAAGAACGCAAGCTGTCATTTGAAACTCTCGCTGTCCATGCCGGACAACAAATTGATCCTACTACTTTTGCTCGTGCCGTTCCGCTATATCAAACGACTTCGTATGGATTTCGGGATGTCGAGCATGCGGCTGATTTGTTCTCACTCAAAGAGTTCGGCAACATTTATACGCGTCTGATGAATCCGACTACGGATGTGTTCGAGCAACGGATTGCAGCTCTGGAAGGAGGAGCTGGCGCGCTCGCGACGGCTTCGGGAGCAGCAGCGATTTCCTTTTCCATCCTGAACATTGCGGGAGCAGGAGATGAAATTGTATCGGCCTCCAGCCTGTATGGCGGTACATATAATCTATTTTCTACCACACTGCCGAAATTGGGCATTAAGGTGCATTTTGTCGATTCGGATGACCCGGAAAACTTCCGCAAAGCCATTACAGATAAAACGAAGGCCATATTTGCTGAAACGATTGGCAACCCGCAGGGCAATGTGCTGGATGTGGAAGCTGTGGCGGCAATTGCGCACGAATATGGCATTCCGCTGATTGTGGATAACACGTTTCCAAGCCCATATTTGTTGCGGCCTATCGAATATGGAGCGGATATTGTTGTGCATTCGGCAACGAAATTTATCGGTGGGCACGGCACATCCATTGGCGGTGTAATCGTGGATAGCGGCAAATTTGACTGGAAAGCGAGCGGTCGTTTCCCGGGACTGACCGAGCCGGACCCAAGCTACCACGGGATTGTGTATACCGAGGCGGTGGGACCCATCGCGTATATTATCAAAGCGCGAGTGCAATTGCTGCGCGACCTGGGAGCGGCTATTTCACCGTTCAACTCGTGGCTGCTGCTGCAGGGCTTGGAGACACTCCATCTGCGGCTGGAGAGACATAGTCAGAACGCACTGAAGGTAGCGCAATATCTCGAAAGCCACAAGGATGTGGAGTGGGTTAGCTACTCTGGATTGCCAAGCCATCCATCCTACGAGTTAGCCCAAAAATACTTGCCTAAAGGGCAAGGGGCGATTCTGACCTTTGGCATCAAAGGCGGGAGTCAGGCGGGAAGCAAGCTGATTGCGAATGTGAAGCTATTTTCTCATCTGGCTAATGTGGGCGATTCCAAGTCTTTGATCATTCATCCGGCGAGCACAACGCACCAGCAGCTTAGTGCGGAGGAACAGGTTGCTGCCGGAGTCAAACCGGAGCTGTTGCGTCTATCCGTTGGGACAGAAGCGATTGAAGATATTTTGTACGATTTGGAGCAAGCGATCGCGGCCAGTCAGCAGTAGGCAGTGATCGTTATGGGCTGGATAGACGATTGTGATGTGGCATTCGTGCAGGATTCAGTGGTTGATCAGGTGGGGGATATCCTCCACCTTTTTTTGCGTTGACAGCATACCCCTATAGGTATATATTATACCCTGTAGGGTATATAAGGAGGCGAAGGAATGGGCAGAAAAATAGTTGTTATTGGCGGGGTAGCAGGTGGAGCTTCTGCTGCGGCGAGATTGCGCAGATGGAATGAGGAAGACGAGATTATTTTGTTCGAGCGCGGAGAGCATGTTTCTTTTGCGAACTGCGGTCTTCCTTACTATATTGGCGGGACGATTCAGGCGCGTGAGAAGCTGTTTGTCCAGACACCCCAAGGGATTCGAGAACGCTTTAATATAGACGTGCGGGTACTGAACGAAGTGGTACAAATCGACCGCGAGCATAAGCTCGTCCGTTTCCGCGACATGACGACAGGAGAGACGGGGGAGCAGCCGTATGACATTGTGGTATTGTCGCCGGGAGCCAAGCCGATGATACCGGACATTCCCGGATTACATGAAGCTGCGAATGTGTTTACATTAAGAAACATTCATGACACGGACGTCATTAAGACATATGTAGATGAAAGCCAGCCAAAACATGCCACAGTGATCGGTGCCGGATTTATCGGGCTGGAGATGGCCGACAATTTGCGGGAGCGCGGCCTTGCGGTGACCCTTGTTGACATGGGACAGCAAGTCCTTAATCCGCTAGATCCTGAAATGGCCAAGCTGGTAGAGCAGCATATGAAGCTGAACGGGGTGGAGATACGTTTGGAGGAAGGAGTTGTGGCTATTGAAGGCCAGGGTACACGGCTACGTTTGACCTCTGGCGATATGCTTCAGACAGACATGGTTATTCTGGCGATTGGTGTGGTTCCTGAAAATGAGCTGGCCAAGCAAAGCGGATTGGAGCTTGGTTTTCGCGGGGCCATTCAGGTAAATGCCCAACTGCAAACCAGCGACCCGGCCATTTATGCGGTAGGGGACGCTATACAGGTCAAAGACCGCAATCATGGGTTTGCAACCATGGTACCGCTGGCTTGGGGAGCCAATCGGCAGGGGCGTTTGGCGGCAGATCACATTAACGGTCAGGCGATTTCCTATGATGGCGCACTTGGTACATCCGTCATTAAGGTCTTTGCATTGACCGCAGCCTCTACAGGAAATAACGAAAAAACATTGTCGCGGCTGGGCGTTCCCTATGAAGCGATTCATATTCATCCCGGTTCGCATGCAGGTTATTATCCCGGAGCATCGCCCATTGCGATCAAGCTGCTTTTTAATCCAGAGACTGGCGTGATATACGGAGCCCAGACTGTTGGAGCCGATGGAGCAGACAAAAGGATCGATGTCCTTGCGACAGCTATTCGTGGCAATCTGAATGTCCGTGATCTGGCTGACCTTGAGCTTGCTTATGCGCCTCCTTATTCTTCGGCAAAAGATCCTGTGAATATGGCTGGATACGTCGCTTCCAATATCATGGATGGGCTGGTCCAAACGCTACAGTGGCATGAAGTTGACGATTTTCACCGTAATGGCGGTGTCATTATAGATGTCAGGGATAAGGTGGAGCTACAGGCTGGAGCCATTCCAGGTTCTATTCATATTCCCTTGGCTGAGCTTAGAGATCGGATGTCGGAAATCCCTCGTGATCGGGAGATCGCGGTATCTTGTCAGGTCGGCTTGCGCGGCTATCTGGCGGCCAGGATTTTGACTCAACATGGTTATTCGGTGAGAAATGTTGATGGTGGCTACAAGACGTATTCAGTCATGGCTGCTGAGCGTGCTCATCTCTTGAAATAGTTCATTACCCATTCAATCTGATTCAGGTGATCCGTTACTTGGCCGTGCAGCGCACCGAAGAAGGTATCTTGCAGTTCCACGGTGATCGTCCCTTTTTCGGCCAATGCGTGGTAAGCGTTCTTAAGCTCCTCCTCACTCTCACAGTCGAGAATGATTTGTACATGCTGTGCTTTCAGCGGTTTACCGTAGGAATCGGAAAAATGGATAAGACTGTTGCCCAAGTGAAGCTCTGCGTGTAAAAGTTTGCCTTCATGCTTGTTCAGCACTTTGATTTCTCCACCAAAAACAGATTGATAATAATCAACCGTCTGCTGTACGTCGTTTACAATGATATAAGGGCTTGCACTTCTCATATGATCGTTCCTTTCAAGTCTTTGATGTAGGACTTCTACTACTATACAGTATTTACGTTGTCCGTGGGAATTACCCCTTCTCTTATCAAAAATGGCTTGGTTCACTGTGTGACGTCTGTTACAATAGAAGAGACATTTATGAATGGATAGAAAAGAGGTCGAACAGGTGGGCACTTCAATGATTTGGGAAGCAGTTATATATTGGGTGATCTTGGTGATCTCTGCGCTGTGCGTGATCACAGTATCAGGTAGCCGAAAGACAGCAAGCACAATTATTTTGGCGCCCGTTGTTTTATTTTGTACCATATTTATGATGCAGGGCTCGATGTTGAATACAATGAAGCACCCGACGATGGGGGCGAATGTCGGTTTGGGTATGGCATTTCTGACAACATGGGTAGTCAGCGGAATATTGTTTGCCGTAGCGCTTGTGATTGCTTTTATTAGATACAGCAAGAGGAATAAGGCGTAATCCAGCCTGAGAACCTCAGATGAATAAAGGCTTTCGGTGATATGCCGAAAGCCTTTTTTGTATTGCTTTTAACCAGCGGATGTCTAAGGCCAGCTTTACTGCGTCTTCTCATAAGCAAAACAACGATCAACACGACGATGATGCAACAAAATAGCTCAGGCAGATATTTAATGTCGCGAATTTGGTAAAAATAGAGTGGAAGGCCAAAAAGAGGTTTACACTCTTGGCTGGAAAGTGTATACATAAAGTAAGGAGGCGATTGCTATGAGTGATCGTGCATTTCATTTGTTTTATATTATTTCCCTGACGGTTCTGGCACTGGGAAGCGTTGGGGGAATCGTCTGGTGGCTGCGCTCTGTCGGCCGTGAGGAGAAGGAAAAAAACTGAATTTGGCATGGGCATACAAGCCCAAATGCATCTTCCAGTAGGAGGGTGCATTTTTATATGCTATAATGGGAACGTATGTTCTTTGTGATAACCATCCCGGTCACTGGCTGGCCGGGAACCTGGAAAGGGAGGAAAGATGATGCTGCCTGATTTGGAACGAAAGCTGTTGCGTATTTTGTATAATTATTTTGCCCAGCATCGCCATATGCCGACGATGACGGAATTAACCGTCAAAACGGGCAAGCGAGACACTGAAATTACAGCCGCCTTGCGACATATGGAACAAGAGCGCTATATTACATGGGAAAATAACACAGGTACCCAACATGTAATTTTACTGGAAGGATGGGAGCGGCCTTCGGTCCATAGGCGTACTCCAATGGAGACAGGGCGTTCCACTACACCAACGATACCGCCGAATAATACAGAATATTGGACTAATTATTAGAAGGTGAAGTGTTAACAAAATTCTCAGATATTTCACACTGGAAAATTAATGAGTTTTTAAGGTGCATATCATTTAATTTTAAGAAAGAGAGACTATAATGACCTTATTAACCCCTTTTTGATCAAGCTATAGGCCCTGCCGATGTATCGGCAGGGCCACTTTTTTGTTCAAACACAGGCTCATCAATATAAAAAATCCCCCGGGGATCATCCGGAGGATTGGGTGCAGTCTACGTATACTGCATGGCCTGTTCAAACTTTATCGTTTGACGGCATAATATATATTCAACCCCTGCTGCCTTGCATAATATGGTCAGCATGTTCATAAGGGGCAGTCTGATTCCACTGTTCATTTTCCAAACGACAAAAGCCCTACCTCTCTTTCGTCCTTGCGGCTCCGATGACCGCGCCAGTGTGAATGTGAAAATCTTTTGGCAAAAGCTCAAAATTCTACATTAGGGTTATACATAAAATTTGGAGAAGCTCCATGTGGTGATTAGGAGTGTAGCCTGTTGCGCGGAATCCTATGGGGTTAATACATACTCTAACAGTATAGCAAGAATGATTCTAAAACACAAGGGGTTTTATTTGTAATCACGACAACCGCGTATCATCGGATATGAGGTTGTTTTGTTGGCAAAGAAGGTTAACTTTTGACAATTGGACTCCGATATTGAATAAACAAGATATTATATGAGCGTACGGATGAAAAGAGGGGTAGCAATTTGCCGATCTATAAGCGCTTTATTCATCATGTTATCCTGAACTATGTTATAGGTTCGTTTACCACTGTATTATTGGTAGGTGCGATTTTTGTATTTTCCACGTTAAATATAGCCCAGTATGAATTTCTTGGGCTTGCGAAAATCATTGTAATTTCCAGTGTCATTATGATTGGCTGTGAAGTCATGGCGTTCCGGATGCATTTGAGACCGGTTCGTCGTTTTTTTTACGGCAAATCAGCAACATTCAAGGATGCAGAAGCGGTGTATGTACGGATTCACCATCTGCCTAATTTGTCGGTTTTACGTATTATTGGGCCGCATTTGTTGGGGTTTTCCATACCGGCAGCAGGTCTAGCCCTATGGATGATACATACCGGACAGCTTACCTTTCCACTTTATTACGTAGGAATTGCTTGTATAGGGGCTTGTCTGGTTGCTTCCATGCATGCACTGGTTGAATTTTTCCTGACGATGAGAGCGATTCGGCCGTTGCTGGAGGAGCTGCAGGAACAGACCCATCAGCAATATGGACTGAATCTGTCACTGCGCGGACGTGTGCTGCTATCACTGCGGCATAAGTTTCAGCTGAGCGCGACGTTGATCGGTGCTTTTCCGCTGTTTTTATTTTGTCTGGCTGCGCAGATTCGGTTGGAGCGATCGGATGCGACGCATTCCAGCTCCTACTGGCTATGGGCGGGAACGATTTTAATTTTTGGTGTGGCTTTTGCCTATTTGGGAGGAAGGTTGCTGACCCGCGAGATTGAGCAGCCGATCCATCATCTGCTGGAGAAAATGAACGAAGTAAGGGAAGGCCGGTTGAACAGTAATGCCAGCGACTTGTATTCCGACGAATTTGCGGAGCTGGTCGAAGGCTTTAACATGATGATCGAGGGCCTCAGGGAGCGGGAAGAAAAGAACGGTCAGCTATTGGAAAGTTATTTTGCTACCCTGGCGGCAGCACTGGATGCGCGAGATGCCTATACCGCGGGACATTCTTTGCGTGTGGCTGAATATTCTGTACTCATTGGGCGAAAGGGTGGCTTGAACGAAGCGGATCTCGACTTGTTGCGTAAAACAGCCTTACTGCATGATATCGGTAAAATCGGCGTGCCTGATGCTGTATTGCTCAAGGATGGCAAGCTGACGGACGAGGAATTTGACCAGATTAAAATGCACCCCGTCATGGGAGAAAGCATTCTCCGTCAAGTTGAACCGGCTTATGCCATGGCTCCTTATTTGCCTGGCGTGCGTTCGCACCACGAGCGTTTTGACGGCAAGGGATACCCTGACCAGCTCTCCGGTGAAGATATCCCGCTTTTTGGACGGATAATTGCCGTAGCAGATGCATTTGATGCGATGACGTCGGATCGCCCATACCGTAAAGGTATGAAGGAGGAGAAGGCGGTTATGATATTGGAGGAGGGAAAAGGGACTCAGTGGGACCCTTACTTTGCCGAATTATTTGTTCAGGAATGGTGCCGGAATAAAGGTGTTATAAGCTAAAATCAGAGATATCTCCACGAGGGCGAGCCGCTGCGGTTCGCTTTTTTTATGCACCCATGGAGTGTCTTTGGGACATGTCGAAAGATGAGGCTTCATGTTATGATTACAAGAAAGGCAAAGGCGGTTAGCGTAGGCGTGGCATCCAATTTCTTGTGCTATGGGAGTGTGAGTCCATGCAATTTTCAATAATGTTTGTAATCAATTTGGGGATGCTGATAGCTGTTGCCTATGTGGCAAACGTGATTTATAAGTATGGCTTGAGTCGTACCTCTTCGCGGTTCAAATATATCAGCTCAGTACTGCTGGTGGTATTTGGCGGATGGATCAGCTCTTGCTTTGGTTTTAATTTTAGTGAGACGGTGATCTTTGATCTGCGCTTCGTTCCGTTGATTATTGCGGCGTTGGTATATCCGCGTTCCTATACGCTTATTATAATTGGGGTAGCGATCGGGCTTACGAGATTTACCTTCGGTCTGAATATGGCGGCGTGGGTTGGCTTCCTGAACATGAGTATTCTGGGCGTGCTGTGCGCTGGATTGAACTACTGGATGCGTCGGTCCACCTGGCGTCTGATTATTAAGGCGTCGGTGACCATTTTAGCGGTTAATATCGTTAATACGATAAATATTGCCTTCCTCGGCGTCATTCCCTGGCGCTATTATGTAGCGGAAGTTGTTCCTCTTACACTGCCTATCGGCGTGGTCCTCAGCTTTTTGTTTGCTCTGATTTTACGTGATTTTCAGATGGAACAACTGCGTAATTATCAGATTAAAAAGGCAAATCAGCTACTATCGAAGCAACGCAATGAGTTGCAGAAGGCGAAGGTTGTTTTGGAGGAACGTGCCAAGCAGCTCATGATGGCCTCTCAATATAAATCGGATTTTATGGCAACGATGTCGCATGAGCTACGTACACCTCTTAACAGCATTATTAATCTGGCGCAGATTATCAACGAGCAGGGGAAGGAACTGGATGAGGACGAGCTATCCTTGTATAGCGAGCTGATCTATGCCTCAGGGCATGATTTGCTTCAATTGATCAATGACATTCTGGATCTGTCCAAGGTCGAGGCTGGGCGCATGGAAATTGTAAATGAACCGGTCAATGTACGCGAGATTGCGCAGGTGATGATGATGCATTTTGAAGTCACTGCCAAGGAAAAAGATCTTGAATTTAGCCTGAAGGTACATGAAAATATACCGGATGAAATTCGGTCTGATCCCAAACGTGTACAGCAAATTTTACGTAATCTATTGTCCAACGCCTTTAAGTTCACTCATGAAGGACGTGTATTGCTGGAAATCAGCACACAGCATCTGGATCGAAAGGGACAGGAGGGGGATTGGGTTGTCATTGCGGTGAAAGATACGGGTATCGGTATTTCAGAGCTTCAGCAGCATATTATTTTTGAAGCATTTCAGCAAGCGAACGGTTCCATTAATCGCAAATATGGAGGAACCGGGTTGGGGCTGTCCATTAGCCGCGATTTTTCGCGCTTGCTGGGCGGTTTTATTCGTCTGGAGAGTGAAGAAGGCAAGGGAAGCAACTTTTCCCTATACCTGCCTATGTGTCCGTCCGAAAGCAAGCAGGCAGACGAACAGCCGTTTAAATTAACCTGATGCATCATGGCAGGAGCAGGAGCGTTAGGGTGGACAAAGGAGGTCTATCATGGAACGTAAAGCGGTCGTTGTAGGGGCAACGGGGCTTGTCGGGGGATATGTTGTACGGGAGCTGCTGGTACAAAAGGAATATAACCGCGTCATGGTTATGGGCAGACGTCCGCTGGAAATCAAGCATCCCAAGCTTGAGCAGGCATCTATCGACTGGGAGCAGCCGCAGAAGGCGGCGTTCGCCTTCGAAGGGGCTGATGATGTTTTTTGCTGTCTTGGCACGACGATGAAAAGGGCTGGCTCCAAGGAGCAGTTCCGCAGGGTGGATCTGGACTATCCGGTTCAGGCTGCCCGCTTGGGCAAAGAAGCTGGTGCAATGCAGATGCTCGCTATTTCTGCGATGGGAGCCGATCCGAATTCACGAGTGTTTTACAACCGTACCAAAGGAGAGGCGGAAGAGGCGCTTGCTGCTATTGGATTGCCAGCGCTTCATTTGTTCCGTCCGTCGCTCATTTTGGGTTCGAGGCCAGAACGACGTCTTGGCGAAGCCGTTGCAACAGTTGTCATGAAGGCACTGGATGGCATGATGACGGGCAGGTTCGCACCTTACCGTGCCATCCCGGCTTCGGTCATCGCACGAGCCATGGTACGAATTGCCCTCGCGCAGGCAAGCGGCGTACATATTTATCCGAATGATATCATTCGAGTCATCGGTGCGGAACTGACGTCTGATGAGGATGATGCTGGCACAGGAACGGGTACGGGTGACCATGTATAAGACCGCGTTCGGGATACGGTAATCCATAAGTGCAGGCATGAGTGCGGAATAGTGGCATCAAGCTTCCCGTGCTATAATACGGTAAACCAGTATCAGGAAGGAGACTCCAACAGATATGAAGAAAACAATTGCAACTGAAAAAGCACCCGGTGCTATCGGCCCTTATAGTCAAGCGGTAGAGGCGGGCGGGTTTATTTACACCTCAGGACAGCTTGGACTGAATCCGGCGACAGGTGAGTTTGGTAAAGACGTACAGGAGCAGGCACGCTTGTCCCTGAGCAACGTACAAGCCATTCTGGAAGCGGCAGGCAGCAGCATGAACCAGGTGGTAAAAGCGAATGTATTCCTGAAGGATATGAACGATTTTGTCAGCGTCAATGAAGTGTACAGCTCTTTCTTTGAGCAGCCGTATCCGGCCCGCAGTGCGGTAGAGGTAGCCCGTCTGCCTAAGGATGCGCTGGTGGAGATTGAAGTCATTGCATGGAAGGGCGAATAAGTCCAATAGACTCGTTAGAATAAAAATGGAACGCCAAACGGGTGCCTCTGCAATAGGGGCACCCGTTTGCACTTGTTAGTGGATGATCTTAATTCCTTAATTCCCTAATCCCGATCACGGTTGCGGGCCAAGAATAGCCATAGCGCATACACCAGAATAATGGCCGCCAAGATCAATGCAGCCAGCCGTATCTTCTCATGGTCTGGATGCCCGATGGCGATGGCGACGTAGGCCCATACGAATACGAGTGGATAAATGCTGTCACGATAAGGGAAGCTGACCATGATGGCTAACGCGGCACTGATGAGCAGGATGATGATTGCCCGTGTAGTTTCATGGAGTCCCCAGCCGCTCCATTCATTTTTTTTCAGGGCAACCATGATGCCGATGATGGTAGCAACGGATACCCAACCGAAATTCAGGCTGAATGGCAGCTTGACGAACCACATTTCCCCGCGAGTTGGCTGTGGCGTGCGGGTACGTAAGTATATGATGCTCAGGGACAGCAGGTACAAAAACATGACGATGACGCACAGTTCTACATATACATACTGCCACAGGAAAATCCAGATGATGTTGAAGAGACAGCTTAGAATAAAGAAAATACCGATGGATTGAATACTTGTCTTGGCTTGCCCTGTAGATGTGGCTTGATACACGACAAAGCAGGCGAGCAGCGGGTAGATAAGCGACCAGATGGAAAAGGCATAGCCTGCCGGCGTTACCAAGGTAGGATACATATTGGATACAGCAGCAGTGCTCCTGCCGCCGATGGGAAGCGTAGAAGCCAAGATATTAACGACGATCACAGCGATGAATGCAAGGATATTCCACCATGTATACGGATGGCTTCGTGACATAGAGATATCTCCTCCTAAATGAGTGATGAACCAAAATGACCGGCTGGTCACAAGCTTTTATTATGAATATACCCATTTTGCTATCCAATATGTCCGAACAGGAGAAAGCCGCATAATCCAAATAAATTCATAAAAAGTTGTATGTATATGCAGTCATATGTAGTACAATGATAAAAATTTTAACCACTATATGCTGGATTGAGGATTCCTCAAATTCAGCTAATATAGGAGTAAGGAGATAAGTAGAATGAATGGTTTAGAAAAAGTAGGGAAATTTGTAGGAGGAACCTTTTCGATTTGGGTACTTTTATTTGCATGTCTGGGATTTTTCTTTCCTGCGGCGTTTATAGGGTTGAAAGGATACATACAGCTATTTCTTGGTATCGTCATGTTCGGCATGGGACTGACCTTATCCTCGGCAGATTTCCGTGAAGTATTCCGGCGTCCGGTGGATGTAGCTATTGGTGTGGTCGGGCATTATCTGATTATGCCGTTTCTGGCGTTTGTATTGGCGCTGGTATTGCAGCTGCCGCCGGATATTGCGGTGGGTGTTATTCTGGTAGGTTGTTGTCCAAGTGGAACCGCGTCCAACGTAATGACTCTTTTATCTAAGGGTGACGTGGCGCTCGGCGTGTCGATTGCTTCAGTGTCGACGCTGATTGCTCCGCTGGCGACCCCGGCCATGATTAGTCTGCTTGCCGGGCGCTGGATGAATATTGATGCAAAGTCGCTGATTATGGATATTCTCATTGTGGTTATCGTACCGATTGTGCTGGGCGTTATCGTCAAATCGCTATTCCGCAAACAGGCGGATGCGAGTGTCAAGGCACTGCCGCTTGTATCGACGCTGGCGATTGTACTGATCGTGGCCATTGTAGTAGCAGGCAGCAAGGGCAAGATTTTGGAGACCGGTCCGATTATTTTTGCTGTAGTCATTTTGCATAATGGCATCGGGTTCCTGCTCGGGTATTGGTTTGCCAAGCTGTTCGGCATGAATCTTTCCAAACGTAAAGCCGTTACATTGGAAACGGGGATGCAAAATTCCGGATTGGGCGCTGCGCTGGCAGCCGCACATTTTAATCCGATTGCTGCTGTACCGAGCGCGATTTTCAGTGTGTGGCACAATATTTCCGGCTCGTTGCTCGCCACCTGGTTTTCCCGCCAGGAAGAGAAGAAGAGCACAGGTGGCAGCAATTAAGCTACTTGTCATAATCTACTGTCGTTGGCTTGTGACAGTGGCTAAGGTTCAGGTTTTCCGGACAGTTAAGGAAGGTTAGAAAGGTTGGATTTGACTTTATAGGGGCGGATCATTATACTGTGGTTGTTATAACCACTGTATTAAAGTAAGCGACAGTACACAGGCTTTATCATTGAAGTAAAGTAGTATCGAATTCATATTCATACTCGTTTTATGGCTTACAGCCTATCTGATTTGACCTAAACTGAAGGAGAGAGAACGAATGAACCCGAAATATAATCCTTTATTTGATGCTTTTACCCTGCCATCTGGCGTTACGCTGAAAAACCGTATCACGATGGCTCCTATGACTAACTTTGCTTCCCATGAAAATGGCGAGGTCAGTGACGAGGAACTGGCGTACTACCGTGAACGTTCCGGTGGGGTGGGCGCAGTCATTACGGCTTGCGTGTATGTAACTCCAGACGGCAAGGGCTTCGTGAATGAGTTTGGTGCGGACAAGGACGAAATGATTCCGAGCCTGCGTCGTCTGGCTGACACGATTCATCAGGAGGGTGCGAAAGCGATTCTGCAAATTTACCATGGCGGTCGCCTGTGTCCACCGGATCAAATTCCGGACGGACAACCGATCAGTGCAAGCGCAGTAGCCGAGGAAAAAGAAGGAGCACCTGTGCCGCGTGAAATGACATCCGACGATATTCACCGTGTCATTCGCGCCTATGGCGAAGCGACTCGCCGCGCGATTGAAGCGGGTTATGACGGTGTGGAGCTTCACGGTGCGAACGGCTACCTGGTACAGCAGTTCTTCTCCCCGCACTCCAACCGCCGTACTGATGAATGGGGAGGCAGTCTTGAAAAACGTATGGCTTTCCCGCTGGCGATTGTCCACGAAGTGAAAAAAGTGATCGCTGCCCATGCCAAGCAATCGTTCATCTTTGGGTATCGTTTGTCTCCCGAGGAAGGACACACGCCTGGCATCACGCTGGACGATACGATGGTGCTCGTAGACCGTTTGGCGGATCAAGGCCTGGATTACCTGCACATTTCCGTAAACCATTTCTTCGGTGGTTCGTTCCGCGACCGCAGCGACGAACGGTCACGTACCGTTCTCATTCATGAGAAAGTTGGAAATCGCGTACCGATTATGGGAGTTGGATCGCTGAATACACCGAACGAGGCGCTTGCAGCGCTGGAGACAGGTGTGCCGCTTGTTTCGCTAGGACGTCCACTTCTGATGGAGCCGCAATGGGTTCAGAAAGTGCAAAACGGCACAGAAGATACCATTCGTACGACATTGTCCAAGCAAGCCCAACAGGAGTTGGTCATTCCGGACTACCTGTGGGGGGCGTTGACGACGGTTCCCGGCTGGTTGCCTGTTACGGATTAAATTTTGAATGGATCGAAATACCCTGGGTCGCTTCCATGCACTCAGGGTATTTTCCTGTCTTGTGTCCGTAATTACCAAAAAACATATAAAAAACAGAGAAAGAAGGAAAATGACAATGTTACAGTCCACCCATCCCGGACTGCAAATTCGGCTTTTACAAGTTCATGATGCAGAACGATTATTAGAGATCAGACGTGAAAATTTTGATTTTTTCAAGCCGTTTGAGCCGGAACGAGCTGAGGTTTACTTTACGCTGGAAGAACAGGCACGTCTGATTTCCGTCGGCCTTGAGGCTGCACAAGCGGGACAAGGATATACGTTTGGACTTTTTTTGCCGGAAAATGATAAGCTGATCGGCAGAATGGAGCTGTCGGGCATAGCTAGAGGCCCTTTTCAAAACGCGAATCTGGGCTACTTTGTAGACCCTGCATATCACGGACAAGGCTATGCCACCTCCACAGTGAAAGACATTGTACGTTATGCCTTGAGTGAGCTGGGATTGCATCGTATTCAGGCCGGGGTCATGCCGAGGAATACGCCATCTATTCGAGTGATGGAAAAGGCCGGATTCCGCCAGGAAGGGCTGGCACTACACTATTTGAAGATTAATGGTGTCTGGGAAGATCATGTGCTGTATGCGATTACGGCTGAGGATTTGCAGCATGGTGTTTTCTGAATTCACCAGGCGTGACCCCCTCCAGTTTTTTGAACACCTTGCCAAAATATTTTTCATCCTGATACCCGACCATACCAGCTATATGATGAAGTCGCAGCTTGTTATTCAGCAGTAGCAGCTTCGCCTTGTCCATCCTGATCCGGCACAGATAGTCGGACAGATTCACGCCGTATTCCTGCTTGAATTTGCGAGAGATATATTCCCGGCTGAGGTAAAAACGGCTAGCCATATCCTGTAGAGAAATATCCTCGTCGTAGTGGGCCTCCAGATAGCGGGCAATATTATGGATCGTCGGGTTATTGGGACTATGGCTTGGTGTAAGTGCCTGACCGGCTGCCAGCATTCGGTTTTCGATCTGCTTTCTCCATAAGGGCAGGGATAGCAGACCACGATTGTCGATGGGCAGGGCAGGAATGGAGCCTGCTCCATCGGCCAGTTCCTCGCCTTCGGTGTCTCCGGGTCTGTCATTCAGCCAACGGGCCAGCATCCAATCCAGCTCCTGATTCCAGCCGGCGAGCTGCTCCGCCGTAACCGAAGGCAGCTCGGCAACAGCTGCTATCCAGCGGCCTACCGTTGCAGCTACTCGACTGGCATTGCAGCTAAGCGCGCTAAGTCGCAGCTCCTCTTCCATCTCGGGCAGCCGGGGGAGACGTACGGACTGTCGTACAACAGAGCTAGGGTGCAGCCAATCGGTGGCTTGTAGCACATCCCGCTTCCACAATGCTTGCCGAGCCTCATGGTAGGCTGTAGCAGCCGCCACGGGAAAGGCACCGAAAGAGCCAATCCCGATATGCATATGGCAGCGCAATGCTGTTCTGATCCCTGCATGGATATCCTGCAGCAGCAGCGGCCAACGGGACGGCTCGCCCCAATACAGCAAAATAATTTCGTCCATACGCTCCAGATGGCGGAATGCAATTCCGGTTTGGGAGGCCATGAGAAACTCATTGCAGATGTTAATCAGGGAAAAGCTCAGCAGCGGACGCCGCGTTTTGTATTTATCCAGCATATCGGCATCCAGTTGAGCAATGCTCATCACGGCTGCATTGCACATTTGAATCACCGCGGGAAGACCTAATTCCTCGCGCAAGGGCGTGATAGAAAGAGCGGTATTCGTCGTACCGGACACCAGCTCAGTCAAGAGCTTATCCGCATAGTGCGGCCTCATCCGGTTTACTTCGATGGCCTGCATTGTCTGCCTGCGCCGATCTTGCTCCGCTGTTCGCCAGGCCTTGGTGGCTTTGGATAGAGCCTCATTAATCTCTACCGGGTCTACAGGCTTGAGAATGTAGTCCATGCCTCCGCGGCGGATGGCCTGTCGGACCAAATCAAAATCGTCATAGCCGCTTACCACCACGACTCTGGTCGCGGGGGAATGGACCTGAATCCACTCCATCAGGGCTACTCCATCTTTGCCGGGCATCCGCATATCCGTGAGTACAACAGGTGGGGAAAGGGCGGTGATAACCTCAATCGCCTGATCGCCCGACTCGGCTTCAATCACCTCGGTCACGCCGCAAGCCTCCCAATGTACGAGCATCCGAATGGCATGGCGCACATGCTTTTCATCATCCACAATCAGGACTTTCATAACAGATCACTCTCCCTTAATATGAATTCCGGTATGAGCTTCAGTACGAATTTCGAGTGTATAACGAACGCCATGAGGCAAAATATTGTCTACAGACAGGGTATTAGAACCGTCCTCCGAATGAAGCTGAATACGCCATAGAACATTGCGGAGTCCGATGGAATCCTGTTCGCTGGTGTTCGGCTCCGCGTAGGCTTTGAGCGGACGCTTCAGCATATGCTGAAGCTGCTCCAGCTCGGCCTGCGGAATGGATGCTCCGTTATTTTCCACTGCAATTCTTACAATTCCTTGGCGAATTCGGCAGCCTGTAATGTGAATTTTACCAGGACCCAGCCGGGGATCAGCACCGTGTTTGAAGTAGTTTTCGACTAATGGCTGGAGAATCATTTTAGGCACGCGGTCATTCAGCACCTCATCATCCCACTGGTAAGTCACCTCTAATTGCTCCCCAAAGCGTTCTTTTTGCAAATCAAGATATTGCCTCACATGCTCGGCCTCCTCCTTGAGTGTAACGACTGTATGATCCCGCATGTTATAGCGCAGCATTTTGGCGAGGGAGGAAAGCAAAGAATAGATTCGTGGCACCTCATGCTGCAGAGCCAGTGTTCCAATAGACTGTAGCGTATTATATAAAAAGTGAGGATTAATCTGTGCTTGAAGCGCTTTCAATTGATGTGTCTTATTTGCCAGCTCCAGCTTATATTCCCGCAAGATGAGGTTGTTGATGGTATCCATCATCTGTCTGAAGCTGCGTGATAGCACCCCGATCTCATCGTTGCTCATGGCCCGAATGTCTACATCGAGCTGACCGGACTGGATCTGGTTGATGTAGCGAGTCAGTCGTTTAATGGGCTCCGTAATTTTTATGGAAATCCATAGCGTGGCGACAATGACTAGCAGCAACGCTGTGCTTGCAATAACTACATTGATCTGGGTCAGGCGAGTGGCTCGTAAATAAAGCGTTCGATTAGGGATTTTCTTAACGAGCGTCCAGCCTGACAGGATGGCATCCAGCTTGCCGTACACGTGCAGTGCCGTATCATCCTCGATTACTCCGTGCCCGCCTTCATTAGAAATTCGATTGAGCAGGCCAGATTCCTTCCAGTGTGTTCCAATTGCTGCTTCATTTCCACTATATATGATCGTTCCGTGCCGATCGACCAAGAACAGCTCTTCTGTATCTGCATTGTACAATTGACGGCAAATGCTGCGCAGCGGCTCCAGACGAACATCTATGGCCAGTACCCCAAGCGTCTCTGAGGAGGGAATGTTCCGAATCGCCCGATGGAGTGTAAATACCTGCCGCTGTGTGTCGTGTTCTGCATAGGAAACCGCCGAAAAGCCGTACAAATGCTTTTTATGCGATGGCTGTATGAATAATCCGGAGGAACCGTAATGAACAGAGCCGGGGAAGGCCTCCAGCCGGAATTCCCGCAGAGGGACCGTGCTGGTAATCAGGGTAGATTGCGCTGCCTGAAAAGAGTGCAAATACACCTGATCGATGCCTGGCGAAGCATTCAGCATCGTTTGCAGCGTCGTGTAAATTTCGGCGACAGCCCGGTAATCATCGGGAATTTTGGCCAGATTGCGCAGAAAGTGAGGGTCATTATAGACCCCGATGGATGCCCGATTCAATCCCTGCAAATAGTTATCCAAATTCGTGATTCCCTGAAAAATAAGCCGTTCATTTTCTTGTGTGGCCTGCTCTCGCAAGGATTGCTTGGTGAGAAGGAAGGTCATGGTCATCGACAGCAGCAGAGGCAGGGTGACTGCAATGAGCAGAAACCAGATCAGACGGGAACGAATGCTATGAAATTTCATACAGATGGCTCCTTTCACGATTCAAGACAAGCCGGAGGTCAATAATTTCCCCCTAATGGTTCACGATCTTGCGTGTTCTCCAGAGCGCTTATTCGACATAATGAAGATGTGAACCGCCAGTCATACGGTCAAAGCGTCCATGCTACTTGCTGAGGAAGCCGTAGGAGCGTTCCAGACACCAACAGACAACAAAAGGGGGGGATCGGTTTGAAACGCGCCAAGTCGTCGCAATGGCTCCAGCAATGGATTTTTGTAGGGCCGTCGACGTTATTTTTCGTTATCATTATTGTAATCCCTTTCATTCTGGGAATGTACTATTCTTTTACAGAGTGGAATGGGGTTGCCAATCAGGCGAAATGGGTCGGGCTAGATAATTTCAATCACATTTTATGGGATGATGACAAATTTAGGACAGCGTTCTGGTTTACGGTCCGTTTTACGGTGATCGGAGTGGTGGCTGCGAATTTTTTGGGTTTTCTGCTGGCATATTTTCTAACCAAGCCGCTAAAAACGAAAAATGTGCTAAGGACTATTTTTTTCATGCCTAATGTGATCGGGGGGCTGCTGCTCGGCTTCATCTGGCAGTTTATTTTCGTCAAGGGCTTTGCCTCGATAGGGGAAAGTACGGGGTGGTCTTTCTTTAATCTATCCTGGCTGGGAGACGAGATTACGGCCTTCTGGGGCATTGTGATCGTGTTTATCTGGCAAACTGCCGGGTATTTGATGGTCATTTATATTTCTTCCCTGACCAATGTGCCTCGGGAGATGCTGGAAGCAGCCGAAATGGACGGAGCGAGCCGGATGCAAATATTAAGGTCGATTATATTGCCATTGATCATGCCTGCCGTTACAGTATGTCTTTTCCTGGCGATATCATGGTCGTTTAAAATGTTCGATCTTAACTTGTCATTGACCAAGGGCGGGCCCTTCGGGTCTACGGAGTCGGTGGCACTCAATATTTATAATGAAGCGTTTGTGAATAATCGTTATGGATTGGGGACGGCCAAAGCGCTCATTTTCTTTATTATAGTTGCGCTTGTTACGAGCCTTCAGGTGCGCCTGACGAAAAGCCGGGAGGTGGAGGCGTAAATGGAAACAAGCAAGCGCTACCGCTTTGGAACATGGACGACTGAGCTGGTCATGATCCTCGTCGCTTTGTTATTCCTCGTTCCGTTTTACTTTTTGTTCGTGAATTCGGTCAAAAGCTTTGGTGACCTGCTCACCGATTCTGCGGCCTGGCCACAAACTTTTGTATGGAGCAACTATGCCAGGGCGTGGAGCATTACACGTTTTCCTGAAGCTTTATGGAATTCACTTGTGGTAACGGTAGTCAGCAATCTGCTGCTCGTGCTGATCAGCTCAATGGCTGCTTACCGGATGGTTCGGCATCCGACGCGTTATAACCGGGTATTATTCAGCCTGTTCGTGGCTGCGATGGTCATTCCTTTTCAATCGGTGATGATCCCTTTGGTCAAGGTCGTAAGTACGCTGGATTTAATGAACAGCATCGGTGGGCTGGTGATCTGTTATCTGGGCTTCGGGGCGCCTATGTCCATCTTTCTCTTTCACGGGTTTGTTAAAGGTGTGCCAGTCGAGGTGGAGGAGGCGGCTACGGTGGACGGTTGTACGCCTTATGGCGTGTTTTTCCGCATAGTGTATCCGTTGATGCTGCCGATGATGGTGACGGTTATTATTTTAAATACGCTCTGGATCTGGAATGACTATCTCCTGCCGTCTCTGGTGCTGCAAAAGGCTGAACTGCGCACGATTCCGATTGCTACCTATGCCTTTTTCGGACAATACACGAAGCAGTGGGATTTGGCATTGCCTGCCCTGGTACTGGGCATTCTGCCAGTTATCGTATTCTTTCTGACCATGCAAAAGTATATTATTCAGGGTATTATGGCTGGTTCGGTCAAAGGCTGAGTATGGGATGAACTGAAAATGTTCATGTTGTGCCACTCCGCAAACGGATGGTACTTACCATCGCTGTTGCCTCCAGATTCCCCTGAATAAACGAATAAAGGTGGGAATCTAGAGACAAAGGCGAGCGCTATCGCTTGTTCAGCACCATTCCGTTTGCTCCGTTTCCATATGGATTTTTCGAGTTCATCTTATTTGGAATTTAAAAAGGAAAGGAACATGAATATGAAAACGCGTTCTTTTAAAAAGAAAGCCCAGGCAATGATTCTGCTTTTCGCAGCCTTTACGCTGATTTTGACAGGTTGTAACAGTAGTGGCAGCGAACAAAAGGCAGGCAAAGAGGAAGTGAAGGAAAAGACGATTCATATTTTCCAATTCAAGGTGGAGATTGCAGAAGCGCTAAATCGCATGAAGGCGGAATATGAAGCGACTCACCCGGGGATCAAGCTCGACATTCAGACAGTGGGCGGGGGCAGTGACTATGGGGCTGCGTTAAAGGCGAAGTTCGCCTCTGGCGAACAGCCGGATATTTTTAACGTCGGAGGCTACCGTGAGCTGGATACGTGGCTGGAGTATCTGGAAGATCTGTCCGACCAGCCTTGGGTCGCTGATGTGGTCGATGTGGCCAAGGAGCCGATGACCAAAGATGGCAAGCTGTACGGTCAGCCGATGAACCTGGAGGGGTACGGCTTTATTTATAACAAGGATTTGTTCAAAAAGGCGGGGATTACGGAAACACCTAAAACACTGTCCGAGCTGGAGGGAGCCGCTCAAAAGCTGAAAGCCGTAGGGATTACACCTTTTTCAAATGGATATCAGGAGTTTTGGGTGCTGGGAAATCATTTGCTGAACGTGGCATTTGCCAATCAGCCGGACCCGGCAGCCTTCGTTAAGGGATTGAATGATGGAACCACGAAAATTCCGGGCAATGCTGTATTCGCCGAGTGGATTAAGCTGTTCGATCTGACGCTCAAGTATGGCAATGCAAAGCCGCTGACGACTGATTATAATACGCAAGTAACGAATTTTGCCACTGGCAAGGCAGCGATGATGCAACAGGGGAACTGGACGCAGGTCCAAATTGACGGGATTAATCCGAAGCTGAATCTGGGTATTCTGCCTATGCCGATTGGTGAGGATGCCGCCGCTGGAGATAAGCTGTTTGTAGGTGTCGCCAACAACTGGGTGGTTAATAAAAATTCTGCTGTTAAAGCCGAGGCCAAGGAATTCTTAAACTGGATGGTGACATCCGAGCAGGGGAAACAGTATATCACGAAGGAGTTCAAGTTCATCCCGGCGTTCAAAAGCATAAAAGGAGCCGAGGCCGATATGGGCCAATTGGGTGCCGAAGTCGTGAAATATAGTCAGGAAAACAAGCTGCTGGGCTGGTTCTTTAACCGCTATCCTGAAGGAGCGCAGCAAGAATTCGGAAGTCAGATGCAGGCCTATGTGGCAGGCAAGTCAGATGCCGCGAAGCTACTGGAGGATTTCCAGAGCACGTGGGATAATTTGAAAAGCAAATAGTTGGAACGAAATCGGGGACTCATGCAATCCATGTTCCGTTGCCTGTCGAAGTTAAATCGACAGGCTTTATTTATTTTAAGCTTTCCGATACAGAACCAGCACTTAACTCCTAATCATTGATTTTATTTCTAAATTTCCGGAGATTTTTAGGTGTTACATTATGATGTTTTTTAAAAGACTGAATAAAGTGATTTACATGATTGAAACCAACTCTGTGGGCTATTTCAGTTATTGTATAATCTGTTGAAATTAATAACTCGCTGCCTTTCTTGATACGGTACTTAATTAAGTAGTCGTAAGGTGTCATATGAATGGTTCTCTTAAAACTGCGAGTGCATTCCGAAACACTTAGATGCGCTGCATCAGCAATCTCTTGCAGTGTTATATTATTGGGGTGGTTCTGATGGATGAAGCTGAGCATTAATTGAAGTCTTTCTTGTTGCAGCTTTAAGTATTTAGGTGCTTCCTCAGAAGAAAGCGAAATGTTAGAAATTAAGGTGAACCACAATTGTACAGTTTTGATAGAAACCTCATATTCCCATCCCCAGTTTTTTTCCGTATCAAATCTTTTTTTCATATCCCAAAGCATTTCCAGTACTTTAGTTTGCCATTCAACATCCCCCTTGATTACTAGTGACAATAAGAGAGAATTTGTAAAAGGCAGTACATAATTTTTTTCCATCGCACTATCCGCATAAAAGGCCAACAGCTTCTCAGGAAAATTAAAACTCACGTATTGACCGTTATGTGTCAGGTGTGTAGTAACATGCAGGACCCCCTTATTAATTAAAATGGCCTGACCTGTTTCTAATTCATGATTAATCCCATTGACTTGTATAACTAGTTTTCCTTTAGTTACTAAAGTAATTTGTAGTTCTTCGTGCCAGTGTAAATCGTTAAATCCTCTACCTTCAGGAGTACTTTCATGAATAGTATGGGTGTACATAATGTATGGAAATGAAACATCGGGATATAAAATGGTCTCGTGCAATTGTTTTTCCATTTTTAGCTAAGTCCTTTCTGACGACGATATTTCTATATAAATTAAAGATATAGTTACACAAATAAAATAAAAGTGGTGATATTATTATATAAGATCTTTGGCTTATCATTACAATCCTGTGCACAGACGATCGGATAAGACATCTTGGAGGCATAATTAAGGTGAAAATAAAGAAATCGAAGTTAGCGTTTCATCCGTATATTTTACTTTTTATCAGCATATTGTCTGTTTCTGTCTCTTCCATCATGATCAAATCTTCGGATACTCCAACCTCAGTGGCTGGAATGTACCGATTGTACATGGCAGTAATCATTATGCTTCCTTTCGTACCCTGGAAAACGGTACGATCCTTGCAATTAGGTAAAAAAGATTGGGGTACCATTTTTTTAGCTGGCCTATTTCTCGGGTTACACTTCTTATGTTGGATGGAATCATTAGTGTATACCTCTGTTGCAAGTTCGATGGTCATTTTAGCATTACAACCTTTGTTTGTAATGATTGGTTCATACTTCATATTCAATGAACGATCCAATATATTAACCATTCTTTGTTTGATAGCTGCCCTTTTCGGTTCAGTAATTATAGCTTGGGGAGACATAGGGATTTCAAGGGAAGCGTTAATAGGTGATGGATTATCTTTGTTAGGAACAATCTTAGTTTCAGCATATATGTTGGCAGGGCAAAAGGTCAGCCATAAAATAGAGACAAATTTGTACAGTGTTATTGTTTTCTTTATTGGTGGGAGCGTCATGTTGGTCTATAGTTTGTTAAATCATTATTCAGTGATAGAATATGACTCTGTTGATTGGACATATTTCTTTTTACTTGCAGTAATCCCAACTATTTTTGGACAATATATTTTTAATCAGTTATTAAAGTCTTTAGGCGCAACCACTGTTTCTGTAGGTATTATTGGAGAACCTGTTCTCGCTATAATCCTTGCCTATTTATTTTTGGGTGAAACAACCTCTATATTTCAATTTATAGGAGGGTTTATGACTCTCTTGGGTATGGGAGGATTTTTTTGGACAAAATCTATGAACTATACAGCTGCTAAAAATACAGTAGCTAAGAATTAAATTTGTTATTAACTAGTGTGTGATTTAGAAAAAAATAGTATATGAGGAGAATTCTAAATGGCAACGATTGATGATTTTTTGAAGCTGGATATTCGTGCTGGAACCATTGTTAAGGCTGAGTTCTTCGCAAAAGCAAAAATACCAGCTATCAAACTTGAGATTGATTTTGGACAAGAGATCGGAATTAAAACGTCTAGTGCACAAATTACTAAACGATATGTAGCTGAAGAAATAATAGGGAAACAAGTCATTGGGGTGGTCAACTTCCCTCCGCGACGTATAGCCGGATTTAATTCAGAGGTATTAGTACTTGGTGGGCTGCCGGATAAAGGGGACGTGGTTCTCTTACAACCGGATGTTAAGCTGCCTGATGGAACACCGATTGGATAATAGATATAATTGCCGATAAGATGCGAGCATATAAGGTGAGTACTGAAGTTGGCAACGTTCGGAATAACGATAAAGCACGCAATGGAGCCCTCGTATTTCAGGTAGAGATATGGTCCTGAAATACGAGGGCTCTTTTTGTAAACCCATTATGCAGCTATAAAAGGGGAGCTATCGTGCCACTGCGCAGACGGATGGTGCTTCCCATCGCCACCGCCCCCGGATTTCTTGAATAAAGCCATTTATAAGGGTAGAAATCCGGGGAGGTGATGCTTCCGAAGCGAGCTTTCCTACGGAAAGCTTTTAAAGCGACCGCTTCGCTTGTACAGCACCATTCCGCCTACTCCGTTTTTTTGTTCATTTTTCGAATTCGGCTTATACAAGATAATGAAGTAAAACGATGTCCCCGCGGTGTTCTATTTCTTTGAGTTCAAACGTACTAGGCAGCGTGCCTTCCGGAAATAGCGGTATTCCTTGTCCGAGCACTTTGGGAATAATCGCAATGATAGCCTTATCCAGCAGCCCCTCCTGCATGAAGGCTTGAACTAACTGGCCGCCACCTACCAGCCATACTGCTCCTTCCGATTGCTCTTGCAGACGTGGAACCAGCCTAGTCAGGACCTCGTCTGTAAACGTAACATGCGGTGCTTGCTGATGCTCCGTTAATGACCGGGTGAGCACATAACAAGGCTTGCCAGCGTAGGGGAAATCATCCGAGAGCTTCAATACCTCCTCATACGTCAGCCTGCCCATCAGTACCGTGCCTACAGTGTCGTAAAAGTCGGCATATCCATTGTCGCCACCATCCCCTTTGACATCAAACAGCCAGTCCACCGAGCCATCCGGCAGCGCAATATACCCGTCAAGACTCACGGCAATATACAATACGACTTCGTTGGATTTTATAGCATCCATTGTTCATCGCTCCTTTCTATCGCCTATGTTACAATATATTTACGACATACTTTGTCGTAGTTAAGTCATCGTTTAAATTTAACTTCTAATCGGTCAAAGGAGTACTTTATGAACGAACGCAGAATTGCTCTTATGAGAATACTGGATTCCCGGAAAAAATACACGGCACGTGAGCTGGCCGAGCGTTTTGGCGTCTCCGTCAGGACGATACAAAGAGATCTTGACTATTTGCAGCAGACCGGGCTACCCCTGTATACCGAAACCGGACCTCATGGCGGCTATCGGGCACTTCCCAATCGACTTCTCCCTCCCCTTCATCTTGCCCGCGATGAGGCATTTGGTCTTTTTCTCATGCTGCAGCTGCTGGAAAATATCCCGGACATCCCCTTCGGATCGGTGCGGGAGCATCTGTCCGAGCATTATTATGCCGAGCTCCCACAGGATGTGCGGGACAGCATTGATCAATTCAAGGATCATATCTCTTTTCGCATGCTGCCCACTCACGCAGAATCACCCTATACCTCGCTCATTTTGGAGGCTGCGCTGAATAAACGCCGGGTGAGCATGCTTTACCGCTCCGCTTCCGGGGACAAATGGACTGAAGTATATCCGGTGGGGCTCTATTTTGATCATGGATATTGGTACATGCCTGCGCAAAGCAGAGACCGGATCATTTTGTACCGCTCAGATAGAGTGATTACAATGACCATACTGGAAGACACCTTATCCGGTCTTCCCACCCTTAAGGAATGGTTGGCTGCGGAGGATTCACGTACGGGAATTCCGTCAAGAATAAAATTCACACCATTAGGTGTTCGACTGGCGGAATCAGACCCCCTCTTCCAAAGTGTTTCTCGTGAGGAATGGCGGGGTCAGGAATGGCAGGGACATATTCCAGCCGAAGAGTTTAAATATGTATCCAAACTTCTGTTAAAATACGGGCCGGAGGCCGAGGTCATATATCCGAAAGAGCTGCGGATGCGGGTCAAGCAGCTGCTGCAAGACAGCCTGAATCCTTATCTGAAGGATGAAAAGGCGGATGATGAAGAATAAGTCTCTTAATCGTTAATTACATAAATATTTAAGGTTATGAATGGATGGCCTCCCGTATTTATTTTTGCGATAAAGTTTTGAAAAGAGTCGATTTTCGTATATGATGAAGAGTAATAATTCAAAAGGCTGGACGGGAGACAGATATGAATCAACCGCTTTATGGAATATGGCTCGGAGATGTGTTTTTTTGCTTTTCTGGCGAGACCTCAGAACCGCGTATAGATGCGTGGAGCAGTGTAATCCGCAGGCTGACGCTGAAGGGAGACCTTCGGCCATTTCGGCAGGCTGCGTTGCGTCTTGCCGAGGTACGGATACCGAACACTGCTCGTGTGGAGACCGCAGGCAGAGGTGGCAAAAGACGCTCCATGCTGGGGCGCACGCTGGAGGGCTTGGCGCTGGAACCGCGCGAGACGATGGCTTTGTTGACCCGCATGGACGAGAAGGGCTGCGCCGCGTCAGGCATTACACTGGGCGAGGAAATGCAATATTGGCAAAAAGCCGCCTATTTTGCGTTGGAGCTGATGCAGCGGGGCGAAATCGTGCCTTCGCTCACAGAGGCGCGTCCCTCCGGACCGCGCCGTCGTGGCCCGGAGGCGGCGGTCGGGGTGTGGATTCCTCGGCTGCGCCAGGAGGAGGACATCCGCCGCTTTCATGAGCTGGCTGCTGCGATGCCAGCTGTCTGTATGGCAGCTCCCGCTGTCTTCGCGGGCAAGGAGCCGGAAACACGAGAGGATGCAGCTGGAATCGTGCTATATTCCTTCCTGCGCGCGGTCGTCCATGCGGAAACGACTGCGGTGCTGGCTGCCTCGGACCGTGAGCTGGGCAGATATCGCGCCGAATATCGGCGCGGAGGATCGCCGCTAGCGGAGCTGTGGTGGAACAGTCTGCTGACAGGTTCACGCCAGGTTGCAATTTCGGGAACGCCTGTCGAGATGGAGGAGCTGGTTCTTCAAGCGTCCTCTCTTGAGGGAAGCGCGATGCCTGTCACGGAACGGGAGGAGAAGGAACCGATAGAAGGACAGCTGCGTTTGTGCCTTCGTTTGGAGCCTGCTCTGGAGGAGAATGTGAAGGAATGGCGCATCACCTTTTGGGTGGAAAGCGATGCTGAGCCGGGACTGAGACTGCCTGCTCTGACGCTGTGGGCGCATCCTGAACGTGATTTGATTCGCCGTGGAATCGTATATCGCCAAGTGCAGGCACAGCTATTGATGCGGCTCGGACAGGCGGCTGATGCGGCACCTATACTGCTGGAAGCGTTGAATCGTCCTTATCCCGAAGGGCTCATACTGGAGCCCGAGATGTTCTTCCGCTTCCTGACGGAAGCTGTACCCGCTCTGCAAAAGAACGGCATCACGGTGCAAATGCCTTCACGCTGGAGCCGGGAGGGCCGGAGACGTGCAGGCTTGCGACTCAAAATGCGTTCGACGGAGCGTGGTGCAAAGCCGGATGGTGTGATCACCGATACGTCGTCGGTCGGCATCAACCGCATGATTTCCTTTGATGCCGAGGCTGTGCTAGGCGATACGACCTTGACGATGGAGGAATTGGAAAGCATTGTCGCGGCCAATTTGCCGTATGTACGTCTCGGAGGGGAATGGATCGAGGTCGATCCCAAGGAAATCCGTCAGGTGCTGCGCTTTATCAAGCGCGGGGAAGACGGCGAAATGACCTTGTCCGAATGGATGCATCTGGCTGCGGAAAATGAAGGCGCAGGCGAGGCCTCATGGAAAGGTTTGTCCATATTCGGTGCGGAATCCGTTGGATTGCTGGCGTCTTTGGCTGAGGGCGGCATGCTCCGTTCTGTGGAGCCGCGACCTGTGCCGGAGACGTTGCACGGCGCATTGCGGCCCTATCAGGAGCGCGGTTTTCAATGGCTGGCTGCGATGCGCGGTTTGGGCTTTGGCGTCTGCCTTGCCGACGACATGGGGCTTGGCAAGACGATTCAGGTCATCACCTGCCTGCTCGATGGGGGGATTGGCGCTGTGGATCAGAGCCCGGCGTTGATCATTTGTCCGACGTCTCTGCTTGGCAACTGGCAGCGGGAGTTGAAGCGTTTTTCACCGGATTTGTCGCTGTATATTCATCATGGTAACCAGCGACTCCACGGAGAGTCGTTTCAAGAAAGTGTACGCGAGTATGATATCGTCCTCACCACCTATCATCTGGCGGGCCGGGACGGCAGTGATTTATCTGCGGTCTATTGGTCCTCCATCGTACTGGATGAGGCGCAATATATCAAAAATGCACGAACCAAGCAGGCTCAAAGCGTGATGAAGCTGTCTGCACCGCACCGGATTGCCATGACGGGTACTCCGGTGGAGAATCGGTTAAGCGAGCTGTGGTCTATTTTCCAATTCCTGAATCCAGGCTATCTCGGTACAGCGTCTTCGTTTCGTCAGCGGTACAGTACTCCAGGGAGTACTACAGGGGAGGAACGCGGGTCTGCGCTGCGTGAGCTGCATCGTCTCGTCTCTCCGTTCATGCTGCGTCGACTCAAAAGCGACCCGGATATACGTAAGGATCTGCCGGAGAAGTTAGAGCTGAAATCCTATTGTGTGCTGACACCGGAGCAGGCCGGATTGTATCGCGGCGTGGTGGATCAGTTGTTGGGGACACTTGAAGGGCAGATCGGCATGGCCCGCAAAGGGCTTGTTCTGTCTTCGCTAACCAAGCTGAAGCAGATTTGTGACCATCCGGGTCTGATCGTCCCGGGACGGGCTGATGCCGGTAAAACCGAAAACTCGGGAAAAATGGAGCGACTGCTGGAATTGGTGGAGACCATTCGCGAAAATGGCGAATCGGCGCTGATTTTCACCCAATATGTGTCGATGGGAGAATTGTTAGTATCGCGTTTGGCCAAAATCTTTGGCGAAGAGCCGTATTTTCTGCATGGAGGACTGGCGAAAACCAGACGGGACGAAATTGTTCATAACTTTCAAAAGGGAGAAGGCCCGGATATATTTGTGCTTTCCCTGCGTGCAGGCGGCGTAGGTCTGAATCTGACGCGTGCCAGCCATGTTATTCACTATGATCGCTGGTGGAATCCCGCGGTGGAGAATCAGGCGACCGACCGGGTATTCCGTATTGGCCAAAGCCGCAATGTACAGGTGCATAAGCTGATTTGCCAAGGCACGCTGGAGGAACGGATTGACGAATTGATTGAGAGTAAAAGGGCGCTTTCCGAGCAGGTTGTAGGCTCTGGTGAACACTGGCTGACCGAAATGTCTGACGATGAACTGCGCGGCCTGATTGCGCTGCAAAATGATGTATGGATTGATTAAGTAAAGAAAGGATGAGGGCGATGACAAGGCCGCGAGTGAAGCTGAAAGTAGCTGACAGTCAATGGGTAGTGGAAGTAGACGTGGACGGGACGGAAGGCAGCTCGGCGGCTGTAGCCGCCCGTTGGACGGGTTCCGTACCTGCACTGAACCCGGAACAGCGGATGGCATGGCTGGAACAGCTCAAAGCGGAGCCCTGGGACATATACCGTTTCTTGCAGGGGGAGGCCTGTCTCTCACTGGAAGATGTCGTGCAGGCAGCAGCCGGAACAGCCGTTTCCAGCCTAAAGGATGGCATGGGTACAGCCGACGATGTGAAGAAAGCTCTGCAGGCCGGATTGAAAAGCGAGCCACACTTCTGCCTGGAGCTGATCGGAATGACGCGGGAAGAGCTGCTGGAGTACGTATTCAGCGCTTGGGCCGGAGAGCTGTCCCATGTACGAGGGACATCCCCCGCACTTGAGCCAAGCTCGCGGTCAGAGGGCGGACGCAGCGGATCGGCGGCGATTAGCGAATGGATTGCTGAATCTGCCGCCGAGGGAGCATTGCACCGTCCTGGTGCGGGCTTTCATGCGATTGAGATTCGTCTGCCGCAGAAGCTTGCTTCAAAGAATGAAGCGGATATTACGGCTTTGCTGCCGGGATTACCCCGCGCGAAAGAGGCATTGAAGCTCATACGTGAGCGTGTAGCTGAGCGCGCGCGGGCTGCAATCCCGCAAAAACGTCATACTCCGTAACAATTCGGGTCTATACTTCCTTTTTCGGGCCTATTCACCTGCATCGAACTGGATAACGGCTTCGAAGAGTGTCGAAAGTTCAGTTACAATAGGGGAACGGAAAGTGATAGCAAGTCATGCATCAATTGCGATATTGGAGGAGATACCAGCATGAAACGACATATGCAACAAACGCGACCCCCTCAGCGCTGGACGAAGGCGCTCATTCCAGGGCTGATCCTGCCGGGGCTCCTGCTGGCGGCCTGTCAGCAGGGAGGGTCTGGTGGACAGGAAAGCGAGCCGTTGAAGTCATCTACTACGGTACAGGAAAATGCACAACCTTCCACCCAGCCGGAGGCGGACAACAGCAGCACTGCCACAGGACAAGCTTCCGCAGGTACAGAAAGCGGACAAGCTGACTCTGTGATGGCAATGCGAAGCCAGAGTGCGCTGCAGGCCACGGTTAAGGAAGAGGGTGGAACCGCGATTGTTACCAATGCGACGTCTGACACGGTCGTTGTTAACAAACAGCGCAGTTTGCCTGAGGGCTATGCCCCAGACGATCTGGTAGAGCCGCAGGTGCCTTTTTCCTTCGACGGGCCGCATGAGAAACGGCATATGCGCAAGGAAGCGGCAGAGGCCTTGGAGAAATTATTCGACGGTGCCAAGAAGGACGGTATAGAGCTGCGTGCAGTATCAGGATACCGTTCCTATAAGCGTCAGGTTTCTATTTTCAACAACAACGTAAAGACCAAGGGAGAGGCATATGCCTCTCAGGTCAGCGCCGTACCGGGTACGAGTGAGCATCAGACGGGGTTGGCGATTGACGTATCCAGCCCGAGCGTGGGCAATGTGCTGGAGCAATCCTTTGGGGCTTCCAAGGAAGGCGAATGGCTGGAGAAGCATGCGCCGGAATACGGATTTATTATTCGCTATACGAAAGGCAAGCAAGATATCACTGGCTATGTGTACGAGCCTTGGCATATCCGTTATGTGGGAAAAGACATTGCGGAGGATGTAGCCAAGCAAGGGCTGACGTTGGAGGAATATTTCGACGATAAGAATATTAAACTGTAGCAGCCAAAAAACAAAGAAAGCCGTAATCCTGTGGGATTGCGGCTTTTTTACATATTTTTCTTCCAAATTGAACCTTTTCAAGGTAGAATCTCGTATAGTGAATGACGACAGAAGCGTACAGAAGGGAAGGGAGTCATCATTTATTATTCATTAACGTACCGGGAATGGTCAGAAGACACACAAAAGGAACTGCGCAGCCTGACACGGGAATCCGTATCGGGTGATGAGCTGTTTCTGCGCAAGCTTGTAGACGCCACGCGTCTCCATGACAAACTATGGGCGCATACCTCGAATGAAAGTGAGGATTATACAGAGCATTCCGTCTATGTGACCGAATTTACAGGGGAACGTGCGAAGCCTTACGGTGCGTCGATTACGGACCTCGTGCTGGCAAGTGAGGGGGGTTACACCTCCACGTTCAGCGCAGTTTACTGGGTATGGCATGAGCCTGCGTTCCGTAGTATGGAGCATCGGGAAGGATCGGTATTTACGTTGGAGCTGGCCCAGCGTCTATTGGATCACTTTACGGTACTGGATGGCACAACATATGAATTTATTTATTCAGTATTGGACCCGCAGCTGAAAAAGGTACATCTGTTTGTGAAGGAGGTCGATCTGTGATGGAGCACTCTTGGGAGAACATCAAATCCAAGCCCGGCTCTCGTACACGGATGGCGGCCTTTGCTCTGATGCTGGCTGTGCCAGCCGCCCTGACGGGCTGTGGTGACGACGAGTATTATGACTGCGATGAGCTTCCTGTGTCGGAGCAAACAGCGTGTCGGGATGCAGGCAGCAGCGGGTACTACTATGGCGGATCGACCTATTATAGTGGAGGCTCCTCCTATAATAGCAGTCGTTCTTCTTCAAGCTCTTATCGCAAGAGCTCATCTTCATCTTCAGGCTCACACAGCGGCTTTGGCAGCAGTGGCTCGCGTAGCGGCTTTTTCTCTGGAGGTTAAAATGAGTATGCGTACCATTCGGCAAATGCCCTATGATCATGACGAGCTTTTTAACGGTGAAATCAGCTGCAGGATTCCGTACCATCGCATGTACGGCAAATCCTATTGTGTGCCCGCGTTAACGATGTATGAGGAAACCGAACTGACAGAGCTTCAGGCTGCGGCTGAGGCCGTACATAGCATCTATCGCAAGGTTCAGCACTTCGTTCAGCGCTATATGCCGGATGAGTATCTGGTGGAACGATTGGGTATCCATCCGGGCTTGCTGCGTGCTGCGCGCATGGAGGTCGCGCCGGATGGAATTACCCGACAGGACTGGATTGTAGGAGAAGCGGGTATCAAATGTATTGAGAACAATACGGACACCCCAACTGGAATCCCCGAGGCAGCCTATCTCGAAGGGAAGCTGCTGGAGATACTGAATGAGGGCGGAGGATCACGGGAAGATACTGCCCTAGTGGGGCCGTCTTCTGGAATGGATGAAGCGATTCGGTGTGCGATGACTGATTTGATTCATTTTTATAGCAGCAGGGGATTAGGCACAAAAGTGTATTTTACTTGCTATGACTGGCATATTGAGGATCAGACAAACACGAAATATATCATGCGCTTGTGTGAACAAGCCGGGTTTGAAGTGGTTTATGCGCCTTTGGAAGAACTGGAGATTATCCCGGGCGAAGGATTGTATCACCGGGGAGAATCCATATACATCCTCTATCGCCTGTATCCCCTGGAATATCTGATTGATGACCGGGAAGAGGACACGGGGCTGGAGGTAGGGCAGGCCTTAATGGATATGGTAGCAGACGGTAAAATAGGATTAATCAATCCGCCGCAGCATATGATTACCCAAAGCAAAGGGTTCACTGCAACCGTATGGTCGCTGCATGAGCGTAATGAGCAGACACCAGAGTTCTGCGGCTTTCGTTTGTTTGACGATCGGGAGCTGGAGGTGATACGAACCTACCTGCTGCCTACGTATTTTGAACCCACGGTGTTTGTGCAAAATAAAGAGCCTTATGTGGCCAAAGGCATATGGGGCCGGGAAGGAAAAGGGACGCATCTGTTTGAGCCTGCCGATACCGAAAATAAGCTGGAGGTTCCAGTTCTGACGGAACCAGCTCTCACGGAACAATGGGCGAAGCTTGTCCCATCTAACGACTCTGGCGACCCTAATGAAGCAGATGTCCCGCTAACACCTGAGCAGGAGGAGGCCGCACATATTGCTGCTTATTACGAAAGCCAGCCCAAGATTTATCAGCGGCTATGGCCTATGCAGAGCGCAGAGGTGCAGACCGAAGAAGGTCTATATCATGGCTACGTGCTGACAGGCGTATTCGTCATTGGCGGGCGTTTTGCAGGCATCCTGCCACGAATCGGGGAAAAGGTCACCGGCGATATGGCCTATTATTGTGCAGCCGCCGTTCCGAACGCATCTCATGAGCCATCTGGGCGTTTCTAGCCTTTTTACGTGATTAATAAGTATTTGAACATAGCTATTTATAGTGTTAAGTATGCATATGCTTAAGTGTCTCTAGGGTTAAATATCCATAATGTTAAATATCCATATGGTTAAGTATCTATAAGGAGGAAGAGGATTGGACTCACATATCAGCTTAGGCAATGCATTGGGCAATGTAGGCATCGGCCTGCTTATCCTGTTTGCCATCTTAATCGTAGGTTATTTTGTGTTCAGCTTGCTGACGCGTTATAACGATAATCAAGAAATTGCACGCGGCAATGAGGCGGCAGGCATCTATATGGGGGCAAAGCTGCTGGGTCTGTGTATTATCGTCGGCATGGTGTCATACAGCAGCCACTCATGGCTTGATATGCTGATTTGGTCAGCCGTAGGCATAGTGGTGCTGTGTCTGGTCTATATTATTTTTGATCTGCTGACCCCGCGTACCAAAGTGTGCGAGGAAATTGCCAAAGGCAATGTGGCTTTGGCGCAACTGCTGCGTTCGATCATCGTCGGGGTATCCTTTGTGGTAGGTACATTTTTGATGTAGCCCTGTATAAAGAATCGGTATAGAGAAGGTGTATAAAAGGATCTGCAAAACCGGACAGCGGAATTGCAGATTTTTTTGTTTTCAGGATTTTGCAAAATTCGATTCCAGTCGCTCCAAAGTGCAATATATAGACGAACTAGAACATTTCGATATATGTATTGTTTATTGGAAGTCGCTTATTGGATTTTTGCAAAATCCTCATTTTATGGATATCTGTCGCTTCTGCAGGGACTATTCTGCAAGGCTACGGGTGATACTGCATAGCAAAAAGAAATTTGCTGCAGGTATAAAGCCAAATTGCAGAGAAGGGAATCCAGATAACATGAGTACCTCCATCTCCCCAACCAAACTCATTCGCATAGGTGTCATCGGCCTTGGCCTGATCGCTGAATATCACATTAGATCACTATATACGATCTCGGGGGTTTCTATTACAGCCATTAGTGATGTGGACTCCAATCGCCTTCAACTGCTGGGTAAGCAATTGCAACTTCCTGCTGCCAAGCAGTACCCCCATTATGAAGCCTTAATCCGTGACCCGGAGGTGGATGCGATTCTGTCGCTGACACCCAACGATGTGCATTTTGACATTATTCGGATTGCGCTGGAAGAACACAAAGCTGTCCTGGCAGAAAAACCGTTGACACTCACGTGGCAGGAAGCGGATCAGTTGAAAAAGCTGTATACAGCGAGCCCGGTGCCTTTCCTGGTTCATTATAAGCATCGTTACGGCGCTGCCTTCCAATATGCCAAGCAATTGCTGGATGAACACAAGCTGGGCAACATCTATAACATTCAATTCCGGTATCTGATGGATGCATTCTCACCGTATCGTCAACATCCGTATACATGGCGCCATAATTTAGCCAAGGCAGGCTCCGGGGTTGTGGGCGATACAGCCTCACATATTGTTGACCTGGCTCGTTTTCTGGTGGGTGAATTTAAAAGTGTCGCAGCGCTGCTGCATACGTTTACACCCGAGCGTCCCGATCTGGTCACAGGTTTGCCTGTAAAGGTGGATGTGGAAGACTTCGCTTCCTTTCATGGGATTGTGGGCGACAATACGGTAGGTACATTCATCACCCACAAAAATGCCATTGGCAAACGTCACGATATCGAAGTGGATATCTACGGCGAACTCGGTGCGCTGCACGCCAGTCTCAACAACCGGGAAAATATCCGCATTGTGCTGCGTGACCCCGATCATCCGGATGCCGAATACGAGACTTGGGCTGTCCCTGCAATCTATGACCACACGGCCTATGAAGACTTCGTGAAGCTGGCCAGGGGGGAGTTCGTGGATCGTGCCCCATTGTTCGAGGACGGGTACAAAAACCAGTGGGTCCTTGAAAAAATACTGCAATCCTGGAGAGAGAACGGGCGTTTAGTGGAAGTGTAGGGAAGCATATCAACTGTGGACCACAAGATGGAATCTTGCACAAAGTGACCCTCTTGCGGTTCACAGTTCCGCTCGGTTTGCATCAGTTCAAATGAATCCTGCTTCGATCTTTTGAATAATGGTCAGCAGGAAGGATTCGGCCAAGCTGTTTTTCAAAATAGCCTGTTTGGCTTCCTCCAGCGTAAACCAACGTGCTTGGTCTACCTCCGCACTGAGAACATCCAGCTTGTCATCGTTCACGATGGATACAAAGTTCAGCATCAGTGTATTGCTTCGTTCAAAATACTCGCTGCGGATATACTGATATTCGTCCACTTGTAATCCGACTTCTTCCATAATTTCGCGCACCAAGGTCTGCTCGGCCGATTCCCCCTTACTCACATAGCCGGCCAACAAAATAAAACCCTGGATATTGTACTGCTGTATCAGCAGCACTTTATTGCTCTGTCTATGGAAGACAGCCGTACTGATTGCAGTGCTGAATATCGGGAACCGAAAGACTTGGCATGTATTGCAAAAGGGGATAGGGCCTTCGCCTTCACACTCCTTCACCATTAGTTTTGTTCCGCATTCATAGCAATAGTTCATCTAAGCGCCACCTTATATCACATTTTCAGATTGTGCATGCTGTTTTTTATCCCGTTTTATACGGCAATACTCATCATCTTAATTCTGCGATAGCCATTCTGTCTACGGGTGATTTGTTCTATTGTTGGTCTTTATTCCTGTTCTTGCTGTACCTTTGCCCGTTTAGCCGCGATCAACCGCCAGCCTGTCAGCAGGGCCCCCACGAGACAGATGGACGCAGAAGTCATGAAAACCACGTGCATTCCGGCCAGAAAGATCTCCGGGTGACCCGGAATTAATCCGGTGACGCGATAACCAGCCTCTTTGCTCATGATATAAAACAGGATGGACGTGGCCAAAGTGATCCCCACCACCATACCAACGTTACGGACCAGCGAGTTGACACTTCCGGCTGAGCCGAGCTGTGTACGAGGAACCTTGGACATAATCAACGAATTGTTAGGCGATTGGAATAGACCGCTGCCGATGCCCAGCATGGCGATCCACAGACCTACGAACGGAACGGGACTGCCTGCATGGAGTCGAGCCAAGCCAATCTGGGCAATTGCCATGACCACAAGCCCGGCAAATGTGAGCAGTTCAGACCCGATTTTATCGGAAAGAGCACCACTGAGGGGGGCGACGATAACCATGGAGATGGGAAACAGCATCAGCAGGAATCCGGCATAAAAAGGCGACAAATTCAGCATATTCTGCGCATAAAAGGGTGAAATGATGTTAAAGCAGAAGTTAGCGACGAAGACGAGAAAAGCGCATAATATACTGAGCGAAAACAACGGATTTTTGAATAAACTGAGCTGTAACAGCGGCCCTGGACGACGGATTTCCAAGCGAATGAAAACGACAAAAGCAATCACAGCGACCACCAGCGAAGCGATAATACGGTTGTCTCCATATCCGACCTGCTGCCCCAACAGCAATCCGGCGAATAAAGCGAGAATAAAAACAGCAAACATCAAGCTGCCGGGAACGTCGATCTTGTCTTTTACCTTGATCAGGTCCTTCGGCAGAAGCTTCCAGCCCAGAAGGACAGCCACCAATCCTATCGGCACATTGACCCAGAAAATGTACTGCCAGCCCAGCGAGGACACGATAATGCCACCCAAGCTCGGTCCGGCGATGCTGCCCAGGGATACGAAGGTTCCGATTAAGCCCAGCGCTTTGCCTCGTTCATAGGAAGGAAAAATATCCGTCACGATCCCTTGGCTGTTGGCCATGGTCATGGAGGCTCCAATCGCCTGAATGATACGTGAGATCAGAAGCATGGGCAGCGAAGAACTAAGACCACACAACAGTGAGCCGAGAATGAACACGATTGTACCGATCTTGAATATTTTGATTTTACCGACCATATCTCCGAGCTTGCCAAAAAATAAAATGGCTGTACATATAGCCATCAAATAGGCGGTTGTTACCCATTCAATCTGGGCCACAGGTAAATGTAACGTGCGGGACAACACCGGTAGAGCAATATTGACGATGCTTCCATCCAGCGTAGACATAAACGTAAACAGATTCAATACAATCAAAATCATCCAACGTTTCCTCTGGATTTCGTTATTTTCCTGATAGGTTGCAGCGGTTGTAGCGGTTGAACTCATGTTTAGCACCTCTTCATCGTTGAGCATTACTAATTAGTTGCACATGCAACTAATTGACGGTTCTAGTCTACAGTAAATTAGTTGCGTGCGCAACAATATTATTGTAAACTTGGCTTTGGTCCCACCTGCGGATTTGAAATTTGTAAGCCGATGAGGTGTATTTGATGAGAAAAAAACCGATTGGAAAGTTGATTTCCTACCTACAGCGCCGAAATCAAAAAATATTGTCCAAAAAATTGGCTCCGTATGGAATCGGCAGTGGCGGCCAGCACAGCTTTTTAAAGCTTATTCTGCAGTATCCGGGCATTACACAGGAACAATTGACGAATGAACTTAAATTTGACAAGGCAACTACAGCACGTTCGGTGAGACAATTGGAGGAATCCGGCTACATTGAACGGAAACCGGACCCGAATGACCGTCGTTCTCATCTTTTGTCCCCAACCGCCAAGGCATTAGAATTTTCTCCTGTCCTCCAAGGAATCTTTGATGAGCTCAATGCCGGTCTTGTCCGCAATTTATCTGACGAGGAAGAAGACCTTCTCATCGATTTATTGCAAAGGATTAGTGTAGAGCCCGACGAATAAAGAGAAGAGAACTAGCTTGGGGCAGAGCAGTAACAAGAAAAAGCAGCCATTGCAGAAGTTGCTCTGCAATAACTGCTTTCCGGATCTCAGTACCAATCTTTAAGCTGCAAGTCTTGTAGATTGGATTAATGGAGGCGAACCGCGGCTCAGCAAATCCACAATCCGCCGCCGTGTGATGCTAAAATTATTTATGCCTTAGATTCTCTTAGACATATTACTGTTTGCAAACTCCGGTTTGCTCGCAAGAGGTGGCCGTTACTCCAGCGACAGCTGCACTTGTAACACTTGCATCAGTAGCTGGCCCCGATAATAATGTGCGCGTTACGCTTGGCCCGTGCCCGGTCCATTTTCCAAAGGTCACCTGGTTCCGAGGAAGGGTGGTATTTTTTGTACCGGTAAAACCTGTGGAGCCGCTAAGTCCGCCTGCGCCGGACGCATATTTCAGAATCTCGCTTCCCGCTTCTACCGAGATTGTATAAGGAGTGTTGGGAAGAAATCCGGCAGTGGAAAGCACATAAGTATGTTGCCCCGGTTGAACGGTTGGTTTCGCGTTTGCTTGAACTGCCCCGCCGTCCACAGGTACGCCGTTAACCAAGATGCGGTAGCCGGCAAATCGTGCGGTATCGCCATTTGAATAATCCGTTACGTCTTTTTCGTTCCATGTGATGGTCATATCTTGCCCAATCCACTTGCCGCCACTGACGGTAAGCTTGCTGCCAGGAGCCCACTTTGGAATCTGCATTAAAGTGCCGGGAACGGTAGTGATCGTAACCGGACCCCACTGAGGCCCTTCCTGTCCAACCCAGTTGATGGCTTTCATCGTAACATCATAGGTCACGCCATCATCCAGCCCCCACAGCGAATAACCTTTCCGGGTGGAGGTGTCAAAATAGACTTTGTATTTTTTGGTAGCATATTTAGGATTTTTCGGCGTTGCCGTTAGCTCATAATAATGCACGCCGTAGACAACATCGGTAACGGTATCCCAAGTGAAATCCTGCCAGGAAATGCCCGTGATGTCTGCAGCTTTGACTCTAAAATTCGGCGAAGTAGTCGAAATCGTGGATCCACCAAGCGTTGCAGCACCCGTGGTTACCGGCGCCTCCAGCAGTTTCCCATAGGAAGCGTTTGTACCTATCGTCTCCGGTCGGACCGCAACTTTGTAAGAGGTGCTCGGGCGCAGCGCGATTACCGTGGACTGCGGACCCGATCCCGTACTCGCTACAATCTTGTTTTGCTGATAGCCATGGCCATCCAGCATATCAACCAACACAACGTACTGCGTCGCATTACCGATGGCGGGCCAATTTAAAGTGATATTATAAGTATTGGCCGTCAAGGTTAGTGCGCCACTCGTATTCAGCGCCTCCGGCTTGCGATCGGTGGTCTTGTCGACATTCTCGATCGTGACGTTTTTGCTGTTTGTGGTGGTAATGGCATTTTGAAGACCTGTAATGTTGCGGAAGGTAACATCCGACAAGCCATTTATCGCAATCGTACCGCCAGTTGATCCTGAATAATTTAGGATCTTGATATCCTCGAACTTGAAATTGCGCAGCACCGGGCTTTTAGCATAGTCGGAGCTGCCGGGTGCCGCCGCGCTAATCAGCGGTATGGTAGTGTTTGATACCGTCATATTGCGTACCAGAATGTTTTCGAAAGTCAGCGGCTGCTCGCTTTCCGGACCGAAAGCTGTGCTGGCGTTGCCGTCGCTGTAGGATGTGTCAATTACAATCGTACTGTTTTCAGTAGCGGCAGTATAATTGACCGCATTATCGCGCACTGCAATATTGCGGATGCCGCCGCCGGTGGTAGCGCCAGATTTTATACGCAAGACGCCTTTGCTTCCTGTTTCGCTCGTATTATAGACGTTCTCTTCCGCGACCATATCGCCCATCCAACCGCCGGTATGGCTGCCCATCGCCAACAGGCCGCCATGGCCGTTGCGCACAAAGTTATTGACAACGCGGCCCTCTCCGGTTGCCACTTTGTTAGCCAAATTGCGTACGACCGTGCCCTGACCGGCTGCAAAGTTGATGGCGTCGTCGCCGGTATCCCAAAAGCTGTTCATGACCATAAGATCAAGGCAGTCACCAAACTCGACACCGTCGCCGTTGTTGGCGTCGAAACTCATCACAGAAACGCCGTTCACAGCAATCTGCTCGGACTGATAGTTGACGATTCCGTGGAATGCCGGATTATAGAAGGTCAGCCCTTCGTAATACAGGCCATGCACACCGCGCGCTACCGTCAGGTTGGGGCGGGCATTGTAGAATTGGGGGGTACCGGCATTCGGTGTTTGATCCTTACGAGACTGCCACATCGCATCAGCCGCGACGATGCCTCTTACCGAGGCGGAATCAGCTGCGCTATTATTATCAACATTGGTGTTGTTGCCTTCCTGGTAGTTCGGCAAACTCCAGCCATTTCCGGTTGGATCTGCGAAACCGGGAGATGGATCATTCGCCGTTTTGGTCTGTAAGCCACTTCCGGTGGTATTCTTCCACCCGTTGCCGTCTATTGCGCCCTTGCCGACGATGCGGATGTTTTCCAAGGAACCATAGTCCCAGGTTACAGCATTCAACAGGCCATATGTCCGGATATCCTGTGAATAAGGATAAACCAGAAGGCTGCGCGAGTAGTGGTCAAAAACAGGAGAACCGAGAAGCACAGCCCCTTTTTCAATTTCGAAGGTCATATTGCTGTGCAGAAACAATGCGCCGCTTGTATAATACCGAGGCGCCGTATTGTCTCCGCTTCCCTTCAATACAACCTTGCCGCCTGGAGGGGTGGCGTCGATCGCAGCCTGTATCGCGGCGGTGTTGTCTTCGATTTTCTTTATAACCGTTGCATTGTTGTTTGCGCGCCGAATTTTATAGTCGGCATTGACGCCAGAAATAGAGGTAATATAGCTTGCGCCATAGTTGGCGGCGTCTATGATGATAGGTGTAGCCGCGGTTGAAAAGATAAGCGGCGCGCTAAAAGCAGACGTTGTCTTGTCGGCGTAAACGGCCCGCACCTTAAACTCATAATTCGTCTTCGGTGCTAGACCGGTCGCCGTAAAGGAAAGAATACTGACCCGATGATGCTGTGCGCTCAATTTCCCGTAAAATGCGTCCATATACGCATTAACATAGGAGTAATTCTCTTTAAAATTATCGCTTGCAAGACCGAGACTGACTCCATCCCGGAATACCTCATAGTCCACGATTTTTACTGCACTTGTGTAATAGTCGTCCGGCTTTTCCCAGGTAAGTACAATTTTTGATTCATCAAATGCTAATGGAGGTACGGATAATTTTTGCGGCGCTCCGGAATAGCCGCCCGCCGCATGAACAGGCACAGACATTACCGGAAATAAACCTACCAGTAGAGCCAGTACGAGCATGAAGCTGCAAATCATATTGGTGTTCTTCTTCATTTTCATTTCCTCCTTTTATTAAATTTGTTAGCTTTATGTTTTTGTCTTTGAAGCGCTTTCCTGTACTGCGGGAAAGATTGTATTGTTTCCCCATATCCCCCTCTCTTCATTCCCCTCTCATATTTACTTGGATTGCTAATAAGTACAGTTACAATACTATTAAAGCGCATTGATAGAATGAAAAAAATACATTATCTCACAACTTTGTAATATCACCTATATAACGGGGAAATTTGTTCGAATTTCTGCAGGAAAGGGATTGCATATCTTTTCACAGATTCCCTACCATAGAAACTCCAAAAAATTCAGCCATTGTAAATAAGGAAAGAAAGATTGAAATTGTTCTGTATGTATTTTATTTAAAGCCTAAGGCACCATGGCTCTTATGTGAGGGCTTGAATTCCCACGTTACTGCTTCTTGCTTTAGCATCATTATTGATCTCTTCTTCCTTATTGTAATCGGGCTGTTCGCAAGCTTCAGGTCGTACATCTCCAACAAGAACATTCCAACGATTCAAGTGATGTAATGCAAAAAAGGAGCTTTTTGTGGATTTGGCTCATGGAGGCGAGGGGAGTCGAACCCCTGTCCGAAGATAATTGCATGGCTCAAAGAGCATAGTTGTTTTTATAAACTCCATTCTCATCTGAGTCACACTTACATAAACCCCCTCTTGAAATAGCTGCAAATTTCATCTATAATGCTGTAGCATATAGTAATACTCAAGGCATTGACCAAAGACATGATTTCCTTGAAGGACCGTTCAGAGAGAAAAGACAAGGCTGAGAGCTTTTCCGGTATCCACATGTGAAGTTACCCCTTTGTAGCCGTGACGTTGAACGTGCAGCTGTGTAATAGGACAGTGAGCATCAGTAAGCGCCCACCGATTTATCCCCGTTAACGGATACCAATGGAGGGTCGCGCATGTCGTGCATGTTTGTACAAAAGCGGACCGAACTAGGGTGGAACCACGAGCTGAACGCACTCGTCCCTTGAGGGAGAGAGGCGTTTTTTTGCGTTCAATTTTAATATATAGCTATAGCACACAATTAGAATGGAGGCTTTAATCGTGAGTATTCAAGTGAAATTGCCGGATGGAGCCGTACGTGAGTACGAGCAGGGTGTAACGATTGCCGATGTGGCGGGTTCGATCAGCTCCGGGCTGAAAAAGAACGCAGTAGCAGGTAAAGTGAACGGGAAGGCTGTAGATCTGAACACCGTTTTGGATCAGAACGTTGACCTTGAAATTATTACGCTGGACAGTGGGGACGGTCTGGAAATTTATCGTCACAGTACAGCGCATTTGCTGGCACAAGCTCTCAAACGTATTTATGGTGAGAAAAACGTGAAGCTCGGTATTGGCCCGGTCATTGAAAGTGGCTTCTACTACGACATTGATATCGAAAACCCGTTGTCCGTTGACGATCTGGCGAAGATCGAGAAGGAAATGGCCAAGATTACACAGGAAAATCTGCCGATTACACGTCGTGTGGTCAGCCGTGAGGAAGCAACTCGTATTTTTGGAGAGCTGGAAGATCCATTGAAGCTTGAATTGATCCGTGATTTGCCGGAGGATGCGGAAATTACGATCTATGATCAAGGCGAATTTTTTGACCTGTGTCGTGGCCCGCATTTGCCATCTACTGGCCGCATCAAAGCTTTTAAACTGCTGAGTGTAGCGGGCGCATACTGGAGAGGCGATTCCAACAACAAGATGCTGCAACGTATCTACGGAACCGCATTCCCGAAAAAAGCACAACTGGATGAGCATCTGCACCTGCTGGAGGAAGCGAAAAAACGCGACCACCGCAAGCTGGGTAAAGAGCTGGAGCTGTTCATGTTCTCCGAAGAAGCGCCGGGTATGCCGTTCTACCTGCCTAAAGGTATGGTTGTCCGTACTGCGCTGGAGGATTATTCCCGTGAAATTCAACGCCTGCATGGCTATGAAGAAGTACGTACACCGCTGATGATGAACAATCGTCTGTGGGAGCAATCGGGACACTATGAGCATTACAAAGAAAATATGTACTTCTCCGAAGTAGATGAAACAACATTTGCTTTGAAACCGATGAACTGCCCGGGACATATGCTTGTGTTCAAAAATGAGCTTCATTCTTACCGCGATCTGCCGATTCGCATATCGGAATTTGGACAAGTGCATCGTCATGAGCTGTCCGGTGCATTGAACGGTATGATGCGTGTTCGTACATTCTGTCAGGATGACGCACATATTTTTGTAACACCAGGTCAGATTGAACAGGAGATTACCGATGTAATCAAGCTGATTAATGAAATGTATAGTGTGTTTGGCTTTGACTTTACGGTAGAGCTGTCTACACGCCCGGATGACTTTATGGGCGAGCCGGCGCTGTGGGATCAAGCGGAGCAAGCTCTGCAAAACGTATTGGATCATCTGGGTATCAGCTATCGTATTAATGCGGGAGATGGCGCGTTTTACGGTCCGAAAATCGACTTCCACATTCTCGATGCGCTCAAACGCAGCTGGCAGTGCGGCACGATTCAACTGGACTTCCAAATGCCTGAGAAATTCGACCTCACCTATGTGGGCGAGGACAACCAGAAGCACCGTCCAGTCGTTATTCACCGTGCCATCTACGGTTCAATCGACCGTTTCATGGGTATCCTGACTGAGCATTTTACAGGTGCATTCCCATTATGGCTGGCTCCTGTCCATGCGAAGCTGCTGCCTGTGTCCGAGAACTATATCGAGACTGCCAATAAGGTACAGGAAGCGCTGCTGCAAGCAGGTCTGCGTGTTGAAGTGGATACTCGCAATGAGAAGCTGGGCTATAAAATCCGTGAAGCGCAATTGGAGAAGGTTCCATATATGTTCGTCATCGGGGAAAATGAAAAAACAACCGGTACTGTAGCGGTTCGTAAACGGGGCGAAGGTGATCTGGGATCACTCAGCATTGCGGATATCGTTGAGAAAATCAGCACAGAGATTCGCGAGAAGCAGTAAGTTCTGAATAAAAGAATATAGAGTAAAAGAGCGTTCAAAACCACGATAAAAGTGGTTTGAGCGCTCTTTATTTTATGATGCATCCACCCATACCTAGCAGGTCTGTGGCCGGGATTCAGCGTGATCCGTGGCGAGGGAAAGTGTCTTCGAAGAAGGTTCCGCAGCAGTTGGCTGCTCGGAGGCTTCTTCTTGATCCTGCTCCTCGCTCAGCGATAATATTTCGCTTCGCAGCTTCAACATTTTCTGATCCAGCTCATAAGTTGCATGTGCAGCCTCGGATAATCCGTTAACGACATGCTCAGGTACTTTCTTATCAAACTTATAGTACAGAATGTGCTCCATGCTGGCCCAGAAATCCATAGCCAGTGTGCGCAGCTGAATTTCAACCTTGATCCAGCGTGTGCCTTCAAACAAGATGAGCGGAATCTCCACAATGACATGAAGGCTCTGATATCCGTTGGGCTTGGGATGGGCAATATAGTCCTTGATCTCCAGAATACGAATGTCTTCTCGTGTACGGAGGTGATCCATCAGACGGTAAATATCTTTGACAAAAGCGCATACCACTCGCATTCCTGCAATGTCATGAATTTCACGCAGTATATTATCCAGGGTAACTTCATACCCTTTGCGCCGAACCTTCTCCACAATGCTGCGTGGCTCTTTGATACGGGTTTTAATATGCTCAATCGGGCTAAAACCGTCCAGCAGCTTCCATTCGGTTTGAATCAGCTTAATTTTGTTCTTTAATTCCTCCAAAGCCAACTGATACAGGACGGGGATTTTTCTCCACTCCTCCAATTGCTTGGCGTTCACATTGTTCTGATCCAGCTGCAGCTGAAATTCCTGCAGGGGCAAAGGGACAGCATTCAAGTGCTTCCAATCCGGTTCATTCACAGGGCATTCTCCTCAATGAGGCTTACGATGTCCTCGATCTATTTCGTATATAGGCACTACCTTATATATTGTACACTATGTCAAAACCCGCAGGCAAAGCAGGTCAGGAGGAAAAAACAATTATTTAGAGTGGTAAAACCGAGTAATCCGATGTATAATTACAAAAATATTGATTTTCAGCATTTTATTTTTACAAAAATAGAGAAACTTCAGATTAGCTTCTTTAGATTATTAAATATAAATTATATAAAATGAGGATGAGAACAATGGCAAAAGTAGAAAGCTTTCAACTAGATCACACGATTGTAAAAGCTCCTTATGTAAGAGCAGCCGGAGTAGAGCATGACGAAAAAGGGAGCACGGTTCAAAAGTACGACTTGAGATTTTTGCAGCCGAATGAAGATGCACTTCCAACAGCCGCTGTACATACGTTGGAGCACTTATTAGCGACGTATTTGAGAGATGAAATCAAAGGGATTATCGATATTTCTCCGATGGGATGCAGAACGGGATTTTACCTGATTTTGTGGAATGAGCATGAGCCTGAGGAAATTGCACTTGCGCTGGAAAAAACCTTGGAAAGAATTCTGGAAACGACTGAGGTTCCAGCTGTTACTGCTTTGGAATGCGGAAATTACAAGGATCATTCTCTTTTTTCCGCGCAGGAATATGTGAAGATTGTATTGGAGGCTGGCATTAGCCGCGATCCTTTTGAAAGAGTGTTTTAAAATCTATGATTTTGATTGATCTATCTAATCAGACAGCGGTAGTAACAGGCGGCAAATTAGGTAGCAATCCCAAATACCTGAAATTCGAGTTGATCGACGATAAAACAGGGCCGCGTGTCATTCAAGATATGGGCTTGGAAAGCTGTGAGTTGAACAAACCAAGGAGCAGTTTGCCGGTGGCAACTGCTCAATTTTTTCAAACGGACAGGATCGTTTAATTATGGTGCTAAATATTTACTATTTTTTTGTAAGCTCGGTAGATGATTTTTCAAAATTATGAGACAAGTTTAATACAGGCACATCAAGAAAATATTGAATAGCCAATGCGCATGCTCCGAGAATGGTGGATTTCTCTCCAATAGAGGAAATGAGCAGGTTTTTATAATGGCTTGTTTTTGAAGTCAGCTTCTGTTTAATTTTGTCAATGGAGTCTGGATAAATACGCAAAAGCTCGCTATCTACAAGGATCGTCTCAGGATTAAAAATATTTATTATGTTGTTAATCCCGATAGAGAGATAATTAATAAATTGTTCCATCGTTCCCAGAACCTCTTCATCCTCACTATTAATCCAGTTACGAACCTGCTCATAAGTAACATGAGGCAGCTTCTTTTGCTTTGCCAAAGTGGACAGCACAGAGGCCTCCGAAGCGTACTTTTCCCAGCAACCTTTATTGCCGCATTCACAAGGTCTGCCATCCGGCGCAACGATCATGTGGCCTATCTCACCGGCAAATCCATCATGGCCACGATAAAATTTGTTGTTTATGATCATTCCAAGTCCTATGCCTGAATAGAGTGTGAGGGAAAGAAGACTGTCTGTTTCCTGATGCCAAAATACACTTTCAGCAAAAGAGCTTAGGTTTGCATTGTTTTCGATATGAATCTGAACACCCACGGCCTTTTCCAAATCGGTTTTTAACGATACGCTGCTCCAGCCCAAACGAGGAATATAATGAATTTCTTCATTCGAGGAGACCAGGCCGTGGACTGCAATAACGATACCTACAATTCCGTATCGGTTATCGGAGTATTTTGTAATATACTCCGCAATTTGCTGGGTCAGAAGAGATAGAATTTCATTATAACTGTTAGATTCAACATGTATTGTCGCAGATGACAGCGAATTGCCTAACAGATCGGTTACAAGAAAAGAAATATGCCCTGCATCCAGATCAATCCCCAATGTATATCCAGCCTTTGCGTTAATCGAGAGCATAATCGGTCTCCGTCCGACCGAATTATGTTCTAGCTGTTTTTCCACAACAAGTTCTTCTTCTAACAAATCGGAAACCTGTACGGATATAGTAGCACGTGTTAAGGCTGTCAGTTTTGAAAGGTCTGCTCTTGAGATCATTCCTTCCTTTACAATTTCTCTTATGATAAGTGATCGGTTAATTTTCTTTATGTAAGAAGCATCGCCTGTAATCATCTAAAGCCTCCAATTTGTAAACGATATACATATTCTATTTCTCAGTATAACATTTAAAGCATTTAAAAACTTGTCCTATGAAATATAAGATTGACATGGGAGAAATAACTTGATAATGTGATCTTATCATTAATTTGTTTAATAAACTAATTAATTTTTATCCGTTTGAAGAGGACGCTTATCGGGCGCTCATTCTGGAGGAAGTCCAGCGAGCCTACGATCCAGGCAGTGTCGGACGACAAATTGCTGCGATCGCTGTCTCCGGTGACCGTCGTCCGCGGCTGGCGACCATAAAAGTACCAGCACTTGTCATTCATGGGGTGGACGATCCCCTGTTCGTCCCGGCGTGTGGCGAGGACACGGCTTCTGCCATCCCGGGCGCCGAGCTAATGTTGGTTGACGGCATGGGACACGACTTGCCGCACCAACTGTACAAAGTAATCGCTGATGGCATAGAGCGAACGGCTCGTCGCAATTGACACGCGCTTCCTGAATAGCAACCAGCCGGAGTCCTGTGGTGCCCAATGGGGCTGAGTAGGCCCAGGGGCGCAGCGCCGATCAATTTGCAACCTTGGCGCATACGACCCGGGTGGAAGCGGCGGTGCTCTTGGAACGGTTGTTAAAGCAGCTCCATATCATCAATTAACGGGGCTTCCTAACAGAATGCAATTGGTACATTTATATCCATCTACATTGCCCCTAATGACAGCTACGCTGGATTACCCCAATCTGGATAGAAAAGGGGAAAGATGTTATTGACACAATAATGCCCTTGCCACTTCATATGGAAGGACAAGGGCTGAAAATGAAGGGCTTATACCCCTGAATAGGCCATGAATCCACCATCTACCGGAACGACCGTACCGGTAACGAAACCGGAGGCGGTTTCATCGGCCAGCCACAGCAGTGTGCCAAGCAGGTCTTCAGGCTCGCCAAACCGACGCATCGGGGTATGGGCAATAATCTTGGCCGAGCGCTCGGTAAGCGAGCCGTCCGCGTTGGTGAGCAGTTGCCGGTTCTGCTCTGTCAGGAAAAATCCGGGGGCAATGGCATTCACCCGAATGCCGGATTCGGCCAGATGTACGGCCAGCCACTGGGTGAAGTTGTTGATGGCGGCTTTGGCAGCGCTGTAGGCGGGAACCTTGGTCATCGGACTGGGAGCGCTCATGGAGGATATGTTAAGGACCACGGCGCCAGGTCGCCCGATCATGCCTTTGGTAAAAACCTGTGTCGGGATTAAAGTCCCGATAAAATTTAAATCAAGCACATTGCGGAAACCGGGCACACTGAGATCGAAAAAGGTAGTGATTCCAGACTGGTCCAGATCTTCAGGATGAAACGTCTCTAGACTCGTATTAGCGCTGGGATGGTTGCCGCCTGCTCCATTGATTAGAATATCGCACGGACCGAGCAGGCGCCGGACCGTTTCCTCGGCCTGCTTCATGCTTTCGGCATCGGTCACGTCGCAGGCAACCGCGATGGATTCTCCGCCGCTCTCACGGATTTCCTTTGCTGTCAAATCGCCCTTTTCAGCAGTACGGTTCAAAATGGCGACCCTGACACCCTGGCGGGCAAGCTCCTTGGCCATGACGCTGCACAGCACGCCGGAGCCGCCGGTTACCACAGCTGTTTTTCCGGACAAGGCCGGATGCAGGGGAAGAGTAGTCAATTTACATCCCTCTTTTCGTTGGAAGATAAGCCCGCATTTCGCTCATACGCGTCCCACAAGCCCCATAAATACATGATGCCGAGCGCTCTGTCATATAGCCCGTAGCCCGGTCTGCATTGCTCATCCCAGATATGGCGGCCGTGATCCGGTCTGGCGTAACCGGTAAATCCTACATCGTGGTATGCTTTGACAATACCAGTGATATCAACGCTCCCGTCCTGCGTCCGGTGGGAGGTTTCGATGAAGTCACCATTTTCGAATACCCTTACGTTGCGGATATGGGCGAACGGAATGCGGTGGGCAAATTCGCGAATCATAGCAACGATGTCGTTATCTGGATTGGCGCCAAGCGAGCCGCTGCATAAAGTGATGCCGTTTGCCGGACTGTCGTGCAGAGCCAGAAATTTGCGCAGATTGTCCTGGCTCGTAATGATGCGTGGCAGTCCGAAGATGGACCACGGCGGGTCGTCGGGATGAATGGCCATCCGGATTCCGTTTTGTTCCGCAACAGGGATGATGGCGTCCAGGAAGTACTGCAGGTTTTCCCATAGATCCTTTTCAGTAACATCTTTATAGGCTTCAAACAGCGCTGTCAAATGTTCGAGGCGCTCCGGCTCCCATCCGGGCATTGTAAGTGCGCTGTTCTCATTGATCTGGCGTACCAGCTCAAACGGGTCAATGCCATGAATTTTGGCCTTTTCAAAAAAAAGCGCGGTCGCCCCGTCCTCGGTCGTTTTATGCAGATCAGTCCGCAACCAATCGAATATCGGCATAAAATTGTAACAGATGACCTTAACGCCAACCTGGGCCAGCTTCTCAATGGTCCGAATGTAATTCCCGATATAGAGATCGCGTGTAGGTCTCCCCAGTTTGATATCTTCATGTACATTGACGCTTTCCACCACATCAAGATGAAGTCGGGCCTGATCGGCCTGTTTCTGCATATCCAAAATGCGCGCCAAAGGCCATTCCTCTCCTGCTGGAACATCATGCAGCGCCCACACAATGCCCTCTACACCCGGGATCTGTTTGATTTGTTTCAGAGAAATCGTATCATTGCCTTCTCCGAACCAGCGGAATGTCATTCGCATTACCGCACCGCCTTTCCTTTTTCAAGATAATGGATAACGCTTACATAATAAACCCACTCAGTAAAAAGCAGATGTCCACCGCCCTTTCCTTATCTGAAACCTACTTAAAATATTCAGGGTACTGCTCCCGGAGGACATTTAAATCCGCTATACCCAGATTCAAATGCTCATGCATGATGCGTTCCGCCTCGTCCGCTGCCTTATCGTGTATGACTTCCACCATCCGGCTGTGTTGATCATAAAGATGGTTCCAATGAGGATTCGTATCGAGCCGCAGCATGCGTACCCGGTTAAAATGGACATTCAACTGTTGCATAACGCCCCACGTTGCGAGCTTCCCGCAGCCTTCGAACAGGATTCGGTGGAACGCCTCATCCAGGTCGAACATTCGCCGTCCTTCATGCCGCTCAATGCTTTCCCGCTGCTGTACGAGGTTTGCTTCCAATTTAGCAAGCCACCCGGCAGAAAAGTCCGTGCAGGCAAGACGGATCACAGCGCATTCAAGCTGCTCGCGCATAAAACGAGCTTCCTCAACAAGCTTGGTATCGATCAGAGATACTCTTGTACCTCGTTGCGGGAAAACCAGCACTAACCCTTCCTGGGCAAGCCTGACAAAGCTTTCGCGGACCGGAGTCCGGCTGACCTGAAAGCGGACGGAAGTCTCTTTCTCGGACAGGGCGGTTCCGGGCGGAAGCTCAAGGCTAATAATCTGCTCTTTCAGCAGGGCATAGACGGAATTTCCGGCTGATCCGCTGTGGCGATACATACTTTCATCCATATATTCACCTCCTTATAACCATACTACCATACTTGTATGGTAGTATGGTGTATTTTATTTGGTAAGCTCTGTGGATTTTTATATCTATCCAGTATATTACAGGCAAGTCATTAAACTCCCTAACGGACATGATCGTTAAATAGCAGGTTGAAACAGAAAGCAGCAGACTAGGGCTTTATTTTCACGTCCTAGTCTGCCGCTTTTTCTTTTATTAGTCTGTCTAACACCCGGCTATACGCCTCATGCCTATCGCCTATCTGGCCGGGATGCTGCGTGTCCCCTCTGTCATCGGGGAGGAGCAGAGCGGGCACACTGGCGGCGTGCCTGCGCCAGCCGCAGCTGTACGGCGTCCGCCCGTTGTGTCACGCCGCATCCACGCCTTGCAGGCGTCGTCAGTGCATTTCCACACGGGCACGCTGATGCGTGGCTCTGTGCGTGAGCCTGCCACTGACGAGGTCGTTCGCGCCGTAGCACTGTCCGGCCCGGACCTGCTGCTCACGTGGGGCGCTACACCGGATGTGGGCGCTCCACCGCTGGCACGGCTGCCGTACCCGGAAGCACCCTTCGGTTGCCCGAAGCTGGTACGGCGCGTTTCCGGCTTGGAAGCCTCGGGAGGTGTGACTCCATAGGCTTCCAGCAGGAAGCGCGACACGGCGGCAGGCTTGCCGTGATTGGAGGCTGGCGAGGTGATGTACAGCAGCTCCTTCGCCCGGGTGACGGCCACGTAAGCGAGACGGCGCTCCTCCTCCAGAGCCGCGTCGTTATCCACGGCCGCTGTAGGCGCTGCGCCTGCCCGCCGATCCTCCGGCAGCTCGCTGTGCAACGCCGAGCTGTGGGGCAGGATGCCTTCGCTTGCGCCGATCCAGTAGACGCAAGGGAACTCCAGTCCCTTGGCGCGGTGGATCGTCATGAGCCGAACGGCATCGCTGTCTTCCTCTCTGCGCAGCGATTCCATCTGACGGTGGCGCTCGGAAAGCTCGTCCGCAAAGCTGACGAACGCCTCCACCGTATCAAACCGCTTCGCCGCGGTTTCTAACTCCTCCAGGCTTTCCTGCATCGTTTCCTTATAATGAGTCCACGCGCCTGTATCTCCGCTTTCCAAATATTTGTCATAAAAGACACGGCGCATTTCTTGAATGGCATAGGCCGGTTTCATGGTCGATAGGCTGCGAATCAGACGGATACGCTCCTTCACTTGCTCACGCTGAAAATCGCGTAGCCGATCCCAGCGACTGAGATGAATCAGCGGATATTTTTTGGCCTGCTGTTTTTCCTCGCGCGTAATCCATTCCATTCCCGCTTCGCGGGAAACATACAGCGGCCCAAGGGTGCTCGGAATGGATTCCATCCGCCGGGGGTTCAGCGACAGCCGCAGGTGATCCATTAAAGGACGAATCAGGGTCTGGTCATAAAACACAGCTCCTGCTCCATATTGAATAAACGGTACATCCCGCATAATTAATTGTTCAAAAATAGATCGGCTCCCGCTGGCTGTCCGGTGCAAAATAGCGATATCCCGGTAGTGAAGCTGACCCTCCTCCACCTGTCCGAGCAGATGAGTGACGATATGCGCCGCTTCTTCCTCGGGCCCGGATGGGGTGGCAAACTGCGGCGGCAAGCCCTCATGTCCGGCAGCCGACAGGCGTTTGGAGCGTCGATGAACATTTTTGGCGACAATGTTGGAGCCAAGTCCCAAAATCCGCGCATCGCTTCGATAATTAATATCGAGGGTGATCACCTTCGCATCCTTGTAGACCTTGTCGAACTCGAGAATGGATTCCTGACGCGCCCCATTAAAGGTATAGATCGTCTGGTCATCATCACCGACGACCATCAGATTGCGGTGCCTCGCAGCCAATCGCTGCACCATTTCGTATTGCAGGGCATTCGTATCCTGAAACTCATCGACCATGATGTGGGAAAAACGCCGCTGAAGCGGCTGGAGCACGTCCGGGTCACGCAGCAGAACGGAGGCACGTAGCAAAATATCGTCAAAATCCATTTTGCCCCGTTCCTGCTTCCACGCTTCATAAGCGAGCATGGCACGCTTGGCATCCGACTCTTCGCGCACGGTTTCCGGCAGCTCGTCCGCGCTGCGGCCTTCTGCTTTCCAGGCAGAGAGGGCAGACAGCAGACTTTCCGGCTGAAAAGCCTCGCTGAGTCCAAGCTGGCGCAGCATCATTTTCATAACGGTGTGCTGGGCTTGTGTTTCACCGAACACTTCGTCCTGGACGCCGTGATGACGCAGCATCGCCAAAGCGAATGAGTGAAAGGTGCGTGCCTGAATGGCACGCGCAGCGGCAGGGCGCACACCGGGCAGTCCTGCGATGCGCAGCTTCATTTCGCCAGCCGCCTTGCTGGTGAAGGTCACCAGCAAAATGGACGCCGCGGGAACATCCCGCATCGCCATCAGGTAGCCAGCACGGGCAGCCAGCACCGTGGTTTTACCACAGCCCGCTCCGGCTAGTGTCAGAAGAGGGCCTTTGCCGTGGCGGACAGCCTGGATTTGCGGGCGGTTCAGATGAATACCCGCGTCTTCCAAAGCACGAAAATAGGCCGAGTCCTGGTCGGTGTCGGGTACCAGTGTCGTACTGGTATCTATGGAAGCACGGCGAGCTTGTGGGCTCGGTGTTGAATAAGAAACCCCGATAGGTCGGGGATAAAAAGCAGGATTTGGGTCCATGATCCTGAAACCCCTTTCGATCATAAAATCTTCCATTTTCACAAATGGGGGTAGTTTTTGGTATGATAGAGTTCTAGTAGCTGAAATTCATGCGGATCTTGCTAAAGTGTCAGCGCGTCATAAGGTTGTCGCTGATGTCGTAGCCTGTAAATAGGCGATATGACCGCATTCCATTATACAGGAGTTCGAGGTTTGCCAACAGAAAAAAACTTTGGGATATGCGGACGGTATGGGGAAATCCGGCTGGATATAGGGAGGAAATAACGATGAAGCTGATTCAACGTATCAAGGAAAGCGCTAATCGCGCTACAGAGAAGGCACAGCATGCTGTCGAGATTAGTAAAATAAATTCACAAATTACCGCGATTCAACAGGAAATGGATGTTCATTTCCTGCGGATGGGTCAGATCTTCTATGAGGGCTACCGGGCATCTGATATGTCGGTGGCAGAAACGGAGATGACACAGCTATCCACCGCCTGTGATGAGCTTCAGGATGAAATTGACGAGCTGCGCAGCAGAATTGCACAATTGAAAAACGCTCATCTATGCACCTGTGGAGCAGTTGTACCGCTGGATGCGAATTTTTGTCCAAAATGCGGACGCAAGCTAAATGAAGGGCAGGCTGCTTCCAGGCAAGTGGCTGCTGTGCGTGAAGAGATACCGACAGACGTCTACTCTTTTGATCTGCGCAAGCCAGAGACAGCCAAGGATGCTGCACCTGCTTACACGGAGTATACAGAACATGAAGTAGTAGACCGGCATGAACAGGAGCAGGATGGGCTGCATGAAATACACGAACCAGCCGGATCAGACCGCAATTATGTGTCTGATTTTACACCGGAGGAAAAAGCGGCATTCGATGAGGAATGGGAGCGCCGTCGTCAGGAAGAGATTGAGCAAGAGCACCTCCGTCTTGAAGAGCTGGAACGTGAGCGTGAGCGTCAGGAGGAGCTGGACGAGCGCATTCGATATTGGAAGGCGAATAACTCCGGGGCAGAGAAGCCGGCTACGCAAATACGTGAACATGTAAAATGCCAAATTTGCACAGCAGAGCTGCCTAAAGGCTCCAAGTGGTGCCCGCGTTGCGGAGCTGAACAGATTTGACGCAGCCGAACAGGCTGTCGCAGGACACAGACAGAACGCCGGGCAGCATAGGGGGAACAGAACATATGGAGCGTTTGCTGCATCATCTGCGGAATCTGGGCTTTACGGAAATGGAAGCCAAGGTTATGGTCGAGCTATCGAGGCAAAATGCAGCTTCCGGCTATGAGGTGGCTAAGCGTCTGGGCGCATCGCGCTCCAACGTATACGCAGCTTTGCAGCGTCTGGCCGGACAGGGGTATCTCAGAACCAGCACGGGAGAGCCTGTGCGCTATAGCATGCTGCCATCGGGCGAACTGACCCGAATGATCGAGGGGCAGATGCAGGAGTCTCTGCGTGCAGTGGAGAAGGAAATGCCAAGAGCCGAGCCGGCCAAGCCGACCTTTTATAACGCGGAAGGCGACCGGAATGTGCTGGAGAGCCTGACACGTGAGTTGGAACGGGCGGAGCATGAGATTGTACTCGATTTGTGGCGTGAAGAAGCTGAACTGTTGCGGGCCGAATTGGAAAAAGCCGAAAAACGGGGTGTGCGCCTGCTATGGTCCTATAATAACGGCGAAAGCGTGCTGGGACCATGGCTGCCGCGTGCGGCTGGCAAAAATGAGCAGGAAGTGGAAGGACGCAAGTTTTCTTTTGTCGTTGATCGGCGCTGGTGCATGCTTGGGATGCGGGGAGAGAATTGCCCGACACAGGCGCTTATTACCGAGCATCCGGTGATGACAGGACTGCTGCTGAATCATTTTGCCCAGGATCTTATTCTGTATGAGCTGGAGCATGATATGGGCAGAGAGCTTTCGACCCGGTATGGCTGGCGGTATGAGGGCATTATCGGCCAATATATGACAGGTGGAGAATAACATAAGGATTACCGGCTGGAAAGTCCCAGCAGCGCCCGGCATATTGATGTAATGTATCCCTCTTTATGAGGCACAAATTGATCCGATGTGATCAGGCGGCGAGTTTTTTCCGGATTCGGTCCTGAAGTTATGCCGTGGGCTTCGAGAAAAGGAATATGTCCTTCAAAAAGGGCCAGCGCTTGCTCAAGGTCTGCTTCGTACAGTCCGGCCACTTCTTCCTGCTGGAGACGATAAGCCTCCAATGGCTGATTCCACAGCAGTCCAAACACCGAGCTGAATTCACGATCCCAAAAGGATGTGCCCTGTGCAGTTCCCTTGCTTTCATACCGAACGGTCATCAGCGGTGTCAGTGAGGTAAAAGGGACGTGAATGCCCAGTTCTTCCTCCAGTTCACGGGCGGCTTGAGATATATCTTCGCCTGCCGTCAGATGACCGGCAGCCGTAATATCGTAGTATCCGGGGAAGGTGTCCTTCGAATCCTGACGCTGTTGAAAGAGCAACCGACGGCCTGTAGAGGTGTCTCGTGCCAGCCAGCAGTGAAAAGTATGGTGCCAGTATCCTTTGGCATGTGCTTCTTGTCGGGAAGCAATGCCAAGGGGCTTGTCTTCATCATCGTAGATATCCAGAAGCTCGCTAGTCATTGTGGTTCCTCCTATAATCAGCTCAGATGTAAAAGGTCTATTTTACAGTATAACGTGTTTTCTGTTCTGAGGATATGAAGAGGGCTGTGGAATGTGCAGCGGCATTTGGGGTATGCTGGAAACATGGGGATTTGCGCCATAAATTAGGTTTATGATCGAAAGGAGCGATTTTACATGGAATGTATTGTACATTTTCGAGTCATGCATCCGGAGGAGCCCAAGGAGCTGCGCGGGCTGATTATGCTGGAAAGCGGAGGCAAACCGGGGATCGACCAAATCACAGATATGTTCAAAAATATGGGCTATGATGTACGTCCGGATAATCCGGAGGAATTGATTTTCAAGCCAATTGATGCCAGAGCAGACTATACATATATCCGGGTTATTGAGCTGGATACGGGTGAGGAAGTCTATCATGAAGACCGGAACTTACGTGCGATCCTGGAAAATTTGCTGAACAAGCATTAAGGATCAGGAGAGCTATAGGATAAATGAGATAAAGCGATCCTGTTGTAATTCATAGGAACGGAGTAAAAAATATGAGATTGTATATCATCCGCCATGCAGATCCGGATTACCCGAACAACACCATCACCCCGGAGGGACATCTGGAAGCCCAGGCACTGGCCAAACGGCTTTCCGGTCACGGACTGGACCGTATTTATGCTTCACCGATGGGGCGGGCTCTGGATACGATGCGCTACACTGCTGATGCTCTCGGTATGACTCATGAAGTGGAGCACTGGACGCAGGAACTGGCCCTGAAGCTGGAGGAGACTCCATACGGTCGTCTATCCCATTGGGATCTGCCCGGTGAAGTGATCCGCTCTGAGCAGCCCCTTCCGACGCATGATACTTGGAAGGATATTTCTTATTATCAGGGAACGCAAAGTCCCGAAACCTTCGAGCGGCTGAAGTTTCATTCCGATGAATTTCTAAAGCGCCAGGGATTTGAGCGAATCGGGGGCAGATACCGGGTTCTCAATCATACCGAGGATCAGGTGGCTGTATTCTGTCATGGCGGCTTTGGACTGACCTGGCTGGCCCATCTGCTGGAGCTGCCTCTGGCCTTGGTCTGGTCCGGCTTTTGGATGCCGCCCAGCTCCGTAACTACGGTCTTGTTTGATGAGCGCTCCAAGGACTGGGCTGTCCCGCGCTGCATCGGCTTCGGTGACGTCTCCCATCTGTATGCAGAGGGCTTGCCCGTCAGACCCCGGGGTATTATCACCAATTTTAATTAATCAGGCTTCGATATCAATATGAAAGCGGCTTAGGACGATGTATCGTCTTAAGCCGCTTATTTATAGCCGTATGAGTTCGATTGGACTAAAAATACGCTTAGCTGAAAATGGAGTTAGCTACGTGCTTCCACGTACCCTTCCAGCTTGGAGGTGCAATGTGCGCAACGGGTAGCAGCTACAGGAATTTCCGACAGGCAATGCGGGCATTCCTTGATCGTTTTTTCCTGAGGAGGTTTTTCTTCCTCTTTACGCTTCAACATATTAATCCCTTTGACCAGCAGGAACACGCAGAAGGCCACGATCAGGAAGTCGAGCAGGACGTTAATGAACTGACCATAGGCAAGAACCGCGATCCCTGCTTCTTTGGCCTGTGCCAAAGTCATGCGTGTACCGTCATTATTTAGAGGTTCGGCAGTTCTTAAAGCTACATACAAGTCCGGGAAATTCATGCCGCCCAGAAGCTTGCCAATCGGAGGCATAATAATATCGTTGACTACAGAAGTGACAATCTTGCCAAACGCTCCACCGATGATTACACCGACCGCGAGGTCGATCACGTTACCCCGTACAGCGAATTCTTTAAACTCTTTAATGAAACCTTTTCCGCTCATGCGAGTGCTCACCTTCTTTACATAAAATCAATTATTTATAATACATGCTATGTCGACCAAGGGCAATTCCAAATTGATGTATTGCATGTTGTCACAAAATCACATGTTCACTTGTCTTCTAGGTGTAAACCAATAATGGAGGCGATGATCGTGAGTTTAAGATTCAATCACAGAGCAGTGAGTCCAAGTACATTCAAGGCGATGATGGAGATGGAAAAATATATTTCCAGCCGTTTTGCGGACAAGGTACTGTATGAGCTGCTGAAAATTAGAGTATCCCAAATCAATGGATGTTCCTATTGTCTGGACATGCATGCCAAAGATTTGCTCAAGCTGGGGGATTATGCGGACCACATTTTACAGCTTGCCTTATGGCGCGAGGTTCCTTTGTTCACGGAAAAAGAACGTGCTATGCTTGAATTAGCAGAAGCCGTTACCCGTATCTCAAAACAAGGGGTACCTACAGATTTGTATAATCGGGTCAGAGAGCATTTTAGTGAGGAAGAATATGTGGATTTAATCATGGCGGTTAACGTTATTAACAGTTGGAACCGGATTGCCATTGCGACGGGGATGTATCCGGGTAGTCTTTAATGGAACAGGGGGCCACGCTTTGACTGGCAAAGAACAAGGGATTGAACAGGAATCGGTGGATTTAAGTCTGGAGGAGCTGTATCAAAAATATCGCAAATATTCGTTTGCCATTGCTTATCGCATGCTTGGAACGGTTACAGATGCCGAGGATGTAGTTCAAGACTGCTTTGTCGAGCTGGAGAATAAGCCCCTGAATGACATACAGAATCCCAAAGCCTATGTAGCCAAAATGACGATGAATCGGTGTCTGAATCTGCTGAACTCTGCACGTAAGCAAAGAGAGACGTATGTTGGAGAATGGCTGCCGGAGCCGCTTGGCGAAAGCACAAATCTGCCTGCGGAATGGCTGGAGCGTAAGGATATGATTTCTTACGCTTTTCTCGTTCTGCTGGAGCAGCTCAAGCCAATCGAACGTGCTGTCTTCGTGCTGAGGGAAGCTTTTCAATACGATTATAAAGACATTGCAGAATTACTGGGAAAGACCGAGAGTAACTGTCGTCAGCTGTTCAGTCGCTCTCGTCGTATTCTGTCTTCCGGGGAATCTGTCCTTGCCGCTCCGCCAAGCAATCCCCAAAATAATGCAACCAGAATAAAGCTGCTGGAGCGTTTTACCTCGGCCTTTCTCGCCTACGACGTGACTGCTATGCTGGAACTGCTGGCTGAACAGCCTGCTTTTGTGGCGGACGGCGGAGGCAACGTGCATACGGTGATGAGACCGATGGTGGTACGCAAAGGCGTTCTCGCCCTGCTAACATCTCGCCGGGTGCTAACTGCATTGCGGGAGAGAGAACTTGTCCACACCGTTATCAATGGTGAATTACAACTGGCATTTCTGAAAGAAGGCAAAGTGAAAGAAGCCTTATGTATCAGACTGACACCGGACGGGGAGCATATTCAGGATTTTTATTTAATGATCAATCCGGATAAACTGGGACATATTCATGTAAGACAAGAAGGAGCCAATAAGCTATAAAAATAGCCTCTCCTCACGTAGCTGCTTTAGGTGAGTATTTACATGAACCTAACTAATCCACAAGGCCATCAGATTATTCTGATGGCCTTGTGGATTTTGCTTTGAAACGGGTAGATTCAAGCACAAATTTCTTTCACAACTGCCGAGCCTGATGTAGAGCCAGATCGCCTACCCAAGGGAGTTTAAGCCATTTGCCTTGTCCCGCACGGATTAAGAGGATGATCCACAAGGCAAGGCCTGCCAGCGTCAGCAGGGAAGCGAGTAAAGGACCCAGTAGCGGAATGAATCCGGCAAGCACATGACCGATCATGAAAGCTACAAACAAAAATATGGATTGCAGGGCGTGAAATAATACGAAGCGACTTTTCTTCTCCAGCATGACAAAGGCCAGTGCGCCAAGGAATGCAAACAGGTAGCACAGGACAGCTGCTATATTTTCATCCAATCCCGTGGAAGACTTATAGACTGACATATCAAAGTGATCCCCCTTTATAAGTTATTCAAGCTCAGGCTCTGTACTATACAAACTATGAGGTCGGGAATGTAGGATATGCTAACCCTCGGCAGAAAAGTTCAAACGCTATAAGCCGTACTCGAAAAATGAACATAAAAACGGAGTAGGCGGAATGGTGCTGTACAAGCGAAGCACCATCCGTCTGCGCAGTGACACGATAGAAACTTTTAAGTTCGATTTAGGTAAGATGTGTATGAAATATGAAAAGGCCGAACGAAAGTGAATTCGCTCAGCCATTTACACAGTTATACACAAGTTTTACACATGTTGTACGCAATTTATCCACTGTATCACCACGCTTATCCACAAAATAAACATGGTTTATACACAAATTGTGCACAAACTGTAGACAATACGATATTTACTCACATGTTGCGCACATTTTGTCCACAAACTATCAACAAGTTGGTCTTAATAGTGGATATCTTGTAGTATTTATCGGTCTCCACGTTGTAAACGACGGCGTGGATGCGTGATTTTACCCTTTTTATTCTCGTCATCCTCTTTGGGGATAAGTCGTTCATCAGTGCGTCCGTCATGATGATTATCAAAGGCGTATTCGGTCATTTTCCACTCGGAAGTACCTAAAACAACATCAGCGGGAAAATGCTGACCTCTGTGCAAATGCTGCTCATGTCCATCCTCATCCACATAAATCCCATCCACTTCTACCTTTTCGCCCGTTAGCGGGAGTAAATCCTTTCCTTTGTGTTCCATTGTATCCCCTCCGTCTGGCTTATTCTTCATTAAGTTGTCCGGATGGAGGGGCTTTTATCCACAAGCTGGTGCAAAATATCCTCGGCAATCCGGTCTGCGGGATGGGGCTTGCGAAGCAGCTCAATCGACTGCTTCATCTCCTCAGCGAGAGAAGGGCTGGAAATCAGCTCGATACAATGCTGGATGAGCTTCTCCGTCGTGCGAGCAATGCGGGCGGCTCCTTTTTGCTCCAAATACAGGGCGTTATTTAGCTCCTGACCGGGTACGGGCTTGAACACAAGAATGGGCAGACCGGATGCGATGCTTTCCGAGAGTGTGATGCCGCCGGGCTTCGTAATCACCATATGGCTTGCTCGCATGAGTGCGGGAACATAGTCCACGAATCCATAGGTGTATATATTGGGATGGCCCGCATACAGCGCATCCAGTTCTGCTTTCAATTGCTGGTTGCGCCCGCAGACGATCAATAGTCTTAGCTGTGGAAGCTGGCTTAATTGCCGACAGATGTCCAGTATGCCAGATAGTACACCATAGGCTCCTGCCATAATCAGCAGCGTTGTAGTCCCTGAGATTGGCTGCGGGATCGTATGCTGCTGATTAGCTGCTTCTTCCGTGGACATAGGATAAAAAGAAGCATGGATGGGTATTCCCGTAGCGACAATGCGCTCAATGGGTATTCCCCGCTGCGCTGCCTCCTGCTGGATATCCTCTGTGGCTACATAGTAGCGGTCAATATCGGGATGTAGCCAACGCCCATGCAGGTCGAAATCCGTAACCACGTTGACAATCGGCAGCTTCATTCCCAATTTGCGACGCAACACCGGGAGAGCCAGCTGCGGGAACGTATGTATAACCAGGTCGGGTTTTTCTTTGTCGAGTGTAAGCGCCAGTTGTCGCATTCCAAAGGAATGCAGCACACTACCAAAGGCTGATTTGGCCTGCATCCCTCGTGTGATGTTATATACCCAGCCGTAAAGCTGAGGAATCGTCTTGAAGCTTTGCATATATACAAATTTGGTCAGATCATTCAACCAGGGATGGGATTCAGCCATCAAGTCGAGTAGTTGTACCTCACAGCGTCCGATTCTTCGCAAGCTATCCATGATTGCCCGGGCGGCCTGCACGTGGCCTTCTCCGTAGCTTGCGTATAAGATTAATATTTTTGGTGCTGCGGCTTCCATGATGTTTAGCCCCCTATTATTCAATAAGCGCAAAAAGCTCATTTCAGGAACGTTCCAGGCTGAGGGAGGATACGGCTGGCAAAATGTAGCGCTCCAGTAGTGAGCGCGGATTTTTCCAACGGCTGACCTTGCTGTCTGCTGTAAATACCACGACTGCATCGGCTTCAGGCACAAGATAAATTTGCTGTCCTCCATGTCCATGCGCACATGCGTAGTCGATGCCATGAAGTCGTCCAGTCCACCATTGGAATCCGTAGTCTCCGAATTCTGGATAACCTTCAACCTGTCGCTGCGTCGCTTGACGCAGCCAATCGGCCGGAATCAGCTTCTGTCCATTCCAGAAGCCTTGATGAAGGCAGCAATCGCCAAATTTAGCCATGTCACGTGATGTGAGATACAGACCGATGTGCCCCATAGTATAACCCTCAGGATCTTGAGCCCATCCGCTTCTCCCGAAACCTAACGGCTCGAAGAGATGCTGTAGAGCGTACGTATAGGCGTCAGCTCCGCAGCATTGGGTTAGCAGCACGGACAACAAATGCGAATCCACACTGCGATATTGGAAAACGCCAAATTGATCTGCCCGCACTGGCAGGCGCAGGGCAAAGGACGGCCAGCTTTTGCTGCGATGAAAACGGCGGATAAAAGCCTCGCCAAGCTTTTTGCCCGTCTGCCAGTACAGACCGGATGTCATCGTCAGCAAATGGCGAATCGTAATCCGCTCCAGCAGCGGGTCCTCCCGCCGTGGCAGATACTCAGGCAACAACTTATGCACAGCCGTCTCCGGCCCGGGCATATCGCCACGTGCCATGGCAATACCGATGAGCGTGGAAGTGAAGCTTTTGGTCACGGATCGCAGATCGTTCAGAGCGCTTGCTTTGTGTCCGTTGTAATAGCGTTCCCAGATCAGCTTGCCGCGGCGAAGCAGCAGGAAGCTGCGCATTTTAGTAAACTTTTTCTCAATTTCACGGTCAGCCTGATTGAGCAGGGAGGCATTGACGCCCTCCTCCTCACAAGTTCCGGTGTTCAGGACAGATAGACGGGCGACCGGGGCGGTGAACAACGGAGCATAGCGGCGCATCCTTTTCCCTCCTTGTTATGTTTATTTATTTTACCCCAAACACATACACTCCAAAAGCCGATAAATAAGGTATACCTCTGTGAGCCAGCTAGATTGTTACTCCAAATAACATGAAGCGTAAAAGATAGGTAAAATCAATGTAAATTTACTGGAAAGCTGAAAGCAGTATCTGAATATGTTATAATGGGGTAGTGATTCAGCCAAACGAAGATCGGTTAATAATAGTGTCAGGTACATGCCTTGCATAAGGTGTTCCCGACCTAAGCTGCATTAGACATACTACTTCACTGCATAAGGACATCTATACTTTTCGGCATTCTCTTCAACGGAGCACTTATTTTCAACGTTTTGGGAGGGAGTTACATGGCAACGAAAGGTCACAATGAAGTTAAGGAAAGTCTGCGGGAAATGACTCGAATTTTCCGGCCTAAGGATCCCAAAAAATTTGTAAAGGAATATGTGCGAAAATACCGGATTACAGGAGGGTATGAGGAAGAGTTAACCATGGTGGTGGAAAACGAACTCGGTCGCATAAATTCTTCAGTATCTTAAAGGGTACGATTACCCGCAAAACTAGAAATACGCCTTTTATAAACCGTCTATCCACAGAGGAGACGGTTTTTTTGTGTTCGTCTTGCATACAATGGGATAGGTTTAGTAAAAATGGTGTGACAAAGGAGGCGGATTCCAATAGAGATAGCGATACGAACACCGGAGGAAATCGGCTACATGAGAGAAGCCGGACGCATTTTGGCTGATTGCCATCGTGCCCTGGAGAGCCGTATTCTTCCGGGAATCACAACGCTTGAAATTGATGCATGGGTGGAACAGTTTTTGAGCAAGCGCGGTGCCACGCCAGAACAAAAGGGCTATAAAGGCTTTCCTTATGCCACCTGCGCTTCGGTCAACGAGGTCGTATGTCATGGCTTCCCCTCGGAGCGGGTGCTGCATGATGGGGATATTGTGACCATCGACATCGTGGTCAACAAGGACGGCTGGTTGGCCGACCGGGGATGGACCTATGCGGTAGGTGACGTCAGTCGTCCGGTCGCGCGGCTGTTGCGACAGACTCATAAGGCGCTGGTGCGCGGAATCGAGGTTGCCCGTCCGGGGAGAACGTTGGGGGATATCGGGCACGCGGTGGAAAAAACGGCAGGCTGGCGACGCTTTGGCATCGTCAAGCCTTTGATCGGGCACGGGATTGGCCGCCAGATGCATGAGCCGCCGGATGTTCTGCACTACGGCCGTGCCAGAACGGGATTACCGCTGCGTGAAGGAATGGTGATTACCATCGAGCCGGTATTTACCCTCGGAACCGAAGGAGCCGTGCTGTGGGACGATGATGGGTGGACCATCAGCACGGCCGACGGCAGTTGGGGCGCACAATACGAGCATACGATTGCAATCACGAAGAACGGCCCATACATTTTGACCTCGTAAAGGATAGTGTGCCTTAGGGAGTCCAATGTGCTTTTCCTTTGCATTAGACTCTCTAGGTGAATTTTTTCTCAGGATGATTCTTCATGGTGTACATAGATATTTTGCATGGTGTTCATAGATATTTTTCGATAGAGCAACAGATAGATACTCAGCTCAATGGGAGAGGATACGGCCATCACAATTCCAGCCACTTTGCCGTCCAGCCCAGGAAAAAAACAGATACACAGGATCAGCGCAAGAATCGCAAAGCCCACAGAAAACAACCTGCCAATAAAGATGGGTTTGGTATTGCCGATTAATATCGACCGCCCAATAAAATATTCTACCCACGGATAAAATGCGACATAGACAGCCAATATGCGCAGCAGTCCTCTTGTTTCCAGCAAAAGCTCTCCATTCAATCCCAATACATTCCGCAACACAGGGTCACCTGCAAATCCGAAGGATAACAACAACAGCAGCAATGGCGACAGGATCGACAAAAAGCTTAAAAATATCAGAACCTCCCGGCGCTTGGACGTATAAAATTGAATGACGATCTGATGTAATGAGCTGCAAAACCAGACAAACAAATTCAAAATTTGCAGGGCTACGGAGAAGGAGGCCACGGCCAAAAGCGGGTCCGATGTATTGTTCAGCGCAGCTTGTATGGAAGGATTCAGAATGACCAGCACCAGCGCCGAATACAGCAAAGGAAGGTAAAAAGGGAGCAAATGTTTTGCATGCTGGATGGTTTGCTCTCCGTTGTCAGTCGGCAGCTTTCTTTTCAGAACCCGCCCTTCTAAAAAGGTGACGACCAGCTCAATGAGAATGCCTGCAATAAAAATGGCGGCCCCGATTCGTCCGTCATTAGTCCAGCCTGCACGGATTAAAAACCAGGACGCGATCAGCATCACGACAATACGTATGGACGAGCTGAATGTCATCCATGCGGTTCGATGCTTGTTAATGATAAGGCCCTGATAAATGTTACGGACAGCGACCAATATGTATAGTAAAGTAAGAACCTGAAATACGTTCTTGGTAGGTTCGATCAATGCCGGGGATACGCCGAATACATACTGAAAGACCAGATTACCTACGGGTGTCAGCCCGATACTCCAGCCAACGATCAGTACAGCCGACGCTACGAATGCACATAAAATGCCGATAGAATGAACCGACTTGCGGTCATAGCCGAATTTGGTGGTCATCTGCCGCACGGCGGTTAACGGCGTTTCCAGAAGCAGGCACAGGCTGACGGCGACCGCATAGCTGCTTAATGTAAATGAAGGATGCTCTGAACGCGCGAGCACGGCATTCACGATGACATGCGTTAGTGCGGCAATCAAAGATGAAATGCCAAGCGGAACATAAAATAAAACGATTTTATTCAAGTTGAATCCTCCAATAACAACTGAGTAGTGTGAGAGCTGCTGCAATATCGAACTTCATGAAACAATGAACATTCTTATTATAGATCAAGATTCGGCTCGTCGATAGAATAAAAAGCATAATATTGGAAATAGGAGTGGGAATCAAATGATGATCAGGGAAGCGACGATAACAGATGCCACGGATATCGCCAAGGTGCATGTGGATTGCTGGAGAACGACATACAAAAATATAATGCCTGACGAGGTTCTGGAACAGCTTTCCTATGGGCAGAGAACAGAGCTGTGGAATGCGAATCTTTGCAGTGAAGATGGTCGTCTGGTATTTGTAGCGGAAAATGAGAAGGGGGAAATCATCGGATTTGTAAGTGGAGGTCCGGAAAAGTCAGGAGAATACCCCCCGTATGGGGGGGAAATAACGGCTATTTATGTTCTAAAAGAATACCATAGTTTGGGATTGGGGAGGGGCTTATTGATGCGTCTACTACAGCATTTCAGCAGTATGCAGATTCACTCCGCGATCGTGTGGGTGTTAGCGGATAATCCAGCATGTACATTTTATGAAAGGCTGGGGGCCAAGCTGGTAGTAGAACAGCATCTTATTCATATAGGTGGCAAAAACCTGAATATGTTAGCCTACGGCTGGGAAACTATTCCGATAGAATCCGCTTTTGTCCTTCAAGAGCACGAATAGGCGCGATATTTTGCGTGAATTCCAGTGTTCCCAGATAGCGGCCTTCGGCATCACGAATGGCAAAATAACGGATGTAGACAAATTTGTCCTTGATCGGAATCCAAAAGTCTTCAACATCCTTGCGGCCGGCCTTAAAATCCTCCAGCAGCTTCTCAACGACATGCATGCTTTGCGGCGGGTGGCAATTTTGTACGGTACGACCAATGACGGCTTTTGTGCGGGCAAAGATCCGTTCTTTGCCATGAGAGAAATAGCGAACAATATCATTTTCATCGATAAAGGTCAAATCAACGGGGAGGTGGTTCATCAGCAGTTCCAATTGTTGCACGGATAGAATCCCCGTCTCGAATCGCACGAAGCCTTGCGGCGTTCCTGATGCATCTTCCTTTTGCTCAAGCGCTTCTACAGGCTCCTCTGCCCGCGCGGGTATCCATTCCCGTTCGGGAGCGGTCAGACAGAACCCGATTTCCGCGCTTTCCCGAGCTATTTTCAGCCATTCATCCTCAGTTAGCTTGCCAAGTGCCATCGGCAGTAAAATATTCTCTTCCTTGAATATCATTTCGTTAACTTCGCTTATGATATGGGCAAGTGCCTTTCCGATCAGCTCACGATCTCCGTTATATTGGGTGAGCAGATTCTTGGCCTCCTTGATCGCATTACGGATGCCGTCGTCCACTCCCCACATCACTTTGGTAGGACCGAATATGCCGTAGCGCTCCAGATAAGGAAAGACCAGATTTTCTTTACGGCTATAGTGCTTGTCGAGATCCATCAGGAGACTTAAATCCTCCAGCAGCTTGTAAATAATCTTGGGGCTGTCGTCCTTTTGAAATTGGTCTGCGTGCAATGACAGCTTGAAGTTGACCAGCCGTTCGATCTCGCGGTTTTCCAGTTTAAATGTGTGGACAGGATGCCCCGGCTGTTCCTCCGGTCCTGAAGGGCGGTGAATATCCTCAATAGAGCCCTTGAATATCGACGTATGCACAGAACAGAGACGTTGAACTTCCGACACGGGGATTCCCTCCTCGGTCATCAATGCATGCTCCATGGCTGAAATTTCTGCCACACTTACTCCGCCTACGGCCTCAGCGAAGCGCGCTTTAACTTCCTCCACGCTTTTTCCGGCATGTAATTCTTTTATAATTTCCTTCAGGATTCGTTGACGTTCCGTTAATTCCTGTGGTGTATGTTCACGGTTGTTAATTAGCTCGCTCATGATCTGTAGCTCCTTTATTTTTGAATGGTAAAACCATGTTGCAAAAACGTCTGCTGCACGGTCTCCATACTCATTTTTTTCAATGTAATTCCTTTGGACAATGTCATAAAACGTCCCGCGGTCTGCAGCATGCCAGGCTTGGCGATATCGTGAAAACCTAGCTCTACCATAATGCTCTGCACTTCGGGATACCGATTAACAAGGTTAAATATCGGCTCATCCCAATGCAGTATCTTATCCATTTGACTCATCCCCTTAGTGAGAACGTTTATCAGTTACAGAGTAGCATAGGTTCGGGCGAGTCCTTGTGATTGTACGCACAGTTTCATTTTCAGTATTGACAGGTGTGCTTTAAGGTTTATATACTGTATATAAAGATATATACAGTAATAACACTGATCAATGTGATGATCCTCAGGAGACATGAGAGGCTGAGTTTGTCATTACAGACGGTGCAAGAAGGGATCAGGATGAGAAAATGAAAATCATGAAGCAGGCATGGGCAATCACCCGTCAGGATTTTCGCAATAATCCATATGCACTATTGTGGACGTTACTTTTTATTATGTATCTGGGTTTTACCATGAGCTTTGTTGTAAGTATGGAGTTGGGTGAGAGTGGAGCTTTAAATCCGGCAGCTGATTTTGTCGTGCTGGTGCTGACGCCGTTTCTTGGATTCATTTATAACCGTCGTACATTTAAATATTTGCAGGAAGACTCCTATACACATATGCTGGCTTTCCTTCGCACATTGCCTATCCCGGTGAGCGCGGTCATTATGAGTCGAATTCAACAAGCGATTTTCGCGTTTATCGGGAACAGTGTGATATTTTTTATTCTTCTATTTACGCTGTCAGGGACGCTTCGGGCATATGCCGGTCCGGGTTTCTTTGTATCGTTTGCTCTGACCTGGATAGGCTACGGGATGCTGATTCAAGCCATCTATATGTATTTGGAATTTCTTAAAAGGGGAAAAGCCTACTTTTGGCTATCCCTTGTCATCATGCTGATTTGCGGAATGATTTCGATTATGGTTCGAATATATGGAGCTAATCTGGTATCCATAACGGCATTTTACAGCAAGGAATGGCAGCTATTGTCCCCCGTGATGTGGGGAGCGCTGGCGGCAGGAGTTTTTGGAATTTTTGTATCCTATCGAATGACACTGCGCAGGCTTATCAAGCGTGATCTGGCATAGCTGCATGTGTAGGAGGATACAGAGAGGGGAGAGACGCAGGTGAATATACCGGTGCAAATTGATGAGAATAGCGCTGAACCGCTGTATGCGCAGATTGAAAAGCAGCTTCGTTCACTCATCGTAACCGGACAGATTGCAGCGGGAACGCTGCTTCCCTCCATTCGGGAGTTTGCAGGGACGCTCCGTTGCAGCGTGATCACCGTCCGGCGGGTCTATCAGGATTTGGAGAACGAGGGCTTGCTTCGTACCCGCCAGGGAACGGGAACCTTCGTCGCGCTGGTCGAGGAAGATATGCGTTCAGGCTACCGACTCAAAGCGGTGACCGAGGCACTGGACACAGCGATTGCTACGGGCATCGCTGTACAGATGACAGAACAGGAATTGTTGGAGCTTTTCGCAGAGATGGTGAAGAAAAGGTATGAAGCCCAAGCAAAGGAGTGACGCCCGTGAAAATCCATGTAAACAACCGTGTGGAGGTATCAGTGGGAACACCGATGGAAATACAGGTGAAAGCACCGATTATTGAGATGAACCAGGTCTATAAAACCCGGAGAGACCGTCAGATTGGACCGATTAATCTGACCATTGATCCGGGATACGTGGTTGCTTTGGCCGGACATAACGGATCAGGAAAAAGTACATTGATTCATTTACTGACCCAGCTTGTTCACCCGGATTCCGGTGAAATTCGATGGTTCGGTCAAGCGTATCCGGAAGGCATGCCTGTAGATACGCGGCAATGGGTCGGATATGTGCCAGAGCATCCGACCCGCGAGGAAGATCGTCTCACGGCGGAAGCCGCGGCCGCTTTTCGAGCGATGTGGTATCCGGGCTGGGATGAAACGCGTTTTCAGCGTATGATGAAACGATTTCAGGTTCCTACGCATACCAAATTATCGCGTATGTCCAAAGGAGAGCGGCGTAAGTTTGAGCTGGCTGCTGCCTTGGCGCCTCATCCTCGTTTATTGCTGCTGGATGAGCCTTCGTCGGGTCTGGACCCTTTTGCATGGAAGATTATGCTGGAGGAACTGCGGGATTGTATGGAAAACGGCAAAACGACGGTCATTATCGCCACTCATATCATAGATGAAATCAAACGCTTGGCAGATTATATTGTCCTGATGCATGAAGGCAGGCTGCTCGGCAAGCTGGAAAAGGATTATCTGCTCGAAAATAGCAAGGAAATGTGGTTTGAGGGCACGCCGGAGGAAGCATCGGAGCTTCCGGGGGTTATAGAGACAGAGAGCGAAGGAAGATTGCAGCGAATTGTAACGTTGGAGGCAATAGAAGCCAGCGCCATTTTGGAGCAAGCAGGTATTCGTCCCATCCGTGTGCGGCGTCTGGAACTGGATGATATTTTAATACATTGGGCTGCGGGACAATTACCAGGCAATGAAGGGACTTTCGCGCAGAAGAAAGGAGATGAGCATTCATGAGTATGCTGCAATTGGAAAAGGTCGTGAAGCAGTATGGAAATTATACGGCGGTAAACGGAATTTCGCTGAATGTGAACGGCGGGGAGATTTACGGACTGCTGGGAGGTAATGGTGCAGGTAAAACGACAACCATGCGAATGGTGCTCGGCTTGATTTACCCTGACGGGGGAAGCATTCAATATGAGGGCAAGCCGTATAGCAAGGAGCTTCAGCGGACAATGGGCTATTTGCCCGAGGAGCGAGGGCTATACCCCAAGGTGAAGGTGAGCGAGCAAATAAACTATTTGGGCAGGCTGCGCGGCATGTCGGCCAAGGAGGCGGACCAAAGCCTGCGCTACTGGCTGGAGCGCTTTGGCGTACCGGAATATTACGATAAACGGATTGAAGAGCTATCCAAAGGGAACCAGCAGAAAATGGGCTTTATTGCAGCCGTCGTGCATCGCCCCACGTTGCTTATATTGGACGAGGCCTTCAGCGGGCTTGATCCTGTGAACGTCGAGCTGCTTAAGGAGACAGTGAAGGAGCTGCGGGACGATGGGGCTGCGATTTTATTCTCGACCCACCGCATGGAGCATGTGGAAGAACTGTGCCGCCATATTACGATTTTGCATCGTTCGAATACAGTTGTGCAAGGAAGTGTGCAGGAAATCAAGAACCGCTACCCGCGTGAAAAAGTTCGGCTCATCACCACAGGTGAAGTGAACGGACTGGAGCAATTGCCCGGTGTGCGTCGTGTAGAGACTATGGACCGCGGCTGGCTGCTGCATATTGAGCAGTCGGATGCGGCAAAGTTGATTTTGCAAACGGCCCTGGGGCAAACAGATGTGGAGCATTTTGAGATCAAAGAACCTACACTGAACGAAATTTTCATCCGAGAGGTGGGCGATTCTCATGAATAGACTGGGTACGGTGATCGGTTTTACGTTTCGTCAGAAGGCGAAAACCAAATCTTTTATCATTACGACGCTGATATTGGCCTTGCTCATTACCCTGGGCATGAACCTGCCGTATTTGATTTCTTTGTTTAAAGGAGAAGGGGCAGGTGTTGCAGGCGTCTTCGGGAAAACAGCAGCCGAGCAACATCGTCTGGCACTGATTGCTGGCAGCCGAACAGAGGTTGCCGATCAATTGGAGAAATTCACCAAGGAACAGTCCAATCCGGTAGCCACTTGGGTGCGTTATGACAACGCACAGACTTCAGCCATGCAGCAAGCCTTGAAGGACGGGAAACTGCAGGGTTATGTGGAGCTCAAGGAGCCTGCCGCCAAGGGAGAAGCGTTTCCCCAAGTGGAGTACGTATCTGTACAAAAAGAACCATCCCCGGCTGTCATTACATTGCTGCAAACGGGATTACAGGCAGCAAAGGTTCAAGCCATCATTGGCGACAATACGTTGACCAGTGCTCAAGTTCGTGAAGTTAGCACGCCTGTAGTCGTGGATAGCAGGAAAGTGGACAGTCCGTCTGAGGCAGGGGGAGCTGTGGGGACAAAGGATAAAGCGGCCTCTATGATTAACTATGGCTTGGTCTATATACTGATGATCCTGTTCTTCACCTCATCGATGATGACGGGCAATATGATTGCTTCGGAGGTGACTTCGGAAAAAAGCTCGCGTATTATGGAGATTCTCATCACGAGCGTATCGCCGTTGACCCAGATGTTCGGGAAAATTATCGGTATCTTTCTGGTCGGATTGATGCAGATCGCTGTTTTCGCCATCGTTATATGTGCCAACCTGATGCTGCCGCATAACGGTGCCATCCTCAGCTCAGCCGGGCTGGACCTGTCACAGTTGAACACTGCGGTGCTCAGCTATGGCTTGATTTTTTACATCCTGGGCTACTTTCTGTACGCCGTATTGTTCGCGGCTGTCGGCTCCATCGTTAGCCGCACGGAGGAACTGGGACAGGCGATCATGCCGATTACCGTACTGTCCTTGGCGGCCTTTTATATCGGTATCTTCAATATCGCTGCACCTGACACGATGTTCGTCAAGGTCGCTGGATACATTCCATTCTTTTCTCCGACCGTCATGCTGCTGCGCATTGGTTTGGAACGGGCAAGCCTGCTGGAAATATGGCTGTCACTTGCCATTCTGGTCGCCTCCATCCTGTTCTTCGGCTGGCTGGCCGCCAAGATTTATCGGACAGGCGTCTTAATGTACGGGAAACGCCCTACTTTCAAAGAGCTAAGAAAGGCTATGAAGGCCTATAAAATTTAGATTTTTTTAAGTGTTGTGAGTAACCATTATAAATGAGACTGCTTTAAGTAATAACCGAGACAGGTTTACAATACATGTGTGAGACAATCTGAACCCTTGGTACACCGCAAATGCTGTTGTATCGAGGGTTTGTTTTTTTAAGTATAAATCGGACAAATCGGTCACAATCAATATATGGAGTGGGAATATTGGATAAACACTAAATCGTTTGGCTTATACTGTTTTGTTACCAATTGATCGATTACCATCTTTGAAGGATTTCCCGTTCGGTCTGTTTCTGTTAGTTAGTTCTGTTTCTGTTAGTTAGTAATGAGACTCCCTATTTTATTGTTTTTATGAATATTTTCCGTTCCGGCATCCAATGCAGTTTTGTAATATAAGCATTTATGTTCAATGACTTCCATTGTTTTTTTTAGTTCTTCCATTTGTGCTTCTACAGTAGCTTTTCGTTCCATAAACATGTCATATCTTTGTTGTAATGTGGAATCCCCACCAGAACACCAATCAATGAAATTTTTAATTTCTTTGATTGGCATCCCGGTGGATTTTAGACATTCAATTATTTTTAAAGCGTCGATATCGGATTCTTTAAATAATCTTGTTCCGCTAGATGTCCGTTCTACAAAAGGCATAAGTCCCTCCTTGTCGTAGTAACGCAAGGCGTATGCTGTAAGATTCAATTCTTTTGCAACTTCGCTGATAGAATATGTCTTCATCATGTATCTCCTATTCTTGATTGGATAGACTTCGAGTTAACTCGAGGGTATAAGGGGGATTCTATCAAGTTATTTGTTGAATGTCAAAGTCCCCTTAATAGGAAAAGTAGAATCAGGTTCTATCTAACAGAAATATATTAACAAGAAAATAATATAACTAGATAGAGGCTATATTAATAGATGAAATGAACCTGTATGAGCGGAAATCTTCAAAAGGAATATAAACTAGTCGCTTGACTTAGAGTTAACTATAAGGATTAACATTGATTTACAAGAGAAAAAAGTATGAATGGAAATGAATGATGGGAACTTCAACCGATTTTTAGCTAATTTTCAATTTATACTGGTACAACTGCGTTCTCTTGAAAAATATAAATTATAGGAGGCTATTTATGATAACTGCTAAAGCACGAGCTGTAGACGGTCCAGACAAACCGTTTCGATCGGCTGAAATTAAACGACGGGATCTTGATTCACATGATGTTCTGATTGAAATTAAATATGCCGGCATATGCCATTCTGACATCCACACAGCTCACGGCGAATGGGGGCCAGTGAACTACCCTCTCGTACCTGGACATGAGATTGCAGGGATTGTCACGGATGTAGGATCTGAAGTTACAAAGTACAGAGTTGGTGACCGGGTAGGGGTTGGCTGCATGGTTGATTCCTGTGGCGAATGTGAGAACTGTCGTAAAGGAGAGGAACAATACTGCCTTAAAGGAAATATCCCTACCTACGCTGGCGTTGACAAATACGGCGAGCCTACACAAGGTGGATATTCTACTCACATTGTCGTAACTGAGGATTTTGTAGTAAGAATTCCAAATAATATTGAGCTTGACGTGGCTGCTCCATTACTTTGCGCAGGTATTACGACTTATTCGCCGTTAAACCTCTGGGGAGCTGGTCCAGATAAGAAAGTAGCGGTTGTGGGAATGGGAGGTCTTGGTCATATGGCTGTCAAGATTGCACATGCTATGGGTGCTGAGGTAACCGTTTTATCACAAACATTAAAGAAAAAGGATGATGGCTTGCAATTTGGCGCGGATCACTATTATGCCACAAGCGAACCAGAAACATTCGAAAAACTTGCTGGGTACTTTGATTTGATTATTAACACGGTAAGTGCCAATATCGATATGGATGCTTATTTTGCACTACTCACTCTTGATGGAACTTTGGTGAACGTCGGTGCCCCTGGGGAGCCGTTGTCACTAAATGTGATGTCTCTCATCGGACGTCGCCGTTCATTTGCAGGTTCAATGATAGGAGGCATCCGTGAGACACAGGAAATGTTGGATTTCTGTGCAAAACATAATATTGTTCCTAAGATTGAAGTAATATCGGCCGACCAGATTGACGAAGCCTACAAACGAGTGTTAGCTTCTGATGTGAAGTATAGATTCGTGATTGACATTAGTACAATGTGAGCTATGTAAATAATAATTTATAAAAGTGATTTTTAATTGTGAAGGTGTCCCCAAAGCATTGCTTGGGACACCTTCACTTTTTTCTGTCTACAATCTTATTAAATCTTTGATGCTCTTTGTAAGACGACTCCTTTCAATATTATCGATAAAACCAGAATCTAGGACCTATTTTTATATGTTTTTTCAGATACTGTTGCGTATATATACATTGATATTGATGAGAATTAACGAAAAATGATAATATATAACCAAAATATGATCATTTCTTTATCGTTAAAAACAATAAACAATGAATAAATGAGCGGATTTAGATAGAAAATTAAAAAAATAAGAAAATAAAAGAAAAAACATTGACTGAAAGCGCTTTTAATATTACTATATAATCACACAATGATCAAAAGTTAATCATTATATTATCATTCCAATGGAGGGAATTGATTCCTGAGCAATACCTCATTTATTTTGATCTGAAGGAGAGTGCTTATGAGACATCAAGATATCATGTGGGGGATTGCACCCATAGGTTGGCGCAATGATGACATCCCGGAGATAGGGGCAGGAAACACGCTTCAGCATTTACTTAGCGATATCGTTGTAGCCGGGTTTCAGGGAACTGAAGTCGGCGGTTTTTTTCCAGAAGCGAGCGTGCTGAATAAGGAACTTCAGCTACGCAAGCTGAAGATTGCCGCTCAATGGTTCAGTAGTTTTATTATTCGTGACGGTATTGAAGATGTGATTGGGCTTTTCCGTAAGCAATGCAGTTACCTGAATACAGTTCAAGCGAGTGCGATCGTTGTATCTGAGCAAACTTATAGTGTTCAGGGTTTAGAGAAAAATGTGTTTGCCGATAAGCCGTATTTCTCGGATCAGGAATGGGAAAGATTGTGTCAGGGATTGAACCTTTTGGGTGAGGTTGCCGAGGAGTATGGCTTAAAGCTGGTGTATCATCACCATATGGGTACAGGTGTTCAGACAGGCAGCGAGATCGAGAGGCTTATGGCAGGAACTGATCCGCAGCATGTACATTTGCTGTATGATACAGGCCATATCTTCGTCTCGGATGGTGATTATATGACCACATTGAACCGGCATATTGACCGTATCAAACATGTGCACTTCAAGGATGTCAGACTTCAGGTGATGAGTGAAAGCAAAAATGCAGGAAAATCCTTTTTGCAATCCTTCCTTAGCGGAATGTTCACAGTACCTGGAGATGGGGGTATCGATTTTACCCAGGTGTACGGCAAGTTGGTAGCTGAAGGATATACAGGTTGGATTGTCGTTGAAGCCGAGCAAGATCCGAGTATTGCTAATCCTCTTGAATACGCTTTAATAGCACGTAAATATATTGACGAAAAACTCCTTGATCAGAATTTGAATCAGGAAAGAGGTGGCCTTTATGAGAGTCGAAGCAGCTAAAAATTCTTTTCTGACCAAAGTTATTTTGATTTCAACACTGGGAGGATTGCTGTTCGGTTATGACACAGGCGTTATTAACGGGGCACTTCCTTTTATGTCTGGCAAAGACCAGCTTAATCTTACCTCCTTTACGGGGGGGCTTGTCGCCAGTTCGTTGCTGTTCGGTGCCGCTCTGGGAGCCGTTTTTGGAGGGCGCTTGTCCGACTACAATGGACGTAGAAAGAACATCATGTTGTTGTCCGTGGTGTTCTTCGTTTCAACGATTGGTTGTGCGCTCGCACCGAATGTGACAATTATGATTATATCGCGCTTTTTGCTGGGCTTGGCCGTTGGTGGCGCTTCCGTAACAGTCCCGTCTTATTTGGCCGAGGTTGCCCCGGCGGATCGACGCGGAGGCATTGTAACTATGAATGAACTGATGATTGTAAGTGGTCAACTGTTTGCTTTTGTCATCAATGCGATCTTGGGTACAGCATTCGGTGATACCAGCCATGTATGGAGATATATGCTTGCTATTGCGGCCCTACCTGCGCTATTCCTGTTCATCGGAATGTTTCGGGTGCCTGAAAGTCCACGTTGGCTTGTAAGCAAGAAGAGAAACGACGAGGCTCTTACTGTGCTTGCCAAAATTTTCAGTAAAGAGAAAGCCACAGAAGAGCTTGCAGAGATCCAGGCAACAGTCAATCAGGAGAAAGAGGTAAAGAAAGCAGGATTCAAGGATTTGGCGACTCCATGGGTTCGTCGTATAATGTTCCTTGGAATAGGGATTGCTGTTGTTCAACAGATTACAGGTGTAAATTCGATTATGTACTATGGAACTCAGATCCTGAAAGACGCAGGTTTTACAACAAATGCTGCTTTAATTGGTAATATTGCAAACGGTGTCATTTCAGTTCTGGCTACTTTTGTAGGCATCTGGTTACTAGGCAAAGTTGGTCGTCGTCCGATGCTGATCACCGGCCTGACTGGAACAACTGCCGCACTGCTGTTGATTGCAATCTTTTCGTCTACAATGCATGGATCAGCCGCACTGCCTTACGTCGTTTTGGCTTTGACCGTTACATTTCTTGCCTTTCAGCAGGGAGCAATTTCACCTGTAACTTGGCTCATGCTATCAGAAATTTTTCCGCTTCGCTTGCGTGGTTTCGGGATGGGGGTGACGGTCTTCTTCCTTTGGATTGTTAACTTTGTCATCGGGTTATTGTTCCCGGTACTTCTTGGAAGCTTGGGACTGTCCACAACTTTTTATGTTTTCGTTATATTGGGCGTTTTGGCGATCATGTTCGTAAAAATTTTCTTGCCGGAAACCAAAGGTTTGTCTCTGGAACAGTTAGAGCAAAATTTTCGTAACCACGGAAAGAATACTAGAGGTTTGCAGGATAGTTATAGCGCAAAAGCAGCATCTACCGATTAAAACTTAAATTGAAAGCGCTATATTTAATTTAGAATATCAGGAGGAATAATAATATGACTTTGAAAATTGGCGTTATCGGAACAGGTGCAATCGGTCGAGAACATATTCGCAGAATTACAAATAACTTGTCAGGAGCCACAATTGTTGCCGTAACTGACGTTAATGCAGAAGCAGCCAAGGCGGCTGTAGATAATTACAAGCTGAATGCACAGGTATTTCCGGATGACAAAACATTGATTGAATCCGGCGGCGTTGATGCCATTTTGGTGACTAGCTGGGGTCCTGCTCATCAGCAAAGTGTTATGGCAGGTATCGAAGCAGGCAAATACGTATTCTGCGAGAAGCCACTCGCAACTACGGCTCAAGGATGTATGGAAATTGTTCAGGCTGAAGTCAGACATGGAAAAAAGCTTGTTCAAGTTGGTTTCATGCGCCGTTATGATCAAGGCTACCAGCAACTTAAACAAGCGATCGACTCCAAGTTCATTGGTGAACCTTTGATGATTCGCTGTGCACACCGCAACCCGGAAGTGGATGATAAATATACAACGGATATGGCGGTTACAGATACGCTCGTTCATGAGATTGATGTGTTGCACTGGCTGGTGAATGATGATTACAAATCGGTGCAAGTCGCTTATCCCAAAAAAACAAGACACGCTTCCAGCCATCTGCGCGATCCGCAAGTCGTTACGCTTGAAACTCAGGGAGGTATCCTGATCAACGCAGAAATTTTCGTGAACTGCAAATACGGCTACGATATTCAATGCGAAGTTATCGGTGAGGAAGGCGTTGTCAAACTGCCTGAGGTGCCTAGCATCACATTCCGTAAAGAAGCTCAGCTCGGAACACATATTTTGATGGACTGGAAGCAGCGTTTCCTTGATGCGTATGACCGTGAATTGCAAGATTTTATTGATTCTATCCGCCTGTCAGGTGAGCCACAAGGTCCTACTGCATGGGATGGTTACATTGCTTCTGTTACGGCAGACGCATGTGTCAGAGCTCAGGAATCCGGCCGTCAGGAACCTGTTGAAATGGGAGAGAAACCGAGCTTATACAATTAAGGAAGTAAAAAGCGGCGTTTATGTTTAACAAACCAGACAAAATCATAAAAAGATGGGGATGAGAATGAACGATGAAACTATGTTTTAATCAAGCAACAACCCTGAACAACTCGAACCTCGTTAATGACCTGAAATATTGTGAAAAGTACGGATATGATTATATCGAAATTCGGACTATGGACAAATTGCCAGAGTATTTGAAGGATCATTCTATTGACGATCTGGTACAATATTTCCAGTCCAATCATATCAAGCCACTGGCATTCAATGCCTTGGTGTTCTTTAACAACAGGGATGAGGCCGAATATCAGGCACTTTTGGATGAATATCGCCAAATGCTGGACATCGGCTCACGGTTAGGTGTGGAATATATTGTTGCAGTCCCCCTTGTTACCGAGAAAAAAATTACACATGCTGATATCAAGGCAAGCTCTGTCAAGGTGCTGAGAGAACTATCGGACCTGGCGAAGCCCTATGGTATTAAAATAGCTGTGGAATTCGTCGGACATCCGCAGTGTACGGTTAACACCTTCGGTCAGGCTTACGACATTGTTGAGGAAGTCGCATGTGACAATGTTGGCCTTGTGCTGGATTGTTTCCACTTTCATGCAATGGGATCGAAGCGTGAAGACCTGTTGCGGTCCGATGTCTCTAAAATTTTCATCGTGCATATTGACGATACCGAAGATTTTCCGATCGGCTTCCTGACCGACGAAGACCGCGTATGGCCGGGGCTTGGAGCCATTGATCTTGACTTTATTTTTGCTACTCTTAAGGAAAAAGGTTATGATCACGTCGTTTCGGTCGAACTGTTCCGTCCGGAATACTATGAACTGGATGCGGAAGAAGCAATACGAACAGCCAAGGAAACAACGTTGCAGGTTGTCTCCAGACACTATAACTTTCAACTGTCCTGAATTGAATATTAAGCTTAATGCATTCATCTAATAGCACCAAATATTCGGAGGCTGCCTGTCTTAACAGGTGGCCTCCGAACTTTGCTGCGATGAAGGGTCCAAAAAACGGAATGGACTGGCTCTGACGAAAACAGTATGGCCTCCGTCAGAGGGACGAAGGCCATACACCAAATAATGACTTATGAATCTATAAAGTCTATAGTTCCCCGGTTAAAAATTGTGCTCGTCCATATCCGAAGCTCCAGTCACCAATGCCGTTCTCGACGATGGATATCATCACGTCGCTAGGGGCAATACCGCATTCCCGCTCTAGACGCTCGACCAGAAGTTTGTACAGCAACTCCTTTTGTTCCGGTGTTCGCTCTTTGCTCACGACACTAATGATAACGACCTCAGGGGTGCGCTCAAAGCCCAGACCGGTATCTTCGATAATCATCTCGTGTGGAGCGTGCTGGTGTACGATCTGGTACCGGTCTCTGACAGGAACGCCAAAGGCTTCAACCATTGCAATGTGAGCAGCATCCAGAAGTTTTTTTAGTTCCTCGGGGCTACGTCCTTCGATAACATCAAACCGCAATAATGGCATATTGTTTTCCTCCTATAATGAGTGGGATTTAGGGTGTTTTGACTTCAATATTATGCGCTCTGCAAAAAGCCTGGAACTGATTTACAAGCGGATTAGAAGAGATAATTATGTCTACATCCTCAAGCGATGCGTAGGTCAGTAATGTTGATTTACCGAACTTGCTCGGGTCTGCGAGCAAAATCAATTTTTCCGCCTTTTGAGCAATAATCTTCTTAATCTCGAACTCCAGTAAATCCGAGTTGGTAAGTCCGTGGGTTATGCTGACTCCTGTTGCCGCCATAAACGCTTTGTTCACATTATATTTGTCCAGCATGCGAGGTTCGTCAATACCAACAAACGATTTGGTCTTTTGTTTGAATGTATTGCCGATAACCAGTAGATTGACTAAGGGGAGTTCAGCAGCACCGTTAATGATATCCAGACTGTTTGTCAGTATCGTGAAAGAAATGTTGGTGGGAAAGTATTTGGCCATATGGCAAGTCGTTGTACCGGAATCTATAAAGATCAGGTCATTTTCCTCAATGCAAGAGGAAGCCAAATGCGAAATGCCATTTTTTTCGAACGAATGCTTGCTTCCCCGGTTTTCAAACGGAATAGGATCTGTGGTAGCGGCAACTCCTCCATACACTTTTTCAATAGAGCCTTTGCGAACAATCTGGCTTATATCCCTCCTTATCGTATTTTTGGAAACTTCGAATTTTTGGCACAGCTCATCCAGGGTGACATTTTTATGAGAGTGAACGTACTCTTCAATATCTTGTAAGCGTCTGGCTTTCATGGCATTCTCCTGTTAAATAAATTGATATAATTAATATAAAATAATACCAACATATAATCAACACATTATTAATAATAGACAAAAACATTACAATCAACTTATGATATTTACGTTATAATTTATGGAGGGAGCTGCCACAATGCTGGAGATTTTGATTCATGAAAATATGATCTTGTTGACTTACATGGCGATTGGATTTCTTGCCTCCAGGTTAAAGTTGCTGCATACGTCCCACATGGAGGGGTTGTCCAGAGTGTTGCTAGGCATTTCACTGCCAAGTGCCATTCTGTATAGTCTTCAAGTTCCTTTTTCTAGAGAAATGTTGCGTGATATCGGTATCACCTTAATCGTTGCTGTGGCTATATTGTTCTCAACCCTCGCTATCGGCAGCCTGTCAGCGAGGCTGCTCGGAATAAAGACTGGGGAGCGAGAAGTATGGGTGGGCTGCTGCGTATTCTCCAGTATCTTGTTTATTGGAATGCCGATTGTGGAGGCGATGTACGGAGAGCGAGGGCTGGCTCTACTCGTAACCTACAATGCGATATTCAATGTTGCACTGTTCAGCATGGGGGTACGCATTTTCTCGGCGGATAAGGCCAGTACGGTGTCGCTTGCAGGATTGCTGCGTAATCCGGCAATTATAGCGACCGCTGTAGGATTTGGCATGTTTCTTCTAAACGTCAGGCTGCCCGATCCTCTGCTTGATGCAAGCAAATCGCTTGGAGGATTGACTGTGCCGATTGCAATGATGATGACAGGCTCAATGATCGCCGGCAGCAAGCTAGGAACACTGCTGCGCAGCAAGCGGGCGTATCTCTTCAGTCTGGTGCGCCAGGTTGTTGTCCCTGTTGTGCTTCTGGTGATGTTCAAGCCAATACTGGAGGAAGGAACACTGCTGGGCATCGCCTTTTTGGTCAGCGCCATGCCTTCCGGTGCCTCTAACTCTGTATTTGCTGAAACGTATGGAGGTAGAGGTGGCGAAGCTTCACAATATGTTGTGATGTCAACTTTAATTTCAATTTTCACCATACCACTGTTGTTCTTGTTGGTGTAATAATTTGTAAATAGGTACGCATCGAATCAAAAAAATGATCACATTTAGTTTTTTAATTAGGTTGACGGTTACTTTTTTATCGGATATCATAAAAACATAACCAAGATATAATCAAAAAGTGAGTTTAAGTGATGAACTGCCCTTACAATTAGTAAATCATATTCAACATGAGAGAGGAGCTTGACGATGTCCACAACAATGAACACAACGGCAAGAAAATTAAAGAACTATATTGGTGGTAAATGGGTAGAAAGCCGGGCGACCAAATATGAAGGCGTTTACAACCCGGCTACCAAAGAATTGATTTGTGAAGTTCCATTGTCAACGAGAGAAGATATGGAGTATGCGGTGCAAGTTGCGAAGGAAGCGTTCGAGAAATGGAAAAAAGTCGCAGTCCCAAGACGCGCACGGGTTCTGTTCAATTACCAGCAGCTTCTTCTGAAGCACAAAGACGAACTGGCTCGCCTGATTACGATTGAGAACGGCAAAAGCCTTCAGGAAGCACTCGGCGAGGTGCAGCGCGGAATTGAGAACGTCGAGTTCGCCGCAGGAACGCCTTCCCTGATGATGGGTGATTCACTGGCAACCATTGCAACGGATGTCGAGGCAACCAACTATCGCTATCCAATCGGAGTCGTAGGCGGAATCGCGCCGTTCAACTTCCCAATGATGGTACCATGCTGGATGTTTCCGATGGCGATCTCGCTGGGTAATGCATTTATTTTGAAGCCTTCCGAGCGTACTCCGCTCCTTACCGAGAAGATTGCTGAACTGTTCACTGAAGCGGGATTACCTGCCGGTGTGTTCAACATTGTATACGGAGCTCATGATGTCGTAAACGGCATTCTGGAGAATCCCGAAATTAAAGCGATTTCATTTGTTGGCTCCAAGCCGGTCGGCGAGTATGTGTACAAGAAAGGCAGCGAGCACCTGAAACGGGTGCAGGCGCTGACAGGAGCGAAGAACCATACGATTGTCCTGAGTGATGCCAACCTGGAAGATACAGTAACGAACGTTGTGAGTGCTGCTTTCGGCTCCGCCGGAGAACGCTGCATGGCCTGCGCGGTTGTTACTGTGGAAGAGGGAATCGCTGATGAGTTTATTGCTTTGCTCAAGGAAAAAACGCAAAACGTGAAAATGGGTAACGGTCTGGATGACGGTGTATTCCTCGGTCCGGTAATCCGTGAAGAGAACAAAGAGCGCACCATCCGTTACATTGAGAAAGGCGTCGAAGAAGGAGCACAACTGCTGATTGACGGTCGTGACCGCTTGCTTGAGGATGGCTATTTCGTTGGACCAACCATTTTTGAAGGCGTAACAACCGATATGACGATCTGGAAAGAAGAAATTTTCGCTCCGGTATTGTCTGTAATCCGGGTGAAGAACCTGAAGGAAGCTGTGGAAATCGCGAATCAATCGGAATTTGCCAATGGAGCATGTCTTTTCACAACGAACGCTCACTCCATTCGCTACTTCCGTGAAAATATTGATGCAGGGATGCTGGGTATAAACCTTGGCGTACCGGCTCCGATGGCATTTTTCCCGTTCTCGGGCTGGAAATCTTCCTTCTATGGCACACTTCATGCCAACGGTAAAGACAGCGTGGACTTCTACACTCGGAAAAAAGTCGTAACTGCACGTTATACAGAACCTGAATTTGAGTAATACTGGAGGGATTCAGTCGTGATCAGTCATTTGTTGCGCAAGCCCAATCAAGTTCAACCAAACGATGTTACAGTGGTTCATCAATTAACGACGCAAGACACGGAGCTGGAATATGTCGGCTTCAAAATGATTGATTTCAAAGTGAACGGACGCTATGAAGAAGTGCTGACGGATCAGGAATGCTGTATTGTTGCCGTTACAGGCAAGATCACCGTTACCGAAGGCGAGCATGTTTTCGAAGGAATCGGAACGAGACAGAGTGTTTTTGAGAAAAAACCGACAGACAGCGTGTTCGTATCCGGCGGAAAAAGCTTCACGATTGAAGCGGTAACGAACGCAACCGTCGCACTGTGCTACGCTCCTGCTCTGGTGTCGCTCCAGACAAGGTGGATCAAGGCCGAAGACGTCGGCGTTGAGCACCGCGGGAAATATCAGAATAAACGCATGGTTCACAATATTTTGCCGGATAACGACCCATCCGCAAGCAGCCTGCTTGTCGTGGAAGTATATACGGAGGGGGGCAATTTCTCCAGCTATCCGCCGCACAAGCACGATCAGGACCGTCTGCCGGATGAATCGTTCCTGGAAGAAACCTACTACCATGAAGTTGAGCCGCATGCCGGATTTTTGTTCCAGCGGGTATACACGGATGACCGGAGTCTGGATGAGACAATGGCTGTCGAACATCGGGATGTGGTTATTGTACCGGCCGGATATCATCCTGTAGGCGTACCAGACGGGTATACGTCCTACTATTTGAACGTTATGGCAGGCCCTAGGCGCATTTGGAAATTCCATAATGACCCGGATCATGAATGGATTCTGGATCGGAAATAAATGAAAGGAGTGGAAGAGTATGAGCAATGGAGCAAACAGTGCAAAAAAGTTCGATTTGATTGCGATTGGAAGGGCTTGTATTGATCTAAATGCCGCCGAATACAATCGGCCGATGGAAGAAACGATGACATTCGTCAAGTATGTTGGAGGTTCCCCTGCAAATATTGCAATCGGGGGAGCACGGTTGGGACTGAAAGCAGGGTTTATCGGCAAAATCGCTGATGACCAGCATGGGCGTTTTATCCAGAAATATATGAGTGATGCCGGAATCGACACTTCCCAGCTTGTTGTAGATCAGGAAGGTCACAAGACAGGACTTGCCTTCACGGAAATCAAAAGTCCCGAAGAGTGCAGCATTCTGATGTACCGCGACGATGTGGCTGACTTGTACCTACGTACAGATGAAGTGGAGGAGGAATACATCCAACAGGCAGGCATGCTGCTTGTCTCGGGCACGGCTCTTGCACAAAGCCCTTCCCGCGAGGCGGTTCTCAAAGCGGTTCAACTGGCTAAACGCAACGGTGTAAAAATTGTATTCGAACTGGATTATCGTCCGTATACGTGGAAAAACAAAGAAGAAACGGCAGTATATTATTCGATAGTAGCGGAGCAGGCAGATATTGTCATCGGGACCCGAGACGAATATGACGTGATGGAGAACAGCGAAGGCGGCTCCAATGATAATACCATCAGCTACCTGTTCGGACATCGTCCGGAAATTATCGTTATTAAGCATGGTGTTGAAGGGTCCTATGCATATACCAAATCCGGCGAGGTATTCCGGGCGCAGGCGTACAAAACGAAAGTGCTCAAAACGTTCGGCGCCGGCGACTCGTATGCCTCAGCATTTCTGTATGCTCTGATTACCGGCAAGGATATTGGGACTGCGTTGAAATACGGCAGCGCCTCCGCTTCCATTGTAGTCAGCAAGCACAGCTCATCGGAAGCTATGCCGACGGTGGAAGAGATTGAGGAATTAATTTCCAATCAGCCTGTCATCCATTCCTGATATCGTGATAACACTTCAATAAAGGTGGAGTTGTACAATGGGCAACAAAATCAGAATGACCACAGCGCAAGCACTGATCAAGTTTCTTAACCAGCAGTATATTCATATCGACGGTCGTGAGACGCCGTTCGTTGAAGGGATCTTCACGATTTTCGGCCACGGCAACGTGCTTGGGATCGGTCAGGCGCTGGAACAGGATGCCGGCCATCTGAAAGTGTTTCAAGGCAAGAACGAGCAGGGCATGGCTCATGCCGCAATCGCGTATGCCAAAGAAAATTTGCGGCAAAAAATTTATGCGGTGTCCACGTCGTCCGGCCCGGGGTCTGCCAATCTGGTAACAGCGGCCGGAACGGCGCTCGCAAATAACCTGCCTGTGCTTTTCCTGCCCGCGGATACTTTTGCAACTAGACAGCCTGACCCGGTATTACAGCAGATTGAACAGGAGTACAGCATGGCTGTCACAACCAATGATGCGCTTCAGCCGGTGTCCCGCTATTGGGATCGCGTGACGCGCCCGGAGCAGTTAATGAGCACCTTGATTCGCGGCTTCGAAGTCCTGACCGATCCCGTCAAGAGCGGACCTGTCACCATCTGCATTTCCCAGGATGTTGAAGGGGAAGCGTTTGACTTCGATGAGGCCTTCTTTCACAAGCGCGTTCACTATGTAGACCGGCTGCAGCCGAGCGAACGGGAGCTGGAAGCGGCAGAACGTCTGATTCGCAGCAGCCGTAAGCCTCTGATTCTGGTCGGCGGGGGCGTGAAATATTCGGAAGCGCGGGATGAGGTTATCGCTTTCTCGAAGAAGTACGATATTCCGCTGGTGGAGACGCAAGCCGGTAAATCGGCTGTCGAAAGTACCTTTGAGAACAATCTGGGCGGTATGGGGATTACAGGAACGCTGGCAGCGAACAAAGCCGCTCGTTTAGCGGATCTGGTCATCGGTATCGGGACCCGATATACTGACTTCGCCACTTCCTCGAAGACGGCGTTCGACTTTGACCGTACGAAGTTTCTAAACATTAACGTTAGCCGGATGCAAGCTTACAAGTTGGACGGTCTGCAAGTGGTGGCCGATGCTAAATCTGCGTTAAGCAAGCTGTACGACCGTCTGGATGGATACACCAGCGAATTCGGCACGATTATTCCGGAACTGCAAAAAGAATGGGATGAAGAGCGTTCGCGTCTCGCTAAGGTTGAATTCAAACGCTCGGGCTTTGTGCCAGAAGTCAAGCAGCACTTTACCCAGGAGACGATGAACGAATATGCAGATGCCCTTGAATCGGATATGGCACAGACGACTGCATTGATTGCTGTCAACGACACCATTGACAAGGACAGCATTATCGTATCTTCCGCCGGTTCACTACCGGGAGATTTGCAGCGTCTCTGGAAATCCGAAGTGAGCAACACGTACCATTTGGAGTATGGATATTCCTGTATGGGGTACGAAATATCAGGCGCTTTGGGCATCAAGCTTGCGAACCCGGACCGCGAGGTTTACTCCATCGTCGGCGACGGCAGTTTCCTGATGCTGCACTCCGAGTTGATTACAGCGATTCAGTATCATCAAAAAATCAACGTTCTGCTGTTCGACAACTCGGGCTTCGGATGTATTAACAACTTACAGATGGATCACGGCTCTGGCAGCTATTACTGCGAGTTCAGAACACAGGACAACCAGATTATGAACATTGATTACGCCAAAGTCGCAGAAGCATACGGAGCGAAAGTGTATCGCGCCAACACCGTTGAAGAAGTGAAGGCGGCGCTGGAGGATGCGAAGAAGCAGAAGAACTCCACTCTGATCGAAATGAAAGTGCTGCCTAAGACGATGACGGACGGCTATAACAGTTGGTGGCATGTCGGTGTGGCTGAAGTATCGGACAGAGAGGGCATCCAGCGTGCGTATCAACGTAAGGTGGATATGTTGAAAAAATCGAAACAGTATTAATATCCCGACCATATAGGCAAGAGGAGGAACAAGCATGAAGCTGGCATATGATCCGACACATTTTAGAGATTCGCTATCTATGGAGGAAATGATTTTCAAGGTAGCAGATATGGGCTATGAATACATCGAGCTATCTCCACGTGAAGATTTCTGTCCATTTTACAAGTATCCTAAAGTTGATAAAACCAAGATCAAGCAGGTCAAAAAATGGATGAGCGAAGCGGGTGTGAAATTTTCTTCCCTGCTGCCTCTCTACCACTGGGCAGGTCCGGATGAAGAAAGGAGACAGGCGGCTGTCCGTAACTGGAAGCGTGCCATTGAAGTCGCAGTGGAACTCGATATTGATCTGATGAACAGTGAATTCAGCGGTTCCAAGTATGAACCGTTCGTTTGCGAAGAGAAGTTCGTCAAGTCGATGGATGAACTGATCCCGGTATTCGAGAAGGAGGGAATTCGCCTAAATCTGCAAGCGCATCCGTATGATTTTATCGAGACGAATACCGGAGCGATTAATATGATCCGTGCACTTGACCGTTCTTGGATCAAGCTAGTATACTCCGTCGCCCATACATTCTTCTATGATGATGGGGTAGGTGATATCGCCAAAATGCTGGACGAAGCGGGTGATCTGCTCGATCATGTGCTGTTTGCCGATACCTTTAATCATAAAGCGGCTTATGGACTGCGTTACATCGTCAATCCGCCTGATGCCCAAGTAACGGTTCACCAGCACTTGAACATCGGTGAAGGCGATATTGATTTTGACACCTTGTTTCGTAAGCTGCGCGAGATGAAGTTCGACGGTATTGCCACGAATGCAGTGTTCGCTTACAGCGACAAGCCGGAAGAATCAAGTGCAATCATGTTGAAAAAAATGAAAGAAGGACTGGGCCTCAGTTAGAAGAGTGACTGGAAAGGAGATGATGAGCGCGTGCCCTTGGTTTCCATGAAGGAAATGCTACAGCAAGCAAAACAGGAACATTATGGTGTTGGCCAGTTTAATATTAACGGCTTATCTTGGGTTCACGCCATACTTGATGCGGCCCAGGAGGAAGAAGCGCCTGTCATTGTGGCGGCTTCAGACCGTCTGATTGACTTTCTGGGTGGTTACCGGACTGTTACGGCTATGGTAAGTACGCTTGTTGAAGAAAAGAACATTAAAGTCCCTGTAGCTCTGCACCTGGATCACGGCAAGACGGTTGACAATTGCCTGCGTGCGATTGATGCGGGCTTCACCTCTGTCATGTTCGATGGCTCCCATGGCCCGATTGAGGACAATATCCGGGATACGAGAAAGGTCACAGCATATGCAACTGCTTCCGGTGTATCCGTAGAAGCGGAAGTCGGTACGGTAGGCGGTATGGAAGATGGCCTGATCGGCGGTATTCAGTATGCAGATCTGAATGAGTGCATACGGATCGTAGAAGAAACAGGTATTGATGCACTGGCAGCGGCACTGGGTTCCGTACACGGCAAATATGCTGGAGAACCGAAGCTCGGCTTTGACGAGATGGATGCCATCTCGCGAGCGGTTGGCATTCCGCTAGTTTTGCACGGTGCTTCGGGGATACCGAAGCATCAACTCGACCGGGCGATCAAGCTAGGTCATGCTAAAGTGAATATCAACACCGAATGTGTGACGGCCTGGTCACTTCAGTTGCGTAACACGCTAGCGGTGGATTTGGAAACGACCGAACCGAGAAAAATATTAACTCCGGCGAGAGACGCGATTCGGGAAACGGTGCGTGCCAAAATTCGTGAATTTGGCTCAAGTCGTAAGGCAGTCAGTTTAAAAAATAAATAATAGCATTCTATACAAAAGCAGCATGTTCTTCACTGTAACCAGGACGGAACGTGCTGCTTTTTTGGCTTCGAGCTTATGGCGTCACGATTTTGATACCATGTTCTGATGCATATTGCTGGTAGCTTACGTTTGGTATACTGTTGGTGATCAAATAGTCAATATCGCTAAGAGAACAGTACGTAGTGAGGGCATATTTGTCAAATTTGCTGTCATCAATCATTAAATACACGTTCAGGCTTTTTTCCACAACTGTACTTTTAAGGTCGGTCTCTAGCGGAGATGAATTAGTTACTCCATTCGTAATCGAAATGCCCGTTGAAGCGACAAAAGCTTTGTTAATGTTATATTTTTTTAGCAGCTCAATACTTTGGAAGCCAACAAAGGAATTCGTTTTACGCTCAAGCATGCCGCCCGTAGAGAAGATAGATAGGGAAGGGAAGGGCTTAGCTTCATGAATAAAATCAAAATTGTTCGTTACAATCGTAAGCTGCCTGTGCTGAATGTAAGGTAGAAGCTCCAAGGTCGTCGTCCCCGAATCAACAAAAATAACATCCCCGTCCTCCACGAACTGGGAAGCCAGCCTGCCAATCTCCTGCTTCTTGGTAAAATTCTGATCACGTCGTTCGTTGAAGACAACAAGGGTAGAATGATTGACAGAAACCCCACCATATACTTTTTTTATGATCCCGGAATCGACAAGAGACTGAATATCTCTACGGATTGTATTCTTGGATACTCCAAAATGCTCTACCAGTTCTTCCAATGATACCGATTCATGCTCAAAAACGTATTCCTTAATCTGATTAATTCGTTTCGATTTGATCATTTGTTGATTCTCCTAATGACATTTTTAGTTAAAGTTCTGATCACAATGGTTAAATTCATTGTAAGCGACGTGAAATGAAAAATCCACATAAATGAACAGATCTCAACTTCCGGATTCTTCATGGATACAGAGGGTACTGTCTCCAAAGGAGACCAACTGAGCATTACACACCATCCACATGTTGTTTTGGCTTCGGATGCTTCAAAAGAAGATGTTGTTACAACTCAAGCCTTGATTTTGCAAGCTGAAAAAGATGGTCATATTGGTCAACTGCTCATAAAAGCGGGGGTGCTAATAGGTACAGAAGGCAAGGTATCAATCGGTTCTGGAGAGGATACAACCAGCACTTATATTGAAAAACATGGATTGGAATGGTAAACTCTATCACCTTTACTGTGAGTGAGGAACAGAACATTCTCGACATTCCAGCTTTGTCGCTTACACCGATGGCGGTGAGCTTGTCCGTTTTGTGAACAAGTTGCGCAAGTCGAGGGAAGAGATTGAACAGTTCCTACAGCGTGCAGTTGAGGTACATAACACCCGTTCATAAGCATTTTGGAGCGCCATTCCTCTGAAAAGGGAATGGCGCTTGTATTTTGTCTTTTTTCCCAAGAACTATACGCCAAAGTTATCTTTCTCCCAAACAGCAGGGTTGGTATCATCCGGGATCACTTGATTGATGATATCAAGATAATGCTTTTCTTTTTCAATTATGAATTCGGCTCTTAACTTCGCTTCCTCTAATTGAGCTAAAGCCGCCTCCTTTTGTTTGCGAATAATTTCATAGCGCTCATGAATCCTGGACTCTCCTTCCAGACACAATTCTACATAGGTCTTGATTTCTTCTACAGACATCCCGCATTTTTTTAAATTTTTCGCCCCAATCAGCCAATTGATTGATTCATCGGTAAAAACACGATTATTGTTTTTGTCACGCTTAAGGTTGGGAACTAAGCCCTTATCTGTATAAAAGCGTATCGTATGTTCGGTTATATTAAGTCGTTTGGCTACATCTTTCACTGAATACATGTAAAGTCCTCCTGATAAGAATTTTAAAGAACTTGGATTAAAGGCATTGACTTCGAGTTACACGAAGGTGATAGGCTATGACTTGGAAACAGCATACTACACTCATTCAATCATTGAGAACACCATTTTATTGTAAAGCGAGGTCAATCCAATGGAATTTGTGAAGCTTGGAAATACCGGTTTGGATGTATCACGGCTGTGTCTCGGCTGTATGGGCTTTGGCGATGCGGAACATTGGATTCATCAATGGGTACTTGATGAAGAGAGCAGTCGTTCGATCATTAAAAAAGCACTTGAGCTTGGCATCAATTTTTTTGACACGGCTAATGTATATTCTCTTGGAGTAAGCGAGGAGATTCTGGGACGTGCGCTTAAGGATTATGCCAGCCGGGATGAGATTGTAATTGCAACCAAAGTTCATGGACGTATGCATCAAGGACCCAATGGCGCCGGCAATTCTCGCAAGGCAATCATGAGCGAAATCGATAAAAGCCTGAAACGGCTAGGTACCGATTATGTAGACCTATATCAAATCCACCGTTGGGATTACAATACGCCTATTGAGGAAACGATGGAAGCCTTGCACGATGTAGTGAAGGCAGGAAAGGCCAGATACATTGGGGCATCCGCTATGTATGCATGGCAATTTCAGAAGGCTTTGCATGTTGCCGAGAAAAATGGATGGACCCGGTTTGTATCCATGCAGAATCACTTGAATCTCATGTACCGTGAAGAGGAGAGGGAAATGCTTCCATTGTGCAGGGAAGAAAAAATCGGTGTCATTCCATATAGCCCGCTTGCATCAGGAAGATTGACGCGTGACCCGGAGGAAACAACCTTTCGATCTGAAACCGATCAAATACAAAAATCGAAATATGATGCAACAGCAAATGCCGATCGACGGATTGTGGAGAGGGTTGCGAAAATTGCAGAAAAACACGGTGTTCCCCGCGTTCAAATCGCACTTGCCTGGTTGCTGCAAAAAGAACCAGTAACTGCTCCAATTATCGGTGCTACAAAAATGTCTCATCTCGAAGAGGCTGTGGCTGCACTTGCTGTGAAATTAACACCGGAAGAAGTCACATTCCTGGAAGAGCCGTATGTGCCGCACTCTATTGTTGGTTTTAATTAACTGACATAGGGTAATTACTGTTTCGAAATAATAAAATGTAAATACCTGATAGAAATTATGACAAACTACTCTATGTGGAGGATTTATATGCAAAAAGTAATTCTGAACAATGGTGTTGAAATGCCTATCATCGGTTTTGGAGTTTATCAGATTAAAGATGCGAATGAATGTGAACAAAGCGTTTATGACGCTCTCATGGCAGGCTATCGTCTAATCGACACCGCTGCCGCTTATCAAAATGAAGAATCAGTTGGCAGAGCTATCAAGCGGAGCGGCGTACCGAGAGAAGAATTGTTTATTACTACAAAACTCTGGATCCAGGATGCGGGCTATGAGAGTGCAAAGAAGGCATTTTCAAAGTCACTGGAAAAATTGCAATTGGATTATTTGGATCTGTATCTGATTCACCAGCCATTTGGTGATGTGTATGGTTCCTGGCGTGCGATGGAGGAGCTGTATCATGAAGGAAAAATCAGAGCGATCGGTGTGAGCAACTTCCAGATGGACCGTCTCGTTGATTTGATTCTTCATAACGAAGTCACTCCGGCTGTTAACCAGGTCGAAACGCATCCTTTCTGCCAGCAAATTGAAGGCGCCAAACTTATGAAGGAATACAATGTACAGATTGAGTCTTGGGGACCTTTTGCAGAAGGCAGAAATAATATGTTCCATAATGAAGTTTTGGTATCATTGGCTGAAAAGTATAAGAAATCCGTGGCTCAGGTGATTTTACGCTGGTTGACACAAAGAGAAGTTGTCGTAATTCCAAAGTCCGTCCATAAAGAAAGAATTATCGAAAATTTCAATATTTTTGACTTTGATTTAAGCCAAGAGGATATGGAGACGATTGCTGCGTTAGATATGAAACAAAGTAGCTTCTTCTCACACAATGATCCGGAAATCGTAAAAACGCTCGGTACGATCCGATTTGAGATTTAATGCTATAACATTCAATCAAAACATTTGAGCAGGAATAATGGCCTGTTTCTTTAAAGGGAGATCACTGAAAAAGTCCATGTTTTCGTTGTTTTATTCCAACAGAACATGGACTTTTAGGTTTTTCCGCTTTTATAATTTATTATACATTTCATCATTGACAGGCTCTAACCAATCGGTTTCACCTGGGGTGAGGGCTAAGTGTACAAACCAACTGTTTTTTGTTGCCCCATGCCAGTGCTTTACATTCGGTGAAATATTCACCACATCCCCGGTTTTAAGCAGTTGAGCTGGTTTTCCTTCTTCCTGGTACCAGCCCTCACCACCTGTAACCAATAAAACTTGCCCAACTTTATGAGAGTGCCAGTTATTATGGGCTCCTGGGGCAAAGGTTACATTCCCGATGGCTGTATTCAGTGGCGTTGGATCAGTAAACACCATGTGTAAGTAAGCATCTCCGATAAAGTTTCCTTCTACTTTATTTCCCAAAGGGAAGATGGTGCTGTTGCTTAATTCTTCATATGCCATATGTTTGTTCCTGCTTTCTTTTAGTTTTTATAGATTTCTTTTGCAATGTTAAATGCCGACCAAGCTTTGGGCCATCCTGCATAGAACGAAAGATGCGTAATCATTTCCGCAATTTCATCTTTTGTTATGCCGTTGGCCTTCGCCTTTTGCAGATGTGGAGTTAGCTGTTCAAAATTGCCACCGGCGATCAATGCAGAAACGGTAATCATGCTGCGATCTCGAGGAGAGAGTTCGACCTCCCTGGACCAAACTTCACCGAATAACACATCGTCGTTTAATTCAGCAAATTTGGGCGCAAAATCTCCTAACAAGTCTCGTCCTGCTGTTTGTTTTTCTGCCATTTTAGTTCCCTCCATTCAATCTTTTATTTTGTTCAGGACTCAGTATAGTCCTTAAAGTCGGCTTTAATGCAAGTAATAAAAGCGTCGAAATTAGTCTTGCAAGTTAGGAATTAATTTTCGCTTGACTTAAAGTTAACTTTAAGCTTTAGAGTTGATACATAGACGAAAGGAGGATGCATATTCTCTATGACTTGGGAAAAATTAAAGACAGGCTCACTGTTATCTGTTGCGCTGTTAATTTCCTCCGGTCCAGCTATTGCCGCCAATATTCCGGCCATCGCGAGTAAATTTCCTGCCATAAATCCAACCCATATTGGCCTGCTTACAACCATTCCTTCATTATTTGTCGTACTTGCGGTTTTAATAGGGAATCGGCTGGAAAGCTGGATTGGAAAGAAAAACACCATATTGATTGGTATTGGACTGGTATTCATTGCAGGCATATTTCCAGTACTGAAGCATGATAGCTTTTCGCTATTGTTTCTTTCTCGGTGTATTTTTGGTTTAGGGATCGGTCTGTTCAATCGCTTAATTATCCAAATGATCAGTGATTCCTACCCAAATGATTCAGATAAACAAGCTACCATCATTGGATTGGAAAGTTCCTTTGAAGGTTTAGGCGGCATCTGTTTGACACTATTAGTGGGGCAGCTGCTGAAGATCAACTGGTATACATCTTTTCTTGTTTATGCCATAGCCCTTCCTATTTTTGTAGCCTTCTTTTTATTCGTTCCGAATGACAGGAGCCGAATTGAAGATAAAAAAAATGAACAGGAAGACACGATGTCAGACGGGTCTAGCGAAAGAAGAGCCTATCAGTTGATGAATGGTTTTGGTTTGTTGCTTTTTATCATTGTCACCATTTTTATCAATTACAATATTGAGATTACCCCACTGATCTTGGAAAAAAATATCGGTAACGCAACCATTGGCAGCAATATGATTGCCTTTATTGGTGCAGGTGCTTTTATTGCAGGTTTTTCATTTGGGAAACTTTTTAAAGTATTAAAGGGATATATACTGCCTGTTTCACTTCTCCTGCTTGGCCTTTTTATGTATGTGGCGACGATTTCACATAGCATCTTGCTCACTACTTTTTGTTCAATGGTTATCGGTTTTTCTTTTCGGTGTATCATGCCCTATCTGCTTCATTCATTTACACAACAAACCGCAAAAATGGCTAGATTCGGGACTACTGTGGTTTTGATTGCTTACAACATAGGGGCAACACTTTCCCCATATGAAAGTTTACTGTTTTCATATGTATTAAAGACAAATTCGGTACAAACGTTAATTTTAGCAAACTCAATTTTGATTTTATTGATTTCTATAGTTGGTTTTGGAGTTGTTTGGAGTAGAGAGAGCAGAAAAAGTCCAAAGAAATTAGCATGAACGCAAAAATAGAAGGTATGGGATTAAAACCAAGCGACATTGCCGATGCCGTGGCCTATGCAATTAATACACCTGATACGGTAGCAGTTAGTGAAATTCTGATTCGTTCGACAAAACAGGTGATCTAATCATTGCTAAATAATCAGAAATACATAGAAAGAGGTGAAGTTACATGTCGTACTCCATTGGAGAATTTGCACAAATGGTCGGTGTATCAACGAGTATGCTTCGTTATTATGAAACAGAGGGATTACTTGCACCTCACCGAAATGAACATAATATACGCGAATATTCTGATTATGACGTCGGCTGGTTTCAATTTTTGCTTCATTTGAAAAATACCGGTATGTCGTTAGCAGAGCTAAAACAATATACCGACTGGCGTTCCCAGGGTGATGATACCATTCCTGAACGGCTGGACTTACTTGAACAGCGTAAGCATCTTTTGGAACTGGAGATTCAAGCATTACAGCAAAACATGGATGTTTTAAATCGTAAGATTGTATTCTACAAAGATCAGTTAAAGGGAAACAAGTACGCATTTGTTCTTTATCCAAAAGAGAAAGCAGAATCCTAAAATAAAGATTCGATGCTATAAAAAAATTATGGTCAGACAACAGTTCTGCCGTCAAAATAAAATAAAGTTAAAATCTGTGTGTGAGTAACGGTTATAGTTGAGACAGAATGAGGGGCCTTGATTCGTCAGAAACATTGATGAATCAAGGTTTTTCTACTTTATGTAGTAATTGACACCGCATAGGCATTTTGTACATTCCGGATAGTAGTTAGACTTAAAAAGAAAATTTTTAGAACCAAATTAGGCTAAATGCCGTGGAGATAGTAGCCTCCCCACCATAATCTATTGTGATACATGTGAATTCAGGGACGGTGTACGTTTTAGGGAAAACGAAAATTCGTCACGATAGGGGGAAAGATCGATGACTATCCAACGGAGTTCCAACCTTTTGTTAAATAATGCTAGTCGGCGTTTAAAAAAGGTACAGCGCTTTTTGGTAAAAGGAAAATATAAACGAGCAAAAAAGAATATTATCCGCTCAGTTGCCATACTCAGTCGTGTGCTCGTGAGATTAAACAATTTCAGAGAAGCCAAACATAGAAAAAATAGAGGAAGATCTAAAAATGAATAATCATAAACGATCAAGATATAGGAGTGTAAGAAAAGTAAAAACAACAATGAAGGCATTGCGAGCAGCTAAGAAATTTATAAAACAGAGAAGAATAAATTCAGCCAGAATGGGAGTTGCAGAATCCCTTCTTTATCTTAATCAAGCACTAAATTGCATCGATAAACTTGATGTTACAAGACGAAGGGATCGAACCAGGAAAACCAGAGTAACTGAAGTTATGGATGCAACCGGGATAAAAGATCGTTCAACGGGCTATACCGATGCGGCTGGGACGATAAGGCCAATTGGGCTTATAGGGGTTACTGAAGTTACAGAAGCTATTGGTGATCCGATCGGCGCCACGGGAGCCACCGACCCGCCGGGAGTTACTGGTGCAACTGACCCAACAGGTGCCACGGGAGCCACCGACCCGCCGGGAGTTACTGGTGCAATTGGCCCAACAGGTGCCACGGGAGCCATCGGCTCGCCGGGAGTTACTGGTGCAACTGGCCCGTCGGGAGCTACAGGCGATACCGGTCCGACCGGAGCCACGGGAACGACCGGCTCGCCAGGAGTAGCCGGAGCAACTGGCCCAACGGGGTCCACAGGCGATATCGGTCCTACCGGAGCCATGGGATCGACCGGCTCACCGGGAGCAGCTGGAGCACCTGGCACAACGGGAGCTACAGGTGATACTGGCTCGACCGGAGCCACGGGAACGACCGGCTCGCCGGGAGCAGCTGGAGCACCTGGCACAACGGGAGCTACAGGTGATACTGGCTCGACCG
>NZ_MCBP01000012.1:0-207257 GCF_001705305.1 Paenibacillus kribbensis
ACTGTGGCATTATGCATTCATTGTTTTCTTGGGAGGTTGCTGTTACGGGATATTGTCAACCTTTGTTAAGTTGGCGTACTCTGCAGGTTTTACAGTAACAGAGGTAACGGGTGCGCAATATTTCTTTGGTACAGTACTGAGTTGGATTGTGGTTTTATTTACAAAAAAGAAAAAATTAACTTATAAACAAACTTCAAAGCTAGTACTATCGGGAATTCCGTTTGGTTTGACAGGTTTATTTTATTATCAATCCCTACAAACCTTAAATGCTTCTCTGGCCATTGTTCTTTTATTCCAATTTGTTTGGATTGGGACAATTTATGAGTGGGTATTCCAGAAGAGAAGGCCGACCAAGGAGAAACTTATATCCATCGGAGTACTTCTGATTGGTTCCGTTTTAGCTGCAAATGTCATGTTTCAGGAAAGTGTAACTCTTTCATGGCAAGGAAGCATTTGGGGATTTTTAGCTGCGTTATCCTTTACAATGTTCATTTTTCTGAGTGGCTCTGTTGAAAAGGATACTCCGCCTATATTAAAAAGCGCTCTTCTTTCTACCGGAGCTGTCATAACCGTTTTTGTCGTATTTCCGCCAACATTTTTGTTTAACTTTGATGTATTAACAGGATTGAGTTCTTATGGATTGCTTCTTGGTGTATTTGGAGTTGTTCTTCCACCTCTCTTGTACTCCATTGGAATGCCTCATGTTGGATCAGGAATGGGTACCATTCTGACAGCTTCTGAACTGCCGATGGCGATTTTAATGTCCTCTCTGGTGCTAGGAGAACATGTAGGTTTACCTCAGTGGATTGGAGTCCTAATTATATTAGGAGGGATTGTTGGTAGCAACATCCGGCGTAGGGATTCGGAGCAGCAATCTTTGAATATACAGAAGAGCACGACTTTTTAACAATACACACTGACTTCGTTAACTGAGCACATCAATGAACGCGGCCCCCCTTTGTGAAAAGGGCTAAATGGAGTAGGTATACACTTAACCTTCTTCTATCTTACGGGGTATATGCGCACTATCGTTCAATGACTACTAATATTTAGGAGGATGGATAACTTATGATTACTGATCTGGACTTGAAGTACTTGCAACGCTGTGTTGACCTTGCCCAAGTTGCCCTTGAAAATGGGGACGAACCCTTTGGTTCTCTTCTCGTTGCCCCAAACGGCGACATTCTTGCGGAAGATTATAATCATGTTTCTGGCGGCGATCATACTCAGCACCCCGAGTTTGCTCTGGCCCGTTGGGCAGCTAATCATATGTTACCTGAGGAACGTATCAAAGCAACGGTGTATACTTCCGGTGAACATTGTCCCATGTGCGCTGCAGCTCATGGCTGGGTGGGATTAGGACGAATTGTTTATGCGAGCTTCTCTGCTCAGCTGGTACAATGGTTTAATGAAATGGATGTTGCTCCGACCCGTGTGCGTAATCTACCGATTGAAGAGGCCATTCGCGATGTGGTCGTTGACGGTCCCGTTCCTGAATTAGCGGAGCAAGTTAGGGTATTGCACCGTAAAATGCATGGTCGGTTATGAATCATCCCCTGCTTTTCTCTCGTGCTCAACAGCGTCAAGGCGTTATGATTACGTTCAATAGCGTAAGCGTCTTTCTTTATCCTATGGATCTAAGTATTTGGCCTGCAATATAAGTAGGCGCCTCATTCCACGGAAAAGAACCATTTAATGCAAAAGCTGAGGTTAATACTGGGTTTAGATGTCCGCCACTTATATTACCAACCGCATAAACAGCCATCGTCACTGCCAATCCCCAGGCAATGTTAATAGTAGTCCATCCAGGATTGTATGCATAACTTCCTTTCAATAGATAAAAAATACCCCTTGAACTCAAGGGGATGTAAGTCACCAGATACATATTTAATTTTAAAAAAAGTGGTGAAGTTAAACCTCGATCTTCTTACTTATAATTAAAAGCACTTTTCAAGATGTTTCTTGATTAGAGAAGTAACTTTTTCGGGAGCTTCTGTTGGTGGAAAATGGTTTACATCCTCCAGCACCACAAGTTCAGAATTCGGTATATAAGAGTGCAGTTCAGTTGTAACAGTTTCCAATGGTGTAACGACATCTCTATCACCATGAATTAGCAACACAGGCGCAGTGATTTTTGCGTACTTTTCCTCGCTTGGATTGAACTTTGTATATTGTTTTTTTATATCAAACTACACTCTCTTGGCATTCACTATCCAGTTTCTCCACCATGTTTATGTTGTCTGTTAGTTCTACCACTAGCAAAAATGGCTCCCATCATGGCTAAGCCTCCGCCGGCTAAAGCGATCCCTGAAATTTGCTCTCCGAGGAGAACAACCCCTAACAAGACAGTCCATATTGGCAACAGATTAATAAATGGGGCTGCCTTCGCCGCACCAACCAATTTTACACCTGCATTCCAACAAAAATAGGCAACAACTGAAGCAAATGTGCTGACATAAAGAATACATAGCCAGGCGGTCGGCGTAATATGAATAGATGCTGAACCAATTGCCCCAATGCTGCTAATCGCACTAAAGAGGCTTCCATAAACTGCAGCACCTGCGGTCAGAGTAAGTGGATCGGTAGTTGCCCCATACTTCTTTCCAAGCACAGTATAAAAGCTCCAAGCCACACAAGATAGAAAAATCATGACATCCCCTTCAAGGGTCCCACTACTCGGATCAGATGTCTTGCTCTGGAATAACAAATAGACGCCAGCAATAGAAATCAATGATCCGAGCCAAGCCCGCCACGTCACTTTTTCCTTTAAAATGAGCGGGGTACTCAGCAGAATAAACATAGGAATCAATGCTGAAATCATTCCGGCCCTGGAAGCACTGACTTGCGTCAATCCCTCATAGGTTAGAGTGGAAAAGACAAAGATACCTAGAAACCCGAGTGTCCCAAATTCTTTCCATTTAGCAAGTAAAGGAAGTCTTTGTTTTTTTGCTCGTAGCAGCCCCCACAGAATAAGGGCAGAAACTCCCCAGCGAATGGTATTCAGCAACATTGGAGGCAAAGCTGGAGCTAGATATCGCCCGCAGATGTAGTTTCCGGACCAGAATAAGGTGGCTATAATCAATAGGGCTATCCCTTTTTTGGGATTGTTGAGCATAGATAATCATCCTAACTGATAAGTTGAACTTGGACGTAAAGAACAGTCCATAAACGTTACATATTTTTTTGACCTGTACCATCTATTTGCAATTCAGCTTCTGCATACAACACAGCAGTCCCGCTAATTTTCACGCGATCACCTTCCAAAAGGCAGTACAAAGTACCGCCTCGCTTGGACAGCTGACGGGCTACCAGTTCGTTTTTACCCAATCGACCTGCCCAAAACGGAATAAAGTTGCAATGTGCAGAACCGCATACAGGATCCTCGTTGACATTCAATTTGGGGAAGAAGCTTCTGGAAACGAAATCAAAGGTTCCCCCTTCTGCTGTAATACTTACACCCAACCCATCTGGTAAATCTTTGAGCTTTGAGAAGTCAGGCGAAAGTTGGCGAACCTGATCTTCATTTTCCAGTACAAACATTAGATCCCGGCCCAGATAAGTTTCTACAGGTGTCACCCCGAGTGCCTCAATCATGTCATTGGTTAATTTGAATGGTTCAGGCAGACGACTCGGAAAGTCCATTTCAAACAAGTTTCCCTTCTTTAGGACAATTAATATACCCCCTAGGGTATGGAACGTAAACTGCTCTGCATCGGGTTCATAAAACCTAGCAAGGACAAAGGCAGTCGCCAGTGTGGCGTGTCCGCAAAGCTCAATCTCTGCTGCAGGTGTAAACCACCTTAGCCGGTAATGTTCACCTTCTTTCACTGCGAATGCCGTCTCGGAAAGGTTATTTTCGGCTGCAATGTTTTGCATAGTGTTGTCTGGAAGCCATTTATCCAGAATACAGACCCCTGCCGGATTACCTTCAAAAACGTGTTCCGCAAACGCATCGACAACGTAATACTTCATACATTATTCCTCCTTGTTTTCACCAGACAGACGCCTTAATGTTATAATATTTGATAACAATATGAGTATTATAAGCTTTAGATGTGTATAACACTCAACATTCAACTATAACACTACAAGGTGGTTAAGAATGTATATCGATATTCAGCGAAACAAGGGCATTTCCATAACCAAGCAAATTGTGTTGGCGATTGTGGACCAAATTCTCTCGGGTTTTTTACAAGGAGGGGAAAAGTTGCCTTCTGTCCGCTCCCTCTCCAAGGAACTCGGTGTAGGTTTTCTGACTGTCGTCAAAGCATACCAAGAACTTGAGCAGGATGGTTATGTTCATTCCGTGCAGGGCAAAGGCACCTTTGTCCATGTAAAGTCGACAGATACATCGAAAAAATATCCTGAGGAAAAACTTACACAGGACTGGCAGTTGTCTGTCCAGGATTATTTGCCACGATCTCAGTTTGCTCAATTTCACTATGTCCCGGAAAAAATTCACTTGTCATCCTCGATGATCGATCCAGAGTTGATTCCAAATCAACTTTTAGAACGCGAGTTGCATCATCTTATTAGAGAGGGTGGTACGTTTTTCTCTAGATACGGGGAAGTTCAAGGAGATATGCAGCTTAGAGAGGCCATGCAAGCCTATCTACTAAAAAAAGGTATTCCTACACAGCCCGAGAATCTGTTGATTACAAGTGGTTCACAGCAAGCCATAGATTTAATAGCACGTACATTTGTCGGGCCGGGCGATGTGGTTGTGCTGGAGGCGCCTACGTATCCCGGAGCAATTGATATATTTCGGGGTCGTGGCGTCACAATCCTGACAGTTCCGGTCGATAACGATGGTATGCGATTGGACATCCTTCAGCATCTATGTGATAGGTATCGCCCCAAGATCATTTATACAGTCCCAACGTTTCATAATCCAACGGGCACCGTGTTGAGTAGCATGAGGCGAAGACAGCTTCTGGATATTGCTCAAGCTATGCAAACCATTATTATTGAGGATGATCCATGGAGTGAGGTGTATTATGATCAAAAGCCACCAGCTCCTATTAAGAGCATGGATGAATATGGACATGTCATTTATTTAAAAGGGTTGAGTAAAACATTGGCTCCTGGTTGTAGGATAGGTGTTCTGACTGCTTCGGGTTCCATCTTTAAGCGGATACTTGCAGCTAAAGCCAATACAGACCTAGGGACTCCTTTAATTACACAGAAGCTGTTATTGCCCTTTATTGAGTCTCCTAAAATGGTCGATCACATGGACAAACTGAGAAACACACTAAAAGTCAGACGTGACCTGGTTATTGAAATTCTTTCTGAGCATTGTCCCGAAGGGGTGTCATGGTACATTCCAGGTGGAGGACCTAACTTATGGATCAGTCTTCCTTCATGGATGCAATCCCACCATATTCTTTTCGAGGCAAAAAAGAAGCAAGTCTCATTTTTACCTGGTTCGGCTTGCTTCCCTGTAGATCATGAAAATCATCATATTCGATTAAGTTTTTCCTTTATGAATGTGGAGCTACTTCGCGAGGGCGTTGCTATATTATGTAATATTCTTCACTCTGTGATTTTGGATAAAAATATATCAGGTCATTCTTCCAATTTTATTGTTACCTAAATAAAACTTCCTGTAAAAGTAGTCACAACAGAAATCAACCTTTAGCAATTGACGGCTCGCAACGGCCAAGATGCGAACTTTAGACCTGTTGTACCTAGCCCAAGCTCTTTTTCCCTACTCCCCTTCGCGGTCGAGTTTGATGAGCATGTCCGACTTGTGTATAACGAAGCATTTAGCGGCCACCGGGTTCCTTTGCTTATATTAGATATTGATCAAGTGATTACCATTTATATATCAATCCGAAAGGCTTATAACCATTGGCTGGATGGTTGTTAACAAATCCAGTTGCAGTATTAAGGGGCCGTCATGCTCTCACACCATAAATTAGCAATATTGACCTTTCCTGTCACAGAAAGATTATTACAACAAAGAAGACTGCCGTAAATTTCGCCGGCAGTCCTTCTCTTCCAAGTAGTATACTCCTCAATTCTATTCGCTCGACAATTCCTTAAGCGATTTGATTTTACCATGGGGATGCTGTTCTTGCTTTTGTGACTTCCAGGCAGCTTCTTTCCTTCTCTTCTGGTGAGCCATAACAGATATCCTCCTTTGGAAATTGTGATGTATACCACTTCCTTAAGTTGTCATCTCTCGGCTCTGTTCATTCATAAAACTAAAAATTCGTTGGATTTTTGTTATAGCTCAGGGTGATACCTGCCCCTCTTTTACAGTTCCAAAGTAGCTGGACATAGCTGAGGCTTATTTTTTGGCGCATTTCGGCCATGTTGACCTTATACCTTTCATACACCGGTTGAACAAGGGCCAATACCAGCATTAGCACATAACACATCAATGCCTCCAAAGGCCACCAATACTGAATGAACCATCATTTCCATAATGGAATTATTTAAAAAAAACAATTAATCCAGATTCGATTATTTATCGAACAATTGACCCAGAGCATGTCTAGTTTAGGCAAATGCATTGTAACGTGGGGACCCTTAATACTTGATTTTATTAAGCATTTTGTTTCCTGCGTTCTGCCAGATCTTTCGCAATTTGTACCTGTTTTCCCTCTGTTAGATCAAACCAGGCCACAGATACTGTAAATAGTAGAACAACAGCCGGAATAACTCCCACTAACATTTTTAGACCAAATATTGTCTCACTGCTTTGCTCTACTCCTGGTACATACCCAACCAAAGCCAGTCCTCCTGCAGTTAACGAGCCTGCAATAGCTGTAGCCATAGTTGTCATGACACCTTGGATGGAACCCATGAATCCATTTACATTCATACCGGTTTTCCATTCGGTATAATCCATTGCAGCCGGCATCATTGTAGTCTGGGCTGGGGTAGAAAGTCCCATAAAGAAACCGTCAATTGCCCTCAAAACAAGGAAAAGGGTCACACCGGTGGAACTGGCAGGAACGAACATAATGGCAGCCGAAGTCACCACACTCATAATCGCACTAGTAAGGATATTAGCTTTAATGCCAAATCGTTTCGTTATTGGAGCAGCTAACAGGGTACCTATAATTGTTGGCACAAAACTGATAAACCCTATAATCACCATTAGATTCTCATTATGGAAGTAATATTTTAAATAATCGATCATGATAGCATCTCTAATTCCTTTTGATAAGGTTATCGCCAAAACGTATACGTATATAATAACAGCTGCTTTATTTGTGAATACAGCCAAGAACATCTCCTTCAGTGAAGGCCTCTTTTCTTCCTTTTTAGGTTTTGCAACATATTTTTCTTTTAAGGACTTTACTTGAAAAACGGATGCCAATATACCAATAATAGCGATTGCTCCCATTAGCATTGAGAACCCTTTTGTGTCATTACCGCCCCCCAAAGCTTTATACAGAGGCTGAGCGCCTACTGAAACAACAATTGCGCCTATCATGATGAAGAAAAACCCAATCTGCCCCATTGATATCCGGTCATCTACTCTTTTTGTAATGGCAGGACCGACTGCATTACCTGGTGCCTGTTGAAGTGCAGCAAATATGCTGTATAGCAGATAAGTTACAGACACATATACTAACTTACCAGTAGGACTTAGGTTAAAATCAGAAAAGGTTAACCACCCCAAAATAGCAGTAGGCACCCCAAGTATCATAAACCATGGAACATATTTCCCCCAAGGGGTGCTCACCTTGTCTATAAAAATCCCAAACAATGGTACCAAAACAGCGCTAATAATACGAGCAACCAGAAATAACCCTGCTACAAAGGCTGGACTGATCTCCATCATGTCCGTATAGAAAAAAAGCAAGAACATCGCAATCATTTGAGAATGGAGTGTTCCAATCCCTCCTCCGAGACTGACGGCTACTTTCTCGCGGAGAGTAAGTTTTCTATTTTCTTCCTGAATGATGCTAACAGCTTGATTTTCAGTAACTCTTGTTGTCTGCATATACTATTCACCCACTAAAATTGTTTGTTTTCCAATACTTTACTTTAATAGATCAGTTACGGAAATCCATACTAGCCACAATGAAATTCCATAAATCTACCAAACAACTTATGATCATTCAATACCATTCCCCAAAAACACTTTGTAGTCAAATTGTCCAATTATCCTTCCATCTAGGCAGGAGCGTAGAATCAAAACTTATCAGACCAGTGCAATTTAGCAGCTCTAAATTAAAAATCTGGAGAACGTCAAAGCTTCTCCCGCCATTTCAATGGTTCTTCTTCCGGTTTTATTCGAGTACAACGCGGTAGCTTGTAGTCTAGATAAAGGATTCCTTGATATCTAACTTAGGAGGCACCTGCTCCACGAAGAGTAGGTGCCTCCTATTTTCCTTTAATATTAATGTCTGCTTCACCCGCAGTTGAAGACGAGCTCCTTACCCGTCGACTCTTCCAATGCGAGATACAGATAGCCGTACTTTTCACTTCGTCGGGTTTGCCCCTTCACGCGATTCAATAAATTCTTACCCTCAGCTAAAAAGCGACGGGCAAGGACGTTAACCCTTGTGAGCTAAGCATGAAGCTCCAAATGACGTTCTCGCGAGGGACGTTGAGTCGTAGGTTGGGCATGCGCCTCAGCAGGGTGGTAAACGCAATGTCTCCTTCCACGCGGGCCAGTGGTGCCCCTAAGCACATATGGATTCCATGTCCAAAAGCGAGATGACGATTGATCTTGCGAGTAATATCCAACTCCTCTGACTCTGAAAACTGACGCTCATCCCGATTCGCTGATTTCAATACAGGAATGACCATATCTCCCTTCTTGATCTGCTGCCCGGCAAGCTCGATATCTTCAGTGGCAAAACGCGGCCCCGCAATTGTGGAAGGCCCATTGAAGCGCAATAGTTCTTCGACAGCCGAAGGGACCAGACTAAGGTCAGATTTGAGCTTCTCCAGTTGATCGGGATGATCCAGCAACATCAAAGTGCCGGTCGCGATCAAATTTGAGGTTGTCTCATGTCCGGCAAAGATCAATAACTTGATCATGGAGAGCAGTTCTGCTTCACTGAGCCGATCCCCCTCTTCTTCTATCGCGATCAGTTGGCTGATCAAGTCATCAGCAGGATGCTGGCGTTTATCATCCACAAGCTGTACGATGTATTCACCGAAAGCTCGCAGATGCTCCGAGACCTCCGGTTTTTGCCTTCCCAGCCCCAGACCGTGCGCGATCGCTGAAGACCAGACATGAATCTGTGCCCGGTCTGCTTGAGGTACTCCAATCATGTCGCAAATGACGTTGATTGGCAAAGGATAAGCATAATCCTTGACGAGGTCCATCTCGCCTTTTTTCTGTACCTGGTCGAGTAATTCATCAGCAATCTCCTGCACACGAGGGCGTAAACTTTCCATATATCTGGGAGTGAAAGCTTTGGACACCAACGTACGCAACCGTCGATGATCAGGCTCATCGACAGAATTGACCGACTCGGTAAGGAAGTTAGTGGAAGCAGATGGGTCAGTGTTGCCAGTTGGAGTAGCATCACTACTACTACCATTAATCAATCTCCGGTCTACAGTAAAATGGGCATGATCTTTAAGCACCTGCATTGCCTCTTCCATACGAGTGACCATCCAGGTTTGACGATCTGTTCCTCCCATCGGAAACGGGATAGGAATAACGGCTCCCATTGCCCGTAACTTTGCGAATAACGGAAATGGGTTCTCACCGCTTTCCCCATTGAACACACTCAATACTTCTTTCTCTGGTACCGTTCGATTTGAATTATTCATGATGTGCTTACCTTTCCTTTCTTAAGAAGCCATATACAAAAGTTTTGTTTAATTCGCTATTATTTCCATTTATTTTCCGATTTATCCACAATGTTGTTTTTTAAAGTTTACTTAAATTCTATATTCTAACTAAAACATAAACATCTAATAGCTTATACGTAATTTGTTGAATCTATGGCTACGAGTTGCTAACAATAGGGAACAAGTTTTCTCATACCGGAAAGGAAGTTTATTCGCTTCAATAGCTCCGCGCTTCTTATGCATTCGCTTGAAAATATTTCATGGTTTTAGGCATCTGTTTTTTGATGATAATATACAGGATCATTTAGCAGCACCTTTTTGTACCTAATTTAGCCTGACTTGGATAAAAACTTCGTTCATTAAAATCAGTTTTCACGTCGAGACGTTCTTTTTCTCTGATCTGTTGACATTGGCTAATTACCTCCTATTTCATAATGTATTTCTTTGACTGCTTTCATTTTATAGATTAGAATCCATCGCCACATCGTTCTAAAGGGCAAATAATCATGCCCTTTTAGGAAGTAATTACATAAATTTACAAATAAATAACGACGTGAATATCACCATCACGAGTACTCCCTGGGCGATACACGAATGAGTTACTTAATGCGTCCCAAACATATGAAATAACCCTAGTTTGTATATCTGTCGGAAAAGCGATCAAGTTATTGTCAATTGTTTTGACCATAACTTGTTCCATAACACAAGAAAGCCGCCATCATGGCGGCTTCTTAAGCGTATATATTGACAATTGGACTGACTTGTTTCAGCATGTCTAAACCTTCAATCAGGTAAGGAAACGACTCCATAGCGCTTAGAATTCCGCTCTGGCCATGTATCTAATGAAGGAAAGGCCGCTTGAAAATAAAGCTTTATTCCTGAGTTTTATAAACCAACCCAGACGAAAACCAGATGGTCGCTTAAATCCACGCACAATTAACGGGATTTTGGAAAAAATAGGGCGCTGGCATGATGCAGAACCAAATGGTCTCCTCGTTGCGGCCTCATGATTTGCGGATATGAACATTAGCCCTTAACCGAGCCTGCTAGGCCGGAAACAAAGTATTTCTGGAATAACAGGTAGACACACAGTGTCGGAATAATGGAGATCAGCACACCGGCGTTCAGCAGCGTATAATCGGTCGAATGCTCGCCTTTAAAGGCAAGCAGCCCGGTTGTAATGGTCTTCATCGTATCCTTGGTGATAAAAATCTGCGCCAGCAAAAACTCATTCCAAGTTGCCATAAAGTCAAAGATGACGAGCGTTGCGATAGCCGGCATGGATAAGGGTAATATAATCCGAAAAAATTTCCCCATGTCTCCGCATCCGTCAATCAAGGCAGACTCATCGATTTCCTTCGGAATGGTGCGGAAGAAGCCGCGCAAAATCAAAATACCGAACGGAATGCCGAATCCGACATACACGAGAAAGATTCCGGGATACGTGCTGATAAGATGCGTTTTGTTGAGAAGTATATTCAAGGGCACAAGTGTGGCCTGCATCGGGATCATCATGCCGATCAGGAAAAAGGCAAACATCGAATTACTCCATTTAAAATTCAGCCTGGTCAGGGCAAACGCAGCGAACGCTTCAATCAGGATACCCAGCGGTACCTTGACGAGACAGATGAACAGCGTATTTTTCATATACATGCTCATTTTGCCCTGGTCCCACGCTTTCAGAAAGTTATCCCACTGAAATTTTTCAGGCAGCGCGTAAAACGGGCTGGTCATCAGATCCGCTCTCGATTTCAGCGCAGTGAAGGCGATAAACAGGACCGGGATTAAAAATATGGCCGCAAAAATAATCAGGAATACGTACCGTAATACCGTTACTGCCGGATGGACTCTCAATTCCTCCATGCTGCACCACTCTCTTTCTGCACGTTATACATGGGATTTCCTGGTCGTGAAATAAACATAAGGAATGATGATGGTCATGGAAATCAATACAAGAATAAAGGCGATTGCCGAACCCATTCCGATATTCGCAAACTTGAATGTCTGACTGTACATCCATGACGAGAGCACCTGGGTGCTTTCGGCAGGGCCGCCGCCGGTCATGCCGTAAATAATGTCATAAACTTTCATGGAAGCAATCAGCGTCGTAGCCACCACAATGACAAACGTTTCGCGCAGCAGCGGCAGCGTGATATAGAAAAAGGACTGATACGGTTTCGCTCCGTCGATTAAAGCCGCTTCATACGGGTCCTGCGGAATACTCTGCAGCCCTGCCAGGAAAAGAACCATGGGCTGTCCGATGCCCTGCCACATGGCCGCTACAAAAACAGCGTACAGCGCGATATCCGGCTCTGCCAGCCAGGCGTGCTGCCAGCTTTCTAGCCCCAGCAAAGCCAGCATTTTATTGACAAATCCCTGCGTTGGATTGTAGAGCCAGGTCCATCCGGTGGCAACAACAATACCTGACAATACATACGGAAAGTAGAATACACCGCGGAAAAAGATCCGCCCCTTCAGCTTTTTGTTCAGCAGCAGCGCCAATCCCAGACCTGCCCCCATAATCAGTGTGAGAGAACCGATCATCCAGAACAGATTGTTTTTCAGCGCTCTCATGAACACGGTATCCTGCGTGAACAATTCGGCATAGTTGCCCAAGCCCACAAACTCTTTATGGGGAGCAACTCCATTCCAGCTGAAAAAACTGAGAAAAAAGGTGTATACCGCCGGCACAAAAATAACCGTTAAGTAAATAATTAAAGCAGGCAGCAGGAACAGCCACGGTTTAAGCATTCTTGATGTCATGCCATTCTCCCCTTTCCACATAAATCGCGTCAGCAGAAATTTCCTGCTGACGCCTTGCTCGATTCAGTCCAGGCGGTAAGGTCCTGATCATCATTTCTGTTTGCTTTTGTACGCAGACACGGCGTTCTCCATGTTTTCGGCGGCCTGCTGCGGTGTCCACTCCTTCAGCGCCACTTTATCCTGTGCTTCGAACAGCTTCTGTACAACTTCCTGCGGAAGAGCCTGGTCAGTAATCAGGAAACCGCCATCCTTCGCGCTGTCAAGCAGCGGCTGAATATGAGGTGTCTTTTCCGAGACAGTGAAGCCTAGTGTAGCCGGCGAACCATAATCATTGATATATTTATTGACCACCTCAACACTTGTTAAATACTCGCCAAGCTTGATAGCCGCTTCTTGCTTCGCAGGGTCGGATGCGCCGTTGATCTGCAGCATTTCCGCGAACACGGATGCACGTGTCGGCGTTTGTTCTGTCGGAAAATTGAATACATCAAATTTTGCCGGATCAAAGCCATTTTCAGTAATGTTGCCGTCAAACCAGGTTCCCTCGTTAATAATGCCCGCCGACTGCTGGTAAAACAGCATTTCGGCTTCGCTTGGATCCAATGAGGAATACCCCATCGGGAAGTAACCCTTGTCCGTATATTCTTTAATCTTTTCAAAGGTTTTAACGACCGCCGGATCGTTCCATGACGCCTCCAGACTGTTCAGTTTGTCATGTAGTTCCGGACCGGCAAAATGCTCAAGCAGCTGCTCGGTCAGCCGCATCGTATGCCATCCGCCTTTACTGCCGAAAGCCAAAGGGGTAACCCCGTTATCCTTTAGCGTTTTCAATTGGGACTCAAATTCGGCAAATTTTGAAGGCGCTTTCAAATTTAGCTTCTGATACAGCTCTTTCGGGTACCACATGCCCAGTACATTCAAGTGCATCGGAATCCCGGAAATTTTCCCGTCAAAAGTGGACATATCAATAGCGGTTTTATTGTATTTTTCAGACCATTTATGGTCTTTAGCCACCTGAGTCAAATCCATGGTCATGCCATTTTCCGGGTAAAAGGATCCCAGCGATCCGCCCCATGTAAACCACATATCTGGCAGCGTCTTCGAGCTTGCCGCCACCTTGAGGTTTTCTTTGAACGGGTCCACCTCATACTGGGTAAGCTCCACATCAACATCCGGGTTAGCGCTTTCAAAATCTTTAACCGCCGACTGCAGCCATGCCCACCCTGTATTCAGTGTCCACAAGGAAATACTGACCTTGGGGCTGCCGGAGGATGTGCCCTCCTGGCTTTGACCTGCATCCGATGAACACCCTACCACGCTTGTAACAACAAGCAGAACACTAGCCAGCAATGCAACCCATTTTTTCATCATGTATGCCCCCCTACGTTTATTGGTTGGTAGCTTGAATACGCAGTGCTTGGTAAGGCTTGCCCGGCAATTCCACGCGGCATGTTCCTTCATATGCCCCCGGCAGCGGAGTAATCGTCATGTTCCATGTATCAATCAGTTCAATGGTAAAAGTGATATCCTCAGGCAGCGGCAACATGCGGAATCCCGGACGGCTTGAGCCGAAATACACAAGATAATATTCATCGTCCACTCCGCCCGCCGCGATATCCCATTGAAAGTCAGCGCTCAGGCGGCCGAGCTGCGGCCCGCCTTCGATAATACGGCGGAGAAATTGGATTCTGGACGGGCTTTCTCCGTGCAGTGTTCCTCCGTGCGACCACCAGATGATATTGTCTTCATGCAGAAAAGTTTCCCCATGCGTGACATAACCGCCATTCAGCACGCCTTCCCAGAAGCATTCCACCATCCGTTCCGCCGTGATATTCCCCCATCCGTGGTTCAGATTTCCTTCATAACGGCACTCGTCCACAACAATGGGCTTCCGGAAGGTCTCCTGCCATTCGCTGACAAAATGGAGATCATGATGCTGGATGCTCGCATGTGAAACCCATGGCTTGCCATGGTCATACCAATGCAGGTTGCTGCGGTAATGGATGCCCGGATGGTGCCAGTTGTGAATGGACCGGAGATGACCGTAAGCATCGCGCTCCTGAATAATTCTGAAGAACCGATCCCAATCCCGCATCGTTTTGGCCTTCATCAGGTCGAACTCGTTGGCCAGCGACCACCAGATGTTGCGAAACGCCGAGAGACGGGCGACGGCATAACGCAGATAAAAATCGTCAGTCTCGGAGGTCATCTCCGCAAATCCCCACCGGTCATAAGGATGAAAAAGGATGAGATCGGCCTCGATGCCAAGCTTTTGCAGATCCTCAATCCTGCGTTCAAGCTGCCGCCAGTATGCGGGATTGAATGCCGTGAAATCCCAGCCCTCTTCCAGAGACCCTGCAAACGGGTACAATGCCGGTTCGTTCAAATTGTAATCATAGTGCTTTGGAAAAACGCACATTCGAATTTTATTAAAAGCACCCGCTTCAGCCAGACTGCGAAGGGTAATCTCCTGCAGCTCTTCATCCTGGTGATTCCATACATAACTTGTAGTTCCAAAGGAAAAGAAGGGTTTGCCATCGGCATAGGCGAAATGGACTTCGCGATCCACTCCAACGGGTCCGTGATTTCCTGCTGAAGGGTCAACGCATGTGAACATGCCCTGAACCAGATTTAATTCAGGCACATTGCTGACCGTCTCATAAGACCACATCCCCAAAGTATCCGGCATAAAACGCACACGGTAACAGCCTTCCCCGTCATAGAAACCGTCTGCCTCAACGATCCGGTGTCCCTGACGGAAGCGTGCTCCAAACGCCACCTCCGTAAAAGGATTACCGTCCTCCGGGCCGGGAAGGGACAGTTCAAATCTCCCCCAGCGTTCAATTACCGACACTTTCGCTAGTTCCTGCATCATACTTGTTTCGCCCCTTTCTCTACTGGTCATTCAACCTCTTGCACCATTCATTCTAATGATTAGCTCCTGGTGATAGTAGCGGGCGAATCGGCTTTTTCATATACGATTTTGACGTGTACACAGATCCTGCGGATGCTTCCGGTCATGGCAATAGATGATTTTTGCAAAATCATACGTTTTTTTAACTTTCGCTCGGTATGCTTGCCGGCTCCGGTTCATTGATTGCGGTATTCAAGAGGGGTGAGTCCCGTACGGTCCTTGAACAGCTTACTGAAGTAATAGGGGTTGCTGTATCCGAGATCGGCCGCGATCTCATACACCTTGTGGCTGGTCTCGCGCAGCATTTTTTGGGCGATTTCCATTTTGTTGCGTATGATGTAATCACTGAAGTTTTCACCGATTTCCTTAAGAAAAATCCTGCTCAAGTATCCCGGACTAACGTGAATGGATTCCCCGACCTTGGCCAGCGTGACATCCTCCAGCAGATGCCGGTCCACATATTCTTTAGCCCGGCGCACAATAAAGCTGTCGCTCTGTTCATTGCGGGGAAAACGCAAAAGCGCGGACATATAGGCGCCCGGCAGGCTGGAAATATCCCTGCAGGCAGAAGAGCCGCAAGCAAAGATCAGCCGGACATTCAACAGCTCAAGCACCTTTTGCCGCAAGCCGTTCAAATAACTTGGCATATCGCTATTCCCAGTTAGAGAACGGACGGGAGCTATCCAAATCATTTCACGGAAATTCCGGTGAAAGACCAAACCTCCCCAGTCCTTTGCTGCCAGATTGCTGATAAGGTGCAGAATGGAAAGAAAACGCAGTTGTTCCGAATCTTCATTCTCCTGAACCGCGTCGTATCTTTTGCGGATAATCGCAAGTTCATAACCTTCCTTATAAGATTCGTCCGCGAGCTCGGGCAGGAGCTTCATAGGCTTCGTCGGAAACGTAAAAGGATCCAGCAGCGATAAACAGAGCTCGTTTCTTTCTTCTTCCGTACGCTGCGGCGGCTCATTTGAGGGCAATTTAAAACGGGAGATGACCTTTTGCATCGTGTCCGCAATTTCATCTTCATCCATGGTAGGTTTATGCAGATAATCAGCTGCTCCCAGCCGAAGGGCCTCCCTTACATAGGAAAAGGTATCATAGCTGCTCAGGAAAACAATTTGGATCTCCGGGTTCCTGTGCCTGATTTTTTGCGCCAACTCGATCCCGTCCATACCGGGCATCCGAATATCGGTCATGACAAAGTGAATGTTCTCTTCTTCCAAAATACGCAGTGCTTCTTCCCCGTCGGCCGCCTCGGCCTTCCAGCATATCCCCAAACCTTCCCAATCAAGCATATAACGCAGTCCCATTCTGACAATGGATTCATCATCAACGACCAACAGATTCCACATCTCTGTCCCCCCCTGTCTCTGATGCTTCTAATTTCAGTGGTATTTTAACAATAGCTTTCGTGAGATCATCCGTCCGAATTAACGACAATCCGTACGGCTCGCCAAATCTGAGAAGGATCCGTTCGTGCACATTACGCAAACCTATATGGTCAGCGCTCTCTTCCCGCAGCAGAATCTCTTTTCCGGTAAATCCTGTGCCGTCATCCGCAATTTCAATGAAAAGCGTCCCGCTCTCCGCATCCTGTCTGGCCGTTATGAAAATGCGCAGAGTTCTGTCCAGCCCTTTGGCCCCGTGAAAGATCGCGTTTTCCAGCAGTGGCTGCAGCAGCATGGGCGGAATGGGCACTTGCAAGCACTCGTGTGGAATAACCCAATGCACCCTAAAAACACCAGTGTATCTTAAATCCATCAAAGCGGCATAATCTTTCAGCAGCCGAATCTCCTCATCCAGCAGTACCAGTTCGCTGTCCAGCTTCATATTCGCCTGAAGCAGCTTGGCCAGCGATTGCAGCAATTTGGCAATATGGGACGAACGCTGCAGTATGGCCAGCATGCGAATGGAATTCAGCGTGTTATACAGAAAATGGGGCTGTATGCGTGCCCGCAATGCGTAGAGTTCGGCGTTGCGCTTCTGGCGTTCCTTCTCCTCAATAGAATGCACCAGCTTGTCGAGACGGCTGACCATCCTGTGATAGCTGCTTTCCAGCCGTCTCATTTCGTTGTCTTCCCCTACGGGTACAGGTGCTTTAAAATTCCCCTGCTCGACCTCACGCATGGAGCGGATTAAGCGGTTGATCGGCCTCGACAGCCTTCTCGCAAGCAGCCAGGAAATGGCGGCTGAACAAATCACCGCGGCCACCGCCACCAGGAAAGTAAAATAGCTGATGGAACGGCTGCCTGCCAGCAACTCCTCACGATTGACTCCCAAGTATACCTTCCATTTCAAGTAACCGCTTTCAAGAAAAACGCCGCTATATCCCTCCTGCCCCTGATTCGTAGACACGTCAGCCTCCCATCTGCCCCGCTGCTCGTTGGCACCGATGGACAGCTGTCTGGCCGCAAGGGCAGGATCGGATGCGTAAATGACATTCCGGTTCTGATCGAGGACGGTGACCTTAACGGTCGGAAGCTCCAGCGTCTCCACAAATTTGGGGATAAAATCGGGACTGATGAAGATGACCATGACAGCCAGCGGCTGATATTCCTCGTCCATCAGCAGACGGGAGCCGATCAGGGCAGGGAAGGCCCCGTCTTTAAACTGGTTGATCTCTCTGACCCCGGTAATGACAAAACCGCCCCGCTCTGCTAGCGCTTGTTGGTACCAATCCTCATTCATTACCTTTTCATTGGGATTAATTACCGTATTCCCGCTTATTCGGTAGCCGTTGACGGTTCCGTTCATGCCGTAGATCATCAGTCCCTTGATCGAGGAGTTGATGGAAGGATAGGCCCCCATGAGCCGGGCCATCGTTCTCTGGGCATGGATTTCCGCGGTCCCCCACTGCTCCTTGGCCAAATAAGGCTTATTTAAAAAGCTGAATGTGTCCGGCAAATAGTACGGGATCATTGTAAACCGGTCAAAATCCCTGACCTGGCGTTCAATCGATGTATTTAGCTGGGCCAGAATCACATTCAGATCCTGCTCATTCCGGGCCTGCAGCATCATGGAGGATTTGCGGTAGGCCATCGTCCCGATCAGCAGAGCCGGAATGCTGCTCAAAAGAATGAACACAACAAAAAGCTTTGTCTGAAACCGGATGTTGGACAATTTCTGCATGTTCTCACCTCTGGATGTCTCGGTCTTGAACGCACCGTTTTTATTCAAATTATTTATTGTCTGCCGCCTGCATCGCCAAAGAGGGAGCAGAACGGGAATTCCGTTAACCTGGTTTCAACTTCATTAAGAGAAGAATTGATGTCGATCTTTCACGTACCATACGATATGGTGTTCGAGAGCGTAAATATTTCCTCTGCCACGTCTGGTTTCTGCCATTATGGCTAAATGCTAACTCTTTACGGGAGCATCCGCAGCAAGCAAATGCTACAGAATTGAAATCATATGGCCATTCCTGCTAACTACCTTCTGTTACCTGGAATTTTAGTTACATCAATTCTTCCAACCCCCTGTATAGATACATGAAGTTTACATCGCACTTATCATTATTGCAATGTTTATAAAAATTAATATATTAATCTAGTTATTATTGCGTTTTATTAACTAAATAAGCTGTTGGCACCGCCTTCTTTCAATGATAGGATGGCATCGTAAATACAAAACAAGTATTTTGTTTGGTTAAATTAACTAAACAAAACAAAACCATTCTATTCACATTATCCATCCAAGAGGAGACATGCTCTATGAAAAAATTGAAATTGGGTTATGCTCCGCCATGCTGTTTTACGTTCAGCGCCGAAGATGCATTCAAGTACAAAGTCGCCATTCGCCAGTAGATTGAGAGCTTTGGCATGGACATCGACATCGTCGATCTGGAAGGCCTGAATCAGGAGGAGCTGCCCTACGATGATCACATCAATGCAGACTTGATTGTTAAGCGTTTTAAAGATGAAGAGGTTGACGCCGTCTTTTTTCCGCACTGCAACTTTGGCACGGAGGATACGGTGGCCCGTGTAGGAAAGGTGCTTGACAAGCCCGTACTGCTGTGGGGACCGTGTGATGAAGCTCCGCTCGCGGACGGCATGCGCCTGCCACTAAGGCATCTCTCATCGCACGAATATGCTCACTTAAATAAGATATCCGGTAATCATCTTCAACATACCCTTTCTCATCAGGCGTATCCACCGCACCTAAACCAACAAGTTTGTTATGACATATAGCGATTATATTAAAGCTACTCGTGATTACGGTACTGGCGACCATATTAATATGGTCGAAGTGCATACACTGACAATGATTGAAGAAAATCCAGGAATAACTGCTGCTAAGCTTGCATTAGAGTGGAATCGTACAAAAGGGGCAGCTTCGCAAATTGTGATAAAACTGGAGCAGCGTTGAGCAGAGCCCACAAATTATACGATATTAGGGAACTCATGTGGGCCGACAAAACTCTACACGAGAGGTTTTACTTCCGAAGAAGTAGATGCTTTTTACAACGTAATGCAGCGGTATTCTGAACTGTTAGTTTCTCCTCGAACAAAGTAATCCAGTATTTGATCCGCGATGTATAGACAGATATTGAAAAGAAATAGTACAGGTACTATACTATTTTGACTAAAATACTTATTTGTGAGAGAGGAATAACATGACAACATACAATTTTGATGAAATTATCGACAGAAAAAGAACAGATTCGATTAAATGGTCAAAGAAGCATCTTAAAGAGAACTTCAACGATGAAAACAGCATTCCGATGTGGATTGCCGATATGGATTTTAAGACAGCTCAACCTATTATTGATGCCTTAATTGGCAGAGCGGAACACGGTATTTATGGTTATGGTCACAAAAGCGAAGAATTTTTAGAAGCTGCCGTTAACTGGCAGAAAAAGAGAAATGGATGGGATATTGAAAAGGAATGGATTTTATTCACACCTGGTATCATTCCCGCACTGAACTTTATTGTTGAGACGTTCTGCAATAGAGGAGATAAAGTAATTATTCAAAGCCCCGTTTATTACCCGTTCCTAAACATTATTACAAGTAATGGATGCCATATAGCAAACAACCCGTTGATCTATGACAAAGGTGAATATAAAATCAATTTTGCTGAATTAGAAAGAATCGCACAGGACAGCAGAACTAAATTAATGTTCTTGTGCAGCCCACACAATCCTGTGGGACGCGTATGGACAGAAGCAGAATTGAAACAATTGGGTGAGATTTGTATTAAAAATAATGTACTGATCGTTTCCGATGAAATTCACTCTGACTTGATCTTTCAGCCTAATCGTCATACCCCATTTGGGAAAATTTCCGAAGAATTCAGAATGAACTCTATAGTATGTACATCTCCATCAAAAACATTCAATCTGGCAGGTTTACAAGTATCAAATATAATTATCCCGAATGAAAGAATTAGAAATGAACTTAATCACAAACTAACTGCCATTGATATTGATCCAGGCTCTTTTGCGTCTGTGGCCCAGATCGCTGCATATAATGATGGTGAAGAGTGGCTTGGGCAACTTCTTACTTACCTTGCGGAGAATCTTAATTATATAGATCGCTTTGTGCAAGAGCGCATGCCGAAAGTAAAATTGATTAAACCAGAAGGAACCTATTTGGCATGGCTTGACTTTAGCGAACTCGGATTCTCTGATCTTGAACTACAGCAATTGATGCAGAAAAAAGCAAAAGTGGCATTGGACGATGGTTATATTTTTGGTGCTGGAGGAGAGCTGTTCCAAAGAATCAACTTTGCTTGCCCCAGATCCCTGTTACAACAAGCATTGGAGAGTATTGAAAAAAGCCTAAATGGTATTGCTTAAAATGACATTCCTCTTTTCAAAACTATTTGGTTCCTCGGCCAGCTCTTGCAGTTGGCCGTTTCCTCACCTGAGTCCAAATATTGAGCAGGCAGTCAAGTGTCGATAAGACAACACCAGCTACGGCTCCATTTCTTTCAGCACTACATCATGCGTCATCCCCTGCTTTTCTCTCGTGCTCAACAGCGTCTAGGCGTTGTAACATATTACAGTGCTTAATCAGTATTCCTGAGCACCTACGATTTCTTATATCCTCCTTTTTCACTTCATAAAGATCCGTCGGGAATGAGATCAAGTTCTTCTCATTTGGTTTTGACAAGAACTTGATCCCTTAAAACAAAAAAGCCGCCATTTAGGCGACTTCTAATACGACTATGATTTGTCCTCTATATATTGATAACGATTTATTCTTAATCTATTTGTAAATTGTGATTTACTTACTCAGATATCATGACATTTCGTACCAAATAACTATCAACATACTGCTTAAATTTCACAATTTTCTGATCTTTTAGCTTCCATATATGCACAAATCTGCTTCAAAGTACTTGCCTGTTTGTTTATACGTTCCTGAATATGCACCTACTGCAATAATGGTATCGCCATCTTCGTAGAACTGGCTGACTTCTGCTTTGTACCCGTCCCATTCGCTCCCCAAGCGGAAGAATACATTTTTAGAAATATCATCGTAGCCCACATACGTTCCAGCATAAGGGAATCCTGCGGCTTCCGTCCACTCGGCATTTTCCGCTAGATACGTCTGGTATTTCAGGCCGTTTTCTTTGGAATCCCCTTCATAAGTGCTTTTAATGATCTCCAGATTACTCGGCATGGTTCACCCCGAAAGCTTTGGTAGCAAGAATCAATCCGATTTCTACAGTGTGCAGCTCAGGGAAGCGCGCTTTCACATTCGCAATGATTTGATCAGTTGTGAATATTTCAATGGATAAGTTAGACATGGTTTTTGACTCCTATAATTATGAGATTTTTTATAAGTCTACGGTGGTGGCCTATTGTTGGAATGGCCTTAACCTATATGCACACGTTGCGGATCGCTGCATCACTTAATGGTGCATGCACCATCCCCGCAAATATCAGTAGATTCTGAATCCATAGCGCCATTTAAAATTTGCAAGGGCTGATAATCCTTCCACGCTGTCTTCAGAGCTTGTAGTAACACGTCGCTTGATTGTGCTCCCGATATGGCGTACTTTCGATCAATGACGAAGAAAGGAACTCCAGTTGCGCCAAGTCGCTGTGCTTCTTCCTCATCTGCATGGACTTCTGCAGCATAGTCATTTCCGGCAAGAATATGGCGAATCTCATCCTCGTTTAGTCCTGCCTGTACAGCTAATTCTATTAATGTTTCATGCTCGCCTAAATGTCGACCATCCGTAAAGTATGCCCTGAAAAAATCTTGGAATATACCTTCTTTTCCTTGCTGCGATGCGTACTTCGCCAAGCGGTGGGCATCAAACGTGTTGGTCAATTGAAATTCAGTTACAATTTATTTTATGCAACTAATATAGTTACACTTTGTGCTTCATGTCAAGTTTTTTAGAACAGTATCTACTTCAAAATGAAAATTCGGAAGGATGTACACATACGCAACGCTGTTATTTGATGTGTGGGAGGACCCGCGTCAGTTGCACCGTTGATCAATCCACAGATCGAGGAACGAATAATTGAGTTGATACTTCGACTGATGGAGGAAAATGATGCGCCCGAACTGAAGATGCCAGTAGCGAAAAGCTCACTTAGAGTCTTCATTGTTCCACCTACTTATCTATAAAAAACCAAGCAGTCCCGATGAGAGATTCCTACATCGGGACTGCTTGGGTTGAGATTGGATCGGCTACACTTATGTAAAAAAATTTAACTACTATTTCCCTGGATATAATTTATACCGGGTGCTCTTTAAACATCAAAAGGAGGGATTAGTCCCTCCTTTTTGTCAATGGCATTTATTAATTAAGGATTCTCCTTGATATTATTAAGTGTTGAAAACCTTTGACGTTCTATTTCTTTCGCATTAAAGATTTTATGGTCAAGGTTTGCTTGATAATTTTGCTTAAAGTAGCAGGAAAACAAAACATTTAAGAGAAAATGTACAGATTCTTCAGTAGCGAAATTTGAGATTTTACTATATAACCTTTCTCTAGAAGACATCGTCAGCACGCAATCAACATTTTTCCTAATATAATTATCCCCAACGCTGGTTATACCAATTATCTTTACACCACGTTTTTTTAGCGCACTTATGTGCGAGATGGGCTCTAGAATTTCATTATTTCCAGAATAAGATATTAAAATGGCACAATCGCTTTCTGTTAATACTTGTGCTGACAATCTTGCCTCTAGAGGATTGGCAATTTCAACAATCACCCCAATGCTTAACATTTTGCGCCGGAAAATTTCTGCTAAATAAATATAGGGACTTATACAAAATAAAGTGATGGTTTTGGCATTGATCAAAATGTTCACTGCTTGATTCAGCATATTTATATCAAGAACATTGATCGTATCTGAAATACTCTCTGTTTGTAAGACTCCAATTTTATTCGCAATGCTTTCGTAGGAATCTTGTTCTTGGAATGGAAAATTGGGATCTACCTCTGCACGAGATCTCTCCTCATACAAAACTTCCTCCATAAACGCCGTGATAAATTCACGCCAGCCAGAATATCCGATTGTTTTAGCAAATCGCACTAAAGTCGCTTTCGATGTATACGTTTTTTTTGCGACTTCATTCATACTCATGTGGCGTAAATTCGATTTTTCTTTGAGTACAAATTCGCCAACGGCTCTTCTTGTATCATTATATTTTAAAATAACTTCTTCTATTTGTTGAAAAAGATACATAAACCCATCACAACCTTTAGTCAACTATAACATAGTTTGATGTACCTTTTACAATTATAATGGTTATGCTAAATCTTCACCGTTAGTTTGAATCACCTTTTGATACCAATTAAAGGATTTTTTCTTACTGCGTTTCAGTGTCCCATTCCCTTCATCATCACGATCAACGTAAATGAATCCGTAACGCTTGCTCATTTCGCCCTTACTGGCACTAACCAGATCAATACATCCCCAACTTGTATACCCCATCAACTCAACGCCATCCTCTTCGACCGCTGCTTTGAATGCCTTGATATGCTCACGCAGGTAATCGATCCGATAATCGTCTTCTACATTGCCGTTCTCATCTGGAGTATCCACTGCCCCAAGGCCATTTTCTACAATAAATATTGGTCTTTGATAGCGATCATATAAAACATTCAGCGCTGATCTCAATCCCATTGGATCGATTTGCCACCCCCACTCGGAAGATTCCAAATAGGGATTTTTAATGGATTTATATATATTTCCAGCTGTTTCGTGAGTAACAGCTGGATCTGTGGCAACAACCCGTGAAGAGTAATAGGAGAAAGAGATAAAATCAACCGTGTACTGTTTTAAAAGCTCTTGGTCCCCTGCTTCCATTTCAATATGGATATTTTCTCGTTCGAATTTTTTAAACGCATAATTCGGATAGGCACCCCGAGATTGAATGTCAATGAAAAGATAATTTTCTCGATCCTTTTCGATTGCTTTGGCATAATCCTCTGGATGACAAGAAAAGGGATAGTTATTTCCTCCAGCCAGCATACAGCCAATCAGATTCTCAGGGTCCACTTCATGTGCTATTTTAGTTACAGCGGCGCTAGCTACCAATTGATGGTGCATAGCTTGATATTTCACATGCTCTTCATTCTCATCTGGTTCAAAGCACAAGCCTGCGGCAATAAAAGGTGCATGCAATATCATATTGACTTCATTAAAGGTCAACCAATATTTTACTAGCCCTTTGTAGCGTTCGAAGACGGTATGGCAATAGTTTTCATAAAAATCAATCATTTTACGATTACGCCATGAACCGTACTTTTTAATAAGAGTAACTGGCACATCGAAATGAGCTAAAGTGACTAGTGGCTGGATATTGTACTTTCGTAATTCTAAAAATATATTCTCATAAAATTTCAAACCTTCCTCATTCGGTTTCTCATCATCTCCATTTGGAAAAATTCTGGACCATGATATCGACATGCGATAAGTCTTAAAACCCATCTCTGCAAATAACTTGATATCTTCAAAATAATGATGGTACATATCAATTGCTTCTTTGGCAGGATAGAAGTGTTGATCATCAAACTCAAGCATTTTAATCTTTCCAGCCATTACTCCTGCTCGATCTTCGCCTGTTGGCATTAAATCAACATTTGATAAACCACGATTACCTAAATTATATCCGCCTTCACATTGATTCGCAGCGGTGGCACCGCCCCACAGAAAGTTTGGATCCAATCCCATCCTGTTTCACCTCATCTAATCTCTATTTATTGTTTTACTAATGTTAGCAGTGGTGCATTAAAATCTACTGCTTTTTCAGTGGTTGCAGTTACACTGGAATAATCGGATGTGTTTATCACTATGACGGGTACTTGCGTGATAAAGCCCGCATCTTTGATTTTAGCAATATCAAATGAAGCTAATTCTTGTCCCAGTCTTACTCTTTGCCCTTCTTCTACAAAAGTCTCAAAATATTGACCTTTCAACTTAACTGTATTTATACCAATATGAATTAACACTTCTACTCCTTCATCTGATAGAAGTCCGATAGCATGTTTTGTTCGAGCAATTGCTGTAACTTTACCTTCAAATGGTGCTACAACTTTACCTTCACTTGGTTCAACAGCAATCCCTTTTCCTAAGCTCTCTGAAGCAAATGCCTCATCGGCAACGTCTGTAAGTGGCAACGTCATCCCTTTTAACGGACTTGTCATCAAACTATCTTGTACTGAAGGTTTCATTTCATCAGTCTCTTTCGCAACATCTGGCATAACGGTCTCTTCCGGTGCATTCTTTTCATATTTGATGGAGAGGATGTAAGTTAAAACCGCTGTTACGACAATCGTAATAACTAAAGCAATTAATATATTGTACAAATTCCAAATATTCTCGCCCAGATAAAGAGGAATAGCCGGTATCCCTGAGGCCCCTGTCGCATAGCGAAAAACGTTCGTAAAACCTGCGTATACACCACCACACGCGCTCCCAACCATCGCAGCGACTAGCGGATAACGTTTTGGTAAATTAATGCCATAGAGTGCAGGTTCGGTTACCCCCATTAATGCAGTGGTACCCGTTGAGGTAGCCACTTGTTTCTGAACTGAATCTTTCACTCTGATGCTCACTATAAGCGCTGCAACACCTTGTGAGATATTTGATAGAAGCGCTCCAGGACCAATTATGTTTTCTAGTCCTGTTGTTGCTAGTTGCATTTGACTCAGTGGAGAAATACTGTAGTGTATACCGAACATAACCATAATTGGCCATAATGTTGCAACAATGATGATTATCATCCAATTGCCATAACTCGCCAGCCAATCAAATCCGAGCGCAATATAATCTCCGATATACGAACCAATCGGGCCGATAATCGTTAAACCTAATGTTCCAGTGATTAAAACAGTAAACATCGGAACAAAAATAATTTTTATCGCATTCGGAATAATCTTTTTCAGGAAACGTTCTATATAGGACTGAACAAAAACAATTAATAATATAGGAATAACCGAAGTGCTATAGCTCACGATTCTAACTGGCAGACCAAATAAATGAACATCATCCCCAGCTCCCTGCAACTGAATAAAATTCGGATGCAATAGAACCCCTGCTAAAAACATTCCTAAAAATGGACTGGCTTTCAACTTCTGAGCTGCACTGTAAGCAAGGAAAAAAGGCAAAAAATAAAAAACTGCGTCAGACATGAAATTTATGATGTAATAAGTTTGTGATTCTTTGGAAATTAAACGGAATAATAGCAGTAAGGCAAGAAACGCTTTGATCATGCCCGCCCCGGTAATTGCAGGAATAACCGGACTAAACGTAGCTGATATAAAATCAATCACTCGATTCAATACATTTGGTTTCTTCTTTTCAACTGTAGTTGATTCTCCATCAATCGATACACCTGTGTACTTAACAATTTCTTCATAGACTTCTTCCACGTGCGTACCAATAATGACTTGAAATTGTCCACCGCTTTCAACAACATTTGCAACACCATCTAACTTTTTAACGCCATCTTTGTCCGCTTTTTTATCATCATTTAGAATAAAGCGCAGTCTAGTTTGACAATGGCTCAATGATGAAACATTCTTCTCACCACCAACTTTTTCAATAACTTGCTGGGCGAGTTTTTCATATTTTTTACTCATAAAATTTTCCTTTCTTTCCCTTAGATGTGAGTGAGTAAAGTTACCTAGTACTTCTATCAGTTACGGATATAACTTAGCAACAATCGTAAGCGCATTCAAGATGATTTTATGATACGTGCGCATATTGGAACGGCGTTTCGTGAAATCGCTTACGGATTCTGAATAATTCGAAATAACATGAAACAAAATATAAATTCATGGGTGAATACTTGAAGTATTTCCTATTTTGTATAATCGTGATTTTTCTAGCTTTAAGGCCTTGATAATAAAAAAGAAGCTTTCTTGTTCGATTGAAAATGAATAACACAATCAAACAGGAAAACTTCCTCAACACATATTTCTGATATTTTATTTGTCGTTGACATAAGTAGCCACATTACATCGCTGTAATCTTCTGTTGATTCAATGTTGTATTCTGTGGGATTTGGGCGATTTACTGGTTACTTTCGTGCTGTTCCTGCTGCTGCCACTGCTCTTGCAGGTAGCTGCATGCATCCGCAAACAAAGCTGCGGCAAACCGCCCGGCTCTGGCGGGCAGCGATCAAGCCTTAAGTCCTCAAAACAACCGACAGGCTGATTTCTTCTTTGAATCATAAATGAACAGCCCTCCGCTACGGCTGATCTTGCTCCACAAGGTTCCCGCTTTATCTTTCTTATTCCATTGCTCGATACTCTCTAGGCGCTTTACTGGTTATTTCCTTGAAGTTACGGTGAAAGGTTCTTAAATTGTTATAACCACACTTGATTGCAACTTCACCAATCGCCTGCTGGGAATTTTTCAGCAAATAGCATGCCTGTGAAATCCGATAATGATTTAAGTAGTCCGTGAAGGTCATGTTCATCTGTTGAACAAACAACTTTGATAGATAAGGATAGTCATACTGCAGATGTTTTGCAACGTCTTTTAATGTGCAATCAGTAGAATAATTTTCCTCTACATAGAGCAGCATCTTATAGAGCACCTTTGTTTGAGGTGATTGCTTAACCTGGGTAAACGATTTCTGATTTATCAGATCAGCACAAACTGCATATAAAAAACTTTTCTGGCTATAGATCGAATTCAGCTTACTAAGGTCAATCGCTCTCTCCAAATGCAGTGCACTGTCATTTGGAATTAAGCCTTTAAAATTCATGAAAAAGTCGCCGATCAATTCTGGAGAAAAAAGGATGATTGTAATATCAGAGTAATCAATGGTCTTAAATTCATGCATTTGATTTGTAAAGATAAAGACCAAATCATTTTCCTTCAACAGATACTCTTTTTGATCAATGGATACATATAGCTGTCCATCGTTAACATAGATCATTTCATATGCGCGGTGAAAATGAAGGGGAAAGTTATAATTTTTCAATGGAAAAAAATGAAAGAATTCTTTTCCCTCCACTCCATGTTTTTCAAATAAGACCATACAATCCTCCTTTGCCAGAACACTAATATTGTCTTAAAGTTTACTACATTTTGGATAGAACTAACAAATATTATTTCCTACAATAAAATAAATTGAATTTAAAGGAGGTATAAGACTATGGAGTATCATGTAGCAAAAACTGGTTCAGATCACGGCCAGGGGAGTCAGCAAGATCCATTTCTGACAATAAATAAAGCAGCTTCTGCTGCTGTGGCAGGTGACACGGTTATTGTCCATGAAGGGGTATATCGTGAATGGGTAAAACCAAAGTTTAAAGGGTTAAGCAACAAGAGAAGAATTACGTATCAAGCCGCAGCAGGTGAAAAAGTAATCATCAAAGGCTCAGAGCACATTCAAGGTTGGCAGCATGCCGAAGGGAACGTTTGGAAGGTTGTATTGCCGAATGAGTTTTTCAGCAACTACAACCCATATGCTCTTGAAGTATCCGGGGATTGGCTCGTCACAATTGAGGAAACCAAGCATTTAGGAGACGTTTATTTAAATGGTATGTCCTTTTATGAAGTCAGCCGCTTTGAACAACTGATTGATCCGGAGGTCAAAACAGAAATATTGGACCACTGGACAAGAGAAATTGTCCCTGTTCATAATCAGGAACAGACAAAATATGTCTGGTTTGCAGAAGTGAATGCTGACAATACAACCATATATGCAAATTTCCAAGGCGTTGATCCGAACAAGGAATTTGTTGAGATTAACGTTCGCAGATCTTGTTTCTATCCCCAAGAGACAGGGATTGATTATATTACGGTAAGAGGCTTTGAAATGGCGCAGGCCGCAACACCATGGGCACCTCCGACAGCGGATCAGCCTGGACTGCTTGGCGCCAATTGGAGCAAGGGCTGGATTATTGAAAACAATATCATTCATGATGCAAAATGCAGTGCCATCAGTATTGGTAAAGAAGCCTCCACCGGGCATAATTATCGCTCCGTCCGCAAAGACAAACCCGGATACCAGTACCAGCTGGAATCTGTCTTTTCTGCTGAACGTAATGGCTGGTGCAAGGAAAAAATCGGTTCCCATATTATCCGTAATAATACGATTTATGATTGCGGTCAAAATGGAATTGTGGGCCACTTAGGCGGTGTCTTTAGTGAGATCCATCACAACCATATTTATAATATTGCTCTGAAACGTGAATTCTACGGTCACGAAATTGCAGGAATCAAGCTCCATGCAGCCATTGATGTCCAGATTCATCATAACCGTATCCATGACTGCTCCTTAGGATTATGGTCAGATTGGCAGACACAGGGAACAAAGATTAGTAGGAATGTATTCTACAGCAATAACCGTGATTTGTTTGTAGAAGTAAGCCATGGGCCATATATTGTTGATCACAATATATTGGCTTCTGAGTATGCCATGGACAATGTGTCACAGGGTGGAGCTTATATAAACAACCTAATCTGCGGCAAGATGAATCATTGGAAAGAAATGACTCGTTCCACACAGTATCACCTCCCGCATAGCACCAAAATCGCAGGCTTTTCTTTTGTTTACGGAGGAGATGACCGTTTTTATAATAATATTTTCATTGGAGCTGATGGATTGGAAGGAGTCGGAACGTCCCATTATAATAGCTACACGGCATCTTTAGAAGAGTATATTGAAAGCGTACACAAAAAGCCTGGCGATGCTGAAATATTTAACTTGGTGGAACAACCTGTTTATATTAATAACAATGCGTATTTTGCTGGAGCAGAGCCGTTTGAAAGAGAAGAAGACAAATTAGTTGATAAAAGCTTTCATCCAAACTTCAGTATAGTTGATAAGGGAGAAGAAGTTTATCTTTCCTGTGAACTGCCCGAAAATTTTGATCATTTTCTCGGTGAAGTACATTCAACAGCAACACTAGCACGTGTACGTATTGTTGACGCTGAATTTGAGCGTCCCGATGGCGGTGAAGTGATCCTGGATACTGATTTGCTGGATCTGCAGAGAGTAGAAAAAAGTCCATTAGGGCCGATTGCACTTTTGAAAAAAGGTAAGAATTATATTAAAGTTTGGTAATTCTTTTATAGAAGAAGCCTTACACCTTTATAAATCATGGTGTAAGGCTTTCTTTCACTGATAACGCTTGAAACCTTAATATATTGCACTAATCATTCAAAATTACAATCTTACCATTCGCATTATTGCTCTCCATTAAAAGATGAGCTTCCCGGATATCTTCTAGCTTGAAAACTTTAGCAATTGGCGGAACAATTCCATGGTCTTTAATATGATTGAACAGGTCGAATAGTACGTTTTCTTTGATAACTTCACTTGTAAATGCCGTAAAATAAACACCTGTCGGTATATCAATTAACGGTTCAAAGGAATCAAGTGTCCATTCATTTCCCAGTATCCCTGACATGCATAAGACTCCTTGCTCGGAAACCAGTTGCAATGACTCCTTTAATGTGACGGTACCCACCAACTCCAGGACTTTATCTACGCCATTTGGAGCGATTTTATAAACTTCTTTCGTAAAATACTCATCATCAAGTAAAGCAAAGTCTGCCCCCGCCTGCTGAAGATATGCTAGCTTTCCGCTGTTCCGAGTGGTCGAAATGACTGTGGCGCCTACACTTTTGGCTAGCTGAAGGGCAGCCAGACCAACAGAGCTCGTCCCACCGCGAATGAGAAGCACTTCGCCAGCAGTTAATTGGAGACATTCGAATAAGGACGCATACGCCGTATAATACATTTCTGGAATTGCAGCGAGTTCAGTCCATTTCATTTCAATGGGAATGGAATAAACCTGTTTTGAAGGAATCACAACATATTCAGCATAACTTCCATCAAATTCTCGGCCTAATCCCCCCATTAATGAAGCAACAGACTCCCCTTTTTGAAATGAACTGTCCGATGGATCTTCGATCTCCCCTATGCATTCTATACCAATAATCCGTGGGAATTTGACGGATGGAGAATGTCCCTGTCTTGTAAACATTTCAGAGCGGTTTATTCCAAAAGCTTTGATCTTAACAAGTACCCAACCTGGTTTAACTTTGGGGACGGGAACTTCTTTTATCTCTAATTCTTCAGGTTTACAGGCCCCTTCCAGTACAACAGCCTTCATAAAAGTTATCTCTCCGATCCAACGTAGATTCGTTTTTCAAACTGAATGAATAATGCATTCGTTCCAATAGCGAGACACGCTGACAATACACTCCCCCACAGAATCTTATATATATTCATGGTTCTCAAGCCATCATTTAATATCGTGCCTAACCCACCTGCATTTATAAACGCCGCTATAGTTGCCATTCCAATCGTAGATACGGATGCTAGCCTTAATCCTGTAAAAAGTGCTTGGATTGCCAAAGGCACCCGAACATAAAGCAATACCTGAATACGACTCATACCAAGCCCAGTGGCTGCCTCAATAATAGACTGTTCAACATGATTCAAACCTGCGATAAACTGACGTAGCAGGATATATTGGTTATATGCAATGAGCACCGTGATCGCTGTCGTTTTACCCAAACCTGTCACGGGTATCATGATTGCGAACAGCGCCAAGCTGGGAATTGAATAAAGAATCGAAAAGATATAAATGAATAACCTGGATACCGTGTTTGAGGTCAGGGCTAAAATCGATAAGAGTACTGCGATGACAATGGAGATCAGCATGGTTACAATTAGCATCTCCACATGCTCCAGTAATGCACTTCCTAACTTATCCGGATGCTTAATGGCATAGTCAATCACCCTAAACCCTCCCAGAAGCGTTCTTGCTCTCTTGAAGATTGAATAAGCGATGCGACAAATTCGTTTGCTGGATGAGCAACAATTTCTCTTGGCGTATCAAACTGACACACTTTGCCTTGATTCATGATCATAACCCTGGTTCCCAGCTTAAATGCTTCATTGATATCATGCGTCACGAATAGAAAGGTTTTCTTAACTCCCCCATGAATTCGCAGAAGTTCATCCTGCAAATTTAGACGAGTAATGGCGTCTATAGCTCCAAAAGGTTCATCCAACAGCATGATATTAGGATTGGTTGCCAAGGCCCTGGCTAGTCCAATTCTCTGTTGCTGGCCTCCCGATAGTTGAGAAGGGTAACGATTGGGGTAATTTTCTGGATCTAACCCAACCAAAAGTAACAATTTGTGCACCATTTCATCAATCTTCGTTTTTTCCCATTTCAAAAGCCGGGGCACAGTAGCAATATTTTGTCCAATGGTCATATGAGGAAACAACCCCACTTGCTGAATAACATAGCCAATCCTTCTTCGCAGCGCTACAGGATCGATTTCAGCAATGTCATCACCAAATAGTTTTATTTTCCCTTGGGTAGGTTCAACTAAACGATTTACCATCTTCAATAGTGTGGTTTTTCCTGATCCGGACGAACCCAGTATGGTTATAAATTCGCCTTCCCTAATGGACAGATTGACATGATCAACAGCAAAGTCATTGGAGTTTGGATATGTTTTGCACACATTTTGGAATTCAATTGCTATAAGACTCATGTTATCCTCCACACTCATTTCATTGAGTCATAAAATTCTTTTGCCACATCTTCATATTCTTTTTTATCCACGTCCACTTTTGCATTCAAGGCGGTTATGGTTTCCGTATTCAGTGCCGCACTCACCTTATTAATAACCTCAGCTATCTCTGGATTTGTATCCAGTACATGATCACGAACAACAGGAGCCAAGTTGTATGGAGGCCATACTTGTTTGTCATCTTTCAACAGTGTGAACTGATCTTTATTAACTAGTTGCCCTTCTGTTGTGTACGCTGGAGCAACATCCGCTTCATTGTTTTTAAGTACTTCATATTTCAAGCTGTTATCATATACTTTAGATGACTTCCAATTGAACTTACCATACACTTTCTCCAGGGCTGGGATTCCGTCTGCACGTTGGTCAACTTCTCCTTGTGAGGCGAATCGAAGCTTACTTGCATGTTTTTGCAGATCCGTAATTGTAGTAATCCCTAAATTTCTAGCAACTTCCGAACGAATAACAAGCCCTGCCCCATCATTTGCCTTAGAGTAATCTAGCCACGTAATTTTAAATTGCTTTTTATATTCTTCCTTAACTTTCTTATAAACTTCGTCAGGGTCGGTGATCATGTCTATTTTCAATATGCTTAATAAACCGGTACCCGTATATTCTGGATACATATCGATATCGTTGTTAACAATGGATGAATGGATAACGGAGCCCGCAATATTGGGTACTCGCTCTACCTTATACCCCGCATCCTCCAAAGCCAAAGCGTAAAGTTCACCCACAATCAAATTCTCAGTGAAATCTTTCGTACCGATCCGTATCGTTGCTCCTTTATCTTCTGCATTTTCTGCTTTATCACCACATGCACTTAGAATGAGCGACAAAACAAGAAAAATTGAAGTTGAAAAATACAGTTTTCCCTTTTTTCTAGACATATCTTTTGCCTACCTTTTCAAAAATCTATATTTAAACAAAATACGCTCGGACATATCAAGCATTACCCCAACTGTAATTGCTAAAATTGCCACCGAAAACCCACCAACCAAAAGTAAATCCACTCGATTAAGTCCTAAACCGATAAAGATGATTTCCCCCAATCCACCAGCTCCTATTTTGGCAGCCAGGGTAGCACTCGCAATGACCTCAATGGCAGCCATTTTGATCCCTGTCAGAATCATTGGCGCAGCTAGTGGGAATTTGACTCGCCACATTACCTGTCGATCTGACATCCCCACTCCATGAGCAGCCTCAAGTAAAAAAGAGGGAACAGTCTCTAAACCGGCTATCATATTCATTAATACAGGGGGAATTCCTAACAATATCAGGGCAATTAAAGCTGGTTTTGTTCCCGTCCCCATAATAGGAATCAAAAGGAGTAGAACAGCTAAACTAGGCATAATCCGTAGAACTTGGAATAAGGATACGATCCATTTTTCCGTTCGTTTGTACTTGAGGGTTACGTAACCCAACACAATTCCAATGGATGCAGAGCAAAGCAAAGCTAGTAAACTTATTATGATATGCTCTTTCCCAGAAGTTAAAAAAACCACCCATAAGCTGTCATCCAAGGTTTCTCCACCTTTCGTTCAATTTGCTTTTTCCTTGCCCGCTCTATAATATAAGCAATATAATCGTTTTGAAAGTAGGCACCTTTTTATTAGGTAGGAACCAAAAAGTAACTATTGGAGGATTAGACTGAATGATTACAAAAAAAGAGTTGCCTCTTTGTCCCGTGGCGACAACAGTTGGGTTAATAGGCAACAAATGGAAGTTGCTTATAATGCGAGACCTATTGAAAGGAACCAAACGTTTTGGTGAACTTCGTAAAAGTATTCCGGAAATCAGTCAAAAAGTACTAACCGAAAATTTGCGGTCTATGGAAGAGGATGGTATCGTCATTCGAACCGTTTATGCCGAAGTACCGCCTAGAGTCGAATACTGCTTGAGTGATTTAGGGAATACTTTAAGACCCATCATTAATGTGATGGAAACGTGGGGCTTGGAATATCAAAAGCTCAATGAGGAAGTTCCCCGTAACATGAAGGAATAAGCTGCCTTGAATATAGCTTTAGCAATCACCTCTTTCACAATGAACTGATTCATAAAGTCTACTGCTGCTTGGGTTGTCCCATTAGGTGAGTGTAGTTCTCCCGTTCCACTTTAGAATACAAATTGGACCAGGAACATATAGAGCAGTGTACCGCCAGCGATGGATATCAACATGTTTCTTCTCCAGAGATGGAGCATCATAATGACGACAATGGAAATCAATTCGGGCACACCATGAGACCCAGAGAGAAAAGTAACATCCTTAACGCTGTAAATGACCAGTAGTCCTAAAGCAGCCGAGGGAAGCACTTTGCCGAGATACTGCACATATTTGGGTGTGGGACGCCCCGAAGGGAACAAAATAAATGGAATGAATCGGGTCATCATCGTTCCCAAGACGACCATCCCTATCGTTATGATGTTCTCAAGCAAAGTCATGGACATCATGTGTCTCACCTGTCTTTCTATCTAGTGATTTTCTCATGAAGGAGAGCACGATGAGCAGACCTATCATGGATGGAACAATGAAATTCTCGCTGTTAAAAATAAGCAGGCAAAGGATCGAAATTCCCAAACCCAATAATGCACTGTGATGTGTGCTCTCTTTCATCCATTGTTCAATAAAGATCACAACAAAAAGCGCTGTCATCACAAACTCAAGCCCCTCCATATTAATGCGCACCAGTGATCCGAAAATTCCACCAATGGCAGCGCCAAGTACCCAATAACTGTGATTAAGCAGGGTTACAAAAAACATGTACCATCCCTTATCCACTTCTTTGGGGATCTTTGCCGTGTAATTAATTGAAAACGATTCATCACATAGTCCGAAAATCAGATAGAACTTTTTGAATCCGGTGCCTCTGTATTTTTCAAGCATGGATATGCCATAAAATAAATGCCGGGCGTTCACCATTAAGGTCATTAGCAGGGCACCTAGTGGATTGAACGGACCGAGCAGTAAATGCACTGCAACAAATTCCATTGATCCAGCAAAAATAAATAGGGCCATAAGGATCGCATACCCCGCACCAAAGCCAGATATATTCATAAGAATGCCGTAGGCAATCCCTAAAAACAAGAATCCAGCCAGTATGGGAAGTGTGGGAGGAAAAGCTGATTTAAAGGCCAATTGAAGCTTACTTCTGTGTATCATGTTTGCTACATCTCCTTGACAAGTTTACTTTTCTTCGTTAGTTTAGCAATGTAAATCCATACAATCAATGATACAATTGTATGCATTACAATATTGTGAGGTGTGCTATGCCATTTAATTCGTTTGAACATTATCCGATGTCGTGGAAACCTGACAGGGATAGATTGCAACGACCGCTTTATCGCTCTCTCGCCCTATTGCTGGAGCATGACATCAGACATGGATTTTTGGCTCCGGGTACAAAACTTCCCCCGCAGCGGGAGCTGGCCGACTTTTTGGATGTGAACTTCACAACGATTACACGCGCATACAAGCTTTGCGAACTTAAAGGCTTAATTCATGGCGTGACCGGAAGCGGCACCTTTGTTTCAGCCAACGCGGCTCGGTCGGTCACCATTTCAAAAGATCCATCTTCGAACGTATATATTGACCTTGGCTTTGTTGCCTCATTTGAGCAAACCAATGATCTGGTAACTGAGGCCGTAAAGCACGTGGTGGAGAAAAGTTATCTGGAGCAGCTATTGAATTACAATGATCCTGCAGGTATCCCGCATCAGAAACTGGCTGCACTCAATTGGATGAAGGCTTTTGGCATCCAGGCCGATACTGAACATATGGCCATCGTTTCGGGAGCGCAAAATGCATTAGCTATTACACTCTTTGCACTGTTTGAACCCGGAAATCGAATTGCGGTTGACCTGTATACGTATGCCAATTTTATTGAAGTCTCCAAAATGTTTCGTATCAAACTAGTCCCCATTGCCGGTGATGAGTATGGGATGTTACCTGAAGCTCTGGAAGACCAATGTTCTCAATCGAATTTACATGGTGTGTTTTTGATGCCTTCCTGCGCTAATCCCACGACCATTATAATTCCGGAAAAGCGAAAAAAAGAATTAGCTCAGGTCATTCAAAAACATCGTTTGATCCTGATTGAGGACGACATTCATGCCTTTTTGTCAGCGGGCATTATAGATCATTATGGTCAGCCGATGTATCAGCTGCTCCCTGAACAAACGGTTTATATTTGTAGCACCGCCAAATCCATCTGCTCAGGTCTTCGAGTGGCCTATATCGTGTTTAACGAAGTATTCAAAGACACAATGATGAAGGCCATATACAACGTCAACGTCAAGACATCCTCTTTGGACGCAGAGATCATAACCGAGCTGATTTTGTCAGGAAAAGCGAATACGATAGTTGCAGAGAAAAAACAACTGGCCCAGACGGCCAATCAGTTATTTGCTGAATTCTTCCCAAATACTCTCCACGGGGGACATCCATTGGGTTTTTATCGATGGCTTCCTTTACCAAAAGTTATGGACGAAGCTTATTCTGAAGGTTTTTTCCTGGAAAAAGGGATTCGTGTATTTCATTCCAATCGGTTTCTGAGCGGGGGGAATGCGGAAGATAACTATCTAAGAATAGCGCTTTCATCCACTAGTTCTTTAGAGGAACTAAGAAGAGGATTGGAGATTTTAAGAGAGAGCCTCGAATGAATCGATGTCTTGATGCGTATAGCTCATTCAAGGGCTGTTCGTCTAAAATGGAAGGCTTTCTTTGCAGCCTTCCATTTTAAGACGAACAAATGTTTTACGGCCTTGGAACAGCGCCAATCTGTTGAAGTAATCCAAGCATATCGGGTTGACCATATTCCTCTACAATTTGTCCACCAGAGAATCGATAAAAATTCATCGCTTGAACCTCGATGGTTTTCCCTGTTGGAGGAAAACCGAAGAAACTGCCTTGGTGTGTACCTCGCATAATGAATCGCGCAGCCACCGTATCGCCTTCAGCAACCATCTCCTTCAGTGTCCATTGGATATCAGGGAAGCCAGTTCGCATCATTTGGATAATTGCAAGATATCCATCCGGTCCTTTCATCGCATCTTCCTGTACGGGGACATAGAAAATCGCATCTGGAGCAATGAGTTCTTCTGCCAGCTTTACGCTAGCTGTATTAATGAACTCTGTAAACCGGTGCATCTGTTGTTTATTCGCTTCAATTGTCATCGTCCAATTCCTTTCACCTGCTACTTGGTTTTCAAATCCATAATAAGTACACTCGTGTTATTTGTGAAGTAGGCACCTTAATGTTTTATACTAACCATTTGGTAACTAATAATACTTATTCATTCATTCCATCAACCATATATTCGAAAAAATCAAAATCAGCATAATGCTGATGTTTAACACGAATATTTTATGTTTACGGGCTCTTTTAATTATTTATAAAGTGGCCATGTCAATCACGAACCGATAACGCACATCGTTGTGCAGCACACGGTCAAATGCTTCATCCACTTGATCGGCACGGATTACCTCTATTTTAGGAGCAATACCATGCTGAGCAGCAAAATCGAGCATCTCTTGTGTTTCTTGAATTCCACCAACATTTGAAGCAGTAATGCTGCGACGTCCTGCGTATAGGGAGAAAATATTGTACTGTTCTGGTTTGTTTGGCAGACCAACATTTACAAGTGATCCATCTACTTCAAGCAGGGATAGATATGCATCAACATCAATATTTGCAGACACTGTGTTTATGATGATGTCATAGTGACCAGCCAATTCCTTAAATGTTGCGGGGTCAGTGGTAGCATAGAAATGATCTGCCCCAAAGCTCAAGGCTTCATTTTTTTTACTCGTACTTGTACTCAAGACAGTAACTTCAGCGCCTATGGCATGAGCAAATTGAACGGCTAAATGACCGAGTCCGCCCATCCCCAGAATGGCCACCTTTTTACCAGGACCTGCGTTCCAGTGCTTTAATGGAGAGTAAGTGGTGATACCGGCACATAATAACGGGCTTGCTACAGCCAGATCCAAGCTGTCTGGGATACGAACAACAAAATGTTCTTTTACAACAATTTTTTGGCTATATCCACCGTAAGTAAGATTTCCATCGTAGTCTGTTGAATTAAATACAATAACTACGCCTTTTGTACAAAATTGCTCTTCACCTCTGAGGCAGAATTTACATTCTCCGCAAGAGTTAACAAAGCAACCGACACCAACGCGATCCCCAACAACGAATTTTGTAACTTCTGTTCCTATTGCTGTCACGATCCCTGCAATCTCATGCCCTGGTACCATTGGATAAACCCCATTGCCAAAATCATTGTGGGCAATGTGAATATCTGAGTGACAAATCCCGCAATACTTGATATCGATTAAAATGTCGTTAGGCCGTAATTCTCTACGCTCAATAGTTGTCTTTTCGAAAGGTGCTTTTGCGCTTGGAACACTTAGAACATGGGTTGTACACATATGTTTCCTCAGCTCCTTTGCCTTTGAAAAATGAGGCGACTGGTTAAGATAGACACACATTGATCGATTCTTCTCTTGTCCTACAGTCTGTATTCATTATATTATCAGTTGTTAAATGAATTCAATTGGTGAATTTAACAACAAAGAATTTATAGACAACCGAAGGAGCAAATTTGTGACAACGAAAAGAGAGGGACCAGATTTGATACGTTTTGGGTCCCTTTAAAGCGTGATAGAGTCGCTCTGGCTGGCCCGCAAAAAAGTGGTCATTCTCCGCCTCACACACGAGTACGGTACACTCGATCTGTTCCGTCCATTTTCGATGGTTCAACCATCACCTTCACCGCTCATGCAAATCTGCGCGCCGACATTCACCCGTCGGCTAAATTCTAGCTGGCCGCTTAGTTTGTGGCCTATATATCCCTAGATATGATCGTAACGCCAGACGAAAAAGTAGGTGCGTAGGTTGCATTCTCTACGACGCTCCCGACTATCTTAACAGATACCGTTCTGCCGCCCGCGCAATTTACTAACCTCTGCCCTCCAGTACCTTTGAACGTCACACCCATCATAATAAGGTTGGTGTTGCTGTAAGTCATACCAGTGGTGATTATATTATTAAGCACGATTGATGTATTCATTATCTCACTATTTATAAGCTTTATTGTGTCGACGGGAGTAGTAGCTGTGATTAATCGGGGCACGTCAGCCTGCATGTGTATGTTTTCCAAAATGATACTCTTTTGGATGGGTGGTATTGCGTTTGGGTAGTAACTACGGGAGTAATTGTCTTTGTCAAAGTGGATACTAACAGCAACGGGTCTATTTTTCTGTAGATAGATATTTCGCAAGTGGATATTTCTACAGCCTGCCGTGTAGGTAACATCGTCCTGTATCATTGCCCATTTAATATTACCGTCGAGTGTAACCGTCCCGCTTGTGTGTGTAGGTGCCGTCATGGATGTGTACTTAGTGCCGTCAGGGTTTGCGACAACTCGGTACAATCGCCCATTACTTACCACTGTGTCTGACTTTTGCAGCTCCATGCCGGAAAACCAATCAACCCAAGCGCCGGCGAGAACACGTAAGAAGTATCCAGTCGTAGATGCAGCGGCTAAATCGTAGCAGTTTTCTATTAAGCCATTCTCGATCCAACCAAGCTGTGGATTTCCTGTATCGTAGTCATGCCCGTTAAGCGCTATAGGATCGTCGTACGTTTTAAATTTTCCATCACGGACCACAAAGCTACTGCCTCTACCAAAGTGTACCGCGTCCTTGCCGCCCTCTACTCGTATCTTGTCTATGGTCACATCCTCGAAGGTGCATATCTGTACGCAATAACTATAGGATAGGAGGTCGAGACATTCGAAGTTTTCGATTGTGAGATTTTTAACGTAGAAAAAAGAGATTTGACCTCTCAATCCCGTAATTAAGTCTGAGCCCGCAGTGGATTCTTTACCGTTGCATATTAGCTTTAAACCTCTAATTACAATGTTTTTATTGTAACTACGAGTAAATGCCCCTTTATTGACGAGTACGTACCCGTTTGATGTGGTGCGCCTTAAAAAGACACCTGGACCAAAATCTAGAGTGACGTTGTCCCCGATCTTTATCGCTCTATCGATATCGTAGATGCCTGCCTGTTCTACCCTTATCGTGCCTCCCGCATCAACGGCCCTTTGTAGTGCAACCGCGTTAGTTGCCGCATCATTACTTGGCATAAATCCAAATTTAAGTGCGCTAGGTACAAATATAGATTCTGTCGTAGTTGTGATGTCTATGGCGTAGACTTGGTAAGATGTTTTACTTGTACCGGCAACTACAATTCTTACAAAGTAAACGTCATCATCGACAGTGTAATAATTAATATCAAACGCAGCTTGCCGCAGCATCTGCTTCACCGCGTTGTACAAGTTAATCCTATACATAATTGTGTTATTTTCCAGTCTGAGTCTCTTCACCTTAGACACGTCGATGTATCCAGACCTATAACTATTCGTAACGCTCGTCTCCATACCAGCGCTGGTCAGTCCACCCATTGCCCAATCGGAAGGTATCGGGGTTGTAATCTCCTCAGCTACCTTGGTGGTAGTTTTACCTATTATCTCTCCTACTTTAGCGTCTGCTTTCCTGGCAATCGCTCGGGCCACTGTGTCTTTTATCGTCATTTTAATCCCCCTACTCATGGTTTTCTGATCGGGCTTAACATTTTAAAACGAATAGAGAAGGCCTTGAATCCACTCTCTCTGAGATTCAAGGCCTTTTGTTTTCCGGGTAGCAATACCATTCGGGGCTAATCGATATCGCCGGAAGATCGGACAGTTTTTCATGCCACATAACATCAAATTACCATTTCCCACTCATGCATCTCGTAACGTCTCGCTTTTCGGATGACGTAAGGATCATTTTCCACCCATTCTTGAACTTGATCGATTGATTCCGACTTGTAAATAACCATACCTCCCCATCCATCTGCAAAGCGGCCGTTTGCAAAGATGCGTCCTTTAGAGCGTTGTTCCTCCAAATAAGCAAGATGTTCGTCACGATGGGCTTGGCTTTTTTCCTGGTCCAACATAGTTAAAAACACAGCATAATATTTCATCTCTACACCTCCCCGGATAAACATACCTTATAAACCACACATTTTTACATGCATGGCGGACATATCAAACTCAGATAGCTCCGTCGCGTTCGCTTCACTCCGTTTCTTCCAGTCCAAAATTCTGGTAATAATAGGATACTTTATGCATCCAACGTATACAAGGGCAGGTTTTCCGGCAAAGCAGCCGGGCGCAGGCATGTGCTCTGCATCGGATAGAACGTTTGCTCATCGGAGGAATCATGGAACGCCCACATCGCCTCCAGCACATGGTAGGCCAGTTCACCGCTGGCGCGGTGAGGCCGTCCGGTGCGGACAGCGTAGGCCATATCGGCAACGCCGATGCCACGTGTGTTCTCCTGGTAGCCCGGCAGCAGCGGGGCATCTGTCCATTTCTGCTCGCCCAGCAGCTTGTAGCGAACCGGCCCTCCGAACGTGTTCGGATCAGGCACTTGCAGCGTGCCATGAGTACCATATACCTCGATCGGAGGCAGAGTGCTTCCACCAAAGATGTCAAAGCTGGTAATCAGCGTGCCGACAGCCCCCTGCTCGAAGCGTAGCAATCCGGCCACATGGGTCGGAATGTCGACCGAGATGGTCTGCCCTCTCTTTTTCTCGCTCGTAATAGTACGCTGGTCCATCGCCTTGCTTGTCATGCCGGAGATAGTGGCAATCGGACCAAGCAATTGCACCAGGGCCGTCAAATAATAAGGCCCCATATCAAACATCGGGCCACCGCCGACAGTATAATAAAATTCAGGATCGGGATGCCAATGTTCATGTCCACGGCTCATCATGAAGGCCGTAGCAGCTACCGGACTGCCAATAACCCCGTCCTCAATCAGCTTCAATGACGTCTGTATCCCGGAGCCGAAGAAGGTCTCTGGTGCGCAGCCGACAAGCAGTCCCTTGTGGCGGGCCAGCTCCAAAACAGCCTGGCCCTGCTCACGGGTGACCGCAAGCGGCTTCTCCACATAGACATGCTTGCCTGTCTCAAGGGCTCTGAGGCTTACGTCGGCGTGAACGGCCGGAATGGTCAAATTAATGATGAGTTCGATCTCCGGATCAGCCAGAATCTCATCTACCGAATATACGTTCGGAACGTTGTACGCTGCCGCCTGCTCCTCTGCCCGGATATGGTCCAGATCCGCTACTGCAGACAGCTCCAGAATGTCGAAGCGATGGCAATTTTCCATGTAAATCCCGCTGATTTTACCACAACCGATAATGCCCACTTTCATTTTGTTCATGCCTGGACTCCCTTCTCCTTCAGAAAAAATGGATAATGGCATTCCCTTACTGCATCCGATACCGTCTTGTCTGTTGCCCTTCTGCACTCAGTCCCTTTCCTACCATGGAGGATACAGGCCGCCAAAATCTCTGCCAGTGGCCTGCCACTTCATCCTGTTCACGCTACTGCTGCTGGCTGTCTGCCATGCCCGTATAACCCTCTGCCATGGAGCTACCCCGAGCAGCCGCCGCCTGTTTGCCTGCCGCAGCCCACAGAAACCCGCTGCGCATCATCTCGGTCACTTGAGGCATATCTATGATATCCGCGTGATGTCCCAGCGAATTGTAGAAGACGTGGCCGTTCCCCCAGCGCTTCGTCCATACAACAGGCATATCCACTTGCCCATTGGCCGAATGTGGTCCTGGTACGACCGGGAAGCGTGTGGTTGCCAGCACTTCAACTGCCGGGTCTACGTGGAGGTAGTACTGCTCGCTTTTGACCTGAAAATCCTCAATATGGTCTAGAAGCGGGCTGGAGCCGCGTTTCATGTTCACCATGTACTCCACCCCGTCATTGCCGGGATGTGCAACCCATTGCCCGCCTGTCATGAACTGCCAGTCTACATTGTTCCGGAAGGCATCACACATGCCGCCATGGCAGCTTGCCAGACCTATGCCGCTTTGAACCGCTGCTGAGACATTATTGACCAGTTCCTGCTCAATCTGTCCCATGGTCCACAGCGGAACGATCAGGTCCAGGCCAAGCAGTTTCTCCGCATCCCGGTAGGCTTCAAGGGTATTAGACACCTCTACCTCGAACCGCACTTCCTTCAGAATACGTTCAAAAATGGCCGCCACCTGCTCTGGCTCATGTCCATCCCATCCACCCCATACAATTAGTGCCTTGCTCATCTGAAATCCACTCACCTTTCGGAATGTAATGTTACATTTCTTCAATGGATACCCAGCGTCGTTCCTCTATGGATCGTTCCACCGCTTCAAGCACGGCCTGACAAGCGACACCGTCGTGGAAGTTCGGCACAGGTTGCCGTCCTTCGGAGATGGCACTCAACATCTCAAGCATCTCGTGGGTGAAGGTATGCTCGAATCCGATCGTATGTCCTGCAGGCCACCAGGCTTCGGAGTACTTGTGTGCCGGATCGGTGGCGAGCACGCGGCGGAAGCCCTGAACGTTCTCCTCATCCTGTGTGAAATACACTTCCAGTTCGTTCATTCGTTCAAAGTCAAACCGCACACTGCCCAGACTCCCGTTGATCTCGAATGAATTTGTGCTCCGATGTCCGGCAGCAAAGCGTGTGGCCTCGAAGCTGCCCAGCGTACCTCCGGCGAAGCGTGCCAGGAACAGCGTGGCATCATCGACTGTCACTTCTCCCATCGGTGCATTCGCCTCGGCGCTCCCCTTGGAACTCAGTCCGCTCATCTCCAAAGCCAGCGGGCGTTGTTTGATGAATGTCTCACTCATGCCGATCACTTCATGGAACTCGCCGACCAGGAACCGGGCGAGATCAATCAGATGGGCGCCAAGATCACCATGAGCGCCAGAACCGGCCACTTCCTTTTGCAGCCGCCATACTAGCGGGAAGGACGGGTCCATGACCCAGTCTTGAAGGAAAAAGGCACGGAAATGATAGATTTTGCCCAGACGACCGCTCTCGACTAGCTGCTTTGCCAGCTGGACAGCCGGAGAAAAGCGGTAGTTGAAGCCGATCATATGTCTGACACCCGCTTCCTCTGCTGCCTGCAGCATGTCACGGGAATCCGCCAGCGAGAGCGCAAGCGGCTTCTCACAGAACAGATGCTTGCCATGGAGGGCAGCCGCAACGACAATTTCCTTATGGGCATCACTCGGGGCGTTGATGTCAATAAGATCAATATCGTTACGTTTCACCAGATCACGCCAATCGGTAACACTCTCGGTCCAGCCGAACTGGCGGGCAGCCGCCTGAACCCCCTGTTCGTTGCGTCCACAGATGACGGACATCTCCGGCTGCAGCGGGGCATCTGGGAAGAACATGGGCAGACTGCGGTAAGCGTTGCTGTGAGCCTTGCCCATAAATTTGTAGCCAACCATTCCGATACGAAGACGATTAGACATGTCGTTATCCTCCTTATGGGTCTGAGTTCCAACGGATTTTTGACGAATGGGATTATTGACGAATGGATGACGCCCTGATAATCAGCTCTGTGGACAGGAGTTCTCTTACCGAGGCGCTTCCGGTCAGTTCCAGGGCTGGAATAAGGTCCAGAAAATCCGGTATAAGCTTCGATGCCAGCATATGCTAGCCATAGCTCTTATAGCGATGTTTTAAATATCCTTGCCCGTCCAGAGTCTTACCCTATCCTTGATCCACTCTGTATACTGTTGCTCCATCTTAACTGCACCTACCTTGTCGATCTCACTTAGCATATTGTCATAAATGGTGTCAAATTGGCCAGGAGATGAGGCAATAGCTTCAGGAATGCGTTTTTGGATAATATCCTGGATTTTCTGATAAATAACATTGTAGTCACCGCTATCTGTTGGAACAGGCATATTGTAAGCGGCCCCCCACTCTTTTACCGGAAATTCTCTTTCTGAAGGAAACAACTCTTTCCATGTGCTGATTCCATATCCAGCAAGAGCTTCTTTTTCAGCTTGAGAGTAATTGGCCTGAATTTGTTCAGGGAAGTTTGTCGTGTAATAATTGCCCGTTGAATCCTTGACTCCGTCTCCATAATGCGCACTAAATACATAATACAACCCGATACCAGTCTCCCGAGAAAAAGTACTATTGTCTTTATTTTTACGCTTTTGAATGTCTTCCGGAATTTTCCGGATTCCATTCTCGACCACATAGTGTTCGCCCTCGATACCCCAATTACGCAAAATTTGTCCTTCCTCGGAAGCCAACCAGTCCAGAAATTTAATGGCGCGTACAGGGTCCTTACAATTTACAGTTATTCCTATGCCGTAACCATCAAAACCAATCTTTTGGAAATCAGTCCGTTTATAACTTTTATCCAGTGAGACTGGATAGTGTCCATAAGTCTTATCATCCTTGCCAGCAGCTTTCAGCGCATTCTCTGCATCACCATAAGCCCAGTCTTGATCTATAAGAGCCAGAACACGACCGCTGGCAATTTTGGCTTTATACTGGTCATCTTTCTGAACAAAGCTCTCTTTGTCCAACAGCCCTTCATTAAACATTTTGTTCAGCCACCGAAAATATTTCTTCTCTTCAGGACGTTTGTAATGCAGCATCGCTTCGTAAGTTTGCGGGTTTATATAATACTCACCGTCTCCCGGTGCACCGGTGGCATCAACCGCCGGATCTGTAACGGTAACCATTCTTCTCCACCCATCAGCAACCAAGGTAAGAGGAATTGTTGATTGTCCATCTTCTGTTGTCGGATTTTTCTTGTAAAATTCACGAAGTATGTTTTCAAAATCTTCAATCGTTTTCATTTGGGGATACCCGAGTTCTTTCACTACTCGATGTTGTATGGAAAATCCACCTCTAGCATCAAATGAGGTCTGATTCACAGCTCCGTTCGTCGGTATCCAGTAGATAGCCTGATCATCATTACTGTATTTTAGACGATTAAAGTATTCTCCGTACACCTTTTTCAGGTTAGGCGCATGCTTCTCAATTAAATCCGTTAAATCAATCATCGCACCTGCATCCACCAATCTGGACAAGTTGCCTTTAGGATATATCAAGTCCGGGTAATCTCCGCTAGCCGCCATCAATGAAATTCGGTCGTTTCCCCCGGCGCTTGTTATATCATACTCTGCATCAATGGTTACACCCGTATGCTCTGTAATTTTTTTGCCTACGGCATCCTGCATTTTATTCCAGTTCGGACTTGCATCTGCTCCAAAGAATGTAAACGTGATTGGACTCAAATCATTGCTTTCCTGCGAATTTCCAGGCCTTGCTTTATCCCCTGAGCTGCTGCAGCCTGCAGAAGCGATTAATATACTGACCAGCAGTAACATTACCAGCTTGTTTCTGGTGATCTCCTTCATGACTATCTTTCCTCCTTGTCTTGGTCTGAATGATGAACCACTAAACCATTAATGAATGCGTTTACAATGAAATAAAAAAAGGACCGCCTGATAATAGAATACACTGTCAAATACCAGTTATATGTAAAATATAATTGACGCTCCGCGGTTAAACCTTGATTTTTAAGTCCCTTTTATAGCATGATATAGACATCAGACAACATTGGGTGGTTTAATTTTGAACAACGTATATCTGGAATGGTTTACAACCGATGAACAGTTTCCTTTTTTTATACAATACGGCGGACATCAGGAAAATACAGAGCAGCATAGACATATCGACTTCTCTGAGCTTGTGATCGTGCTCCATGGCAATGCTACACATGTCGTGAATCACGAAACCTCATTTATCAAAAAGGGGAATGTTTTCGTTATTAATGGCGGAACTTCTCATGCTTATCTAGATCCTCATGACCTGAAAATCTGTAACATTATGTTTAGACCTGAAATGCTTAAACTTGCAGGACCTGATCTTAGAACCTTAAAAGGTTTTCAGGCCCTCTTCATCCTAGAACCACATTATCGCAATATCCACTCATTTGAAAGCAAGCTAAACTTGAGTATTACGAGCCTGGAGTACGTTACCTCGCTAATATCCATCATGGTTGAAGAATATCAAAAGAAACATCAGGGCTACAAAACCATGCTGGCTTCACGATTTATGGAACTCATCGTTTATTTGTCAAGGCAATATGATCATCAGGAAACAGGCGTACAGAGTCACCTGATGCATCTGGCCAACGCGATCTCCTATATTGAAGATCACTATCTCGAATCCATTACGCTTGACGAAATTGCAGGCCAATCCGAGATCTCTGTGAGGCATTTGAACCGAATCTTTAAAAACGATTACCAGACTTCACCGATTGCTTACCTTCAACGACTTCGGTTGGAGCGAGCCTGTATGCTGTTGAAAAATACCTGCCTTTCCATTACAGAGATCGCTTACCAATGTGGGTTCAATGACAGCAATTATCTCGCTCGTCAATTTAGAAAAAACTATGGCATGTCACCAATATCATATCGAAAAAATCAATAACATGCCTGCAAACGCTTACTCTATGGGTTCATAATCATACCAGTCAAATCGTGCCGGAGCAGGCCATCCGGATTTACAAGATGCGTACATGGCAATGATTATTCCAGTGAAACCGCCCGCAACCTCGGTTGAAAGCAGATGGCTTTCCCCCTTTCCCACCTCAACAGCTTCAAGCTTCGGATGACAAAAAGAGAATTTAAATTGTTCGGGCTGAGCCTCTACTTGCAAAATGACAGGCCCTTGCAGGCAATCATATGTTTTCTCCACTTGCAATGAACCTACGGTTTTGCGGAGTACCATTTTTTTCTGTCCATTCATTAAAGTAATGGCAAGATCATAATGGTATTTTTCGTTCATATAGACAGTTAATCCCGCTTCATCGCCATCGTTCACAGGTTCAAACTCCAACAAGGTTGCAATATGGCATGTGAAGTGGCAAAGCCGACGACCTACAAATGCAGGAGAGCCCGTATCATCCAAAGTCATCTCGTTACCACGAAGGGTCAGATATCCGGGATGCTCTTTCAACGTCCAGCTATCTGGCTTGGGATTTCGCAAAAATATCCATTCCATGTCCAAGTCTGAACGATTGAAGTCATCTCTTATTATATTTTTGGCCCATGGGAACGCAGACAGCTGCGGTGCGTCCATGACAGGTTCAATCCTTCCATTGTTACCTAGAAGAGGCCAGCCGTCCGTTGTCCAGTTAACCGGTGCAAGGAATACCTCTCTGCCCAAATGATGACGCCTAGGATATGAAACGGGCCTGATCCCCAGGCAAACAGCCCACCAGCTGCCATCATGTGCCTGTACCAAATCTGCATGCCCGGTCGCATGTATGCTGCTATGCAAGCTTCGATTTGAAAGAATAGGGTTGTACGGACATGGCTCATATGGGCCATACGGATCTGTACTTCTCGCAATCGTCACCATGTGGCCATACTCTGTCCCGCCTTCTGCGATCATGAGATAATAATACCCATTCATTCTGTAGAGATGAGGTCCCTCGGGGTGTGCCCCACCCGTTCCCTTCCAGATCAGCCGAGTCTCTGTCAGCCTTCTTCCAGTTTCAATATCAATCTCACATTGATAAATGCCATGACCTTCACTTTCCGTGGCTGATGATTGAAAATACACACGACCATCCTGGTCAAAGAAAAGGGACGGATCTATGCCGGACTGATCAACCTTTATCGGATCAGACCAAGGACCGCCTGGCTGCAAACTTTTCACATAAAAATTCCCAATCCCGCTTGTGTTGGTCGTTGTCATATAAAACCAGCCGTTGTGATATCGAATTGTCGGCGCAAAGATGCCTCCTGAACTCCAGGCATTGGCCAAAGGCAATTGTTGTTCTGAAGTGAGACAATGACCAATCTGGTTCCAATGGACAAGGTCTTTACTATGGAAAATAGGTACACCGGGAAAATATTCAAATGAACTTGTAACCAGATAATAATCATCGCGAACCCTGCAAATACTCGGATCGGGGTAAAAGCCCGATATTACGGGATTGTTATATTGCATCCAATACAACTCCTAACCATCACAAATTTTATTGTTCGAATCTCAACATATACTTATTTACTTATTTACTATTACTATCTATCTCCATCGCTTTCTATGCTCTGTTGGTCCGAACCCTTTTACTATTCTATTTCACTGTTTTATGTTCAACCATAAGAATCAAGTCATGAGTATAGCACTATGTAGACAAAATCTAGGTTATACGCTGAGATTAGCCCTAATAAAGGCATAACTGCTCTCGACGAGAGCAGTTACAGGTTTGAGGAATATTAACTTTCTCTAACAAGCACCTATCAGCCATGCTTTTGTTATTTAGACCAAGTTGAAATAGAGTTACAAAAGGAGGGATTTTGTCCTTAAAAAGGCTACAGCGAAAAAATGATCGTTAAAGGGGACTGACCCCATGTCGTTAGATATGAGGAGAAACTTTTCTACCCTTATCATACGTTAAGTTTGCTTGCTGTTTTCCTCCGCTTAGAGCCCTGTTCTTCTTTCCAGCTCTTCCGGATATCGGTCCCCTACCAGTGTAATCTTCGAGGCTGCGGACTCGATCGCATGTAAATCTTCCGGTGTTAGCTCAACATTAGCTGCTCCCAGGTTTTCTTCCAGACGATTCAGCTTTCTGGTGCCCGGAATCGGAACAATCCACGATTTTTGAGCAAGCAGCCAAGCGAGCGCAATTTGAGCAGGAGTTGCATTTTTCCGCTCAGCTACTTCTTTCAGCAGATCTACCAGAGCCTGATTGGCCGTCAAAGCCTCTGGAGTAAAGCGCGGAAGAATATGGCGCAGATCCCCATCCGCAAAGGATGAATTTGCATTGAAGCTACCCGTTAAGTATCCCTTTCCTAGAGGACTAAAAGGAACAAAACCGATACCCAGTTCCTCCAGGGTCGGCAGCAGCTCTTCCTCAGGACGTCTCCACCACAGGGAGTATTCGCTCTGGACTGCGGCCAGCGGTTGAACCGTGTGTGCGCGGCGGATTGTCTTCACACCAGCCTCGGATAGCCCCCAATGCTTAACCTTGCCCTCCCGGATCAAATCCTGTACTGCTCCCGCCACTTCCTCAATCGGTACATCCGGATCTACCCGGTGCTGATAGTACAGATCAATGACTTCGATTTTAAGCCGTTTTAACGATTGTTCGGCAACTTTTTTGATATGCTCCGGTCTACTGTTCATTCCGGCCTGCTTGCCGTCTTGAATGTCAAAGCCGAACTTCGTGGCAATCACCACCTGATCCCGGACAGGCAGAAGCGCTTCCCCTACAAGCTCCTCATTAATGTATGGTCCGTACACTTCAGCAGTATCAAAGAAGGTAACGCCGCGTTCAACGGCTTCCCGAATAACTGAAATCATCTCCTGCTCATCTGAAGCAGGGCCATAACCATAGCTCATCCCCATGCAACCGAGACCGATTGCAGATACTTCCAAACCGCTTTTTCCAAGTACTCGCTTTTGCATCATTTTTCTTCCTTTCCATGTAAAATTAGACGATTACAGCGAAGCGGTGTAGCCACCCGTTCTTTAGCTCAGATTCCCCATAACTGGATGAGGTACATAAGGTTCCTCCAAACTCGCGATCTCATCCGCACTCAGCTTCACCGACAGTGCGGCAATCGCATCGTCCAGATGATGAGGCTTGGTCGCCCCAATGATTGGTGCAGTGACTGGTTCTTTTTGCAGCACCCATGCAAGAGCAACCTGGGCACGCGGAATACCGCGTTGGGCAGCAATTTCGGCTACTCTCTCGACAACCTTACGATCCGCATCGGCCATTCTGGAGTAAAGTGTCTTTCCAATCTCGTCGATCTCTGAACGCGCAGTTGTCTCTTCCCAATCCCGGGTTAATCGCCCTTTTGCCAGCGGACTCCAAGGAATGACACCGATTCCCTCCTCACGGCAGAGCGGCAACATTTCCCTTTCCTCTTCCCGGTACAGCAGGTTCAAATAGTTTTGCATGGACACAAACTTGGTCCAGCCATTGCGCTCGGCCACATGCTGTGCCTTTATGAATTGCCAGGCATACATTGAAGATGCTCCAATATATCTGGCCTTGCCTGCTTTGACTACATCGTGGAGTGCCTCCATTGTCTCTTCAATAGGTGTAGTATTATCCCAACGGTGGATCTGGTACAGGTCAACATAGTCTGTACCCAGGCGTTTCAGACTGTTATCGATTTCGTTCATGATCGCCTTACGGGAAAGCCCTGCACCATTTGGACCTTCATGCATACGGAAGAATACTTTTGTAGCAATAACCACCTCATCCCGGCGGGTCATTTCCTTTAAAGCGCGTCCGACAATTTCTTCACTGGTTCCATCAGAGTATATATTGGCAGTATCAAAGAAATTAATTCCTGATTCGAGTGCCTTCTTCATAAATGGTCGGCTCTCTTCTTCATTCAGTGACCATGGTGCTATTCCCCGTTCAGGCACTCCGTAGCTCATGCAGCCCAGACACAAACGGGAAACTTCCAGGCCGGTACGGCCAAGTTTTACATATTCCATAACTCTATACACTCCTCTGTTATAATTTTTTATGAATCTGATCATCATAATCTGACTACAGCAACAAGAACGCATTCATAAACAAAAAGGACGTTAACACATTGTTATATGATGAATAATCGATTTCTCACCATACAGATCTTGTCGCTCCTATATTCTTATTGATGCTGGCTTTTGCATACTCTGGATGATGCGGTGGTCTACCATATTTAGAATAAAGGTGATTCAAATATTCCTGATACAGCTCCCTAAAAACCGCTTCTTTTTCTGAATCGACAAGGACTCGCAATCTTCTAATCAGAATTTTCTCATACCATCGAATTATTTTTTCCATTTTATTCAGCTCCTAATGGATATAGGATTTCAATTGCTTTTATAATTTCATAAGGTGTAACTTTATTATGCAGCAATTGAAAAGTAAACCGTTATCTTATTTATCTTAAATCCTTGCCTAATCCTCTTATGGGCAATAGCATCATCCATATTGATTGTTTATAATGAGCATTAACCAACGAATAAGGAGGTATTCATGCCTGAGGAAATACATAAGCAGCAAAATAAGCTGGCTGATCTGATTGAGCGTCACTGTCTTCGGGAGGGAGTTCATGAGACGGCAATCCCAACTTTGTTTTTTATCCGCTATTCCCATACGACTGAGCCGGCCTACAGAATATATAAGCCTTCTTTCTGTTTTATAGCTAAAGGCTTGAAAGAAGTATTTCTCGCACAGGAACGTTTTACGTATGGCCCTGCCAATTACCTGATTGCATCCATGAACCTGCCGGTGGTCGGCCAAGTCATCAAAGCTTCTCCCGATGCGCCTTACTTGAGTTTTAAGCTTGAATTTACACAGAGTCAGATTTTAGAGGTTTTAAATAATTCTGAAATCCAGCCTATGCCAAAGGAAAATGCGAAGCGGGCTCTGTTTGTCGGCCAGATGGAGTCAGATTTAATGGATGCGATCCTCAGATTAGCCCGTCTGCTGGACCAACCAAAGGATATTCCGTTTCTGGCTCCTCTGTTTGTAAGGGAGATATTATACAGGCTTTTACAAGGGCAGTATGGAGTTACACTGGGACAGATTGCTATGGAGGACAGCAATACGTACCGAATTAGAGAAGCTATTGAACAAATTATTCATCATTATGATAAGCCTCTGCGGATCGAGGAGCTTGCTGAGGTAGCCAGTATGAGCGTTTCATCATTTCACCGGAACTTTAAAGAGGTAACGGCCATGAGTCCACTCCAATTTCAAAAGCAGCTGCGCCTGCAGGAGGCCCGTCGTCTTTTATTATCCGAGTCGGCAGATGCCGCTGATGTCGCATTCCGGATCGGCTATGAAAGCGCGTCTCAATTCAGCCGTGAATATTCCCGTATGTTCGGTTCTCCTCCGAGAGCGGACATCAAGCGTTTGAAGGAACATTTTCATATCGAATAGCTGCTTTTCGCTACAAGTAAAAAGCAATTGAATCAGCGGAGTTTTTTACGATCATTCTCCAGATTCAATTGCTTTTATCATTATTTATCCTTTTACGGTAGATCAAAAGTAATCTTAAGTTTCAACTGCCATCTTGAAAAGATCATTCGGATGTGCTAGGATGAAATCAAATTTTTAGTAAAATTATTAACTAAAAGGTGTGAGCTCTTTGGCAACCATTAAAGACATTGCCCGTGAAGCGGGTGTGTCTGCCGCAACCGTTTCACGGGTTTTAAATAACGATTTGTCTCTGTCCGTGAGTCCAGACACCAAGAATCGAATTTTTTCGATTGCTGAACAACTTGAATACAAGCCTTCCCGGTTGAGGCAATTAAAGCAGAACACGGAGCGTGCCGGGAAAACGGTCTCCCTCCTGCTCTGGTGTTCCATTGAAGAGGAACGGGATGATCCTTACTACGCCTCGATCCGCCGTGGTATTGAGCTGCGCTGTGAAGAGCTTGGCCTGACGCTGGGACAGACTCTGCGAGGCCGCTCTTCCATCGCTACCTTGCAGAAGGCGGACGGTCTGATTGTTGTGGGCGGCGTTGATCCTGAAGAGGTGATCAAGCTGCATCCTGACCAGGACACCATTGTCCTGGTCGACCAGTACGATGAACAGCTGGAGTACGATTCCGTACGCCTCCATTTCCGGCAAGCAGTTGATCAGGCACTCGGACATCTGATCGAGCTGGGCCACCGACAAATCGGGTTTATTGGCGGGAGAAGCGACGGAGAGCGACGGGCGCATTATTTTGAACGGTTCATGCGGGAACGGGGGTTGTACAATCCTCAATACGTCCGTGTAGGCGCCTGGAGTACCGCAGATGGATATCGGATGATGAACGAGCTCCTTGCCGGACAGGAAAGACCGACGGCCTGCTTCGCTGCAAGCGACCCGCTCGCCATCGGTGCCCTTCGCGCCCTTCATGGACATGGAGTCAAGGTACCGGAGGATATGGCTATCGTCGGCTTTGACGACATTGATATGGCTGCCTTTGTACAGCCTCCGTTAACCACTGTGCGCGCCTATCCCGAACAAATGGGAAAGGCTGCCGTTCAACTGCTCTCTGAACGGTTTGAAGGACGTGAAGCGCCTGCGCACAGCGTGATTGGGACCAAGCTTGTCATACGGGAGAGCTCATCCGCAAACAGCTAACATCAGTTTTTGAAAGTCTTCTTGTCATAGATAAGTATCCTTACGTAAAACAATCGATATGATGAACCCCTAAGGAGTGAATATCATGAACATTCATGTAAATGAGGCGCTTGGCTTGTTCCACCTGCAGTCCAAAGATTGCAGCTATATTATCCAGCTTGTAGAAGGATATCCCGCACATGTCTACTGGGGGGCTCGACTTCATCATGATAAAAGTCTGGCAAATATACTGGAGCTCAGGGAGCGCTGCTCCTTCTCCCCCAATCCTGTGCCTTCCAACCGCACGATTTCCCTGGACACGCTTCCCCAGGAATATCCTCAGTATGGAACAAGTGACTTTCGTCAGCCCGCTTACCAGGTTGCACTTGCAGACGGAAGTCGGATTACGGAGCTAAAATATAGCGGCTACCGCATTGTACCGGGTAAACCAAAGCTCGAAGGGCTTCCTGCCGTCTACACCGAATCGGATGATGAAGCGACAACCCTCTTTTTGATCCTTGAGGACCAATACTCGGGTCTTAAGGCCACACTGCTCTATACCGTATTTGCTAATCACAGCGCTATTGCGCGGTCTACTCTTTTTGAGCATAAAGGAAGCGCTGTCATAAGTATTGAGCAAGCCATGAGCGCCTCTGTCGATTTCGGAGATTCCAACTACCAAGCTCTCTACCTGTCCGGAGCCTGGGTGCGTGAAAGACATATCCAGCGCCGCGACCTCGGGCCCGGGGCTATTCGCTTGGAAAGTCGCCGGGGTTCCAGCAGTCATCAGATGAATCCCTTTCTCGCACTGCTTCGTCCTGATGCAACTGAAGATCGTGGAGATGTATACGGATTCAGTCTGGTCTACAGCAGCAACTTCGTCGCACAGGCAGAAGTAGAGCAGTTCAACCAAACCCGTGTAAGTATCGGAATCAATCCCTTTGATTTCTCCTGGCGACTTGAACCGGGTCAGTCATTCCAGACCCCTGAAGCCGTACTGGTCTTTTCCGAAGAAGGTCTTGGGGGCATGTCGCGTACCTATCATCGACTCTACCGCACACGTCTGTGCCGGGGTGTTTACCGTGACAAAGAGCGCCCTATTCTCGTAAACAATTGGGAAGCCACTTATTTCAACTTCGACGCCGATAAAATCGAAGCGATTGCTAAAGAAGCGGGTCCCCTTGGTATTGAGCTCTTTGTTCTTGACGACGGTTGGTTTGGTAAACGCGACAATGACGATAATTCGCTTGGAGACTGGTTTGAGGACCGCCGCAAGTTGCCCGGAGGTCTTGCTGACCTGGCCAAACGAGTTAATGAACAAGGATTACAGTTTGGGCTGTGGGTAGAGCCGGAAATGGTGTCTCCTGATAGTGAATTGTATCGCAAGCATCCCGATTGGTGCCTGCATGCTGTAGGTCGGCGGCAGACGGAAGGTCGATCTCAGTTGGTGCTTGATCTATCCCGCAAGGAAGTATGCGACTATTTGTACGATACGCTTAGCTCGGTATTCTCGCTCGCTCCAATTACTTATGTCAAGTGGGACATGAACCGTAATATGACGGAGATTGCTTCGGCTACAGCTTCTAGCGAACGGCAAAAGGAAACCGCGCACCGTTATATGCTCGGCCTTTACGATCTGCTGGAACGTCTGACCTCCCGCTTCCCGAACATCTTGTTCGAAAGCTGCTCTGGAGGAGGCGGACGGTTCGATCCCGGAATGCTCTACTATATGCCGCAAACATGGACCAGCGACGATACCGATGCGATTGAAAGATTGGCTATCCAGTACGGAACAAGCATCGTGTATCCGGCCAGCACCATGGGGGCACACGTATCAAGCGTACCGAACCACCAGGTGGGACGAATCACCTCCCTCGCCATTCGCGGTGACGTGGCCATGAGCGGCAACTTTGGCTACGAGCTTGACCTCACTGCATTTACAAAAGAAGAAAAGGAGCTCGCTGCCAAACAAATCGCCCAGTATAAGGAAATTCGCTCCCTTGTACAGCAGGGGAATATGTATCGACTCCTGAGCCCGTTTGAGGGTCGAGGCGATACGGCCTGGATGTTTGTTAGCGAGGACCAGGCCGAAGCTTTTGTCGCTTATTTCCGCGTGCTGGCTGAGCCGAACGGACCAATACGGAGATTAACGTTAAAAGGACTTAACCCGGAGAAAAAGTATATCATCGAAACCGGAGCAACGGGCAGCACTATAGATCATGGGGGGAATACCTTGGCGGAAGACGGCGTTTCCCCTTTCTGTCCAGCGTTCGGCGGTGAAATCTTTGGAGGTGACCGCCTCATAAGAATTGGGCTTGTTATCTCGGACCTGGCAGGGGATTTTGTCAGCTCTACCTTCCGCCTAAAAGCTATTCCCCGATAATTACGGATACAGTCAATAAGGATAAAAATAATGTAAGGCAGGCCGATTTGAAGTGACCCCTTAAAGTTAGACACGTATTATTTAGGCAACCTGTTGGGCATGTGCTCGGTATTGTACCGGACTCATGCCCTTTCGATACGATGCTACTTCATGAATACTCTTACTATTTTGTATTACTCCAGCAAAAGAAAAAATCGTACATTAGGGCAAATAGCCTAATGTACGACCGGGTAGGATTCAAGCAGCACTATAATCTATCTTTTGTAACATCTACAGAGACAATGAGCTATCGCTATTTGCCTGCATTTCCTTCTTATGCTTCCGCTTCAGCTTCAGATTAGCTACAACCATATAAAGAGTCGGAACTACAAACAACGTTAAAATGGTTGAAAAGATCAGTCCGAATATAATGGTCGTTGCCAACGGTTTGAACAAGATCTCCCCTATTGTGGCAATGGGGATCATACCGACAATCGCAGTTAACGAAGTAAGCAAGATTGGACGGAAACGGGCAGAGCATGCCATTAGAATCGCGTCTGTTAAATTAGCTCCTTCACGCCGCGCATCTTCAATAAACTCTATCAACACGATACCGTTGCGCACGACGATACCGGCAAGTGAAATGATACCCATAATACTCATGAATCCAATTGGCATGCCTGAAATAAAACTTCCCAGGATTCCCCCTGCCGCTGCCAGATAAACAGTGGTCATAATAATTAGCGGTGTGGAAACCGAGTAAAACTGCATTGTGATTAAGAGGAGAATAAGAAAAATAACAATAACAGCTAATTTGCCCAAATCCTTAAACATATCGGACTGCGCAGATGTTTCCCCTCCCATCTCCCAAGTGTAGCCCGGCTCAAACTGAGTATTTGTAAGCTTGCTACGGATGTCCTGGGTGAGCTCCGTAGCCGTACGCCCATTTGCATTGGCTGAAATCGTTACAGTCCGCTCCAAATCATAACGGTGGATTTGCTGGATGGAAAAGTCCGGTTTCATCGTGGCTAATTGGGATAAGGGGATTTGCTCCCTTGCCGTATTGGTCACACTTAATTGTTGGAATAATACCTCAGGATCATTGTTTGGTTTGTTCATGTATACATTTACATCAAGCAATTCCTTACCCGTATCAAAATCCGTTACATTCACCCCGTCACCCATTAATAGCAAAGTACGCGTTAAATCGGAATAGCTAACCTGATATTTATCCAAGGCTTGCTGATTGATTTGGAAATTCAGATTATAGCTTTGCATACCCATATTATCGGTCACATCTACAGCTCCGGGGGTCCCCGCAACGATTTCTTTTACTTTAGTTGTCATATTTTGCAGTTTTCCAATGTCTTCTCCTTTAATACGGATAGACACCGCACTGCCGACCGGAATACCTAATTGAGGAACACGAATGCTTATTAATGCAGATGGATATTTAGCTTGTAACGTGTTGGTCCAATTATCCACTGTTTTTTTGAGATCAAATAGCCCCTCTTTTCCAACGACAGCAAGTTGACCGTTTACCGCTCCCCCAGAGCCGTGACCACCTGCAACATCGCTGTACAGCTGAGGCGCTCCTCCACCTGCCGTTGCCGCCAGCCGCTCTGTTTCCGGCTGTTTTTTGACCCAGGTCCCAATCTCGCTTACAACCTGATTGGTTGCCTGCAACGACGTTCCTTCTGGCATCGTTACGCTGATCGTGGCATCCGCTTTATCGGAATCTGGAAATAATTCAATGGGAACAATAGCAAGTAGTCCATAAGCTGCTGTACCAATCATAAGACCAATAAGCGCTGTTAAAAGTGGACGTCGCAGTATTCTTGGCATCCAGTTTTTAGAGTACACATTGGATAGAGACTGTATTTGATTACCAAGAAGCCCAGGTGGCTTAACTGTTTTACTACTCTCTTTTCCTTTACGACGTTGATCGTACCATTGACGGAAAATAGGAATGATCGTTAGAGACATAATCATGGAAGCCAGCATCGTTAACGAAATAACGGTAGGTATTGGTTTAATAAAGTCTCCAATAGTGCCCGGCAGGAATAAAAGCGGGGCAAATGCTGCAACCGTAGCTAGCGTAGCTGTAATGATCGATAAGGATACCTCTTTCGTCCCTTTAATGGCCGCTTCCGTAGCATCCTCCCCAAATTCAGAGCGTCGGCGTTCAATGTTGTCATTTACCACGACGGCATCATCAACCAATATCCCTAACACGATGATTAATCCGATGACTGAAATTTGATTCAGCGTGGTTCCTGTTGTGGGCAAGAAAATAAAGCCTATGGCGATGGAAACAGGAATTGCCAAGGCCACAAATGCAGAAGTCAGCAAATTCAAACCTAATGTACATATAACAATGACCGATAAAATAGCGATTATCATCTCTTTAGTCAGGTTCCCGAACATTTCATTTACTCGATCATTTTGCGCAAAAAGCAGCTCAAAATGCACGTTCTTCGGCAAACTGCTCACAAGTTCATTGATTTTGGCTGTTGTCGCTTTAGATACCGTTGGCACGTCTGTGCCTGTATCTCCACTCACACTGATCGAAATAGCAGGTTTGTTATTTACATACGTATAACTAGCCGCTTTTTTAAAAACAAGTGAGGCTGTACCTACATCTTTCAGAGATATCGGGAATCCATCGTCATTGCTTGAAATCTGGACGTTATTTAGAATAGATGGATCAGTAGAGGCATTTACCGTCAGCTGATAAGTACGCTCATTGAAATCCATACTTCCTGTAGGAACTCTGTCATTCTCATTTTTGATCGCTTGAACAACCTGCTCCCAGGAGATGTTATATTGTTGCATCTTTTGTGTGTCCAAACTGATTCGTACTTCTTGATCCGGTATTCCTTGAATATTAACTTGCGAAACACCTGAGACCGTTTTTAATTGATCTTTCCATTTGTTCATCAATTCATTTAACGAGTATAAATTCTCAACTTTATCAGAAGTAATCGCATATGAACCAATGAAAGAGCTTGTCATGCTATCATTGATAATAGGCTGCATCGCATCATCTGGAAGCTCGGACTGTGCATCCTGTACCTTGGTACGAAGATCAGCCCACACCTTTGTCGGGTCCGCATCTTCAAAAGCTTCTATAGTTATACTGGATTGGCCTTTAGATGAAGTGGAAGAAATCGTTTTGACACCTTGTACTGCTTTAATTTTCTGTTCCATTACCTTAGTAATGGTTTGCTCGATTCTTTCAGGTGAGGCGCCCGGATAGACGGTTGTAACACTGGCTGACAAGGGAATAACATCAGGTTGCTCCTGTTTAGGTAACGATGTAAAGTTGTAGAGTCCTAGCACAATGCACATACCAAAGAAAATAAGTGTAATCTTTTGTTTTTTAACGATATATTTAATCATTCGGACGACTCCTCCGATTTCCCAAGTACATCATTCCCAATTAAATCACCATTAAATAAGGTTCCTGCTCCTTGTGTAACGATTTGATCACCTGCCTGTAGTCCAGAGACAACTTCGAGCTGATTATTAGTCACTTTTCCCAGTTTAATCGCTGTTTTAACGGCCTTTCCATTTATAGCTTTAAAGACATAAGGGTCATTTCCAGTGCTAATCACTGACTCTACGGGTACTAACAGTGCTTTGGATTGATCCATGCTTTTAGATGCACTTACGACTTGACCAGGCTTCCAATTCAGTTCAGGATTGGGAATGCTAACTTCCACATTGATGCTCCCCGTTTTGGAATTAGTCGATGGATAGATCTGGGTAACGGTCCCTGTTCTGATTTCATCATAGAGAGATATATTTACTTTTTGATCTTTCTTCCACGATAAGATTTCACTATCCGGTACGGGGAGGAGTACCTTTAGAGTCTTGATATTCCCGACAACAAATGCCTCACTCCCAGTGGAGCCCAGTTGACCATCAGATACCTTTTTTTCAATCACAACACCAGTTATCGGGGATGTTAAAGTGGCTTTTTTAAGTGATAAGGATGTTTGTTCATAAGCAGCCAATGCATCCTCGTAGGTAGCCTGCGCCTGTGCTATACTGGCTTGTCCTTGTTGTTGAGTAGCCCTAGCCGATTCCAGCCCTGCCCTGGCCTGATCTACGCCAGCCGAAGCCTGTGCACGCTGTTCCTGAGAGGCCCCTGCAAGCAAGAGAGACAATTGCTCTTGCGCGTCAACTAAGCTTTTTTGTGCGTTCGTTAATTCCAGCTGTGCATTCTCATTTTCCGTTAATGATACTGCACCTGCCTGGAATAGACTTTGGGTCCGTGCGGCATCCGCTTTCTTCTTGTTGTAATTATTGGTTGCCGCAGTAAGCGCATTTTGTGACTGTGCAATTTCCTGCTTTTTGGCGCCGTTGTTCAATTCCTGCAATTTCGATTGGGCCGCATTAATCTGGGATTGTGCATTATGAATGCCCGCCTGTGCCGATTGAACAGAAGCCTCCGCTTGGCTAACACCGGCCTTTGCCTTTTCCATGGTTGCCTTTGCCCGATCAAGCTGTAATTGGTAAACCGATGTATCTAACTTCGCAAGGACACTCCCTTTTTCTACTGAATCCCCAACCTTAACCATGGTGTTCAATATACGTCCATCCGCTTCAAAGGAAACATTGGCTTCATTACTTGCCTGCAATGTTCCCGCCAAATTAAAATCATTGGCCAAAGGTTTCATTACAAGTTTTTCAATTTTTACCGGGTGACTGGCTTCTGTTACAGAGTTCTCCGATGCACTGGAGCAACCGGAAGCTACTATGGCTAATGCAACCCCTGCAATCATTATTCTGATTCTTTTTCTCTTCAACTAATGTCATCCTCCCTGATTCTCTCCTCTAAAGGTGCTATCAGCAACCCATGGGTCAAGTAAATTTTCTTCATTCCTTTCATCATGTTATAACAATTAACAAACAAAAAAATCGTACATAAGGGCAAGCACCTCATGTACGATAGGGCAATTTCGAATATATACAGGCTTTTATTAGCTATTTTTAAAGATGCAGGATTCCACGTTCCAGAGACACGGCTACCGCTTCAGACCGGGAATCGACACCAAGTTTGTTATAAATGTTTGTTAAATGCGCTTTCACTGTCCGCTCCGAAATCCCCATGTCAAACGCTATTTCCTTGCTCCTAAGCCCTCGTGCAACGGACTGTAATACGATCCTTTCTTTTTCGCTCAGAATGGAAGTATCTTCATGCTGCTCGTTCTTGACCTCTCTCTTACTTGTTTTAGCAAAAACTCTGGCTGTAATTTCCGGCTGAAGAAGTGTCTCTCCCCTTAATGCGGATTCAATCGTCCGAAACAAATTTTCACGGCTGGTATCTTTTAATAAATATCCTTTGGCCCCCAAAGAGAGTCCCTGAATCATTAAATCATCCTCGTTATAGGTGGTCAGGATAATAACCGGCGTTTCATTTTGCTTCTCTTTTAAAGCTTTCATTGTTTCCAATCCGCTCATATGTGGCATATATAGATCCATTAGGATTACATCTGGCTGAAGCTCCTCAACCAGGGCAAGCGCTGTTGCTCCTTCTTCCGCTTCACCAACAACTTCGTAGCTGTCATTTGTCTCTATAACAAGCTTTAGCCCTTCTCTAACCACCCAATGATCATCTACGATTAATATTTTATATTTCATAAAATGTCTCCTTTAGCAAGGGGTGCCTCTAGTTTAACAGTTGTTCCTTCTTGAGCTGTGCTGTTGATCTTGATGGTTCCGCCCAGCAGACGCGCACGCTCGTAAATGCCTATTAGTCCATAATGTCCTGTTTGTCTTGCAATGATATTTGTATTAAATCCTTTTCCATCATCACGGATCTCTATAGAAAGTATGCCTTGATGATCTAAAATATGGATCCATACGTTCTTGGCATGCGAGTGCCTGGCTACATTCGTTAGACATTCACTTATGATGTGTAGTCCATGCTCAATCATCACCCTGGATACCGAGGCTTTAATCTTGATGTCCAGCGATGTTTGAATTCCGGTAGCCATCGTAAAACGCTGTGCTTCTTCCCGGATTGCATCAGCAAAGTCGACTTCCGAGGCTGATTTTGAGCGCAGATTGTCTATTGCCCGTCGTGAGTCAGCCAGCGCCTTGCGTGCTTGTGACATGGACTGCTGAACGATTTCATGAGCTCTCTGCGCGCTGCCTTTTGTCAGGTGAGCATCTATGGCTTCCAGCTGCATAATAAGCCCGGCAAGACCTTGAGCCAGTGTATCATGCAAATCCCGGGCCATGCGTTGCCGTTCATTGGCTAGTGTAAGCTCTTCCACTTTTTGATGTGCAAGCTCCAGCTCAGCAAGAAAGTTCTGGGTACGAATCCGTGCATTAACCTGCCTGTAGAAAAGATTAGCGTAGGCAGCTACGATAATGGTTAGCAGAATGAGCACTGAAATAAATAACACGGAGCTATCGCTATCGTAGCTCCATATCATGTAAGAACAAAAAAGAAGATAAAAACTAATAAACACCAATACAACTTTTTTCGCTTGATAATAAACACCTATGCTTTGACCGATTAAAACCGGGATTAATCCAACCAGCACAATTGGAAAGCTTTTAGGCAGAAGAAAGGCGCTTGAAAAGATGATGGCTCCTTGAATAATAAAATAAAACCATGAACAGTAGTGTAGAACTTTACGAACATGCCAGTACAAAAGTATGTGCACAATCAGGGCCAAGGAAAACAAAATACTTTGAAACGGTAGTAATGTATATTTACTCTCAAAAATAAGCCCTTCACTATGAATCAAAATGACCCATATTATAATGGGAACTCTGGATGTGCTAATTCGCTCTCTATCGCCGTCGTTTATCTTCAAATTTACACCTTGATCATGTTCATTGGATTCTTTGTCCATAGTCCACCTCTTTATGTCTTTGGTTCAACTTTTATATTTTATCATTTTGCGGCTTTAGTTAAAAAAATAAAACGATTCCTCTAGCCATTTTACAAAATAATGGAGTTAAAAAAAACGTACACATGGGCGAGATCGTGTGTACGTTTGGGCAAAAAATAAATGTTCGTATGCAAATATATTCAATATAAATCATGAGCTCCCCCATTTATATATGTAAAAAAGTACATATTTTTCTTCGATCACCTACTGCTCATCAATGCGGGATGGGTGTAAACATCGAAATTCCGATCAGTCGAATATCGACATGATCGGAATTTACCCAAGAACCAGATATAATCGGCTATATTTATAGCCTTAGACAGTAGGAACCGTTCCACCATCGATGACATAGTTGGCGCCTGTAATGGAGCCGGCACGGTCAGAAGCCAAGAATGCTACCAATTCGGCAACTTCTTCCGGATAACCGGGACGGCCTAAAGGAATGCCTCCCAAAGCATCCATTACGGATTGAAGCGCGCTCTCAACACTGCCTGTTACTTTAGCAATATTCTCCATCATTGCATCAGCAGCAGTGGTTTGGATAAATCCTGGTGATACGGTATTAATACGGATTCCTTTGGGAGAAAACTCCTTGGATAAGCTTTTGCTATAGTTAGTCAAAGCAGCTTTGGAAGCAGCATAAGGTACAGTTGACTCGTACAGCGGCAATTTGCCTTGAATAGATGAAATGTGAATAATTACACCTTTGCCCTTGTCCAGCATCAACGGAAGCAATCCACGATCCAGACGAACAGCAGCAAGTAAATTCCAATTTAAGGTTTCCATCCAGTTTTCATCTGTTGCTGCCAGAGCCCCACCTGGAGGAGTATTAGAACCGCCAACATTATTGACTAAGATGTCAATGGTTCCAAAACGCTCTTGAACTGCCTGGACAACTTTTCCTACACCTTCAAGGGTTGAAATGTCTGCTTGAACAAACAAGTTAGGATCAGCAAGCTCATCCGGAATGGAACGTGCAGTCGTCAGGACGGTAGCACCAGCCGCCGCAAATCTTTGAGCGATCTTTTCCCCCATCCCTTTAGTACCGCCTGTTACAAGCACTTTCTTACCTTCGAATTCAGTCATTGGGTTTGCATAAGTGATAGCCATTAAATTTGATCTCCTCCTTTTATTCAAACGCCCTTCTCCTCTTTCGGAATTCCTTCAATAATCATTCCACGGTAGGTTCCGCCCTTCAATCGGTGCTGCACGGCATCCTGATAGGCGGGGCTATAATACCAAGCTTTTGCTTCCTCAAAACTAGGGAACTCCAGCAACGCAGCTCCTTCAGCTTCAGGTCCCTCGATGACTTCATGCATGCCATACACGGCTAGTGGTGTAACAGGGTGTCCTTCCAACCCAGCTGGAGCTTTAGCGGAATAAATATTGAGTTCTTCCGGATCATTCGTTTTCTCCCGTATAAAAATGACATAGGCCGTCATACTGGATTACAACTCCTTTCGTTATTTGTGAAGTCTCCCAAACCCAAAGTTATTGTAATCTTGACATGAATTGATTGTCTAATTTATAGTTTTAATGAAATCTATTATTATTATTCATAATTCAAGAGGTGTTCCTATTGGAGCTTACACAATTGCAGTATTTTTTAACGGTTGCCCGTCTCCAACATATGACCAGCGCATCCAAGGCGCTTAACATAACCCAACCTGCATTAAGTCATGCGATTTCCAAACTGGAAAATGAACTCGGAATTCCACTATTTGAACGGAATGGCCGGAATGTAGAGCTCAACCGATACGGGAGAATATTTAGCAAATGGGTCGAGGAAGCCCTGAATAATCTTGAAAAGGGAAAACAGGAGATTGAAGAATCGTCCAATCCCGATTATGGTGTCATACACATTTCTTATTTGAACATTTTGGGTATTGATCTGGTTCCAGCTTTAATCAGGGATTATCAGATCACCAATCCGAATGTGCGTTTTGATTTGACACAAGGTAACCTTGGCGACATCAACGAGCATTTTGATAAAGGCCATTCCGATTTGATGATTACTTCAAGAGAGTCCACCGTAGACAATCATGAATGGATTGTTATACAGAAAACGCCTTTGTATATTGTCGTTTCTGATCAGCATCCTTTCGCCAACCGATCCTCTTTAAGTTTGTTTGATTTATCCGGTGAACCCTTTGTTGGTCTTAAGAACAATTGCGGGCTAAAAGCCACCATAACGTCCCGCTTCGAAAATACAGGTTTTATGCTGAGTTCCACTTTTGATGCAGAAGATTTGCCCACAGTGGCGGGGTTTATTAAAGCCGGGCTTGGGGTATCGGTGCTTCCCAAAACCTTCGGCTTAATGCTCGATGGACTTGTATGGGTTCCGATTCAGGAGGAAGGCTGGGAATGGGAAGTAGGATTGAAATGGAGAAAAGACCGCTATATATCTCCAGCGGCCAAGCGATTTATTGATTATATAAGCTCATAAAAAGAGTTCCAAAGTAAAAACTATGGAACTCTTTTTAGAGAAGTATTATTTTGTAATCGTAATTTGCTTGGATGCAGTATTATAGTTCACCTGATAGCCCGAAAGTTCGCTAATCACTCGTAATGGAACAAGCGTGTAGCCGTTAATAATAACCGGAGCTGTGATGTTCGTCGAGTAATTCCGGGAGTTGTTTAACTCATACACGGCAAGGGTCGAATTCTTGACTTGGAGCACCACTTGTTTGCCGTCAGTAGGGCGATTCATAATGATTTTTTTGGTCGCTTTATCATAGTTTACCTGGTAGCCCACCCGTTCACTGATAAAGCGCAACGGGACCATCGTTACCCCATTTATGATTCGCGGAGCCTGAGCCATCGTCGTAGCACGACCATCGACATAAGCTGCTTTAGCTCCTGGTGTCAGGGTGAACGAAGTTGAATATGAGGAAACCGCATTGTTAGAGTTTGAGGACGTTGTACCGGAAGTGGTTGTAGTAGTGCTCGTCCCGGACGATGAACTACTGGTACCAATCGCTCGATTGCGAATAGCTTCCAGCCGATCCAGCAGGTCGCTTTTACGTGTCCCGCTCGGCAGATCACTGATTGCGTCTCTGGCAGAGCGCCAGTCGGAAGCATTCAGACTGTTTTCCGCAATTCGCATCAAATCTCTTGCTTTCTCATAGTTCGATGAATAGGATGACGACGACGAGGAATCACTATAACTGTCTGCGCGTTCCGAGATCTTTACACCGTCAGATTCCCTTCCACTGCTATTTACCGTTGTGACCTTAATCTCATACCAGCGTCCTTCACGCAAACCCGTAATTTTATAGGATTCGGAGGATGTAGTCCCCTTGTAGTCACCATCAGCATATATTTTCACTTTTTCAGCCGAACTCGGCATATCGTAGGTGATTTTGATCCAGGTATCACTCTTGCTATCTACATCAAGATTGGAAACTTCCGACGAATTGGAAGACGTGCTGTTCGTTGTAGCAGTCAGCCTTACACCGGAGGACAATGCACCTGTGCTTCGTTTGGATTTAATCGTAAATGAATACGACGTTCCTGATGAAAGATTGTTGAATGTGTAAGACGTGCCTGTTGAGTCTGTGATCAGTGTTCCGTCCCGATATAAACTGACCGTACTAATTCCGCTGGGCCTCGTCCAGGAAACAGTAACGCTATAGTTATTAACTGATGTCACTGAAGCTCCTGTCACTTCCGGCACTGTATCGACGGTGAGCGCTGAGGTCGTAACCGGAATACTGATGCCTCCAGATATGTTGCCGGATTTGTCTATAGTCCTGATCGTTACTGTATAGCTTGTGGAAGCAATCAATCCACTAAACGTATAGGACGTCCCTGTAGTTCGCTGCATTTCCTTGCCATTTAAATAGATAATAGCTTGGCTCAAGTCTGCATCCTTGGGCATTATGTAATTTACGGTAAAAGCGTTGTACCCCAAATTCGTCACGCTCAGCCCGCTTACCTCTCCTGGAGGCGTCTTATCTACAGGAGCATCCACGGAAGCAGTCTTGGCCTGTATTATAGTGCCCGGAGAATCATTCCCACTTTTATCCACCGTCTTTACCCGGAAGGTATATGCCGTATTCGGCTGTAAGCCACTCAACGTATAAGAGTTGCTTCGAATGTTGTCTACATACACAGCGTTACTGACACCGATCACCTGTACATGGTCAAAATTGATGTCCGACGGGTTAGTCCAAGACAAATTCACCCTTGTTGTATCTAGCGCAGCCGCATTCAAATTGCTTACCTCCGCTGGTGCAACACTCAGAGCAGCGGATTGGCTCGCCAACGCATCCGTTCCTCCCCAGATGCCATATCCCGTATTTAAAATCAGTGTAGCCGTTGCGAACGGAGCCATCCATTGGCGCAAACGCTTTTTATTCATGGTCAATGCTCTCCTTAATGGTTACATGTTCATTTAAATGTTATCGGAATTATCATAGAGAATGTTTAGGGCTTCACCTTATTTGATGTTAGGTGAAAACTCAGACAGCCCCTTGGATATGCTGTAAATATTCGATATATCGTAACTTTTTACCGTTTTATAACATCGGTTTGTAGGTTATATTAAATTTTAATTAATAAAAGAAAGGAGATTTATGATGTTCAGAAATGCATTGAAGACCTTTGGTTTCATCGGTAATGTTGAAGCGATTTCATATTTGTTGCTCGTATGTATCGCCATGCCTCTTAAATACGCAGCCGGAATGCCGCAAATGGTAAGCTGGGTGGGGATGATTCATGGGGTATTGTTCGTGGCTTATGTGGCTGCGACTGTAGTCATGCTGATTTTACGGAAAATAACAATACTGCAAGGGCTTATGGCCTTGATTGCCTCACTGCTGCCATTCGGGCCTTTCATTTTTGATCGTAAGGTGCTGAAGAAAGCTGAAGCACGCGGTAATAACACGACTCCTATAAAGGCCACATAAGCATGTACGAGGTTTCTTCCTCTCTCATGCGACATATATACAAAAACAACCGATGGCTTCAAACCACTCGGTTGTTTTTTTGTATAAAGATTATAAAATGCTGCTTTTTTAGGTTTGCCTTCTACTTAACTATGTAAGCTTGACTAATCTCTCGGGTAATTGACACTCATAATGTCCATAAAAGGAACCTTATCCGTTTCACCATTATTCTCTACATGAACTCTTCCCGTTCTTGGGTCCAATTTGACGATCTGTCCGCGGACTGCTTCTTCACGCCCCCAGACGGTCAATACAACTTCGGATTGCTCTTGTTGTGCCTCTACAAGCTGATTTCCGATTTCCTCCAGCACAAATTCATCCCGAGTAGGCCGTTTGGCCACCTTCGCCTTTGCCACTTGCTTTCACCCTCTCTTTCGTACAAAATCAAATTCATTCCATTTTACCATACTTTTCATCATTTGGTGCTGGTAATCTGAGTAAAATTTCATCCACGGGTACATAAAAAGAGCCGATTTCTCAAGACAAGAAAATCGGCTCTCTAAAGTCATTGGTTAGAGCTTATTTCGGAGCGTTTTGAAGGTTCTGGTTATTTGATCAGCTGTGGAATATAATCCACTACATTATAAATGGGAGCACTGCTCTGTTGAGTAACGGCCAGTATTAAAGCTCCTTCCAACATGGAAATAATAAGCACTGCCAGACTACGCGCCTTTTCTTCCATCCAGCCTGCTGCCTGAAGGCGTTCCACATAGAGATGCTGCCAATCTGTAAACGTATTCACACAGGCATGGCGGAGAGATTCACTAATGCAGGAAGTTTCTGCAGCAGTCCAAAAGCCAATCGGCATGAATCCGTTAAAGCTGGTACGATCTGCCGCTTCAGCTGTGTTGCGAATAAATTCCTGGATGGCTAATACAGGATCATCGTTCCCGGCCAGGGACTCTTTTAGCTTTTGCTTAATCAGCTCATTCCCTCTTCTGATACACTCCAACGCCAGCTCTTCTTTACCATGTGGAAAATAATAGTATAGAGACCCCTTCGGGGACCCGCTTTCTGCAAGAATCTGATTAAGCCCAGTGGCGTGATACCCTTGATGAAAAAAGAGCTTCGACGCGGTTTGTACGATATTCTCATATGATTCGGGTTTAGCAGCCATATACAGCATCCTTCATTGTATAATATTTAAATTTTTACTTTGACAAAAAAATAACAGCATGTTTATTATATATAGACCGATCGTTATAATTCAATACCCATCAATATATTGGAGGAACAAAAACAACATGAGTACAATGAGTCAAACAAGCGCTCCTTCTGAACCCAAAACGTTCAAGGTGCTGCCTATTATGATTGCCCTGCTGCTTAGCGGTTTTATCGGGATGTTTAGTGAGACGGCGCTGAACATTGCGTTAAATGATTTGATGCAGATTTTGCACATTACGACAGCAACAGCCCAATGGCTGACTACGGCTTTTCTGCTGACACTCGGTATTTTGGTACCTGTATCTGGATTGCTGCTGCAAACCTTCACTACTAGACAGTTATTTGTTGCATCGTTACTTTTTTCTATTGCAGGTTGTATTGTTGCTGCGCTCGCACCTACATTTTCAGTACTATTGATCGCGCGTATTCTTCAGGCCGTCGGTACAGCACTGTTATTGCCGTTGATGTTTAATACCATCTTGATCATTTTCCCGGCTGAAAAGAGAGGCGCGGCTATGGGGATCATCGGATTGGTGATTATGTTTGCACCTGCGGTTGGACCTACCATTGCAGGACTGGTGCTACAAAATCTGTCCTGGCACTGGATTTTCTGGATCTCCCTTCCGTTCCTGGTGCTCTCGTTAATCTTCGGCATTTTATTTATGCAAAATGTTTCGAAAATTACCAAGCCGAAAATTGACATTTTATCTATTCTATTGTCTTCCATCGGCTTCGGCGGTGTCGTGTTCGGGTTCAGTAAATCCGGAGAAGGCGGCGAAGGCTGGGCCAGCCCGGTTGTTTTTCTTCCTGTGATCATCGGGCTGATCGCGTTGGTTCTGTTTTCGATGCGCCAGTTAAAAATGAAGCAGCCTATGCTGAATTTGCGTGTTTTTAAATATCCGATGTTTGTCATCGGAGTCGTGATGATCTTCCTGTGTATGATGACCATCCTTTCTACGATGTTAATTCTTCCGCTCTTTTTGCAAAAAGGGCTGGCCCTGTCCGCTTTGACAGCTGGTTTGGTGCTTCTGCCAGGTGGGATTATCAATGGTCTCTTGTCTCCCGTTATGGGCTCCCTGTTCGATAAATTTGGTCCCAAATGGCTCGTCATCCCAGGGCTTGCGATCGTTGTCGCTGTTTTGTTTTTCCTGTCCGGCATTACGACGACATCAGCTATCGTACTCATTATTGTACTTCATTGCTGCCTGATGATCGGGATTTCCATGATCATGATGCCAGCTCAGACGAATGGTCTAAACCAGCTGCCTCTGGAGCTTTACCCGGATGGAACAGCCATCATGAGCACGCTCCAGCAAGTCGCCGGTGCTATCGGTACAGCCGTAGCAGTAAGCATTCTCTCCAAAGGCATGGAAAGCTATTTGAGCCAATCCAGTATGCCTGAATCCGTAAACGAAATGGCGAATGCCATGGTATTCGGATCCCAGCATTCATTTTTCTTTGCCATGATTGTCAGTGTGATCGGCCTATTCATTGCCTTTTTTATCCGCAGAGTTCATGTCAAAAAAGGAGCAACTCAAGCTCCGATGCACTAATTGACATGCCCACAGTAAAGGCTGCTGACCTTATTTCCACGGTCAAGCAGCCTTTTTCTCTATGAATCGATATACATATTCATGCAATTACATATTTACAAAGCTCCCCCATTTGGTTACGATATGCTTTATGAAGTAAATTGTAAACATTACGATTACCATTAAGGGGGATTACCAGTTGTTTAAGCGCCCGTATTTGAAGCTATTCATACCTACAGTCATAGCGGTGATGGTGGCGGCCTGCTCATCATCACCATCAGGTTCACTCTCTTCATCTGCTGCAAACGCACCGCAAGATAAAAGTGTCACCTTATTGTTCAATGTACAAAGCTCCTCCATAGATCCGCATACGGATGTGAACTATACAGCCGTCCGCGCTGGAGTGGGTGAAACACTGATCAAAGTGAACAAAGACCTCAAGCTGGAAGCTTGGCTTGCAAAGAAATGGAACAGCAAGGATGGACAGCACTGGACCTTTAACATCCGTCCGGGCGTGAAATTCCATAGTGGTAAGCCCGTTGATGCCGTTGCTGTAAAAGCATCCCTGGAAAGAGCGCAAAAACTCAACCCATCGGTTAAAAATGCGCTGCATATTCGTGACATCCAGGCGAACGGACAGATTTTGAAGGTCACGACAGACAGGCCTTTCCCGGAATTTGCGTCTGAGCTGGTTCATCCCAATACGGCAGTCATAGATACTTCCTCAACAGATGCCCTCCCATCGGGGACGGGGCCGTTCAAGGCTGCCAGCTTTCGTGCCGGTAGTGAACTGAATTTGGAACGCAACGATCAATATTGGAACGGTGAAGTGAAATTGAAGCAGGCCAAGTTCGTATTTAACGAAGACGCCAATGCACGTCAGCTTGCTTTTCAAGCCAAGGACGTTGATATTGTATATCGTCCGCCGATTGAAAGCCTGGACCTGCTGAAAGCCGATTCCACGGTCAAGGTGGACTCTCTGCCCAGCTTGCGGACGCATCAGCTCATTTACAATATGAACAACATCAATCTGAAAAAGGCGGCCGTGCGCAAAGCCTTCGACCATCTGATTAATCGTGACGAGATTGCCAATGGCATCATGTCTGGTCAGGGGACTCCCGCTCAGGGTCCGTTCCTGTCCGACTTTCCTTTTTCGCCGGCATATGCTATGAAAAAGTTTGATTTGAGCGCTGCACGAGACAGCTTCAAGCAAGCTGGATATTCAGTGCAAGACGGCAAAGTGAAAGCGCCCGATGGACAAGCGCTTCATCTCACGTTATTGACCTATCAGTCAAGGGCAGAGCTTCCGCTCATTTCACAGCTAATCCAGGCTAACGCCAAGGAGCTCGGTATTACGATTGATATCCGGCAGGTCGATAATATCGACGAATATCTTGCCGCTCATCAGGATTGGGATTTGGCAACTTACAGCAGCATTACGGCTCCGCGCGGCGATGCGAGCTATTATCTGAATGCGGCTTACATGCCTGAGGGAGCACTGAATTATGGACATGTGCATGTACCAGAACTGGAGGCTATTATTACGAAGCTGAATACAACGGTGAATGAGGAACAGCGCAGCAAGCTGGCGCTGAAGGCTGTCTCGATGATTGATCAGGAAACCCTGCAATCCTTTCTCGTTCATCCGAACAACGTAGTGGCCTACCGCAATTACGTACATAACTGGGTAACAAGCCAAAGTGAGTACTATCTGCTGACCCAGGACCTGGATGTGGACTAGCATGCTCAAATCCATCACCAAAAGGCTTCTTGAACTGGTATTGTTCTTTCTTATTCTTTCCTTTATAAGCTTTTGTCTGCTCAAGCTGGTTCCGGGCGATCCCGTCCGGAGCATTCTCCGGGTAGATGATGTAGCTGTTTCCAATCAGCAATTAGCGGATATGCGCAGTCAGCTCGGACTGGATCAGTCGTTACCTGTGCAATATGGCAAGTGGCTGGTTCAGTTGCTTCAGTTTGATTTTGGACAGTCTTATTTAACCCATCGTCCGGTATTTGCAGAGTTTATGGAAAAACTGCCTTATACACTCCTGCTGACCGGAGGCTCTCTGTTCATCATGCTGCTCATTGCGCTTCCGATGGGAACGATGGCTGCGCTGTATCGTAACCGCTGGATTGACAATGCCAGTCGTATGTTTGCCCTGATCGGCTCTTCGATTCCCAGCTTTTGGCTGGGTCTCTTGTTTATCGAGTGGTTTGCGGTTAAACTGCGTATTTTGCCGTCAATGGGTGAAGGAACTATTTTTCATCTGGTGCTCCCTTCCCTTACCTTGGGACTGGCGATGGCGGCCGTTTATGTACGAATAATCCGCGCCAGTCTAATTGAAAGCTCGGGACAAGATTTTATCAAGGCGGCGCAAGCCCGGGGAATCAGTCCGGCTCGCATCTTTTTCAGACATATGTTCCGGCACAGTCTTGTCCCACTCATTACCGTATTCAGTGAGAGCATAGGCAGTCTATTGGGAGGTACGGTTGTAATTGAAGTACTATTCGCCTATCCAGGGCTGGGCAAATGGATTGTGGATGCAATTGCCGCAAGGGATTATCCCATTATTCAGGGTTATACACTGTTTATGGCCGTGTTCATTGTATGTATCAATATGGCGGTAGAGCTATCCTACCGTTGGATTAATCCCGAAATAGCTTTGAAGGAGAAACGTCAATCATGATAAAATCCTCTCATGCGGAAAGCAGGCAGTTCGTTAGTCCGCAACGGTCCAGAACTTGGATTATGCTGCTCTCTATCCTGCTCATTCTTGCAGCAATTACAGTGATTCCGCTCCTTGCTCCCCAAGATCCGTACCGTATTCAGATGGGGAATCGGCTCCAGCCGATCAGTGCGGCCTACTGGCTGGGAACCGATCATTTGGGCAGAGATGTGCTATCAAGAGTGATGACAGGACTTCGAACGACTGTAGGGACCAGCTTGTTGATCTTGGCTGTTTCACTGGTTGTCGGGGTTCCGCTCGGCCTGCTGTCAGGATTTGTCGGGGGATGGGTTGATCGTATATTCAAACGAGTGGTCGATGCTTTCATGACATTACCCGATTATATTTTTGCGATTGTGCTGAGCGGTCTGCTTGGACCAGGCTTGATAAATCTTATTTTCGCGGTGACTGCGGTAAAATGGGTCAGTTATGCACGGCTGGTACGCAGTACCGTACTCGCGGAAAAGCAAAAGGATTATATTTCGTTATCCATACTGGCAGGCACATCCTCCCTGCAAATTGTCATGCGGCATATTCTGCCCCATGCAATTGGGAATGTCCTGGTACTGGCTGCACTGGATATTGGCAAGATCATCTTAATGATTGCCTCCCTGTCCTTTTTAGGCTTAGGTCCGCAACCGCCGATACCCGAATGGGGTGCCATGCTGAATGAAGGACGAGCATATTTTCAAATGGCTCCCCACCTGATACTGGTTCCCGGAATGGCTGTCGTGCTCACGGTGCTACTGGCGAATATGCTGGGAGACAAGCTGCGTGACCAATATGATGTTAAAACACGGACGGAGGAGTGAGCCGTATATGCTGTCTATTGAAGGCTTAACGATTCGATCAAAAGCAAAAACCGTTGTAGACCAACTGGAGCTCGCCGTTCGTCCGGGGGAGTGGTTTGCCCTTGCCGGAGAAAGCGGCAGCGGCAAAAGCATGACGGCTTCCGCAATCGGTGGGCTGCTCCCCTCTTCTTTTACAGCGCACGGGGTTATTGCCTGGAAGGGCAACAATTTGCTGAGCTTGTCCGCCAGACAAAGACGTTCCTTGCTTGGCAATGAAATCTCGTATATTTTTCAAGACTATCACGGAGCGTTTACCCCCTTTCTGCGTATAGGCAGTCAACTGGACGAGCTAATGCACGCTCATGGCAGTCCAGATCGCAAGGCGCGTAAACAGCGCTGTATAGAGGTCCTTGAGCACGTACAGCTTCCCGCCGAGCAGGTATACCGCAGCTATCCGTTCCAGCTCAGCGGCGGTCAGCTGCAACGAGCGGCTATTGCGGCCGCATTGTTGCTAAAGCCACAGCTTCTGATTGCCGACGAACCAACAACCGCGCTGGACACCCTGACAGCTCACCGGGTGCTCCAGCTCATCAACCAAGTCCGGATGGAAACCGGGATTTCTGTCCTATGGATCACTCACGATCTCCGCCATGTCCGCAAGTATGCGGATCGAATCGCGGTGATGCGTACTGGCTTGCTGGTCGAGAGTGGCGAGACACAAGCGGTGCTGGATCATCCGGCACATCCGTATACACGTCGTCTGCTGGCAGCGATTCCGCCGCTGGCTCCAAATGCTCCGGCACGTTTACCGCACAGCACCGAAGAACAAATCATATCAGAAAGGAGCGGTTTACATGGATGATCACGTCTCCTCTCTTCAACATGTAGACACATCTAATCCTGTTGTCACCGTCTCCGGTTTGACGAAGGCTTTCACCGGAGGCAAAACGGTGCTGCGCAATGTTTCTCTGTCGATTTCACCCCAAGAATGTCTGGGCATTGTCGGAGAAAGTGGTAGTGGGAAAAGCACGCTGGCTCGCTGTATTTTAACGCTGGACTCGTTTGATGAGGGTGAGCTTATGCTGGATGGGCAAGCGGTCCGGGGATTAAAGCGAAACGAGTTAAAACGGGTCCGCAGCAGGCTGGGAGCAGTATTTCAACATCCCGCAGCAGCTTTAAACTCCAGACTGACCATTCTGCAATCCTTGCTGGAACCGTTAGATCAGCTTAAGGGCTATGTCCCCTCCTATATGAAGGGCATGCCTTCGGGTCGTCGGGAAATAGCAGCGCATCTGCTCGGGATGGTCAAGCTCCCAGCCAGCTATATGGACAAGTACCCGCATCAGCTCAGCGGCGGGGAGAAACAGCGCGTAACCATTGCGCGCGCAATCAGCACAGAGCCGGACTTTATCGTGCTCGACGAGCCAACAGCAAGTCTGGATGTGACAACGCAGGCGACGGTTTTAAATCTGCTCAAGGATTTACAGGATGAACTGGGAGTGGCTTATCTGTTCATTTCCCATGATCTGGCGGCCGTACACTTCATGAGTGACCGCATTATGGTCATGAAAGATGGCAGTGTACTTGAGGATTTTGCCAAGGAAGCTCTATTCCAGTCTGATCGCCATCCATATACCCAATCTTTACTGGAGGTTTTTTCAACATGTTGCCTACCCACCGAGCCTATCTTGCTCTAGCTATCCCTTTAATTCTTTCGACGATTACAACCCCACTGCTCGGTGCGGTGGATACTGCGGTAATCGGTCATTTGAGTCATGCCTCCTTTTTAGGCGGTGTGGCTGTGGGTACTCTTATTTTTAATACTATATATTGGATGTTTGGCTTTCTGCGCGTCAGCACATCGGCATTTACCGCACAGGCAGCGGGGGCCCAAAATAACGATCAGAGCATAGCCGCGCTCATGCGCCCACTGGCCATCGCTTTACTGATCGGCGGGTTATTCATTGTACTGCAAAAGCCGATCCTGCTGGCCTCTTTACAGTTAATCCATCCTGCTCAGGATGTAGCTGCGCAGGCAGCGATATATTTTAACATTCGTATTTGGGGAGCGCCGCTTACGCTGGTACACTATGTGCTGCTCGGCTGGCTGATGGGATTATCCCGCGTGAAGGCTACCTTATTTCTGCAAATTACGATGAATGTGACCAATATGGTATTGGCCATTGCGTTCACACAAATCATGCAATGGGACGTAGCCGGTGTGGCAGGTGCTACACTCATTGCAGAGATACTCGCCTGTGTGCTCGGTTCTATTCTTGTACTTCGTTCCTCGGTCTGGAGAGAATGGCGGCAGAGTGGAAAAAAAGATTGGCAGGGCTGGTTTGGAGTATCAGAGCTGAAAAGTGTCATGGCAACGAATCTTGACCTTATGATCCGTACAGCCTGTCTGCTAACGATGTTTAATCTGTTTACATCACATAGTGCGAGCTTTGGAACCGATCAGCTTGCTGCAAATGCGATTTTGTTGCAGATTCACTACATTATGGCTTACTTCTTTGACGGATTTGCCAATGCCAGCAGCATCATGACGGGACAAGCTCGTGGTGCCGGAGATCGGAACATGCTGCAAAGAGTGATCCAGTTGTCCTGGTTCTGGACACTGCTCACCAGCGTGGTATCAGGCGGACTGTATTTTGCACTGAAGGAACCGCTTATCCGACTGTTCACAGATAACGCTACAGTGATTAGCCTGACAGGTCCATACAATGGCTGGCTTGTCGTCTTTCCGCTGGCTGCCGGGCTAGGGCTGGTATTCTACGGTGTGTTTACGGGGATGACGGTAACGTATCCAATTCGTAATTCCATGCTGATTTCGCTGGTCTTCTTTTTGGCTGCTCTCTTCTGGTGTGTTCCCCACTATGGTAATCATGGCTTATGGCTGTCCTTTATCGTATTTGCTTTGGGAAGGTCATTATTTCTTGTGATCTATTTGCCTCGCTTGAAGAGGATATAGCAGCTTATAGTGCTGACGAACGCGTCAATACGTGCTACTATGACCGCTACGCGGACGGATCATTCTTACGATCGCTGACGCTTCTACAGAATGATTCCGTCCTCTCCGCTTGCTTTATGCTGTTTAATATCATTATAAACACACCAAAATAAGCCGCAAAACCTCGTATTATTGGGGGCTTGCGGCTTTCTAGTTTTAGAATTTTTCCTTTGGTTTGTTAAACTGGAACACCTAGAAGCAGTGGAGAGAACGGAACGATTGTGGAAAAGCGGAAGCGGTCGCCTTCTGGAGACAACAGCGATTGGAGCAACGTTCCGTTCGCGGAGCGTCCACCAAAAACAGCTGCTTTATATCGTACTCAAAAGCAAAGGATATCCCATCAACCATGTACGTGGCGTTGGGATATCCTTTTTATATTACACATGGGGTTTTCTGTTAGGAGTTATAGATACCTCTCTATTCGCCTTGAGGAACGGTCAATCCCAATCCTTCGGCTACACGGCGTCCGTATTCAGGGTCAGCCTTGTAGAAATGTCCGATCTGGCGCAGCTTAATTTCGTCGCTTTCTACGGGCTTCATCGCATTTACGATATTTTGCACCAGACGTATACGCTCATCTTCACTGAGCAAGCGGTACAGGTCTCCCGGCTGTGTGTAGTGATCATGATGATCATAGGCTACACTTTGAGCTTCGCCGGACACTTCAAAAGGAGCGATTTTGTGTGCTGGGGATTCTTTGGGTCCACCGAGACTGTTAGGCTCGTAGTAGACAGAGCCACCGCCATTACTATCACTGCGCAATGCACCATCACGCTGGTAGTTGTGTACTTCCGCATGCGGACGGTTGATCGGCAGTGAATTGTGATTAGCACCTACACGGTAGCGATGTGCGTCACCGTAGGCAAACAGGCGTCCTTGCAACATTTTATCCGGAGATGCTTCAATACCCGGCACAAATGAACCCGGAGAGAACGTCGCCTGCTCTACTTCTGCAAAATAGTTCTCAGGATTGCGATTCAGCACCATACGTCCTACCTCAATCAGCGGGTAATCCTTTTGCGACCATACTTTTGTCACATCAAACGGATCAAAGCGGTAAGTGTCCGCATCCTCTAATGGCATAATCTGCACATGAAGCCTCCATGCAGGAAAATCGCCCTTTTTAATGGCATTAAACAAATCTTCTGTATGATAATCCGGATTGTCGCCGGCAATTTTCGCAGCCAAATCGACATCGAGATTTTGTACGCCCTGCTCTGTTTTAAAATGATATTTTACCCATACGGCCTGTCCCTCGGCGTTCACCCACTTGAACGTGTGACTACCAAAACCATGCATATGTCTGAGTGTAGCAGGAATTCCGCGGTCAGACATGAGGATCGTTACCTGGTGCAGTGATTCAGGAGATAAGGACCAGAAATCCCAGACCGCGTTCGGGTTTTTCAGATGAGTTTGGGGATGACGTTTTTGCGTATGAATAAAGTCTGGGAATTTAATCGCATCTCGAATAAAAAAGACCGGCGTATTATTGCCTACGAGATCATAGTTGCCTTCCTCTGTGTAAAACTTCACCGCAAAGCCACGAGGATCACGTACCGTATCAGACGAGCCCAGCTCACCCGCAACGGTAGAAAAGCGGATAAACATCGGTGTACGCTTGCCTACCTCGGACAAAAAGCTTGCTTTGGTATATGCAGACAAATCATTCGTGACTTCAAAATATCCGTGCGCTCCCGCACCTTTGGCATGAACAACACGCTCCGGCACACGTTCGCGGTTAAAATGCGCCAGCTTCTCCAGCAAATGCACATCCTGAATCAGTGTAGGTCCACGTGATCCGGCAGTGATGGAATTTTGATTATCTCCGACAGGAGCACCCCAGCTTGTAGTCAGATTAGTTGGTTGTTTACTCATGATTGAAATCACCTCTTGAATGAATTGGTTGACGATGTGTTGTAATCAAAAAGACCTCCCACCTCTGACACCATATATCTGAAAGAACCAGGCCAGGGGAAGATTCAGACGGCTTCAAAATGGAGAGGTCTATTCTATTTAAACATGGATTCCAAATTGGATAATGAAGATTTCAGGAAGATTTGAAAAAGGTTTGACGAAGATTAAAATAGCAAGGATTCCCGGTCGAGAAAATCCAGGATATCCTGAACCGACTGGGCTACCTCCCGACCTTCAGTAGATACGATGAGATCAGGCTCCAGCGGTGCTTCATAAGGAGCATCAATACCTGTAAAATGACGAATTTCTCCCGCTCGCGCTTTCTTGTACATTCCTTTTGGATCACGTCGCTCACATTCCTCCAGACTACATTCTATATAGATTTCATAGCAGCCTTCCTGCTGTAAAATCTCCTTTACCATTTTACGATCCTCACGGTAAGGGGAAATGGTGGCGCATATCGTTAGAACACCCGCATGTGCCATTAGCTTTGACACTTCAGCAATACGGCGGATATTTTCCTTACGGTCAGCGGGCAGGAAGCCCAGGTTGCGATTCAAGCCATGTCGAACATTATCCCCATCCAAAATAAACGTGCGTATGCCGCGTGCATATAATGCTTTTTCCAGTGTGGAGGATGCCGTTGACTTTCCCGAGCCAGACAGCCCCGTCAGCCAAAGCACTGGGCTTTTATGCCCATTCAGAAGCTGACGCGCTTGCCTATTAATATCTGATGCATGCCAGGTAATGTTCCGAGATGGATTCATTCAGCACTCTCCTTATCATGATGAATTACTTCTCATGAGATATTATCATAAGCATTTTTTATAGCATGATCTCCAGCTTCAGGAAAGGGCTTTTTTAAAGCTGCTTAAGGTACGTTGCCCTGCTGAATGATCCAATACTGCAAAAACAATCCGTTCAAACAATAAGGCATAGCCCTCATCTACAAGCACTTGCTTAAACCAGTTTGCGACCTCTTCCGGCTTATTGCGGAATACCCCGCAACCATAGGCTCCAAGTATGAGATGCTCTACCCCGTTTTGCTTGGCCATTCCAAGAATATAGCGGATACGCTCCAGCATCACTTCACCTATTCGGCTGACCTGCTCTGGCTCCCGTTCTCGCACGACTCCGGCATTAACAGCAGGAGCAGTCAGAAAATCGACCAGATACGGCTCATCCAGCAATGCTCCCTGATCATCCCGAAATACCGGAACTTCCGGCGAATGAATCATATAATCCGAGTAAAAACAGCTTCGTAGCTTTCGGTTATACTGGTACATTTCTTCCATTTGTGAAATGCAGGGATACAAGGCTGACGAACGAGCCAAGCTTTCCTCTTGGGCCTGGCTACCTCCGAGAAATCCACCACCCGGGTTTTTAGCTGATGCAAAATTCAAACACGCCACGTGCTCCAGCTTCTCCTGGGCCCGGAGCCTAAATGCAGCCTGCAACGTGCTTTCTCCCGTAACTTCCAGCTTTGCAGTAAGCGCCTGTTCGTCTATGGATGAGGAAGTCTCCGGTGCGCTTTTTATCTTTTGCTCTGCCTCTTGCTTTACAGCCACCAGCTGAGAAGGTGTATACAGCTTCGAGTCTGTGATCGCGTTATCCACCTCTTTTGCCATATTCACTTGTGCTTGTTGGGTATTTGTGTAATATCCTTTCTCTACAATGGATAGCGTTTCCTGTGCCATCTGTGATCGAGCATTCCGGCTGCTCCGGTGATTCATCGTACTTGTCATGATGACAATTCCTCCTTTTGCAATATATCCTCACGTAAATTCGTCAATATTTCCCCAAGCCAGTTCGTGCCTCGCCATGACTTGCGGTTGTTTATGCGGGCATCGTTTTCAGCCAAGCCTACACCCCAAATGGTGTCTGTCGGACTAGCTTCAACCAGTGTAGTTCCCTTCGTCTTAAGCAGGTGCTTGAGCAGATTCGGATTTTGTGAAAACTTGGCGTAATTACCGTCATACACAAATTGTCGGCAATTCGCCTCCCACAAGGATTGGTCAAACCCACGCACACTACGACCACGAGCCTTTTGCTCCCGAGGGGTAGGTGCCAGCATAATTTTCCGGGCCGCCTCTTCATCCCCGAAAAGCTGCGCCTTTTTAAACATCATATATTGCTCCGCACAGTTAAACTCCAATCCATCTACAACAAAATCAGAAGGATACCATTGTGAAAATGGCGAATGACTGCGATAAAAAAATGTAAACTTTTCCATGATAATTCCTCATTTCATATTCCTTTAAACTATATAAAACGTGATCTAGGCTTGAATCGGTACAGCTTGGATGGACGGTGTCCAGCCGCTTTTCTATATTCATTTGTCTCGTCCACGAGATCCGCTATTTTACGGCGGAAGGCCGCAGCGAGCAGCTCCTTGCCCAAAATAATTTCATACACCTGTTGAAGCTCACCCAATGTAAATAGGGATGCCATCAAATGAAATGCGATATCTGTATATTCAATTTTGCTGCGCAGACGCTCGATGCCGTACGCAATAATTTTGGCATGGTCAAAGGCAATTCCCTGTGAATCCAGCACTTCTCGCTTGATTTCAATCGTTTTCCCCTTCAGGATTTCGGTCACTTTTACCTTGGCTGACAGGCGAATGTCCCCATGCTTAAGAGTAATGTCAATGTCTTGTTCCCACGTGTAACCTTCCGGCTGATTCGTACGCTTTTCCTGAGCTACACTGTAATCCAACTCAAACCATTGGGCATCCGCAGCATCGTCCCCGGCTCGTACCTCCAATGAATCGTGGTCTACCAATGCCATGTAAGCGCAGCTGATGACCCGCATACGCGGATCACGTGCTACATCTCCCCAAGTGTATAGCTGCTCCATATAAATCTGATCTACATTCGTTTCGGTTTTAAGCTCGCGTCGTGCAGCTTCTTCCAGGCTTTCATCCATACCTACAAAACCACCCGGCAACGCCCACTGTCCTATGAATGGGTGCTCCCCTCTTTGGATCAAAAGAAGCTGGAGTGTCTTCTCCGGCAACTTGCGATAATTATGCTGGAGCTGATCCATTACAGTAAAAAGCAGCATATCTACCGTTACTGACGGACGCTCGTATTGAGTTGCATCATAGGCGGCCAGAAATTGCTCCTCCGTCAAGCCGTTAGGATTGTATTTTGATATTTCTGTCACTTATGTCACCTTCCTGTTCATTTATGAGTAATTGTCGCTTTCAAAAGCAAAAATAGCTTATGTAACACATTTTTAATTTTATTGTTATGATAAAAACAAAATGTTAATATCAACATAGTAATATATAATTCCGGCTTCGTCAACAGCATCCCCATGAAATCCGTAGTCAATCTCATAAGGGGGATTGCAATCCTATGTCTGAAAAAGCAAAAGAGAAACCCAGGTCTTATATGTACCGGGTTTCTCAGACATAGCTCCAATGAGGAGCACCGTGATTCGATTGGCATCCGCTATCTGGCTATCACTTCTATTTTCTTTCGTTTTACCTCTTTAATTTAACAGCATAACGATGTAGCATTCCCGGCATCCCCAGAAATTCAAGTTCACCATGAGCGATTAAATATTGAATCCGATATTCCAAAAAGGTGTCGCTTCTTAGCTGTGACCATTGTGTTAACGCCTCACCTATTATTTTTCCGGTGTTTACAAATTGCTGATTATTCTCTAAATGTAGTTCGCCAATCAAATCCAGCAAAGCCTGGTCAAAGTAATCTTCTGGTACATGAACGATTTGGTCATTGTCCCAAAGTCTCAGCACACTATCCTGTTCACTAAGCTCCAGCCACTCTTGTTCGTATCGTCGTCGGTCTTCCATGCACACAACATGAATTTTATCTTCATTTCGCTTAATGAGCCCTTCGATCTCTTTTGAATGCACCACACTCATGGATAATGGGAATGGATTCTCAGTATCAGCATTTAAACGATCATTCGACTCCCGTTCCATGGCATCCGTAACATTGATGACCTGAACAGGTGCAGCTCTTTTTCGCAGAACATATAATGCAAACCGTAATCCGATCTGCTCATGAGCATTAGACCCACACCAGATCGTGATCGACTTATCATCAGAAATTTCACTAAGAGTAGCCATCATCGGTTCAATGCGGTGCTCCCAATTGGCGTAATGGAAAGATTCATAATGAACCATCCGTTCAGCCAACCAGTTGTGACGGTTTTCTTGTCCTTCTTGTGTTTCCAGCTTCCATAACGGCCCTATGGAAAATAGATCATTAAAAGACAGCACCTTACTCTCATACCGCAACCCTGCTCCCGAAAGGCCTTGCTTCATCGAGCCCGCTGCAGACTGAGAGAACAGTAGGTGTATATGCCTTTCCCGAGTGCGCTCACGCTCCAAACGCTCATTTCGGCTTGCCTCCACATTGTTTGCCCACTGCTCCAATATGTAATTAGCCCATTCAGGATTTCTGTCCGATAAGGCTATAGCCCGCTCCAGCACACTATGTACAAAGCCTCTAAGCCTTCCACCATTTGATATCTCATTATAATCTTCATCAAAATTTGCTTTATTGTTAGATGACAAGTCATCTGCTCCTCTCAATCGGTCCAATTTAAGCTTGTCTTTCGACCGAAAATTTCTTTAGAATAAGTGTATAGCTATCACTTCTTGCTCTACAATAACAATACCACAGGATGGTTACTTGACTGGAGGAAAAGAAATGACATCGGAGTGGCAGAGACTGCAAACCAAACTGCCGGAATGGGTGGAGCAAAGCCGTCATGAGTACATACATGGCAAGGTAGCGGCGTATATTCCCGAATTGTCCAAAGCGCCGGCAGACGCGCTGGGTGTCGTTGTGATGAACGGTGCGGGTGAGACCGTGGTAGCCGGGGATACGGAGCTCCAGTTTACGATGCAGAGTATCTCAAAGGTATTTACGCTCATCCTGGCCTTGATGGATAATGGAGAGGACGTTGTCTTTTCCAAGGTAGGTATGGAGCCTACGGGAGATCGTTTTAATTCCATGTTGAAGCTGGAGCTGGTCGAGCCAGGTATTCCGTTTAATCCGCTCATTAACGCTGGAGCGATCGCCGTCTCTTCTTTGATTCGCGGAAACAGCCCGGAGGAAAGATTTGCCCGTGTCCTGCAATTTTTCCGTCTGCTTACCTGTAACGACACGCTGGAATATGACCAGGATGTCTACGATTCGGAATCTGCCACAGGCCACCTGAACCGTTCCCTTGCTTATTTTCTGATGGAAAAAGGGATTCTAAGAGGTCATGTCGAGGACGTGCTGGAGGTTTATTTCAGACATTGTGCTGTAAAAATGAACTGTACGGATTTGGCACGTATGGGACTCGTACTCGCCTACAACGGCCGTGATCCAGTTACAGGCGTACCTCTGATCCCCCGCCGCTATGTGCAGATCGCTAAAACTTTTATGACGACATGCGGCATGTATGACGCCTCTGGAGAGTTCGCCATTCAGGTTGGACTCCCCGCCAAAAGCGGTGTATCCGGCGGCATTATGACGATGGTGCCTGGACGATATGGCATTGGACTGGTGGGACCTTCCTTGAACCGTATGGGCAACAGTACAGCGGGTGTACAATTGCTGGAGACCATGTCCCGGGATTTGGATTGGAGCTTGTTTTAGTATACGAAAACAGGGGATTTCCGGCCTAATGGCTTATGGGAATCCCCTGTTTGTTGTGCTTCTAATATATTATTCGTTCTGACCGCTCACCAGTTTAATGTTAATGCGGAACGGGTCAGCTACATACTTGGCACCATCTCGCTCTTGTACTGCATAGCCTGCTGCCACCAAACGAGCGACAATCCCACCCAATTCTTTCTGATCCGCCACAATCAATTCAAAATAATCCAGTCCGGCTGCGTTCTCAGGAGCCGGGGGTGCGCCTTCCCCTGCCCATATATTCAAGCCCATATGGTGGTGGTAACCTCCTGCAGAGATGAACATCGCCGAGGAGCCATACCGGGACGTAATGTCAAACCCAAGCACATCGCAATAAAATTGCTGTGCCTTGAGCAAATTAGACACATGAAAGTGAACATGCCCAATTACAGTTCCCTGCGGCAGTCCCTGCCAAGGTATGTTTTCGGAAATTGCTACTAAGTCTTCCGCATCCACTGGATCTGTTCCCATGATATAAAATCCATTGGTATCCTTTTTCCATTGATCGCGAGGACGATCTGCATAGATTTCAATTCCGTTATTATCGGGATCGTGGATATATAGTGCTTCACTTACATCATGGTCTCCCTGCCCGATTTCAATCTTATGAGCCAGCAGATTGCGCAAAGACAAACCCAGAGCTACGCGATTTGGGAGTAAAATTGCAAAGTGGTACAGTCCGGCTGCGGACTGGCGCGGAAGAATGACTGCATTTTCAATATATTTTAGGGTTAGTAGCGGATGCTCCCCGTCCACAGTTAATTCAGCAGTATCCGCCGTTTGACGTAGCAACTGAAAGCCAACGACCTCTGTATAAAATTGAATCGAGCGCTCCAGGTTACTAACCTTTAATGAAACCTGCCCGATTTTGGTATTGTCAGGAAGATGTGCTGTCATAGGATTTCCCTCTTTCTACATGGATTGAACGACTTGGCTAATCAGACATTATTGTTCTGTTGACGTACGACGGCTGAACAAAGAATCGAGAGACAAGCGGGTCGTCGGTGCAAAAACCAGATGAAGAGCTACCAGAATAAAAGCAATATCCAGCTCATACCCGGCACCTTGACCATTCCCCATCAACCCACCCGACAATTTGGCTGTAAAAATCGCACCGATCAAAACAATCACAAAAAGTGCGGATACATAACGAGTAAGCAGTCCGAGGATTAATGCAATCCCGCCGACCACCTCAATCACCGCAACGACATAACCTAAAAATCCTGGAACCCCAATGCTCGAAAACCAGCCTGCTACATTACCCAATCCCATTTGGAATTTAGCAATTCCGTGTGCCAAAAACAAAATCCCCAGCGCAACCCGCATAATTGTAGAAATGCTTCTGCTTGCTGAACTCATGTTTATCTCTCCATTCTGTTTGTTTTTCTGCACTCACAAGTGCATATAGATAATTAATTTATATTACTAATAATTTGTCTAAAAAATAATACTGTTCGGATCTATGCTGCAGCATATTGGTGTGAATCGCGCTCAAATTATTAGTAATAGGAATAATTATTTTGTAGTGTGAATTTATCATAAGAGACTGTAGTCTGTCAACAAAATATTTGGTATGATAAATATTAAATTAGTATACATTATATTTTTTTAAAGGAGGAAAGCTATATGGGTATAGGATGCAACATAAGAGCTGCACGTAAACGTAAAAATTTATCCATTCAGCAAATTTGTGAACGAACCGGACTATCTCAAGGATTCATGAGCCAGGTGGAAAACAATAAAACCTCTCCTTCCATTGCTACACTGGACAGCATCGCTAGTGCGCTTAAGGTCCCTCTTGCTTTTCTGCTTCTTAAAGAAGAGGAACGAATGCAGGTGACTCGCAAAGACGAGCGTCGTAAAACGGTGTATGGTAAAAGCAACCTTCAGGTCGACCATTTAGGTGGTCAGGGTAACATTAAAATGATGCTGGTGGACATGCCGCCGGGCTCATCAACAGAAGAAGAGCATGCTCATGCGGGAGATGAAATTCATTATATTTTGGAGGGCACGGTGTATGTAGAGCAAGGTGAGGATTCAGTTACCCTCGAAGCGGGAGATTCCTTTAGCTGGAGAGCTGCCATTCCCCATTATGTCAAAAACGTGGGAGATAACAACGCTCGCATTCTGATCTCCATGTTTCTCGAAGCAGAAAATGACGCTTAATAAAAGCTTGAGCATAACGCAATATGAATCGCAAATTTCATTAAAAAAAGCGTGTACCAGGAAGTTAAATTAACTTCAACGATACACGCTTTTTGTATGTTTTCATTCAGTCTGACTCTTAATTTATTCCATCGCCTGCTGAGCATCTGTCCGCGATTCCCATGGCAGCTTGAAGCTTTTCATGATCTGTTTGGTATCAGCTGCGAGTCCAGTAATCGGATCACCTACAGTACCCAGCAGCTCATCTTTGCGCTCCACAGTGATGCGTCCCAAAAAGGTGCTGCTGCTATCCCCCCACCCAGTAGTGAACTTATAGGTCAGCGGCTTATTCAATTTAGGATAAGTTCCCCACTGACTTTTGGCTTTGTTTTTCAAAAAAAGCTCCAGCGGATCGTATTCCATCGTAAAATTTTTATCAAAGGGGGCTCCCACATACCCTTGATAGGTAACAAGCGGAAAACCGTCCTTCACTTCAACCAGACTCAGCACATCCCCATTCACAGTAAAATACCGTAATGCTTCACCTTGGGGGAACATATAGACACTAGACAGAAGCTCGGTGTTGGGAAAATGGGCTTCGATATAAGGATGGACAGAACGTCTGTCTAAACGGATTAAAGCTTCACGCGCTGTCACTAGATCCCCCTTGTATATTTGTTCTTTTATTTCTCCATGGATCGGCGGCTGTACCTGTATCTGTGTGTTGGTCTTTTCCAACGTATAACCTAATTCAAGCGATACATCTCTCAACGGTATATAGAGCTCTTTGCCCAGCACCTCATAGGTAAGTTGTTGCTGATCCTTACGTGATCGTTCCTTGAGCTGCACGGGTTCTGCCCACTTTTTTAGCATAACCAGCTTCTTTTTAGCATTCCACTGATAGGTCGCACCCACTGCATCGGCAAAAGGTTTAAGCGGAACCATCAGCTTTCCGTTAATCAACACAGGTTTGGTCTTTGAATTTAATGGCTGTCCGCTGACGACTACATTCGTTAACTGTGTCGATTGGTTTGATTGAGTCGCTGAGGCTTCATGTCCAGCAGCTGCGACAACCCCCTGCTGCATAGTCATAAGGAGTATGGGTAGCGTAAACAAGGCGGCAAGCAATCGTTGAAATCTTCCTCGATTTAGCTTCATCATCAGTCTCCGTTCAATTTCATGGACTTTAATCAGGATCTATCTCTTTTTGGCTGCGTCAATGTCCGTAGGATTTAGACCTGCCCAGATGTTCGGGATATTTACGGTTTCCGGATGTTCAAATACGAGAAACGCTGTCGGCAAATACCGTTCGCCGTATTCGGAAGAAGGTTTATTGACAATGGCGTGATCCTTAACGAGCACGGTCGATGATCCACCATCCAGATTAGCACCGATAATCGCTCCGTGTTTCAGTAAAATATTTTGCATATCGTACAAATTAGCACCGATGCTGTAACCCGGCTGACGCCCGTCAACTGTCACAAAAATAATCGCGCCGTCAGCTCTTTGCCCCATTGCGGTACGGGGAGCAATTCCCCACCCTTCACTGGCATTGCGAATCAGACCTTTACCATTCACGATTAAACGGGGCTGAAAAGTGACTGCCTCCTGCACATTCATTTTGGACAATTCAGACAGCGAATAATGACCGGCAATCATTTTCCCCTGTTTATCAATACCTACGATTTGGACAGACGCATTTTTACCCATATCATTGTAGTAGATCTGACCCTGGGAAATGACAACGCCGATCGGTTTAAAGCCATTCCCGTTCCAGTTGGGATCGGCAAATCCGCCGCCATTTACGCCAGCAACAGCCCCTAAGCGCTCTACCATGCTGGACACCCGTTCTCCCCTGCCAACCGTGGCAGGAATCCCGAGTCTGATTTTAGTGGGGTCATGCACAGTCATCACGTAGCCATGATAATTCCGGCCCGATACCTCCTCCACTTCAACCAACGGCGTTTGTTGCAACTTGGTCGATATCAGAGGCAGCTTGATCGTATGTCTATCCTTCTCCTCACCCATCTGCTCAAAACGAGCCGAATATTCGGCCACACGTTTTTGCGCCTCCGCTTCACCGATAAAATATTTCGCCCAGTGGCGATGCTGTGTAGTAATCAGCGTATCCGCAGCCAAATAGCGCATGTCCTTGCCGGAAGGGGTTAAAAATAACCATGCCCCGCCCCCTATTCCTGCTAGCAGTAATACTATAAAAAGTCGCAGCACAAAGCGGCCGAATCTACCTTTTCGTTTCTTCTTTTTATTTTTCTGCCTGCGAGCTGCTGCACGCTGTGGCAAGATTTCCGGTTTCATTCAACATCTCTCCTGTTATGGTGACTTCAATCTTTAAGATTCACTGTTATCTATTATACAGCAACATCTAACGACAATATCATAATCTAAATTTGTAGATTGATAGTGTCAATTTTTTAACAGATTCATCCACCCTGTAACATCACACAGCAAAAAGCCCTCCACACGGATGTGAAGGACTATTATCGAAGCATAAACAGTTCTTTCATCTGCTGTCGCTTGAGCTTAGGACTAAGCACATACAACGTGTCCCCCGGTTCAATCACAGTCGTGCCTCTTGGGGCGATAATTTGCTCGTTTCGAATAATGGCGGTAAATAAAATGTCATCAGGCAGCTGCATATCCTGGATCACCTTGCCTGTAATTGACATTCCCTTTTGCACCTGAATATGATTGATTTCCGAAGTAGTTTTCCCCAGAGAAACCAACTCCAGCAGTGAAGGGGACGACGTCTCGTTAGGGTCCATCAAGCCAAGCTTCACTGCCAGCCACGAAATAGTTGTGCCTTGAATTATTGCAGAGGTAAGCACGACGAAAAATACAACATTAAAAAACATGGGCCCTACATCCATCTCATCCAGCAGAGGATAGGTGGCCAGTACAATAGGAACCGCTCCTCGTAGCCCTGCCCAGGATAACAACGTCTTTTCGCGTACTGAGTACCTGGAGAAAAGCAAGCTCAGAAAGACGCCAATCGGACGAGCTATCAGCATCAGGATAAAGGAAAGCCCCAAACTTTGCCATGCAGTGCCCAGCAGCTGATCGGGGAAAACCAGCAGTCCGAGCAGGACAAACATCATAATCTGCACCATCCAGGCGAAGCCATTGTTAAAATGAATAATGGACCGCTTGTAGGTCAAGTCGGAGTTACCCAGCACGATGGCCATGACATATACCGCCAGCAGCCCGCTTGCTTCCAGCAAGGAGGCCGCCGCATACGTCAAGACCGCAAATGCCAGGGCCATCACTGGATACAGGCCGGATGACTCAAAATTCATTTTATTAATGACATATACGCCTAAGCGTCCAAGTGCAAAACCAATAACCAGACCAAAGCCCATTTCCCATAAAAACAATAAAATATGTATCCAAATGGATTGCTCAGGGTGATGGATCAGCTCAATCAACGTAACTGTAAGGAATACAGCCATCGGGTCATTGCTGCCGGATTCCGCTTCGAGCGTAGAGGTAATTCGTTTCTTGATATTTTTACCACCCAAAACGGAAAACACAGCCGCTGCATCCGTCGATCCGACAATAGCGCCGAACAGCATAGATTCCATCCAGCCTACGCCTAAAATAAACTTGGCACAGACGCCAACAACTACAGTCGTAATAACGACCCCAAGCGTTGATAATGACAACGCAGGTCGAATAACCGGCCTAATATCTGCAAACTTCGTCTGCATCCCGCCTTCAAACAAGATCACAATCAGTGCGAGAATACCCACCAGCTGCGTAATAAAGGCATTATCAAAATAAATAAACTGACTGAGCACCATGCCAACGGCAATAAACAAAACAAGCGCAGGCATACCGAAACGATTGGAAAATTTAGTGGTTAGAACACCGACCAGCAGTAAGCCGGATAGCAAAAGCACAATAAAATTAATAACGGTTGTTTGTTCCATGCGGCTTCTCCTATCTTGAAAATAGATGTTCATTTTTCGCCTTCTATCTATATACCCTCAAATCATGCAGAATACTAATTTCTGATCAAAAAATGTTTAGAAATCGAAAAAATCCAGCTCACGATCTGTGCTAAAATAGCACTCCATGAGCTGGATGTATGTTTTTTATAGACTTAGCTGCGACACGCGTCGCGTTTTAGGCTTTAGGCTGAATCATTTGAGCCGGTACGACATATTGGTCGAACTGCTCCTCGGTCAGCAGGCCGCTACGAAGAGCCGCTTCTTTTAGAGACAATCCCTCCGCGTGGGCAAGCTTGGCAATTTTGGCGGCATTCTCATATCCGATATATGGATTCAATGCCGTCACCAGCATCAGCGAATTGTTCAAATTGTGCTCAATTTTAGCGAGATCCGGCTCGATGCCGATTGCACAGTTATCATTAAAGGCCACAATGGAATCGGCTAGCAGATTCACGGACTGCAGGAAATTATAAATAATAACCGGCTTAAACACGTTCAGCTCAAAATTCCCCTGACTGGCAGCAAAGCCGATCGCTGCATCATTACCCATGACCTGCGTAACGACCATCGTCAGCGCCTCGCTCTGAGTCGGATTCACCTTGCCCGGCATGATCGAGCTGCCTGGCTCGTTAGCAGGAATCGTAATTTCACCCAAGCCACTGCGTGGACCACTTGCCAGCCAGCGGACATCATTGGCGATCTTCATCAGGTCGGCGGCAAGCGCTTTGATTGCACCGTGTACGGCTACAACTTCATCATGGCTGGTGAGTGCATGAAACTTGTTCGGTGCAGAAGTGAACGTTTTGCCAGTGATGCTGGAAATTTCGGCAGAGGTCCGGGTACCGAACTCTGGATGGGCGTTAATACCTGTACCTACGGCAGTACCACCAATCGCCAGCTCCTTCATATATTGAACCGTGTCGATGATCATTCGCTTGCTCTTGTCCAGCATGGCAGTCCAGCCACTGATTTCCTGACCCAGTGTAAGCGGCGTTGCATCCTGTAGATGAGTCCGTCCGATTTTAATAATATCCTTAAATTGCTCTGACTTTTGTTGGAAGGTTTCTTTCAGCTTGTCAATGGCAGGCAGCAAGCGCTCCTCAACTGCAATGACGCCCGCCACATGAAGCGCCGTGGGAAACGTATCATTTGAGCTTTGCGACATATTCACATCGTCATTGGGATGCAGCTTCGCATCTTTTCCCTGCTCTTGCAACCATTGGCTTCCCAGATGAGCAATGACTTCGTTCACATTCATATTGGACTGCGTACCGCTCCCCGTCTGCCATACAACCAGCGGGAAATGGTCATCGACTTGTCCAGCGAGAATTTCATCTGCTGCGTAAATAATGGCGTCCTGCTTTTCCTGTGACAGCTTGCTCAGCTTATAGTTGCTGATCGCTGCGCTCTTTTTAAGCACCGCAAACGCCTGAATAACCTCTAATGGCATTTTCTCCGAACCAATCGGGAAATTTTCTTTGCTTCGCTGTGTTTGCGCGCCCCATAGACGGTCTGCCGGTACCTTGATTTCGCCCAACGTATCCTTTTCGATGCGGTAGTTCAACTCATTTCCTCCTCTTGGCCTATGTAATTCAGACAAAATATCATGATCTTCTTTGCCTATTATACATTATATTTCAAATGATATCATTTATTTTGTAAGCGTTTTTTTACAATAAAGCCGGAGGAGGAAAAGAATATCAGCTACCCGTCTGTTCTCCAAATCAGCTAATGGTGATATTGCCTCTGGCATAGGCTTTTTTTCTGCCCAACAGCTTGTTCAGTGCATCGATATAGGCTTTAGCACTAGCTTCCAGAATATCTGTACTTGTACCTCTTCCGCGAGTTGTGTACTCTCCTTGCCTCAGAACGACATGTACTTCCCCCTGTGCATCCTTGCCATACGTTACAGACTGGATTGAATAATCCTCCAACTCCACCTCTTCACCACTCGCCTTATCTATAGCGTTGAAAATAGCGTCTACGGAACCGTTACCCATCGCTACTTCATCAATTGCGGTTCCGTCTTGCTTGCTCAACCGAATAGATGCTACCGGAACTGATTGATTGCCATAGGATACTTGAATGGAGTCCAGGGTGAAAATCCGTGAAGAGACATCGCGGCTTTCGTCCATCAGGACAAGCAGATCTTCATCCAGCACCTGTTTTTTCTTGTCGGTCAAAGCTTTGAATTTGTGGAACGCCTCCTGAAGCTGCTCCTCTGTAAGAGCATCAAATCCCATGTCCGCCAGCTTTTCTTTAAACGCATGTCGACCCGAATGCTTGCCCAGCACAAGCTTACTCGTCTTCACACCAATGCGCTCGGGCGAGACAATCTCGTACGTTGTACGCTCCTTAAGCATACCGTCCTGGTGGATACCGGACTCATGCGAGAAAGCATTGGCTCCAACGATGGCCTTGTTTCCGGGGACAAACATTCCTGTGCGTTTGCTTACCAGCCGACTGGTAGTATACAGCTCCTCCAGCACCAGACTTGTATGTGCCTGATATAGCTCCGTTCGGGTATCAAGCGCCAGTACAACCTCCTCGATCGGTGTATTTCCTGCCCGCTCACCGATGCCATTGATGGTCCCTTCAAATTGGTCTACACCGTTACGGATAGCCGCCAGTGTGTTGGCTGTAGCCATTCCAAGATCATCATGACAATGTGTGCTAAGCTGTATTTTTTCGATGTTGGGCACTTGCTGTTTGACGACCCTGAACATTTCACCGAACTGATCGGGCGAGGCATAGCCCACCGTATCCGGCAGATTGACGACTGTCGCCCCAGCGCGAATCGCCATATCCACGACCTCACAAATAAAGTCCAGCTCGGTACGACTGGCATCCTCTGCCGAAAATTCTACCTTGCAAAAATATTTGCGCCCATAACGAATGGCAGCGGCAGCGGTCTCTAATACCTTCTCCTTATCCATTCGCAGCTTATGTTGGCGGTGAATAGGTGAGGTGGCCAGGAACAAATGAAGACAGGCATCCTCGGCTCCCCGCAGCGCCTCTCTCACCGCATCAATATCCTGTTCTTTGGAGCGTGCAAAACCAACCAGTGTGGCCTGGGTAACCTGTTTGGCAATCTCCTGCATGCTGGATATCTCACCAGGCGAGGTAGCCGGAAAACCGGTCTCAATCCGATCTACGCCCAACTTTTGAAGCTGAAGGGCAATCTCCACCTTTTCTGTGCTGGTCAGGCTAACACCCGGTGATTGTTCCCCATCTCTTAATGTTGTGTCCAACACCCATATTTTGCGCATACAGATACCACCTTTGCTTTAGTTTTAGGAGATGCTCAAAAAATAGGTTTACAGATCGCTTCATTCATCTGATCATCAGATGTTTAAAATTAAAAAAATTATGAACTAGCCATAAGCTTTTGCAGCTCCAGCTTGGTACCGTCCAAATGTTGAATGCTATACAGCTCGGCAGCCTTACCATCCTGATCCCGGATCGCTTCATATATTTTCTCATGCTGTAATGTAAAATGATTTTGCATTGCCGGATCGGTAACGAGATTGTTCAGCGCCTTTCGAATCGCCTCTACAAAGCTGCGATATACGTCTGTAAGCACTTTATTGCGTGTAGCCCCGGCAACAGCCAAGTGAAAAGTGATATCCGCAGCCAGATACCCGTTCATATCTCCAGCGGCCAATGTCGCTGCACGACGGTCCAGTGCCTCCCGCATCAAGCGTAAATCCTCGTCATTACGGCGTAAGGCAGCCAATCTGGCAATCTCCAGCTCCAATACACTCCGCACCTCATAAACCTCGATGATTTCAGCGCGGCTTAGACGGTAATCCAATGGTTCCTGAGAGGTCGTCGGTTGGCAGACAAAGGTTCCATGTCCTTGTTTTTTCTCTAATAGACCGGCATGCACCAGAACGCTAACCGCTTCACGTACTGTGGATCGACCAACCCCAAAGAGCTTCATGAGCTCAGGCTCTGTTGGAATCCTTGTACCTACGCTCCATTCACCGGCTGTTATTTTTCGCTGCAACTGTTCAGCCACTTCATCGGCAATTTGCTTGCGTTTGACGGCTTGAAAAGGCACCATATCATCATTCATCTGATCATCTCCTGTTTCGTATCATACTATGACCACTTCACGTTTTGCAACTGTTTTTCAATCCCCTTCTGCACCAGGCTACTGTCCTGGCACCCGCCAGCTTCAGCTTTATGTCCACCCAAATAAAGCCTACACCGTCAGACACGATGCAGGCTTATTTCGATACAATATTATTTCGATACAATAAGGCTAGGATTTCGAATTATTAGGTGTAACACAATACAGACGGCTGGTTGTTTCAAAAATATGACCCGGCGCCAGTGCAATCAATCCGATGTCTTCCGCAGACAAATCCGTACGATTCGGTGCATTGATCATGTTCATTTGCGGCTCAGGACAAATAAATTCCTTGTTCGCTTTGTTGTTCCAGATCATCCAATGCTTATAGGCTGTGCCTACATCATATACGAGGGTAGCACCTGTCTTGCTGTGTGACAGCTCCATGTAGTTGCGTCCATTTTGCGGAACTGCCGTGTAATGATTATCCATAGAAGCAAAATAAGGACTAACTCCCGTCGTCTTCAGCAGTTCCTCTTCCGGTGATAAAGGCTGGAACTGTCCGGTGGCCAGCAACCGTTCCGTCAGCTCACGACGCTCTCCGATCGTGACCTTAATCTTGTAATCCTCAGGCGAGCTATCGGGTACGAACGGAACCCGAATCGCCGTGTGAAAGGCAAACAAGTTGGGAATCGGTTGATCTCCCTCGTTATGGATCACATAACGCTGATGGAGGCCAAATTCATCCAGGCTGTACGTCAACTTCATGGTAAAGGTAAACGGCAAGTATCGGAACATGGGATGCCCTTCCCTGACATGCTGATTCATTACCACATAGCTGCCCTGCTCCCCGGAACCGTAATCCTCAACCTCCCACCGAACGGTGTGTAAAAAGCCGTGCAAATGATTATGGGTCTTCTCTTCATTAATCGGCAGCTCATATGTAACTCCATTCCACAGGAATTTCCCGTCCTCATACCGATTCGGAGGATACAAAAAAGGAATTCCGTAGACCGACGGGTTTTGTTTAAAAGCACCTATGCTGTCGGCATCCGGCTCACGCAAAAAAGAATATCCCGTTTCATTGTCACGAAAAGAAATCAGATTCGCACCGTTTCCCGGCAAGGCTACCGCTTCATACCGCCCAAATTTAAGACGAATGGCGGGGATTCCGTAATAAAGATCACCAATTGCAGCATGCTGTTGTGTCATCAAAAATCCTCCTTGATGAAATGACGATGATTAATGAAAGCGTTTTGCTTTTGGCTTGACTATACCATGCTCAGCAAAAAAATTCCACGTCAACACAAAAAAACGACGCCTCGCAAGACATCGTCCTTTTCACATTGTTACACATAACGCCCCTGTTTGGGTACAGCTATGCGCTCAAAATCAGCGGCCAGCCGCTCCAGCTGATTTCTTAACTTAGTTCCACGCATGTAATGACCGTGCCCTGTAACTGCAACCTCAGGTTTTAGACCGGCCAGCATTACCACTGAGCGCTGCGCAGCCTGCCAATCTGTCGTAAAATACGCAGGCGGCCCGTGTATTTCTTTTTCCTGTGAAATTTCTTTTTCCTGTAAAATAACAGTCAGTGCCGATTCCTGCTTCACCGTAATAAAAGCGTCTCCAGCCACCAGCAGCCGTCTTCGCTCATGAAAAAGCGATACATGACCAGGTGTATGTCCTGGCGTATGCAGCCACTTCCAACCGGGAGCACCAGGGACACTGCCATCCTGAGGCAAGGGAGCAATGCGATCATCGAGATCTATAGCATCATTGGGGTACAGAAAAGAAATACCCGACAGCAAACCTCCACCCACACTGGGATCAGGTTTCTGATAATCCTTCATTCCCGTCAAATAAGGCAATTCCAGCGGATGTGCATAAACAGGCGCCCCCCAATGCTGTACCAGCTCAATAACAGAGCCTACATGATCAAAATGACCATGAGTAAGCACAATAGCAATCGGAGGACCCGTGAACCGTTCCTCAGCCTGGCGAATAATCGAATCTGTAAATCCTGTCATCCCCGTATCCACCAGCACCCAGGATCGGCTTCCCGGCTCCCCGATAAAACACATATTTACAAACAGCGTCCGTAAGCTCAAGAGATCGGGAGCAGCCTCTTCATTTGCCGTCATTCCTTCGGTGAACAGATGATTTGCCAAAGCGTCACCCTCCTATTCACATGGAATTTCCTGTTATTATCGACCTATAGGCTTCCCCCATGTCAGCAGATTATGCGGACACTGCTAAATATAATCCGCTTGTCACGAAAATAGACCTGTTTACGTTACTCGGGTAATTTGCTCCAAGCCGCATCCAGCAAATAATCGAACAAATCATCATTTTCTTCAATCCAGCTATCCATCTCCAGCATTTCTTCCTCTACCCGCGATTCCCCCGCAAAATGAAGACTGTAGTCCCATTCCTTCCCCCTTTTACTGTGGAAGGTAATTTCATATACAGACTGATGTCCATTTACTCCAAATACGACTTGGCCTAAATAAACACCGTTTTCATCTCTCGTCATCTGTGCCTGTTGAATATGTACTTCCTTCACTTCCTGAGGTGAATTTTGCTCTGTCATTCATTGATCCGCCCTTTCATTTTTACAAAAATGTACCAAAACTAATTTGAGAACCTTTTCGTTACATTGTACAATATATAAGCTATGCGTAGAATTTGCAAAAAAACTGTGCAAGCGACCCAAGCCTGTTTAAGGCTTTTTCGTGAAATGGAGGAATGTAACATGTCAGATTTTCAACAAAAATTGCAAAAATATGCCGAATTAGCCGTTCGAGTGGGCGTCAATGTCCAGCCTGGACAGACCCTCATCGTTCATGCTCCCATCTTGTCCGCCGAACTCGTGCGACTGATTGTCAAATCAGCCTATACGGTCGGGGCCAAGCTGGTTAAAGTAAAATGGAGCGATGAGACCATCACCCGGTTACAGTATGAACTGGCTCCTGACGAAACTTTTAATATCCCTCCCAAATGGTACGCGGCCGAAATGACGGAAGAGGCCGAAAACGGCGCAGCGGTACTCCATGTCATTGCAGAAAATCCGGATTTGCTTCAAGGCATTCCTTCCAGCCGAATTACTGCCGCTCAGCGGGTGCGGTCACATGAGTTGCGTCAATACCGTGAATATCAAATGGCCGACAAATTCAGTTGGTCTCTGGTAGCTTATCCTTCTGCAGAGTGGGCTGCCAAAGTATTCCCGAATCTGCCTGCTTCCGAGCAAATGGAACAGCTGTGGGACGCTATTTTCAGCACCGTGCGTGTGGATCTGAACAATCCTGTGGAAGCGTGGAATGAGCATTTGAAAACCCTTTCCAGCAAATCCGATATTTTAAACGCCAAACGCTATAAAAAACTTCATTATTTAGCCCCAGGAACCGACCTCACCATCGAGTTGGCCAAGGATCACCTCTGGGTAGCTGCTGAAAGCGTCAATCAACAGGGACATACCTTCGTAGCCAACATGCCTACCGAAGAAGTATTTACAGCTCCACTTAAAACAGGAGTGAACGGCAAAGTCAGCAGTACCAAACCACTTAGCTACAGTGGCAATATTATCGACAAATTTTCGTTGACCTTTGAAAATGGACGCATTGTCGATGTACAGGCTGAAACAGGATTGGAGACTCTTCAGCATCTCGTAGAAATGGATGAAGGCTCCCACTACTTGGGTGAGGTTGCTCTCGTACCTCACAAGTCACCTATCTCTGACAAAAATATTTTGTTTTATAATACGTTGTTTGATGAAAATGCATCCAACCACCTGGCGATTGGCAATGCCTATGCATTTAACATTAAGGGCGGCAAGAACATGACTCCGGAGGAGCTGGCTGCGAGCGGTCTGAATTCCAGTCTGACACATGTCGACTTTATGATTGGTTCAGGTGAAATGGACATTAATGGTGTTACCGAGGACGGCACGGAGGAGCCTATCTTCCGTAAAGGAAATTGGGCGATCTAAAATGACAAAAAAAGGCTCTCGCCGCTTCATGCGGGGGAGCCTTTTTACTTCTGAGCAGGTGATGTCACAAATATTTTATAGTGTATTAAGCCACTGATTTACAGCAATTCCAAATACAATTTGTACCACGCTGATGATGAAGAAGACGATAAAGCAGCTTACGACTCCTCGTTTGGTGCTTTGATGCATGGATAAAGATGATTTCACATAAAACATACTGCCCAAGATTCCTAAGCACACACCCAAGATTCCCGCAAATAGCCAGCCGATAGCCAAGCTGAGTGTGACAAAGGCCCAGCTCCAGCCGGGAACTTTGCTCACAGGAACATAAGGTTGATTGGACCCGAGATACACACCATCCACGGCCAAATCCGCTTTGTTGCCGATGACCACAACATTCACAGCTTTATTATTCAATTTGATTGGAAAATCAATCAAATTCAAAAATGCATTCTGGCTTTTAACTTTTTGCTCGCTCCCATTCACAATGATTTTGCCGCCACTCAGGCCACGCTTGTACTCAATACTATATTGAGTCCCGTTGTCTTCCACATTCCATTTTGCCATTGTTAAACTCCTCTCAAGTTTTAGGTAAGCCGCAGAGGCACTACCGGCATTTCCTGATTATGTATCAATAAGATCATAACATAAGTTACAAGTTAAATAATGGAAAAAAGACCGCTTGTCAGCGGCCTTTGCGTTCATTTATATTATAAAAGTTAGTTTTTTTAGGTTAGTTCTTATATCCAATTTTAGCCTTATAAGCCTGTGAATACTGATCAGCAGCTAAAATCGCATCCAGTACATCATCCGCTGTAACGGCAAATGGCAGATTGTGAGCGGTTTCGTCTTCTTTCGTGGCCGCCTGAGCTACCCGGTACAAATCCTCGCGTGAAGCTTCCTGAAGCTTCACGTCTTCCAGCGTTACGGGCAGATCCAGCTTTAGATAAAAGTCGATATATCGTTCCACCTCGGTCAGAGGTCTTTGCTCCAGGGCAAGCTGAACCAAGGTGCCAAAAGCTACCTTCTGACCATGCGTCAGGTGATGAATGTCCCCTTCCAGCACGGTAAAACCATTGTGAATCGCATGTGCGCCTGCCAAGCCACCGCTTTCAAAACCTAAACCGCTCAGTAGTGTATTGGCTTCCACCACCGCTTCCAGCGCAGGTGTGACGACTTTACGCTTTACAGATTCGTAAGCCTGCAGTCCGTAATCGAAAAGAACCTCCTCGCACTTGGACGCAATGGCTTCGGCTGCCAAGGTTGGCAAACCGCCAGCCATGGTCGTTGCACGAGCTTCGATGACTGCACGAGCTTCAATCCACGTTGCCATAGCATCTGCAATACCTGAGGAGAGGAATAGTGGCGGTGCTTGGGAAATGACCTTCGTATCGACCAGGATCAAACTTGGATTTTTACTAAAAAAGGAATACGTATCAAACGCACCTTCATCCGTGTACAAGACAGATAGCGCACTGGTCGGTGCATCCGTGGAAGCAGTCGTAGGAATAATCACAACCGAGGAACCGAGTAGTTCATTAACGGCTTTGGCGGTATCCAGCGTTTTGCCACCACCAACACCGATGACAATATCAACCTTACCGCTTCGTCCCTGATCAGCAATACGGTTCACTTCATTTTTCGACGCTTCTCCTTGAAATTCAACCTTTACCGCCGCAATCCCCGCCTGCTCCAGGCTTTTGACTACCCGGTCGGCTGCGATGCCCCAAACCAGCTTATCTGCAATAACCAGGGCAGTATGGCCTAATGGCTTGACATACTCACCCGTTTTATCAATCACGTTTTTCCCTTGCACATATTTACCTGGACTAATAAATACTTTTTCGCTCATCGTTCAACTCTCCTTTCAAGTTTTGTACAACTCTTATTATACGGCGGAAAGGGCACACATCTCAATTTCAAACCCGAGATCTTCAATCATTTGATGATCAGCAGTGACCTCTTGCCCTTCTGTCGTCAAATAATCCCCTACAAAAATAGAATTAGCTGCATATAGAGATAGAGGTTGTAGTGAGCGTAAATTCAGCTCCCGACCGCCTGCAACACGTATCTCTTTGGATGGACAAATGAACCGGAACAATGCCAGTACCTTTAACGCTCGGATTGGCGATACACGCTTTGCTCCTTCCAGCGGGGTTCCGGGAATCGGATTCAGAAAATTAACCGGAATCGAATCAGCATCAAGTTCCCGCAAGGCATAGGCCATTTCAACGATTTCCTCATTCATTTCCTCCATACCGATAATAACGCCAGAGCATGGAGACATTCCGTGAGACTGAGCTATTTTAACAGTTTCGATCCGTTGATCGTATGTATGTGTGGTAGTAATGGACGGATAGTTGTTCTTGCTCGTATTTAAATTATGGTTATAACGATGTACCCCAGCCTCTGCCAGCCTTTGGGCCTGATCTCCCTTGAGAATCCCCAGGCAAGCACAAATTTTGAGTGGCATGGTACGGGTAATTTCCTGCACAGCCTCAATCACCTGATCCAGCTCTCGATCCGTTGGACCTTTGCCAGAGGCGACAATGCAATACGTCCCTGCTTTCCGTGCCATCGCTTCACGCGCCCCAGCCAGCAGAGATTCCTTGTCCAGCATACTGTACTTACTAACAGGCGCCGTGGATACAATAGATTGCGAGCAATAGCCACAATCCTCCGGGCACAGGCCGCTTTTGGCGTTCATGATCATGTTAAGCTTAACCTTTTTGCCGTAAAAGTGATGCCGTACCCGGAACGCAGCTTGCATAATGGGCAATATGTCCTCATCGTCCGCTTCCAATATCGCGATGCCTTCCTCTATTGTCAGCCTGCTGCCGTCGATCGCTTTATCTGCCAACGACGAGTACCACTCTAATCCCTTATTGAATAATTCCATACTTCATACCTCCATTATTTTGATCATGAAAAATCATAAAATGCACAGGATAAATTAAATTCATCTTTCGATTGTCAACTTTGTATATTTTATTTTGGTTGACAATAACACGAACAATCATATCAATTCATATCCTTTCTGTAAAGAAGGCAAATTAAAAAGCGACCCCATATCGTTCAAGGTCGCTTTCAAGGTTATTTTATTATGAGACTCCTGCTTCCTCCACGATGACAGGTTGCTTTATCAGCCGAATACGTGAAATCCGCTTATTTTCAACTTCCTCAACAACAAACATACATCCTTCAAACACGACAGACTGACCCGGCTGTGGAGGAATAACCTCAACATGTGAGTATAACCAGCCTCCTACCGTATCATAATCCTCATGATCAAGTTCCAGTCCAAAGCGATCGTTCACTTCATCAATTAATAGCATACCGTCAATGGAAAATTCCTCGTCATTAATCTGCTCACAGCCAGGACGTTCCTGATCGAACTCATCCTGAATTTCACCTACGATTTCTTCCATAATGTCTTCCAGCGTTACCATACCCGATGTCCCGCCATATTCATCAATCAAGATCGCAATCTGCGTCTTGCTACGCTGTATGCGCTTAAGCAGGTCACTAATTTGTGTAGATTCAGGAACAGCCAGAATCGGCCGAATCATCGTACGGGTATCCAGTGTGTTAGCCCGCAGAAGGTCCTTAATGTGGATAAAGCCAATGATATGGTCCTTATCTTCGGCGCAGATTGGATAACGGGTTCTCATGCTTTCCGTCGCAATCCTGAGATTTTCCTCTCTGGACTCATTGCTGTACAAGCAGATCATCTCGGTACGCGGAATCATAATTTCCCTGGCGGTCGTATCGGCAAAATCAAATATATTATCAACAAGCGCCAATTCCGTATTGTCAATTAGTCCGCTCTTATTGCTTTCTTTCATCAGAATGCGTATTTCATCTCCCGTATGCGCGGAATCGTCATATTCGGATACCGGCTCCATACGGAATAAACGCAACAGGCTGTTCGCCATTCCATTCAACACCCAGATGAACGGATACATCAGCTTGTAAAACCAAGTCATCAGCATGGCTGAATACAGCGTAATGGTTTCAGATTTACGAATCGCTATCGTCTTGGGCGCCAATTCACCCAGCACAATATGCAAAATCGTAATGACAATAAATGCAATGACCACGGCAGTTCCGTGCACATATACCGCTCCCAATCCGGCGGCAGTAAATACAGGTTCGATCAAATGTGCGATGGCCGGCTCTCCGATCCACCCCAGTCCCAGCGATGCTAGTGTAATGCCCAACTGGCAGGCTGACAGATATGCATCCAAATTGCGTAGCATATTGGCAGCGTACACGGCCTTTTTGTTGCCCGCCTCCACCAATGTTTCAATACGGCTGCTTCTGACCTTGACCATGGCAAATTCCGCAGATACAAAAAAACCATTCAATAATACTAATGCAAAAACAATAATCAAGTTAAACATACTCGGTAAAGGGTCACTCAATATGCTCCCCATCAGCCGTCATTACGGCAGACAGGCGCACCTCCTTCGGATAATTTCATCATAGACAGAACGATAACACATCATAAGCAGCGTCAACTTCCCAACACGTTCACTCCTTCCGGCTTCTAAAAGCATTTTTCCGCATGATTAAATAGATTTTTATCAGCTTATATTCAATTATATAACTATACTCTATACAGTCAAACCACAAGCAATGTCAGAAAAATTAGTTTCCCCTGTTATTTAGGTCAAAAAGCTTCATTTTTCGCCTCTTACCACAAAGGAAGCAACTATATTTGAGAAAGATTATAAACAAAATACATCCCCTGCCTTCAGGCAGAGGATGCAGACTCATATATATAAAGGCATCAGCGAACCGGGGATACGCCCGGATTCCCGATGACGCCGGGATATTGATACAGTAAAGGCTCATCAAAAGTAGCATAGTCCAGATTAACCATCAGTAACACTGTCCGCTTGCCCGTAGCCGGATCACTGATAATAATGTGGTCACGACCCGCTGCTTCCAGAATACCTTTGAATATTTTTGCATTCCATTCCCGGTTATTTTCATACGTCATATAAAAGGTACCTGTTTTACCCAAGTTCAAGCGCAAAATATTTTCAATATATGATTGCTCAAACTGTGGAGTCTGACTCTGTACCACCATACCAGCCGGTGTCATCGCGCTACCGCTGTTAACCTGAGGGGGGAAGGTGCTGATGGGCTGCATGGTTCCGACTGGATTCATCCCTCTGGGCCATTCGGGATACCCGCCACCGGCAGGATAAGAGACAGGGCGATAGGCTTGCTGTGAAATCATGTAAATTCCTCCTAAAATGGTTTTAAATCATCCAAACTCACGTTGAAGCGCTCTAATAGACGGCAGGACAATCCTGTACGGAAGGGATAAAAAAACAGTGCGCTTTGAAGCGCCCGGAATTGACCTGGTTATACCAGGTATCTGGACAGTCTCCGGCAGGTCTGAAAAACCACAATGCATTCGAAGCCGGGCGTATTTTTTCCCCATTAATGACACGCTGGGCAAGACGAATGTCACGGTCACGGGCTCTTTGATAAAAGTACCCCTTTTGGGTAGCTTCAAATCCGCCTGGACTTTGAAAGACCATGTCGTTCATGAGGCGAATTCCCTGAAAATCCAGACAGTTGGCCAAAATCCTATTTACTCCGACATTGCCAACCATGAGCATCCCCTGCTCTCCTTCTCCTTCGGCCTCTGCCCGCATAAGTCGGGCAAGTGTTCTTACATCCCCTGAGTTGACATTAATAACAGCCAACGCGTCCCCTCCTCGTTCTTCATCACATACCGTATCGTATGGTACAAATGCCCAATAGGTGACAGTTTCAAAAAAACAAATAAAAAAAATAGCCCCCAAATTAGGAACTACTTATTCGGTCAGTATTAGGGCTCATAAATCATTTTGCGCGTCATGCCACCATCTACCACCAGATTTGTACCTGTTACAAAATCATTACCAGGTTGGGTCAAATACAGACAGGCCCGTGCGATGTCTTTAGGAGTCCCCACGCGTCCAGACGGATGCTGCCGATGGTCTTCTGCACGCAGTTGCCCGTAATCCCCGGTTTCAATCCACCCTGGACTGATGCAATTGACCTGGATCCCATCCTTTCCTAGGGATATGGCCATCGCATGTGTAAGGGCCGCAATGGCGCCTTTGGACGCCGCATAGGCTTCTGTATCTGGCTCCGACATAAAGGCCCGTGTAGAGGTCATATTGACCACTGATCCACCCTCCGGATTTCGTTTCATCACCTTGGCCGCTTCCCGTGTCGCAATAAAACAGCTGCGTACGTTCGTATTCAAAATGTCATCCCATTCTGCTACCGTTAACTCATACGGAGACTTCCATTTAGACACACCTGCGTTGTTGATCAGTGTATGAATAGTACCGTATTCTTCCTCCGTGGTACGAATTAGCATTACAATATCTTCTTCTTTCCGCACATCACAAGGAATAAAAATGGCCTGATATCCTTCATTTCGTGCCGCTGCAGCGGCGGCCGCACCCTCTTCCTCATTGTGGTCCGCAAATACGACTTTGGCACCCTGTGCAGCGTAGGCAAAAGCGACCTCTTTCCCGATTCCATGCGCCGCTCCTGTTACAATAACAACTTGTCCTTCAAATGACACGACTCATTCCTCCCTCTAAACTCTTTACTAGTATATATGTACCAAAATGTGCTGTAAAAGAAACACTCACAGCCCCCTACCCTGTTGCATCGCAGAAGGCCGTGAATGATCCAATGAGGGAATAGGCTGTGATCACATTTTAACCTGTTCCAGGCTATAGCGATTCAGACGTTGAAATCCGATATATCGTGTTCCCTGAAAGGTAAGCCGTCCCTCATCCCCTTCGGCACATTGACCGTATTCTTCTCCGGTTACCTTAAACTCCATCCGATCGCCGCTCTCCACCTCAAAGGTTAAGTAATAGAAAGTATAGGTACGAGTCCCTTGCTCCTCCTGCCGTCTCTGCTGGAGATGTGTCCTTCTGGCCGTAATTCGGGAACCGACTGTCAATACAGGCTGCCTCTTATTTCGGCTCCACTCCATGACTTCTCTGCCCGCAGACAACACGACAATGCCTAACACGACTACGAAAAAAACGGGCAGTACCGTACCCAGCCAATCGAACATCCATAATGACTCAAATCCCATGCACCGCACTCCTCTCCGCCAGGCATTCCACAGGGAACCCGCCGGGCATCCTCACATGACCTAAGCTTTCCGTAATAGTATATGTAGGTTCCTGCCCAAATTTGATAGCAACTCCTTAAGAACGCCAAGAGCCTCCACGGAATGATCCGGGAGGCTCAAGATATGGCGATATCAGAATGGTGCATCGATTTACACATGTACAAGCTGGAGATAATGTTGCGTCTCATCTAAAACTTCATGATCTTCGGCTTCAGCGTAACGCTCTGCACACTGCTTGCAGTCCTCTTCAGTCGTGCAGCCATAGGCATCCTGACAAGTGTAACAAAATTGAAGGTAGTATTGGGTTAACATATGATCCTGATTCGCTCTCATGATTATCACTCCTATCGTTGTTTACAGGTTTAGTATAACAGCGGCTCACCAGTTAGATTGTGATTATTTTCACATATTGTCGTATAAAATTTAAATTTTTTAAAAATAAAACGCCCCACGCCTTTTCCCTGAGTCTGCATGTCTTTTGGGAACCTGCAAAGTTAGGAAAAAAGCCCAGGGCGATTACCATTATAAGGTTATAGAATTCTCCAGTTTGCGCCGCCGTCCGTCGTTTTCAGCAATAGTGATTTCTTATCATCCAGACGCTCCAAAAGCAGCCAGCCTACCGAAGATGAAGCAAAACGGAGCTTGACTGATCGAGGGTAATCTTTTAGCTTCGAAGCCAGTACTTTGTTGCCTGTGAGACTTTTCCACGTCTTTCCCCCATCCAACGTGCGACTCATTCCGGTTTGGGTTATGATCCAGCCTTCCTTTTCGTTTAGGAAGGTACGCCCAGGGATAATAGAATTACTTTTGCTGCTCAGGCCCAAAGACACAGCATTCCATTGTGTGCCTGCATCAGCAGTAAACAGCCCGCTATATTTTGTGCCGTTATCTCCGTAGCAAAGGACTGGAACCCAATACGAGGAGCTGCTTCCTTGAAGAGACTGTTGAGCTTCTGCCTGGACCTGTGGGCAACCCTGCAATCTATTAACTGCCGGAGTCCAGGTTTCCCCTTGATTCGAAGTTCTATACAGTTTAATACTGGTATCGAGATTGATTGCAACAAAACCCTCATTGCCGGAAGAAAAACTCATACCCGCTACACTGCCCTGATCGGGCAGCCCCGAGCCTGGTACACTGGATGTCATACCGGAACTCTGCGCAACCTTTTTCCAGGTGGCTCCCCCGTCCGTGGTGTGATACAACAATTTTTGCTGATCCTGCTCATTCAGGTTTACATATGCCATGATCCAGCCTGTAGACGGATTCACATATTGAATTGAACTCACATATTCCCCGTTTGGCAGTGCTGACACATCCCAGCTCTGTCCTCCATCAGCCGTTCGGAGAATAACGGTTGCTGTTTTGTCCAAATTTTGACGGACAACCCAACCGTGACGGGAATCAGTGAAGCTAATGTCCTTTCCATATTCAAGCTTGTCTTGAAATTGAACATTTTCGGAAGGAGAAATATTATTCCAGGTCTTTCCTCCATCATGCGTATAGTAAAGTCGAAACTCATTGCGGGTAACTCCCCAAACCAAGCCTTTATTGTTATCGATCAAATGAAAATCGGCTATTCGCGTCTGTACTACATATTTGGCGTTTGGATCGCCCAACTTTGGAGTTAAAGGTGGATTAATCGTGATCGTCTGTCCCTGGTCATCTGGTTCTTCTACCGGGGGTTTGGTTACAGTTTTTGGGGGTTCAGAAGAGCAGGCAGTCAACAGAATGCCAGTCAACAGCATTATTCCCCCCAGGAGCGCACGCCAGCGCAGTTTCATATATAAAAATCCTCCCTCAATGGCATGCGGTAATCCCGTGCCAAAAGCTTATCTGAAACAAAATTATAACATAAACGACCTTATGTGACACTTTTCGCGGTCATGACAAAAAAAACCGGACCTGCACTTCAATGCAGAAATCCGGCTTTTTCCATAATCATTCGATCAAGATTTACGATTCAACAAACTTTTGTGATATCCATAAAAGAAGTAAATCAGCAGCCCGAGCAGGAGCCACACGAGGAATCCGATCCACGTGCTAATATGAAGCTGGAGCATCAGACCGATACACACGAGAGCACTCAAAATCGGAATCAACGGAACCCAGGGCACGACAAATCCTCTTTTCAAATCCGGCCGTTTCTTACGAAGAACGATAACTCCCACCGATACTACTGCAAAAGCGAACAGGGTTCCAATACTCGTCAGATTGGTCAGTGCATGTAATGGAAACAATCCACTCGCCAAGGCGATAATGCTGCCGACCAGCCAGGTGCTTCGGACCGGTGTTTGAGTTTTGGCGTTTACTTTAGATAAAAATAGCGGTAAAAGCCCATCGCGTGACATGGAGAAAATTAACCGTGTCTGACCATACAGCAGCACCAGCAGCACAGTAGTCATCCCTGCAATCGCACCGACTGAAATCAATCCTGCCACAAAGTCCTGATGAATAAAACGTAGGGCAAACGCAACAGGATCGCTTACCCCCAGCTGCGTGTAAGGCACCATTCCTGTTAATACGACCGAAACCGCTATATACAGTACCGTACAGATCGCCAACGAAGAAATAATGCCAATTGGCATGGTCCGCTGCGGATTACGTACCTCTTCGGCTGCAGTTGAGATCGCATCGAAGCCCAGATAAGCGAAAAATACGATGGCTGCTGCACTTAGAACACCGGAAAATCCATAAGGCAAAAATGGCGTCCAGTTGGCAGGTTTAACATAAAAGATTCCGATTCCAATAAATAGCAGTACAACTCCGACTTTGACACAAACCATTATAAAATTGAATCGAACGGTCTCCCTTGCCCCAAGACTCAGCAATAGCGTGATTAACATAATGATGCACACGGCAGGCAGATCAATAATGGTCCCCTTGGCCGAATCGAAGGCTGCGGTTAGAGCAAGGGGCAGATGTATATCGAACCCTGCCAGCAAGCCTTGAAAATAAGCAGACCAGCCACTGCTTACAGAGGCGGCCGCCACTCCGTATTCCAGAATCAAGTCCCAGCCCAGCACCCAGGCCAGAATCTCTCCAAATACAATATAACTATATGCATAAGCACTGCCCGCTGCGGGGACTGTAGATGAAAGTTCCGCATAACACAAAGCAGCCAGCACACAGGCAATCCCTGCAATTACAAAAGAGAGCATCAAACCGGGACCTGCATTTTCTGCTGCTGCCTTGCCAGTGATAACAAAAATCCCGGTACCGATGATACAACCTACACCCAGCATAGTAAGGTCAAAGGCGCTCATCGTTCTCTTTAGCTGTCCTGTAGATCCGCTTTCCTCATGCGAGAGTAGTCCTGTTTTTTTTCGAAATAAGTCCATATCCATGATCCTCTTTCCCTAATTTCATACGTTAATATCGCTGCTGCAACGCTTTAGTGCATGTTCCTAGCATTCGATTAATTATTGGCGAGTCCCGCATTGAAGTCAAGGAGAAATGTCATATTTTTTTGCAGTGGAGTACACATATACGGTAAACTAAGTTGGAAAGATAAATTTTAAATGATTATTCTAAAATGAAAAGGTATTCAACCCGAGAAGGAGATGAGGATTTAATGAGCTTAAAACCTTACAAACGAAGTAGAGTTGCCATTGTCGGCATGGGAGCGGTCGGCACAACGACCGGCTATACCCTGCTGCTGCGCCAACGCATGTCAGAACTTGTCTTTATTGATGTCAACGTCAAAAAGGCGAAGGGTGAAATGCTCGACATGAATCATGGCCTTCCTTTTCTCGGCGGTGTCAAGGTGTGGGCAGGTGATTATGAAGATTGCCGTGATGCGGACATCATTATCGTTACAGCAGGTGCTTCACAAAAACCGGGAGAAACGCGTATCGATCTGCTCAAGCGGAATGCCGAAATTTTTGAAAGCATCATTGATAATATCGTTAAGGTGAATACACACGGCATATTGCTGATTGCAACCAATCCGGTAGACATTCTCTCCTACATCTCGTGGAAACGCAGCGGTTGGCCTTCAAGCAGAGTCATCGGCTCAGGTACGCTATTGGACAGCGCGCGCTTCCGCTATTTGATCGGTAAGCAAAAAGGCATAGATCCACGCAGTATCCATGCTCATATTATTGGTGAACATGGTGACTCCGAGCTGCCTGTATGGAGCACGGCCAACGTTGCAGGGACTCCACTGGAGCTGAACGAAGACACGAAAAATGAAATTTTCGAAAGCACCAAAAATGCAGCCTATGAAATTATAGATGCCAAAGGCGCAACTTCTTACGCCATCGGGCTGGCCCTGGACCGGATCGTAGCCGCCATTCTTGGCGACGAAGGGTCTGTACTTAATGTGTCCACCTTGCTGGAAGATTATAACGGAGTATCTGACGTATATTTGGGTGTCCCAAGTATCGTGGATCATAACGGAGTACGTGAAATTTTGGATCTTCCGCTCAATGATGAGGAACGGGCAAGACTGCTTCAATCGGCGGACAAGTTAAAAGATCAAATCAGTAAAGTGCATTTGTAGTACAGGCAAAAAAAGCTAAACGAAAACAAAAACTGGCCTCCGCAGCGGAAATATCCGCCCGAGAGGCCAGTTTTTTGACCAGTTATATAAGAGTCCAGCTTGTTTCACATACGATAGTCGAATTACCAAGGCGGAGTATCGCCATCCTCGGCTTCTTGCCGGCGTTTCTCTTTCAGCCGCTCAGCCACCGTTTCAAACGATTCCGGTTGAAGCAGCTCAATCGGTGAAAAGCCCTTTTCAAAGGTAAATGCATCACCTTCAATGATAAGCGCATATCTGTCATGCAGCTTCGTAATATGCAGCTTGGCCCCAAAGTCGGACAGCAGCCCGCGCACAGCCGTATCATCCAGCTTGAAGCGAACTTCAATTTCCGGTTTCAGCTCTACAATGTGCTGTGCAGCCTCTACGACCTGCAGAGGTTCCCATTTCCCTTGCAAATCACGCTTTTCACTGGCCGCCCAAAGCTCCAGTTCACGCTCTTCCTGCTGTCTTTCCTCATTAGAAGCATCTGGCCATTTGGTTTCTACATAGTTCTGAACGAAACCCATGACATGGTCATTGACGATTTCCGGCATGGATTGCTCATAGGTCACGAATTTCAGAAAATCCTCAAAATAACGGGCATGGGAAGATTGGTGAATCTTAAGCTCCCATTCATCGTTCATGCCCTCCTCCAGCATGTAAGGATACATAATGGATTTCATATTACGTGCTGAAATGGCCATTTCAACTTCACTGACCAGACTGCTTTCCGTTATCCGAGCAATTTTGGGTTCAAAGTCGCATTTGAGCACAAAAATAAACGGATCGTCCGAGTGTGTATTTAAGGTAGCCTGTACAATGATCAACGCTCCACCGCGTACCGCGCTTGTATCCAGATACATTCGCACCAGATCGTCGCATGCGTTTTTAAACTCTTCCTTCTCCTCTGCCGCTCGCAGCCGAGCGAACATATTGAAATTCGGATTGCTGCTCAGATCATGCTCCGGCTCGACGATAAAACGGCCAATTTTGGTCGGGGCCTGCTCCGTGCTTGGGTTTTTCTCGACCTTGCGTTTGCTGATACGAGCAAATTCCCCGTCCAGAAATTTTTTAACATCGCTTTCGTCATAATCATAGTCATCCATCGTAGCGTAATGCTTGTAGGACTTACCGCCTTGCCCTTCCTTTCCATCTACCTGAATTACAAAAAAAGATAAAAAGTCCACTTGAAAGTTCATTTACGTTCCATACGCTCCTTTTCAGGCATGTACGCGTAATTATATCACTATGAATTTAAAAGGTACATCCAATTCAAATCCTCATCGTTAAGCTGCACATTTAAGTGCAACTCATGAAATCAATTTTTGTACATTTAGCTCTTCCTGATTATAAAAAAACAATTGACTTAACAATGACATTTCATTATATTATCTATTGTTGAGTAGACAAAATCATGTTTTGTTTATTAATAAGAACTGAACATACTCAAGGATGTTATCCCTGAGAGAGGATGAAAGGAGAGTTGTCTGTTGTTTAAAAATCCATATATAAGGACCATCATCGCCTCCAATGCGCTCCTGAATTTAGGCATATGGGTGCGAAACTTTGCTATCCTGCTGTATGTAACTGATCTGACTCATAATGATCCCGTGTATGTATCGCTCATTTCGGTAGCGGAATTTGCACCCATTTTTCTGTTTGCCATCATTGGGGGCACATTCGCGGATCGCTGGCGGCCCAAACGAACCATGATCAGTTGTGATCTGTTATCGGCCGCTTCCATTTTCATCGTGCTATTGGCGTTGTGGTACGGCTCATGGCAGGTTCTATTACTGTCCACTTTTTTCTCTGCAATTCTATCTCAATTTTCTCAACCATCTGCAATGAAATTATTTAAGCAGCATGTGGAACCAGAACAGCTTCAGGGAGTCATGGCCCTTTTTCAGTCTCTCATGGCTTTATTTATGGTTATCGGCCCTGTTATCGGCACATTTATTTATCAACACTTTGGAATTTTCGTTTCATTGTCTATAACAGGAATATTGTTTCTCATCTCGGCGTTTGTTCTGACTCGTATTCCACAAGATGAACAAGAGCTGGAGATCCATGATCATCCAACTCATTTCATTCAAGAGCTTAAAGAAGGAATACGTTATGTATGGAATAACCGTACACTTCGCACGCTTGGGGGAACATTTACCGTAATTGGGCTGGCAGTCGGACTTATACAGCCTTTAATGATTTTTGTCGCCATCGAGAACCTTGGACAAAACAAGGAATTTCTGCAATGGCCGTTAATGGCGAACGGAGCGGCTATGTTGATAGGAGGCGGCATGATTATGGGAGTTGCCAAAAAAGTGCAGCCGCAAATGCTGCTGGTGACCGGACTTTTGGTCAGCACACTGGCCACCTTTGGAGTCGGATGGTCGCACAGTATTGTGCTGACAATGGCACTACAAGTATTCAGCGGCCTATTTTATCCTTGCATTCATATCGGTATCAACACCATGATGATGAAAAATGCCGAAGCTGCTTTTATCGGCCGCGTTGGTGGCGCCCTCTCTCCCCTCTTCTCCGGGATGATGGTCGTAGGTATGAGTATCGGCGGAACACTCAAACGCGAATCCTCCCTGGACACCGTATATACCGTGAGCGCCGGCTTGTTTTTAGTCGGAGCGATGCTGTTGTTACCATTGCTTCGTGACAGGCAGCCTGTTCAAGCTGTCATAGCCGATGATTCTGAATAACAGCACAAGAAATCGCCCCTGGAGGTATGATTTGCCATCCTCCCGGGGCGGTTTCTTAATGTTTGTATCATGATTTCATACGGCCTATGACTCTCTACTCTCATACTGTCTTTTCCACAATCGCGCATACAGCCCGTTGTCAGCCAGCAGCTCATCATGTCGTCCCTGCTCCACTACTATGCCTTTATCCAACACAACGATGCAGTCCGCGTTTCGTATTGTTTTGAGTCGATGGGCAATCGCAATAACTGTTCGACCCTGGACCAGGCGGTTAATGGCCTGTTGAATATCCTTTTCATTCTCAGGATCAAGCGAAGACGTAGCCTCATCCAGCAATACAATGGGCGAATCCTTAAGAATGGCGCGGGCAATAGAAATCCGCTGTTTTTCGCCCCCGGACAACGTGCTGCCTCCCTCACCCACCCAAGTGTTATATCCATTTGGTAGTTTGGATATAAAATCGTGGCAGCATGCTTGGCGGGCAGCAGCTTCGATTTCTTCCTGTGTAGCGCTACTTTTGCCAAATCGAATATTATTCGCAATGGTATCCTGAAACAGATATACATCCTGGAACACCATAGACACCTTGCGCAGCAGTGCTTCAGGGTCCATCTGCTGCATGTTGTTCCCTCCCAGAAGCACACTGCCCTGATTCGGATCGTAAAAGCGTGCAATCATTCGTAGGACCGTACTTTTTCCGCTGCCGGAAGGACCCACAAGCGCTGTGAAGGATCGGAACGGCATAGACATGCTCACATCCCGTAGGACAGGCTGCCCACTATAGCCGAAGCTTACGTGTCTCAGCTCAATATCATGTCTTTCCGAAGGCAGCTGCTCACCTGGCATCACTGGTTCGTTCAGCAATTGGACGATACGCTCCCCTGCTTGCTCGTGATATCGGAATTCAGCGAAATTTACAAGCGCAGTGGTCAGCGGATCATAAATACGTGTTCCTACAATTAAAAAAGAAACAAAGATAATTACATCCATCTGGCCTGCCAGCAGTAGATACACTCCAATCATGATCATCCACGTCAAACCAGACCGCATGAAAGCAACAGCAACTAATACAATGGGTCCTAACAGCCCTTCAATACGGATACTGTGACGCATCAGCTCTTTAAACGCAAGCTCCAGCCGTATAAAACGCTCTCCGGTCAGCTGGTAAGCTTTAATCACCCGAATGCCATTCAAATACTCCTGAAGACGATTGGCGGCGTTAATTTTGGCCCGCATATGATTGGCACCGAGTCGTCGCTGGATACGGGAAGTGAGCAATACGAACAGAATCGCTACCGGAAAAGCGGCGAACAATGCCAGAGCCATGCGCCAATCCAGGAAGGATAGCCCGATCAAGGCCAACAGCGGCATCGTTACTGCCCCGATCATTTGTGGCACCAAATGAGAAATCCCATGCTCCACCAGCGTAAAATCACCCATCATCATGTTCGCCAAGTCACCCGGATCACGTTTGTTCAAAAAACCGAGCGACAGCTTGCGCAAATGCTCAGCCAGACGTGATCTACCGGTTACCGAGGCGTCATAAGCTCCCCGGTATTGGGAACGATAAGCCGGAATCTCGCACAGATACAGCAGAAGCAGTGACAGAAGCAGCCCTCCGCTAATCCACCATAAGCCAGTCAATTGGAGCAAAGCCCCCGGATGAATGAAAGGGTCGAAAATCAAACGGGCCGCCCCTACCAGCAGCGCAAATGGAATGAGTCCTGCGATATTGGCTAAGGTAGTGTATAATACCGGCTTTAACAGCACCCGCGGATTACCTGCCGTTATATTTTGCATCAATCTCATCGTTTTGCCGCCTCCTCTTCCGGTGCACCAATCTGCCATTGTCCAGCATCCGTATATGCTTGCCACAAGCGAGCATACAGACCATCTGCATGAAGCAGCTCCCTATGCTGCCCCTGTTCGGCAATATGCCCTTCCTGAAGCACCAGAATCTGATCCGCATGCTGAATGGTGGACAAACGGTGTGCGATGACAATTACCGTCTTGCTCTTCATTAGTTCTTTCAAGGCCAGCTGCATTTCGTATTCATTTTCCGGATCAGCAAATGCCGTGGCCTCATCCAGTACCAGGATGGGTGCATTTTTAAGAATCGCTCGTGCTACCGCAAGCCGTTGCTCTTCGCCCCCCGATAGGTATACTCCTCCTTCACCGATGAGCGTGTCATAACCATTCGGCAGCTTGCTGATAAACTCATGACACTGGGCTGCCTTGGCTGCTGCAATGACCTGTTCCATAGAAGCTTTGGAATCACCCACCGCGATATTGTTAAACACCGAGTCAAAGAACAGAAAGGTCTCCTGAAATACAAAAGCCACCGTGTCCATCAGGTTCGATGTGCTCATCTGGCGGATGTCCACACCGCCAATACGAATGGCCCCCTCCTGTACATCCCAAAAACGCGGCACCAAATTAGCGATCGTCGATTTCCCGGAGCCAGATGGACCGACTAAGGCGGTCATCTTTCCCTGTCTTGCAGTAAAAGTAATACCAAACAACACTTGGATCGATGGAGTCTCTCCATCATCCTGAGGCTCCTTTGCTCCTTCTGTATTTTCATAGGAAAAGGAAACATGATCAAACTCCACATCATAGGTAGTCGGCTTCTGTGGATGTGCAGGCTCCTGCATTACAGGTTCGCTAAAAATACGGTCGATCCGATCAACACCTTCATTAATATCACGCATTGAAGACATGAGGTGCATGATTTTAAACATCGGAGCTGTAACTCCTGGGGCCATCACCAGAAAAAAAAGCAACACCGAGGCAAATGCTGCATTTGCCGGATGACCGCTTAACAGATAGATGCCTACAGGCAGCACAAAAGCGGCGAATGAGCTAATAATCACCTTAAACACGAGAAAGCCCGTTTGGAATTGGTCGGTAAATTTCACACAATACTCACGATAATGCATCATATCGGAGTAAAATTTACGGAATGAATGCACCGTCTGTCCAAATACCTTGATCGCGGGCATCCCACGAACATATTGCACAGCCGACCCGTTTAGACGCTCCAAGGAATTATAATATTCTCTCACGTTATCCTGTGTCTTGGAGCCGCCGATCAGCGTCATCTGGACGGTAAAAGCAAGCACAATCGGCACAATACAAGCAAGAGCCAGCCATATGTCCAGACTAAACATAACGACAATCATCACCACGGTCGTTACGATAACCTGCACCATATCCGGCAGTTGGTGAGCGACAAATGTCTCTACTTTTTCCACGTTCTGCTCCAGTGTCTTTTTGACAGCCCCCGTAGAAGTGCCATTAAGCCAGCCCAGAGGCAGTTTGCCGATGTGCGCTGACAGCTTGACACGCAGGCCGTATAAAATACGGAAAGCCGCAATGTGTGAGATCATTCCACCGATGTACATCGTAATGAGGCTGCCCACCAAACCTGCCAGAGCGATCAACCCCCATTGAATCATAAACGGCCCATCCGCGGTTGTTGGTTGTGCAGCATGCTCAAGCAGCTCCTTGAGCACAAAATACACCGAAGCATAAGGCACCAGCATCAGAATGGCGCTTAAACCGGAAAATAACGCGGAAAATGCTAATAATCCGCGCTTTTCACCGGCGATTTGCAGTAATCGGGCAATACCCGCTTTTTGTTGCATGAATCATTTCTCCTTTCAGGTCACGGCAGCAATACAATGCTAAGCCTGCGTCTATTGTACGGCTCTGTTCCTGTTATCCGCCGCCAATTCCGGGAGAAACACCAACATTAGAAGGAGAATTTTATAAAAAGAAGGATTTCATAAAGAGGATAAATTATTGTTCTTTTGGTAGGCACTCGGATTATAGCCATATGTTTTACGGAATAACGCGGCAAAATGGCTAAAATTACGATACCCGACCATCGCTGACGCTTCACTGACGGAGATCCGCTCCTGTTCCAGCAATTGCTTTGCTCTTTCCAGTCTCTGCTGGCGCACGAAGCCGAATACCGTCGTGCCAAACAGCTCTTTAAAGCCATTTTTAAGTTTTTGTTCATTAATATGTACCATCTGTGCCAGCCGAATCAGACTCGGAGGCTGAACCAGTGTACGAAGTAAAATGTCTCGCGCCTCATGAATACACTGCACATCATTGAGTTTGATCAACGTCGTCCGTTTAGGAGAAGCAGTGCGTGCTTCTTGTAAAAAAAGAGCCATAAGCTCCAGTGCCTTGCTCTCTATAAAAAGCTGCCGAGTCATGCCCTGATAAGGGTGAGACGACAATTCCTGAGCAATAGCTCGCATGTCAGGAGTAATGAGCGCTTCCATACATGCAAAGGATTGCTCCAGACGGATGTCCAGCTCCTGTAGTAGTTCTCCCCATAGCAATGGATTAAAGCGCAGCTCGATGTGATTCATCGCCTTACTTGCTGGCATCTCCGCGTGGATCTTCACATCATTCATGTAAATGAGCAGCGCATGCCCTCCATGCTCACGCTCTGAACGATAGCCATCCACGGACCAGGCGGCGGAATAATCGAGGTTCAGCGCCAGCTCCAGATAAGGCGTACCGAAACTTCTTGAAATCTGGACTGGCTCATGAAATAGCATTTCACTATGCGAAAGCTCAAAGCCATTGCGTAAAAAATGTGTGCGATGCACACCGTCTCCCCACTGTTCAGGGATATGATAAATGTGCTCATGCCGTATTGACGCTTGAGTAGGGCCATTTTCATGGATCATTAGGTTTGAATCGGCTATCTGATTGAAATAATCATTAAATGTAGACGGAGAGGTAGGGTTCTTCATCTTGTTATAGCTTCCTCCTTTAGCTGAATTCTTAGTGCATGCGAGTTCCATTCATTATCACAATTATAATGATTATCATTCTCAATTGAAAGATGGTGTCTGTTCTAACAACATCAAGTTAACATAATATTTATTACGTAATCTAATTTTCTATGTCGTTGTTTTATAATCTAACATTTAACTTTTGTTCCTTACTTTATCCAATTATCAGTATTTGGATGCTTGCACATAACTTATCAATTCATGAGTAAAAAACCTCCTAGACTGCTTATAAGTAGTCTAAAAGGTTTAAATGTGAGGAATGATAACACTTTATAAATTTACGGCTTAAATCATATCCAACGCTGTTTTCAGCACGTTTGGTCCATTCATCATTCCATAATCCATCATATTAATTACGGTGACTGGAATCTCGTTGCCGACTTCTTTTTTTACATCATCTTCCGCGTGTCCCATTTGGGGACCCAACATAACAATATCAACAGGCATATGCTCTCTTATACTACTTTCACTACATGCTTCAATTAGAATCTCCACATTTTGTGCACGAGCCGCTTCTTTCATTTTTTCCACCAGCATACTGGTAGAAAATCCTCCTGCGCAAGCAAGTAATATTTTTTTCATATTAGTTCACTCTTCCTTTCAATTGGTCTCCAAGCTCGATTCTCATTTTAATTTCCTCTATCATTTCGATAGCCAGCTCACGTACAGTCAAGGCATTCATGAGATGATCCTGTGCATGAATCATCAGGAGGGAGATTTCGTTTTTTTCTCCCCTGCTTTCAGCCTGAATCAAGCCTGTTTGAACCTTATGCGCTTTAGTAAGCTGCTCTTTGGCCTGCTTCAGTACCTCTTCTGCACCCTGTACATTGTTACCACGTGCTGTTCGTATAGCTTTAAACTCAAACTTCTAGCCTCTCCGCTGCTTGCAATTAATTGCATAACTGCTTGTTCGTAATCCATTTCTCAACATCTCCTATATTATATGGTCTAGTACATCCATAAACTGATCAAAATTTTGTACGGCCAGCAGCTGATGTCTGCTGTCGTCTTTTTCCATTATGTGAAGCAGCATTTTGCTTATTTCCTTGTGCAAAAACAATTGACCTTGCTGCAGATTGATGAGAATTATGACTTGAATCGTTCTTTTTTCAAAAACAAGCGGTTTTCTTAAAATGGTTACACTGATGCAATCTTTTTTTGCTGATAAAGAGCCTTTTTCTTCATTTATACTTATCCACTACCTCATAGACTATTGTTATAAGCCTATTTTGTTTAGTTGCCTCTGTCTCTTGAAATATAATGTTATGAGTCGAATGTTTTTTTATAGAATAATTCATTCCCAACGGTAAACTTACATTCAGTTCATATTTTCTTTCACCTTGCTTTTTCCACTCATGAGAAACCTCACCCTGCAATGTATTGATAGCTCCACATACAGAATCCAACTCAGCAGGTAAGTAAGGCTGAATAATGACTTGATCATTTGATTCAGAAACATTAATTCCAATAAGATTACGTATAATCCAGCTACTGTACGATGAAAACATAGCATGGTTATAAGATGCACCTGCATGCAATGGATTTGAAGCCTGTTCCGGGAAATATTCACTAAGAACTTTATTGCCTCTTGAAAGCATGGCTCGATAACTCGGCATTTCGATTCGGGTCAACCACTGATAAACGCGATGCTCTTCACCTAATTGAGACAATGTTTCAAACGCCCATGACATGCCAAAAATCCCGAATTTAAAGATCCATGCATCTTGTTCAAGCTTTTTCAGAAAATTCCGTTCAACAAGAGACTGAATTTCACGATCAAGTAATCCTGCTTGAATGCCAAACATAAAACTGGATTGCGAGCCAGTGGCAAAATAGCCTTTCTCATTATAAAATTCATCCATAATTCGTGCTTTGACAGATTCTACTCTTTCCAAGAGCAAATTGTACCTTGAACCTGATTCACCCAGTGATGCAAACAATTTTTTATATCGTTTTAGAATAATCAAATACATGGATGCAGAACAAAAGCTCTGGTCCGGTGTATAAATCTTTCCATTCTCAACCGTTGTGTCCACTGATCCCCAATCGCCAAGACAGCAGTGCTTGATATGGTCATAATCAAAGCCCAATAGATAATCCAGATGTTTTTCCAAATAGACCCGATTTTTTTCTATAAAACCTGCGTCCTTATACTTATTGCAGATCGCATCTGCTAACGAAGGAAAAACCAATTGCCAGCCGATTGAGCCTGAACCATTTGAAGGTCCATGAGTCATGATGCCGACATAAGGAGCTGTTTGTGTAATTCCTCCTTGTATCGTTTGATCGGCTGCAAAATCTAAAAATACTTTTTTGAGCAAGGCTTCTGTATCAAGAGTAAGCATTTGCGTATCCAGAAGTGCTACAATATCTCCACCATATCCAAATCGCTCTCTTGCGCAATCCTCGAAATAAGAATGAATGTTGTTCAACCTAGTCTCTGTACTTGCATCCCACAAAGCATTCAGTTCAGTGCTGGAAGATGAAAAAGTTGATATTTTTTGCAAATCCGTATGGACACGATACGAAACGATTTTTTCCAAAATACCACTATGATCTTGATTTGGATTCACTTGATTTGCAGGTTTAAATTCCACTTTAATATAACGAAAAGAATGGTACGTAAAGGTATTTTCAAAATGCAACTGCTCCGGTTTGGTTTTTGTTATTTTATCCTTTTGAATGACATGGTCCTCTGAACGAATATTATTCTTTTTATCTGACATCCCATAAAGACCACTGATAGTTGTTGAAAAATTCAATTCATGATTACTCCCCATATCTTCCGCATAATAAAGAGTAATTTCTCCTATAAATTCTTTTTGAATATCAAAAGCAACTTGTCCAGAAATGATTTCTTCCAAATCCATAATGATATGAGATTGAGCTGATTCAATTATTTTAGGACAAATTTCTTGCTTTCTTTTCACTTTAGGAATCAAACTCGGCGTTAGCTTTCCGCTGGGGCCGTACACCTTGGTTGTTGTTGCTGATTCATTAGAAACAGCATCCGTGAAATGCTCGCCAATATATACATCATTAGACAAATATGGACCAAAACCGGAGACCCACGTATTATCAGTATTAATCATTTCCGTGCTTCCATCAGACATCGTTAAGCTAATTTGAGCCAATAGACATGGTTTTCCTATGGCCAGCTGTTTGCGTATATTATATTTGCTAAGAATCAGAATAGGAGCGGGATTATACCAACCATTTCCCAACTCAACCCTCACCTTATTCCTACCTGTGTGAACATAATTACTGATATCCATCGTGTCATAATATACGATCTTGTCGTAATTAGTGATATCACTAGTCAAATAAGTATCATGTACCCTTGCCTCATTTATAAACAACGAATAATATCCAAGTCCACAAATGTCGATAAAAGACTTTTTAAGATCACTTGTTACAACAAATTCTTTTTCTAAAACAATATTCGCCTTTTCTTGAAAGTACTCATACTCTTTCTCAATCGGATTGTCTAATCTTGTTATCCATTCTGCACGCTTCAAATTCAGGTTTTCAGAATAGAAAGCACTTTCCAAATCATACCGCTCTTCATTTTCACCAGTTACACCCATCTGCAGCACGTATTTCTTCCTAACACTCGATCGGAATGCTGATGGAATAGTAACAAATGCTCTTTTTATGGGACTAAACCTATTTTCCAGCTTAAAGATGACTTCGTCTTCACACATCACTTTCAGATTAAAACTTTTCTGACTAAAGTCAGAGCTGCTCCAATCCACTAAAATGTCTTTTTCCAAATCTACTGAAAACGCAGTGTCTAAACCATTGATCTTAATACTCCTGTACGTATTCAATGTATAACATCTCTCTTTCCATTTGTTCAGCAATGCTAAACTACTGTCATTTTTTTACTTGCCTATTTCATAATAAATTTTAATAAGTATATTTCATTGACTAAATAAGCAAAAAATATTATTATGTTAGCGCTCACAATTATCATTTTATCAAATAAATTGTTTTTTTTAATGACTTATTTTTACTGAATGACTAACCTTTCTTTACATCGGAGGAATGCTTTATGAACAAAAAAGAGGTGTTTCATTTTTTGAAAATGTTTACACAACGAGAGCTATATTTTAAAGAATCCATGATTGATAAAATGGAAGACAACTCCAACCAGTTTGATATTTACAGAACAATTAACGGAGAAAATGTTTATAGATATACTTTTGAGAAGCATCTTGACCACTTCATTGAAAAAAATCCCCAAATTTCAAAGCACATCAAAAACTCTCCCCTCTTAATTTATAAACACAATCGTTTCTCCTACACTCCTCTGCATTCACATGATTTTATTGAATTAAATTATGTTTATGCAGGAAATGTCCAAATAAATATAAATGGACTGACAATTACGCTCAATAAGGGAGATTTATGCATACTGGATACGGATGTAATTCACCAAATTTTGAATACTACAGAGAATGATCTTCTCGTCAATATACTGATGAAAAAAGAATATTTTACATCTAACATGCTAAGCAGATTGGCTTCTAATAGTATCATTTCCCAATTTATTGTGAATTCAATTTCTGAAGCTCAATATCATGATCAATATATTATTTTTAATACTCAAGAGAGTGAACCGCTATTTGATGCAGTCAACGGCTTAATAGCATGCTACTTTGATAAGTCTTTTTACTCTGCTGATGTAATTAATGCTTACATGATTATTATATTTTCGGAGTTGTTAAAGTCTTACAAAAAAGAAAAGTCAATGGAATTAAGAAAAACTAATCATCATTACATAGGTGATGTTTTACAGTTCATCGAGGAGCATTATGGTGATTGTAGTTTAAGCGATGTAGCTGCTAAATTTTCCTTCAATACAAGTTATTTAAGCAGATATATTAAGAGCAGCACTGGAAAATCCTTTGTTGCAATTATTCAAGAAATACGCTTAAACCATGCTTGCGCATTGCTCAAAAACTCTAACTATTCGATTGAGCACATAAGCCAACAAGTGGGTTATAATAATATCACCTTTTTCTACCAAAAATTCAGAGAAGCATACCAATTGACTCCAAATGAGTTTCGCAAACTACACACCCCAAAAAAGCTGGAATAATACACTAAAAGAAAAAAGGTACGCCTTCTAAGGTCGCTGTGATTACTTGCTTCAAGCTGCTTCATCACATATACGCAATCCTCAAAAAAGGCGGGCCTTGCTAAAAGTTGGTTGCTTGCTTGCTCGATCAATGCTTGCTGACAATTAATTCTCCGGAATCAACATCTCTTTGATAATTTTTCAAGAAATTCCACATTAACTCTGCCTCCGGTTTATAGTTCCAATGAGCTAAATCCTTAATCGCAGCTAACTGCATAACAACTACACCTTGATCATTGGATAATGTTCCATTATAGATATCCTTATCGCCCAGCTTGGACCATTTCTGATTATCCAATTGGACTCCATAGTATTCATTCGCACTCATATCATACGTTTCAGATACTTTTAACTTATTGATACGTTGATAGGCCTGAATGACTTCAAACATACTAACATTCGGATCTTCCTCAAATTTACCTGGTTTACCGTACTTACTGGAGCCATCCACTGGAATCATTTGCAGGTAATCATGATCACCGCACATATACATAAAAGGAACTGCTCCACCTTTATAGTTTTTTGAGATTTCAGTAATTTCCTTCTTATCCACACCAGGAGCAGACACGGCGGCAGCGGCGGCAAAAATATTGGAGTACTTCACTCCATAGAGGGAGGTTTTAGAGCCACCTGCTGACAAGCCTGTAATATAAATTCTTGATGGATCAATTTGTGGGTATTTCTTTTGAAGGTCTTGGACTAAGTTTGCTACTCCCGCATCTCCCAGACCGTCATTATGATTAAAATTCTTGCTCTTATCCTCCCACTCAGGGGAAACAACGATAAACTTTTCTTTGGAAGCTAACTCTGTCCAGCCGCTAGTATCACCTTGTATTCGGGGATCATTGCCTGTTCCATGCAAAGTAACGATCAGAGGAACCGTTTTTTCTGCAAATGTTTTAATATCTGAAGGAACATATTCATACCACATATACTTCCCGGTACCATTAACCGGTTGATCAATCATTTGATTATACGTAAGGTTCAATTCTTTAAACATTGGAATGCTTGTCAAAGTATATTCATTCGTATAATCCTTAGGATTTGAATTGTAAAATTCTGTAACTTCATTGTGCATGCGGTAATTTTTTGAAAAAACTTTTTTCCATGCGTTTTGAAAGGCTTCTGACAAACTTTCACTTTGGGTACTGGCTATAACTTGTTTGTATTTATTCTTTTCATTCACATAGGATTTTATCTTTTGATCCGGTGATGATTTTTTGGTAGCTGCGTTTCCTTTAACATAATACGAAAGCACTTTTTCAGAAGGGTTGCTCAGATAGGCGGGAATGGCTACACCCAAGCTTCGATTTTCGTCAATTGAACCCCCATATAACATAATGCCAGCTAAAGCATAACCCTTGTCTGACAAGTGATTATTCACAAAAGTTGCGCCTTCATCAATTCCGATAACCTTTACATTTCGCACAATTTCATTTGATAACAAATCTATAAACGCTTCAGCATCTTTTTCACCATATCCTGACGGATTAAGCGGATCAATGAAACGAATGGTGGATCCCCATTCATTTATATTATCCACGATGCCCAAATTGCTCATTAAATGTTTGGCTTCATCTATGGTGAGATTGCCGGCATAAACATAGTAGCTGGGTGAAAGAATATCCGACCGGGAACTTTTAAATCCATTTTTACTTGCATCATACTTATAATAATGGGGTGTGATTCCTGAGGAATTTACTTCACTCAAGGGAAAGGATGTTGCTTCAGCCGTTGCTTTTACATTCGTAAAAGAGACAAACAAGAAAAGAGCTAAAAATGCACTTAATAGTTTCATCACTAGTCACCTTTCTTCAATCAATATTGGATTGGCCTAAATGGCCATTGCTCTATTATTTTGATAAACTTACTTGTTCTTCTTCATACACTTTTTTATCTGCCATTTTCACAAAAGGCAGCCAAACTAATGTGGTAATAGCCAATAGAACTAATTGTAGAATGGCTCCTTTAATACTGCCAGTAACCAAGTAACCACTAATGATTATAGGAGTTGTCCATGGAATTTGCGCCAAACCGGTAGGTAAAGGAACTAATCCGCCTGAAAAAGCAAAATATGCGACTACCGTAGAGATTGCATTTGAAAAAATGAAAGGGAAAATATAACTGAAATTGAGCACTAACGGAACCCCAAACAGAACTGGTTCACCAACATTGAACAAATATGGCGCACCTGCAATTTTCCCCACTTGTCTATACTGCTTGCTTTTTGCTACTATCAAAATTGAAACCACTGCACCTATGACACCAATTCCAGCAAAGTGATTTCTAAAGCTCATACTTATAATATTCATTGGTAACTCTCCAGCGATCGAAGCCACCTTATTTTGATCTTCAAGCACCTGATGAATAGGATCCATAACAGCTTGGATGATGGATGTTCCATGCAATCCGAAAAACCATAAAAACTGCTCGAAAATTTTAACAATAACCAGCCCAATTAAAGAGCCTCCTAAATAAGTTAGAGGTTTTCCCAATATATTGTTTACTAGATCAAGAGCATTCGAATTGAATACCAATTCAATAATTAATCTAACACACAAAAAAAATGTAACAACAATAAAAGAAGGAATAGCTGATTCAAATGGTCCTGCTACCGCTGGTGGTACAGAGGCTGGCATTTTAATTTTAAAACCCTTATCTGTGACTTTTTTATAAATAAGAGTGCTGAATATCCCAATGAGAATAGACAAGAACATGGACTTGGCACTTATTCTAGAAATGTCCAAGTACATGACTCCATCTACAACATTAAGTGGTGTAACTAATAAAAAGGATACAACAGCTGTAATTATACATTGCAGTACGTTTGTTTTTAGTTTATCTGCAATGGATTTTGACATTGAAATTACAACGATTAACCCTCCTACTGCTAACGTTGCATTATTTACGTATAATAACTTTTCTTGCCACACACTTGCATCTGAAGTCCCTAAAACTTTTGTTATAAAATCGGTTACTTGAGTGACTGGAAAATAAGCGATAATTAAAAATATTGAAGCGATAAATGTAAATGGCATGTATGCTAACATTGCGTCTCTAATTGCAGAAACATAAATATTCCCATTAACTTTTTTTGCAAATGGCCCGACAATTTTTTGCAATTTATCCGTTAATGATTCTTTGGCTTGATTCATGATGTCTCCCCCTATATATCCTTTTTTTCTACGGTAAATAAAATGTGATAGCGCTAACAATTCGATTGTAATAGCTATTTCATTTTATTTTAATGACTCCTTTTTACTCTTTTACTAACTATATTTTACGTCGCATAATTCATATAAGTTAACATAATATTTATTACGTAAATTATGTTTCTTTGTCCTCTTGATCACCTTTGTATCGGATTGAAGAGTTGGCCTTGACTTCTGTACTTGTCTGAACGTATAGTATGGATATATCCTCAATCAAGGGAGAGATTTTGATGTCGGTGAACGTTCTTAACTAAGCAATTGCATATTCAGGGAAGACCATCAGGCGCTTGTACCCTTCGGGGGCAGGTTTGTTTGTTGCTGTGTTTTTCCCCTGATATTAGTTAAGAACATGCGGATATCATAAATCGCCTCAGGGATTATTCTCATCTAGGCCTTATTCCGTGCTGTGTTCAGCGCGGTTTTTTTGTTTTCAGATTTTGTAACCTTCTTTTAAACGTCTTTCATTCACGAGCTGAATAGCTTACAAATGGGCTGATACGTGAATGAATTGGAGTCGTAGAGATTGGGCTGCAAAAGCTGAAGGATAGGCTTATTTGTCGATAATTCCCCTCTTTCCTTATGGGCGGAGAATGAACGATTTGTTCATTCTCCGCCCTTTTTCTTTTCCAGCAAGGTTCCAAAAATCCCTGACAAACAACCAAAGGAGAGATTTCTCATGAATGAAACCACAATGCAGCGTTTGGAATATGACCGAATTAAAGCAAGAGTCTCCGAATGTGCTTTTTCTTACCTTGGCAAGCAACACGCCGCTTCCATGGTTCCTATGACAGACATTCACACAATCAGGACTCGTCTTAATGAAACAAACGAAGCCTTGCAGTTAATACGCTACGGAGCAAGCGTTCCCATCCCCTCACTGGAAGGGATGGAACACATAATTCACTTGTTGGGAACCGGGTATTTGTTCAGCGAGCGCGATTTTTCTCACATGGCTCAGTTTATAAGAAGTTGCAGCCAACTCATAAAATACATGAGTTCCAAAGCAGATGCCGCTCCAACTGTCAGTGCCTACGCTTCCTCCATGTATGGTATGGAGCCACTTTTGTCCGAAATCGAGAAATGTATTTATTCAGGACGAGTGACGGATACCGCCAGTAAAGAGCTGGCTAAAATTCGCAAAAAAATAACGGTCACTGAAGAACGTATTAAGAGGAAACTTGATTCTCTTATCAGCCGGCATCGATCTATCATGCAGGAAAATATGGTTAGCCAGCGCGGCGGCCGCTATGTGCTTCCAATCAAAAAAGAATTTCGTAAACAAGTAAAAGGCAACGTCCTCGATGAATCAGGAAGCGGTCAAACGGTTTACGTTGAACCTGCTGAAATTGTCAGCCTGCAATTTGATCAGAGTGCAAACATGGCGGAAGAATCAAAAGAAGAAATGAAAGTGCTGGGAGAACTTACAGCCCTCGCCGAATCATACACCCGGGAGCTCAATATCAACACAGAGACGGTAGGTGTACTGGATTTTTTATTAGCCAAGGCTAAATATGCCACGACTCTGGATGCTGTGCCCGTCGAGCTTAACCATGACGGGATTATAGATATCCATGGTGCACGTCACCCGTTGATGGCAGATACGATGGTTCCGCTTGATTTTTCAATTGGTCAAGGCTATTCCTCGCTCATTATTACCGGTCCCAATACAGGTGGAAAAACGATGGCCCTCAAAAGCGTTGGTCTGTTAACTCTAATGGTGCAATCCGGATTGCTCGTACCTGTTTTGGAAGGCAGCCAAATGGCTGTATTCGAGGAAATTGAGGTAGACATCGGGGACGGACAAAGCATTGAACATGCGTTGAGCACCTTTTCAGCACATATTCGCAATATGATTGGCATTTTGGAAACGGCGGGCAACTCCACACTGATCCTGATCGATGAAATGGCATCTGGTACCGATCCGGGCGAAGGCGTAGGACTCTCCATTGCACTGTTGGAAGAATTCCACCGCCGTCAGGCAACGGTAGTGGCTACAACACACTTTAGCGAAATCAAGCATTTTGCTGAAAAAACACCGGGATTCCAAAATGCTCGTATGGAGTTTGATACGGAAACGCTGCAACCCTTGTACCGTCTTCGCATCGGCGAGGCCGGGGAAAGCTACGCATACGCAATTGCCTTGAAGCTGGGGATGTGGAATCGTATTATCGAGCGTTCTCAGGCTATTTCTGCAGGCAGAACGTCTCGGAACACACAGGAACCGTTTGTTATGCCCCCTGCTCTTGATGATGAAAAGCCTGTTGTTGCAAGTAAGCCTTCCCCTAAAAAAGTGGCTTCAAACCCTTCAACCACGCCATTTTCCCTTGGCGATAGTGTTTATATAGGCTACTTGAATCGGACTGGAATTGTCTATAAAACCGAGGATGAACGGGGTAATGTAGGGATTTTGATACAAGGACAAAAGCTGACCATAAATAAAAAGAGACTCGTCCTTCACATCGCTGCTACCGAATTGTATCCTGACGACTACGATCTGGACATTATTTTCGAAACCAAGGAAAACCGTAAAAAACGGAAGCTTCTGGGACGAAAACATGTCCAAGGATTGATCATTGAATCTCCTCCGGAAAAAGAAATGTAGACGCATTTGCAGCTTTCGATTATTAAGGCTCATAAATCGATAATTAGTAAACATAATATTTATTATGTAAACCAATATATCGAAATAAGCTTCGATGCCAAAAAAAGGCGTGTCTAAAGTTAATGGCACGCCCTTTTGTTTGTATTTTATTCGTTTATATTACTCTTCTGGCACTCGTCGTAAATAATTTTTGTCATCATTCAAGATGAAACGATTGCTTGTAGTTATATATAGCACCTAGCAAATTCGCTTCATTGCCTAATTTACTTTGTTCAATATCTGCACGTACAAAATTTAAGGTTGAATGCATATAAAGCTTCTCTAGTTCTTCCCTTATGGTACTAACCAGCAAAGGATTTGCTGATATGCCTCCCCCAATTACAAACTTTTCTGGGTCAAGAATCGTCTGCAAATTAATGATTTGTGTTGCGATGTTCCTGCAGTATTCTTGAAAAATCTTTTGGACCGTGTGATCACCTTCTTCAATGAGCTTGAATACCTTTTCACCTGTCATAGATTCTGCAGGAAGGCCTTTGGCTTTCGCAACGGTTTTAGTTAAAACAAAACTACTCCCTTGCATACCAAGCAGATATTCATCTTTGTCTGCATGCTCGTTGTTCGTTCTGATGAAAGAAAATTCCCCAGCCGATAAATGATGGCCCTTCAGCAACTTCCCTTGAGAGATGATTCCACCGCCCATCCCTGTTCCAACTACCAGAACTACACCATCGGTAATCCCTTGTAATGAGCCACGCCATGCTTCTCCAAGAGCAGCACACTTTCCATCATTTTCAATCGCTACAGGTAAGTGAAACGCTTTCTCAAAAACTTCGATCATATTTATATCATTTATATATCTTAATGAACCTCCATGCACCATATGACCGCTGATCGAGTTCACAATGCCTGGCATGCTGACGGCTATTCCTTCACATTCATCCATAAATTCATTATGAATTTGCTTCAAAGCTGCAAGCAGGCTCTCAAGTGAGTCTAATGGTGTTGCAACTTTACCCTTGCTTATAAACTCACCTTGAAAAAATAAACTGAATTTAATAAAAGAGCCACCAATATCAAAAACCAGTATTTTATTTTTCATGCTACGTATAGTCCTTTCATTGGGCAATTTGGAGTGCTTCTTTCTATAACGATAATTAGTTTTAATGGTTTTGTAAATCCATCATTTTCTTTATCTCTAAAAGACAGGATTTCATCCTCAGCAACACCATTGCTTTCCAGCTTATTCTGAATTATTCTAAGGTTTATCATATGTCAAGCGCTCAAAAATAAGGAGGACCATCTATTGAAGAATACTGTTGAAGAACTCACCAGACTCATCGAGATTCATGAAAAAGATTTCTTTTCGATCTCTCAACATGAATTTAATGCCAAACCTTTACCGGGAAAATGGTCTAAAAAAGAAATACTTGGGCATCTGTGCGACTCCGCTTCGAATAACCATCGAAGATTTATAATCATCAAGCATTCAACATCCCCTGTAAAAATTGAATCGTATGCACAAAATGATTGGGTTGCAGCTAATCAGTACCAGGAAGCATTCTCTCACTTGGATGTCATACATCTATGGAAACTTTTAAATAAGCAAATCATACATGTGTTAAACTCCTGCTCATCACTCGATTTTGAGAAAAGGTTTCAAAAAGAGGACCAATCCACCGAAACATTACAGTGGTTAGTTGACGATTATATTCAGCACATGCGGCATCATTTGGAGCAAATAAGTCATAAACAAGACCAAGCGTTATGATAAAGGGTAAACCGTTCACGAAATATATTAATAATCCAAAGTCGTTGGTACTATTTTTAAGTTAGAGTGTAATCCCTTGCAATCAGTTTACATAAAAATAATTATGTAAACTGTTTTTTATCTACTCCATGCACTCATGGTATATGCTTACAATCACGTTACTGGTATCTGAATATCCAGCTTATCCATCGCCTTTTCCTTCTCCCGATCCGTGACATGTGTATATACGGTGGTTGTCTGGATGGATGAGTGCCCCAGCAGCTCCTGCACCGTACGCAGATCGGCCCCCTTACGCAAAAGCATCGTTGCAAACGTATGCCGCAGCTTATGGCTGGAGTAAGCAACTCGAGCCTGTGCACCTTTATCTTGCTGGAATCGCTCGAACGTTTCTGTAGCGATCTGCTGGATCGAGCGCACTGCCAGTCGGCGGCCTTTTTGCGACACGAACATCGCATCCTCCTTCCCTCTCCACGGCGTTAATCTTTCCGCCACTGCACGGTCTAAAATATCACACACTGCATCCGGCACTGGAAGAGTACGCCACTTGCGTCCTTTACCGAACACATCCAAGGTGCGTCGTTCCCGGCTGTAATCCGAGACATTCAAAGAGTGGACCTCCCCCACCCGCAATCCCATATATACCATGAGCAGAAAAATAGCCGTATTCCGGCTAGCATATTTCCCTTCCACCGCGAGTAAAAATGGCCGGATTTCATGTTCATCCAGGTACACGGGCATACGGTTTCTTACTGTCTTTGCTTTTTTAATTCCGGACGCCGGATTCGTGCTGCATAATTCAAACTCCTGCAGTGCTTTGAAAAAGCTGCTCACCGCTGCATGCTTCCGGTTACGGGTACTGTCTCCAGCTCCACCTTCCCGAGCTTTAGACAGATACGACATGACATGAATCTTTTTCACCTGATCGAGTGGTTTATCCCGTAACGTGCGCAAAAACTGATTTACATCTCCTAAATAGTTTTTTTGCGTATGTACTGTATATCCCGCATCCTTCATCCAGATTAAAAAGGCTTCCAGCTCCTCAGCATAAACTTCATCCGTTTCATCTATTGTGACCGACTCCGTATGCCGCTGCTCTTTTCTCATTCCAATGACCTCCTTTACCATTCATATTCTGAAATATGCTGTAAAACGTTCAATTTCGTCTGCTTTTTATCGACAATTCAATCGACACCTATTCAAGAAGGCTATAGAAAGTCGTTTTAAACCTAAACTGCGTATAATTTATATTATACGCAGTTATTTTGGGTACTTTTTTAGTATAAATAAAGCCCTATAGCCTTGTCTAGCTGTCAAAGAACAATAAGTTACATCGTTAACCGATCCCTCCTTATTCTGCTTGAATTAAACCAAACAAAAAACCACCACCTGAATGGGTTCAGGTCAGTGGTAAAAAATTTAATATCTTCACCTAGCCATCTATATAATTTTGAAGCAAGTTATAACTATTTCAAGACGGGCTACACAGCTGGATGAATGTAGCGGCCTGGCTCTAACATGGCGAGCCTGATGAAACCGGGAGCTGCTGCCAGAACGTCAGGGACACGCCGTACAACGGCCGTATCTGTGGTGACATGCTGGTCTATTTCGGTGATCGCGACCCGGATAGTATGTGCACCCTCCGCTACATAGACGTGACCAGATGTCTCGTTTCCTTCTGCGATCTTAAACGTCAGCAGCCCTTCGAACCTAACGCCTTCTTCTGTATCGAATGACATCACAGCAGTTGAGCCAATGACCATTCCGGGTTCAAGAACCATGCTGGCACCAGGCCATTCAAGACGCTCTTTAGCGAAAATGGGTTGAATGTCGAAGTTCATTTTACCTGGCGTCAGGCCCATGCGACGTGCAACCTCTCTCAGAGGTGCACCTTGAATTGGCGAACCAGCGAGCTGCTCTTTACGCCATTTTTCGAACTCAGTTGCATCTAGAGCCATGCCTGCATCCTGCAGTCCAGAGTCAAATGAAAACTCGGCTGTATCAGCGAAATCTTCGATCTTAAACAATGAGAGGTTATGATTTGCAGCCATTAGAACCGCTGGGAGATAGACATACACCATATCTTGAATACCCGTAGCTAGGACAGAAACACCTTCCTCCTTCGCAACTCGATCGAGCCGTTCGAAAAGCTCACCAGAGGGTTCGAATAAATATCCATTCAAAGTCAGGATCTGAGACTTGGCCTTCATGAGTTCGACCGCGAGATCGACGACGACCTCCGCCGATACGGACGCAGAGATCACGGAGACGTCCGGCGCGCCAACATTTGTGATCAGTTCGGAGATTGTACCGAAAATCTTCGTGTCAGGAGCTGACGCATGTCGCACATAGTCGTTCAGCGGTCGACCAAGCTTTTCGCCGGGATCTACTGCACCGATGACTTTATATCCCAGATCGAGGAACATGCCGGCGATCGCAGTTCCTTGGATGCCTAGTCCGATGATCGCGATTTTTGTTTCGTTTTTTTCTAATTTGGTAGTCAATATAATCTTCCTTCCATATTTGAGGATCACGCAGCAATGCCTTCGAGGCCGCGGCGTGTCGAGAATGAAATTATACGATAATTTTCTCAAAAAAATCCAAGCTTTTCTCCGTCTATATGCAAAAGTATTTTTTAATATGAAAATTGAAAAAATGCTTCTTTCTACCATTGCCATTATGTATTCGTAGCCCACTTCGCAGTTTACACTAGCCGGATTTTCCTGCCATGCTGTTCCGACGCATAGAGACGGGTGGCTGTGAAAGCTCTCCATTTTTTTGTCACATCAAATCAGTACCATCCGTCTAACGGGTGGTTTGCTCTACGGCTATAAGCCTTTGTCACCGGCTATCGTCTAAAGGTGCTGGCTTTCACTTCGTTCAAGCTACTGTGCCTTTGCCTCTTTTGCTACCCCTAAAGGGGGCTGTGCAACAATACGGTTCTTTGCTCATGGTTCCGTCCGCCAGCAGGCAGGTATATAATTCTCAAACTCGTCAATTAATTTATCGTGTTGCTTAGAGGTTGCTTTTTGATAAACTTGGATTATTACTAAATAAAGGGGATAAGCAATAAAGTATAAGAAGTTGGTCAGAATGTCGTAGAAAAGAAATAGAACACTATCTAAAAGATACTAGATAGCGTTCTTTGTTTAGTTCTTAGGTGTTCGGAATATGTCGAGTCGCTCCTGAATAATCAAATTTTTGGCTTGAAAGTTGGAAAGTGAAGTTAAATGTATTCTCATTATTAGCAATCATACCGAATTCAGTGCGTGTTGCTGCTGGTGCTAGTACTTTAGCACGTAACTTGGCATCATTTGATATCCAGCAACTGAGGAAACATTAATCAGTTGCGCTCCTTCATTATCATAATGGTCTTGAACAAATAGAGTGGAGAATATCATTAATGCTTCTACATTTACATGAAGGAGGCCTTGAGCCTGCTTTAAATCTTGTTGTTTAATCAGTGAATGAGAGCCAAAACCTGCATTGTTAAACCAGGTTTCAATATCAAATTCTTTCCTTCACTTGCGAACTTCTTTGCTACTGAATAACCAATCCCTGAACTAGCTCCTGTAATGGCTGTGTATTTATTATTCAAGTTCATTGTCTCCTTTGAATTTTTCTTTATTTTCAATATTAACTCAAGTTTTTCTCAGTGCTTCACCTTGTATCGTAACCATAATCCACTATTATCAAGAGGTTCAATTTTATCTAAAGTGAATTCCACAACCGGTTGATTTCTGTTGTCTCCATATTCAAAAAGAGACAAGGCATTTGATGAGCAGCCCTCAACCATTGGAGCTAGAATTAAACTTAATTCATCAACTAGCCCAGCGCTTAAGAAAGAGCCGTTAAGATAGCCGCCGCCTTCAAGCATAAATTGATCAATTTCATAAATTTGACTGATTTTATTTAAGGCTAATCTTAAGTCTAGTTGATTGCTTTTTCCTGCGAAGATATATGACACGCCAATAGCTTGAAGATGTTCTAAATATTGATTACTAACATTTTCGCTCAATACGGTGATGATGTGTTGTCCATGGCGTTCTTCATAATCTTCACTTATAATTCCTTGTTCCCACCCTAATTTACCGGATGGATCAATCGCTATGGCATAGGCTGAAGCAATAGTGTTAGCCACAAAGTCTTTACGAGAAACCAATCTATTTGGATATTGGGACAAATCAATCTGTTTGCCATAGGTAATATGTTGTTCAAAGGTAACTCGTCCACATATCCATGCTTTTGAATTAAAGGTTTGATGAAGAGCTTCGTACTGTTTTGTAAAGTAATCAGCGTTTGGAATTTCTAAGTAGTTGCCGTTGATTTTTCCGTCTAATGACGTTTCCATATGGCAGATCACTCTGTATGGTCGCATGATAATCCTCCTTATGAAAAATGGTTCATCACACACTCTAAAGCTATGTAACGAACCTTGGTTATATATAGTTATAGAGATTGTGATGTTGGACGTACTAAGATTTCATTAATCCCTGTATAGTTTGGCTGTAGCTTCTCCAATTCCGCTAGAAGCACCTGTAATGACTACAACTTTAGAATGTTTCATAATCAATCTACCTTCTTTCAATTTGATAGACTTACCTTACTATTTGGAGTAAACTCCAAGTCAAGTGTCTGCCCCTTATTTGTTTTAAGATGTGAATTAGCATTCATCTAGGTTATCCGGATCGTCTTCCCTCGTATTTTCATTAAGCCACTTATCGTAGTTCCTTATCTTTGCTTCCAATTTTCTTAAAGAATATTGGATTTCCTCGAGCTTCTTTTTCAGGTTTTCACTTTCTTCAATGAGTAACTCTTTGCGCGCTGATACCGTGTGACTCCCTTCAAAAAATAAACGATTATATTCAATGAGGCTTTCTACTGGCATCCCAGCTGCTCTCATACATATGATGAACTCAATCCATTTTAAATCAGTTTCTTTCTAGTCTCTTTTTCCACCACTTGTCCGAGGGACAGGAGGGATTAACCCTACACGCTCATAATATCTTAGGGTGTCTGCTGAGATATTCTTTAGTCTGCATACTTCTGCAATGTTCATGCAATCTCTCCTTTATATTTATTTTTTAACTATTTTCAAGTAATTTACATCAGTACGTTTATTTATATTGGAGATACTTATTGTAGAACTTGGAGTTAACTCCAAGTCAACGATCTATTTTAAATTTTTCGCTCCGTAGGTTCCAATAATACATTGAAGTTCATGGATAAATCCCTTTTTTGAATTCCCTTTGACAACTTTGTATTCGAATCCTAGAAATTTTACTTTATGTCGGTTTACATGGGTAATGGCTGATTTCTCATCGGACATATTCGTATTTTGTCGGCTTATCCACCCATTGGTATGTGGCTCACTGGTCTGATATTCGAATAGGCTAATTACGTCTAATCCCCTGTTATCACCAGCATTAGGCAGCATATCTAAGAATCCATGGGGTGAGTAGCCGTTGCCACGACAAGGGTGATGAGAAAAAGCATTTTGCTGTCTTGCTCCATTTTCCCTTGATCATCCAGCACGATATACTTAAAGAAGTCGAAAGCCAAGCTTATTTACTGCCTATGCTCATTTCAAAAGATATAGGTTTATTCATGACAAAGGGAGTGTTCATTTATTTATGAGTACCGAAATGCTGGAACGTCGAAGTGAAATTCTTAAACGTAATATCCATCAGTTGCTGGTTCAGGAAAATCAACACGGCGTGACACGTCAGGAAAATTACACGTTGCACAAAATGATCAGAGAACTGCATCAGACCTCTCATGCTTTGAATACTTCCCGTTGAGATGCACGACTGCTAAAACGCAAATGAAAAATAACCTTCAGCCCACTTCCTTAGCGGTGTTGAAGGTTATTTATCGTGTTATCCCTTGGAGCGGCTCAGCAAATACAGGAAGTATGGTGCACCAATAATGGCCACAATCAAACCTGTAGGAATTTCTTTCTGCAAAGGTAAGGATCGAGTGATCGTATCGGCTACGAGCACCAAAAGTGCTCCGACTAAAGCACTGGTTACCAGCAGCATTTTATGCTTCGGGCCAACTAGCTTTCTCGCCAAATGCGGAGCGACCAAACCAACAAAACCGATACCACCGCTAACCGACACACTGGAACTAGCCAGGCCCACTGCAGCAGCCAGGAGAAGAATACGCTCCCTTTCGATAGGGGTACCTAACCCGGATGCTGTCTGATCTCCTAGGTTAAGTACATTCATTACATTCGCCTTATAGTATACGAAAGGAAGTAATACGATAAGCCAGGGCAACAGAGCCATGACGAATTTCCAGTTTGACCCCCATATGCTTCCAGCCAGCCAATTTGCCACAAACGTGTAGCTTTCAGGTGTCAGCTTTAGCGTCATAATGATCATTGCAGCACTGATACCTGCCGCTACACCAATTCCACTCAGCAATAGCCTTGTCGGTGAAATCCCTTCGCCCTTTTTGTAAGAAAGCGCATAGATTAGAATGGCAGCCGCTCCCGATCCTATCAGCGCAAGTCCGGGCAGTAAGAATAATGAATTCGTAGTTTGCATGGATGGAAAAAGCAATACAAACAGCATCACCATTAGCCCGGCTCCCGCATTAATCCCCAGGATACCAGGGTCCGCCAGACCGTTGCGCGAAACACCCTGCATAATGCAGCCAGATACAGCCAAGCCTGAACCAATCAGAATGGAAATAATCATTCGCGGCAATCGGAATTCAAACAGGATTAATTCCTGTTGTGGAGTCCCTTGTCCCAATAAGGTTTTAAAAAGTTCCATTGGCGACAGTCGAATCGTTCCCGTATTCGCACTTAACGTAAATGCGGCAATGAGCAAAATGATCAACATGACCACAACGATCCAGTCATGTATTTTTTTGCGGTGACTTGCTTTGGCAATAGCTCCACTCATCACATTGTTCATCTTACAGCGCTCTCCTTTCTTTACGTGCCAGATAAAGGAAGAACGGCACACCAATGAGGGCAATAAGCACACCTACTGGTGTTTCCTCAGGTGCATTAATCATACGGGCCGCCAGATCGGCAAACACGATGAGCAAAGCTCCCATAATGGCCGAACACGGAATAATCCAGCGATAATCGACGCCAACCAGCTTACGGGTGATATGAGGAATGATCAGCCCCACGAAGCCTATGGAGCCTACTAACGATACCGCCGCACCTGCGAGAATTAGAACAAGAAGCATTCCCGCTACCTTAACCAAGCCTGTACGCTGACCCAGACTCAGTGCGATTTCATCGCCCAAGCTGAGCAGCGTAATAGAGCGGGACAGCATGAGAGCACCGATAAAGGCAGCTACTACCCAAGGCAAGACAATACCCAGCTGAACCCATTTCGTTCCACTCAGTCCCCCTGCATACCAGAAGGCCAGATCCTGTCCAACATTAAAATACAAGCTGATCGCGTCACCCAAGGCAGACAATAATGCTGTCACAGCCGCACCCGCCAATACAAGCCGCACTGGTGTAATACCGGCCTTGGATAAGGAGCTTGTACCATATACCATCACAACAGCCAAGGCCGCACCAACAAAGGAGTACAGCATCAACTGTAAAAAGGAAGCGCCGGGAAAAAGAGCAAAGCAAATCGCCATCGCCAAACTCGCTCCTGAATTCAGGCCAAGCAAGCCCGAGTCAGCAAGTGGATTGCGGGTCATGCCCTGCATAATTGCCCCTGCAACAGCAAAGCAGACTCCGATTAGTACACCGCCCAAAATTCGAGGCAATCGGATTTCCCAAATAATTTGATGGTTTTGAATTGCAGGATTAAAATGAAAGACTGCGTTCCATACCTCAAACAGCCTAATCGAGGCTGCACCAAAGGATAAGGATAAAGCGATACCAAACGCTAAAAGGACTACCCCTGCTGTTAAAATAAGTGAAGCCGCCCATGGCCGCGAGTGGAATTGGGCTGGCGGCTGGTTATGACTACTCCGAGCAGGATTATCCGATGATTCTGATAATTTCATGACTATTGTTCACCCTAACTGTTGAATAGTATGTAGGTTCTCCATAAACCTGCGCTGACGAAGATATGATAATGAGAATTATTATCACGCAATCTTTATTATTGTAAATTAATGCGTCAATCGCTTCAATAGCTAATTTCGACAATCTCGTATAGCTCTGTTATTTGGGAATAATGAAAGCCCTTCGGTATACATACCAAAGGGCTTCCAGCAACGTCTGAGCTGCTACTTCTGTGGAGCGTTCTCTTTATTCCGCTGCACAAGAAGATCTGCAAGCTCTTCAGCTTGTCCCACAATAGCAATGGGATCAAAATACCAATATCGGTCCTCCTGAAGCTCAAAAACTTTGTCCTTTCGAACGGCACTCAGTGACTTCCATATGCTGTCTCCCGTATATCCGGTGTTTTCCTTACTAACTGTCAGAAAAATATAAGAGCCTGCATACTTGTCAATCACCTCTCTCGAAACGGACTTCCATTGAGTTTCACCCATGAGTTCTTTTTGAACAAGCGGCGGCGGGGTCAGTCCCAGACCTCTATAGACCGCTTGGCCTCCTCTGCCAAAATTGTCACCATATACATAGTATTCCTTGGCAGTGGCCTCCATAACGGTAAATGTATCCCCAGGCTGGATGATTCCCTTCAACTTGTCACGCGCCGCCTGTATCCGCTGATCATACTGGGCAAGCCATGTTTTGGCCTCCTGTTCTTTTCCAAGAAGCTCACCAAAAGCTGTCAGCTCCTCATGCACATTTTTGTATGTTCCATAAGGAATGACGATGGTCGGAGCAATTTTGCTGTATTTCTCATACTCGCCTGGATCTTTGGAACCAATAAGGATCAAATCCGGCTCCAGAGCCAGGACTTTTTCAATGGACACGCTACCGCGGTCTCCAATACTTGCAACACCTTGTACAAGCTCCTTCGAGAACGGATTATCCAGATAATACTTTACACTTCCCACAGGTTTGATCCCAAGGGCCAATAAATCATTTTGATACAAATCTACCACGATCCGTTTGGGCTGAACAGGAATCGTAATCTCTCCATGAATGGTTTTGACTGTTTTGGTTGCCGCTGGCTTCTGACCGCCAGAAGTTTGATCCTGCTTTTCAGCAGACGGGTTCGTGTTGCCTGCACATGCGCTCAGAGCTACAACGAGTATAAGCAGTATTGCCAAACTCCAAATTTGCTTCTTCAATAAATTCATTCCTCTCACTTTTGCTTTCAAAAATTTAATTACGTACCATACTGAGCTTGGTGCAGACGGCTATATGCCCCCTTTGCGCTCAGCAATTCTTCATGTCTGCCTTGCTCGGCGATACCCTGATCTGCGACTACGATAATACGGTCGGCATTTTTAATCGTTGCCAAACGATGGGCAATCACGAGTGTTGTGCGGCCTTGCGACAGCTCCGTCAGTGCCTGCTGAATCGCGGCCTCTGTCTCCGTGTCCAATGCCGATGTCGCTTCATCCAAAATGAGAATTGGCGGATTTTTGAGAAACATCCGGGCAATAGACAAGCGTTGCTTTTGACCGCCGGACAGCTTCACGCCTCGTTCGCCAATCATCGTATCCAGCCCTTCCGGATATGAGCGAACCAGATCTTCAATCTGAGCCCGCCGGGCAGCATCCCAAATTTCATCTTCTGAAGCATCAAGCTTGCCGTAAGCAATATTTTCACGAATCGTTCCATCAAAGAGGAATACATCCTGCTGTACGATACCAATCATAGATCGCAGCGAATCCAGCTTCATTTCACGGATATCCATGCCATCAATCGTAATGCTGCCTTCCTCGACATCATAGAAGCGAGGCAGCAAGCTGCAAAGTGTCGTTTTACCTGCTCCTGAAGGACCAACAAGTGCTACGGTTTCTCCTGCATGAATAGATAGGTCCACTTTGCGTAGTACCTTATCTTTGTTTTCATAGCCAAACGTTACACCTTCAAATTTAATATCTCCGTTAAGATGGTTAACGGTCTTGGCGTCTGGCAGATCCTCTACGTCTGATTCGCTCTCCAACAAATCCAGGTAACGTCGGAAGCTGGCAATCCCTTTGGGATATGTTTCAATAACAGAGTTAATTTGTTTGATTGGTGCGAGAAATACATTGGACAACATTACAAATGCGATAAATTCCCCATAGGTCATCTGCCCCTCAATAACAAACCATGTTCCACATACAAGTACAAACAATGAGACCAGCTTCATCAGAATAAAACTAATCGAAGAATTCCACGCCATAATGCGATAAGCAATCAGCTTTGTTTTACGAAACCGTCCGTTATTCTCAGCAAACCGCTCCATTTCATGTGCTTCGTTAGAGAAAGCTTGAACAACGCGGATACCGCTAACGTTGTTTTCAATCCGGGCGTTGTAATCCGCAATATCAGAAAACATACGATGGAAAGCAGCATTCATTTTACGGCTAAAATACAAAGACAAGTAAATCATCAGCGGAACAATAATAAATGTCAGCACAGCCAGCTTCCAGTTAATGCTGAGCATGATACCGAAGGCCCCGCCCAGAGTCATCAGCGCGATGAACAAATCCTCGGGGCCGTGATGGGCAATTTCTCCAATATCCATCAGATCGTTGGTCATACGGGAGACCAGATGCCCTGTTTTGTTATTGTCAAAAAAACGAAAGGATTGCTTTTGTACCCGATCAAACAGCTTTTTGCGCATGTCTGACTCAATGTTAATTCCCAACTTGTGCCCCCAATAGGTAACCACGTAATTCAGTCCGGCACTCACGACATAAATCCCAAGCAGAGCTAGACAGGCAAATAAAATCCATTTCCAGTTCCCGCTGGGCAGCAAATCATCGACCACCCGGTTAACCGCAAGGGGAAAAGCTAGTTCCAGCAGCGCAGCCAGCAAGGCACAAGAGAAATCAATGATAAATAAAGTCCGATAAGGACGGTAATATTCAAAAAATCGTCTAAGCATAGTTATGATTTCTCCCTTCTTATTTCAATTGCACCGATCATTTAGGATCGGCAGAAAACATTTGAATGGCTTCATCCAGTGATTTATCAATAGCAAGAGGTGAATATGTAAACCATGGATCATCCTTGATGAAATACACTTTGTGGTTTTGGACAGCCGGCAGGTTTTTCCACAGAGCACTTTGCTCAATTTCCTTAAGTATCCCGTCTTTAGTCGCTTCATCATAAACGAGCATAATAATCCGGTCTCCAGACAGTTCAGGCAGCTTTTCCATCGAAATAGAATCATAAACAAAATTAAATTTCGGGTCCTGGGCCAGCTTCTGACGTATGTACTCGGGCGGGTTCAATTCCAGTGAACGGTAAATGACATGCCCTACATTTCGCGCCCCATACACTCTCAGCACATCCTTGCCATAGGTCATATAAATCGTTATTGTTTCATCCTTCTTAAATTTCCCGGCCAGCTTCTTTCGTCCTTCTTCGGCCTTTTTATTGAGGCTGGCGATCCACTGCTCAGCTTCCTTATCCTTACCCAGCACGGCTGCAACATCCCGCAATTGCTTGAATACATCCCCGTTTCCAAAAGAAACGACCACGGTTGGGGCAATCTTTTCCAACTGCTCCTTCACTTCTGGCGTGGTATCTTCTGTTGCAATGATCAGATCCGGTTGGAGCTCCAACACCTTTTCAACATTGGTCGGGTTCCCAATACCAGCAATCCCATCAATCTTTCCTTTTAAATAGTCACCTTCCAGCAAATAAGAAGTAACTCCCACTGGCTTAACACCCAAAGCCAGCATAGCATCCAAATATTGCGTCGTGACTACTCGCTGTGGATTGACAGGAATACGGATCTTATTGCCAGTAGCATCTGTATATTCACGCGTAGCAACCGTTTTCGATTGCCCGGAAGAATCATTAGTACCCGTCTCTTTGTTCGTCTGATTGTTGTTACCTGCGTTCCCGCATGCGCCCAACAGCAACGTCAACAGTACAACCAGACAAATCGTGATTCCCAATTTCGATCTGTTATTTTGCTGCACGATATAAATCCCCCTTAAATATATATACATCAAAAAAATGATAGTGATTCTCATTATCACATAACTGTTATTCTATATTTTACCGACCCTTCTTACAATACAAATTTTAGAGAATGACTTCCATAGAACCTTTAAATACAGCAATAGATTTATTTAATCCATAATCTGTTGACCCTTTTCTTGGTATAATGATAAGCTCTATTCAATCTCTTCCCTTCTCTCTATAAAATGGTATAAAACAAAAGCTGCCTTCGACAGGCAGCCTTTGTTCATTTTTATATTGTATGCGTAGCATCGGGCTGTTTACCTGTTGTATTTCTGGATGCTCCCCGGTGCTTTAAAACAACATTCAGAATCAAAGCAACCGTCATATATCCCGTAATCATCAGAATAACACCGTTCCATCCGAAACTTGCATAAAATATACCGCCCAAGGTACCGCTAATACTGGAGCCGGCATAATAAAAAAACAGATAGAGCGCAGACGACTGCGCCCTGTGCTCAACCGCCAGAAGACCCACCCAGCTGCTTGCAATCGAGTGTCCCCCGAAAAAACCAAACGTAAACAACGCAATACCGATAATCATCACCCACAGACTGCCTGTTAATGTCAGCAAGGCACCGAACAGCAGAATTCCAATCGCAACCCCCATAACGGCATATCTGCCATATCTGTCAGATTGTCTCCCCATCCAGGTGGAGCTGACCGTTCCCATAATATACACAACAAAAATCCAGCCGATCAGGCCGGATCCGAGCAGATAAGGAGGCGCAGAAAGACGATATCCAATGTAGTTAAACAGCGTAACGAAGCTGCCCATAAACACAAAGCCCAGCCCATACAGGCACAGTAGCGCCGGGTCTTTACAGGGAACAAAAAGCGTACGAATGGTATCTGAAAAGCGGACCTTTCGACGCTTGAAGTTACGCGAAGCCGGAAGCCACTGCCAAAACAATACAGAAGATACGATGCTAAGCAAGGCCAAAATTCCCAAAGCAGTTCTCCAGTTCACCAAATCGGTTAAGGTGCTGGTCAAAATTCGCCCGCCCATCCCGCCAATGGAATTCCCACTGATATACAAACCCATGGCATAGCCCAGATGAGCAGGATCTATTTCTTCGCTAAGATAGGTCATGGCGATGGCGGGAAGACCCGCGAGAATCATCCCTTGGATCAATCGAAGAATAAGCAGCGTTAGAAAACCCGGACTAACCGTTAACAGCAACCCCACGACAGATGCTCCGACTAAGGAGCAGCACATGATGATTTTCCTTCCTTTTTGATCCGATAAAACACCAACGAACAGCATCGTTACCGCCATGGCGATGGTTGACATGGATAGTGAAAGACTTGCGGTGGCTGGGGAAATGCCAAAATCTTTTGAAAACTCGGGCATCAGCGGCTGCATGCAATATAACAAGGCAAATGTGCTGAATCCTCCCGCGAACATAGCCAAGCTCGTTTTGCGAAACGAACGGGACCCTTTTTGAATATATGTCATAAGAATCCCTCTTTATTGCCGATATAGTTTTCGTTCCATATGAGTTAAAAATTCATACCCGTCCTTGGTTACAACTACCGTATCTTCGATTTGAAAACCGCCTGCACCCAACTCATAATATGGTACCTCAATACAAAATACCATGCCTTCCTCCAGCGTTCGGTGATCTCCGGGAGCCAGGACAATATCATCATACAGCTCCAGACCAATAGCATGTCCCACATGCTGACGACGATAGTGCGGAATGCCTTCTTTTTGGACGGTTTGAACTGCAGCCTGGAAAATATCCGATGCTTTGGCTCCGGGTCGTACCCGTTCCAGCGCTCGCTCCCAACCGCTATAAATAGCTGAAAAATGACGTTTCTGCCAGTCTGTCGGTTCTCCCAGCACAGTTGTGCGCCCGGTATCCGCCCAATAGCCGTCCAGGTGACAGCATAGATCAAACCGTACCTGCTCTCCAGGCTGTACACGGTGAAAGTAACGTTCTATTAATGGCAGCGCACTGCGTGGACCAGCTCCCACAGCAACCATTGCCGGAACCGCACCCGCTTTTACCATCTCCAGACGATAATGATCGGCCAGTTCCTCTTCATGCACATTTTCAGCGATTTTGCGGATCATTTCAAGCTCAATACGCTCGTTAAGCTCAGCTACACGGCGTAGCCGTCTGATTTCTTCCTCTGTTTTCACTTGCCGAACTTCCCTGAACAGCGCATAGGCAGGCTTGATCGCTCCATTTGGCAGTTCTTCTATCAAGCTTGCATAAAGTGCTGGTGCAATACGCATTTCATCCACTCCCAACGGGCCTTGGGAAATATCCAGATCACGCAGGGCTGCCTGTAACGCTTCAATAGGTCCCGCATAAGTTTGCACACGACCGAGAAGATCGTAAAACAGATCAATGTCAGGGGTCGAAGCTTTGCCTTCCGGTGATCCTTCCAGAAAAAAATCACTGTACAAGTACAGCTCCGCATCCGGCAAGCCCATTTGGGCAATCACGCCCAGTCGGTTAGTCGGTAAAATAAGGCGTGTCCGGGCGAGCGGCTGTTGCGGTAAAACAGCATATATTTGCATCGTCCAATTCGTGGTTCGTAATTGGGAACCGATTACGTACGAGACATTTTCGGGTGTTGTAGCCACAAGGGCTTGTAAGCCTTCACGTTTCATAATCTGTAGGGCCCGTTCACGGTTGGCCGTATTTGTGTTTGTCATCGTGCTTCCTCCTTTGGAATTCATTTTAGATATGAATAATACCTGTTACTCATTTTGTTACTCATTTTCTTTCCGTCCCAGCACCCTCTGTACCTCAGGCACAGAGCGCAGGATTAGCTTTAAGCCAAAAAACAGCGCCAGTGCAATCAACAGCATGAGGGTTGAAACAACCGCGATGGTCGGGTCCTGCCATTTTTCCATGTACAGGAAGAGTTCAATGGGCAGCGTGTTATTTTCAGGTCGCAAAATGAGCAGCGCCGTCTCTACCTGATCAAATGTAAATATAAAAGCGATTGCCCCGCTCATTAGCAGCCCCAGTCGTATTTGTGGCAGTGTTACTGTAAAAAATACGCGCAGCGGACCTGCACCTAAATCAGAGGCAGCCTCCTCATGTTCCCGGCGTACATTAGCCAGCGTGCTGCCTATGATACTCAATACAAATGGCATAATCGTGACCGCTTCTCCTAAAATGAGGGCAAATAAACCGCCCGCAATCCGAAGCTTTGAAAACAAAATCAAGTAGGCAATGCCCAGTGCGATTTTAGGCACCACCATCGGGGACATAAATATGGCACGCAACAGACTGCGTCCAGGAAACTCAAAGCGCTGAATGGCCAGAGCAGCCAGCGTACCTGCAACCAACGCAAGCAATGTGGCGCAAGCGGAAGAAAAAACACTATTGCCAAACGCATGGAGAAACTGGGGCTGCGAGAGCAAATTTTCATACCAACGCAACGACAAGCCTGTGGGCGGGAAAACGCTGTAGGCAGCAGCATTGAGTGAAGTAATCACAACAATGACGAGCGGCAGCACGAGAAACAGGCACACAATCATCGCAATGAGAAAGAGAATTAGATGATATCCGCATGAGGATAGACCTTTAAGGCGCATCCGCAGCACCTCCTTTTCCGGAGCGTTGAAACGTAAGAAAGTCTCCGAGCCGATTCAGCAGCCATGCAACCAAAGTCGAAGCGATAATCAGAAACAGACTCGCTACTGCGGCCATCGGCCAATTGGTATCCAGCGTTCGCTGATAAATAAAGGTAGGCAAGGTCATCACTCTCCCCCCTCCTATCAGTGCCGGAGTCGTAAAAGCAGTCAGACACAACGTAAATACGATCTGCACACCGGATACGATTCCGCGTACCGACAAAGGCAGCATAATCGTCAGGAATGTGCGCAAGCTTCTAGCACCAAGATCATGAGCTGCTGCCTTGAGCGTACGATCCTGCTGCACCAGCACGCTCAAAATCGGTATAACCATAAAAGGAAGAAAAATATGAACGAGCGCAATAATGACCCCCGTCTCATTAAAGGTCATTTCCAGCCCTGTTTCTGTAATGCCTGTCCGTATCAGCAACCAGTTCAAAAGCCCTTGCCTGGACAAAAGAACAAGCCACGCATAAGACTTGACCACCGCGCTGACCAGCAGGGGAAGAAACGTAATTAATAGCACAGTTTGTCTCCAGCCACTGCTGCGAATATGTGCTGTATAATACGCTAACGGGTAAGCAAGCAGCAGGGTTATGAGTGTCACCCTGATCGTCAACCAAAAGGTATCCCTGATGACTTTCCAATAGTAAGGATCGGTCAAAAATGTGCGATACGCTGTCCATTGAAAAGCGGATTGCAACCGCCCACCTTCAAATGAATCCAGGCTATATCGAGCGAAAATAAGCAACGAGCCGCTAAAAATGAATCCCATCAGCAGGAGGGACGGCAGCAGTAGCAATAGCGGTGTGACCCATGATCTGCCCTTGGGCGTAATTAAGTCGATTACACGGTGAGCCAGTCGGTTCACACGCCTCCCTCCCCCTGGTCAGATAAAAAGACAGCGTCCTGCGGGTCCCAGCCGATAGTTACCGTTTCACCGGGAGAAAATCGCGGTTTGCCCGGAAAATGAGGGACATGCGCTGTTAACTGCGGGAATTCGCTCACACCGTCCAACTCTAAAGTGTAGCGCAGCGTCGTGCCTCCATAGCGCACATCCCGAATCACGCCTGTGAGCTGATTGCGCAAGCCCTCGGCCTCTGAACCAATCCTCACATATTCATAGCGGATCGAGATATGGCCTTGATCTCGCAACGACAGCGTTTGTTGATCCTGCCCAATGTGGATGGCAATGGCTTCCCCTGCCGTTTCCACAATCGTCAGATCTCCTTCATGCGCCAGCACACAGGCCGGCAACAAATTGGTATCGCCGATAAATTTTGCGACAAATCGGTCAGCGGGGCGCTCATAAATCTCGTCCGGCGTGCCATATTGCAGCATGACTCCGTCACGCATAACACCGATCCGGTCCGACACATTCAGGGCTTCCTCCTGATCGTGGGTCACGAATATAAAGGTGGTCCCTGATTCCCGCTGAATCCGCTTTAGCTCCCGTTGCATGTCCAGTCGTAGCTGCGCATCCAGCGCAGACAGAGGCTCGTCCAGCAGCAGCACTTGGGGCTGGTTGACCAAGGCGCGTGCAATCGCTATACGCTGTGCCTGCCCCCCGGACAGTTGCGAAACCTTGCGGGTGCCGAAACCGGGAAGCTGGACTAATTCCAGAACCCGCTCCACACTTTTCCGAATTTCGCCATTTGATACTCCTTTCATTTTCAAGCCATAGGCAATATTTTTAAATACGTCCATATGGGGAAACAGTGCAAGCTGTTGAAAAATCATATTCGTATTTCGTCCATACGCCGGAATTCGGGTCACATCTGCTCCAGAGAGAAGAATAGTACCCTGATCCGGCATCTCAAGTCCTCCCAACATCCGCAGTAACGTTGTTTTACCACAGCCGCTGGGACCGAGCAGAGAAATGAACTCCCCCTGTCTTACGCGAAAGGATACCTGATTGACGGCCACATGATCGCCGAACCTCTTCACGACATCCCGTACTTCAATCGCAATCTGGTGTTCAACTCCGGACATGGATATATTCCCTCCTAGTAGGTTAGCCACGAATGGCACCTCTATAACTATGGCCTGATATTATTGCAGTTTTGTTTTGACCAGACGATCCCACAGGTCCTTCCACTCAGAGGCCCCTTGAGCCATGGCTGACCAATCCGGATTCAGACCTTTTTTCTGCTCAGCTACAGAGAAAGATGGATCATTCTTATATTTATCAGGTACTTGTGCAGCAGTGCTTGTTACCGGAGTACCTGTTGCCCCAGCATACTTGGTCAAATTCTCAGGTTTCAACAGCTCATTAATGATCTCGTTAGCGACACGCGTCTGTTCCGGCGTCGAGCCCTTGACCACTTGCAAGGAATACGGGAAGGAAACGAAACCTTCCTTCGGAATAGCTACTGCGAGTGGAGCATCTTCATCATTAATCCACGTTTGGGCCGTCTGCGAACTGAATGGTGCTACCAGCGCCTCGCCGGAAATAAGCAAGTTTTTCAATTGGTCGTTGGAGTTTACGAGCGTGCGTACCTGATCCGTATGTTTTCCCCAGAAATCAAAGGCAGCCTCTGGCTTATCATAGGTTGCACCCAGCTCCTTGCCCTTCAATTCGATGACTGGAGCGATGTAGGAATAGAACATGTAATCCCAAAGAGCTACTTTGTCCTTAAATTGCGGATTTTCCCAAAGATCGTTCCAGCTTGTCGGCGGAGTTTTAACCAAATCCTTGTTATATACGAGTGCAAAATTCGTTACTCCCCATACGATGCCACGATTGTCCTTGGTATGGTATTGCTCGGGAATATCCTTCATATGGGTTACGATGGTCGGGTCCAGCGGCTCCCACATATCATCGTTCAGCCCCTTGGCAGAAGCATCTGCATTAAAGTAACCGAAGTTGACAACCGGGTTGTTGGGATCAGCCTTTTGCCCTGCTACCATTTTTGGGTACATAACAGAATTGGATGATTCCACAAAATCAACCTGAACGTTCGGGTGTTTCTTCACATAATCCGCAACCACTTCTTTAGGAACCACATCCTGATTGGCACCCGCCCATATAAACATGCTGAGCTTGATTTTTTGCCCTCCATCCGAATTTCCATTGGTAGCCTGCGAAGTGGATGTCGAGCTTCCACATGCTGTCAGGAGTAACATGGACGCAGCTAAAATCACAGAGACGGAACCTAACGTTTTTGAAAATCGTTTCATTTGATTAAACCTCCCGGTAAAGTATGATTATTAACTGTAAAAAACACTGCTCCCTGCCTAGAGAGCAGCAATCGTACGATGAATGGCTGCCATAATCTCTGCCACCTCAATAGCTTGGACCTGTTCACCTCTGTGGAACCGATCATCAATCTCTTTCATTGCACATCGTTTCAGGTAATCCCGAAGAGCCAGTGGATACACCGTTAGCGCCGCCCCGATAGCCAACTGCATTTCATCACTCCAGATGGACTCAAATTGTTCACGAGCCGAGCCAAAATGAAAAGATTGCTGTTCATCCGTTGAACCATAAACGGCACTGCGTCTTTTTTGGGTAGCGTCCAAATCTACCTTACTTTCATGGAATACGACTCCATACTGTTCATAAGCGGCGTCCTTGGATACTAATCCGTTGCGTACATCCCGTGCGACGGCCTGAGGGGATCTTTTATAAGGGCTTCCATACCCGCCTCCGCCTTGGGAAAAGAACGACACCGTGTCTCCTGGCTGTAATAAAAGCTCGTCGATTCGCCCGGTACGTTCCTCAGATGGCTGTCCCAGATTTTTAACAGCCGTTCCATAGGCACCAGCTTTCCCGCCAAGTCTGCCCCACGGCTGAAATTCCATCCGCTCCATATTACGGGCAGTCAGTACCGTGTCGGGGCTAAGTACCTTCAACTGTAAATCAATTCCGCAGCCTCCCCGATAGGTTCCCGCTCCAGCCGAATCAGGCAGCAAGCCGTACCGTTCGATCAGGATAGGCATATCCGCTTCAACCGTTTCTGCAGGAATATTGCGCAGATGACCGACCGCAAAGTCCATCCCGTCAATGCCGTCCTTCATCGGTCTGGCTCCTGAGCCTCCACATATCGGCTGCACCACGCCTACTTTCCGCCCACCAGTGACTGGATCAGTCATAGCCAGCATGACGATTGCCGCTTGTCCGGCACCAGCAGCGGGCAGCTTGTTCTCCTGGGCTTGACTTAGCGTACCTGTCAGCACATCCATCAGCCTGATAAATGTAGCCGCACGCGCTCCGATCGCAGCCGGAGCTTCCGGGTTCAACAGAGTACCCGACGGCGCATCATTCGTAATCATCCGCACCATCCCCGAATTCCATGGAATCGAGGGGTCCAGTGTCCTGAAATATCGAATGAGTGCTGGCACCAGATAGTAATGCCCCTGTTTGTTAAGGGTCGGAATATTAAAGGATGCTCTCACTTGCGGGTCTGTCCCCTTAAAATCCAAAAATATTCCGTCGCCCCGAACCACCATTTTACAGCGCAACCGAACCGGATAGCCCCCCGGACCCTTCTCAATATAATCCCAAAACTCGTATTCTCCGTCCGGAATATCCTCAATCATCTGACGAACCCGTGTCTCGGCGTAAACAAGCACATCTTCGATGCCACTCTCTACTCGGGATATCCCATAGCGCTCTACCAGCTCTTGAAGCCGTCGTTCTCCGCGGTTCAGTGCAGCCATCAAAGCTCTCAGATCGCCCCAGTTTTGGTCAGGAATTCGGCAATTATCAAGAAAAATACGCAAAATGGCTTCATTCAGTACACCGGCCTCATAAAGCTTTACCGGCGCAAGGCGCAGCCCCTCCTGATAAATATCGTATGAACTGGGCGACACGCTGCCCGGCACCTTGCCTCCTACGTCAGAAGAGTGAATGAAGCATAGCCCGAAGGCTATAATCTGTCCCTCATAGAAAAAAGGCTTTAGCAGATAGACATCCGGTAGATGTGTCGCCATACCGCCCGTCGAATACGGATCGTTACAAATGACAATGTCGCCTTCATTCCATTGTCCGATGGATGAAATCACATCCCCTGCGGGGATACCTAACGACAGGTTGTAACCTGTATCGAGTGGGCATCCAAAGGTTTCGCCCTGGGGTGAAAGCAGATACGTACCGAAATCACCTGTTTCTTTGACAAAAGCGGTAAATCCGGTGCGCAAAACAACATTAGCCATTTCCTCGACGATCGCCTGTACCCTGTTTTTGAAAATCTCCAGAAATACGCGATCCGTCTTAAGCTCACTGTTCATCCTTCCACCTCCCCGATTATATTCCCTAAGTTGTCAATCTTAACGCTGTAACCTGGTGGAACAAAGACCGTCGTATCATATTCTTCAATAATGACCGGACCAGACCAGGCTTCTGTAGTGGGCAGATCTGAACGCCGAACAATGTGCGCCTTCATTTCCACGCCATCAAAATTTATGGTTCTGGCTTCCGTAACTGGAACGTGACCGGGCTGATGGGACAAATCGTTATGGTCGGGGATTTGCATCGTATCCGCCTTGCGAGTTACCCCAACAATCGTTGCTCTCAAATTGACAAAGGAGACGGAAGACTCCGGCTGGCTTACTCCAAAGATGGCCTCATACTGGCGATGAAAACGCGTCTCCGCTTCCTGAACAAAGCAGGCAGTCCCGTCTGCAGTCTTTGCAACAGAGTTTGCTTCCAGATTTTCACTTGGGATGGATACTTCAATATCAAAAGCCTGTCCTTCATAGCGCATATCTGCGCTATACAGCATATAGGTGGACTCCAGCTCAATTCCTCGGCTGCTCTCTGTCTCCAGCCAATGATGTCCCCGCTCGGCAAGATCCTTAAAAATACGTTCAAGCTCGCCTTCCTGAAGCTGCTGTCCGGTTTTGTACAGCGTATATACAAAATCATTACGCAGATCAGCCACGACACAGCCTGTTGCGCAAAGCGTGCCTGGAGATGGTGGCACAAGCACCCGTCGTATACCGACTTCCCGCGCCAGCAGGAAGGCATGTGTCGGGCCAGCTCCACCGTATGCCAGAAGCGTAAAATCACGGGGATCAATCCCTTTGCGCGCCATCAAGGGTGTGAATTGTGCGTACATATTGGCGGTCGCCACATCCAGAATCGCCTGAGCCGTTTTTTTGGAATCCAGCCCAAGCCTTGCTCCCAAACGCTTCAGAGCTGCTGCCGCCAGTTCTTCGTTCAGCGGCATACGACCTCCAAGAAACCGATCAGGGCGAATAATCCCCAAATGCACATAGGCATCGGTGGTCGTCGGATTCATCCCTCCCCTGCCATAACAAGCTGGCCCCGGATCTGCTCCTGCACTGCGCGGCCCGACCTTGAGCACGCCTGCACCGTCAACCCAGGCGATAGATCCACCGCCCGCACCGATGGCGGTTACGTCCACCGCCGGGATAATAACGGGAAAATCGCCAATCTGATTTTCGCTTGAATAGGCCGGTTCACCATCAATGACAGCCACGTCCACACTGGTACCACCCATATCAAAGGTGACGACTTTGTTGATCGCAGCCAATCTGGCTACATGGGTCGCGCCGATCACGCCCGATGCCGGACCAGACAACAGCGTTTTAACTGGCTCATCAGCCGCCCGCTGCGCTGTCATGATTCCCCCATTGGACATCGTGGAAAGCACTTGGGCATGCAAGCCTCGCTCCTTCACCCCAACTTCCAGTTTACGGAAATATCCATTCATCCTGGAACCAATATACGCATTCATAACCGTTACCAGAGTACGTTCATACTCTCGTTGCTGTGGCCACACCTCGCTGCTGGAGCAGACAAAAACTCCGGGAAATTCCTTGCGAATCAGTTCCACGGCCTGCCGCTCATGCTCCGGGTTATGGTATGAATGCAGAAAGGATACGGCAATCGCCGTAATACCTTCGGCAAGCAGTTCCTGTACAGATTGACGCAGATCATCGGCTGCAAGAGGTCGATAGATCCGTCCGTCAGCCAAGCAGCGCTCATCAATTTCCTTTACAAGATAGCGCGGAACAAGTGGATCAGGCTTGTCGCCATAAAGATTAGTCGTATTTTCCAGACGGAGTCTACGAATTTCCAGAACATCCCGAAATCCGCGAGTGACGAGAAGTCCTGTCGTCGCTCCGTTGCGTTCAATAAGCGTGTTTACTCCCAGCGTTGTCCCGTGTACAAATAATTCAACGGCCTCTATATCAATCGGGATGGCCTTCAATTGTTCTATTGCATTTAAAATAGCCTGCTCCGGCGCGGAGGGGACGGACGGCGTTTTTAATGTGGCAGCTACCATCCCGTTGTTATCCGTTAGCATGACATCCGTAAACGTTCCACCTATGTCAATACCGAGCCGATATGTAACTGTCATATAACTACCTCCCCTGTTGAATAACCTGTATCCTGCTTAAATCGACTTCCCGCCTCAAGATATTGAAATTCTTTTATGCCTTGCTTTTATCAAAATAAATGCGAACATCCTCAATCAGTTGATTGATGTGAGTTACCATCGCAGATGCCGCTTCATCAGGAGCATGGCGTGCTATACACTCCACAATCTGCCGATGGTCTACCACAAGCTCGCTGCCAACGGCTTTCCGAATCAGCGCTGTTGCAGGAAGATGAGCCCCTTCTCCCCATACAAGACGCAAAGCATGCAGCAGCACGCGATTGCCGGATGCCAGAGCGATCCGTTCATGAAACTCCCGGTCCTCCTCAATCGGAACACGTCCATCTGCAATGACCTCTTCCTGTGCTTCAATTGAATGCCACAGTTCTTGAATCGTCTGTCCACTGGCCTTCGATGCTGCCAGCCAAGCTGTTTCCCGCTCCAGCGCGCGTCTTGCGATCAGCATATCAAGCAGTGAATCCTCATCAGAAACATTGAGCGCATCGAGCAAATTGGACTGATCACGCCACTGATTAAGTTGACGCTCGATATCCGTCAAGCGGTCTTTTCCCGGGGGAGCAAGCAACCTGCCCTTTCGCCCCTTGCTCTCCGTATAGCCCAAGGCATCGAATTCCATCAACTTCCGTCCAATGGAAGCCTGGCTTAATCCAAATTCCTTGCCTAAAACCAGTACCAGTGTCGTAGCACCTACGGGAGTATCATATTTCTCCAGGTAAGAGAGGAGCTTGTGTTCCATTCTTAACTGTTCCATTTCCTTTGCTCTCATTCGTTTCTCCTTTGTGTTATCGTTCGGTTGCTTATCTGAATCATTATTACTAATCAGTGATGATTAACTTAAAAGCTTTAAAAAACGAATTGCTTGTGTGTCCGTTTACTTGTTACTGAACTTGGAATTTAGGTCATTATAATTCCGCTTTTTTTATTTGTCAACTAACCTCATGAGTTAACTTGGAATAATATAAAATAAAAAAGGACTGATGCACATGTTTGCATCAGTCCAAGACCTTAACTATGTCGGGTATACACCCGTTTTATTTCGATTGATCCACTAACTCCAGCTTCGCGGGAATTGATTTTTTCACGGTTTTGCCTTGAAGTACATCCTTGGCTGCCTGAACAGCCAATTGCCCAATTAGCTCGGGTTGCTGAGCTACCGTGGCTGTCAGCTTGCCCTCTTTAATAGATTTAAGCGCATCCTCGTTACCGTCAAAGCCGATGACAGGAATCTTCTTGCCTGAGCTTTGGATGGCCTCAATGGCCCCCAGTGCCATTTCATCATTGTGGGCAAATACCGCCTGAACATCCGGATTGCCTTGCAGCAGATTTTCCATGACATTCAAGCCTTTGGTTCGGTCAAAATCGGCCGACTGCTTGGCAATGACCTTCAAGTCCTTGTCCGCTACTTCGTGGAAGCCTTTCCCCCGTTCACGTGTGGCCGATGCGCCCGGCACACCTTCCAGCTCAATGACCTTGGCACCTTTTCCGACCTGATCAATCACGTATCTGGCTGCCATTCGTCCTCCTTCAACGTTGTCCGAGGCTACGAGCGCTTTTACATCTCCTTTGTCAGCAGAACGATCCAGCGTAATGACCGGGATGTTCAAAGCATTCGCAGACTGTACCACGGTAGAAATTGCCGAGGAATCCGTCGGATTAATGAGCAAAGCGTTTACTCCCTGCTGGATCAGATCGTCCACGTCATTGCTTTGTTTTGCCGAATCATTTTGTGCATCGACGACTATGACCTGCAGTCCTTGTTTTTTGGCCTCTGCAACGACTCCGTCTTTGAGAGAAACAAAGAATGGATTATTCAGTGTGGAGATCGACAAGCCGATTTTAATGTCCTTTAAGCTCGCGGCTGCTTTAGGCTTCGCCCACTCCGGCGGCTCCAGGGAACAGCCTGTCATGAGCACAAGCAGCAGGGCTGCCATGATTAATGTAAGCTTTTTCATAGTTGTGGTCTCCTTTTATACAGATTAGGTGGTTTATGCGGATTTCTTACGGTCAATCAATACAGCAATGGCGATGACAATCCCTTTTACCACCATTTGATAAAAAGAATTAACACCCAGCAAATTCAAGCCATTGTTTAACGTACCGATAATAAGCACACCAATCAACGTACCTACGATTCGTCCGCGTCCTCCTGACAGGCTTGTTCCACCCAGTACGACGGCCGCAATGGCATCCAGTTCATAAGAGGCTCCTGCTGTCGGCTGCGCCGAGTTCAAACGTGAGGTCAAAATAGCACCCGCCAAAGCAGACAGCATTCCAGCGAGAGAGTAAATCCAAATTTTTACGCGCGGTACTTTAATACCGGATATGATGGAAGCCTTCTCATTTCCCCCGATGGCATACGTTTTACGACCGAACGGCGTTTTATGCAAAATGATCCACAGGACTGCAAACGTAATGAGCATCGTAATTGCTGGAACCGGAATACCAAACTGGTAGCCACGACCGAACAATTGAAAAATCAGACTGTCCCCAAGTCCTGTAATGGGATTCCCGTCGGTATAGACGAGTGTCAATCCTCTGAAAATGGTCATGGTTGCCAGTGTAGCGATAAACGGAGCCATTTTGCCTTTCGTGATCATCAAGCCATTGACCATCCCCATCACGCCACCCAATGCACAGCCAATGATAATCGCCAGAATTGGATCAAAACCGGCCAGCATCATATTGGCAACAAAGGCACTGGACAGTGCTAATATGGAGCCGACTGACAAATCAATTCCACCTGTGAGAATAACGAAGGTCATACCAAACGCAATCAGCGCATTAATGGACACCTGTCGTAACAAGTTCAAAATATTAAGCGGTTCCAAAAAACTGGGATTCAAGACAGAGACGATGATCACCAGAATAATGAGTCCCAATAATGGACCAAGCTTTTGTGTAATTTGTGACATCGAAAAGCCTTTGCTGCCTTTTGCTTCATTCATAGTTGTCATATTACTGTCCTCCTGTAGCTAACGTCATAATGTTTTCTTGTGTGGCTTCTTCCCTGCTCAGCTCTCCGCTGATCTTTCCCTCATGCACCACGACAATACGGTCGCTCATGCCGAGTACTTCGGGGAGCTCTGAGGATACCATGATAATGGCGACTCCTCGTTCAGTCAGTTCGTTCATTAACTGGTAAATTTCCCGTTTGGCCCCCACATCCACGCCCCTCGTTGGTTCATCGAGGATGAGAACGTTGGGTCCAATGCCTACCCATTTGGCGATAACTACCTTTTGCTGATTCCCACCTGACAGACTGCGGACAGGCGTTTCGCCCGACTGGGTTTTAATTTGTAAGCGCTTAATTAATGTGTTAACGAAATCCAGCTCTTTTTTGTCTGAGATCAATCCTTTTGATGTAAAGCTAAACAGATTGGGCAGCACCATATTTTCCCTGATCGAAAAATCCAGCACCAAGCCTTCATCTTTACGGTCTTCAGTAATGAAGCCAATTCCCAACTTCACCGCATCATCCGGCTTGCGGATAGACACCTTTTTTCCACGTAGATGTATCTCTCCGCTGTCTAAAGTATCCAGTCCAAAAAGTGCCCGCATGATCTCGGTCCGTCCCGAGCCCATCAAACCTGAGAAACCTACAATTTCACCCGATCTTACCGAAAAATTCACATTTTCAAACAGACCTTTATGCGAGGCGTTTTTGACCTCCAATACCACGTCCCCCAAAGCAGGTGTTCTTACCGGGTAGCGTTCGGTCAGCTCTCTTCCGACCATCTTACGTACAACCTCATCAAAATTGGTATCTGGAATGGCTTGGGTATCCACTGTTTTCCCGTCACGCATGACGGTAATCCGGTCGCAGATCGCAAATATCTCCTCCATCCGGTGTGATATATATACAATTGAAACGCCATCCTTTTTCAAGGAAGTAATAACCTCAAACAGCTTTTGAATTTCCCGTTCGGTTAAGGCGGCTGTTGGTTCATCCATTACGATAACTTTTGCATCCGTCATCAGTGCTTTGGCTATTTCAATCATCTGCTGTTGGCCTACAGAGCAATCGCCTGCCTCACCATTCAAAGGAAGATTTACCGCAAGCTTAGCGAATTGCGTGTTTGCTAACGCTTTCATTTTAGTACTGTTCAGTAATCCCCACTTGGATGTCATTTCCTTGCCTATAAACAGATTTTCCAGCACCGTCATCTCCGGCCACACATTCAATTCCTGATGAATAAAAGCAATTCCCTTTTGCTCGGCCTCCTTGGGATTAGTAAAATACGTTTCCTGACCGTCGATCATGATCGTTCCCTCATTACGCTGATGCAATCCGATTAAAATATTCATCAGCGTTGATTTGCCTGCACCATTTTCACCCATGAGGGCATGTACTTCTCCTTCACGGAGATCAAAATCTACTCCACTCAGCACCTGATTGGTTCCAAAGGCTTTGTGAATTCCCTTCATTTGAATCTGCATGCTGCACCCTCCTTTTTATTCAAAAAATATCTTAGCCGAAATGGATTATCCAAAGTTAACCCCTGCTTGTAAAATACAATTGGCATACGGCTTGGCTTCACCTGTGCGAATAATCGCCTTGGCATGCCGGGTCAGCTCTTTGAATTGTTCATGTGAGCAAAATTCAATGACTGCAGATTGTGCCGCAAGCTGCAGATTTTCTGATTGCTCCCCTGAAAACGTACGGGTAATCTGCTGTAATGCCTGTTCATTTCCTTGTTTGATTTCTTCAGCCAACGTTACCTTTTCGATTACCATATCCGCGGCGATGACATCTACGACGTCCTGAAAGGAAGGGACGCCCAGCTTAAGGGCCAAATCAATTTTGGGAACGCCTTCAGGAACAGGCAGACCGGCATCGGCCACGACAATATAGTCCGTGTGGCCGAGATCCGACAAAATTTTGGATATATGACTGTTCAGGATTCCGTGTTTTTTCATATTATAATTGCTCCTCCACTTCACGTCGGGTCGGCATACCACCCTGGGCTCCAAATTTGGTAACGGACAATGAAGCAGCGCGATTAGCGAATTTCACACTGTCAGCCAGCGATTTTCCTTCAGCCAGTGCCACCGCAAATGCAGCGTTGAATGTATCTCCAGCACCTGTCGTATCAACGGCTTCTACTTTATAAGTAGGAACTACAACTTCCTGTTCACCGTCGAAGAACCGTACTCCATTGCTGCCTTCAGTAACAAACAGCTTGTTTGGATACTTGCGCAAGGCTTCTTGAAGACTCATATCCTTGAACATGATGGCAGCTTCATGCTCATTTGGCGTAATGTATGTCGCGTTCGCAATCACACTTTCTTCCACTTCACGAGCCGGAGCAGGATTGAGCAAGAACGGTATTTGGTACTTTGCACAAATTTCGCTTACATAAACAACCGTTTCCGCCGGTATTTCCTGTTGAATCAACACCATATCCGAGCTTCGGATGACATCGAGCGCTTCTTCCACATAGGCGGGCGTCACTTCATTATTGGCTGCTTTTACCACGACAATACTGTTATCGCCCTCAGCCAGCACAATATGTGCTGTACCACTTTCCATATGTGTAACCGGTTTCACACAGCCGATATGGACATTATTTTCCTCAAAATTGCGTAAAATCTGTTGTCCAAAATGATCATCCCCTACACGCCCAATCATCGTTACGTCCGCTCCAAGACGGGCTGCAGCTACTGCCTGATTAGCGCCTTTGCCTCCAGGCACGGTTGTAAAGCTTTCGCCCAACACGGTTTCCCCTGCACCAGGGCGCTTGGATGAAGTAACTACGAGATCCATTGAACTGCTTCCGATAATCGAAATTTTAGCCATGAAAATCCACCTTTCTCGTCGTTTCCCGCTCAATGAATTTGACGGGCAACTGTATGCTTGAATGAGTAAGTATATTTGAATGAAGATTTGGTGTGCTTGGCTTCATTGCTTGCGATTGCTCAATCAGTTGAATCAGCAAACCTGCCGCTTCCCAGCCCATTTCATAAGCAGGCTGGCGAATCGTTGACAAAGGCGGGAACAGCAAGCTGCTTAATGGTATATCATCAAACCCGATAATTTGAACATCATCCGGGATTTTTTTACCTAATCGATGTGCCTCATGCATCACCGCTGTAGCCACAATATCGTTACTGGCGATAACCCCGTCCGTATCCGGATGCTTGCTGAACAGCTCTTTGGCCCACGATTCCGCATCCTTGAACGAAAAGGACGTTGTCTCGACGACATGATAAGTAATGTTCAATTGCTGAAGTTCTTCAACCGCTCCACGAAAACGATCCTGCGCCGGACGAATATGTGCGGGACCCTGCAAGACTGTAATTTGTTTGCTGCCACGTGCAACCATTTCCTGAGCAGCCAGTCGACCACCATGGGCCCCGTCCGCATATACGGAAAGGTTGTCACTGGAAGTCCGGTCAAGAAAAACGACAGGAATTTTCAGCTTGGCGTAGCAGTCGGCGTCTGGATCATTGGTAGATGAAATGACTCCAACAACATTATTTTGCGTAAACGTGTCCATGTAATCCAGTTCTTTTTGGCGATCTTCATCGCTATTGCCAAAAATAATTCGAAAATCATTTTCCTGCATTCGATCCTCCACCCCGCGAGCCAGCAAGGGAAAGTAAGGATTCGTAATGTCCGGCAAAAGCAGACCAATTAATCTGGATTTCTTTTTATACAAAGAACGAGCGACCTCGTTGGGTTTGTAATTCAGCTGCTTAACAGCCGCCTCAACCTTCCGGCGTGTGTCCTCATGCACATATCCGGTTTCATTAATAACTCTGGATACGGTCGCTACAGAAACACCTGCATAGCTGGCGACCTGTTTAATTGTTGTCATAATGTAGTTTCAACTCCAATGTGTAACCGGTTACAGATATAAAATATCACAGCATTTATTTTTTTACAAGCATTATTTATTTGCACGTTAAACACTTTGGGCTTATAATCCATATTGTAACCGAATAAGTTTCATCTTTGATATGGAGGCTTTTCCTTATGAATATTGAAGTTTGGTCAGATTTTATGTGCCCGTTCTGCTATATTGGCAAACGCCGTTTGGAACAAGTACTGCAGCAATTTCCACACCGCGATGAGGTGAAATTAACGTTTAAGAGCTTTGAACTAAACCCGGATGCTGTAAAAGATAGTGGTAAGACGATTAATGAAGAGCTGTCAGGTAAATATGGCGTCAGTCTGCAAGAAGCACAAGCAATGAATGACCGTATGAACGAAAATGCACGCTCTGCAGGTTTGGAATACAACATTCACGCGATGGTGCCGACTAACTCTCTTGATGCTCACCGTTTGACACATTGGGCTCAAACACAGGGCAAAATGCTGGAGCTGAGCGAGCGTTTATTCCAGGCTGTCTTTATAGAAGGCAAGCATACCGGCGACCATGAAGTGCTGGCGGCATTGGCTGCCGAGGTTGGTTTGGATCAGAAAGAAGCTGCTGCTATATTGGCCAGCGACCGCTTTACGGATGAGGTTCGTGCCGATGAAGCCGAAGGCGCTGAGTTGGGCGTTCGAGGTGTGCCGTTCTTTGTGTTTGATCGGAAATTTGCGGTTTCGGGCGCTCAGCCGGAGGAAGTGTTCCATGATGCTCTGCAAAAAGCATGGAGCGAACGTTCCCCATTTACGATGGTAAGCGCAAACTCCTCCGAACATGATGCAGGCGGTGTTTGTACTGACGACGGTTGTGAAATTCCTCGCCAGAAATAAAGCTTCAAAAAAGCGTGCCTAACAGTCGATGAACTCCGCTGCTGGCACGCTTTTTTTTATTTTTATAACGATTTAATCATTCCGCCATCAACAAGAATGGTACTGCCTGTCAAATAGGATGAAGCTGTCGACGCCAGAAAAGCAACGACTTTACCAAACTCCTCAGGCTCCCCATATCGTCCCAACGGAATGCCCTCTTCTGCTTGCCTGCGAACCTGATCTGCCGTTTGGGAAGTTTTCTCTGCCCGAAGCTCATCCAGGCTGCGAACACGATCTGTTGCAATTCTCCCAGGTGCTACAGTATGTACCAGAATATTGTAAGGAGCTAATTCCATAGACAATGTCTTCGCCAGTCCAGCAACCCCAGTGCGCAGCGTATTCGAGATAATCAGGCCAGGAATCGGCTGCTTCACCGAAGAGGAAGCAATATTTAAAATTCTGCCGCTTTGCTGTTTTTTCATATATGGCAGAGCCTCGCGAATCAATCGGATATGACTAAGTAAATTTTGCTCAAAGGCCTGCAGCCAAACTTCATCCGTAAAGTCATCAAAAGTTCCCGCTGGAGGCCCACCCGCATTGTTAACCAAAATGTCGATGGTACCATACAAATCCACTGTGCGGCGGATGGCCTCGGAAATATGTTCTGGTTTTGTTACATCACAAACTACATATTCAACCCGGCCACTCGCTGTTGCCTGTAATTCGGCCTGTGTCCGCTGAAGCTCGGCTTCGTTCCGTCCCGAAATCACGACATTCGCTCCTTCACGCGCCAGCTCCCGTGCGCTTGCCTTGCCAAGCCCTTTACTGGAACCCGCAACAAAGGCAGCCTTTCCCGTCAATCCCAAATCCATGTTTGCCACTTCCTTTTCTCTGTTATCTCAATTTAATTGTACACATGCCGAGCACGTAATGCGAGTAACCTTTCCTTTTGAACACAGAAAATTCTTTGATGTCAAACTAGCTTTTCGCCAGTAAAGGGAATGACGAAACCCTTGATTCCAAGATCAAATAGAAAAGGCTCTGACGATTTAGTCAAGAGCCTTTTCGCTTTTACAAGAATTTGTGTTCACAGCACATTAGGGTGTTGATGTAGGCGTTGATGATGTTGGCTGCTCGTATATGACCACAGACTGGCTCTCAGGCTCCCATTTAACATTGGCTCCCAAGGCCTCTCCGATTACCCTTACAGGCACCATTGTCATCTCATCCACTATGGATGCCGGCTGCTCGATAGAATACGACTGACCGTTAATATATACGTTGGAGCTGTTAACAAATAATTTGACAGTTACGCCGTTACGAGTGACAATAACAGCCTTTTCTTTCGGAAGCCAGGCAACCTTCGCATCCAAAGCTTCGGAAGCTGTTCTAAACGGAACCAGTGTGGTTCCATTGCGATTAATCGGTTTGGTGTCGTATTGTTTACCGTTCACGAACAGCTTCATACCCGACTGCCGTCCAGCTTTCTTCGAGAATTCACCTAGCTTTTTGTAGCTGTCCAGATCAGTCACATCAGCCAGCACCGCCTCCTCTTGCATGTAAACGGCATCTGTTACATTTCCATTTTGAGCCAGCAGATCAGCTGCCTCAGTCAGTGCTTTACCTGAATTCCGGATCGATTCGAGTTCAGCAATCTGCTCCTGAGTCAATCGGTCCGGGTATTTCGTAAGCAGCAGGTTCGCAATAACCGCCCCTGCCAGCTTGTCCTTCGTATTTTCTACCGCATTAAGCAGACCCTTGTACCCGTTGTGTCCCTTGTGACCATTGTGGCCTTTGGGCTCCCCATATGTATCATCCGTTACTGCAGCAGGTGCAGCTTCACCCTTTTTGCCAGGTGCTTTATCGTTGAGGTTTTTGGACTGATCATTGCCTAAATCATGCGGTTTGCTTACTTTTTCCCTGCTCTTTTCATTCACGTCTTTAACAGTCGTCTTTGCTTCCTGCTTGTTCTCTTGACCATTTCCGCGCCCCTGCTTGGCTGCAGCGGTTCCTGCTGTCAATCCCAAGACCAGTATACACGCTAATAAGGCTGTCCAAGTGTTTCTCATGATGCGATTCCTCCTTATAGTAAGACCGGGCTTCAATGTCCCTAGATGTATTAACGGCTTCTATAAGCTGATTCTTTATCTATTTTTTAACTAATGGGTGAAACGCCGATAGAGCCGCAGCGTAGATTGCCAATCTAGTCTAAAATTTTATTATACGCCTAACCGATTTCCACAGTATAATGAAAATTACACATGCATTTTTAAGCATCAGCCTTTACATTCGCATAATAGAAAGAAGATGAAACAGACATGTTTGGCACTATTCTTTTGGACGTTGTTTTACCTATTTTTGTACTCATTGGCTTGGGGTGTATCATGCAATATTATTTCCGGCTGGATTTGTACACCTTGGCTAAAATCAATTTTTACTACATCACCCCTGCGGTAGTGTTTACGGGCCTTTATAATTCGGAAATATCCTTGATGCTCATGGGTGAGGTTTCGATTTTTTATGCCTTATACATAGCTATTCTGTACGTGATCAGCACAACCGTCGCCCGATCTCTGAAATACACCCCCGGGATGCGCGGAGCCTTTACGAACAGCGTTATGCTAGATAATTCAGGAAATTACGGTCTGCCAATCAACCAATTGGTGTTCAAAGGTGATCCACTGGCCATTTCTGTTCAAGCTCTGATCATGACCTTTCAAAGCTTTGTTACGTTTACATACGGTACATTTGTTGTACAAAATGGCAAAGCCAATACCCGAAGAATTTTAATTAATTTTTTGAAAATGCCTGTACCCTACGCGCTTGCGCTGGGCTTGCTGCTGAATGTGCTGCATAGTCCATTGCCCCATTTACTAACTGAGCCTTTGAATTATATCAGCCAATCGATGGTTGCCGTTGCTCTGCTTACCTTGGGGGCGCAAATTGTGCAATACCCCTTCCGCTTGCGCCGTACAGCCGTGTATATCAGTATGATACTGCGCCTGATCGCAGGTCCCATAGTCGGTTTTCTGATTGTATCGCTGCTTGGTCTCAAAGGAATTCCAGCTCAGGCACTGCTCATTGCATCCGGTATGCCTACTGGTGTTAATACAAGTATTCTGGCGGAAGAATATAAAAATGAACCTGATTTTGCCGCACAAACGGTATTGCTTTCCACGATTGTAAATGTCATAACGATGACGCTGTTAATTTCAGCATCCCGGTACCTTGTATGACGGGTATTCCCATCCCACAGTTTAAACGCCTTTTCGAACGAGGGCGTTTCTTTTTTCACTAAATAAAGAACGTATGTTCTGTTCTTCTCTCTCTTTTTCTTATGGTGGATGTGTGTTTTATGGAGATATGAGGCAACAAGAGATGATTTTTCTATTCTGAATTTTTCATATAGTGAAATAGTTATTACAGAAATCTGCAACCGTCTCTTTTTACATTGGTAAGGCTAGCTTGACACTTTCTTATTTTGCCTCGTTCAAAAGCTGTACATGCTCCAAAATGTTTACCGTCCGAAGCCTGCAATAATGGCTGGACCGCAAAAAGCCAGCTCACTCATACAGAGTGGCCGGCTTCATTGCGAACTTTAAACAGTTGCAGGACTTGCAAGGCTTATTGCTGAAAAACTAGCCTTGTGTGCCTCTAATATGTCTAACTAGATTTACGGTTCAATTCCCCACTGTTTGCTGCCAGATAAATAAGCGGTTATTTTGCTTGAATCCTTCATGCTGCTTGAGGCACTGTCAAAGGAATAATCATCGAGCTGTGAATAGTTGGTCCAATCCACCTTGGATATCCGGGTTTGCACCTCGACACTTTGACCAGGCTCTAAATAACCTGCTGTAGATTTAAAGCCGATTTCCGCGTAAGTATCCGCTCCTGCTTTTGGATTGGATATTTTCTTAAAGCTGGCGAATACATTGGATGCGCCGTAGTTAGACCAATCCGTGAAGAAATTCAGGTCTTTCTCCCCGTTTATGGTAAAGTAATAGCGCAGCGTCACATCCGCTAATGAAACGCGGGAAGTGCCTGTGTTAAAGATTTTAATTCTAGGATTAATTGTATTTGTTGTATCCATCAAACTGCCGTTGTATGCCTGTACCTTCAGAACGCCCTGCTCTGTTCCAGGCTCAGTCCCTGGGTCAGTACCCGGATCAGTACCGGGATCAGTGCCTGGGTCTGTTCCTGGATCGGTTCCCGGATCAGTACCTGGGTCCGTCCCTGGATCAGTTCCCGGGTCACTAGGTGTGTTGTCCTTCACTGTAACGATAAATTGAGCATCGCCACCTGTATTGAAATGGAACGTCAATGATGTGTCTCCTTTTGGGAGTGTGGACAAATACTTACTGGAAAGGGTTGCCTTTTCGCCGTCGAGTTTATAATCCTCACCTTTCTTTAAAACCGTGCTGCCCTGCTGGATTTCATCCAGCGTATTGCCATTCAGTGTAAGTTTGACAGAAATATCAGCATAGCTGTCGTCCGGCCCATAGGTTGCAGCCGTAGGAGTAATCGTGGACTGAGCCGGAGGCTCTTCGCCGCTCAAGCGGTCCGCCACGAGAATTCCCCGTCCATTGGTTCCCAGATACGCCCGTCCATATACCCGTGGGTCGCCGATAATCGTCGTCACCCGTGCATACTGATGTTCGTCATCATTAATGCGCACCCAGTTCGCGCCGCTATCATCCGAACGGTAAAATCCACGTACACCATCGATTTTGCCGACGATGAATACGGCTGCATTTGTCCGGTTCGGAGCCGCTTTGCCGAAGCCGACAAAGTCTGCTTGCTCAACATTATCCAGCTTGGTGAAAGTGACGCCGGAATCCTTGGAATGCCACAAGCCGTACGGTCCTCCATCCTCGGAGCCCCCGGCCAACCACACTTCTCCTTCCACACCACGGACAGCACCGATATCCGCATTGCCTTGGTTTGGCAATCCAGTTGCCGCAGAAGCCTTGAAGGAAGCCCCTCCATCGGTGCTCGTATATACTTTTCCAGCCGCAAATGCGTAGTATTTGTTCGGGTTCACCCGGTCAGACGCGATCTTGGCATTTGCCGGAACACCTGTGCTCGCTGTCCACGAATTACCGGATGTCTTGGAGTAAAATACTCCTTTGTCAGATGTGCTCCAGAGCAAGCTGTTGCCATCAGCAGCTACGGCAATGCTGCCTCCTCCTGCAGTTCCGGAAGGCTCGCTGTTGGCTTTATACCAGTTCGCTCCGCCATCATGGGAGAATCCGATGGATTTGGCATTTGGATCTTTTTTGTAATCCGCCTTGCCAACCCGTGCCATAAAGCCGGGATTTGACTCTGAATAATCTATGCTTTCGCTGCTTGTAAAGGTTGGATTATCCAGCATTTTAGCTGGAGCCTTGAACAAGTCGTCATGTCTAAAGCCGGAGACATCACCGACTCCGCTCACCAAAGGGGCACCGCTTGGAGGACTCACCAGATCCAGAATGGCCGTTTCCTCTATCCCCTTGGCTGCCACCGAAATGTCAATCTTTCCGCCTTTATCCCAGTTGGTCAGATTTTTGGAGCCATAAATTGTAGCCCCCGTACCATACATCATACGATCTGAATTGAATGGGTCAATCTCCAGATCTCCGATCATCCAGCCAAGCTTCGGAGAAACCTCGGGCGGGGCAGGAATCGTATTAAAGGTCAGCCAAGGCGCGGCTGTGATATCCTGATTGTATCTCAGCTTGCGATTTGGATAATATTCGAATTCCCAAATAGGGCTCCAGGTTGCCCCGCTGTCTGTGCTGCGATAAATAAGTGCATCCGGCCACCAGGAATTCAACGTAGACACCATCAGAGTACCCGGCTTCTGCGCATCTACTGCCAATCCGCCATATCCAAAATAATTGTCCGAACTGCTACTGGCGACAGGACTTATGTTGGTCCACTGCCCGCTCGCGGTATTCAATTTCCACACTTCGCCCTTTGTCCCGTCATAAGGACCGGCTCCATCACTATACGTAATGTACAAATTTCCGTCCGAGGACAAAACGCCATGATGCGGCAAATAACCTGTTGGTTGTCCCGCTACAGCAGACCAGGTCTTCCCGCCGTCCGTACTGCGGTACACACTTTCCTTCTTATCGGCTACACCCACATAAATCGTCTGAGTCGCTTTGTCGGAAGAGCCTGTTTTTTTATCAAACGTAATCCAGGCCAAGCCTATGTTATCACTTGTATACTCATTTGAAGGGTCTTGCACGAAGTCCCCGGGATTCGGGAAGCTGGCCACCTTGCTCCAGGTCACCCCGTAATCATCGCTTCTCCACAAACCGTTGCCGCTGCGTGCCCCGAAGAATAAAATATTGTTCTTATTCGGGTCAATCGTCAGCCGTTCACCCATCGAACGTCCTGGCATGTTCCCCCCGACCTTAAAAGGAAGCTTGGTTGTCTTCCACGTATTGCCCCGGTCGGTCGAACGCATAATTTGCCCATTTTCCTTGTCCCAGGAATTGGTATACGTACCTGTGGCAATATATACCCGATTGGGATCGACAGGGTCGGTGGCCAGCGCGTCTACCCCATTTTTGTTCCAGTCATCCCAGCCGACGGAATCCGTCAGCGGAATCCAGCTCTCTTTGGCAGCATCCCAGCGGTAAGCCCCTCCGATATCCGTACGGGCATATATCAGATCCTTTTCCTTTTCATTAAAAATAATACCGGGCACAAACCCGCCGCCTCCGCCTGTAACTACACTCTTCCAGCTGTACTCATCGCTTGTTGGTGCCGCATGCACCTGCGCTGCTATCCCCGGCCAGGAAGCTCCTGCGATCATGAGCGCCAGACACGCAACGCCCAATTTGCTTTTTGCCTTTTTCAATGAATGCCATCCTCCCTTTTCGTTTGAACATACTTCATACTTGTTGTCAAAAATTAGCCAATTCGATCCTCCGTTTCATCTCGTTTCAGCCCACAACTCAAACTGACTTCTTCCGACTGCACCTCCAATCATGCGATGAAATAGTAAAAAGAAGTCACCAAAGAAGCCTTTCCTTTCCAAATAAGGGCTTACATTGTGCATCTCATTCAATACATTCGTCATTTTTCTCCTATTTCCTTGTGTAAAAATTCAAGAATATGTAATATTACCTATATAATTTATGTACTTTTACTCCTGCTAAATCGCCCCATTTACCGCTTATTCCACCTATTTTTCTCTATTTATAATTTTTCATATATTGAAATAATCATTTAAATTTCTTGTTTTTGCATATGTCAAAATTCCTCGATAAATGCAAAAAAACCGCGCATAGCGCGGTTTAAGCGATTCTCGGCCGTAGCTGATACCCCGGCTGAATTCAATTAATTCCATATTATTACATATACTCAAGCGCCAATGCTAAAAAAATGCTGCCCGCCACCAGCAGAGCACGCTCATCGAAATCAAAATGAGGATGGTGATGGGCATAATGGGTTCGTTCATCCTCATTACGGGCACCAACATGGATGAAGGCTCCCGGTCGATGCTCCAAATAATAAGCAAAGTCCTCTGCCCCCATGACAGGCTTCAAATCCAGAAAAGCGTCTGCTCCGTACAACCTGCCGACAAGCTCCCGCACACGTTCAGTTTCGGCTTCAGCATTCACCAAAGCTGGATAGCCGTTCAGATAGTCAATTTCGTATCCGGCGTGATAGGCTTCCGACAGCCCCTTGACGATACTGCGGATTTCATTTTCGATTTCCTTGCGCACTTCTTTATTGAACGTACGCACGGTTCCTTCAATTTTTGCCTTGTCCGCAATCACATTGAAGGCAGTTCCCGCTTGAAACACGCCTATTGTCAGCACGGCTGACTCTATAGGGTCCACCCTGCGACTGACCACCTGCTGCAATCCGTTGACAATTTGACTGCCAATTACGATCGAATCCACCGTCTGATGCGGGCGCGCACCATGTCCGCCTCTGCCATTGATCTGGATCGTAAAAGCATCAACAGCCGCCATTGCCGGACCACTCTTTAAACCGATTTTACCGAAAGGAATTTCAGAGGAGAGGTGAATTCCATATACCGCTTCCACCCCATCGAGACAACCATCCTCAATCATAAATTTGGCTCCGCCCGGCGGTTTTTCTTCTGCATGTTGAAAAATAAACACAAGCTTCCCCTTCAACGCACTACGATTATGACTCAATACGCGGGCCACTCCCAGAAGGGCGGCCGTATGACCATCATGTCCGCATGCATGCATAACACCGGGAACAGTCGATTTATAAGGCGTATCCTTTTCATCCTGAATGGGAAGCGCATCAAAATCAGCACGGAACGCAATCGTTCTACCCGGCTGGCCACCTTCTAAAAATCCGAGCACACCGTTCCCGCCCACATTCGTTCTTACCTCAATACCAAAAGAGCGCAATTGATCGGCGATAAATGCAGATGTTTTCGTTTCCTCAAAAGAAAGCTCGGGATGCTGGTGCAGATGTCTTCTCCACGCAATTAACTCCTGTTCGCTGTCTTTCAGTTCCTGAAACCATTTTTCAAGCATAATACCCTCTTTTCCTATTGATTTGATATGATTCTATCTATAGCTTAACACGGATTGCTGGAATAATCTCCTATCGTGCCAATCAGTCGATCAGACCAGAGTCAGTTCTTTTGTTCAAGCCGGATAATGACAAGCAGCATAATGTCCTGTACTGATCGCTGTCAGCTCCGGGGATTCCTCACGACAGCGCGAAGTCGCCAGCGGGCAGCGGGTATGAAAACGGCAGCCGGACGGTGGCTTCGCAGGCGAAGAAATCTCGCCTTGTATCGTAATCAGCTCCCGTCGAATTTTCGGATTGGGATTGGGAATGGAAGCAACAAGTCCTCGGGTATACGGATGAACCGGGTGCCTGAATAGCTCCTCACTAGGCGCAATTTCTACGAGCTTTCCCAAGTACATAACCCCAATTCGATCCGAAATATGTCGGACAATGTGTAATCCGTGCGCAATAAACAAATAGGTCGTTTTCAGCTTACGCTGCAAATCCTGGAGCAGATTAACAATCTGCGCCTGCACGGAAACATCCAGAGCGGACACTGCCTCGTCTGCCAAAATAAATTGGGGTCGCAGCGCAATCGCACGGGCAATGGCAATCCGCTGACGCTGACCTCCCGAAAATTCATGCGGAAAACGCGTAAGCAGCGAGGGGGATAATCCAACTGCGCTCAGCAGCTCCTCAACCCGTTCCTGCTTAGCCTTGCCACTCAACCCTTCATGAACCTTAAGTGGCTCCCCGATGATATCTCCCACATTCCACCGTGGATCAAGTGACCCGTAGGGGTCTTGAAAAATCATCTGTATATCACGGCGAACGGATCGTAATTCAGAGGTTCCTAAACGAGTCAACTCCCGATTTTGAAACCATACCTGCCCGGAGGTCGCCCGTTCGAGCTGCATCAGCAGCCGACCCAAGGTTGACTTTCCACTGCCGGATTCACCGACCAATCCAAAGGTCTCTCCCTGACGGATCGAAAACGATACATCATCCACCGCGCGAATGGAAGCACCATTCCGACCGAGGAAGCTTTTTTTCACTGGGTAATATTTATGAAGTCCATCCACCCGGAACAAATCCTGCCTCTTCAGCCAGGTAGCCGTACCTGTTCCATTAGATGTTGCAGACTCCCTTGCCTGTAAGCTGATACTGCTTGTCCCTACTTTGTCGGCAGAAGATATGTACGTCACTTTTGCCGCGTCTTCAACATCAGCACCCGAAGACTGCTCTTCAGCCGTTTCCCCTGAAATTTGCCAATCACCCGACGCAGCCAATTCCTCGAAATGCCAGCAAGCTACCTCGCGTCCATCCTGAATAGACAACGGCGGCGCTTCATTTTTGCATTGATCCGTTGCATATGGGCAGCGCGGGTGGAATAAGCAACCGGACGGCAGCGCACTCAGGCTCGGAATCGCCCCCGGGATTGAAAACAGCTTGCTGCTTCGGTCTGTATCCAATGTTGCTACCGAACGAAGCAAGCCTCTTGTATACGGATGCAGCGGCTGCTCAAACAGCTCCTTCGTTGCCGCCTGCTCCACAACGCGCCCGGCGTACATCACGACGATACGATCCGCGACCTCAGCCGCAATGCCCAAATCATGCGTAATCAACAAAATCGACATATTGAATTCTGCCTTTAGTTCCTGAAGCAGCTGTAAAATTTGCGATTGAATCGTTACATCCAACGCTGTTGTCGGCTCATCGGCAATCAGCAGCTCCGGACCGCATGACAGCGCCATCGCAATCATCGCCCGCTGCAGCATTCCACCGGACAGCTCTCCGGGATACTGCTTCATACGGATTTCCGGCTCAGGAATTCCTACCCTGCTCAGCAAATGAACCGCATGAGCCCATGCCTGCTTTCGTGACTTCCGGTCATGCTCCATGATGATTTCCATCAGCTGATATCCAATGGTATATACCGGATCAAACGCCGCCATCGGCTCCTGAAAAACCATCGCCATCTTTTTACCGCGAAGTGATCGTAATTCCTGCTGCGACAAAGCGGTCAAATCAATTCCCTTCAAGCGAATGTGCCCTTGGGCAATTCGTCCGTTCTCATAATCGATTAACCGCATAATCGCCTTGGAGGTAATCGTTTTTCCACTGCCGGATTCACCGACGAGGCAGACCGTCTCTCCCACCCCGATGGTCAGCGATACGTTATCGAGCGCCTGCAGTAAACCTTTTGAAGTGTGAAAATCGACTGACAGATGTTCTATCTCCAGCAATGACAACCTTACTCCCTCCTTCTCTAGCACGAATAACCTTCCTGAAGGCTAATTTATATTCTTTTTGGGGTCCAGCCGGTCCCTCAGCTTGTCACCCAAAATATTGACCGACAGTACGAATAATGTAATGGCCAGGCCAGGAAAGGTGCATATCCACCATGCCACTGTCAAATACCCTCGCCCTTGAGAAAGCAGCGTTCCCCAATCTGGAATTTCCTTAACTGTCCCTAGTCCCAGAAAGCTTAGTCCCGATCCGGCCAAAATAGAACTGCCGATTCCCAGCGTCGCCATCACAAGCAGTGGGGACAGGGAATTAGGGAGCACATGTCGCCAAAAAATACCGAAAGGTGTAACTCCGATGGAACGTGAAGCCGTTACGTAAGAACGTTCTTTTATACTCATAATCTGTCCCCGCATCACTCTTGCATAACCGGGAACAGCAGATATGGCTACCGCCAGCACGATATTAGACAGGCTCGGCCCGAGAGCCGCGGCAATCGCCAATGCCAGCAAAATGCCTGGAATAGTCATCAAAATATCAATACAGCGCATGAGCACCGTATCGACTATGCCGCCGATGTAGCCTGACCATGCCCCAATGATTCCACCGGCCAAACCACCTACGAGCACCGACATAAAACCGATCCATAGGGAATCCCGACTTCCATGAACGACCAGACTGAATACGTCGCGCCCAAAATAGTCCGTTCCGAACCAGTGAGCAGTACTAGGACCCTGTAAAATCTGATCGCTTAACATTTCTGTTGGTGCATATGAAGTAATCCATTGCGGAAACGCCGCACAGGCGATCACAAATATAATAATCAAGCCGGCCGCATAGGCGAATACGTCCGATATTCCTCCGAAACGCAGTCTTCCCGTGTGCGGAACGAGCCGTTCCTGCTTTTGCTTCCAGACTGTTTTCGCCGCCATCGTTTCTCTCATTAGCCTTCCTCCTCCCTGATTCCTGCCGACTTACGCCGAACGTCTGACCCTTGGATCAATAAATGTGTAAGATATGTCCACCAGTAGATTTACAATGACATACATGATGGCAGAAAATAACACAACTCCCTGCACAACCGGCAAATCCTTAGCCATAATGGCATCCGCAATCAAACGCCCGATGCCTTGCCGTGAAAATACCGTCTCGCTTACAACCGCTCCAGCCAGCATTTCCCCCATCAGCATCCCAATCATCGTTATCGCTGGAATTAACGCATTACGCAGTGCATGACGATACATAATAACCCTCTCTGATAAGCCCTTGGAGCGGAGTGTGACGATAAACTGCTCATGAATGACCTCCAGCATGCTGTTACGCACCATTCTGACAATAAACCCTGCTCCAACAATGCCCAGCGTAAGAGCCGGAAGCACGAGCGTTTTCCAGCCGTCCGAGCCCATCGCAGGCAACCACCCCAAGTGAATGGAGAAAATGAGCAGCAGCAAAATACCAGACCAGAATGTAGGCATGGAAATACCGAACAGCCCGACCATCCGTGCGATTATATCAATTGCTTTATTCCGATGCATGGCCGACAGCACTCCGAGCAGTACACCGATAATGACCGAGACAGCAGAACCGGCAAGCGTCAGCGCCAGGGTAGGTGGAAGATTGACCCATATTTTAGGCAGCACCGGATCGGCATTCAGTAGTGATTTTCCAAAATCGCCTTGCAGCAGCTTTCCAAAATAGCTCAAAAACTGAACATGAAAAGGCTGATCCACTCCCAACTTATGACGCAAATTGGCGATCATCTCTGGTGTAGCTGTCGAGGGGTCCAAAATGGAATCCACCGGGTCCCCCGGAAGCAAATATAAAATGGTGAACACCAGGATACAGGAACCCAAAATAACCAAGAGAGAGGTAACAAATCGCCCCACAACTGCTCTAACCATGACGTACATGCTCCTTTCTGTCTGGAATGTTCCCAGAGCCCATATAGAAAGCTTATTTTTGAATACGCACATCGTTAAACAGCGGATAACCGACTAAATCAAATGTAAGACCTTGTACGGACTTGGCAGCTCCAACCGTATAAGGAAATACGTAAACCGGAATGATGACTGCCTGATCGCGGATGAATTGTTGCACCTTTTTGTATATCTCCTCCCGCTTGGCATCATCCTTTTCAACAGCACCCTGCTCCAATAGCTTATCAACCTCCGGGTTAGAGAAGTTAGGAAGTGTAGGCCGCTGATTTGGAGCCGCTGTGTGGTAAAAGGCATACAGGGCGTTCGGGTCCACATTAACCTGACTATTTCCGTAAAAATCATAGTTGCCGTTCGTAAATACAACCGTTGACACATCCTTGGTAATTTCAATCTTCACATCAACCCCGATTTTCTTAAGCTGTTGCTGAATAATGGCTGCAATGTCGTTGCGCTTTTCACGATTCGGCGTGCCATCTACATAATGCAGGGTCAGACGTTTTCCATCCTTCATTCGAAAGCCATCCGCACCTCTTACCCAGCCCAGTTCATCCAGTAACTGATTGGCCTTGTTAACATCCGGCTGCAAGCCGTTTTCCAGTGATTTGTCATATCCAAAAATTCCCGGAGTAAGTGACGACCAAGCCTGCTCATACGTTCCCAGGTAAAGCGTTTTGACAATGGTTCCCACATCAATGCCATATTGCAATGCCTGTCTGGCCTTCAATTCATTCCACGGCGCCTTCTTCTGGTTGATGAACAGCGTGTACGGTAAGCCCAGTGTATTGACCTGCAGCAATTGAAAATTAGGGTCGCTCTTCAATGTTAAAATATTTTGCGGCGGGACGGTTTCTGCAGCCAGCGTCTGTCCACTCTGTACACTGCCGATCCGGGTCGCTTCCTCCGGCACGATTTTAAAGGTTACGCTGTCCAAATACGGGGCTCCCTTGTTCTCAATGGTTTCCGGTGCCCATTTGTAATCCGGGTTGCGCTCAATTTTGATTTCCGCATTTTCGTCCCATTTTACAAACTTGAACGGGCCTGTGCCCACCGGATGCTTGCCGAATTGATCCCCATATTTCTTAACTCCTGCAGGAGAAACAATGGCTACTGCCGGAATCGTTAAATTGCTCAAAAATGCTCGTGATGGTCGTTTCAGATTCAGCTTAATGGTATATTCGTCAATCACTTGCGAGGATTCATACGGGGCCAGCAAGTTAGCGGCATTACCGACTACGGCTTGCGGATCAATAATCCGATCATAGCTAAATTTGACGGCTTCCGCATTGAAAGGAGTCCCGTCGTGGAACTTGACGTCCTTACGCAGCTTGAAAGTATAGCTTTTGCCATCCTCTGAAATGCTCCATTCGGTCGCCAGCCAAGGCTTGATTGTATTGTCCGGAAGCTTTACGACCAAATTATCGTACAATGCCCGATACACTCGGGATGCTACCGCCAAGCCACTCTTATGCGGGTCCAAAGAATCCGGCGATGTCGCCAGCGCATAGGTCAGATCGCCACCTTCTGCGGTTTGCCCCCCTCCCGCTGCATTCATCCCGGTATTTGTGGAACTGGCTCCGCCATTGCCCGAGCATGCCGACAATACCAGCACCAGTGACAGAGTTAGGGTAACCATCTTTGCATATTGACTTGTTCGCTTCACCTGAAAACACTCTCCAATCTTAGGGGTAATGTATGAATGCATTGCATTTTTGAGGCCGATGTTTCATTGTTGATAATTCCAATGAGTTATATATGAATTATACAAATAACTGTATACCTGCATTTTTATAGTGTCAATGCAGGTTCTAATTGGAATGATCTATGGATGGATAGAAGACTTGAATTGACAACAAAAAAAGAGCCGACTGGATCATCGCCTCGACTCTTTTTTTGTTCATAGTATATTATTGTGAATTTTTCATGTATTGAAAAACTGACTTATATTCCCTCGTACGGGATGTGTCTGTTCCCTGTAATCCCCATTCGTATAGCGATCAATCACCTTGCGCCAAAAGGATTGTGCCGGTCTATTCGTGCTCATCTGTGTCACCTTCCAACGCCCGGCAAAACGTCCAAACAGCTCATGAGCCGCCCAAGTTCCAACGCCATTATGCCGATAAGGGCGAAGCACAAAAAACTCAGCCATATAGTAGTCAGCCTCCCGATTGCTGGACATTCGGTCAACCAGCGCGAAGCCCACAGGAATATTCTGTCTCCATATTAAAAAAGGCAGCTTTTGTTCACCGCTCGTCCAGTACTGATACAAATCCGGGTAAGCCGGGAATGTACCATTCTCAGTAACATCAATTCGAAGATAGGCTGTAAAATCATATAAATAAAATTGCATGAGCTGCACAATTATGTCCTTCTGCGACTCTGGTACACTTTTTATGGACAACTTAAGTTCGGATTTGATATTATACCCCATACTTTCACCCCTCTTGGCGGTTCCGTGCATTCTTTACTTGGATTACATCCCATCCAGTGCTGTTCAAAATATGTTAAAATACATATATATTATGACCGGACGAGGTGAAACCCAATGAATATACAAAAGATCATCGACCGGCGCAAACTGGATGAAAAAATGCCGGGTCTACCGTGGTACGTACAGCAATTTATGGATTACAAGCTTCCCGACCTATCCCCCTCTACCCTTCTGGAATATGTACGGGATTATGAAGCTTTTTTTTCATGGCTTCGCTCGGAAGGCTTGTCTGCCGGAGAAACGAACGCCCAAGTTACGCTGGAAGAATTGGAGACACTTCATATGGACAGCATTACAGGTTTTCGTTTGTTCCTGTCCACTAAGCGCGAAGGCTCCAACTCCCGCATTACGATTTCACGCAAGCTATCGTCTCTTCGTTCCCTCTTTCATTATTTAAGTCAGATCGCTGAGGATGAAAATTTTTACCCGTTGCTCAAACGCAACATTATGGCCAAGGTGGAAATCAAGCGCATACATAAACCCAAGGATACAGCCGCCAAGCTCAAGGGAAAAATATTGGAAGAGGAAGAGCTGCTTGAATTTATCGGCTATATTTATGAAGGCTATGGACACGATCTGGCCGACAATAAGCAGGCGCTATACTCCTATGAGCTGAATAAGGAACGGGATGCCTGCATCGCCAGTCTCATTCTGAACTCAGGTCTGCGCGTGTCCGAAATCGTCAATCTGAACATGGATGATCTGGATCTAAACAATAAATTACTATATGTGTACCGCAAAGGCAATAACGATGAAACGTTTAAAACACCGGTGTATTTCCGCGAGCAATCCAAGGATGATCTTGTACTCTATTTGTCACTAAGACATACCCGTTACCGTGCTCCAAAAAAAGAAAAAGCTCTCTTTGTAGCACGACCCAACGGCAGCACGGAGGGCAAACGGATGACCAAAAGAGCGATCCAGGCGATGATCATCAAGTACGCCAAACGGTTCGGCAAGCCTTACCTAACCGTTCACAAGCTCCGCCATTCGTTTGCCACCGACTATTATTTGCAAAATGATATCTACAAAACCAAGGAACAGCTCGGGCACGCTTCGACAGAAACGACTGAAGTCTATGCCCACCTAACCGACAAAACCATGTCTCAAGCGATTGAACGGCGGCTGGAGTCTCAAGCTGAATCATCCGATTGATGTCTCAGTTTCGTTCATCCGGTACAGCTTCACTTTGCTGCTGAATCTGATCAATTAGCCAGCGACCTGCCTGGTCGTTGGCATTGGCAGCAAATATTTGTATCGTTTTGTCCGAATAGTGGCCTTGAGCCCATTCCATTTGATGTTTCCAAACCGCTATTCCCTGTACATTTGACAGCGTAGCGGCAAGATTGGCATCTGTTGGCTCACGTAGCATGACGAGCTTGGGGTAATGCTCCTGCTTAAAGCCTTCAAGCAATACACAGTCATAGGCCCGAAAATGCCGAATCAGCCCGCTGACAGGTCGACTCTGCTCTTCTAAAATGGCTGTTCTTCCAGCAGAAACAATAGCCACACCTTCGGCGCCCGCTTGCCGGTGCTTGTATGTATCTGTCCCCTCATGATCCATCTCAAACTCATGCCCATCATGCTTGACCACTGCCACGCGCAGCCCGGACTCCCGCAAATAACGAATCAATCCACTGAGAAAGGTCGTTTTCCCCGTATTTTTGTAACCGACGATTTGACACACATACGGCTGCTTCGTATTCACGTTATCTGGCCGCCTTGGAGTACCAATACACGCACCTCTTCTCCAGCACGCAAGCCTTCTGTTGTTGGAGGAACCACGATCAGACAATCACTGTCCTTTATCGTCACCATAACACTGGATTCATCCGCTCGCGCAGGAATGGCGTACACTTGACCGTCGCGTATTTCAAGAGAGCTGCGTACAAAACGGGTAAAATTGTTCACCTTTGTATAATCTGCGCCCAGCCGTACCGTCCAGGTTGGCAAATACGGCTGCTCCGAAGACAGCATCATTTGAATAGTAGGTCGTACGAACAGCTCGCAGCCCACAAAACATGCACCGGGATTGCCCGAAAGCGCAAATAACAGCTTGCCGTCAATCACGGCGGCCGTTGTCACACTGCCCGGACGCATCGTAACCTTGTTGAACAGCATATCTACATCCTCCTGGCGAACCAGGTCACCCATAATATCATAATCCCCTACCGATACACCGCCGCTCGTAACGACGATATCATAGGCTGCGATTGCTTCACGCACAGCAGCACGGGCCAGATCGAGCTCATCATGAATGGCTTGCAGAATGAAGGGCTCTCCTCCTGCCTCCCTGATTTGAGACGCCAGCATATATGTATTACTGTTTCGAATTTTTCCCGGTTGTAACGCTTCATCCACCGCAAGCAATTCCGAGCCTGTAGAAAAAACAGCCACCCGTGGCTTCCTGTAAACAGGAACCCGATGTACACCAAAGGTAGCCAAAACCGAGATGTGTCCCGGCCCCAGGCAAGTTCCTTTACTGAGCAGGAGCTGTCCTTCCTGAATCTCATGACCAATCGGTGTTACATTTTTGCCGATCTCCATACGCTTCTTCAAGCCGACGTATGTCTGTCCATCTTCCTCGCGCAGCTGTGTTGCCTCCAGCATGACAACGGTGTCGGCTCCTTCTGGTAATTGTGCTCCCGTCATAATGCGGGCCGCCAATCCCGTCTCTACCCGCTTGTCCGATACGGAACCGCATGGAATCTCGTCCACGACGCGCAGCCAAATCTCCTGACCAGACGAGCAGGCTTCGGTGTCCGAGCCCAGAATTGCATAACCGTCCATACCAGAGCGACGAAAACGAGGATACGGATGTGGTGCAGTCAAGTCCATCGCTAAATATCGTCCATGTGCCTGCTCTAGGCCTACTTCCTCCCGTTCTCCCTGTTTGACATGACCCGCGATTCGGCTCTGTGCCTCATCCACCTGAATCGCTTTACGCTGGAATTTTCCCAAATTTAATGATGTCTGGTTCATAATGTCACTCCGTTCTTCTAAAGTTCCCCTTTCTGTTATAACTCTAAAACCGCTTTCTGGCAAATCCGCTTCCTGATATGAAACAAAAAAACAGCCCGGGATCTTATTCCCGAGCTGTTTGAGCAGCTTGACAATCATCGTCGACTTCGTCGACTGATCTTGCCTGAGCCACTACGTGTTTTAGGCTTGCTGTAAGATTTGCGCGGCGAGCCAAATATGCTGGAACCGCTGCTATCCTGATCACGTGTAATCGAGCCTCTGCTTGGTGAACTGCTGCTGGAGCCTCTGTCAAACAAGCTTCCGCCTGATCCGACAGTGGAGTCTGATCCCTTCCCTCGACGAGTTACCGAGCCCTTCCGCTCCACTGTAATTGGAGGAATGGCTTTCTTTTCCTGCACCGTAGGAGCACGGTATTGCCCCTGAGAAGGCCGGTATACATCTCTGCTGGAGTAGCCCCGGTAAGAACCTGAGCCACGCAACGAATCAAAGAGTGCATCCAGTACAGTTGCCGTTAAGTATCCTTTTAAAAAGCTGGAACTGTAATTTTGCTCGACATACTTTTTACTGTCGACCTCAATTAACGTATCTTCCTTCTTGGCTGGGTCTTGCTGCAAATGGTACCATTCATCGCTATATACCAGAAACATCCGCTCATTGCTCTGCGGCGACATTTGATCCGGTGTACGCTGCTCTTTCAATTCCTCTGCTACTTCTGGAACCGTTTTGCCAGCGGCCCGGTACACGTATGAGGTTGAGTTTCCGCTACCACTTACAGATTCCAGCGGGTACGTATCTTTTACATTTGGCGCACCGCAGCCGCTTAGCACGGATACGAACAAACTTAGCGCCACAATGACCTTTAATGCATACTGCCAGGTGCGTTTGCTCATGTGTAACCCTCTCCTAGCTTGCCCGAATAACCTTGACGTCTCCGGTAATCACTTCTTCACCTTCATAAAGCATAAAGCGGCCATCCTGCCACTCTACCCGCAACAGATGATAATCATCCGACTGGTATTGCCAAACATGCTGTTCTCCACCCTGCCGGAAAGGAGCACGCCCCATAACCGTAACATGCCCAGAATATTGCTCCTCCAAATGATACGTCGTATCATCCAATTCCAAAATAGTCGGCACTTCTTCCGGGTTGTCCAACCTGCCATCGATAGCCTGATAAAGTCCGAATTGGAGCGTTTCCCGTTCCTCAATATGAAGGTAGCTGACTTGATTACCATCCTGAAGCGTCAAAACAACGGCATTCCGGGCACGATTATGTACCCGGCCTACCACTTCATAGGTGACAAGCGACACTTCACAGATATCACCCGGATTTAAGTGAAGCATACTCTTCTCCGCTTTTGGCGGCTCAGGCTTGGCAAACAGATTTGAAATTCGTTTCCACACACCCATGATAACTTTCCCTGCCTTTCTTAGCCTAGAAGCATGCTGTAATAATCAAGGCGCCAACCAGATGCAGCGTCCCTGAAAACAGACCGAAACCAATTTTGCCTTCCTGTGTACCTTTATCCAGATCAAACTGCGCCCAGTACCGCAACAGCAGACGTACAATAATTTCCAAAATAAACAGGATGACAAAGGCAATGACCGAGTACACAAGCGCCTCTAGCAAATTGTTAGCTGTAGCAATGGAACCTGACAAAATGTACCCCTGTGCAATCAGTTTCATAATCAATCGTACTGTTACGGCCATATTACCGGCTTTCACTTCGGCAAAATCCTTATACTTCGTAAATAAAGAGTCGACATACATCAATACGAACAGCAAAACGGCACCTGCGCCAGTCCATACCAGCATCGCCTTCATCGTTTCTAAAAAATGCATTTCATCCCATCCTCCACATCTTCTTGACCTTCATTTATGTTGCTTTACGCCTTCAGGGCAGGGAAAAGCGAAGGAGAAAACGTTTCTCCTTCGCTTCCTTAACAATTACGCTGATGGCAATGATTACATGTCTTATTTATTTTCGTATTGCTTCAACAAAGCAGCCAGCTCATCGTCCACGGCGCTTTTCTTATCCAGCTCCTTGAACTCCTCATCCAGCGATTTTTCCTTGGAGGACATTTCGTTGCTCGCTTCAGCACGCGCCTCAGCTTGCAGCATTTTTTCTTCCATACGCTTCAATCCGGCAGTTGCCGTATCTGAGCTAAAACCGTTCATTGCTTTGTTAATTTCAGTTTGCGCTTTAGCTGCGTTATAACGGGCAACCAGTGTTTCGCGCTTGTTCTTCATTTCTGTCAGCTGTCTGCGCATTTCATCCAGCTTGCCACGCAGGTTATCGGCCGCCGCTTTGTTCTGCTCATAACCAGCCTTGAACTCGTTCATTTTTTGCTCGGCAGATTTCTTTTCTTCCAATGCGCGACGGGCCAGATCCACATTTTGTGCTTTCGCTGCGGTATGAGCCTGCTCTTCGCGTTTTTTCACCAATGCAGCCTGCTCTTCATATTGCTGCTTGAATCTCTTCTCAATAGCAATTTGAGCGGCTACCGCTTTCTCCGCATCTTCCAGATCCTCTTGCATATCACGAATGTATTGATCCGTCATTTTGACTGGATCTTCGGCTTTGTCGATAATCGCGTTAATGTTGGACATCGTAAGATCTCTTAATCGTTTGAAAATAGACATGTGAAGTTCCTCCTAGAGTTGAATGCTTAAATTTTAAGCTCTGTACACATGTTTACGCAAGGCTTGCAATGAGGGTTTCAAAAAAATCTAAAAGCCACGCAGGTAAGGCTCCGGGATATCCGCTTGTACTTTCAACGCCCGCGATGCATGCAGCGCCCAATAGGGGTCACGCAACATGGCACGGCCTATCGCTACCAAATCCGCCTCTTTCTGCCGAACAACCCGGCTGGCATCCTCATAATCATCCAGTAAGCCGACAGCAATTACAGGCACATTCAGCTTTTCCCGGATGTGATGGGCCAAATCCACCTGATAGCCAGCACGCGCAGACGGACCTCCGCTCGAACCAATCGGCCCCTCGCCACCGGAAGAAATATGAAAAATATCCACACCCGCATCGCGATAGCGTTCCCCTATGCCTGATATGTATTCCACATCATAACCGTCCTCGACATATTCTTTGGCAGATATCCGCATGATCACAGGCATTTCAGCAGGAATAACCTCTTTAACAGCACATACAACCTCAACACCGAACAGCGACAAATCCTGTCCATACTCGTCTTCTCTGGTATTGGTTAAAGGGGAATGAAATTGATGGATCAGATAACCGTGAGCGCCATGAATCTCTACCGTGTCAAAGCCGGCTTCCACTGCGCGACGTGCACCTTCTTTGTAAGCTTGAACCAGTTCCCTGGCTTCAGCTGTCGTCAAGGCGTGCGGCACTTTAAAGCGCTCACTAAAGGGAATCGAGGACGGAGCCACAGGCTGCTCAGCATCTTCAGCCTTACGACCGGCATGGCCTAATTGAATTCCAATTTTTGCACCGTATTTGTGAGCTTCCTCCACAATTTTACGATATGCAGGAATATGTTCGTCACTCCAAATACCCAAATCACGATCCGTAATGCGTCCATCCGGGTGAACCGCTGTCATTTCCACAATAATGAGTCCAGTGCCGCCTACAGCCCGGCTAACGTAATGGACATGATGCCAATCCGTCGGCTTCCCGTCCTTGGCCTCCACGCTGTATTGGCACATTGGGGGCATAACAATCCGATTTTTTAAAGCCAGCCCCTTTAATTGATAAGAAGTAAACAAGTCGGTCACTTTTATCCATCCTTCCTTCAATTCCATGTCTGTACAATTATGAATTGCATCTCCATTATACACCAGTTGTCACAGTATACCGAATCCGTTATGGGGCTAAAACCTGCTAAAATGCCGTTGTTTACGGTCAGGTTTAAGAAAATATGTACGTTTAGCTTCGTCATCTTCACTCATATCCATCATCATATGCTATCATCCCATTGCATATGAGCCTAACCCGATCAGCGGCATAATTTTAATAGGACAGGTGCATAATAGCTGAGAGCACCACTAGGTACCACGTACCACTGGACGGAAAGGGGGACTACATATGCCGTACAGAGGAGTGTTACCAAGTATGGCACTGTTACTAGCAGTTTCGAGTTTTCCTGTTTACGCGGATGTGCCTCCCAGCATCGGAGCGCCCCATCCCAAAGAAGCGGCTGTTACTTCTTCTGTACATCAAAGTACAGACCGGACTGCTCCTACCTTAGGCATGCTGCGAAAAAAACATGCCGACATTTTTAAAATGTGTGGCCCGCATACCCGCCAAATCGCCTTAACTTTTGATGATGTACCCGATTCCAGGTATACACCACAGGTTTTGGATGTTTTGCACGCGAACGGCATCAAAGCCACCTTTTTCATCGTAGGTCACCGCGCGGAGAAACATCCGGGTATCATCCGCCGTATTATCCGTGAAGGTCATGCTATAGGGAACCATTCTTATACCCATCCGGATTTCAGGAAGGCTACACCAGAACGCTTTCGCAATCAGATTACGAAAACAGAACGTATTTTACAAGCCAGCGCCGGTTTTCGTCCCAAGCTGATTCGTCCACCTTATGGCGAAATTACGGAGCCTCAAATCCTGTGGGCACGTCGCCATGGCTACATGATTGTCAATTGGAATGTAGACTCCCTCGACTGGAAGGGACTCAGTAAAACACAAATCCAGCGCAATGTGATCCCTGCTACCGGGCCCGGCTCCATTATTTTAATGCACGCAGGCGGAGGTCAAAGCTCCAACCTACAAGGCACAGTCCAGGCCCTTCCGGGTCTAATTCAGTCCCTGAAGGCCAAGGGCTACAAATTCGTTACAGTTCCCCGGCTGCTCCACACATCGGAACGGAAATAAAGGGGTTGTTTAAGGAGCGAGCACCGAACTAGATCAACCCAAAAAGCTGTCTTGCCAGCAGATGTATTCTGCTCGTCAAGACAGCTTTTTATGTGTGGACCTATTTTAAACCTGATCCCATTTATTAAATTGTACAATCTATACATTAAGTTTACATAATATATATTATGTTTATTCACTCTATGTTCTGGGCAATGTTATTTATCAATAACGTATAATTTCACATTTTGAAAGCCAAAATCGTTCACAAATGATTTACTGCCAGGAATAAAGATATCAATTCGCTTACCTGTAATGGCACTGCCCTGATCGCGGGCGACGGCCACAAAAGAATGGTCTGGCAGGCCAGGGTGGGAGTACCCTGTAACTAGTACCTTCGTTCCCATCGGAATTACGTTCGGGTCTACCGCAATCGTACCTAGCTTAAGCGGATTGCCGTAGTAGTCTACCGCGCCCCACTTGCCATTTTCATCAGCTGCGGCAGAATACGCTGTAGCTTTAACATCAACTACTTTACTGTAATTGAATGTTTTGCCCCATGCTTCAATCGTTGGACCCTCATTTGCTGGTGCTTTCTCCTTAAGAAGCTGTGGCTTAGAATCCGAAGCAGCCATCACTCTTGTTTCGCCAGACACGTTAATTTGCAGACCTGCGTATATATTGCCCGGGGCAATATTCGGGTTTGCCTTCGTCAGTTCGTCTACCGATACTCCATAACGTTGAGCAAGCAAGAAGAAGGTATCGCCCTCTTTGGCAGTATGCAGCGAAGCGGCATTCGCTACTCCGGCTGCTTGTGCCAGTCCTGCAATAGCTGCGGCAAGCACCGCAAATTTCATGGTTTGTCCAATACGTTTCAGATGTTTCAAAAGATATGTACCTCCTCTGTTATGCCTGCGAAGTTAGCTGTCGGATTCGGACTCAGGAGAAGCCCTATGCTTGCGCAATTCACCCCTAGGCAGCTTCCAATCCTATCCGTCTTATGAACGAATCGGAATGACTGCCGTTGTTACGTCCCCCGCACTTCCCATAGTTTTGGTCCAAGCATTCGGCGTATATCATGAGCCTTATGCTGGCCCGGCAAGTTTTGGCTTATTGCATAATATCACAATTTTGTAACCTTATCTGCATGAAAATGTTGGTAACCTCGAACATCATACTATATTCATTACAATTTTGTCACTATGAAATCGGTATCTGTTACGAAAATATGGGGAAATAGTGACAGAAAAAGAAAAAACCCTCCTGTCAGACATGGGACTGTGGTCAAGACCCTATTGACTGCGGAGGGCTTACTTTATAACTTAATGAATCAATTCGTTACAATACTTTGGCAAGAAAATCTCGGGTGCGGTCATGGCTTGGCGTACCAAAAATCTGTTCTGGCGTCCCTTGCTCCACGATTTGGCCTTTATCCATAAAGATGATCCGATCCCCTACCTCACGTGCAAAACCCATTTCATGCGTGACGATCACCATCGTCATGCCGCCTTCAGCGAGCTTTTTCATGACATCGAGAACTTCCCCAACCATTTCAGGGTCCAAAGCAGAAGTAGGCTCATCGAACAGCATTACGTGCGGCTGCATCGCCAAAGCGCGTGCAATCGCAATCCGTTGCTTCTGACCCCCTGATAACTGGTTCGGATAGGTATTCTTTTTATCCTCAAGCCCGACGGTACGCAGGAGCTCCAACGCAATTTTCTCTGCTTCCTTGTTGGACTGACCTTTAACCTGTGTTGGTGCGAGTGTCAGGTTTTGCAGCACTGTTTTATGCGGGAACAGGTTAAAATGCTGAAACACCATGCCCATTTTCTCACGTGTCGCATTAATATTATGACCACGGGCCGTTATCGGCTCGCCCTCAAACAAAATCTCCCCGTCTGTCGGCTGTTCCAACAGATTCATACAACGCAAAAACGTACTTTTTCCCGAACCACTGGGACCGATGATAACGACAACTTCCCCTTTGGCGATATCTATATCAATTCCCTTTAAAATTTCATTTTTGCCGAACGATTTACGCAGTTGTTTAACGGTGATCACTGGCTCTCAACTTCCTTTCCCATAAACCCTGCAGCTTGGACAAGCTGAATGTCATTACAAAATAAATAGCGGCCGCGATTAGGAACGGAATTAATCCTTCGTAGGTAATATTCTTAATGACCTGGGCCTGATACATAATATCCACCATACCTATAGTGGATATTATGGACGATTCTTTAATAATCGTAATAAATTCATTACCGATCGCAGGCAAAATAGACTTAAAGGCTTGCGGTAAAATGACATGGCGCATAGCTTTGCCTCGTCCCATACCGAGCGAGCGGGCAGCCTCCATCTGACCACGGTCTACCGCCTGGATACCTGCACGGAAAATTTCAGCCAAGTATGCCGAGCTATTCAGTGACAACGTAATTATACCGGACTGGAGTGGCGTAAAATTGACACCCAGCGTCAGAGCAATCCCGTAGTGGATGATCATGAGCTGCACCAGCATAGGTGTACCACGCAGTACCTCAACGTAAGTCGTCCCCAACCACTCAATAATACGTATACCGCTCATTCGCAGCAAGGATACAATCAAACCAATGACAAATCCGAACAGTACCCCGAGCGCAGACAGCAACAGCGTGTAGCCAATTCCTGTAGCGTATAAGCTGCGATATTTCCAAAAAATATCAAAAATATTATTGGAAGAAACCTGACGATCGGCAGACAGGGCACTCGCTTCTGTCGAAAACTTCTCAATAGAACCATCTGCTTTCAGGCGAGCGAGCGTTTTGTTTACAGAGGCTAGCAGTTCTGTATTCCCCTTGCGAATACCTACGGCTGTCTCTGCTCCCTCATCATCTGGCACTGCCTTGGCAAGAGTTACAGTACCGTCCAGTGTGTATCCTTTAGCAACTGTATCTTCAATCACGACAGCGTTGACACGCTGGGTCCGAAGCTGAAGCACCAGGTCGGATATTTTATCCAGCGAGGTTACAGAGGCATTGGGCACTTTTTGAGCGATTTCTTCCTGGATACTGCCCTTTTGCGCGCCGAGCTTCTCGCCTTTCAGAGCCGCCATCGTCGGATATTTGTCCTTATCCTCCGGGCGTACCATTATGACTTGCTTGGAGTGGTAGTATACGTCGGAAAAATCAATGCTCTTTCTGCGTTCATCCGTTGGTGTCATACCGGACAGCACCAAGTCTACGCGACCACTTTGCAGGGCAGGCAGCAAGGAGTCGAAGCTCATGTCCTCGGGGACCATCTCCGCACCCAGATCCTTGGCGATTTCCTTGGCGATTTCAACATCGAACCCAACAATGGTATCCTTACCGTTAATGACTTTATGAAACTCATACGGTGGAAAGTCGGCACTCATGCCCACTACAAGTTTTTTCTGTGGCTTTGCTTCCGTTCCATATGCAGTGAGCATGGGAAGGCCAGTCAACAGCAAGATAACCGCCGTCAGAATCAGGGCGGTAAAACGATATAGCTTTTTCAATCTTTTTTTCTCCCCTTAAATTCTTTATAATAAATAAGATTGTGTCATTATAAATGAATATGCATGATTATGCAATGAATGTTATATTACAATTTCAGCATACCTCACGCAGTACCTACATTACAGCTTATATAAAGGGGTTTTCAACATGGATTTTAAACAGAGCATTCAGCAGACCATTGAGCAGCATGCTCAGCGCTTTAAGGACATTTCGTTATTTATTGGCGCGAATCCTGAGCTTGGTAACGAGGAATTTCTGGCCGCTGCCCGTTTAAAAGGAGAACTCGCCTTTCACGGATTTGAGGTTCAGGCGCCTGTGCTGGGCATAGAAACAGCCTTTATTGCAACTTATAAAGCAGCCAAGCCCGGACCCGTTGTCGCTTTTCTGGCGGAATATGACGCCCTGAAAGGCCTCGGACACGCCTGCGGACACCATTTGATATGCATGATGAGTACCGGAGCTGCCGTCGGTCTCAAATCGGTCATCGATGAGATTGGTGGAGAAGTACGGGTATATGGCACACCTGCCGAAGAAACACGCGGTGCAAAGGTTCCGATGGCCGCTGCCGGATTGTTTGATGATTGCGACGTAGCACTTATGACGCATCCCTATGACCACTACGAGAAATCAGGTAAATCGCTGGCAATAGATGCTGTACAATTTGAATTTTTTGGTCAATCTGCTCACGCAGCTGCCAGTCCGCATGAAGGTATTAATGCCCTGGATGCTGTCATTCAAACGTTCAACGGCATCAACGCATTTCGGCAACAAGTCAAAAGTACAGTACGTATTCACGGCATTATTAATCAGGGTGGGCAGGCAGCCAACATCATTCCAGATTACGCCTCCGCCCAGTTTTACGTGCGGGCAGCTACGCGTCATGAACTGAACCCGCTGACCCGCCGAGTTATTCAAATTGCCGAAGGAGCAGCTTTACAGGCCGGATGTCGTCTGAAGACCTCCAATTACGAAACTTCTTATGATGAAATGGTGACTAACCGTGTGCTTTCCGATACCTTTACTGCAAATTTGGTGCAGGCCGGCATTGCCCAGGAGGACATAACGGAAGGCGATGATCATGGCTCGATGGATATCGGAAATGTATCGCTGCATTGTCCTGCTATCCACCCCTATATTCAAGTTATTGACGAGAAGCATGCCCTGCATACGCCTGAATTCCGCGATTTGGCGATGCAGGACCGGGCTATGGAAGGAATGCTCCTGGCGGCGAGAACCTTGGCATGGACTGCTTGTGATGTCATTACGAACCCTGAGCTGCTGGTACAAATTAAAGAAGAATTTGCTCTGCTGAAAAACGGAAGCCCTAAAGCTTAATTCCGTTTCTTTCCAAAAAGGAGCAGCCATCATGGATAATATGAGCAGCTTTTGGACGTTGTTTTTTGTGGTTGGCCTGGAGATCTTTTTGGGTCGCATGCTTCATCATGCGACCCATTCTACAGCCACAAGGGACATTCCTCAGCCAGCACTGGCTAAAGGAATGCCCCTTTTTTCATAGTCAAATTCAATCAATTGGACTTTGTTAGCGAACGGTAAATATCCATATACGCTTCGGCTGACACATCCCAGCTATACTCTCCCGCAAAAGCCGTCTGTGTAAGCCTGGACCAATGCTCAGGTTGGCGATAAAAATCAACAGCACGACGAATCGTATGCAGCATGTCATGTGCATTATAGTTCGTAAAACTAAAGCCGTTTCCTTCCCCTGTGGATTCATTGTAAGCTTGCACGGTGTCATTCAGCCCACCTGTTTCTCGCACAATGGGAATACTTCCATAACGAAGCGCCAGCAGTTGGCTGATTCCACAAGGCTCAAACCTCGACGGCATCAAGAACATATCGCTTGCAGCATATATTTTTCGTGACAAAGGCTCGCTGAATGTGAGCTGCGCTGACATTTTCAGAGGATGGCGCCCCGCCGCCACCCGGAACCAGTGCTCAAAAGCAGGATCTCCTGTGCCCAACACGACAAATTGAATATCATCATAATATAAGATTTCGTCAAGCACTCTGGTTACCAGATCAAGCCCCTTCATATCGACAAGCCGGGTGACCATGGCCATTAAAGGCACGTCCGGCCGGATCGGCAGCCCCAGTTCCTCCTGCAGACCAATTTTGTTTTCCTTCTTCTTTGCCAAACTGGTACGATACTTCGTATAAATACGATTGTCCGTGGCAGGATTATAGCTTGTGGTATCAATTCCATTCACAATCCCTGACAAACGTCCCTGCTTTCCCAGCTTGTGAAGCAGGCCCTCTAACCCGTATCCGTAAAACTCTGTCTGGATCTCCTCTGCATAGGTTGGACTCACAGTTGTGACATGATCCGAGTAAGTAAGTCCCCCCTTCATAAAATTCAATCTGCCGTAATACTCCACACCCTCGGGGGTAAAATAGCTCCCGTCCAGGTTCAGCAGTTCTGTTAAAACCTCATATGGAAAATCCCCCTGATACAGCAGATTATGTATCGTAAACACCGTGTGAATTTCGTGGTAGAATGGCAAATGGCGATAATCGGCATGCAAAAGCAGCGGAATCATGGCTGTATGCCAGTCATGACAATGCAGAATATCCGGGCAAAAATCCAGATCAGGAAGTATTTCCAAAACGGCCCGGTTAAAAAAGGAAAAACGCTCGCCATCATCCATGTAGCCGTAAATGCCTTCACGACCGAAGTAATATTCGTTATCTATAAAATAAACCTTGATTCCGTCCAATGTCAGTTCCTCTACTCCACAATATTGGTCACGCCAGCCCACAGCCACATGCTTTATCGTTACAGGCCGCAAAGAACTCTTATACGTATCAGGAATCCCCGCATATTTAGGCAAAATGATACGGACGTCGCATCCCGCTTGGCGAAGTGCCTTCGGCAGTGCGCCAATGACATCAGCCAACCCACCTGTTTTAATAAATGGATGTGCTTCTGCTGCCGCAAACAAAATATTCATATGTGCTTCCTCCCTATGTGGTTAATTTACTTTTTTAGGCCTCCGGGACGCCTTCTTGAGTATAACAATGCTTAGGGGTGGAATGGTCACCTCCAAGCTGTAAAGCTGTCCGTGGCATGGGATTTTGACGGTCCGTATCACTCCGGAATTCAACTGTCCGCTCCCCCCAAAGTCCTTATGGTCGCTGTTCAGCATCTCCAAGTAGCTTCCTGCCTTTTGCAGTCCAATTCGATAATTCTCTCTTTGCACGGGCTGAAAATTAATAAGCACAACCAGCGTATCTCCCGGCTTTTTCCCTTTACGCAAATACGTAATTACGCTCTGTCCACGATCTTCCGCCTCAATCCACTGATAGCCGTCCCACGAATGATCCAGCTCCCATAATGCCTTTTCCTGAATATACAAATGATTCAGCGCTTTCGTATAGGCATGTACAGACCGATGACTGTCATAATCCAGCAAAAACCAGTCGAGCTGATCCTGATCCTTCCATTCAATAAATTGGCCAAATTCCCCGCCCATAAATAAGAGCTTTTTACCCGGCGAGGTCATTTGGTAGCCGAGAAGCACTCGCAGCCCGGCAAATTTTTGCTCATAGGTGCCCGGCATTTTATCAAGCAGCGACTTTTTACCATGTACGACCTCATCATGCGACAACGGCAGTGTAAAATTTTCGCTGTATGCATAGGCTATGGGGAACGTCAGCAAATTATGGTGATCCTGACGATGCGCGAAATCCGTTTGAACATAATCAAGCGTATCGTTCATCCAGCCCATGTTCCATTTATAATTAAAGCCAAGCCCCCCATCGCTTACCGGGGAGGTCACCATCGGCCAGGCACTGGACTCCTCTGCCATCATAAGGGCATATGGATAATAGCGGAATACGGTCTCATTCAGTTGTTGAAGGAAGGCGATCGCCTCTTCATTTTCGACGCCTCCTTTGGAGTTCATACGATATTGTCCGTCCTGCTTTTCAAAATCCAGGCGTAACATACTCGTCACTGCATCCACACGCAGGCCATCCATATGGTACATCTCCATCCAGAACAGCGCGTTGGAGATCAAAAAAGAACGTACTTCCGGCTTGCTATAATCAAACGTCAATGTTCCCCAGCCAGGCTTTTCTGCAATTAGCGGGTCCGCATATTCAAACAGTGGCGACCCGTCAAATTGTCTCAATCCATGAGCATCCTTGGCAAAATGGGCCGGAACCCAATCCATAAGCACTCCAATTCCCGCCTGATGACAACGATCCACCAAATACATAAAATCATGCGGCTCACCGTAACGGCTTGTCAGTGCAAAGTATCCCGTAAGCTGGTATCCCCAAGAAAGGTCATATGGATGCTCACTCAGCGGCATCAGTTCAATATGTGTATACCCCATATCGGTCACATAAGGGACAAGAAGCTCTGCCATTTCCCTGTATGTATAAAACGTACCGTCTTCTTTTTGCCTCCAAGTACCCAGATGAACCTCATATATATGAAGAGGTTTTCCATAAGGTGCTCTGCGTTTTCGACGCCAAACCGCATCATTCCAATGATATCCATCTAAAGAAGCGACCACAGAAGCTGTTGCCGGTCTCACTTCAGCACGAACCGCATAAGGGTCTGCTTTCAGAAAACGTTCACCGTTTGCACCCGTAATATCGTATTTGTAAAAAGTACCTTGGGATATCCTCGGAAAAAAACGACTCCAAAAACCGGATTTGGGAACCCTATATAAGGAATCCTGTTCCCCATTCCAGTTGTTACGATCTGTAGCAAGCCCGACATGGAGAGCATGAGGAGCCCAGACCGTAAAACGGACGCCCTGTTCTCCGTTCTCCACAGTAAGGTGGGAACCCAAAGATCGGTAGCTGAAATAAAGCGTTCCTTCATGAAACAAATAAATATCTTCCGGTGATACAGCCTGTTGCGGAAGAGCTTGCTCTGTCATCACGTCACCACCCTTATATGTTTGTATCATTACCCCATTCTAGCCACAATGAACAGAAAAATGACTACGAAAAAAATAAACCTTAGTTTTTGGGGTATCTTATACACCTGATGGTTTCAAGAGCACCCCGTACCGTTTATGTATGTACTACGACAGACAACTAAACCGGGAGGGAAACGAAATGTTTAATAAAGAATGCATTGCCATGCTGCTGGCAGGCGGAGAGGGACGCCGTCTTGCTCCCCTTACTTCAACGATTGCAAAGCCCGCCGTACCTTTTGGCGGTCATTACCGAATTATCGATTTTCCTCTCAGCAATTGCGTAAATTCGGACATTGATACTGTGGGTGTACTGACGCAATATGAAGCGGAATCCTTACATGAGCATATTGGAGACGGGACACCTTGGGGATTGACCAAAACAGACGACAAAGGAATTACGCTGCTTCCATCATATAATACAGATAATGCTGAATATTTGGGAACAGCAGATGCTATTCATAAGAATATCGAATATATAGACAGCCAAAATCCGGAGCATGTACTTATTTTATCCGGTGACCATATTTACTACATGAATTATCGTGAAATGCTGGACTACCACAAGGGCAAAGGAGCCGCGGCGACGATTTCAGTTATGGAGGTCCCTTGGGATGAGGCGCACCGCTTTGGTGTTATGAGTGCCGATGCAGAATTGCGCATTACCGAATTTGCTGAAAAACCGGAGAAGCCGGAAAGTAATTTGGCCTCTATGGGGATTTATATTTTCAAATGGGACTACTTGAAAAGTTATTTGCTGGAGGACGCACTGAATGCTCAATCCAGTCATGATTTTGGTAAAGACATCATTCCCAAAATGCTGTCGGATCAAGAATCATTGTACGTTTATGAATTTCAGGGCTACTGGAAGGACGTAGGTACCGTTAAAAGCCTCTGGGATTCCCACATGGACCTGTTGCAAGAGAATTGCGCAATCGATCTTCAACGCACGGACTGGCCGATGTATACGCGTGAACGCCGCACAAGGTTGAGTGCACATAAGGTACCTAACCGTAAAACTCAGTCAATGGGCTGTCTGTTGCACGATTCCTGTCAGGTTGAAGGTCAAATTGAACGGTCTGTCGTTTTTAGTGGTGTCGAGATTGGTAAAGGCTCAGCCATTAAAGAAAGTATCGTTATGCCTGACACGCGTATCGGGCGCAACGTGCATATTGAGCATGCGATTATCGGCGAGGGTGCTGTCATTCGTGATGGAGCCGTCATCAAAGGGAGTCCAAGCGAAATTATGGTCATCGGGCCCAATGAAACGGTATTTGGCAAAATGGCAGTGCGTCCGCAAACAGCTCGTATGCTGAAAGAAGCCTATGAGCGTAATACACGCCTGCGTGCTGAAGGCTTTACTTCATAAACAGTACGCAAAATTTAAAACAGCCAGCCCTCCAATATGACGAGGACTGGCTGTTTTAATGAAATCTGTAACTAGCTTCAGTTACACATTCTAGCCTTCCATGAGCTGCGGCGGTTCCTTGGGCTGCTCAGCTTGCAAAGCAGGCAATGAAACTGTAATCGTGGTTCCTGCTCCCAGTTCACTTCTGATGAGCATCTGTCCATGGTGAAGTTCTACAAACTGCTGCGAAATTGCCAATCCCAGTCCTGTACCGCCATTCTGATGGTCTACCTGGAAAAAGCGATCTCTTACTCTGGCCAGGTTTTCCTCACTAATCCCAATTCCTGTATCCTGGATCGATATCTCAATATTGTCCCCAATCCGTTGCAGAGACAGAAAAATAATCGAGCTTTCATGCGAAAACTTGATCGCATTATCCACAATGTTCAGAAACACCTGCTTCAGACGATTACCATCTCCATGCACGAGATATGCCGTCTCCTCTGAATCCAGTTGGAGCTTAATTTGCTTCATTTCCGCCTTGGCCCATACGTTCAGCATAATTTCCTGCAGCAACTCCCGCAGATCCACCGTTCCCATGACGAGCTTCATGGCGTTTTGCTCCAGTTTTGAAAAATCGAGAATTTCTTCTACCAAGCCGATCAACCGATCCGTCTCCTTGGAAATAATCCGCATCCCGATCTTCGTTTCTTCCGGGTCAAAGCCGCCAGAATTTAAGGTTTCACTCCAGCCCTTAATGGAAGTAAGCGGGGTGCGCAGCTCATGGGATATGGATGAAATAAAATCATCCTTGATTTGATTTGTTCTAACAATCTCCTGTGCCATATAATTCAGCGTCGAAGCCAGTTCCCCCAACTCATAGCGATAATCGCCTTTGATGCGTGCATCAAACCGCCCCTGCGCCATCTGGGCAGATACATCGCGGATATTGTTAATGGGTCTGACAATGGAATTGGCGAGACCTGTACTCACTACAAACACGATAATCAGTACAGCTGCCATGATTCCCACGGAAAACACCGTAATGGTGAACAACTTGTCATTTACCAATTCCAGCGAGGTTGTATACCGGATAATGTACACCTGATCTCCTACGATGTTGTCCAGTTTTTTGGATACCGCCATCACCTGCTGCCCCGTACCCGGTTGCTTTCCGATCCATTTTCCCGTATCTCCGGCTTGCGCCTGTGTCACATCACTCGTCTGCACACTTAGATCTGCCGCAAAATTCGTCGAGTTGTCAATGACATTTCCCTGTTCATCAAGCAATTGCAGTTCCGTGCCATTTAGGGAAAATGTATTCAACAAATACGATTGCAAGGATTGCTCGGGCTCTTTGAATTTGGATGCAAACTCACTTACCGACGAGATGCGATTCTCGATTTTTTTATAAATGGAGTCATAATAATACGACCGGATGAGAAGCATGAAAATGACCTCAACTAACAGAAGCGCCAAGAACACTACGAAAAAATAGTGCAGCACAATCTGTCTGCGAATCCCCTTTTTGATCATTGAGACTGACCTTTCCATTTATATCCATGTCCCCACACTGTTTGTAAAAAAGCGGGTTCGGAAGGGTTGTTTTCGATTTTCTGCCGCAAACGTCGGATGTTCACATCCACAATTTTCGGATCGCCCATATATTCCTTGCCCCAAACGTGGTCAAGCAGAACATCTCGGCTGAGCGGCGTGTTTTCTTTTTCCAGGAAAAATTGAATCAGGGAAAACTCTGTCGGTGTCAGCTCGATCAGCTGCCCGTTTTTCTTAAATTGCTTGGCAATCAAATCCAGCGTAAACGGACCGGACTGGAAGGACACCTTGGCTGCCGTTTCGCGATGTACATTCACCCTGCGCAGTAACGACTGGATACGTGCAATCAGCTCTGTCGGGCTGAAAGGCTTGCTCACATGATCATCGGCCCCTACAGACAAGGCATACACCTTATCCTGCTCCTGTACCTTGGCTGTGAGAAAGATAATGCCGATGCGCTCATTCGTTTCCCTAATTCTCCGACAAACCTCGAAGCCATCCATTCCGGGCACCATCACGTCAAGCAGCGCGATATCAATATCCCGCACCGTGTTTAAAATATTTAGTGCCTCATGCCCTTCCGATGCCTCCAGCACCTCAAAACCGTTGCGTTTCAAATTAATAACGATAAAACTACGGATGGATTCCTCGTCCTCCATAATTAAAACTTTACTCACTCTACTCTACCTGCCTTTCCCCCAGCTTGTTTTTAATCGGTTTATGTGGTTCCAGCTCACTGGATCGCTTAATGCCAATCACCTGTGCATTCGTTCGCCACAGTTGGCTATAACCTTCGTTGTTTCGTTCCCATTGTGACAACGAGAAATATTTTATTTCCGCTATCGTTTTATCTGTATCGCTCAGAATGAACCGCAAATAGCTGTCCTTCCTTGAAACCTTTGGATCAATGGTCACCTTGCCGTGCAGCTCCTTCGGTAACCTGAAATAGACCTGATCATTGGAATCACGATACTGCTGCTGCTTGAAAACCGTTCCTTTCGCCCCGTCCCACTGATAGAACGATACAAAATACGGAACCTCATCCAGCGGCTTGTTGCTCCAGCCTTTAGGCTTCTCCAAATTACCAAATTCCAAAATTCCGTCACCATCCACATCACCACTGGCGATGGTCGCATCCTTGAAGGTAACATCCATAAGATTAAGTTTCCTGAGCTTGCCGTGATCCATCACAATGACATTGGAAACGGTAGTGGTCTGGGCAATTTTGGTGTCAATAATGATCCCCTGCCTACCCTCTGCTACCTTGCCAGCGACGACATTATAGACACTTAAGACCTGACTGTCCAAATCCAGCGATCCAATTTCCTTAAAGGTTCCTCCGCTGAATTGGAATGTTTTGACCGTAAAGAATTCATTGCGACGGAGCAAAATAATCGTCAAGTCATTCAGCTTATCCCCGTTCAAATCCATCTTGTTATGCTTGAAATCGTCTACGACAAAATCCGTATAGCCTGTGGCATATATTTTCTCAAGGGTTCCTCCAGTGTAAGAGTATACGATAAGCCCCTTCTGATCAACGTTGTCACCACTATCTCCGCTCGAAAAACCCGCAACAATATCGAGCGTACCGTCATTCGTTAAGTCCACGAGCTTAAATGATTCCAATACGGTGCCTTCTCCATCAAACGTCAGTTTCTTTACCCATGTCCCACCCTGATCCTCAAACAAGGCACCGTGTATTTTTACACTTTCATCCGGCGTTTCATAAAAGAGCACTGCCTCGTCTGTGCCATCATTGTTCAAATCCCCCGTCCGGATGGGTGTCGGGTCATCCGGGTCATTCGGCCTTAGCGGCTGCACCCCTCCTAGTTGCGTAATCACTGCACCATTCAGTTGCTGTTTCTCGTCAGACATCGTCGGTGTCTGCATCAGCGAAACCGGGTCGCTAATGACATTGCAACCGCTCAAAAATCCAGCAAGGAGCAGCAAGGAGCAGCAGCCAGCCAACAATCTCAACAGCATTATTTTCACTTCACTTGCCGTCCCTTCATAATTTGTTCTTTTCTGCTTGTGTCAACCGTCTGCCCTGGATATCAAACACCAATTCGCCATGGTTCAGTCCCCATATACGGGATGCAAAGCGTTCAGCCATTTCCAGCGGCAGTACAGTAATGACCGTCACCCGTTCATCCGAAGCCAGCTTGCGGAAGGTATCCATTACATGTGCTGCTGAAGTTGGATCAAGACCATTTACAGGCTCATCAGCCAAAATAACCTTGGCTCCATGAACGAGAGCACGCGCTGTCGCCACCCGCTGCCGTTCGCCACCGCTGAGCTTGTCGCATTTATCATGTGCCTTATCCAGCAGTCCCAGTTCCTCCAGTACATCCATCGCTCCCATATAATCGTCAGAACGAACCATACCAGTCACCATTCTCCACCATGGAGTTTGACCGGATCTGCCGATGAGCACATTTTTGAGAGCGGTCCGATTCATATTTAGATGCGGATTTTGCTCCAGGTATGCCCATTCGCGCTTTATTTTCATCTTGCCCGTCCAACCGGATTTCAGCACATCACTGCCATCTACAATCAAACTGCCATCTTGCCATGGTTCTTGCAAAGCAAGACAACGAAGCAGCGTTGTTTTGCCACTCCCGCTTGGTCCCACTATGGCAATGAGCTCGCCCTGATGAATTTCAGCATCAATTCCTCGAAGTAACGGGGTGCGCTCAGGACCCACTTGCTTGGTCAGCTTCTGAATTTTAATCATCTATGTGATTCCCCTTTGTCCGCCATCAATATTGTCTATAGTTTATAGCAAATATGAAACAAATACCATGCTAACCGCAGTTTTAAGCCGTCAATGCTCTTTTTTTGGCCAACAGTCCCAGCAAGCCAAAAACGACGTAGCTGCCTCCAAGAACTATAAACATACTTCCTTGGGTCCCAAAGTCCAGCAGACCTCCGCTAATATTAGGTCCGATCACGCTTCCCAGATTAAAATGAAAGGATGCCAGTACATTGGCAGCTGCCAAAAATGATTTGGGCAACAGATCAGCGGCATAAGCCAAGCCGAGGGAGAAAAAAGAACCCACCAAGCCTCCGGCTATGGTCAGCAATACCAAAGTGAACATAAAATGATTACCGCTCCAGGGCAACAGCATAAAGGTCAAGCCACCTGCTATACCTACGCTCATCAACACCTTTTTACGTCCCCAGCGGTCACTTAAAATACCTAGCGGCAGCTGCAGCACCAACCCACCCAAGCTGACAAACGGCAGCAATGCGGCAATTTCAGCGGTATGGAAGCCAATACGCAGGCCATAGACCGGAAAGTTGCTGTTCAGACTGGCTTCCATATAGCCGTAGAGGAATGCAGGCAGCAGAGCATACCATGCCCAGCTGTAGCTGCGTCGGAATCTTTGTGCGGGACGTGCCTCGGTTGCCTGCTTTTCCGGTCTGGAATCCGGTAGCTTCATTAACACCAGCATCAAAACAAGCAGGCACAATAAGGCCAGCGCAGCAAACGGAACCAGTGTTCCATAATCAAGCAGCCATAATCCCAATGGTCCCATTGCAAAGCCCAAACCGTAGGACATGCCATAAAAGGAGATATTGCGGCCACGGTTTTCTGCTGGAGTCACTAGCAAAATCCATAGTTGGGCAGAATAGTGAAGCGCACTGTCACCTATACCAACCAGCAGCCGCAGTACAAACCACACTCGGATATCAGGGATTAGCGGGAATAGCAGCAGCGTCACGAGTACAAGCACCAAGCCTCCGGCCATCAGTTTTTTGAAGCCCAACCATCCTAATGTCCGTTCAGCCACCAGCGTCATAGCGAACGAACCTATATATAGCGCAGCTGCGTTCATTCCATTTAGCGAAGATGAGACCCCCATTTGCTCCAACGAGATAGACAGGATAGGTAACAGCAAACCTTGACATAATCCGGCTACGATAATAACCGCAATTAAAATAAAATAATGAACACGTAACGACGACGGCATCATGGTACCTCCTGGTAAAAACAATAAAATATCAACAGCAAAAATGAGTATTAAGGAATGATTTGCATTTGATACCATAATCAATAATAATTCTTATCCATATTACAACACGCATTACAGAAAAGAAGAAAAAATCGTCATCTGAGATGACGATTTTACGGAAAGAGCTTGCTCTGATATGTAATCCGACTCCGTTCGTTAAGGAGTCACGTATGTTCAATCCGAACCTCTTCATGTCACAGCGCACTATTTCATATTATAGTGGACAATGTCCGGCAGAACAAGCCATAATAAATAAGTGAGCAATTTGCAAAATGCTCGTGTTGTGCTTATGGACGGGCTTAATTCGTTCACCGCTCTGGGCTCGAAGACAGAATAGGAGGCATTTGATTCCATGAGTTATCAAATTAAAATAGACACTTCTCCAATTTACGAATTACTGGGCAGCTTCATGGCCTATGTAACTAAAAAATGGGTACACGATATGGACCTGGGGCATGAATGGGTCGACAAGGTGGATGCACGGCTGCAACACGAAGTTCGTACCGAGCTTGCCACGGCCCAGGATTGCCCTTTTAGCGATTATGACGCACTCTATGCCTGGGCTTTGCTTCGACCGGAATCGGATGAAATATCCGACTATATCACTTATTTGGAGCACGGTCCGGATAAAGATATGTTTGAACTGCTTGTTCCGCACATTCCTTTTTTAACCTTTGAAGAATCTTTACGCATACGTAAGGTATATGCACCGCTCCTCAAATTATGGGACCGCGATTATTTTCGGGCTTTGGAAGGCGAACTGCGCGCGCTGGCAGAGGAAGACGCTGCGGAAAAGCGTATGCTTTTGAGCAAAATGGAGCCGGAAGCATTGGTTGAATACGCCACAGCTGGATTGGTCGTTCCACATATGGAAGATCTGGATACGGTTGTCCTCTTTCCGGTCGTCCATAATCGCCCGATTAATTCCTACTGTTTTTATTCGCGTATGCTTCTAATCCAGTATCCGGTAGATATACCCGAGGAAAGCGAGGAAGAACCGCCTACGCTCCTGCTGCGGCTCACTCGTGCGGTCAATGATCCGCAACGACTGCGAATTTTGCGTTATGTAGCTCAAGGCCCTAAATCTCTGGAGGAAATGCGCCATGATTTGAGCCGATTGGAAGATACACTTATGTCTGATATGATGATTTTGCGAGTGGCTGGTCTGCTTCGCATTCACATTGGACGCTATCACAAGGAAAAATTCAGCATCCGTCCCGACGGAGCGGCTGATTTACAGGTATTTTTAGAATCCTATATTGGATTGTAATGAAACTGCACCTTTAGTTATACGAAACGCCGTTAAAGCTTTGGGCTTGGAAGGAGTATGCAACATGTCGTATCCGAAGCAGCACATTTTATTTGATCTTGATGACACTTTGGTTCACTGCAACAAGTATTTTGACCTGATTCTCAGCCATTTTTTCGATTTGCTTCAGGAATGGTTTGCAGCTCATAACCTGACGAAAAATACAATTCGTGAGAAACAAATCGAAATTGATGTGGCTGGTGTTCATCAGTTGGGCTTTGCCAGCGAGCATTTCCCACAATCTCTGATAGATACGTACCACTTTTTCTCCGAACAATTCGGACGCCGTATCGATTCTGGGGACGAACAGGAGCTTCGCTCCCTTGGACGAAGTGTGTACGAGCAGGAAATCGAACCGTACCCGGGAATGGTCGAAACATTGAACTCACTCCAAAAAGCCGGGCATTCCCTGTATCTCTACACTGGCGGTGAGCAGGTCATTCAGGAAAGAAAGATTGAACAAATGAAACTGGCTAATTATTTTGATGAACGCATCTACATTCGCCAGCATAAAAATGTCGAAGCACTGGAGGAAATCATTCAGATGAATAGTCTGGACCGAAGCATTACCTGGATGATCGGAAATTCCCTGCGTACCGACGTATCTCCAGCCCTTGCGGCAGGTATTCATGCTGTATATCTCAAGCAGCCCAAGGAATGGATTTACAATATGGTTGAACTGCAAAAAAACGTGAATTCCGTGATGTATACGATACAGAAGCTAACAGAAGTACCAAGAGTCATACACGAAAGCATACAATTGCATCAACAAAAAAGGACCCTCGGCTAGAGAGCACTGCTAATATCCCCTTCAGGTAGACACTCAGAAAAGTCCACATGGTATCATGAGGATAGAGTGAACTTGGAGGGGAATTTTTATAATTGCCAACGATTTCAGCCAAAATCAAACAGCGCGCACCGATTGAGTATCGGCGCGCGCTGGCTGCTTAGTCTTTTCTTATTCAGTTGACAGGAGTATTACCATTCAACAAATGTTCCACAGATAAGATGTGGTCAAAAAGACCAAAGACCTCTTCTGAATCATACATATTCTCCAATATGCTGACTTCCATCATTAAACGTCCCGAAAGCGTAGCTGTTGTGAGCAGTAACGACTGGTTTTTGATGGAAAAATAGATCGTATCCACCCATTCCTCCATAATCGGATACGATATAATACCCACATTGGACAAGGTGATGGAAAAATTCCACAGTGGGAATCTTTCAGGCATTGTTTTCATGCACAATTCAAGGCACTGTTGTTTATATTTCCGATATGAATTGGAAAACGAAGAAAAAAAGATCGACAGTGCATAGGGAACCCCCCTTTTGAACCATTTGAATACGGATTTCACCTGTTTTTCCAAATTTCCGTTCCGGAAAAATTGCATCGGAAGACTGGCGACGTAATTGCCGTGCATCGTTTCCGGCGAATAGTTAAGCAGCAACTGCAAATCCATGGGCATGGAGACAAACACACGCTGCTTGTCAGGAGCATGTTGCAGTAGTCCATCGGTCGTTCGAAAGCAGATATATTCGGTCAATGTCATTTTTTTGCTCCGGCATTGCCGTAAAATCTCAGCTGTCTCTTCTTTACTGAAACTATACGATTTTTTGATGTAGCCGCCGCCTTGCTCCGGCTTTCTGCCGTAACTCAAATCAACGGTTCCGCCAGCGCTTGTCCTTTTTCCCATAACCCTGGATAAAAAGCCTGTTACAAAAACCGGCATCCATAAAAAAGCGGAAACTCTTCTTTTCATACGCAACAGCTTGTCTCTGGGGACATCTCCCTTTGCTGCCTTCTTTTCCGGCTTCGCCTCAGATTCGCCCGCATAATATTCCAGCCATCTCTTGATCCAGAAAACCAAGCCCCGTCCATTAGCCACCGCATGGTTCATCGCAAATATCATTGTATGTTCATTTATAGGGATAATGCGAAATGGCAGTCTGGAATTGGTTGGGGCATACTGGGTCAATGCCTCTTCTTCCGTAAAATATTGGGAAAGCTGCACTTTTTCAGTCTCCAGCAACTTTTCCAGCTCTTCCTGCGAAAAACATCCCCATACAAACGTGTCTTTTTCCAGCTGTTCCACTCTTTTGGCTTGCAGCAATGGATTGTCCATGATAAGCGAACGGTAGCTGGAAAACAATTTTTCAGCGTCGATTCTTCTTTTAAAAGTAACCGTTGCGATCATGCTGTTGGATAAAATATAATCTTCCGTTCCGAAAAAGTAAGTGCTAGCCAGTTTAATGGCGTCCATTCTTTTCCCCTCCTCTCCTGTTTTTTTACATGAATCCTACCTTTTTAACATGTTCCATCATCAGTTTCACTTTTTGACCGTCTAGCCTGGACCACTCAAACCCTAACGCCTGCAAAATACCGTCGGTCTTCTTGTTCATCGTCATGAACAACGTTTTGCTAGCTCCCTCAAAGAAGACGTTCGAATGAACGAGAATCCGGGCAACCTCCTGCTCCGTCTCCGCTTCATCATATTTTTCAAACATGTATTCGGTAAAATCCTCCACTGGCATCGGCTGAACTTGTATATCCGCTTGCTTCAAAAACTTGGCAAAAGACATCATGCTAACCTGATGGCTGTTAAACAGATGATAGGTTTCATTGATTAGATTTTTGCGGTCGAACATCAGTACAACAGCTTTGGCCACCTCATCCACAAAGGAGAAGTTCATGGTTTTATTTTGAATTGCGGGAACCCGGCCAAGTTTGATCATCGACTTTATCAACGAATAAAATGCATTATCCAAAATGTTTTCCTGGAAGATCCCTGAGTTGGAATCAAAAACGAGGTTCCCAACTCTGAACACATTGGAATCAAGCCCTTGTTCCCTTGCTTTAATAATCTCTTTCTCGGCTTCGAGTTTCGTCATAACATAATAGTTATCAGAGCTTTGTCCAACATTGCAATCATATTCAGTGAACACGAAGCTGTTCTGATCCTCTATCCATCCGCTGCCTACGCTGGTGGTAGAAACAAAATTGTAGGTCTTTTTCTTCCCTGTGCTGGCAAATTCGATCAGTCGCTCGTTCCCTTCCACATTGACGGCATAAAATTCCGAGTAATGCCCAAAATGCTTCACGTTTGCCGCCGAATTAATGATCGCATCAATGATTTCGGCCAAACGCTCATAGCGCTCCCGGCTCAGGCCAAAGCAGTCCTGGGTTAAATCTCCGCAGAACACGTGCACCCTGTCCTCCCAGGCATTCTGCCCGTCAAGCTCATGACCAAAATGGAACTTCAGCTTCGCCCGCAGTCTTTCCAGTGCCTCTTCGTCGCTCGTTCCCCGAACAGGCACATACACCTCATATTCCGTATTTTGCAGCAATTGAAACAAAATATGGATCCCGAGATACCCTGTTCCTCCAACCAACAGAATATTTCGGTAATCAACCCGTTCAGCAAGATTGATGCTTTCATATACCTGATTTTTCTTACCGTATTCCTTGAGACTCTCACGCAATTTCCATACAACACCAGGTACGCCACTTTTTCCGGCAGCTGCCGCTTCCCGTAAGGCGTGCACGAATTGTTTTAATCTGCCTTTGGAGTACTTGATGTTATCCGCCAAGGTGCGAATCGTCGGATATTGAAAAATGTCGTTAATCCCTACTTCAAAATCCAGCGCCAGCCTCGAAACCACCTGAATCGCCTTGATCGAATTGCCGCCCAACCTGAAGAAATCCTCATCAATTCCGATCAACTTCATACCGAGAATATCCTGCCAGACCTTCTGGATTTTCAGATCAACGTCATTTCTTGGGCTGCTGACTGTATCGTCGCTTCCCTGCCATTCAGGCTCAGGCAATGCCTTTCGGTCAATCTTTCCGCTCGGAGTCATCGGCATGCGATCCAGCTGCATAAAGCTGGACGGCACCATGTAATCAGGCAGCTCCTGCAATAGCTGTTCCCGCAGCTCTTCCACTCCCGGTTCGCCCTCTGCTGTAAAATACGCTGCCAGATACTTTTCCTTCTGCTTGTCCTCTCTGGCGATTACCGCCACCTCCTGAACAAGCGGATGTTTCTGTAGCTGCGCTTCGATTTCCCCCAGCTCAATGCGGAACCCTCGAATTTTCACCTGATCGTCGATTCTTCCCAAAAATTCGATATTCCCGTCCGGCAACCAGCGCACCAGATCCCCTGTGCGGTACAGCTTCTCTCCCGCTTCATAAGGATTCGGCACAAATTTCTCCGCCGTCAGCTCTGGCCGATGCAGATAGCCCCTGGCCAATCCGTCTCCCGCAACGCACATTTCCCCGGCTGCT
>NZ_MCBP01000013.1:0-198146 GCF_001705305.1 Paenibacillus kribbensis
GTTTCTTGAACTCTGCTGTAAAGGTACGTCGTTGTTTAGGCATGTAGATGATCCGCTCCTTATGAAGATATGTTTATTCTACAAGCCCTTATTTTTGTTGTCCAACTAAGTGTAGCCGATCCACTTTTCAAACCATCACGTTTATAATTTTCTGCAATTTCAAGCCTGATAAACTCCTTAATTCTCTCCTGCATTTTCACGGCTTGTCCAATATCTTTACAAAGAGCATTGATTTTTTCAGCAAAATTAGTAAAGAACGATACTTGGACATACTTTGTTAAATAGTCTTGTATAAAAACTTCCGACTCCAATTTAGCAAAGGCATCTTCAAGTTCATCTTTATTTCGTACACTCCCCATCATTTCTTCCATGTATTCTTGCATGGCCTGATCCGCAATTGATTGTTGGAGAGAATTTGTCCCTTCTGAAAAATAATTCACTAAACCCTCAAATACTGCTTGAGGGTCTTGACCTGCCAAATGTGCTAATCCCACTTGATTAAGAGCGTTGTCTAATCCTATGCTTTTAACAAGGTCGGCGAAATTCAAAGCTTTAGCTCCAGAAGCTCCTATTGCCGCATTTCCTTGATTTCTGGTTCCACTACTCGCCTTGGAAAAGCTTGAAATAGCTTTACCGATAGAACTGCTACTATAGTTATTTCTGTTCATGCTAGAAACCGCTCTTTTTGTTTCACTCCATAAATGTCCCGTTGGTGGTAAATACCCTTTTGAAGTTCCCATATTTCCCCTCCGTTTTATCTTCTTCTGTTTGCTACACTATCCCAAAGCTCTCCCTCTACTATTCCCTCTTCAATAAAATACTTTTTCAGTTCATCGTAGTGTAGAATGTTTGTTTGTTTGACAAAATTGAATTGCATCACATTTGCTGGAGACATATCAACTTTCCTCAACTTTTTGAACTCTTTGACCAGCTCTTCTCTATGATTAGGAAACAATCCATAAATCTTTATTAATATCTTTAGGATAAATTCTCTATTTGTTTGGTACTTCGCAATAATCCCTTTTATAATTTTTGAATGATCAACATCTGCTCTATTGAACTCCTCTATTTTTTGTTGTCTCAACGATTCCTGAAGACCGTCAACACATATGTCGCTGACCCATTTCCTTTCTTCAGCCGTCAAATTCAACATTGAGATATTCTTCTCTTTAATCGATTCCTTTGCTAAATAGAAATACTGTCTTAAATCCACTTCAGATAATTTAGTTGGCTCTACCTTTAGCCAATGTTGAATGATCGGTTTAAACCATGCATTACTATATAGCTGTTTTAGTTCGTCAATATTTTGTGTTTCTGCATCGAGAGAATACTTTTCTAACGGTGCAAGCTCTCTGGCAAATCCTTCATTTGCTATATGCCACGAATACACCTCTCTGAAAACATCCAGATTGGTGTACTCCAGAACCATTAACTTAGCAAGTATCCCTAAATCAAGTTCAAGATTTTGAATTTCTGATAGTTTCTTTCTTATATAGAAGGTATTTAAGAATCTTTTTGCTTGACGTGGATTTCCTTTCAACGTAGTCGAAATAATATCTGCCACTCTCCCAAAAACATCCAACTGCAATTCAAAATCTTCTTTGTTGTGACTTGGTTTGAAAAATGCATCTGAAATTTCATCCTCATGTTCTAATATTGAACGGATTTCTTCCTGACTTATAATCTCTCCCTTTACAAAGACTTTCCTTTCCTTTAATCCAGATAGCAATCTATCCAAGTGAATTTCATCTAAAAACATTTCACAAACTAAGAGTAATAAGTAGTTTTTCACTTCAATATCCGATAGCTCAGGTATCTTAATAGGCATCTGCACTATTTTTTCTATGTAATCCTTTGAAATATCAAGCGATGCATCATCTATCTTAGGGTACTTTCGTTGTACTGCATAGCTCACAACATCTTCATCAATTGCGATGATAAAAGTTGTTCTTTTCACCGACAAAAATAACTTTATTGCCTCCATGGTTTCAATTATGCGATCTGGGCTACACCTGTCCAAATCATCAATAATAATGATTAAATTTTCTAATCCTGAATCATCCATCATCTGTTCAAACTCTTCACGAAATTTTCTGATATTTTGAACAACATTATCTTCAGGAAGATCTTTTAGGAATTCTTTCATTTCAATTAATTGAGAGATTTTCTCTTCTGCCTGACTTTGGTCTTTGGGAATCATTGTTTTTAAGCCTTCCATCAACATGGGTATAGGATTCCCAAATGCCGCACTTAAAAGTAGAGGAGTTCCCTTTTTTAAGGCATACCCTCCTAACCTAAACCAATCTACTCTATCTTTTAACTTTTTGAGTACCCCCCCGACCTTTTCCTTGACCCCCTTGTTGTCTTCCAAGGTTCTTAGAATCACTTCCATAAGTGCTGTTTTCGCATCATCATATCCTTCAAACATCCATGCATTTACAAAGATAGACACAACCTTTTTATTATCTTCAGCCGTTATCTTTTTATTAATTAAATTTAGAACTGTTGATTTTCCACTTCCCCAATTACCAAAAAGGCCTATTGTTAATGGATTTACCCGCTCACTTAATGACATTTCGTGCAATAATTCAGCGTATGGTTCAAAAGAAAGCATATCTATCTTAGAAGCGTTATCTGCCCACATAAAAATCCCCCTCAGCTTTTTGTTTGAATTCTTCGATGGAAAACCTTGTTTTTAACTAAGTCAAAATACCAAGAGATACAAGAATCTCTTTTATTCTGATAGATTCGACAAATGGTAATATTGTCCTGCATTTTTTAAGTATAATGCACTTATGAATATTCTGAAAAGGCATGTTTTCTCCATAAATGTGCTTTCTTTTTTTTAATTTCATCGAATATAAATTCCAATTTTCAACGTAACATATTTAATTCAATTAATCCTTGTTCTCAGTGATTCTATTACCGTTTCCACTTTCTTTTCCAAAAAGAAAAAAGAGAAAATTACTTTTCTCCTTTTTTCGTCCCTACTATGTTCAGTATAAATAAACCCATGCTAAAAAACAGCCCTCAAACCCACATTCCACCGTTGCTCGTATAAATAAACATTTGCTACAAAACAGTGATTTCCTCAATTTTATCACGTCTTTATTCGATTTTTAGCACGATTTTATTTGGAATAGTACGGGTTTATTTGAGGTCTACATGATCTCGATATATTACTACCACGCACTGCACATGCCTTATGTGGTGATAATGATGCCGTATTATCCGCCAACTATTTTGCACCAGAATTTCTATTACATCATTTCAGCAGATAGACACTTTTAATAATTTCACCAAAAAAGTGATTGCCTTTATTCTCCACTAAAGCTTTTGGCCCAATCAGCAACCCTCCGACTACTTTCTTCTTCTGACAAATCCTCGATCCTAGTCATAATAGACCATCTTACTCCACAAGGATCCAATATACTTCCGAATCGATCACCTGAAACAAAGTTCGCAACTGGTTCTCTTACTTTTGCTCCTCTTGCTACCGCATTTTCAAATACCTGATCAACATTCATTACGTAAATTCCTAAAGAATAACACGCATTGTCTTCATCTGGCGGCAAGACCAATTTATACGTCGGATTCGCTGCTCCCAGTTGCAAAAAACCATTCCCAAAGTCTAATTCCGCATGAACAATTATTTTATTGCCATTCTCATCAGGATATTCAGTGATATCCTTAACCCTTGCATTGAAAACACTTTTATAGAACTCTATTGCTTCAGAAGGATTCTTCACTGTAATAAAAGGGGTAATAGATGTAAAGCCGTTGGGCATTCCACTCTTTGTATATTCACCTGACACTCCCGTATATTCTCTGCTTTCAGTCATTTTAACTCCTCCTTTAAATGTTCGTAACAGTTCAATTTTATGCTCATACCTTCATTGGATTGAATTCATCAACTCATAGAAATATTTGGATTTATGGGTCTTATTTAGACTATACCAGGCTTCTAATGTTTTAGAAGAAAACACACCCAGAGCTTTCAAAACGTGTACGGAAAATTCCAACGGAGCTGTTCCAGATGCAGTGATCAGTTTTCCATCCGTTACAACAGACTGCGTTTTGTAATACTTTTCGCCCGTGTAAGTGGGACAGGTCATTTTGAGGTATCCTAGATCATTGCTTGTATGCCAACGTGAATTCAGCAATCCTGTCTGGGCGAGTCCCATTGTAGCACCACAAATCGCAGCAACCCATATACCTTCCTCTAAACATCTCTCAACGAATTTTAAGATGGGTTGGTGAATTGTTTCTGTCCATGTATCTCCACCGGGTAAAATCAATGTATCTGTGCTTTCGATGCTGCACTCATCCAGTTTGATGTCAGGCAGGGTTTTCAATCCGCCCATTGTAGTTACAGGAGTCTTTTCAATTCCCACAGTAACTATTTTGGATGGAATCAGCCCCTTCTTATAATATCTCCCCGAGTTCAGTTCGGCAGTTAAGTAACCTATTTCCCAGTCTGCCATGGTGTCAAACACATAAAGATATACCGTACTATTCATTTACAAGTTCTCCTTATTTTATAATTTATCAAGTGATACCAACCCTCGGTAATCAATGATTATCCTCATTATAAAAAAGCTTCACTGACATCTGCTGTCAGTGAAGCTATTAAAGTTGATAATATTCCATTAACTCCGACGCAACAGCAACAAGTTTTTTCTTCAAACTCTGTGGTTCGATTACTCGAATGGATTTCCCGTAGGGTAGGAGTAAATAAGGGACATATGTATGAATTGATTTCTCCTCAAGCAAAAAGATTGCTTGATTTGATGCCCGCTCTTTCAGATGATGCCCCAAAAACCAATGCAGACATAAGTCATCCAATGCCTCTGACCTGCCTTCGATCATTAAAGAAATTAAACCGCCCTTGTCCACTAAACCAGGTAACAAATTTTGCATAAAAAATTCACGAGCCGAAAAAGCCTCAGGACGCTTAAATATGATTGGAGTACGCTTGATTTGTAGAATCCGATCTGCCCGAAAGCTACGGATCTCATTCCTTAGGTGACAAAATGCAACAGTATACCATTTGTTGTTCCAGTAAAACATTCCATAGGGGTCTATCACCCTATTCTTGGGTTGTTCTTCATGGCTTGTGCGATAATCCATTTCTACAGAGAATTCGTTCGCTACAGCCTGCTCCAATTCTGCCAATACCGGCTGAAGAGAAGGATCTCCCATGCGATTTATCACTTCAAATCCGGCTAAATGACGGCTAAGTATACTTTCCTGCTCTTGATTCGAATACATTTTCAACTTTGATGTCGCATTGCTTAATGCCTCACTCAAAGGGTATCCAGCTTCTTTTGCAAAAACAGCAGCATGAAGGAGTGCCTTTTTTTCCTCAATATCAAATAGTAAGGGTGCTCTAATAAAATTATTCAGCAAGCTATACCCGCCATTATGACCTGTGTCGGATATTATAGGCACTCCACTGGCACATAGTGCATCAATATAACGATAAACTGTCCTTATATTTATTTCTAACTTTTCGGATATTTGTTTTGCAGTCATTTTTACGCCTGAATTCAGCATCCATAGAATTGCCAGCATATTATCGTTTTTTGGCATAACATAAACCCTCATCTTTCATTAAAGCTCAATCTTTTATAAATATCTTTTTATACTCCCTCTTCATCTATTATATGCTTTTTTCTGCTCAAAACCCCTCTCCGTTATCTCCTTCTTCCAAATATAAACATTGTAAATACCGCTTCCAATGGGTCATCCTGTAAACTAAATTTCTCTTTTAACCGATAAATACATATGCTGGGTTGTTTATTAAATATCACCTCTCGTACCTTTATACTAAACAAATCCTGTAATACATATCTATCTCGACTCAAATTTGTACCCATCTGCGGCTTCTAATATTCAGAAGCGATTGCAAGATGACGTACTTTACTTGGAAATAACCATTGCATCTAGAAAGGAGTCATGAACCCACTTGAGTGTATTGTCAGAAGCAATCGGCTATGAAAGCCTACGCTTTTATGGTCCCTTTCAGCCGCAACACATCGAACAACTTCAAATAACACGTGCCATCAACGATCATGCCTATTTGCATATTAGCGGTATGCTCTCCGAAGAACAGGGAGCAGCTTGCATTGGACAGGATATGGAGCAGGAGCCGATTGTAATTCGTCAATTGGATGATCAGGGACAATCGCTAAGAAGACTGTTCCACGGGATCGTTACGCGCATGTCCGTACATTGTGTACGAGGCGTATATACATTTGAACTGGAGGCCGCTTCCCATTCGTACCAGATGGATATTAAGAGTAAAAGACGCTCCTATCAAGATATTCACCGCACTTATGATGATCTGGTCACTGCGCTGGTTCGAAAATATCAATATGGAGATGCCATTGATACCGTCACGAACTATGCCAAACTGGAGACATTTGTTTTACAATATGATGAGACCGATTGGGCGTTTTTAAAGCGTCTAGCCTCTCGCTTTGGTTCCGTACTTGTACCAGAGGTAACCGCAGCCTCGCCTAAGGTTTTCTTCGGGATGCCAGAAGGCAAACAGCACAAAGTGGAACGGGATGTATTTTACAGGGTACGGAAAACGTTTCATGAGCTGGATGCGGAAAAGCCGGGAGAACAACGTGCTAGCTCGTATGTCACCTATATGATTGAAAGCATGCAATACTATGCTCTGGGTGACCTGATCACGTTACCGATTGGACAAGGTAAAGAATTGGTCGTGGTTCGGGCAGTAACAACGTTAGCAGATGGCTTACTGCGAACCCGTTACGATCTTCAAGCCGAACAAGATATCCGCTATGCCCGTTATGAAAACGATCAGGCTACCGGGATTTCACTGACAGGAACGGTGCTGAAGGTACAGCAGGATTTCGTCCAGCTTCAACTGGACATCGATCCGAAGCAAGATCCTGCCAAAGCCTGCTGGTTTCCCGTGGCCACCCGTTATGTCGCTGAAGAACATGGTGGCTGGTACGATATGCCTGAAATCGGAGAACAGGTGGAATTGTATCTGCCAACACACCACGAACAGGATGCCTATGTGACGGATTCGCTACGACAACAACGCCACACAAATGGACAGCCGAATGTGAAGGCATGGCAACATGTGCAAGGTAGCGGGATAGAAATGTCTGAGCAAGAACTGACCCTTTCTACCTCCGATGGATTTTCAATTACACTGAATGAAGATGGTGGCATTACCGTTAACAGTCCAGGGAATGTGCAGATTCAGGGTAGTCATGTAAAGCTGGATGCAGGTGAGGAACTTTCGCTCGAAGCTGGAACGGCGCTGTATCTGAAAGGCGGAGCCAGCAGCATGGTACTGGATGGTGAGACGGATACCAAAGCTCCGGTGATTTATCAGGAAGGTACAGTAAAAGCACCTGTTTTCGTGGCTGACCTCCCGCCTGTGCCTGAGCCGCCATTGATGAGTATAAAAGCCTATGAAGCTGCACAAGCCGCAACAACCAAGACCAGCCAAGCTCCTACTCCTAAAGCAAAGGTTACAAGTCCGGCAGCACTTCAACAGGCGAATGCCCTGATGGGTACGGTGTCCAAGCTATTAGGCTCCATTCCAGTGATGGGAAAAGTGTCCAGCGTGATGTTGAATATGGTGGGTGGCCTCTCTGGTAAAGTAGCAGCAACGGTTTTACAAGCCACCGCAGCGATCCCCATTCGGAGTAAAGGTACACCTACCGTTGGAGGCCATAAAGAATCAGGATTGCATCCGCTCAAACACTTGGCTGGTTTAGCCATGCAAGGGTTGATTAGTCAATACGAGCATGAGCAAGCCAAACAAGCTTACTATAGCAAGTGGATTTTGGGTAAAGTGTATACGAGTGCGCGTCATATAGCGCATTCCGATGGCACATTAGAGCTGGTTCAAAACTTGCTGGCAGCATCAAAAACTATGGTTCATGCCTATCAGCAAGTTCCTAAAAGCGTTCGAGATAGAATGCTGAGGGAATATAAAGAACAAGAAAAAGCTAGAACTGAAGCTGCTCTTAAAGCAGAAAAAGAAGCTGCGCCACCAGAGCTGACAGAAGAAGACTACGAAAGAATCTGGCAGGATTATCTTAGGGCAGCATATACCGAAGATTTTACACCCAAACTTCAACCGGGGAGTTATCGAGGAGAAGATGGTCTTGTACGTACTCGTGACGGTAAACCGGATCGCCAATACTATAGTGAATGGAAAAATAATTATCCAGGCGATTTCTTCATGCTAACTAGGAAGCAAGGAGTATCCGAAGAAGAGAAAAAATGGATGTTCTATGCTATTATGACAGAAAACCCTCTTATGATTGGTGGTCGAGGGGGTGTGGACAATACTAAAGAATTAAAGGGGATACTTTCAAAACTGGGTAGAGGAAAAGGATTCTTTAATATTTCTTCTGGAGTAAGTGCAAAAGTAAGAGTCCAGGAATTATTATCAAGACAACAAATAGCAGCTAGAGAAAACATAGCTACCCAAAAAAATAACCAAACTCTTGAAACCAGAGGCTACATGCCACAACCAAATGAAAGGTTAACAACGAAAAACCAATATAAACAACAGGATCAACAGACAAGGAAAACATTACGGGAGACTGCTTCCAAGGCAACTAGAGAAGAAGATAGTAAAATTCAAAAGAAGGTCATATATAATGTAGCTAAGAGTACAAATACAAGAAAAGCCTCAAATATAAAAGAATATTTAAAAAAGGAAAAAGAAATTGTTAAATCATCAATAACAGCAACTCCCGAGTTGGAGACTCATATAAAACATAGAGAGTTTGTGGATAAAAACGGAAAGGAGCACCCAAACAAAAAAGGAATCGTTGGTGCACACAATAGTGAGGAGTTTTATAAAAATGATGTAAAAGTAGTAAACGAGTATAAAGTTTATGACGTGAATGGTAATGAAGTAAGGGGGGTTAAACAAGTAGAGTATAGCATGCCTGAATTAGATCCTAAAACAAGACAACCGACTGGTATTTATAACAGTAAGGTGCTAAAGAAAACTATTTATGATCCTAATGTTATATCTGATAAAAAATATATTGAGAGAGGTATCGAAGCCGCGAACAATGCTTTAACAAAAGAGACGTCAGGAACTTTACCTCGTGTTTGGATGGGAGTAGATTCAAAAGGAGTATCATGGGTCGGATATTATGAAAATGGAAGTATAACATCGTTATTCCCAACCACACCTTAGGAGGAAGAAAAATGGAAAAGCTTTTAAATTCTGAAGATTTGATTAGTATTGAACACTTGCCTTTGGAAGGGCTGATGAATTTTTGCTACTTATCAAGATCATTCAAAGATGCAATGAAGTATTTAAGTAGGGAAGTTGGTTTTGGGACAGATTTCGGCGGCTTTACCTTTTGGAGTGATCTTGATGAAAGTGATAAAAGTTTATATCATGAAGAGTTCAAAGGTATTGAAATCGAATACGGAGATGATTCGATAATTATTGCTTATGAAAATCTATATTATTATTTTAAATTAGCAGCAAAGAGATACATTGAAAAAAATCCGCAAGATGAGCAAGAAATCGAAAAGTATCTTAAAGAAATGAGAAGAAACCTAAATGTAGTACAGGAATATTGATTTATAAATTTTATAAGAATTAACTATCAGTATTTATATTGTATAACACCATATGTATAAAGATTTCTCCATTTTGATAGTACGCACACTTTATACCCCAAATAACGCTAAAGCGTTACATAAAACAGGTCGATTATGGTCAGGGACCGCCAGATTGACCTGTTTTTTTGTTTTATCTATTACTTATTTTCTTAATATTTTCATTTATATATAAATCTAAAATTCCCTTAATGAAAAATTTATTTTTAAATATAATTCAAATCTCACTACACAAAAACAAAGACTTGCCATCCCTCCCCATCAGAAATACACAGGAGATTCTGCTAGACCTGATAGTGGGTTTCACCCGTTGGTTGGAGCAAGGCAAGAAAATTGCATAACGCCGTACGCGGAGCACCTTGAAAACCATGCGAAATTGGCAGGATGAGATCATAAACTACCATCGTTGTCGCTGGACGAACGAAACCATTGAAGGACGGCATAATCGCATCAAGGCTTACCAGCGCCGCCACTACTTCACACGTAATCGTGATTGCTATAAAGCTGGCATTTTGATTGAATGTGGGTTGGAGCAGGGTATAACCCCCGATCCAACCCTTTTTCTTACTTCCTTACAGCTCAATCCCCCATACAAGCTGACCGTTCATATATCCGGTAACCTGTTCGTTGTCTGCGAACTGACTGCTGGATGCCTTAAACGAGTAATCGTCAGCCTGGTTGTAATTGGACCAGTCTGTTTTGGAGAACCGAGCTTGAACTTCTGCGCTCTGACCGGGATTAAGCTTTCCAGCCGAACTCGTAAAACCAATTTCCAGATAATAATCGGCTCCGGCAACCGGAGTCGCCAGTTTAACGAATTTGCCGGTTACATTCGCACTCCCGATACTGGACCAGTCGCACCAGAAGTTCTGTGACTTTTCCCCGTCAATCGTATAGTAATACCGCAGTTTTACATCACTAAGCTGAATCGCCGAATCACCGGTGTTGACTATTTTGAATCTGGGTGAAATTCCATTGGTGGAGGCACTCGTGTTGCCGTTGAAGGCTTGGATCGTCAAGTCTCCCGCGGGTACAGGAACAACACTACTGTCCACTACATTTACTGTAAGAACAGCGTTATTTCCTCCGTTGAAATGAAAGGTTATCGCATTCTGGCCCAGCGGCAGCGTGGAAAGATAGGATTTACTCAGAACGACAGCAGCGCTTGATTCCGTATAATCCTGGCCCGATGTAAGCGTATAATTTCCATTCGTTATGCTTGCAAGCTGGTGTCCGTTTAAGATAAGAGATGCGGAAATATCCTGCCCTAGATTCGCCGCTTTATCAAATGTCGCATTCACGGGCGAAATCGCAGCGCTCGGTGTTGAATCGACAATTTTGACTTTTAATACGGAATCTTTTCCTTGATTAAAATCAAAGACGATTGAATGCTCGCCAACCGGCAGCCCAGCCAGGAATTCTTTTTTCAGCAGCAGCGTATTTCCGTTCAAGGTATAATCCTGAGTCACGGTCAATGCATTGTCGCCTGCTCGGAGAGCGGTTAACGTATTGTCGTTAAAATTCACGGTTATGGCTTTGTCGCTTTGATTGGACGCATATGTGTCAAATTCGACGTTTGTAGGTGTGATGGACGCTCTTGGGGTTTTATCGTCAACCTTTAAATCGGGCAGCTCATCCAACGTGATTACATAATCACTTTGATAAAGTGTTTTCAGGGTGGCCGGATAATTAAAGGCGGAACTCATGAGATGCTCGCCATACCAGGGCAAGAAGTAGAGCCATCCCGATTTTTCCTCTGTCAGATTCTGTACGCTTGGGACGGTGTCGTTCTCCGTCATGGCCACCATTTTCTTGCCGCCAGTTAAATCAACAAGCTGATAGAAAATCGAGGTAATGGCATCCTCATTCGGTACGCCGGACAAACCGTCATAGCGGTTGTAGACCGTATTGTATTTATCGTAGCCGACAATATCCACCTGATCGTCGCCGGGATACCATGCGGGAGAAGTGCTATACACGTAGCTGTTGTAGGTCCAGATCAAGTTGTGCAAGCCGTACGTCTCCGTAAGTTCGGTATAGATCTGATCCCACAGCTGTTTGTACACATCCGCGCCTGCCGAAGCCCACCAGAACCACGCGCCTTCCCCTTTCAACCCGCCGTTGCCCTCCGCCTCATGATAGGGACGGAAAATAACCGGCACATTGTTATCTTGCAGAATCTGCAGCTGTTTTGCCAAATCCTTAATAGTCATCTTCACGTATTGATATTCTTTAGTACCGGGAACCACCGCATTGGCTGTATTAAAATTGGTTTCCGTCGGCTTGTAGGTGGCGTTCTTCCAATCCACAGACTCCCCGAGCTGATAGGCGGTGAAATTTCGGGGCACATTGATATGCCAGGAAGCTGTCGCGATCCCGCCCCGGTTATTTACCCAATCGATCATCCGATCGGTTGTACCGTCCTCCCAACCGTACAGCGGATTATAGTTCATCAAATCGAAGCCGCGGATTGCCGGATACTTTCCGGTTAAATTGTGTATCCAATCAAACTCCAACTCCGTATTTCCGTCATTTCCGCCTCCATAAATCTCCTGTTGGCCGGAGATCATATGGTTGCCGTAAACCTCCGTTAAATAATTCATCAAACGTTGAGTTTCCGGTGTGGCTTTAGAATCGGTGAGGACAGGCTGCACATCCAAGGGATCAAGATTGGCATAATCCACAGTGAAGGTGTCAAAATAAGCGAATCCCCAACCGGCCTTCAGTTGGATGGTGTTGCTTCCTTGTTTCAACTTATGAAAGCCAAAATCGAAATTCGACCACGTGGTCGTGTAAGGCAGCATATACGAACCCTTGGTATCGCCGTTAACGGTTAAATATTGAAGTCTGCCGTCAGGACTCAACTCCTGCATATACCGAGTGGAGATCGCATACATGCCGGTTTCCGGGACAGTCACTGTGAAGGTTATTGTGCCGGAATTCTGCATCCAGACAAATCCACTCCCGGAGAATCCGGGCTTGGGCTGTCCGTAAATTTGAGTCGCCACTTGAAGATCGGATGTGAGCTGGGCGTTTTCGCCTTCAATCGTGAAAAGTGGGGTGTCGTCTGCCTGTACGGGTGCTGTCATTAATCCAAGTAGCAGAGTAAATGCCAGCATAATTGCGCTTGCCTTTTTGAGCAAATTTTTCATTCCCATTATTCCTTTCCATGTGAAATATGATAAATAATTGCGCAATCTGTCGACTCATGGTGTCGCTTCCATAGTAAACATAGCACACATACCATAATCTGTAAATATATCAATATTAAAAAGTTTTGCACTTCGTTTCTCCATAATCCCTACGTTCTTCCACTCTCCTTTTCCTCAACGTCAACCACTGATTTTGGGTTTGAGCCACATCTATAATAGATTTTGGAAAATATTGTCGTGACCATTATCACGGTCTAACCTGCAAATTTAAGTTAAAATACAAACAATTTTAATTTGTTTCATTTAAAATCAAAGATACCGTGATGGATCACAAAGAAAAAACAGGGAAGTGTACAAAGATGAAAAGAACTGATTTACCTCTTGTCTATTCATGTTCTGGATGTTCCTCCGCAGCACAAACCGCTAACATGATCGCTATAAAAATGGATCGAGAAAAAGTCGCTGAAATGTCCTGCATTGCTGGTGTTGGTGGTGATGTCAAGCCACTTGTCAGAACAGCAAAATCGGGACGCGACATCATTGCAATTGACGGCTGCCCCTTGTCCTGTTGCAAGAGTTGCTTAGCAAGGCACGAAGTTCAACCCAAACACCATTTCCTGCTGTCTGACTTTGACGTACCCAAAATAATAGGAGAAGATCCTAACCCCAATCATTATAGGAATGCTTATACACAAATCTTAGAACTAATTGGACAATAATTCTTAATCAAAATAAAGGTATGTATCGAAAATTAGATTTTACTGGTGGCTCCTAACACATCTTTAAGGGCCACCAGTATTATTTTTTATACAGCAAAACATCTTTTTGATATGATTATTTTGTCGACTTTACTTCATATCATAATACATAGACAAATACTTCAAGGAGGGACTTTATGGAACATCCCTTTTCATCAATATTGACGTATAGCATACAAACAATTGCAATTTTGCTAATTATCCTTACACTGTTGAGAAAAAACGAAAAAAAAAATAGGTTGGGGATCACTTTCACTGCTTTTAGCTCTTCTTGGTATGGCTGTTTCTTTTGAATTTGGCAATTACATATTTGGTGACCAGTTGCTTTCCTTTTTAGGATTGCCCGCATGGTCTAATGTTGACAATACTGGGTTTCACTACACCCTTTTTCTTTCCAGTATTTTTTTTACTCCCAGTTTAATCATTGGATATAAAAATCCTAACGAATTTGGAGCTCTTATTGGAAAACGGGTTTCAAGTATATATCTATTTTTGATAATAATTTCGCTTATATTTTTTATTACAAGCTAATTTCTTGAAGTGAAAAATACAACTTCCCTTATCATTTGATCACCACTCAAACTAGACTCGCATAAAAATGCCCCCCTAGCATTCATCGGACAAACCAAGAGATTTGTTCCAATGTTTGCTTTAAGAGGTGCACTTTAAATCCGGCAGGGGAATTTGTTTTACCCCTTAACCGACCCGGCGGCGATCCCTTCCACAATCCGGTCACTCATAATGAGGAACACAAGCAAAATGGGCAAAATGCTGATCATCAACGTAGCTCCGATCGCTCCCCAATCGGTCGTATATTGTCCAATAAAGTTCTGGACGCCAACGGTTAGTGTTTTGTTTTCGTCCGAGCTGATGAACGTATTGACGAAAATAAATTCATTCCAGTTATAGATCATGTTGATAATGGAGGTCGTTGCCATCACCGGGGTCGTCATAGGCAGCACAATCCGGAAGAACATCCGGTTGACAGAGCAGCCGTCCATAACGGACGCTTCTTCTACTTCCCGGGGCAAAGCGTAATAGAATCCCAGCAGGATCATCATCGTTGTAGGCAGATTAAAAGCGACATACGACAGGATGATGGACAGCGGCGTGTCTGTCAGATGCAGCTTGAGAAACATACTGAACAACGGAATCAAGGTGGCATGGACCGGAATCATCAGTCCGACCATAAAGAGTCCGAGGACCAGTTGGCTTCCCTTCCAGCGCATACGTGTAATCGCAAACGTTACGAAACTGGCCAGCAGCACCGTTAGCGCCACGGATATGAGTGTAATCAACACACTATTGAAAAAATACCGCCCGATATTGCCACTGGTCCACACATTCACATAGTTTTCCCAATGCGGTTGGGACGGGAGTGCAAACGGTGGAAGGTTAAATACTTCCTGATTATTTTTAAGCGAGAAAAGCATCAGCCACAGCAGCGGTAATAGCTGCGTCACCGCCAAGATGATCAAAATGGTATACAAAACGGCATAACCGGCCCGGGTTAACAGTCTGCTGCGAGTAGCGACTCCAAGCGGATAGCTGGCGGCTGCCTGGGTTTTCATGTCTGTACCTCCCTCTTCCTGTGCTTTGTTGTCCATTATTTATTTGCATGACCATACTATGAATATTCGATCGTGTCACCGGAAGCGGTAGCCTTGCGAATCAGCCATGTAGCGACCAGACAGATGACTAGCAGGGCAAAGGCTGTAGCACTGCCATATCCAAAATCAAAGCTGCGGAACGCCTGGTGGTACATGTAAGAAGCCATCACTTCACTGGCTCCGTTCGGCCCACCGTCCGTCATGACGTAGATCAGGTCAAAATATTTGAGCGAGCCGACAATGGACAATATGATCGTGACGTTAATCACCTCGCGCAACAGAGGCAATTTGATACGAGTCGCAATCTGCCAGGCACTGGCCCCGTCGATCCGGGCAGCCTCCACCAGCGTTTCGGGGATGTTTTTCAGCCCGGCATAATAGATCAGAATATAAAAGCCTGCATATTGCCAAATAATCGGGATGAACAAGGCAGGCAGCACCAGAGACGGATTAGCCAACCATTCGGGCGGGTTGTGGACTCCGAGCGACACCAGTAAGGAATTCAGCACTCCGTTCGTAGGATGATACATTTTGAGCCACAATTGCGCGATAGCTACAGAAGACAGCAGCATGGGAATCAGATACATTTTCCGCAGTAGATTGGCTCCCTTGATTTTCCCTGACAAAATCATCGCAATGACCAGATAACCGATCAGACTGACGCCTGAAAACAAGGCCAGCAGCAGCGAGTGCCAAGCACTTTGCCAGAACGCCGTGTCTGTGAACAAATGTTGATAGTTGTCCAGCCCGACAAATGTCATGGAGCCGATTCCATTCCACTGATTCAGGCCGTAATAGCCGGTCAGCACAATAGGCACATAAATCACAGCGAGTAACAGCAGCAGGGAGGGCAACACATACAGAGCAATGACAAGCTTATTGGACATGACCTTTTCCACGGCCGAACCTCCTTAGGTGATCAATTTCAATTTCCTTTCTCGATGGCAGCCTTATGCTGATCGGCAAACTGCTGCGGTGTCACTGCTTTGCCAAACAACGCCTGAATCATATTCAAATGTACCTGCGCCGCATTCGGCTTCATCTGTACATCGGCGAATAATGTAATGCTGCTGGCTTGGTTCAGCCCATTGAGCAAATCGACATACAGCTTGGGTAAATTTCCTTTGGAGGTGTCCACTTTCGTCGCCGGAATAACTCCCGCCTGCGTTACCGACTGCTCGCCCCATTGGACTACGAAATACTCAACGAACGCTTTGGCCTCTTCTTTTACCTTGGAATTTTCCGAAACAAACAAGCCTACTCCCGGGCCTCCTACCCAACTGTTCACGTTGCCCTTGCCGCCTGCAACCATCGGAAATTTAAAGAAGCCAATTTGATCTTTAAATGCTTGCGGGATGGCAGGATTGGTCGTAAAATTCGGCAATTCCCAAGTCCCCATCAAATACATAGCGGCCTTGTCGTTCATAAACTCGGATTTCCCTTCATCATTGGACAAGCCGTTAAATCCCTTGTTAAATGCATTCATATCCACGAGCGTCTGGATTTCAGATGCCGCCTGGATTAAACCAGGGTCATCGAACGAGCCTGAGCCGTCAATCGCTTTTTTCAGCGTTTCGTTACCTGCTATACGGTCCGCCAGATACATATACCAGAGCGAGCCAGTCCAGCGGTCTTTATTGCCCAGTGCAATCGGTGCAACTCCATGATCTGCAAGTGTTTTCACAACCTGCTTCAATTCGTCATATGTCGCAGGTACTTTCAGGTTGTATTTTTGGAATATGGCTTTGTTGTAGTAGATGGGGGAAATGTTCAATTCGATGGGAAGCGCATACGTTTTTCCATTCAGCGCATAAGCTTCGGTCGTTCCCGGTACGAATTTGCCCTTCAGCTTGGAGCCATTCAACAGGTCATCCATCGGCGTAAATAATCCACCTTTGACGTAAGGCTCCATGAAGCCCGCCGCCCAGGTGATGCCGATATCCGGCAATTCATTGGAGGCTGACAGCACTTTGAGTTTGTTTTTGTATTGTTCATTTTCCAGCACTTCCTGCTGAATGACGACATTCGGATGATCCTTTTCATATTGATCTATAATCTGGGTCACAAGCTTGCTCTGCTGTGCCGAGCTTCCCTCTGGCCACAGGTGCATCATTTTGAGCGTAATCTTTCCCCCTCCACCATCGGAACCACCCTTGCCATCTTTACCAGCACCACAACCGGATAGCACCAGCATTAATGACAGCAGCAGAATCAACCCGGCAACCCATTTTCGGTGTGAGCGCTTACGCAAACCATACTCGTTGGACATCGTTAGACCTCCATTAATGTAGTTGTATTTTTTGTAACCGTTATCATTTGTAAGTTTAGCACTCCATTCCTGCTTCCAACAGGGTACGCTGATTGGGTATAATTCCACTTTTATTGGGTTGTGTATTGGGTTGTGAGCAGCATCAGCATATGCTGTCAATCAATATTCCCCGGCTCTTTACGCATCTGCTGCCTGTAGCGGCTGGGACTTACCCCCTCGGACGCTTTGAACACTTTAATAAAATATTTATCGGTCCTGTAGCCTGAACGCTCTCCGATTTGCGCAATCGTCCACCGGGTATGCAGCAGCAGCTCCTTGGCCCGTTGCATCCGCAGCCGGTGCAGATATTCGGTGAAGGACAAGCCACTTTGCTCCTTGAACAAAACACTAAAATAGCTCGCATTCAGGTGTGAATGCGCAGCAGTCTGCGCCATCGTGATGGATTCATGAAGATGCTCCGCCATATAGATGAAGGCACGCTGTACCGGGTCACTAAATGTAGCCGCTTGGAGGTCAAGCTCTAACAGCACAGGATCAGCTATCTTTTCCAGCTTCTCGTATCGCTGACGTTCCTCCTCCAGCCGTAGCGCTTCATCTACCGCTTTCAGCAGCTCCTGCTTATCAATCGGCTTGAGCAAATAATTGACGGCTCCCAGACGAAGAGCCTGCTGGACATAATCAAACTCCGCAAATCCCGAGATGACAATGATCGCTGGCCGACGTGAATCCCGTTCCAGAGAGCGGATCAAATCCAGTCCGCTAAATTCCGGCAACCGGACATCCGTAATCAGCAAATGAACCGTCTCCGCCCGCAGCATATGTAGTGCTTCCAAACCATTAGCCGATGTCACGATCCGGTATTTTCCCGCGGCCCATTGCTCCAGTGTCTGGTGTATCCCCTGACGTGTTCTCTGTTCATCGTCTACAATTAGAATGGTTTTGGATAAAACACTCATTTCTACCGCCCTCCGTATTCATCAGGAATTTCAAAAACGACCACCGTTCCTTCCCGTACAGCACTATGTATCAGCAAACCGTCCGTGGGATCAGATGCACTGTCATAATAGAGGGCAAGCCTGCGCTGCACATTAACCAGTCCCATACCTGTCCCCTTGCTCTGGCAGGCCGATCCCTCAATTAGCGCTGCACGCACAGCCGCAAGCTCCTCCGGTGTCATGCCCGGCCCGTCATCTATGACTGCGATCTTGGTCCATCCCGATCTTGCCGAAGGAGTGGCACGGATTTCAACACGGCCGTTGCCGATACGATTTTCGACGCCATGCAAAATGGCATTCTCTACAATAGGCTGAATCAGCAGCTTGGGAACCGGAATTCTCACCGCCTCTGGAGGCATATGAATTTGCCAGCTCAGACGTTCACCCAGGCGCATCTCCATCAGTTCCAGATAACGGCGGACTTGTGCCATTTCTTCCCCAAGCGTCACCCAAGCGTCATGGTGAGCCGGCTCGATAATATAACGAAACAACCGTGACATGGACACCATCAGCCCGGCAAGCTCCTCCTCCCCCTTTTCCTGTAGCGACCAGTTGAAAGCATCCAGCGTATTAAAAAGGAAATGCGGATTAATCTGTGCCTGCAGGGCTTTAAGCTCGGTCTGGCTTTGCAAAACCTCCTTCTCGCAAATAACACGGATCAATTCATTGATATCGACAATCATCGTGTTGTACTCTGCGTTCAATTCCCGCAGCTCAACCGCTGCTGCCGGTTCTGGATTCAAGGTCAATGCTCCTTGCCGTGAACGGCGCATCGCCTGGATCAAGTGACCTATCGGTCTGGTAATCAACGTAGACAGCATAAAGGACATAAACAGGAATAACACGGCACCAAGAGATGCAGAGATCATAAGTGTAGTCCTTAAAACCGTAATCCCGTCTGTGACGACGCTAACCGGAATCAGGATCAGCAGCGACCAGCCGGTCCGCTCCGACTGCTGAACCGCCTTTACATATTCCCGCTCCCCAATATGAACCGTCTGTGCCCTGCTGTGCAGTACACCTGACAAATCCGTCTGGTTCATAGGCTCGCCTGACAGCAGCTGGCCTTGACGATCTACAAGCAGCATCGTTTCACCCGCTTCTTCCTTGACCTTCGATACATCATTTAGTCCAAAATAACTTCGCTCTATACGGGTAATCAGATATCCTCCGCGTGAAAACCAACGGTCTACCAGGCTCACCTGCCGAATCGCCAGCAGCGACCGGGGGTCCTCGGGATCGATGCCGATCCAGACTAATCTTCCTTTCATCTGATTCGCTTCCCGGATGTCCGCCTGTCCGATCCGCTCCTCCAGACTGCCCTCCCTTATCGGAAACAACATCTCCCCTTCAGCGGTGTACAGTTCCAGCGAACCGACACTCGGCATATAAGCCTGGTAGCTGTGCATCACTTGCAGTAGTGATTGACGCTGCCGAAAAGTCACCTTGCCCCCGCTGCGCTCCTCCAGCAAAATATGCTGAACAGACGGATGGTTCGCCACCTGCTCCGTCAGGCTGTCCATCTGGCCGATTAATGCATCCAGCCTGCCGCTTGCTTGTACCGCGGTCTGACCAATATGCCGCTCGGCACTGTTTTTCAATAGGCGAGAGACATTGAGGTAAATGAACGCCCCCGCTACACTCATCATAATGAGCATCACCAGTATAAATCCGATAAAGATCTGATTACGCAACGTGTTTAATGGTTGGAACCTTGAACGCATATGCCTTCTCCCCCTGAACCATCACAGAAAAATGGGTATTGATAACGCTTTCTTTTTCTATTCTATCGCATCGTTCTCCTCTGTTAGCATATTTTACAGCAGAGATGATGAATAAAGACGAACCAGACGGATATGAAATAAAAAAATCACAGGGTAAACGAAAAAGATGACTCCCAAAGAATGCAGGAGCCATCTACTCACTAGTTATACCGAAGCTTCTTTCAAAGCGCCCAAACTAAACTAAGGTACAGTTCAGGCTCCAAAGCTTGTCTATTAAATCTGTATCCTATTGAAGCGCAGCCAAAATACGGTCACATAGTTCCATCGTTTTCACGTTATCCCGTCCACTTGAATAAGGCGTCAGTCCTTCTTGGCAGCAGTTCATGAAATGAGCGATTTCACCAACAAAACCGCGCAAATACAAATCACGGTAGCCGCCCGACATCGCCGAGGCTGACGGTGTCAGAACCGTATCGGTTTCCGCAAGGGATTTCCAGGGGAGCTCCGCGTGACTCTCCGACTTGTGAATGAGCAGTGTGTTTACCTCATCCGCGTTCGCAAACCCGTGATCAAAGGTTACAGTGATACCTTCACTCTCGCGCGTCCATGCTGTCATCCCTGCGAAGTATACGCTGCCCACCACACCATTTTCAAATTTTAGCGAAATTGTATGCGAAATAAACTCGCCGTTATCGTTCGCAAATCCGGTAACCTGCGCCACTTCTCCGAACAAATAACGTACCAAATCGACCATATGAACCGCCGCCAGCTTCATGAAATCTTCACCGGTTTTGCAAAATAGAGTACTGTCCACGAGAAATTTCGCCTGAAATGAGCGTGCGGCCCCAAGCGAGCCTCCCTCAATCAGTTCTTTCAATTTTATGTATACAGGCGCGTAGCGCTTCATAAAACCGACCATCAGCACGACCCCCGCCGCCTCGGCCGCATCTGCAATTTGAGCCGCTTCCTCAGCGTTCCAGCCCAGTGGCTTGTCTACAAAAACATGCTTTCCAGCCGTAATACAGTCCAGTACGAGCGACGGGTGATCTGCCGCTTGTGCAATCACGACAACTCCATCACAGTCCTCCTGCTCCAGCATGGTCTTGTAATTGTCATAAGGGGTGCCGCTGCTCCCAAACCGCTGAAGCGCTGCCTTCGATCTGCCTAAATCTCTGGTCGCAATCGCTTGAATTTCAGCACCTGCCCCAATGACAGCAGGATATATATTCGTTGAGGCGTGAAAGCCAGCCCCGATAAAGCACAGCCTCGCCTTGCTCATGTTAGTCCCTCCCATATGTGTGCTCAAATATTCCGATATCATCGTACCATATGGGCACAGCATTTACACCGTGGCAGAAAAAGGATCAAGGCAACGACTTCGCCTATTACTATGTATTCCTTTTCATTCATAAACAAATGCGTTGAATGCTTTTGCATCTAATAATGAATAGGACAAGTTATTTGCATAATTAAGATTGCTAGAAGAAGGCCAATATACCGTCCTGTTTATATGAATTTTATGAACTTGTTTAATGGAAGATTTCAACATAAAATGAAATTGTAACAGGTTATAAATATATTTAGATAAAGGAGGAAGTAAGAATCATGAAAAGAAAAAGCATGAAGAAGCCATTTCTCGTTATTGCATCCCTCGTAATGGGCTTCACATTGTATGGCTATACTCCTGCTTCAGCAGATGCAGCCAGTGTGAAAGGATATTATCACACCCAAGGAAACAAAATTGTAGACGAATCCGGCAAAGAGGCAGCATTTAACGGATTAAACTGGTTCGGTCTGGAGACCCCCAATTACACCTTGCATGGACTGTGGAGCCGTTCGATGGACGACGTGCTGGACCAGGTGAAGAAAGAAGGCTACAACCTGATCCGTCTGCCTTACAGTAATCAGTTGTTCGATTCCAATTCCCGCCCTGACAGTATTGATTATTACAAAAATCCTGATCTGGTTGGATTGACTCCGATTCAAATTATGGACAAGCTGATCGAAAAAGCCGGAGAACGCGGTATTCAGGTTATCCTTGACCGTCACCGTGCAGACTCGGGTGGGCAGTCCGAGCTGTGGTACACGTCCAAGTACCCTGAATCTCGTTGGATCAGTGACTGGAAAATGTTGGCTGACCGTTATAAAAACAACCCGACCGTCATCGGGGCAGATTTGCACAATGAGCCACACGGTCAGGCAAGCTGGGGTACAGGCAACATTTCCACAGACTGGCGTCTTGCGGCACAACGCGCAGGGAATGCGATTCTGTCCGTAAATCCGAATTGGCTGATTATCGTAGAAGGTGTGGACCACAATGTCCAAGGCAACAATAGCCAATACTGGTGGGGCGGCAACCTGACAGGTGTAGCCAACTACCCTGTCGTGCTGGATGTACCGAACCGCGTCGTATATTCTCCGCATGATTACGGCCCTGGTGTGTCTTGGCAGCCATGGTTCAATGAGTCGACCTTCCCGGCCAACATGCCGGCCATCTGGGATCAAACATGGGGCTACATCAGCAAGCAAAACATAGCTCCGGTGCTGGTTGGTGAATTCGGCGGTCGTAATGTTGATTTGTCCTCTGCTGAGGGTAAATGGCAAAATGCACTCGTAGACTATATTGGTGCCAACAACCTGTACTTTACGTACTGGACCCTGAATCCGAATAGCGGTGACACAGGTGGACTGCTGCTGGACGACTGGGTTACCTGGAATCGTCCGAAGCAGGATATGCTGAGCCGCATTATGAAGCCTGTAACCTTCGTAGCAGAGCAAGCGAAAGCTGCCGCTGAATAGATCTGTCGTCTCTATAGACAGGCTATGCTTTTTTTGCTAGCTAAAAAAACCGCTTTTCCTCCTTCTAGCTCAGATTATGCTGGGCCTAGGAAGATGTGGAGAAGCGGCTTTTTTTTGTATTGGCCCAGCTTTACACATTGAAAATACCCCCAATGAATGGGTCATTCTGTAAACTAAATCTCTCTTTTAACCGATAAATACATATGTTGGATTTGGTAATAACAATTTATACTCCAAAATCTTTGGAGAAGGGGCTCACCATGGACGTAAACACAACCAGAAAGGAAGTTTTGATGTGATTATTTGGAAGGGTTTTGGTATTTTGAATATTATTATTCCAGGGGTGCTATTTGCGATTGTCAATATTATATTATCCTCATTGGAGCTTGATTCAATAGATTCGCGGCTGCCGCTGGCTTTTGTGTTCATTGTATCGGGAGTTATTATCTGGCATCTGGGAAAAGCGCTCAACGCCAAATCGGGCAAGGTGCTAGTTGATATGGAAACGGGGGAACACTACCGAATGGGGACCGAGCACAGTCTGTTTTTTATCCCGATGCATTATTGGGGCCCTGCCGGTCTAGTATTAGGATTTGTTTTAACAGTTGCAACGATAGTTACATAACGTTAATGCAAAACATGAGCTATTCCTTGATCAAGGTGTACCTGATTCTCCGATGCATAATCTATAAAGGACCACAATATGAGCGAGTCGCTCCAGTTGTGGCCCTTTTTTCCTTTGGTTCCTATCGCAGCAGCAGGCGAAATAGCCTCCACCCACCATGGTTTACCTGCTATTTGCTTATCGCCTTGGCACTAATTCTATTAATAGGCCTTTGATAAAACCTTTCTCACAAGCTGATCAGCTTGTCGAGTTGTCTCAGGCAAGCGATAATGGGGAGCAAGCTTTAATATCCAATTACAGGCGGTTTCTAATGAAATACGATGACCTACAGATACAAAAAGAGGCTTAACGCTTTCCTGTGTTCTTAATACTCCACCGATAGTCTCCTCATCATCAACTAATAATGAACATGCACCTCTTTCTTGAGAGGGTTCTTTATAATCGCCCCACAGCTTCGTTTTACCACATCCAATGGTAGGAATATCAAAGATAACCCCTAAATGACTGGCTAATCCAAACCGTCTAGGATGAGCAATTCCTTGGCCATCGCAGACGATTAGCTGAGGAGAGGTCTTTATTTGCTCAAATGCTTTAACTATAGGCGGTAGCTCTCTGAATGAAAACAATCCTGGGATATAAGGAAATTGGACAGAATCTTCAACTACCACTGATTCCACGATGTTTAATGAGCTTGCTTCTAAAATGACGATTGCAGCTATTAATAGGTCACTTTGTTCGCTGTAAGCCACGTCGATCCCGGCAACATAATTAATTTCAGGAAATTGGTCTTCCTTTGTAACTTTTAAAGATAATTCCTTTTGTAATTTTATGGCTTCCATTTCACTCAAATTCCATTTGTGATTTATTACGGGTTTCATTTTTGCCCTCCTACTTCATGCTTCGCCCCAGTTGCTCCACCTTACCTAGCCAATCGTTGCGCTGTTGATCCGTCTTCTTATTCATGAGATCAATGGCGGTAGAACGTACGGTCTTGACACCGCATAGCTGGAGCGTGGAATGCTTCATCATGCGATGCCCCGGCTGTCCCTGAAAAAATCGGTAATACCAGTGCGGTCCATCCATCGTTGTGATGAGATGGGCCGTTCTGCCTTTTAAGAGCTTTTCAGGCAAGGGTTTACCTTTGTGATATTTAAACGCAAATCCCGGCATTAAGATACGATCAATGAAACCTTTCATTAACGCAGGCAAGCTGCCCCACCAGATCGGAAAAATGAAAACAAGATGCTCTGCCCATTTAATCAATTCCTGAGCTTGGATCAAGTCGGGCTCCAGCGGCAACTTATCACGATATCCACCTGATAAATTAGGATTAAATTCCAACGCGGACAGCTGCAACAACCGCACCTCAGCTCCCGCAGCCTCTGCTCCTTTTATATAGGATTGAGCCAGCGCTTCTCCATAACTGCCAACGACCGGATTTCCTTGAATAACCAATATTTTTTTAGACATACAAATCACTTCCTACCCTCATTTTATAATTTTAGTTAGAGAACGCTAACCTTTAATTTAAAAGAAAAGGCCACTATTGACCTTTACTTAATAAAGCGGTTAAACGTTGTTTGACCTCTGTTGCCAATGGAATGAGTTCCTGCGGAAGTTCACCTTCCAGGCTGGACACGGATAAGCGTGTAATAGCTCCAATGATAAGCACACCGGATAGCCGGGCATCCTGCTTGGGCAATTCTCCCCGCTCAATCCCCTGCTCGATGAATTCCGTTAACGCCTCCAGTGGCTGACGTACATTCTGACTCTGGCTTGCCTCAATGTACAACTCATGATGCTGCGACAGCAAAAGCAGGCCACACTGATCTTCATCATGCATCCCCAGCACTTCATCTACCAATTTATGGAAACAACTGACAAAACTTCCGCTCTGCTTGCGATAAAAGTCAATTAATGTAGTGTAGCTGTTGCAGTACTGCCCGAATACTTCCATTGCCATTGCATCTTTACTCTTAAAATGCTTGTATATTGCGGCATCCGTCACACCGGCAGCTTCACCAATTTGTTTAACGGAAATCCCATCAATCCCCTTGGTTGCAAATAAGCGCATCGCCGCCTGCAATATATCCTTCTTCTTGCTATCTACATGTGTTTTCTTGTTCATAAACATATGGTAAGTGATAACTAACCAAATTGCAACTCATATGTAAGCAGGCATGTTCCCCACTACGAAAGGTCGTACAAGCCATCCATGCGTTGCGTTGTCTTTAAAGAGACTGCTGAGCGGGCTGCACAATCCATTCTGGCCAGACTGGCAGCCGATCGCATTGAAGGGCCTGCGCCGTATAACGACGATGTCATGCACTGTATCGCACACTAAATTGAACAATTTCCACAATAATCGGTGTGCCTGAGAGAATAGACTCCCCTTCACTGAGGTGAATCGTCAGCGATGCAGGTGTCAGGCTGTACAATGTGCTTTCTTGGATCATGCCGTTAATATACAGATTGGTATAGCTGTTGGGTCCGATATAAAACTGCTGGAAAGCCTCCTGCACACCATCTGCCGAAAACTGTTCCGCCCTAATTGTAACTGAAGATTCAATAGCATCAGGTGCAAAATAAAAATACCGCTCCGCCGTGGGTATAATTTCAATAAATCCAATGTCAGGTGCCGGGCCGGTAGAGCCTGTTACACCTTGGGGTCCTATAGAACCAGTTATGCCCTGCGCTCCAGTGGGACCTCGTAAGCCTGTTGTGCCTGGTATACCTTGCGATCCTGCCGGACCCAGCACTCCCTGTGCTCCCTGTAAACCTGCCGGACCCGGCATTCCTTGCGCTCCCTGTAATCCAGCTGGACCTGGTATTCCTTGGACTCCCTGCCCCCCTGCTGGACCTGGTATGCCCTGCGGTCCTGTTATACCTAAAATACATCGGGCTCCTGCCAGCCCGGTTTGGCACTGCTTTCCTGCTATCTTTTTGATCCATCGCTTATTTACCAAATTTCTTTTCTTCCGATGCTTTCCAGGCGTATTGCAATATCGTCGTTGTATGTTTAGGATTGGATGCTTTTTGGCACGGGACCCCGTTTTCCTTCTTCTGGACGGATACCTTGTTTTATATTTTGTACGACATATACAATGGATGCTCCGCTTTCTATGCCTTCCTAGTGATACAACACGTCTCCTCATACCAGCCGTCTACACCTCCTTCATTCCTGCTTATGTATTGTATGCACATTCCCCTTTAGGGTTTTAGGCATTTGTAGCACTCCGATTTCAAGGATTCGGTTCCAGCCTTATTTGTAACAAAATTGTGCTTTCTTCACTTACCCTATTATTAATAGAAAGGTTCATGTGCCGTTTCCGAATAGATCAAACAATCATTTATTAAATAAGAGCCAGCGCGTGGCTCATGCCCGAAAAGAAAGGAGGTAAAAACCATGCCAATCGTAAAGCCTGTTTTTACAGCGGTTGCTTCAGCTCCAGTCGCAAGCGGCGGTGCTGTAACCACGACCATAAGTCCAACCTCAACTCGATTTTTCGCAACGATTACAGCCGGTATGATCGGAGCAACAGAAACAACCATTCCAGCTGCAAGCTTTGTAGATGACGCCAATGCTCCGGTTGTTAATTTACCAACATTAGCGGCTACTGATACTTCTAATTATTATGTTAACGGACTTGTTCAGCAAAGCTCCTTATTCACCCTAAGCACAGCAAGTCTGGTCATTGACTCCACTGATATTTCAGTAGGTGTTCCAGTTGTTATAGAAATATCCAATTTTAGCGGTACAGCCTCTACGATCTCAACCCAGCCTACCATCTCGGCTCCTACCGTTACGATTACCAGTTAAGATGTTTCACCGTTTAGATTCAAGCTGAATATGCACTCCATAAAGCTATACACTCCTCCCGAATGAGTTAAAAAGGACCGATTCAGATATAAAATATCGGAATCGGTCCTTTATGCTCAGCATCATTGTATAGTCGTATTCAAACGCTCCGGTACCGCATGATTAAGGCAAAATAGCAAAAGAGCGCACCGGAAATCCCGGAGAATCCTGAATGCTCGGAACGATATTATAAATGACCGCACCTGTCGCAGGCAGCTTGTCCAAATTCGTCAGCACCTCAACCTGATAACGATCCTGCTCCAATATGAAATATTCCCCTACCAGCCTGCCCTCTTTGCGATAAGCTGCAGAGGAGTCAGTATCCAGTGTCTCATGTCCAATGGCAGCCACATTTCGTTCTTCTACCAAAAAGCGCAGCGCCTCCAGCGACCAGCCCGGGCAGTGTGCGTCTCCGGCGTCGTCCTTGTTTGAGAACGCATCTGAATCAGGCCAACGCTTGCTCCAATCACTGCGAAAGGCGACAAAGGATTGATCGGCAATGCGTCCATGCTCCTTTTCAAAATCCAGAATATCCGCAACCGTAAGCTCATAGTCGGGATTGGCTGCAACAGCAGCCGAACGGTCAATAACAACCAGCGGCAAAACCAGCTCCTTCAACGAAAGCTCATGCAGATAACGTTTACCCTTCACAAAATGAACGGGTGCATCTATATGAGTGCCATACTGACCCGGAAAGCAGTATTGTTTTACAAAAAAGCCATTGTCATGGGTAAATAAGGTATCCACCTGAACATGATCGAATACCGGAAAATGAGGGATTTCAGGATAAAAGGCGTGGGACAAATCCACCCACTCTTTTTGCTTCAACAACTTCAAAATATCTGCTAAATGCTCTGCCATGATGTCCATTCCTCCTCAGCTATATTATGAGCATTGTACCTGAGGGTTTGGCAAAAATCTACAAACCGGCTTCCAATTCGGCAAAGTAGAATTCCAGCCTCCTTCTTCTGATTTGAAATCGTTAACATTTCAAGCAGATCTATTGCACTTTTCTAGCCTAATATGAAACCCATGAACAGTGTTGCTTCCGAGCAAAAAACACAAAAACAATTCCATATATTCATATATACAATTCCTATTTCATATGATTGTTAACGTTTTCATTATTTTGTATGCGCTTTTAATGGAAAAAGAAGGTTTCTGTTTCATTCTATAAAAAATTAGACAAAAGTTTTAGTATGTAACTTTTATTATATTAACAAATACTGGAACGCGAAGTATGATAGAAAATGTAGAAAACATAAGGAGCACCCGGGACTTCCTTCGTTCGTCTACTCCATTCATCTCATATACGGAGGTATTTTATGAAAAAGAGATTTTCACTCGGAATCGCAGCAGCCCTGCTGTTCACAACCCTGGCTCCTCTTGGTACACCTGCTCAGGCAGCCACTGATATTGGTAAAGAAACGCTCGGCAGCAAAAACGGTTGGGCAGCCTTTTCTACAGGTACAACAGGCGGGGCCGCAGCCTCCTCTTCTAATATTTTCACTGTAACGAATCGCAAACAACTAGTGGATGCTTTGGGCAAAAGCAGCAATACTACCCCTAAAATCATTTATGTCAAAGGTACGATCAATGTCAATGTCGATGACAATAACAAGCCGTTGGGATTGAACGATTACAAGGACCCTAATTATGATTTTGACGCATATCTCAAAGCATATGACCCGTCCACATGGGGGAAAAAGGCTCCTTCCGGTACATTGGAAAAGGCACGTGAAGCTTCACAAAAAAATCAGGCCAGTCGTGTTGTCATTCAAATTCCATCCAATACAACTATTGTCGGCCTGGGCAGCAATGCCGTTATTAACGGCGTGAACTTCCAACTGAAAAAAGGGACAGACAATGTCATTATCCGCAATATTGAATTCCAGGATGCCTACGATTATTTCCCACAGTGGGACCCAACCGACGGCAGTACAGGCAACTGGAATTCGGAATATGACAGCATTACCATTAACGGTGCCACTCATGTATGGGTAGACCACAATACCTTCAACGATGGGTCTCACCCGGATAGCCAAAACGGTACCTACTATGGGCGGGAATACCAGCATCATGATGGACTTCTCGATGTGATCAATCAAGCCGATCTGGTCACTGCTTCTTACAATCATTTTTCCAATCATGATAAAACCTCAATTATTGGCAACAGCGACAGCAAAACAGCAGATGAAGGGGTTTTACGTGTAACCCTGCATCACAATTATTATGAAAACACAGTACAACGCACACCACGTGTACGGTATGGACAAGTCCATCTGTACAACAATTACTATACAGGTGATGTAAAACGTTCCGAATATCCTTTACTGTATATATGGGGCGCAGGCAAATCCTCCAAAATCTTCGCCGAAAACAATGCCATTGACGTTGCCGGTTTATCAGCAGCTAAAATCGTGACTGTCTTTGGTGGAACTGCCCTGTCAGATACGGGCACAATCCTGAATGGACAAGCTGTTAACGCAGGCTCCAGCGCAGGTCTTAGCTCCTCTGTAGGCTGGAAACCATCGCTGAACGATAAGATTTCCCCATCTGCCAGCGTAAAAGCAGAAGTCACTTCGCAGGCCGGTTCCGGCAAACTGTAAAAAAAGGCTTCGCTAACACCAAAAAGGGCTGTCCTCCCCGTAGATTATTCCATGGAGAGAGCAACCCTTTTTTTATTTCAGAATTTTGCAAATCCTTATTACGAGTCATTTAGTAGCAAATTACATCGTTCGTTAAACGCTGTATTGTTCGACCAAAACCGGCTTTTCAAATGCATTATCCAGCTTGCGAAGCTTGGCCTTAACCGCTTCTGGTGGCTCAACCGCAGGCGCATCTGGATGCAACAGCCATGATTTCACAAAGTGTGTATCAGATACTTGAAAGAGTGGAGGCTCTTTCTCAAAGTCAATCTTCATGGCATAAGCACTGCGGGCTGCAAAAGCATCGCCTACAGGTGGGTGCAACAGATCCGGTGGTGTTCCCGGAATAGCTGCCAGCTTCTGACCATGGCTATCCAAACTTGGCATGGAAGCGAGAAGCCCCCAAGTATATGGATGTTTTGGATTATAGAAAATTTCATTAACCGTACCTGTTTCCACGATTTGTCCGGCATACATAACAGCAACGCGGTCCGCCATTTTCGCTACAACGCCGAGGTCATGGGTAATAAAGATGATGGAAGTGTCGATCTTCTTCTGAAGGTCCTTCATCAATTCCAAAATTTGAGCTTGAATCGTTACGTCCAGCGCAGTCGTCGGTTCATCGGCAATCAGAAGCTTGGGATTAGCAGCCAGTGCCATCGCAATCACGACACGTTGACGCATACCGCCACTGAACTCATGCGGATATTGGTTAAAGCGCTGCTCTGGATGCGGAATACCTACCAGATTAAGCAACTCAATGCCCCGCTTGTGAGCAGCATCCTTGGATATCTTTTCATGCTTGAAAAGCACTTCCGTGATCTGCTTGCCGACCTTCATTGTCGGATTAAGCGAAGTCATGGGGTCCTGAGAAATCAGACCGATTTCCTTACCACGAATTTTTTGCATCTGCTTTTCCGTTTTATTAATCAGCTCTTCCCCGTCAAATAAAATTTGACCCTTTTGATAAATACCGGGAGGGGTCGGAATCAACTTCATTACAGCCTGTGAGGTTACGCTTTTGCCTGAGCCGGATTCACCGACAATGGCTAGCGTCTCTCCTTTATTGACATGAAAGTTTACGCCACGAATGGCCTGCACTAGTCCCTGACGGGTCTTGAAAGATATCGTTAAGTCCTTCACTTCCAAAAGGCGGTTCATCTCATCACTCTTTCATTTTTATTCATCACTATTATTGACCACTATCTAAAAAAACGACGTTCATGAGTCAAGGTATATACGGACAATTTTACTCAGTTTAGTGCCTGCCAGTCAAGCAATATCTAAAATAAGCCCAAAAACCTTCCATCGTTTGTCACATCAACGGAAGGTTAAGCCCGAAAAACGATCAGTTTTAACCATTTTTGTACTCATTTATAACATATGTTGTATATAACTGAACCGCGCCCCGCCCAATGGTGAACGTGTGCAGTTCAATTCACCGCCCAGCCGGGAAGCGATTTGACAGCAAATAGCCAATCCCAGCCCCGTGACACCGTTCGAGCCTGTATAAAATCTCCCGAACACCTCGGCTGCCTCTTGTTCAGTCAGTCCTTCTCCATCATCATCCACATGCATAACCCATACAACCTCCGGTGTTGTCCCCGCCTCCAAATGAATGACAACCTCCGTAGAGGTGTGTCGAACCGCATTTTGCAACAAATTCAATATCATGCGGAACAATTGTTCGGCTGGAACGGCCACATGCAGGCCCTCCCCCTCCACACGAAGCGAGATCGAGCGTTCAGCAGCCACCGGCATCAACAAATGAACAGCGTCCTCTGCCATGCTTCCAAGATCTATCAGAGAAACAGGCCATTCTTCATTCAACGCCTCCAGCCTCGATAGCTGAAGCAGCTTTTCCACCATATCAATTAATCGCTGGGACTGCACTTTAATGATACTAAGCCCCTCGTCCTGGGATACGACTTGATCCTGAATGGCATATACGTAGCCTTGAATGGACATTAACGGTGTCCTTAGCTCGTGAGATACATTTTGCAAAAATTCAATTTGACCGTTGTGATGCTGCTGAATACGGGCCGACATGGAATGAAAGGTGCCGATCAGTTCTCCAATTTCGCTTTTATCTGCCTGCGGAAAATCACTATCCTGTGGTTGATTCGGCTCATAGTTGCCTACAGCCTCCTTCAATCGCTTGAGCGGGCGTACCAGTCGTGAAACAACCATCAGCCCAATGACGAGAATCACCAGAAAGCTCGCCACGATGGACAATATTGTGGTTCTCATTAACGGGACATACAGTGCTCTTAATGAAGACAACGGCGAGTATACAAAAATTCGAAAAGGTTGTCCGGGCAATTCTTCATTTGTAAACAGTATCTTTTTACCTTGAAACACGGCAACCCCTTCATGTACGGAAGCCAGATCATGGGCAGACGGATGAACAGATGCAAAAAATCCCTGACGGATCAATAGCAAACTTTCTATCTTCTTGCCCTCCACTCCAGACACGCTGGAGTCGATGATACGATTATCCGTGCTTAAAATAAAATAATCGGCAGACAACAGCATACCTTTGATGACATAGTTAAGCTCAGCGTTATCCAGCCGGTCAAAGCCTCCGTCGCTCATAATATGGACGGCTTTGCGTGCCTGCTCATGAAGCTTTGATTTAGCCTGATTTACGAGTATGTCGTCGATAAGCCTGATGAACAAAACTACCGTAATACAGACAGTAATGAGCATTGCGATAGATAGAGACAGCAGTATTTTAGCTCTCATCGTTCGCATGGCTACGCTCCTGAACCGTTGCTTTATATCCGAATCCCCAAACGGTATTAATGACGAGCGTAGAGTGGTATTCCGCCAGCTTTTTGCGAATTCGTTTGACCAGATCGTCCACGACCCTCACATCACCTATAAAATCATAGCTCCACACCTGCTGAATCAGATGCTCCCTGCCAAAAGGTCTTTCCAAATGATTTGAAAGAAACAGCAGCAGATCAAATTCACGGGAGGTCAAATTTAACTCTTGTCCGTCCACAGTGACCTTACGAAAATCTGCAAAAATACACAGATTGCCCGCTCGGCATGCTTCTGCGCTTCCTGCCGCTCCCTTATCATCCGATGCTGGCGTCCCGGCCTTGCTCAGTCGCAGCATCGCTTTGACCCTTCCAACCAACTCCCGCGGATTAAAGGGCTTGGTCAAAAAATCGCTGCATCCCAGCTCCAGCCCGTGGATACGATCACTTTCTTCGCCGCGCGCGGAAATCATAATAATTGGCATTTCCGTAAACTCACGAAGCTGAGTCAGCAGGGAAAGTCCATCAATTCCGGGCATCATGATATCAAGGACGAGGCAGTCTGGACGGTCCGTATGGATATGCTCTATCAGGGTTTTGCCACTGGAGAAGGAAGTCACCTCGTAAGATTCTTTTTTCAAATACTCAGATATTAATTGCAAAATGAACACGTCGTCATCCACCACTACTATTTTTGTCATGACCATAACCCCTTGCCGTTGTTCTGGATGATTCCATCCTCTCTATAAGCTTAACAGAAGCCCGGCAAAATAGACAAAAGACGGGTATACCGTTCCCGGTCCCGTCTTTTCTTATCATGAATCGCTGCTGTATATGCCAGGCGAACTGAAAACTGACTGCGCTTCAACCTTATTTTTTGGTTGTTGTTACTGCTTTAGCTGCTGCTTTCGGAGCTGTTTTCACTGCTGTTTTTGGAGCTGTTTTCACTGCTGTTTTTGGAGCTGTTTTTGCAGGTGCTGCTTTTTTAACCGGAGCTTTGTGAACTACTTTGTGAGCTGCTTTTTTAGCTACAGCATGATGTGCACGAGTTTTGTGAGCTGTTGCTTTATGTTTAACTGCATGATGTTTAACTGTGCCGTGCTTAACTGTACGATGTTTCGCTTTTACGGCTTTTACTTTGTGGCTTGCCACTTTTTTGGCAACTGCTTTTTTGACAGGAGCTTTTTTCGCTTTTGTTGTTGCTTTATGAGCTACTACAGCTTTTTTAACGGGTGCTTTCACCAAAGATGTTTTCGTCACAGGTGCTTTTGCCGGGGTTTTGGTAGCTGGTGTTGTAGCCGCAGGAGCTTTAGTAGCTGGTGCAGTTGTGGCTGGAGTCGTTGTTGCTGTAGCGGCAAATGCGCTGCTTGCTCCTCCCAGTACGCTTACTACGGTCAATACGGCTGCTGCATTTTTAGTCCATTTTTTCATGATTGAATCACCTCTCCTTTAAAGTATCTTTAGCTTATCAGGAGAATCCGGGATAATTGTGGAGGAAATGTGTGAAAAGTATATGAAAAAAGCGTACAGCTCCGTATCTGGAAAAATACACGGGCTGCACGCTATAAATGTCATACAATAACGCCTTGACTAACCGATGGCAATCCAGGAGACAATGCCGTAGTTATGCGAGGTTTCGTTCCATTTGGTTACGACGATCACCGCCCCACCGGGCGTCTGTGATTTTAGAGTCGCATGAAAAAGAGGATGGTTAGTCATAGCTACGAGCGTATAGTCCGGGTTTACAAAAGGCTCCTCGAATACAATTCTAACCTCCGTTTCTCCTTCACTGCCCTTGAGAAGAAACGGCGCTCTGCCGAACTGCTGCAATGCGGGCTGATTCGCACAAGTACGAACAGGGGTGATGGTCAGATGCTCCGGCTTCACTGCGTTCAGCTCAAGCTCACGTGAGCCTACGGAGCCTTCCACCAGATGATGCCCTTCGATGCTCTGCTCTGCCAAGTGGTGGCTTTGTACCGCAGCGGCCTGCAGATGCTCCGCTCCTACAGCTTCCGGGCTCAGCACCTCACTGTCGACAGCCTGAGCTTTCAGATGGCTGCGAGATACACTATCTGCCTGGAGTCTGTCGCCACTGATGCCTTCCTCCGGCAAAAGCCCCGAGAGGTGAATATCTGTGGATAGCTGAGCCAGTGTCACCGCCCCCGGCTTCAGGTGATACGTATCAATGACTTCCTCGCCAATGTGTTGGCCATCAATGGACTCCTCAGCCACATGCCAGGACTGTACCGCTCCATTCGCGATCTTGCTGGACGTAACCGCTCCGTCCTGCAAGGCCTCCTCCGACACCACCTGCATGCCTACATGCTGTTGCTGGATGACCCCTGCTTGCAGATGCTCCGACTGGACGGAATCCAAAGCGATATGTTTTGACTGTACCGCTCCTTCTGCCAGCGCAGATCCTTGTACTGCCCCATCGGCCAGATGCTGAGGGTGTACAGCATGCTCCGTCAGATGTACGGAGCTTACACTAGCGTCCGCCAGATTCGAAGCATGCACCGCCCGAAGCGCAAGCTTCTCACTGTTCACGCTTCCTGCCTGGAGTGCGTGAACCGATATACTCCCCGGCGCAATATGCTGGGTCGTCACTGCCGAAGCCTGCAAATGGGAAGAGGTGACGGATTCCGGGGCCAAATGGTTCGACTGGATAGCCTCTTCTGCCACATGATTCCCTTGCACAGCTTCGTCGATAATGTGCCACGGCTGTATTGAATAAGGAGATATTTTGGCCGCTGTCACGCTCTCATCCGCCAGTTTGTCAGACGTAACAGACTCATCTTGCAAGGCGTGGGTCGATATCGTTTCTGATGCGATATGCACGCCCTGGATGGTTCCGTTGCTTAGATGGTGCGGCTGGATGGACTCTGATGCAATGTGCACAGACTTCACTGCCCCTTCTGCCAGCGCTATGTCCTGTACCGCTCCTGCTGCCAAATGCCGGGTGTGTACGGCCTGCGCGGACAAATGTGAAGGGCCCACGCTGTCTTCCGCGAGATTCGTCGCTTGCACTGAGCGTGCCGCCAGCTTTTCCGAGGTGATGCTTTCCGCTTGGAGCGCACGACCGGATACACTGTCCGGGGCCATGTGTTGGCCTTTAATGGACTCCTCAGCCACATGCCAGGACTGCACCGCTCCTTCCGCGATCTTGCTGGACGTAACCGCTCCTTCCTGCAAAGCCTCCTCCGACACCACCTGCATGCCTACGTGCTGTGGCTGGATGGCCCCTGCTTGCAAATGCTCCGACTGGACGGAATCCAGAGCGATATGTTTTGACTGCACCGCTCCTTCTGCCAGCGCAGATCCTTGTACCGCCCCATCGGCCAGATGCTGAGGGTGTACGACATGCTCCGTCAGATGTACGGAGCTTACACTAGCTTCCGCCAGATTCGAAGCGTGCACCGCCCGAAGCGCAAGCTTCTCACTGTTCACGCTCCCTGCCTGAAGGGCGTGAACCGATATACTTCCCGGCGCAATATGCCGGGTCGTCACCGCCGAAGCCTGCAAATGGGAAGAGGTGACGGATTCCGGGGCCAAATGGCTCGACTGGATAGCCTCTTCTGCCACATGATTCCCTTGCACAGCTTCGTCGATAATGTGCCACGGCTGTACTGAATAAGGAGATATTTTGGCCGCTGTCACGCTCTCATCCGCCAGTTTGTCAGACGTAACAGACTCATCTTGCAAGGCGTGGGTCGATATCGTCTCTGATGCGATATGCACGCCCTGGATGGTTCCGCTGTTTAGATGGTGCGGCTGGATGGACTCTGATGCAATGTGCACAGACTTCACTGCCCCTTCTGCCAGCGCTTTGTCCTGTACCGCTCCTGCTGCCAAATGCCGGGTGTGTACGGCCTGCTCAGACAAATGTGAAGGGCCCACGCTTCCTTCCGCGAGATTCGTCGCTTGCACTGAGCGTGCCGCCAGCTTTTCCGAGGTGATACTTTCCGCTTGGAGCGCGCGACCGGATACACTGTCCTGGGCCAAATGTCTCGTAAGCACTGAGGAAGCCTGTATATGAACCGAGGTCACTGCTCCGGCAGCCAAATGTGTCGAATCCACAGCCGCCACAGCCAGGTGACTGGTTTGTACGGCTTCATCTGTAATATGCCCGGACTGCACGGAATGGGCAGATAACTTGGTAGAGGTTACGCTTTCCTCGGCCAGTTTATCAGACGTAACAGCCCCATCTTGCAAGGCGTGGGTCGATATTGTCTCTGATGCGATATGCACACCCTGGATGCTTCCGATACGCAGATGGTGCGGCCGGATGGACTCCGATGCAATATGCACAGACTTCACTACCCCTTCTGCCAGCGCTTTGTCCTGTACCGCTCCCGCTGCCAAATGCCGGGTGTGTACGGCCTGCTCAGACAAATGTGAAGGGCCCACGCTTCCTTCCGCGAGATTCGTCGCTTGCACCGAGTGTGCCGCCAGTTTTTCCGAGGTGATACTTTCCGCTTGAAGCGCACGACCGGATACACTGTCCGGGGCCAGATGTCTTGTTAGCACTGAGGAAGCCTGTATATGAACCGAGGTCACTGCTCCGGCAGCCAAATGTGTCGAATCCACAGCCGCCACAGCCAAGTGACTGCTTTGCACGGCTTCATCTGTAATATGCCCGGATTGCACGGAATGGGCAGATAGCTTGGTAGAGGTTACACTTTCCTCCGCCAGTTTGTCAGACGTCACCGCTTCATCCTGTAAGGCCGGGGTCGCCACAGCCTGCAATGCGATATGCTCTCCCTCAATGACCCCGTTTTGCAAGTGCTCCGATTGGATGGATTCCGGTGCAAGATGCACAGACTTCACTGCCCCTTCTGCCAGTGCGGTTTCCTGTACTGCTCCAGCAGCCAAATGCCGGGTGTGTACGGCCTGCGCGGACAGATGTGAAGGGCCCACGCTGTCTTCCGCCAGATTCGTCGCTTGCACTGAGCGTGCCGCCAGCTTTTCCGAGGTGATGCTTTCCGCTTGGAGCGCACGACCGGACACACTGTCCTGGGCCAGATGTCTCGTAAGCACTGAGGAAGCCTGTAAATGAACCGAGGTCACTGCTCCGGCAGCCAAATGTGCTGAATCCACAGCCGCCACAGCCAGATGGTTGCTTTGTACAGCTTCGTCCGTAATATGCCCGGACTGCACCGAATGGGCAGACAGCTTGGTGGAAGTTACACTGCCTTCCGCCAGTTTGGCAGAGGTGATCGCTTCATCCTGTAAGGCCGGGGTCGCTATAGCCTGCAATGCGATATGCTCTCCCTGAATGAGTCCGCTTTGCAAGTGCTCTGATTGGATGGATTCCGGTGCAATATGCACCGATTTTACAGCCCCATCTGCCAGTGTGGTTTCCTGTACCGCTCCTGCTGCCAAATGCCGGGTGTGTACAGCGTGTGCAGCCAGATGTCCAGGTCCCACGCTATTTTCCCCCAAATTGGAAGCTTGCACAGCACGAGCCGCTAACTTCTCAGAGGTGACGCTTTCCGATTGAAGTGCATGACCGGACACGCTATCCGGGGCGAGATGCTTGGTCTGAACCGATGCAGATTTCAGATGGTCGGAGGTGACGGATTCCGGAGCGAGATGATTCGCCTCCACCGCTTCTATAGCCAAATGGTTACTCTGCACCGCTTTATCCGTAATGTGCCACGGCTGCACAGAGCGAGCTGACAGCTTGGAGGAAGTTACACTACCTTCTGCTAATTTAGGAGCCGTAATCGCCAAGTCATTAATTTTGTCCGTAGCCACACTTTCCGGCGATAGCTTTAGCGAAGTGACGGAATGATCCTGCAAATGATGGGAGTACACCGCCCCATTCGCCAGGTGTCCGGTTTGAACCGCACCTTCACCCAATATATCTGCGGTAACGGACTGTCCCTGCATCGCCGAGGTTCCTACACTGCCCTCTCTAAGATGTTCGCTCATCACAGAACTGTGGGCCAGATGTTTCGAATCGACCGATTGAGCCTGCAATGCCTTTCCACCCACACTGTTGTTGGCAAGGTGGTCCTCACGAATCACGCCGGTTGCAATGTGTACGTGTGTAATGGCTTGTGGCGCAATTTTATCTCCCGTTACCGCTCCTGTACCTATTTTAGTCTCAGTCACCGCTTCTTCAGCGATTTTGTCAGACTTAATAGAGTTCGGGGCGATATGGTTATCCTTGACAGCCTGATTCGCCACATGATGATCCAGAATTGCGCCCATCCCTATTTTCTGGCTCGTCACAGCGCCGGATTGCAAATGTTGTTCCGTCACTGCTTCGGCTACGATATGATGCTTACGAATAATTTCAGACTGGAGGTGTAATGAAGAGACCGCCTCCGGAGCAAGCTGACGACCTTTAATTGCCGACGCAGCAATATGTCTGGTAAGTACTGCCTCATCAGCAATTTTGTGTGGCAAAATGCTCTGATCCGATATTTTGGATGATGTCACAGACTGATCGACAATTTGCAGTGAGCCTACGGACTGATCCGCCAGCTTATTGGACTGAATACTCCGGTCCGCGAGATGCCGGGCTGTCACTTCACCTGTACCAATCTGCTCTTCTCCGATAGCGCCGGGACTCAGATGCTTTCTTTCAATCGCTTCTGCCTGAATATGCTCACCGCTGACCGCCTCATGCTCCAGATGACGTCCACTGACAGCACCTTCCTCCAGCTGTTCCTTGCCCACAATTCCGCTAGAAAGCTGCTGACGGTTGATTGAACCAGGGGCCAGATGCCGGGCATGAATGGCATGATCGGTCAGGTGTGCGCTCTCAATGCTGCTAGACTGAATTTTAGAACCATCCACAGCACCGTCCCGCAGCTTGGAAGTGGTTACAGACTGCTCTCCAAGCTTGGAGCTGTCGATGGCTTCATTAGCCAAATTATTCGATTGAATCGTACCGCTGCGAATTTTATCAGAGGTAACCGCATGATCTTGAAGCATGTCTGGAGACACAATCCAATGCTTGAAATGACGGCTCTCAATGGAGCCATTTGCAATATGATCACCGCTGATAATCTTATCGGCCAGCTTTTCCGGGGTGATGCTGCCATCACGAAGTTTCTCACCGCTAATGGAGCGATCCTGCAATTTGCTACCTGACACCGATGCATCCGATAAGTGCTCCACAGTAATGGAATCAGGGGCAATTTTCGAAGAAGTCACTGCACCGTCAGCTATTTTAATCGTTTGAACGGCATAATCCGCCAGATATTCCGTTTGGATGCTTTCTTGCTTCAGCTTGCTGGAGTCGATGGAAGCAGGAGCAATCTTCTCACCAGTCACAGCCAAATCGCTCAAATCATCTGTATAAATGAAAGCGTTGTTTACATGGGGCGCCTTCTTATTGTTCAAAATTTCCTCGACATCAATGGGATCAGGCTGAGGCTCCGGCTCGTTTGCTTCCTCCATCGTAACCTGTCTCTCTTCTGCATCTTCATTTTCAACCTCAGTCTCGTGTACAATATGAACCTCGGGTTCGACAACAGCCTGCTTCTCCAACTCCTCTACTATTGGGGGAGGCGGAGAAGCAACCTGATGAAGTCTTGCTTCTGTCTCCCTCTCCGCGGGCTGTGGCTTCACGCGCTGTATCATACTTAATTCATTCATATCCGGGTCAATTACACTATAGAGCGGCTTTTTGATTCTGGTGGTTTTGCGACTCTTGTTCTTCAAGCAGCTCTCTCCCTTCATATTTATCGTTACTGCATCATATGCAGGCCCATGGGCACTTGCCACCCTTCTCAGGGGTACACTTTTCAGCGAGAAAGCAAATACTACCGAAGTAAATTGCATCATTCGATTTCAGCGGCTCGTAATCCTCACCGAAATCCACGTTTGAAAAAAAATTGTTAAAAGTTAAAATAGTAAGGGTGAAGATTGCTGCAAGAAGAAAGGAATTACAAATAACATGATAATCAAACCAAGAACACGTGGCTTTATATGTACCACTGCTCATCCAGTGGGCTGTGCCCAGCATGTTCAGGAGCAAATTAACTATGTGCAAACCCATCCTGCTATTCAGGGGCCTCGCAACGTGCTTATCATCGGGGCATCTGCCGGATATGGGCTGGCTTCTCGTATTACTGCCGCATTCGGAGCACGGGCCAATACAATCGGTGTATATCGTCCTAGTCATGCTACGGCCACACGTACAGCGTCGGCAGGCTGGTACAATTCCGCCGCATTTGAAAAGGCTGCTCAGGAAGCAGGGCTGACATCCTTAAGCGTGACAGGAGATGCCTTTTCGGATGAGGTCAAAGCCAAAACAGTGGAGGTTATTCGCAAAGAGCTGGGACAAGTCGATTTGGTGATCTACAGTGTCGCTTCCGGTCGCCGTACGAATCCTCGTACAGGTGAAACGTTTAATTCTGTACTCAAACCGATTGGTAAACCCTATACAAATAAAACCGTCAATTTCCACACCGGAGAAGTCAGCAGCGTTACACTGGAACCCGCGACGGCAGAAGAAGTGCAAGCAACTGTAGAGGTCATGGGCGGTGAGGACTGGAAGTTGTGGATTGACGCCTTGCGTGAAGGCGGTGTATTGGCTGATACCACAACCACCTTCTCTTTTTCATATATTGGTTCAGAGATTACGCAAGCCATTTACAGAGAAGGCAGTATCGGAAGTGCAAAGGATCACCTGGAGGCGACAGCACGTCAGCTGAATGATCAACTAAAAGTCACAGGCGGCCGCGCCTTCGTCGCAGTCACCAAAGGACTGGTTACTCAATCCAGCTCTGCCATCCCTGTCGTTCCTCTGTATATTTCCGCTTTGTACAAGGTGATGAAGGAAAAAGGGCTGCATGAAGGGTGTATAGAACAAAGCTACCGCCTGTTTGCCGAGCGTCTGTATGCTCCTGAAACTCCTGTGGATGAAGAGGGACGTATTCGTATTGATGATTGGGAGCTGCGTGAAGACGTGCAGGTAGAGGTTGCGAAAATATGGGACGAGCTGACGACAAACAATATCTACGAGCTGTCTGATCTCGAGGAGTACCGTCGCGAGTTTTTCCAACTGTTCGGCTTTGAGTTTGAAGGTGTGGACTATGAGGCTGATATAGATCCCATCGTAAATATTCCTAACGTTCGCTAACTCTTTTGAGTACCGTGATTATGTTGTTGGAAAAACAAAAAAGCTGTTCTCCGGTAGAGGGGCATTCCGCTCTGCACGAAGGACAGCTTTTGCTTTAAATTATATAAGTTGACTTAAAGGTTACCTATTGTGCCACTACGCAGTCGGATGGTACTTCCCATCGCCACCGCCCCGCTTATATAAAAGGACCAAAATGAAGCAAATATTGCAATTTTAAAATTCATTTGATATTGTACAGATAAGCATAGCAAAAACCCTCTTCTTAACAAGAGGGTGAGCACAGTTGGACAAGTCCTACCTTGACTGACCGTGATACTATTTGCTTAGCCCATCACATCCACATTAAGGAGGTGAACAATATGGCAAAAGACGTTCTGTGTGAAGTTAACTCTTGTACGTTCTGGGCCCAAGATAACAAATGTAGCGCAAACTCCATTTATATCGTAAGCAACAAGCCTGCAGACACTCACACGTCTGAAGAAACAGACTGCAAAACCTTTGAAGCAAAATAAACCTTTTTTAAACCAAAACGTAGTTGCACAATGAAGGAGCCCCTGCCCGGGTTCCTTCTTTCTTATGATATTCTAACAAGAATGATAATTATTATCAAGTTCTTTTTACAGTAATGACTTGAATCATACGAAAACAAAAAAAGAAGCGTCGCTCTGAACGATTCGCTTCTTGTGCTTGATTTTTTGTAATTGTTCCTGCTTGGTCGGCCTCATTCGCACATGCTGTGATATATCGGCATAATGACCATTCGTTTTGCGGCTCTGTGCAGCGCAATACATTCCTGCGCGTTTCGCCTTGCTTAGTGCTTTTTGTGTTCGAGTACGTGCCATGCAGCTTCACTCCCCTTACATTAGACTCCATTCATCATAGCATCAGACATTTGAATCGTGAAGAGGCCATGTTCAGGAAGTATGAAGCAACAACCAAGTGAATCAAAAGCGTACGAATATCATTAAATGTCTAAAACGGATTCGAGTCACTCTCCGCTACTATTACAATAATAACTATAGCAAAAATAATGAGGCCAAAAACCGTGCCAACGATACCACATACTAAACCGGCAACCGCCATACCTTTACCATTTTCGCCATGACGGCGAATTTCTTTGAACGAAATCGCGCTTAATATAATAGCAAGGATCCCCAAAATAACCGAGATATAAGGCATAAATACCAACAAAAGATTTAAAATGCCCAATACCATAGAGGCAATCGATTTACCATTTGTAGGTGGAACCACTGGTGGCTGGTTTAATGGGGCGTTATAATCATTCCTCTCCTGAAAAGAATTGGAAGATTGAGGTTCCTTGTAAAAATCACTCATCTGTTTAATTCAACTCCAATATGTAAAATAGCAATATATACGTTCTAGGGTACCACAATCTTACAAATCAGGACAGTACTTATTTTAAAAAATGACAATATTCTGAACAGAAGTATCCTCATTTTACATATAACAAGAACTTTTATCCATAAATTTGATTTTATCAAGGAACTAAGCAATATTCTCCAGCTAAATCAATTTGATTTCTCAGGCCGTTCTTCTGTTTCAGAGTATTATTGGAAAATAATATAAATTACTATATTTTTTTCATTTTGGTATTAGAGAATTTACGTTATTATATGGAAGAGATCAATATACTACATTAATGTAAAGGAGTGTTAATTATGAAAAAGCTAGTATTCTGCTTGTTAATGGTTTTATTATTGTTGAATGTAACAAGCTATGGGACAGTAGCTGATTTACTAGGCACTGTCAAAACGACAAAAGCTGAAGGCACTGAAAGCGTTATCACTACAGAAATTACGAAGAATGCAAACGAATACAAGGCAAGAGATGCTTTTTATTCTTTATCTGATTCTTCTGTAAATCGTGCTACCTCCGAGCATTTTCAAATTATTTGGGGAAACAATGATACAACTGGAACAGTAAATAGGGATTTTGTTAATGGCAACTTGGCCAACCTCGAAAGTATCCGTTCATTTTACATGGATAAATTTGGACTGGGGGATATCGGAACTTCTCCAAATCCACAAATAACCGGAAAATATAAAACGAACGTTTACATCGCAAGCACTGGACTGAAAAAGATTGACGAAGATTGGGCTTATATGTCAGTAGACAAAGATGCATTTGCTTACATGGTCATGATGCCGGCTGCGATGCGTGTAGACCCACCAAGCTGGGTAGTTCCTCATGAATTAGGCCATGTATTTACCTATCATAATGGAGGAGAAGTCCCTTATGAGTGGTATGAAGCGGTAGCTAACTTCTTGCGTAATGAATATTTGGGTAGCGATTACTATAGTTATGGTGGAACGGTATATGGTCCAGACTCCGACTTTTTTGCCCCCTTTATACTAAATTCAGAATCACATTTTCCACATGTAAAGAATTGGTATGATGCATGGCCTATTCTCCTGTATATTCATGAAAATCCAGATCACATCAACGGACTTGGCCATCAAGCAATGTTGAATTTATTGTCTTACAGTGGAAAAGATACGACCTACTTTGAATCTATGGAAAAGGTAACTGGAGTTTCTATTAAAGAATTACTGGGTGGAATGGCAAGAAGATTGGTAACGATGGACTTCAAGAGTCAACCATATTATTTGAAGCATTTAGATGAGCTTTTGAGAACTAACGGCAATTATGAAAAGATATATACAACATTGAAAAGTGACAAAGGCGGCTGGCTGACCGTACCTCAAAACAAGGCTCCACAACAGACAGGCTACAACATTGTTCCTTTAGATGTTGATTTGAAGAAGGCTTCCGTCACAGTTGATTTCCAAGGAACAAGCACAGCAAAAGGCGCTGATTGGAGAGCTAGCATTGTTTCCGTAACGCATTCGGGAGATACTCGATATTCTACAATGTGGAATAAAGGAAAGAATTCCTTGAATTTGCAAGGAGACGAAAAAACTGTTTATTTGGTTGTTTCCGCAACTCCAGATGCAATTAAACATTTTAATATTGAAGAGAACGGCGAAACTTATCCTTATAAAGTAAAAGTAACAACAAAGTGACTTAGGATAATAGAAGAGTTTGCGAAAAAAAGTGAATAAATGCCTGAACAATGACACTGGTATCAAAATACCAGTGCCATTGTTGTTGATATGCCCTGAAACTAATCTTTTTGGATTGAATACTTTAAAAAGATGTACGTTCAATCGGCATATCAGACAGAGTAATTTACAAGAATAATGAGCGGAAAGATAAAAGAATTGGGTATTGCCAAATAATGTTTCGTATTTATTTCTATTAGTGTATAATTATTACAGAATAAAGTTTGGTATATAATAGATTGATAATGTTTGTAATGAAGGTGAATTATTTGAGCAAAAAACGTTTATTTTTTATAATAGGAATAATTCTCTTGGTTTTGATTGTAGGCTTTATCTATTATTTTTTTAATGGTTCCCCTAATAAAAAAAGCGATGCTGCAACAGAAGTTAAAACATACCTAATGACAGAACGTTCTTACAAAGCTGAATACTTCCAGGAAATTGATGGAATTTATTCTTTTAAGTACAAAGAATATCAAGCTGTTGTAAAGTTTAAAGATGAGCCGAATGTAAATTACACTTATGCCAAAGTTAATGGAAAATTTAGGCTTGTTGGTACCACAAACGTACAAGGTAAACATATGGACAGCACCTTTAACAATTAGATTAAATAAAAGAAACAGCGTGTACCGATTTTTAAAAAAGGGTACACGCTGTTTCTATTTAGCGAGACTGTTGCAAGAGTTAAAAGAAAATAAAGTATTGGACTGAAAAATAAAGTCTTAGACTGCCACCGCTCGATTAAGCTAACGGGCAGCTTAGTTCATGCAAATAGAAAAGCAGCCCCAATGGGGCCACCTTTCTACTCACTGATATTAAACCACCCTGGCGCTGCTTGAATAACATTCCAAAGTTTTTCTGGAATATGAAGCTGGTCAAGTTTTGAAACGCTTAGGACGGAATCGACCTCGGCTTCACGTCCATTTGCCACCTTTTCAACCCAATCAGGGTTTATAATTAACGCATGCCCAATGGCGAAAAGAGGTAATCCTACTTCCATAGCTTTAAGAGCATCATCTGGTGTAATTATGGAACCAGCCGCCAACACAGGTACCTTACCATTTGCTCTTTCAAGAATCAATTCAAGCCTTGTTTTCTCATCTTGACTTTCGACTGGCTTCGAAGACACATGATCTAATGAAGCATGTATATAGTCTAAATTTTGTTCAACAAGGAAATCAATTAATTCATATGTGTGTTTCATACGCAATCCGTCCACTTTAGAGGATTCTTCAGGGGACAAACGATACCCTAACAGGAATGGTTTTGTAGCATGCTTTTCAATTACCTTTTTGATTTCTTCAATAATTGCCAATGGAAAACGCAGTCGATTCTCAAGGGTTCCCCCCCATTGGTCTGTCCGTTTATTGGTTGCTGGAGACCAAAAGTTTTGAATTAAAAATCCATGAGCCCCATGAATTTCGACGCCATCAAATCCAGCTTCAATCGCTCTTCTCGTTGTGTCACCAAATGCACGTATCGTCGACAGGATTTCCTCATTTGATAGCTCTCTTGTTTCTGCACTTGGGCCAAAAGGAGTAGCCTCAGGCTGATAGACACTCGCACTGACTGCATCCAATTCAGGCAAGGCTTTATCGCCTGCATGAAAAATCTGCAGTACAGCAGGGGATCCTCCACTTTTTGCTGCATCAGCTAATTTTCGTAAACTTGGAACGAATTCATCGTTGTATCCAGCAAATTCATTCGTAAATCCTTGCCCATTAGGTAAAACATGAGTACAACCAGTAATGACGAGTCCTACTCCATTTACTCGCTGTTTGTAATATTTCACCTCTTCATCGGAAATGGTAAGATCATCATTGCTTGACCATGTGGTCATAGGTGACATAACGACTCTATTCTTGATTGTTATTCCGCTTCTGAATGTGAAGGATTCAAATAACTTACTGTATTTTTGATTCATTTCAATAACCTCTCATTCCATTATTTTGTGGTATTAAAATTTGTCTAGATGCTAATGCTATATATCACTTTCTAATCCATCGCCTCCCTGTTGCTAGTTCTGCCTCAGTGTATTCTGTTGACGTAAGGGGAAGTCAAGCTTAAATATTTGCATAATTAAACCAAGATTTTTGGATATCCATAATCCTTTATGATATTCTTTTAGTTACAGTAACTGTAGCTAAAAGGTGGGGCGGGTAAATGTTGTATTCAATGAAATATGTAGTGGAAAACTTAAATATAACGGCAAAGACACTTCGATTTTATGAAGAGCAAGGGATCCTGCAAAATGTATCTCGCGATGAAAATGGTCGAAGAGTCTATTCCGAACAACATATAGACTGGATTTCTTTTATTCGTTGTCTCAGAGAGACAGGAATGTCTCTTGCTAAGATAAAAGAATATATGGATCTTTTTGGAGTTGGAAATGCTACTTTCTTGGAAAGACAAGAAATGTTGGTGAAACATAAATTGGAAGTGCAGAAGAAAATTGAAGAAGACCTAAGGTACTTGGAGGAAATAAACTATAAGATAGCCATGTATGAACTTCAAAAAGAAGAGGTTAGGAAAAATCCCAATCATATCTTTAAATGCCATGGTCTATAGATTTAGGATGTGAACTAATATACTTCTAAACGGGAAACGTTAGTTGAATGACAACAGCGACAGTCTAAGACTTTATTTTCACCTAACAGCAAGACAAAAATATTATCAATTTCCAAAGCTAGCAGCTATGAAGAAAGCTTGTTTCCCTGTTTCTCCAAGACTCTCACAATCATATGGAAGTATGTTATAACCATTACCTATAGTATTAACGTGACGTGCATTTAATCCAAAAGAATAATAAGCTAGCCAAGGAATTTTAGAGCAATAAACTTCTTCTAAATTGAGCATATTATTAAGAAGTCCGTATTTTGCATTTGGGTGCTGAGCAACATAGCTTTTTGCCCATGATCCGGCTGAATGTGCCAGAGAAGCATCGCTATTAGAGACAACCACTGTATTGGGGTTTTTTCTAAACCAAGTAGAAAGAGATGTTAATTCTGGGTGTGCCCCATATCCTGCTATAGAAGCGATATATCCATTAGCATCTGTAACAATACCAGCATGTCCCGTTAATCCAGAACTCGATGTATTATTTGTAACTAACACATCTCCACCTTGAACAGTAAGACCATTTGGATATGTGGCCCTAACAGCCATTGTTTCAACAAGAGCATTATATGTAACATCTGTAACACTAGCATCATGTGACGATAATGTCAGTTAAGGTACTTCTTCCACAACTCTAGCTGCATAAGAGGTTGATGATAGCTGCGGTGTTAATGTTAAAAATAACACAAAAAACATTGCAATTGAGAAAAACTTTTTGAACATGGATACATCTACTTTTATATTTTTTGGACTAAAACTCATATAATTATATATTAATTTTATCCATATATAGATTATAAAGTATAGGGATATATTTGTTTGACTTCCTCCTATCATGCTGTTGTTAAATTTAGTTCTTAAGCTATATCTGCTTGTGTTCTGGATGGAAAATTATTTTCTATCCAAATTCTATATGTATGGTGATTACTTATATAAATATAAAATGCACTCTCAAAACTTCATTGGCTAAACCTGTTGGTTCTTCTCCAATAACTGTTTTGAGAGTGCATTGTTGAATGAACTTTTAATTTAATTTGCGTTTAAGAACCTCCAACCGTCTCCTGAAGCTGGATGCTTTGATTATGGCTGTGCGGATGAATAGGCATAGCTAAGATAAACAAAAAGCTAGTTGCCGTGACTAACAGAAGCATTTTTTTCAACATTATTTTCCCACACCCTTTCAACAAGATTGAAATACTCCGCTTTGGTTTCAGGAACTGCATGAGCTTGAAAACGAACAAACAATCCCATACAGTTTATAAAATATGTCTCATTATTTAGTATATTCGCTTTTATCGATGCATTCATCAAATGTTTAAAGCCATCTTTATACATCCCTCGATACAAATAATAATAAGCTAACTCGTATCCAAAACGTGCATACTGGTCTGGTACAACCTGTTGGGTGTACATATCATTAGATGTTGGCAATTGAGCGAAGGAATTAATGTTATCTTCAAATTGTAAGAGGACATCATCAACATCTATCTGAAATTGGTTTGCTGCCATGACTATATTCATCAGATTGGCGATCATTTCTTTTTCAGTGTTATCTGGCGATGCAATAATATGGTCAACATAATCGTGTAGCACACTTAAATCACCAGATAAAAGCTTGTATACGTAAGTATTACACTGCGCCCAGTGTTGATACAGTTTTATCCAATGCAGGGCATCCTCGTCCGTCTCCATAACCCAATCTAAATTAGCGTAGGCGTATGTATATTGTAGTGCTTGTTGATAATCGCCTTTGGCTTCACATACACTGGCACACAGTAAATCAGCATAGGTGATGTACACAAACAGGGGACGACTCAGCTTCTTAGCAGCCTCATTGAGTTCTCGGCTGTTCTGTTGGTGTTTCAAAGTATATTGGATTCTCGCTTTATCTCTCATTTTTCTTGCCATTTCATCAACCTTGTCCCATTTGCGCAATGACCTGTACACGTTGGCCAAATCCTTCAATGCGTCAAGCTGTTCTACTTCATCTAGGCGCTCTACAAAAGCTTCAAATATCGCTGCTGCCCTGACATTTCGGTTTTGATCGTCTCCAATCTGAATCGTGAATATACGATAATGGCAGATTGCCAAACGTTCGGAGTGCTGATATTTCTCCGCTTCTGCAACCCCCTCATAGAGCAACAATGCAGCAGCATGTCGTCCTTGTGCTAATAGCGCTTCTGCTATGTCAAATAGTTTAGGCGAATAGAGTAGATTGTCCATGATTTGCCCAACGATTCGACGGATCGCATCCAGCTTGTCCAGCTCGGCACAACGATATAGCAACCGCTCAATCCGCCTCATATTTGGGGGAAAGTCGATAATGTAGTTTTCTATATATAAGTCGTAAAAGTAGCCTTCCGCTAAACCCATAGCCTCAGTAATTCGGTCAAGCTGGTTTACAGACATGGACTTATTTCCTGTCACAATACTACTTACTATTCCCCGATTAATTCCTGCAATATGCCCAAATTGCGTTAGGCTCAAACCCTGTTGTTTTAAGTATCTGTCTAATTCTGCTCGTATCGTAGGTGTGATTTGCATGAATAAACCACCCTTCCATCATAAAATCGTCATAAGATGCATACTTAAATAAACTATGAAGTTGAGAAATAAGCAGTAGAACATTTTTATCGCTCATGATTGTACCATTTATTAGAATAAAATCATATATCTTTTAGATATTTACTTTAGATACCTTTTTAGATGGTTTACAATGATTTCGTGATTAAGGGTATCATTATTTTACTTATGTATGGCTCTCACCATTCCATTCTTTAAAACACCAATTCACCTGGACCGCATTAAAAAAAGCAGCTGATCATTTTGATTAGCTGCTGTCGTAACTTGTTAAACTCTCTTATTTCTTTTCCGATACAGCAAAGTAATTTTCTTCATTATCTGCGAAGTTAAAGACTCTGCCGAAGGGAAGCTCCACAATTTCCCCAACCTTGATGTTTCTGTTCTTCAGATCGCTATACAACGCATCGAAATTCTCCGTGTAAAACATGATAGATGGTGCTCCGAGATTCATTTCAGGGTTCATTTTGGCAACGAACTCCTTACTATGAAGAACAATGCTAGTTGCTGCACCCTTAGGAGCGACTTCGATCCATTTCATCGGACCATTGGTTTCTTCCGCAATGACCTCGAATCCTAATTTTTCAGACCAAAAATCTCTGGATTCGTCTTGGTTATTCACATACAACATAACTTGGCCAATTTTGTTAATCATCATTTGAACACTCCTCATATGGAATAATTTACGGGTCAAGCCCGAAGGTTTTCTTTCTAACTAAACTTTACTTAAGTGACTCCAACAACTCGCCCAAGCGATTCCAGGTTTCGGTGATTCCTTGTAGCATGCCCATGTCCATGACGGTTTTAAGGGCCTCTACCGTCGCATATTCAGAACGGTTTACCAATTTGGTCTTGCCGCCTAGATCGATAAATTCCATCGTGATTAGGGGCGCTGGCATGGACTCGTTTATATTGCCTTCGGCATCTGAGAAATAATCGGTGTAGATGATCTTCTCCGGCTCGACAATTTCTTTATAAACGCCTTTCCCCCATGATTCCATGCCGTAAAACTGACTTTGATTCTGATCAACGCACTTCATACAGTAGTGCCATATGCCGCCTGGACGGAAATCGATGTTACAGACCGGGATTTCCCAGCCTTTCGGTCCCCACCAACGCTTGAGATGCTCAGGCTCCTTAAACATCCGGAATACGAGATCGCGTGGCGCATCGAATACACGCTCCAGCACCAGGACGCGATCGTTCTCTACACTCGAAATTATGTTATTTGACATTGTTATGATCCTCCAATGAAATGATATTATGGTTTTTCCTTGTTCTGCAGTTCACGCAAGTAATTGTCCAAGTTATCAAACCTATCTTCCATAAGATGCCGGAAGGACTGCACCCAAGAATCCAACTCTTGGAAGGGTTCAGACCGGAGCGTGTAGATACGACGGTTCGCATCGACTCGCACTTCCACAATCCCGCTGTCGCTTAGCACTTTCAAGTGCTTTGACGCTTGTGGTTGGCGAAGCCCCAGCCGATCGGCGATTTCGCCCACGGCCAGAGGACCATCGCGCAACAGTTGAACGATATTCATACGATTCGGTTCAGCTAAAGCACTCAGAGTTGTTATGTCCATTCCCAGTCCTTTGCCGGACATGATACTCACCTCTATATTTAATGGTTTCTTGTCTAATCATCTCCTTGATTCAGAGTAACTTTCTCTTGCCGAATTAAATATACCCGTTAAGGAATATTCTTGTCAATGCATATTTAAAATGAACCCCCCATTTAAATTTATACAGTAAGCTTGCAGACGGCTTGGTGATTCAATCCCTAGCGTTTTGCCTAGGGGCGGTTATACAAAATTTTTCCTTAGGTAAAACCATTGAGGCTAACAGACCGGTATTGCCCCTAGATGTTGGAACAAACTTTGAGATAAGCAAAATCTGACCGTTTACCACGGAGAATCTTTGGTCAGTTCCTTCCTTTACATTTCGATAGTGTGGGCAATGAAGGAAACAAAAATACATTTCAAATATTCCTTGACAGGTATATTCCGTATGGAGTATATTCGACACATGAATTCGATATGGAGTGCTCTGGCTGAGCCAAATCGCCTGGGTATTGTTGAACTGCGCTTCGTCCCCAGCCTTTTATGGAGATCGATATCTGGGTAGAGTCCTATCGCCACCTCTGGGAGGAGAGATTCGACCAATTGGAATCTTATCGAAGAATTGAAAAGAAAGGAAGTGAACGATGACGATAGGCAGAAATTATGCAAGAAATGTTTAGTCCTAGTGGAAGGAGAGGCTGAAATTCAATGAAAAAAATTACGATTCCTTACTGGATTTTTACCGGGCTAGTGGTGTTATTTATGGGGATGGGCGCGATTGCCGATACCGCATCTGTACCTGATGCGGTTGAACTCTTCGAGCATTTGGGTTACCCCGATTATCTTCTTCCCTTTCTCGGAATTGCAAAGATATTAGGGATCATAGCGATTCTTATCCCAGGCTTTCCACGAATCAAGGAATGGGCGTATGCTGGATTGGTCTTCGATTTGACGGGCGCTATGTATTCAAACATCGCTAAGGATGGCATTTCGGCTGGATTGAGTTTTCTTATTGGCTATATTATCATCGCAGGCTCCTACGTTTATTATCATAAAAGACAGAAATCTGGCTTGTTGAACCAAACAAATCAAGTGAAGCAAGCAGAACGCGCACTTTAAACTTTTTAAATACTAATGAATCTTCCTGGAGGAATGAACATGTCCAAATCCAACGAATTAGTGATCACACGTACTTTTAATGCACCGAGAGAGCTTGTATTCCAAGCATTTACACAAGGGGAGCATCTTAAACATTGGTGGGGCCCGAAGGACTGGACACTCAATGTTTTAAAGTCCGATGTCCGTCCAGGCGGTATTTTTCATTACAACCAAACATCAGCAGAAGGGCATGTCATGTGGGGCAAGTTTGTTTACCGCGAAATTTCCGCGCCTGAGAGAATAGTGTATACCAATTCCTTCTCTGACGAAGAAGGCAATACGATCCTGCCGCCATTCAGCCAGACATGGCCTCTAGAAATATTGAACACTCTGACGTTTACAGAACAGGATGGCAAGACAACACTAACCATGCACGGTACGCCTCTTTCTGCAATAGAGGAGGAGCTACAAGCGTTCAAGTTTATGCATGATGACATGCTAAATGGTTTCGTCGGAACCTTCGATCAATTGGCAGAATACCTGGCATCGAAAGTGTAAATCCAATATTCGGCGAAATGGAACCGCCAGTGTTTGAACATAGATTTTACGAAAACCGGATTCCCCTGTATGGGTCCGGTTTTCTCAGCTACTTAGCTGGGAGTGTCAGCTTCGCTGGTATAGCTTAATGAAGCTTCGTTAGTCTAATACCTTATTTTTCAGTCTAGTACTCTATTTTCTTTTTACACTTCAATCTTCTCCCGAAGTCAGTTATAATGTCTCGTTAAAAACCAAACGGCATGATACATAAGCACTTTCCGTGGTGATTGAGCATACAGTATTTTACCCATTACCGATAAAATGCGCTCCATGAGAGCATTCTGCCAAGGAGGACGGAGCTATGGTATCTCGTGCAACATCCCGCAGAAGAGGCTCACTTCACAAACGTTTAAAAGCTGACACGCTCAGAAAAATATCCGTCGCCATGCTGCCATTTTACAAGGCAATCGCGACCCGCCGTGGTTTTGCCGTTCAATGGTCACAGGCTGTGGTTCAGGGCAATTTGGATCGGATAAAATCCCTTCTTTGCTCGGTAGCGCCATTTGCCGCCAAACAAGGATTAGGCACGAACGGCATCGGTTACTTTATTTCCTTTTTATCGCAACCCCCGATGCTCTATTATACGAACGGAACGACGATTCCGCCGGGGACAGTGCAATTTACGTTTGAACCGAGGGTTCATCGCGCCATCGCCAAAGCCGTTTTTCCGCTATATCGGGAGTTGGCACACAATCGATGTTTTGCTTCTGCTTTAGCCAAAGCGATCAACAGGCAGGACCAGCGTGTGGTTACTGTGATGATCCGCAGTTTGATTCCATCTTCTGCACTGAAATCCGTACAAATTGAGGATTATGGTTTTGCCTTGCTTTTTAAGTACCCCTTCAGTATGTATTCCTATCGTAATCTACTCCTTCGGGAGTTCACTTAAAATGGTCGCTACAAGCGTTTTTGCTTAAGCTCTCCAATAAGCTCTTTCCCCAATTGTATAGCCATATCTGTAAGCACTCGGATTTCATCCTTGGTTGCATCGTCCAAATGAGCCCCACAGCAAATCGCAAAATTGCCTGCAAACTCTTTTCGCAAGCGAACTGCAATTTCTTCGGTAATATAAAATTCCTTGTGGGATTGCAATTGCACGGTTTGAACCGGCTCCAGTCTCGCTCCTGCTGTAATCGTTCCCAGATGGGGCAGGTCACCGCCTGATATGAGTACGACTATGTCCTCCCCCATAAAGTAGGCATCCAGCACAAGCCGGATACGTCCGCTTTCTTTTTGCAAATGAATCATATGATCCTCTCCCGCTTAGAATAATATTGTTGTGTGAATATATTCACTTTAGTTGTTTCTAATTATTGTATCGCTTCCTGAGCAGTTCGACAATTAAAAATGGCCCACAGCAGCCTCCATTCACGGTGGCTTGCTGTGGGCCCCTTCGCTATTTTAAAAGAATCATTCCATCCTACGGTCTGCTAACGGATCGTAATTGCATGCACCGCTTTACCGGTTGCACCATCATTATCTGTCACGGTTAGCTCCACCGTATAGGTTCCGGCTGTGGTGAATTTATGCTTCACCTTGGAACCGATGGCTGTATCGCCATCACCAAAATTCCAGCTGTAGCTGACGATTTTACCATCTGCATCACGTGAAGCTTTGGCATTAAATTGTACATTCTTGTTCTTCTTGGCTGAATCATTCGCCTGAATAATGGCTACCGGCTTTTCATTGGATGCAGGTGGATTCGGATCAGGGTCCTGTCCACCGCCTTTCGTTACATACAATCTTCCCGGCGTTTCCGTCTTCACTTCATTGCCTGCCGCATCCCTTACCCGGATTGCAATGACTCCGCCTTCCAGATTCAGGGAAGACGATGTGAAATAAATGCCTTCATAGTGCCCTGACGAAGTTTCGTTTAACGGAATTTCGTTCTGTCCCAAGGTGGACAGGTCAAAGGGCAGCTCCACATGGAAGGACGCCTCCAAGCCGGATGCACTATCGAAGGATACCCGTACCGGCTCCCCTGGAGTGATATGCACATCCTCCGCAGGGCTAATGTTTTCCAGCTTCGGCAGAGCTGTATCGACATACACCGAACGGGTAACGGTCGTTTCATTTTGGGCAAGATCCTTGGCCGTCACCGTAATCTGGTTTTCTCCTTCGTTGATAAGCAAACGCTTGTTAAAGCTGCCGTCACTTCCAAATTCGGCTGGCTCGCCGTTAATGATCAATTCGGAAAGGAACTCATCATACACCGTACCGATTACACTGACAACACCCGCATTGGTATGAGCTCCTTCATCGGGTGAAGTCAAAACCAGTCCCGGCTTCGTCTGGTCGAGCGTCACAACCACCGGCTCGGAACGATCTGTTACTTTGCCGTATACCGCTGCTTGAACGCTGAGCGGATTGGCACCTGGCTGAAGATTGACCGACAAACTGAACTGGCGGTCCTTCACCTTGGTTGTGCCAGCCAGCTCCTTGCCGTTAAAGAGCTGAATGTCAGCTCCTTCTGCCGGGGAAGTACCTGTTACGGTAATGGTATCTTCCTGCGTATAGGTAGCCTTTGTAGGTGTTGTAATCGCTGGAGCATTCACCGGATATCTGACGATAGCCCGAATCATATAATTGCCTTCACTTTCAGGTGATTGGCTCCATGTGCCGCTTACGCCCTGCCAGCTGCGAAGCGCATTCGGTCCACTCTCGTCCGTAGCAAGACCCGGCGACTGTGTGCCTGCCGCAGGCTGTGTATAGACGATATAGAAGTCACCTTGAACGGTTACCGGCTCTGGGAGCTGTACCGTCGTCCACTGTGTCTCATCCCGTACGGCCGTCCCGTCGAATGGGCCAGCCAGCAGATGTCCTGGTGCTCCTCCTGTACCGGAGGCATCATATACGGAGTATTGGAATGCCTTTCCTCCTGGATTCGGAAAGGCAGCGTTCCAGAACAGAAGTGATGCGCCTGTCACTTGAGCCACTTCCGACTCAGGTGTCATTCTGACCGCCCAAGAGTTGCCTGCCGCATTAAAGGCTCTGGCATTTTCCCCTGTGCCGTCATCATAAGCGATGCCTCCCTGAAACCCGATGAAAGGCTTCAACGTGACGTTCGCTTCCACACTGCCGTTTGGAGGAGCAGTAACGGATACACTATCGCTATAATAGTTTTCGGCTGAAATGGATAATGTATAGTTTCCTTCCAGCACGTCCAGCGTAAATTCTCCAGCTTCATTCGTCTCTACCGGAGCAATACGTGCATCCTCCAGCACCAGCACTTTCGCTTTTTGGATGGGTTCACCGGATTGCTTGTCGGTAATGACTCCGTGAATCGTACCGTGAGGTACGGCCTGGAGACTAAAATTCGCTCTGATGACTTTATTATTCTCAATCGTGACCTGTTTCGTTTGAGGCTCGTAGCCATAGGCTTCAGCCTTCAGCGTGTAGTCACCCGCCACATGAATGAAGCTGTATTTGCCCGTGGTTGGATCGGTTTTCACCGAACGTCCGGTTTCGAGTACGGTAACCGTAGCACTGGCTGGAAGACTGTCGAGACCGACACGTCCACTATCCACCGTTGTTTCCGCTGGCTTCACCTTTTCCTGGAATTCGCTCTTTTCAGTGCTTGTAATTTTGTACAGCGGGAATTGTTCTTCTGCTTTTTGCAGTTTGGTATTCGACTCAGGTACGATATCCTTCGTCACCGTCGAAGCTGGAATGCCCAGCACACGGAAATCATCAATGTACCAGCCATTTTTATTCACACTGTTATCCGACTTCAAGCGGAAGCGAATTTGGATCTCATTACCGGTGTAGCTATCCAGATTGTAGTAAACCGGAGCCCATTTTTTCCCATTGGTGTTATGAGAGAATTTGCCTAGCTCGCTCCAAGTGTCACCATTGTTTTTGGACACTTCCACATATCCGTAATCATAGCCGGCCTCAATTTCAAACCAGTGATTGAAGGTTAGTGTTGCGTTGCGTATACCATTCAAATTAATTTTGGGAGAAACCAGCGAAAAGTCCGCACCGTTCTCATAGTTGCTATCGAGATCTGTGGCCCACACGTTCGGTTTGGATACCGCGCTCTCAGGCCCGACTTTAGGAATGCCACGCTCCCATTCATCCTTGGTGCCGGAATGAGTCCAGCCATTATCCGAACTGCCGTCAAAATGATCGCTATACAGCGTATCCGGCACGTCTACTCTCAGAGACACCTCATTCGACTTGGCTCCCTCGTTACCGCTGTAATCCTCGGCCGCGACTGCATAATGATAGGTCGCACTGCCGACGGTGATCGTATCGGTGAAGGTCAGTCCAGAGGTTGTACCGATAGTAGTATAATTTTTGCCTGATTCGTTGGAACGATACACCTTGTACTGCTTCACATCTTCATCGGATGAAGCATCCCAGGCCAGTGCAACGTTGCCGACGGTATCCGCTTCGGCAGTTAAATTACCTGGCGCGGCAGGTGCCACGGTATCCGGTTCCTGAATCGACAGGTCGTCGATGTACCAGCCGTCCTTTACAATCGTATTGTCGCTCGTAAAGTTAAACAGGAGGTAAACCTTTTGACCAGCGAATGCTCGCAAATCAAGATACTGTGTTTTCCAGCCATTGCTGGAACCGGTAAACGATAATACCTGCTCAAATGCATTTTGGCTATTGGTGGTGGCTACATACACTTTACCGAAATCAGAATTGTTTTCAAGATCGTACCAATGCTTGAAGCTGACAATTGCCCCTTTCGGGCTTTCAGTCAAATCAATCGGTGGAGCCATGAAATAACTGTTGGAGTTGGCCTGGTATTGACCTTCGAGATTGGTCGCGATGACCTTTGTTCCCGAATACGCGCTTCTAGGGCCGCTTGTCGGGGTTCCCCATTTCCAGACACTGCCTTGTCCGCCGACATTGATACCAGTGATGTCTTTTTCAAAATCCTGCGTATAGCCCGGTTTAACACCCTTGGAGATGTTAACCTTATATACTTCCGTTTCAAAACCGTTATTACCGTAATCATTTACACGAATATAGTATTCCAGACCAGCGCTGTTCACTAAAAAAGTCGGGATGGACGCTTGATATGTACCGTCTTTGCTGTCACCGGAGGTCCGTTCCAACGGAATATATACATAGTTTGACGTACCCGCTGTTTTGGCAAATGCCTCAACGGCTGTCACGCCGACATTATCTGTTACATGAGCAGTCAGAGGTATATCAATACCCTCGAATGCCGCAGCAGGCGGTGTATGCTCCAGAACAGGAGCCTCCAGATCGTCTCCACCTGTTACAACCTTACCAGATACGGAACCGAGACCCTGAATGACCGAACCAACCGCATCCAGCGCATTAATGACACCATGTCCGTAGCCATTGTTTGGCGAAGTAGGATAGGTGCTGTCTGTACGCGGTGTAGCTGTGTTCATCAAAATTTCCTCAAGCTGGTCTACAGTAAGAGAATGATTCGCTTGCAGCAGCAGTGCTGCGAGACCCGCAACATGAGGACCTGCCATGGAGGTGCCGTTATATCCGCCTTTATAGGCGCCGCCAGCCACGGATGACCGGATATTTACCCCCGGTGCGGAGACTTCAGGCTTTATCTCTCCGTACGGTGAGGGCCCCAGCAATGAGAAGCTTGCCAGTTTATCATTGATATCGGTTGCTCCGGTAGCAAAGGATTCAGGATAGTTGGCCGGATTTGCGACCGATGCAGGGCCACCCGGATTGGAAAGAGAGGTGTTACCTGCAGAGAATTCGGGGAATATTTGGGCATCACGCCATGCCTGAACCACAGGTCGGAACCATTCATCCAGACCGGGTCCGCCTCCCCACGAGTTGTTCACTACATCCGGTGCAAGCTCGGGATGCAGATTGCCTTGGGCGTCTTTCGGCGCAAGCAGCCATTGACCGCCATCCAGTATAATCGCATCCGTCGTCTCCGGATTAAAAATCCGAACCGCAATCCACTTCGCACCAGGTGCAACGCCAATTCGGTTTGTTCCGTTTTCCTCGGAGCCGACCATCGTACCCATCGTATGCGTACCGTGGGAATCAGCCTCCTGATCGACCGGAAGCGTCGCATGACTGTGCGGATCGTACCAGCTCAGCTCGGGATTCACAATATTGCCTGCCGCGTCCAGACCACGCCATTTGCGATGCAGCGCCGGATGTGTATAATCTACGCCTGTATCCAGGTTGGCGACCACAATTCCGGTTCCGTCAATGCCTTTGTCCCAAACTTGTGGTGCGTTAATGTGGGATATATTCCATTCCACCGTAGAAGGGTCTACAGCATTTTTGCCTGCATTGCCGGGCTTGGCCGATGTTTTTCCATCGTCTTTCTCCGGTTCCACAGCTTTCTCTGCCGTTTCAGACTTTGCTGTTTCGGTTGTCGCTTTTTCAGCTGTTTTGGCGTCGGTCCCCTCTGCCTGCTTGTCAACCGTCACTTTCTGCAAATAACGTGTTTCATTCGGCAAAATTTTATCGACTTCAGGCAGCTTCGAAATATGATCCAGCACCTCCTTGGTGCTCGTAACAGCCATCGCATTCACAATAAAGTAGCTTTTATATTCCTTCACTCCACCGTCCTTTGACTGCTGATCCAAATAATTTTCAAGCCCGTATTGGGTTCTGGAAGCCGTCTCGCGCAAAGAACTGATCACATGGCTGCGTACAGCCATTTTGGCAGCGGAGGGTGTTATTTTCTCAAGTGAAGCCTTTTGAAGAGCATTTTTGGAAACCTTGTTGGTATCTACCTGCTCTTTTAATTTAACCAGATAGGTAACATAGTTGTTCTCCTCAAACTGCTTGGTTAGCTTCGGAGATACTTTCGCGGTCGTAACCTTGTGCGAAGCTGATTTCAGCTCCAGCTTGGAGCCATCTGGTGTGTTATTTGCCAAAGCAGGTTGTACAAAAGAAAAGGCCATAAGCAAAGATAGTCCAATAGATAGCGGTTTCTTGAATCGTTTAGGCTTAATCATTGACTTTTCCACTCCTTTTACTAGGTTTAATGTTTCTGTAATAACCTGTACGAGAGTAAGACCTCATGCCTGGCACACCAAACACACGGGCTGCGTGACACGATGTGGCTGACAACCACCTCCTTCATAGAGTATAGAGGCACAAAAGTATATTTGATTGTTCATAGATGGATGTACTTCATAGTGAGTTAACGATTCGAATAGCAAGTGATAAAATTCAGTAGATACCAAGGAGAGAAAGCAGGAGTACTTCGAAGAAAAAGTATGATATATCATTACATGTTATATCATCGCAATTTATATTAAAAATTGTAATATAAATATATAATATGGATAGTATAAAGTTATCAAAACAGATATACAAGTAGTTTTATTGCATTTTTCTTGAAATTCTATGAATTTTATATTCTATTATGTACGAAAACCCCTTTATAGCGGCTGCGTAAACGATGCATTACCAGTTAGCAGGTGTATGCAATCTCTGCGCGAGCCGCTCAAAGGGATTTCGAAGTCTTTTTAATCCTATCTGATCGTGTTAGTTAAGTACTGAATTCACCGCAGCGAGCGCGTCGATCAGGCCGTAGCCGTAGCCATTGTTCGGTGAAGTCCGATACTGGCTGTCTGTCAGCGGCGTTGCTGTTTTCGAAATAACGTCCTCTAATTGATCCACGGTCAAGGATGGCTTGGCTTGAAGCAGCAATGCCACCAATCCGACTGTGTGCGGACCTGCCATGGAGGTACCGTCCCATCCACCCTCATAGGACCCGCCAGGTACAGAGGAACGGATGTTTACGCCAGGAGCCGTAATTTCCGGCTTCACTTCACCATAAGGAGAAGGGCCGCGGAGGGAGAAGCTGGCCAGCTTGTTGTTAATGTCAGTCGCTCCGGTGGCATAGGCTTCCGGCAGGTTCGCCGGATTGGCTACAGACCCGGCTCCACCCGGATTGGTCCATGTGGTGTTGCCAGCAGAGAACTCAGGGAAAATCTGAGCCGCTCTCCATGCTTTCGTAACTGGACGATACCATTCATCCAGGCCAGGTCCGCCGCCCCAGGAGTTGTTCACCACATCCGGTGCAAGCTCAGGGTGCTTTTTACCATTTTTATCTACAGGGGCAAGAATCCACTGTCCACCGTCCAGCAAGATGGAGTCTGTGGTATCCGGGTTGAATACCCGAACGGCAATCCATTTGGCACCGGGAGCAACACCGACTTCATTCGTACCGTTGCTGTCCGAGCCAACGATCGTCCCCATCGTATGTGTACCATGTCCATCTGAATCTGTAGGCAGTGATGCTCCGTTAACCGCATCATACCAACTCAGCTCCGGATTAACGGTTTGGCCGGAAGCATTCAAACCGCGCCATTTTCTTTTCAACGCCGGGTGAGTATACTCTACGCCTGTATCAAGATTGGCAACGACAACCCCTTTGCCGTCAATGCCCTTGGCCCACACTTGTGGTGCTTTGACTTTGGAAATATTCCATTCGACCCGGCTAGGCGTTACAGCATCCTTGTATACAGATTCTTCCACTGACTTCTGTGCATTTTCTTCTGTTACAGCCGTGTCTGCAGCAGCTTGTTCGGCTGTCGCTTCCTCTACTGCTGGCTGGGCATCCTTGTCTATTTCAACCTTTTGCAGCTCTCGCTTTTCATCCGGTAAAATTTTATCCACCTCAGGCAGTGTCGCAAGATTATCCAGCACCTCTTTCGTACTCGTTACCGCCAGCGCGTTGACGATAAAGTAGCTCTTGTACTTTTTAACGTTTCCGTTGTTGACTTCCTTTTTTAAGTATTCTTCCACAGGCTGTTGCGTTTTTTCTGCTGTATCCATGAGCGAGTTCACAACTGTTGTCCGTACAGACAGCTTAGCGGCAGCAGGGGAAATCTGCTCTGCAGAAGCCTTTTGAAAAGCATGCTTGGCAACCGACTCCGTGTCTACCTGATCTTTCAATTTAACCAGATAGGTGACATACTCGCTGTTACTGAACTGCTGGTTCAGTCTGGCTGAAACCTTGGCAGAAATCGTCGAGGCTCCTGCCGAGGAGGTTGTGCTGGAATCTCCGTACACCGGAGAAATGAGAGAAAAAGCAAGCAGAGCGGTAAAACTGACCGACAACGTCTTTTTAATATTTTTTGACTTAATCAATACTTTCCATCTCCCTTTACTTGGTTTTTAAATTCTCAAGGACAACCTTACGGACAGCTGCGTCAAAAGCTCACAAAATAGCCTCTGGTACTCACCTCCTTAAAAATATAGACTCGGAGTGAAATCCATAGGTCATCATTCTGAGGTGAACAACCCTTGGTGCAGACCGCAGGGAACGACAATCAGGTATGGTATATGTGAATAAGTCTTGAAGAAAGTAAGAGAAAAATGAAGAGAAAGGTAGGATAAAAGAAACTAGAAGTTGTCGAGGAGGTAAACATTCGTATATTAAAATACAATTTAAAACAAAACAATGTGAAACATGGTATCTTTTGAATCTAGTATAGTGTCACAAAATCAGATATTCAAGCATTTTTTTGAATTTTATTCCTTTTTTTCTTGAAGCAGAAAAAATCTCTTCCATTTTTCGAAGCAAATGCGAGTCTTGATTGCGCACTTTCTATCGGAAAATAGAAGAGATTATTCGGCATTCAGCAACAAATCTGGAAGCGCGCTATCTGCCGCTATTTACTGATATGGGAACCGGAACGGCAGTATCTGGAAAGGAAGACTTGGACTGCGCGACTGGCTTATGCAATCCTGCTCCTCCCTGCCGCTCTTGCGATTTGCCGCACAGAGTGGCACATTCCCGAAAAGCCATTTGCCTGCATCCAAAGCATTGGTTCTGATTCACCAGTGCAATGGCTGCTGTAATTGCTTCTCCGGTGTGCTCGAAAAAATGATCTTGTCCAATCATGTCGTAGCATCCGGTTTTCTGTAGCAATGCCTGCGGTTGAGGCTGAAGCCCCGACACAAGCACCGTCCCTCCAAACTGCCGATATTTCTGAATTAATGCGGTAAAATTAGCTTCTCCCGTCATATCCATAAAAGGGACCTTGCCCATCCGCAGCAACAAAATCCCTTGCTGGTGGTCAGCCCTGCCTCCCATTCCTGAGCTTTCCAATACGGAAGCTGCACCAAAAAACAGCGGACCTTCCACATTATAGATGGCTACCTGTGGGCAATCATGCTGCTCTGTGACCATATGCGCGCCGACTTTTTCATGTTTTACAGAAGGATCAGGAAGTACCTTATTTACCGAAAGTGTACTGCTCATTCGTTTGACGAACAGCACAATCGCCAAAACCAGCCCCACCTCAACTGCTGTGGTCAGCGTTGTAAAAACGGTCAGCAGGAAGGTAACAACCAGCACGATAGAATCCGCTGTTCGCGTCTTGAGAATATGCGCAAAGTGCTTGCGCTCACTCATATTCCAGGCTACCACCATCAGCACCGGAGCCATACTGGCGAGCGGAATATTGGATGCATATGGAGCAAAAAGCACCAGAATGAGGAACACAACGAACCCATGCACAATGCCTGACATAGGAGAAACAGCACCGTTGCGGATATTTGTGGCGGTGCGGGCAATTGCACCGGTCGCAGGAATGCCGCCGAATAACGGTGTGAGCAAATTAGCAATACCTTGTCCAACCAGTTCGCGATTGCTGTTATGCCGTGCACCCGTCATCCCGTCAGCTACCACTGCGGAAAGCAGAGATTCAATAGCCCCCAGCATCGCAATTACGAGTGCTGGCGGCAGCAGCTTCACGATCAAATCCCAGGTCATCGCAGGAATATGTAGTTCAGGCAAAGAAGCAGGAATATCTCCATAAGCAGAGCCGATTGTAGCCACTTGCCCTGGAAAAAGCCAGACGGCTGCCAATGTTGACAAAAGTAAGCCGACCAGCGAACCCGGCACCTTAGGCCATTTTTTAGGCACCCAAATCAGGGCGGCTAGACAGATACAAGCCGTCAGAATGCTATACACATTCAGTGAAGGCAATCGACGGATCAGCTCTGCCATGGAAGGCAAAAAAGTCTCATGCCGCTCTACCCCGCGCAAGCCGAGAAAGTTGGCAATCTGACCGCTGAAGATCGTCACGGCGATCCCCGCCGTAAACCCAATCGTTACCGGCTTGGGAATAAACTTGATCAGTGCGCCCAGTCTCAGCACACCCATTAAGATGAGCATAACCCCCGCCATAAGACCGGCTATAAGTAAATTCTCATACCCGTATTGCATGACAATCGCGAGCAAAACGGGAATAAACGCGCCTGTAGGTCCTCCAATCTGGAATTTGGACCCTCCCAGCAGTGAAACCAGAATTCCCGCTACGATCGTTGTATATAGCCCATATTCCGGCTTTACCCCTGATGCAATGGCAAACGCCATACCGAGTGGAATCGCCACAATCGCTACAATACTTCCGGAAATCAAATCCTTTCGCAAAGCCCCTGCGTTATAGCCTTCGAACCTTCCTGTCCACTTCATCCCTGTAACCCTTCTTTTCTGTAGTAGCATTACTTCTCGTTACGTATACCTTCCAGCAACGAGATCGCCTCAACCAAATGATTGTCAAAAATCCGCCGTGCCACCGCAAGCAGCTCCTTCAAAAGCGGGTCACGCAATGAGTACACGACCGTTGTCCCTTCCTTGAAGCTGTTCACCAAATTTTTGGCCCGTAAAACGGCCAATTGCTGCGATACGGCAGAACCTTCGGAACCGAGAGCAGTCTGCAGCTCGTTCACATTCCGCTCTCCTTCACTCAGCACCTCCAAAATGCGGATGCGCAGAGGGTGAGCCAATGCTTTGAAAAAGTCGGCCTTAAACTTCTGGAGATCTCCTTCCATGCTTGCTCCATCCCCTCATAAAATTGTCATGTAAACGACCAACAATATCTGAATATTTGAATATTCAGTACAATAACAGCTTTGGGCCAATTGAACTATGATGTTACTCACACTTCACTATGAATATAGTCATATCTTTCCATGCTTCTACCTTATCGGGGTTGACAGCTTCCACAGGTTTCCATTAACATAACAATTAACTTTAAGAAAAGGGGGCCGACAGACATGACTGTGCTTTACATGATAACGACATACAGACAGCAGGATACAACCACATATTTGAATTTTCGTCTCATCGGCCCCGTTCGGGCGACATGATGGGTGACATCACGCTGTCTGACGGCGTGATTAGCCAGGCTTTTTTATTTTTTATGCGATTGGAAGAATAGGTTATTTTACGTATTTATGATGTACGGATCATAAAATGTAGTGACACTTTCGGTGCAGGAAGCCGTAGACGACAAGTCTGCGGCTTTTTTGTTTTTCAAAATCATTTTGTGCAAGACTTTATCCATTTACATGAAGAAGGGAATTACCCCATTATATGAATATACAACATACTCAAAACTCGTCCTTCCAGGAAGGACCCTACAGCCATCTGATGAAGCTTCCGGCAGGTGATCTGACCGTATATGCTTCTCCGCAGCTTTTCTCCTCGTTCGATTACAAAGTGTTCGAGATGGCTAATAACAATCTACAAATCCCGGGAATCCGCTATATGGGATACACACCGGATGTACATGTAGGCGTCGGAACCTGCATCGGTACGACTGCTGTATGGGGAATGGAGGACGGCTATGTATCTCCCTCCATCGTCGGCAGCGATATTGGCTGCGGCATGCGTGTACACCTGACCAATCTGCACAAGGATGCCCTAAAGGAAACCAAGCTGCGCCGTAAGCTGGTCAAGGCCATCGACAAATACCTGCCGATGGAAGCCCATCAGCGTGGACATTATTCGGACATTCGGCTGGAGCATATTGTACGCAAGGGGCTGCATGGCTTGCCCAATAAATATATTCCGGACAGCTACACGCCTAAAAAATCCACCTCGCTCACTCATGTGGAGCACAGTAAGTTCTCATTTGACGAAGAGGTACTGAATCTAGTCGAAGATCGCACATGGCATCGGGCTCACCGACAGCTTGGCACGCTGGGCGGCGGCAATCATTTCGTCGAAATTCAAGCGATTGAAATTGCGGAAGAAAACCGCGAAATAGCCGAAGCCTGGGGCATGTTTGACGGTCAGGTGGCCGTGATGATCCATTCCGGGTCGCGGGCTTGGGGTGGAGCCATTAGCCAGACCAGTTCGTCTGCCATTGCCAAGGTGATGGGTCGTCTCGGACTCGGCACCTCCGACCCGAGACTGGTATTCGCGCCGCTGGATCATCCCGAAGCTGTACATTATGTTGATATGATGTATTCTGCGCTGAACTATGCTGTGGTGAATCGGCACCTGATCGCCTATTCCGTACGTGAAGCCTTCCGCGATGTTTTTGGTACAAAGTGCGAGTTGCGTACCTTGTACGATCTGATGCACAATTATGCTTGGAAGGAATCTCATCCGGAGCACGGCAGCGTGTTCGTACATCGTAAAGGTGCTACACGCGCTCTCCCGGCAGGTCACCCCGACAATCCGCGACCCTATCAGGCAACCGGGCACCCGGCTCTGATTCCAGGCTCTATGGGTACAGCCTCTTATATTATGGTCGGTTTGCCGGGGGGCCAGGATAACTTCCATTCCATTTGCCATGGAGCGGGCCGTATTCGTTCACGCTCTGCGACCAAACGGCTCATCAGTGTGGATGATTTTGCCGGAGCACTCGGTGTAGGGACAGACGACGAGATTGTGGTTAATCAGGCATCACTGGAAAGCATTCTCGACGAATCTCCCCAAGCCTATAAAAACGTAGATGATATTATTGAAAGTGTCACCGGGGCAGGACTCGCAGCCGTTGTAGCCAAATGCAAGCCGCTGGCCGCCCTGAAAGGAGCCAAATAAGTTGAGTATAGACATCCCTGCTATTTACCAATTTGATGAACATACAGATGGGCGGATTACCGGCTATGCCGCATATGCCCGTCTGATCGACGGCATCAGCGAAGCACTCTATCATCGCTATGGCGTAAAATACGAGCTGTATGCCAGTGATGATCCCAATATTGAGTATTGGGACTTGCTGGAGGAGGACATTCGTTCAGGCAGCCCGGAGCTGGAGCATGTGGCGCGGGTCTTTGATCGTTTGGAGGAGCGCACCATTCAATATGACGATGACGGACCAACTCCAGAATACGGTGTGCATCTGTCGATGCGTAATAATGTTTTTGCCTATCCCAAGTGGGGCATCGCGTTGGCGCGGGTTCCCTTCTTCCGTGAGAATGGCGTATATAATGAAGATTACGTATTTGCCATAGGCGATCAGGAGCTGCAAAGCTTCCTCGCGGGAGTACGAGGTCGTGAACGCAAGCAAAATATGAAGCGGGTCACCGTTTTTACCGATACAAGCCGTGGACTTTCTCGGCAGGCAGAGCCGATTACCCGAGCAATTACGCGCGAAGACGTTATATTGAAGGCCGAAATTAAGCGGGATATTTTCCGTTCACTTGATCAGTTTTTTGAAGCAGATCGTACCTTCTATCAGACTTATAACATTCCTTACAAACGCGGTATTCTGCTGTACGGCCATCCAGGCAACGGCAAAACGACACTTGTAAAATCAATTGCAAGCAGTGTACCGGGGCCAGCCGCCTACTGGCAAATTACAGAGTACACAACCAGTGAGTCGGTCAAAGAGGTATTCGAGGCGGCTACCCGTCTGGCTCCAATGGTGCTGGTCATAGAGGATATTGATTCCATGCCGCAAGAGGTCCGCTCCTTTTTCCTGAATACCCTTGACGGGGCTACCTCCAAGGAAGGCATCTTCCTGATCGGAACGACCAATTATCCTGAAAAAATTGATCCCGGTCTGATGAATCGGGCAGGTCGTTTCGACCGGGCCTACGAAATCAGCTTGCCTGACGAAGCACTGCGATTAGCGTATCTCAAGCTGCGTAACTTCCTTGTTTTTGCAGGAGAAGCAGGTACGCAGAAGGCAGCGGCGTTGACCGATGGCTTTTCGCTGGCTCAGCTCGGAGAGCTGTATGTCAGCGCTGCGCTGGAATGGCACGAGCATGGAAAAGCAGATATCGAGCTGATTATTAAAGACATGCGGGGCGAACTGGATAAGAGCCGCAAGCAGGATTGGTTAAAAAACACGGCCGAAGGGCGAGTTGGATTCTTTTGAATATGCAAAGAACCTCTGATGCCCATATTGGTGCAATCAGAGGTTCTTTTCTCTTCTTTATTCCGTTTCTCCGCTCAGACGATTCAAAAACTGAATAGCCCGTGGACTGGTAGGGTGCTCCAGAACGTCATGCGGTGAACCCTGCTCAACGATCACACCCTGATCCATTAAAATAACATGGTCCGCAACCTCGGCTGCGAATTTCATTTCATGCGTGACAATGACCATAGTCATCCCTTCAGCAGCCAGTTGCTTCATGACCTTGAGCACCTCGCCTACCAATTCGGGATCAAGAGCAGAGGTCGGCTCGTCGAACAATAGCACTTCCGGTTCGACCGCCATTGCCCGGGCAATACCGACCCGTTGCTGTTGTCCTCCCGACAACTGATGCGGATAAGATTCTGCTTTATCTGCCAGTCCCACCTTTTGAAGCAGCTCCAATGCACGTTTGCGCGCCTCGTCCTTGTTCTTTTTCTGAACCGTGACTTGACCCTCCATCACATTTTGCACGGCTGTCATATGCGGGAACAGGTTGTAGGATTGAAACACCATACCGGTTCGCTTGCGCAGTGCCAAAATGCTTTCTTGCCGAAGCTTCGTTCCTGTGGCAAAATTCAGTGCAATATCTCCGAGCTGGATCTCTCCCTGGTCAGGAACCTCCAGTAAATTCAAACAGCGCAGAAGCGTTGTTTTTCCAGAGCCGGACGGGCCGATGATCACGAGCACCTTCCCTTTATCCAACGTCACGTTAACACCCTTCAGCACTTCCAGCGAGCCGAACGATTTGTGTATATTCCGAATTTGGATCACCGGTACAATCTCCTTTATCTAACGGAAAAACGGCTCAGGCGCTTTTCCAGGTAATTTTGCAGCACAGTCAAAATGGTGCTAAACAGCAGGTAGATCACTCCAGCCTCGGTATATACCAATAAAGGTTCATACGTGGTAGCTACAATCTGGTTAGCTGTTCTGAACATTTCCACATAGGTAATGGTCGCAGCCAGTGAAGTATCCTTCACCAAACTGATGAATGAATTAGCGAGCGGAGGTACAGATACACGGGATGCTTGCGGAAGCACGATACGGCGCAGCACTTGCCAGCGCGTCATCCCCAGAGAGTATCCCGCCTCCCATTGGCCTTCCTGAATGGAAATAATAGCGGCACGTATAATTTCAGAGCTATAGGCCCCCACGCTAAGCGTAAAGCCGATCACTGAAGCAATAAACGGGTCCAGTGTAATACCGACGGACGGTAAACCGTAGAAAATAATATACAATTGCACCAGTAAAGGAGTTCCCCGAATCACCCATACATAGAAGCCGAAGATCAACTTGAGTATTCTCCATTTGGACAGCCGGGCCAACGCTGTAATCAGCGCCAGCACGAGTCCCAAAGCAAAGGAGATCAGTGTGAGCGGAATTGTAAAAGAAACCCCTGCTTTTAGCAGAGGCCATAATGAATCCATAATGATTTGTATCTGGCGTTCATCCATTATACAGACATCCTTTAAAAAGATAGGTTTGCGAAAATCCGGTTCGACTCGTCGAATCTTCGATCATTCATTGTTATTTGGATACATCGGCTCCAAAATATTTCTCGGAAATTTTCAGGTACGTACCGTCAGCCTTCATGTCAGCCAACGCTTTGTTTACTGCCTTGATCAAATCTTCGCTGCCTTTATTGAAGACAGCTGCGCTATGTGAAGCGTCTGCAGACTCATCCACCTTTTTGATAGGAGCGTCAGGCTTTTGCTTTTTCAAATCAAGATAGGATAATCCGTCATTGACGGTCGCATCCACCCGTTTGGATGTCAGAAGGTCAATGGCTTGGTTGAATCCTTCGGTTGCTACAATTTCCGCACCGTTGCTTTTCGCGATTTGAGTCAGGTTGCTGGTCAGGGATTGCGCGGCCTTTTTACCTTTTAGATCAGCAAATTTTTTGATGTCCGTGTTATCTTCGCTCACAATCAGAACTGCCTTGGAGACAATGTACGGATCGGAGAATTCGTATTTTTGCTTGCGCTCATCTGTAATGGACACTTCATTGAATACCGTATCGAACCGCTTGGAGTTTAATCCCGCGAAGATCCCGTCCCATTGTGTCTCGATAAACTCCGGTTGTACACCCAGACGTTTACTCACTTCAGTCGCAATATCAACGTCGAAGCCTGTCAGTTTGCCCGCAGCATCATGGTAAGTAAACGGAGCATAGGTTCCTTCTGTTCCGATTCTCAGCTTGCCGCTTGCTTTTACAGATTCAAGCGTAGCTGTAGCGGTTGTATCTGCTTTTCCATTGTTAGTTCCGGTGTCTCCGGTCGCAGCATTATTCGTATTAGCGCCTTTATGATTATTACCGCAGGCCGAAACCAGCAAAGCCATCACGATAAGTACAATCGGCAAAAAGTTAAATTTTTTCATGTTAACCACACTCTTTTCCTTGTTCTTGATAACCTAGCACGTGGCTGGCTCATTGAATAGTACATCATTCATTTTGGCACGTCAATGCTTTTATCCAATAATCCCTATGCAAAAGGTAAGTTATATCTTATTTGAAGCCTATAGTTATTCTAGGTTGACTCATTCAGAAGCAAGATATTCATTTTCACAGCTATCGCAGCGACTTTCTCTGTACCTTTACGCTTGTGGTTTCGTATAATGGTTTCAAAATGAAGTTTAGTAATATTTACCTCAATTCTGTTTGAAAGGAATACATACTAATATGGAAACCCAAAATTCAACCCCATCCGCCGCTTCTTCGAAAGGAAAGCACTCGGCCTGGGCTACCTTTACTTCGCCCTTAAAGCAATCCAAAGCATTCACCCTGCTGTGGCTTGGACATTGGATTGCTATGCTGGGAAGCTCAGTCACGACCGTTATTTTGCCACTGGTCATCTATTCCCTGACAGGTTCAACTACAATCATGGGACTGGCAATGACTGTCTATATGCTGCCTAACGTACTTATTCTGCCCTTCGCCGGGATGATCGTCGACAGAATTGATCGAATCCGTCTGCTTCTGTTTACGAATATCGCCCGGTTCGGACTAATGTCTGTTGCAGCGGTGCTGATGTTGACCGGCGGAATGAAAATGCCGTTTCTGTTCATTGGCCTTGCGTTATACGGATTGATGGACGGCATCTTTAACCCGGCTTATTCTGCCTTGCGGGCACAGGTGTTCACACCGGACATTCGCAATGCGGCCAACGCGCTCAGTCAGATCAGTATACAAGCCGTCCGTCTGCTTGGCCCTCCGTTGGGAGGCTTCATTGTATCCTTTTCCTCGCCAGGCGTCGGCTTTGGACTGGATTCTGTCACCTATCTAATCTCTTTTGCCTGCTTTTGGATGCTGAGCGCTCATTTGGCCTCAATCATCGGTAAGCGGCAGGTAGCAGATCCAGAGCAACAGGATCAAGGTGGACAGCATTTTGTCAAGGATTTTATAGCAGGCTTTACCATTCTCAAAAGCCATCCCTGGCTGTGGATTACGATTCTGGCCTTTTCCTTCATTAATATTTGTTATTCAGGCATTATTGCTGTACTTATTCCGTGGCTGTTCAAGGTACATCATAGCTATAGTCCCGTTGTGTACGGTGTCGCAATGGCAAGCAGCGGCGTTGGCGCCATGGTGGGAGCCTTTGTGTATGGGTCACGCAAGCATTGGAAGCATCGTGGTCTGCTGGCTTACCTAGGCGCTTTGGTCAGCGGCCTTGCTTTGCTTCTGTTGTCTGTCATCACCTGGATGCCCGGATTGATTATGAGCATGATGCTCGAAGGCTTCGGCATTATGATATTTGCGATTATATGGGAGACCAGCCTTCAGGAATTGGTGCCCGCCGAATCTTTTGGCCGTGTAGCCAGTCTGGATCTGATGTTTTCCTTTGCCCTACTGCCTGTAGGCTATCTGGCAGTAGGTGCCGTGGCGGACAAGCTTGGCGGCATCTTCACGATTGGCATATTTGCAGCGATCGGCATGTGTATCGTACTAGGCGTTCTATTTGTTCCCCATATCAGGCGCTTTCAATAAGAAACGAACGCTCTTTTTGCAAAATAAAAAAGCTGCTCCCACAGGCTCATTTGCGAACCTTGCGGTAGCAGCTTCTTTCATTTTATTTTTGTGCCTCATGGAGGACAGTCTATTCATGATTCGTAAAATCAGCTTCTGCTCCGCCCTACAGAACGGAAGATCAGGCTTACGATAACAACCAGCACGATCGCACCAATTAATGCAGGAACGATGTAGAACGATCCGATTACAGGACCCCAGTTCCCCAGAACCAAGCTTCCCAACCATCCACCGATAAAACCGGCGATGATATTGCCAATGACACCACCCGGAACATCTCGACCTGCGATAATTCCTGCCAACCAACCAATAATACCACCAACAATCAATGCCCATAACCAACTCATTTTACGTCACCTCGTTTAAGTTTTTATCGTTGTGTTCTATTATTAACCACTCGAACTCCTTTTGATCACACAGAAGACAATTGGTTAATATTACCTTTGGGTAGCACGCTGATTTAGGGGCTTGATAACATCTTACGTACCTCCTCGACGATTTATGCCCCTTGTGTGAAAAGCGTGTCTAAAATACAGTTATCCTTGTCTTCCTGCTTTTTTTGTGCCATCCTCACATTATGGCTTCATTGAAGTCACTTCATGCAACAGTAACAAAAATAACGATTAATAAGGAGTGACCCAATGGAGTGCCGAGTCGGATGCGCCGCGTGCTGTATTGCTATTACGATTTCATCCCCGATTCCCGGCATGCCGGATGGAAAACCAGCTGGCGTACCTTGCCCTCAGCTCACTTCGGATTATCGTTGTCAATTGTTTGGCAAGCCTGAGCGTCCAGCGGTATGTAGTGGATTTCATGCTGATGAGGATACGTGTGGAAGCACCAACGAAAAGGCATTTGAGCTGCTCAGAGAGCTGGAGGAGTCCACTTTACCGGATAGAGCTTAAAACATTAGCATTAAGTTCATTTTCTGATATAAAAAAAGAGCACTACGCCTCAAACGGGACCAGTCCAGCCAATCCCAATTGCGTAATGCTCTTTTTAGTTCAACGAGGGCAGCCCCACACTTGCAGACAAGGTCCGGGACACTGCTTACCAGATACCTTCAAATGTTACGATACAACTTGCTGTTTGGCTGCCGTATCCCCTGTCCATTTTCGCACCCACACAAAATCCATAATCATCAGACCAAACGGAATAAAGGATGCAAACATAATAAACAGAGGCCGCCGGATGGGCCAATGCAATGCTGTTTTGCCATAGATCAAAGCGACGAGAAGGAGCAGAAAGCTCACCCGATATATATTACCAATCACCATAACCGCCTGAGTCAGGCCCGCAGCTTGCAGCGGCTGGTGGGTGAAAAGTATCGCCAAATACGCTATAGCTTGAATCCAGAGCATGAGTCGGACACGCCCCAAAGGTGTTCTTAACACAAATTCGTTCCCCTCTCCAAAAGCAAGGATGTTCTCTCATCCTGCACAATCTTCATTATAACGAAAAGGGGCTCAAACTCCAACCTTCCCATTCTAAGTTTTGACCTAATGAGTTGTGTCTGATACAGTTGTGTAAGAGGTGATTGCATATGCTTAAACTGGGTATACTGGACCAGTCTCATATTCCTGAAGGCGGTACTGCTTATGATGCATTATCCAATACAACAGATTTAGCGCGTGAAGCTGATCAATTGGGATACAGCCGTTATTGGGTATCCGAGCATCATGCGTCCAAAACACTAGCGCACTCCAGCCCCGAGGTCCTGATTGCGCATTTGGCTGCTCATACATCACGTATTCGTGTTGGTTCAGGCGGTATTATGCTGCCTCACTACAGCGCGTATAAAGTCGCCGAAAATTTCCGGCTGCTGGAGGCGCTCCATCCAGGACGCATCGACCTGGGAATAGGACGTGCTCCTGGTGGTTTGCCGCTGGCTACTCGTGCTCTGCAGGAGGGCAAGTATCAATCTGTCGAACAATATCCGCAGCAGATTCTCGATTTAATCGACTACTTCCATGATTCCGTGCCTGACAATCATCGTTTTGCCGGGCTTCATGCCTCCCCGATGATACCGACCGTTCCCGAGATGTGGCTGCTTGGCTCCAGCGGGGAGAGTGCCAGATTGGCCGCGATGATGGGTGCTTCCTATGCCTTTGCCCAATTTTTCGGCACTCCGGGCGGCGTGGAAGCTACCGCACGTTACCACGAGCAATTTCAGCCTTCCATCCTGGGGGATAAACCCCGCTCCATGGCGGCTGTTACTGTAGCCTGTGCGGAAACTGAAGAGGAAGCCGAGCAGTTGGCGTCCAGTGCCAGCTTATACTTCCTTTTGCTCATGCAGGGCAAAGAAATGAGCTCTCTCCCGTCAGTGAAAACGGCAATGTCCTATCCATACACGGAGTGGGACCGCGAGCGGCTGCGTCAGTCCGCAGCATGGCGTGTTGTAGGGACACCTGAGCAATGTAAGGAAAAGCTGCTAAGACTGGCTGAGCAGTATCGTACGGATGAGCTGCTGGTCGTCTCCTCCATTCATGACTTTGATAAACGTGTTCAGTCCTACCGTCTGCTGGCCAAAGTTTTTAATTTGGCATAAACATAGTTGAACGGACGCAGAGCTTCCGAAACATTAAAAAGCCCCCGCCTGCCTGTAATGGCAACAGCGGGGGCTTGTTGTTGAGGAACGGTCCAATGGGACCAAATCCTCGGTACTATGGAAGCAGTTGATGAAGTACCTAAGGAGTACTTGAAATACCACGAAAGTCAAATAGGATATGGTACTTTGGTAGTATATACATTGGAACCAAAGTATCCAAGGTTGCCTCCTAAAGTTCCAGTACCCATATACCAAAGGCGCATACTCTATACTCCAAATCTCCAAATCATCGCAGCCTGAAGTCCCATATTCTCTAGGTCCGAAGTAGTTAACAGATAGATTCTAGGGTTCTATGCCCCATACCAGCTTACCCTGCTGATATACAGTGGCATGGTTCCAGTCTGCGAATGCAGTTTGGTTAGCTCCATACGAATAATCGTTGGTCTCATCAAAATTACTCCAATTCGCAGCATGAATTCGAGACTTGATATCCCCACTTTCCTCGCCAGGCTGAATACTTCCTGCTCCATCGGTGAAAGAAATTTCCACATATTTATCAGCCTTGGCCTTCGAGTTTGGCAAGGTTACAATGGTCCCCTTTACCTTTTCATTGCCTAGCCTGGCCCAATCTACAAAAAATTGCTGGGCTTGTTTGCTTTCATCAGTGTAATAGTAGCGAATTTTCAGATCACTCAGCTTCACAGCGGTTGTACCTGTATTTTTGATATTAAATTCAGACCGAATGGCATTATCCTTTGCGTTCGTATCGCTAGTACGATATTGCAGCACAATCCCCTGGTTATCACTGCCCGGTGTGTTTCCTCCGTTATCGCCACCATTGTTGCCGTCTCCACCGTTATGGCTGGAGCCTTCCAAAATCGCCTGTTTTACGAATTTACCGGAAGCTGACAATTGCGAGTCAGGCCATCCGCCCTTACGGTCAGCATCAGGCAATAGCGCAGCAGAGGTCTCCTCTTTGTCGGCTAGCGACCAGTTTGCCCAACTGATTCCACGACTGGCCATAAAATCAGTCCATACCTTAGCTTCGTTCAGGAACGGACCACCGTCACCCGAAGCGTCGCTTGTCCCCCATTCGGTAACAAATACGCCCACGCCTTTATTCAGCGCATAATCGATCCGATCCCGTAAATATTGTCCATGTGTTCCCGCATAGAAATGTACGGTATACATGGTATTCTTGTCTGGCAATGGATTGTCTGCTGCATCATGTACATCCTGACTCCATGTGCCTGTTCCTGCAATAATAACATTGTCCGGGTCCTTGGCACGAATGACCTGGGATACCTCCAATGCATATGGCCGGATTTGGTTGTTCCACTTCACATTATTACCATTCGGCTCATTGGCAAGCTCATAAATTACGTTAGGCAAATGGCCATACTGAGTGGCAAATTCATCAAAGAAGGCTTTAGCTTCATTTTTATGAATGTTCGGATCTCCATCCGAAAGAATATGCCAGTCAATAATGACGTACAAGCCCAGTTTCTCTGCTGCCTCAATCGCTTCCTTCACTTTATTTTTTAATGAAGGATCTGAAATATAACCGTCTTCTTCAGTGTACAACGCAACCCGGAACAAGGAAATGCCCCAATCGTCCCGCAACCATTTCATCGAATCTTCGTTTATTAGATCCCCAAACCATTGCACCCCATGAGAGCTAATCCCTTTGAGCTGCACAGGCTTTCCACTTTTATCTACCAATTTCCCGTTCTTCACTGAAAGTTGTCCATAACGCTCCACAGGAGTCGTTCCAGCAGCCTCTGCCGTTTGTGTGTTCCAGTTGAATCCGTTTGTTAACGTTAACAGTAATACCGCAGTTAGCATCACCGCAACTTTTTTTGCGATCCTTGGCAGGATCCTTTGCCTTTTCATCATTTACACATTCCTTCCTCTTTTAAAAAGTGTTATCAGTACGTTGTTCTCTGCTTTTCCACTCCTCCCTTCATACAACAAGAGGATCAGGTCCAAATCGATGCCACTTACCTGTATATGGATGATACTACTATTATAGTTAGTTCTATGTTACATTTCGACTTTATGGTATAAAATGAACTAAAAGTCACAATTTTGGGACAAAAGACCCATTCAACATCCGCGAAATTTGACGAATTTTAGCTAACATACGAGAAGACGCTTCCAACTTATTTAACCTAAAAAAAGACTGCATCCCGATGCCTTAGGCTCGGTATAGCAGTCTTGTATATTATCGTGTATGTGATTGATCCCCTTATTACCTCTTGACGGCTGCCTGAGGTTCTTGGGTCGTCTGAGCCTTCTTCTTATCGCCGCCATCCGTCGCTTGATCTGTCAGTACAGTCTCAGATGAGTTGCCCATTACCTTGTCCATGAGTTGCAGCCAAGGTTCTTCACTGCCTCCACAGCTCTCAATATCACCGAGCAGGGACTCTAGCGTGGTTCCTTCTTCCGGCAAATCAATAACTAAACTGTCTTCGTCAACTTGGATGGTGCAGCAGGTTTTCATTGTAAATCCCTCACTTAATTCTTATTTGAGCATGCCGTATGCAAGCTCAGATGGGATCATTCCCATGAATTCCGGGATAAGCCCTTTGAATCCGTCTGAGATTATAATCCTATTGCACATCAATTGCAATGAACAAAGTTTGAACTTTTTCAGAATTAGCGAGGGATCATATGAAATTTTCAAAAACAATTAGATACGTGCAACAATCCGATCAACCAAGCCGTATGCTACCGCTTCTTCAGCCGTAAGGAAGTGATCTCTTTCCGTGTCTTTTTCCACCCGCTCCAGCGGTTGCCCGGTGTGATCTGCCAAAATGCGGTTGAGCTGTTGTCGGCTTTTGATCAGACGCTCGGCATAAATCAACACATCGGAAGCTTGGCCCTTCGCTCCACCCAGCGGTTGATGGATCATTATCTCACTATTGGGCAATGCCATTCGCTTGCCTTTTGTGCCTCCAGTCAATAAAATCGTACCAAAGCTCGCTGCCATTCCTGTGCATATGGTAGATATATCATTTTTCACAAATTGCATCGTATCGTAAATGGCAAACCCTGCCGAAATAGACCCGCCCGGACTATTTATATACATCTGAATATCCTTTTCGGAATCCTCGGCAGTGAGATGCAGCAGCTGAGCTACAATGACATTGGCCATATGGTCCTCAATCTCACCTGATACCATAATAATGCGATCCTTTAATAACCGGGAGTAAATATCATAGCTTCGCTCTCCTCGGCTCGTTTGCTCAATTACATAAGGAATGGTGCTCATTTGTATTAACTCCCTTCTCGTTAAGCGACCATCATAGCCTTGATGTCATGAGACGTATGGGAATTCATTAACGTACCGGAAGGATAAAAGCGCTGGTACAGCACAGAACCGGCAATTGCTATCGGCTCAGCAGCATCGTTCAAGCTAAGCGTAATCCAGCGCTGTATGTCTCCGGCGCGAAAGGCGGCCAAATAAGCTTTAAGCCATTCTCTTTCTCCTTCAAGCTCAGGTATGGATACAGATTCCAGCTTATATCCCTCCCTGTGCCTCTGAGCGAGCAGAGCGCGTGCGCGACTTAAAGCCGCTTTTACCGCACCTTCCGTCGTATCCAGCAGCTCTGCCGTCTCCGGCCCCGTAAAGCCCCATACATCCCTGAGCACCAGGATGGTTCGCTGCCATGGCGATACATGTGTACATAAATATTGAAGCGCCAGCTCCAGATCTGTTGTGTAGTTTTCATTACAATACCGAGCAGACTCCTCATGCCGCCGGGAAAACTCTTTTTCGTCAGGGGCAGATAGGCGCTTTTGGGCGTTTTGCCTGCGAATATGATCAATCCATCTATTCCGCGCGGAACGGATCAAATAAGCCTCTTCATTTTCCACCTCATGCAGGTTCTTCTCAGATTGCAGCATATGCAGGATGGTCGTCTGTACCAGATCCTCGGCATCCCATACCGATCCTGTCAACGAAAGACAGTAGCGATAAAGCACAGGAAGCACGTTATGCAATAATTCATTTCCCTTAGGCGGGGACGATTCATTTGTCATCCGTTCGGATATCACAAAGGCCATGTTTGGGGCCCCCCTTTGCTTAGTCCATTTGTGTTCAGGTGTTCGTTAAAGTAGACGGAATCGCATCCCCAAAGGATACGGCTGTTACAATAAATTTATTGTAGCAAGTAAAACAAACGAAAAACAGATGATTCACGGGGTCTTTGCCACCATGATCATCTGTTCAGGTAAACTTATTCTGCTAAACTGTTGTATAGCCTGTGTACTTCTCAGGCAACCTGAGATTGAGATTTGCGCTCTATAACCAGTTTAGTGCTTGGTTTGACGGCTCTATTTACGACCATCATTAAGGAGACTAATGCAATTCCCCCCATAAAGATAGCCACCGGAATATATCCGGTATGTGAAATCAACTCAACAACCGGGTACAGGATGGCGGGCACCCTGAGCGAATACTCTTCAGCCGTCTCCATATAATACGCCAGCCAGGAGAGAAAGCCCCCGATGAGTAACGTGTACATGAAAAAAACAAACGACGGTTTCATTGATGCCCAAGCGGTATTCGTATATTGCTCATAAGAGTAATCCTGCTTCATGTAACTATACATGTGCTGGACAAACCTATCCTTTTCGTCGCTGGCAAATTCCATTTTCACCTTTTCAGATTTGGAGTTTCCTCCTTTTGTATAGGTAAGAAGCAACGTATCATCAAATTTAGTCAAATTCGTTTGTACACTCTCTATTGTATTTAAGGGAATACAGTTCTCATAGTGCTCCATTTCCTCTAGGGTCACTGTCCCTTCCGAAAGCTGTGCAGTGATTGCTTCTGCCTGAGCTTGATCCAGATTGGTTAGAATGGCATAGGAATGAAGAATAGCAAAGCGTTTATCATCCAATTTATAAATTTGTGTCTCCGTAACGCTGTTAACGGACATCTTATATCCCCCTCTTTATCTGTTTATTTATTAATTTATTTGATCATGTCAGCTTGGGGTTACGGTAATGTCTCTGAATGCTCGCGGTCGTTCGTTTCATCCTGCACCGCTTTTGATTTTTTTCTGCGAAATAATTTAGCAAAAAACTTGCCTATCACACCAAAAACACCCGCACAAGCTGCACCAATAATTACGATAACCTTAACTCCCGCGCCCTTAAAAAAAGCAATTAGTAAGGCCAACAATCCTGCTTTTTTGGCTACCGCCAAGCCTGCTCCTCCCAAAATCAGTCCGGTCAGGCCATATTCGGAAATTTTGTCCGTTGAAGCATTAAAATCTTCGTATCGCTCGCCTGATTTGACTGTCAGCTTGGGCAATATTTTCTCACTCAAAAATTTCTTGTCCGCATCCAAATGCGCAGGATCGGACACTAATATTGCAGAAATATAACCCTGACGGGTAAGCAAACGAACATTATAATTGATCAGTTTCTCCTTGTTTCCATCCTCCGCCAGCATGGACCAGGTAAGATTATGAGTACCTTCATTATAGAAGGGCTTCACATCCCAGCCCGTTACATAAAGGCGATCACTTTCCGCTTTTTCCTTGTTGCTTTCTTCTGTACCTTCTTTATAGCTTTCCAGAATGGCATCCGCATCGATGTCCTCTTTTTCATCATCCTTGATGTGCCCAAGCTCATAGTATTCAAAAACGACTTCCCAATTTTGATTTTCATCCTTAGGAAATATACTTCCAATTTCGTTGCCAGATGGGTTGTCGTGATTCATTCTGCTCGCCTTTGCTGTGTTAGCCGCATCTAGGAAAAGAAGCGAAGTGTCCAAATCAACCTCAGCCACGTTTCCCAAGTCTACCTTTCTGCCGCCTTCTATCCATGTTAATTGTTCATTGGATGAAGCCCATGCGCTACCTCCACTGAATAATACCAGACTAAGCGCTAGCAGCACTCCAAAAATCGTTTGACTCCATTTCAATTTGTCGTTACCTTTGTCGTTATCTCTGTTATCTAGTCTCTTGTTCAAAACGCATTACCCCTTTTATAAATTCCAAAATCCCCCTGTACCCAAATCATATTATCTACTGCTTCATATTTTGTCAATTTACAGTAGTAAAGGGAGTTCCTAAGACCTAATACTCATTTTTATACATATGCATGCAAATTCTCTAATCTAATCGAACTGTTTTTACAATATATGGTTTACAGATAAAGAAAAGCTCATGCAGAACAAGCACAATTGCGCAATGGCTGCTACTTGTCCTTTAAAGTTTCCCGCTTATGAATTCCTAAAAAGGGCATATTCCTTGATATGACAACCTTGTTGACTTTTGTATTAATCTCGAATACATACATCTATCATAAAAAATGTCGAATTTCAGCAGATTAAGGGATACGTAATTCATCAAATAAGAGACTATAGTCCCAGTGACTTTTTTCCTGTTTTTAAACATATGTCATCTTTTTTATTTAAAAGAATGTATAGGCTTACATAGGGTCGATTTATATTAAAATAAGCTAAATATCAAAAAATCTTCCATACAAGTTTCCTGCTTGTTTTGAGGGTTAAGGAGCTATTCACCAACATCTGATAATGTCACCATACTACTTAGGTCTTAGTTCTTTTACCTTTTGTTTAGCTGCCTCTACTAGAATGTATTTCATTAATACGACAAGCCTCGTTGTAACTCATCAAGCCGGCAAACGCTGCGCTCATATTTCCATTGCCCATATAATATTTACCCATTTAGCAAACTATCTTCATATCGCGTATGCTCATTTGCCGCTCTTTGCAGCAGAACGAAAATCTACTCAATTGCATGTTATGACAGAATAAATCACTGTTTGATACATGTAGTAATAAAAATAAAACACCACTTTTTTTGTTGAAATGACAGTATAGAACTATCATCACCATATAAAAGAGGTGTTTTTTATTTTCTACAAATTATATTAAATTTAAAATTAGTTTAGTTTTCGTTTTAAAACCCATTATTGTATTCTCGTAAATGAACATCAATCAACCTGTCTTGCTTATTGAACATCGTTTATTTGCTGGTCGATAGGTCTACCCTCTTCTTTATATTTTTTTAAAGAATCTGCAATTTTTATTAGGATTTCTATATGGCTTTCCTTTAGATGTTCGTGTAAATCATTAATTTCGTCTTCTAAAAAATTTTTACCTATATTTTCTAAACACGCTGATAAGATCGATATCATTCCATATATATTGTATTGTTCCCATGTATCATATAAATTCCCCCAATTTGTTATAGTATGTATAAATCCTTCAAAATCTTGTATTTCTCTATAGGGTTTATCCCAATCTGATTTATTACTATCCGTCATTTTTTTCGACCTCCTGTTTATTTGATTTTTATTCTCCCTACTTCTTGGAACACTTTATCTAATAACTTTAGCCCTTCCTCATTAAATATCTTTCTTTTAGATATAATCCTTATATGATATGGATTTCTACTCGTTGAGCATATAGTACATCAAAACTAGCATTTCTAATTTGTTCGACACTTGCCTGTTATTTCTGTACCTGTTTTTTTGTCCAACCATCACCAAACATTTTTGTATACTCACTTTCCACTTGAGCTGTGGTGAATAAGAAACCTGATTTCCCCGGTTTATTAATACTCCCCAGTGGTTTGTCATCAAAACCCGGTCTTAATTTGAGGTGGCCTCCCTTTCCAGCTATTACTATCATCTCATCTGCAGGTAAAGGTGAACCCTCCAAAATATTTCTACCCTGTAAATCTGCATATGTTCTCTGTCCAGATGAAGTTGTATTAAATTCAAACTTTCGTGAAGAAGTCCCCGTCCCCTCACCTCTGAGATTAACGCCAATGTTATCTCCTGCCATTGGTCTGTCAAGAAGAGGTGGGTTCTTACCCTCGGTACCGTATGGGCTATTCTTATTCCCTTCGTACACATCACTTTTCTGCTTAGACATGTATCCACTCGGGTCCACGTAGTGGATCGGGTTATTCCCTACATACGCATAGAGATTCAGTCCGTCTCCGCGATACGTATCTTCCTGGGTAAAGCGGGCAATGGCCGGATTGTAAAAACGCGCACGCAGGTAATACTGCTGCGTTACGCTGTCCCACGCCTCTCCCGCATAGCGGAATCGGTTCTCAATCTGCTCTGCCACTGACAGCGTATTCCCGAACGCATCGTATGCGTAGCTGTTCTGAATTCCGCCCTTACGGTCGGTCAGATGCAGGACATCTCCGTGTGGGTTATTTACATAATAAGACGGATTCCCTACCTCGTCCACCCGGGCCAACCATTCATGTCCGCGTACAAATGAGGCCTGAACTCGGGCTTGCTCATCCAGTTCGTTCACCATATGCCAGCCGTCATACACAAATCGACGATGCGTGCCGTTCTCCTCGACTCCGTTTCGCAGTCCTTCCGGATCATATAAATGGCGGATATAGCTACCGTCGGACTTCTCTGCTCTCACTGTTCGGTTAAAGGCATCATAGGTATACGAGATACTTTCCTGTCCGCTTCGCTCTCGCAGTAAGTTTCCCTGCGGATCATATTCGTAACGCGTCTGCTGTCCTCGCGCTCCCGTTTCCTGATCCGAACCTTCACCCAGCGCTTCTTCCAAAACCGACAGCAATCGGTTACGTGAATCGTACGTATAACTCGCTTTATGTTCGTTCCACATCCGACTTAGCCGACTTCCCACCGCATCATAGGATAAACGTTCCGTTCCCCATCCCGGGTATTCGGCTTCTACCAATTGCCCTATGGCGTCGTAGTGATACTTTGTTCGTTTTCCGTTTTCGTCCCGAGCGATCTGGTGACCGTTGTTATCATATTCGTAACGGTGCTGTAGAAGCGGACTTCCGTCTGGCGATTGAGCTTGCAACTTCGAGACATTTCCATCCGCATCATAGTTATATGCCATCTGAACGCCGTTACCATACAAAATGGAAGCCACACGGTTGCCGTGTACGTATCCATACTTCGCCAGCAGCTCTTCATCCTGTCGGATCTCGGAGACACGCCCAACCAAATCATAACGGTATTCCGTAGACCGGCCACCCGCATCGGTCTGAGCAATCCGGTTGCCTTCCACATCATATTCATAAGCCAGTATTTTACGACCTGACCCACGATCTTCTGCCGTGTTGTTACTCATCAGGCTGGCAAACGCTGCACTCATATTTCCACTGCTGCTGCTCATATATTTGCCCGTCAGCAAACCATCTTCATTGTACGTATAATCATATCGCGTATGCTCGTTAGTCGCCGTTTGCAGCAGACCGTCTTCCCGGTACATGTAGGATTCTTCCATACCACTCGACATTTCACGCCGCTTGATCAACTGATCATTGAAGTTATAGGCATACTCTATGACCTTGCCGTTACGGTCCGTTTGGCGGGCCAAGCGGCCTTCGGTGTCATACTGGTACAGCATCTTCTGCTGGCCCGGGTCTTGTATAGCAGACAGCTTGCCCAAGCTGTTGTAGTCATACTGTGTCGTTTGACCGTTGCCACGATAATTCTAGCCTGAGGATTGCCCGCTCGAAATACTATCGTTGGAAAGCAGTATACGGGACTAAGCCCATAGATCACACGGTCGAGAAGATACGGGACCTCTGCACTCAACATCAATTTCGTTGCGGATATCGAAAGATCACTGCGCTACTTAGAAGAAAACAGACCATCAATCACAAACGTGTACAGCAGATTATGCAGCGCGAAAGGTTACAGTGCCGAGTCAGGGTGAAGAAACGTAAGCCAACCAGACAGCCTGTGCAAATCGCGGAGCATCAGTTAAAGCGTCAATTCGGTGCTGATGCACCCATTCAAAAACTCGTCACGGATATTACGTATTTGCCGTTTGGTGGAAAAACGTTGTACCTGTCAAGCATTTTGGACTTATACAACAGTGAGATTGTCGCTTACAGTATAGCAGACAAGCAAGATACGACGTTTGTTCTAGATACGCTGAATCAACTGCCAACCCTGCCAGGTACGATGCTTCATAGCGATCAGGGCATCGTATACACATCGGAGGCCTATCAAACAGCCGTCAAAGGAAAAGGCATTACCATGAGCATGTCCCGCAAGGGTACGCCCGCTGATAATGCCCCCATCGAATCGTTTCGTTCCAGGCTAAAGTCTGAAACGTTCTATCCCGAAGGTCTCACATGTACAACGACGGCAATCGTTGAACAAACCGTTCGAGACTACATTACCTACTATAACTCTATTCGGATTCAAGCGAAACTAAATAACCAGTCACCGATTGATTCCCGGCGACTGGCTACTTAGACTTGCAAGGTGTTTTGATCCCTGTCTCACAAATGGGGGGCAGTCCCAATCAAGATCCATAGTATTTATTTCTTCTTCTGTCCATTCCTTAAAACCATTGTGGATTTTACCTTACCCCAAGGATTCACAAGCACTCAGGATCTTATTCTAATATATGAGCAATATTGTACATAGATATCCAATCCCTAAAAAGCTTTTCACTCAATAGTTCTGGACATACCTTTTGGCTATAAGCAATAAAATTTCCAAACAACTCTTCTATCATTTTTTTCACAGTTGGCTTTTCCATTGCTATACATGATGGTGAAGGTGACCATCCATGCATTAAACTTTTGCATTCTAACTGTAGCTTTCCACCTTCTTCATCACTAAAGACTATTTCCCTCATCACACCTTGCTCATAAAAACCTAAGCAGAAGTTGTATTCATTTTTATTGAGATTTTGAATTATTTCTGGCAATTCCTCAATAATTAATGGAAGGTCGAATTTACAATCTACAGGCCATCGCTCACTTCCAAAACCTGAAACAATAAAATCAATATCTCCAGTTTGATGTAGATATTTACAAATGTCAGATATTATACTAGTTTCATCATCGAGCTCATCATCATATTCTTTTTCTTCAATTGTCACTTTATCAAAGTTGTTTTTATGCTGTAAATACATACTAAACACTGAATTTCTCCTCCTTTATTTATTACCTACCTGACTGAATCCATGGCAGAGGAAAATTGAGATTCAGAGAAAACAAGAGAATATCAGAAAAAAATTGAGATTTTATGAATTTCTCAAGCAAATCGCAGGATATACTTCACAAATCCCCGTAAATCTCTTGTTTCTAAAAATGACGATTACGGATTCAGGGACTATCATTTTAATTTAAATGTTTCACTTACAGGGTATGAAGTTATTAATTTGCCTGTTTTTGAACTAGGGATAATAACGGCTTTTGTAGCTGGTACTATATCCCAAGAAGGTTTTATTACTTGTCCTAATCCCTCTGGTATGTTTACAATGGTTGGCTTATCAACTTTACCATACGAATTTAAAAAATCTGCTGCTTTTTGATTATCAAGCCATTGGCCTTGTTCTGTCATTTCTCCCAGTTCATTAACAGTTCTTGCTCGTCCTTTCAATGACTCTAAATTCTTCTTGCCCGCGCCATGTGTTTCAAAAGTATGCCCAAAGTTAGGTCTGCTCTTCCAGTTTACCTCGCCATTTTTCCCAATCAACCATCCACTTACTCCTGTATCTCCTGTCCCCTCATTATTTAAAGAACCTTTCTTTTTATTACCATCATAAACATTCCCTTTTTCCTCACACATGTATCCACTCGGGTCCACATACGTGAGCGGATTATTCCCTACATACGCATACAGATTCAATCCATCCCCACGATACGTATCTTCCTGGGTAAAGCGGGCAATGGCCGGATTGTAGAAACGCGCACGCAGGTAATACTGCTGCGTTACGCTGTCCCACGGCTCTCCCGCATAGCGGAAGCGGTTCTCGATCTGCTCTGCCATCGACAGCGTATTCCCGAACGCATCGTAGGCGTAGCTATTCTGAATTCTGCCCTTACGGTCGGTCAGATGCAGGACATCCCCGTGTGTGTTATTTACATAATAAGACGGATTCCCTACCTCGTCCACCCGGGCCAACAGTTCATGTCCGCGTACAAATGAGGCCTGGATTCGGGCTTGCTCATCCAGTTCGTTCACCATATGCCAACCGTCATACACAAATCGACGATGGGTTCCGTTCTCTTCTACGCCATTGCGAAGTCCTTCCGGATCATATAGATGGCGGATATAGCTACCGTCCGACTTCTCTGCCTTCACCGTTCGGTTAAAGGGATCGTAAGCATACGAGATACTTCCCTGTCCGCTTCGCTCTCGCAGCAGATTCCCTTGGGAATCATATTCGTAACGCGTCTGCTGTTCTCGCGATCCTGCTCCCGAACCCGAAACTTCACCCAGCGCCTCTTCCAAAACCGACAGCAGTCGATTACGGGAATCGTACGTATAACTCGCTTTGTGATCGTTCCACATCCGACTTAGCCGATTTCCCACCGCATCATAGGATAAACGTTCCGTTCCCCATTCCGGGTATTCGGCTTCCACCAATTGCCCTATGGCATCGTAGCGATACTTTGTTCGTTTTCCGTTTTCATCCCGGGCGATCTGGTGCCCATTGTTATCATATTCGTAACGGTGCCGTAGGAGCGGACTTCCGTCTGGCGATTGAGCTTGCAGCTTCGAGACATTTCCATCCGCATCATAGTCATATGCCATCTCAATGCCGTTACCATACAAAATGGAAGCCACACGGTTACCGTGCACGTATCCATACTTCGCCAGCAGCTCTTCATCCTGTCGGATCTCGGAGACACGTCCAGCCAGATCGTAGTGGTATTCGGTGGTTCGGCCCCCTGCATCAGTCTGAGCAATCCGGTTGCCTTCCGCATCATACTCATAAGCCAATATTTTACGACCTGACCCACGATCTTCTGCCGCGTTGTTACTCATCAGGCTGGCAAACGCTGCGCTCATATTCCCACTGCTGCTGCTCACATATTTACCCTTCAGCAAACCATCTTCATTGTACGTATAATCATATCGCGTATGCTCGTTTGCCGCCGTTTGCAGCAGACCGTCTTCCCGGTACACGTAGTTTTCTTCCATGCCACTCGACATCTCACGCCGCTTGATCAACTGGTCATTGAAGTTATATGCATACTCAATAACCTTACCGTTACGGTCCGTTTGGCGGGCCAAGCGGCCTTCGGTGTCATACTGGTACAGCATCTTCTGCTGGCCCGGGTCTTGTATAGCAGACAGCTTGCCCAAGCTGTTGTAGTCATACTGCGTTGTTTGACCGTTTCCGTCCGTCGAGCTGACGATATTCCCCGCATAGTCGTAGCGGTAATGCTCCGTGCTACCGTCCGCTTTGTGGAGGGCCGTGATCTTACCCCAGCCGTCTACGGTATGGCGAGTCAGATGGCCTTCACCATCCCGAATGCCGGTAATGTTACCTGCCGCATCATATATATATTCTTGCCTAACGATACCTTGTCCTGCGGCACCTGATGTCATCACTTGCTTCACTCGGCCACCAAGGGTGTACGTATATTCGGCTCCAACGCCACCTTCCATTTTGCTAACCAGTTCACCGAACTCATTATACCGGCTACGCTCGATGATCTGGCCATACGGATCAGCCACTTCAATTAACCGGTTCAGGCGGTCATAGGTGAAGGTCATTCCCGGCCCATCATCGACAGCCGGATCATACTGATTCGGCGTGACTTGCTTCACGATATTCCCCGTCTTGTCATAGAACAGACGGGTCGTTCCGCCACGTTTTCCGATCATGCGGATACGCCGGTTCATCGGATCATACGCATAGGTTACCTTGCTGCCGTTCGTATCCGTCTCTTCGATCACGTTACCCGTGCAGTCGTATTTCAAATAGACGCTGCTTGCTCGGGCACCTTCCCCCTCCCGGCGGCTGATCTGAGCCATTCGATCCACGGCATCGTAGCTGATCTCGGTGTGATACCCTTCCGGAGTTATGATCTCGACCACATTGCCGTTACGGTCATAACCGTAAGAAGTGACAGCATGCACCAAGCCCGGTACATGATCGGTCAGATCTTCAGCGTTCAGCACTTCCACACGCCGTTGCAGCCATCCAGCTTTGTTATATTCGTAACGGATGAACCGATCCTTTTGCTCGTTCAGTTTCTGTCTTTCCGACGTTTTCTGGTTCAGACAATCGTACGTATAGCGAATTTCCGCTCCAGTATCATCCGCAATGGCGACCACCCGATGATTCCGGTCATAGCTGTAACGAACACTTTGATAGTTCTCCGCATAACCCGTTTCGCTAACATACTCCTGTGTACGCTTCTCTTCCAGCAGGTTTCCAGCTTGATCATAACGGTACAAGGTCAGGCGATACTGAATGGGACCCGTGCTGACAGCTCCTCCTGAGCTTTCTTCCCCGGCTTCCTCCACAGGCTCACGCTTTTCAATTAACCAGCCTGCCGTATTGTACACATAAAGCGTGCCAAAACGTTCATTATCGTTTGTTCCACTAGCATAGCCCTTGGCATCAATGGCCTTTATTACACGCCCTGCATGATCATACACGAATCGGCGGCTGACATGACCTTCTGCATCGGTGATCTGAACCAAACGATTCATGACATCATATACATACTCAGTGCCCGGTCCATCATCAACAATCAGATCATAATGTTCCGGTAAGACTGTTTTGATCCTATTCCCGGCAGCATCGTATTTCATGCGAGCGATGCCACCGTCCGGATACATCGCCTTGATCCTGCGTCCCCGGTGGTCGTACTCTGTTCCGGGTCCATCATCTTCCGCGTGATTATAGTAATTCGGTTCAATCTCTTTTACTGTCCTTATCTTCACAATTCCTCTGTCTACAGTCAGCGTATGATGCGCCATCTTTGCTTATACTTATTAAACCTAATGCTCTGATGGGTAATTTATTGTCCCTTTGTCTTCTCTCCTTTCGTTTTTCTGCACACAAAAAGGCTTATTCCAACTCATATTTCGAGTGGAATAAGCCTCCAGTTCATCTATGATTTTTTCAAATTTATCAAATTATTCTAGTCTACCTTTTTAACAGGTGTCGCACTTCAAATTACAATCCATAAAATAAAAAGGTATAAAACCTTTAAGTGAAATCAACATGTAATTTATACTTATCATCTCTTAAAGATTTAAAAAGATATATACCTGCATCTTCTGCTGAACCGTCTAATGAGATACCATATTTGGCTTCAGCTTGAACTATCGCATCTCCTAACTGCTCTCTCATATCACCTAATTTCTGTGAATCAAGATATTCAATAAAAGCATACAACTCATTGTCTTTGGATAACCACTGAGACTCTTGCCATGACACATAACCTGGCGTCCGAAACAATAATTCATCTAATTCTTTATCATTAATTTTAGGAATTTCTTCGTAGTCTAAAAAATACATAAAATCTTCATTTTGATCATCGTAAGTAATAGAGAGTAATCCCCCATTATACTCTACAGCAGCTTGGAAGACTCCCTTGTACTTTGTAGCAGCAGTTCCATTATGAATACACCAAGGACACATCTCATGCACATCCTCAATAGAGTAAAAGGGACCCGCATAAATGTATTCAGTTTCTTGTTTGCAAATTGGACATATTTTCATAGAAACCCTTTCGAAAATTCCATTATCATATGCATTTGGCTGTAATCGAAAGAAGGGTACTTTATCTTTTGACATAAAAATTTTGTGCTCCTCTCCATTATTTATTTATGCTTTTTAAATCCATTGTATCCATGATATGTGACATCTAGTATTTCAGCATGAGTACGTGGAGCTACAATTAAAAGGTTGTCTAAATTGTATACCGCACCTCCTCTTCCTATAGGGGTTGTATGATGAATATTATATACCATTTGTGGCCAAGCCCGTCCAGATTGTTGGGTTTTATCAGCAAAAGGCGCATTACCATTTTTCATTCTGGTTAAATTGGCTTTGTGGTAAGAAGTAAACTCATCAGCATATTTGCTGTTCGCTACTGATTTCCAAAAAGATTTTTGGAAATCACTGAAGTTTTTGAATGATTTTCCTTGTAGCTGCGATGCTACTTCTTTAGGTATGCGACCAATGTTTCCGTGTGTTCCTATTAGGATCTTTTCGTAATCCTTCGCTCTATATCCACCAGTTACTGTGCCGGGACTATTTCGACGCTGTGTAGCTGTTTTAGGTCCTGAAAGCAATAAAGTACTTTCAGATGCGTCCGTTCCAAATTTGTTATTACCATCATAAACATTCCCTTTTTCCTCACACATGTACCCACTCGGGTCCACGTAGTGAATCGGGTTATTCCCTACATACGCATAGAGATTCAATCCATCTCCGCGATACGTATCTTCCTGCGTAAAGCGGGCAATGGCCGGATTGTAATAACGCGCCCGCAGGTAATACTGCTGCGTTACACTGTCCCACGCCTCTCCCGCATAGCGGAAGCGGTTTTCGATCTGCTCTGCCATCGACAGCGTATTCCCGAATGCATCGTATTCGTAGCTGTTCTGAATTCCGCCCTTACGGTCGGTCAGATGCAGGACATCCCCGTGTGGGTTATTTACATAATAAGACGGATTTCCTACCTCGTCCACCCGGGCCAACCATTCATGTCCGCGTACAAATGAGGCCTGGACTCGGGCTTGCTCATCCAGCTCGTTCACCATATACCAGCCGTCATACACAAATCGACGATGGGTTCCGTTCTCTTCTACGCCATTGCGAAGTCCTTCCGGATCATATAGATGGCGGATATAGCTACCGTCGGACTTCTCTGCCTTCACCGTGCGGTTAAAGGCATCATAGGCATACGAGATACTTTCCTGTCCGCTTCGCTCTCGCAGCAGGTTCCCCTGCGCATCATATTCGTAACGCGTCTGCTGTTCTCGCGATCCCGCTCCCGAATCCGAAACTTCACCTAGCGCCTCTTCCAAAACGGACAGCAAACGGTTGCGTGAATCGTACGTATAGCTCGCTTTGTGGTCGTTCCATAGCCGAGTTAACCGATTCCCCACCGCATCATAGGATAAACGTTCCGCCCCCCATCCCGGGTATTCCGCTTCCACCAGTTGCCCTATGGCATCGTAGCGATATTTTGTTCGTTTTCCGTTTTCATCCCGGGCGATCTGGTGACCGTTGTTATCATATTCATAACGGTGCTGTAGGAGCGGACTTCCGTCTGGCGATTGCGCTAACAGCTTCGAGACATTTCCATCTGCATCATAGTCGTATGCCATCTCTATGCCGTTGCCATACAAAATGGAAGCCACACGGTTGCCGTGTACGTATCCATACTTCGCCAGCAGTTCTTGATCCTGTCGGATCTCGGAGACACGTCCAGCCAAATCATAACGGTATTCCGTAGTCCGGCCCCCCGCATCCGTCTGAGCAATCCGGTTGCCTGCCACATCATATTCGTAAGCCAGTATTTTATGGCCCGGCCTACGATCTTCTGCCTCGTTGTTGCTCATCAGGCTGGCAAACGCTTCGCTCATATTTCCACTGCTGCTGCTCATATATTTGCCCGTCAGCAAACCATCTTCATTGTACGTATAATCATATTGCGTATGCTCGTTTGTCGCCGTTTGAAGCAGACCGTCTTCCCGGTACACGTAGGTTTCTTCCATGCCACTCGACATCTCACGACGCTTGATCAACTGGTCATTGAAGTTATATGCATACTCCATGACTTTGCCGTTACGGTCCGTTTGGCGGGCCAAGCGGCCTTCGGTGTCATACTGGTACAGCATCTTCTGCTGGCCCGAGTCTTGTATAGCAGACAGCTTGCCCAAGCTATTGTAGTCATACTGCGTCGTTTGACCGTTTCCGTCCGTCGAGCTGACAACATTCCCCGCATAGTCGTAGCTGTATCGCTCCGTGCTACCGTCCGCTTTGTGAAGGGCCGTGATCTTGCCCCAGCCGTCTACGGTATGACGGGTCAGATGGCCTTCACCATCTCGAATGCCTGTAATGTTGCCTGCCGCATCATATATATATTCTTGCTTTACGATGCCTTGTCCTGCCTTGGCTGGTACCAGTACTTGCTTCACTCGGCCACCCAGGGTGTACGTGTATTCCACTCCAACGCCACCCTCCATTTTGCCGACCAGTTCACCGAACTCATTGTATCGGCTACGCTCCATGATCTGGCCATATGGGTCAGCCACCTCAATTAATCGACTCAGGCGGTCATAAGTGAAGGTCATCCCCGGTCCATCGTCAGTAGCCGGATCATACTGATTCGGCGTGACTTGCTTCACGATATTCCCCGTCTTGTCATAGAACAGACGGGTCGTTCCGCCACGTTTCCCGATCATGCGGATACGCCGATTCATCGGATCATACGCATAGGTTACCTTACTGCCATTCGTATCCGTCTCTTCGATCACGTTACCCGTGCGGTCGTATTTCAAATAGACGCTGCTGGTCCGGGCGTCTTTACCCTCCCGGCGGCTGATCTGAACCATTCGATCCACGGCATCATAGCTAATCTCGGTTTGATACCCTTCCGGAGTCACAATCTGGACCACATTGCCGTTGCGGTCATAACCGTAAGAAGTGACAGCATCCACCAAGCCCGGTACACGATCGGTCAGATCTTCAGCATTCAGCACTTCCACCCGCCGTTGCAGCCATCCGGCTTTGTTATATTCGTAGCGAATGAACCGATCCTTTTGCTCGTTCAGTTTCTGCCTTTCCGACGTTTTCTGGTTCAGACAATCGTACGTATAGCGAATCTCCGCACCGGTATCATCCGCAATGGCAATTACCCGATGATTCCGGTCATAGCTGTAACGAACACTTTGATAGTTCTCCGCATAATCCGTTTCGCTGACATACTCCTGTGTCCGTTTCTCTTCCAGCAGGTTTCCGGCTTGGTCATAACGGTACAAGGTCAGGCGATACTGAATGGGACCCGCGCTGACAGCTTCTCCTGAGCTTTCTTCCCTGGCTTCCTCAACGGGCTCACGCTTTTCAATTAACCAGCCTGCCGTATTGTACACATAAAGCGTGCCAAAACGTTCACTATCGTTTGTTCCACGAGCATAGCCTTTGGCATCAATGGCTTTTACCACACGCCCTGCATAATCATACACAAACCTGCGGCTGACATGACCTTCTGCATCGGTGATCTGAACCAAACGATTCATGACATCATATGCATACTCGGTGCCCGGTCCATCATCAATCATCGGATCATAAGGTTCCGGTAAGATCATTTTGCTCATATTCCCGGCAGCGTCGTATTTCATGCGAGCGATGCCACCATCTGGGTACATCACCTTGATCCTGCGCCCCCGATGGTCGTACTCGTACTCTGTTCCGAGTCCATCGTCTTCCGCGTGGTTATAGTGATTCGGGTCAATCTCTTTTAAAATGTTATCATTAATGTCATACCGAGTACGGGATACGTTCTGCGCCAGGTCCGTCATCCGGACCAGACGATCCATCGCATCGTAACGATATTCGGTGCCTTTGCCATTATCTATACGGGCAACATAATCGTTAGGGAGCACTTTTTTGACCAAATTGCCCATCTTATCATAGAACATCAATGTAGTGTTGCCTTCGGCATCTACGATACGTGTACGCTTGTTCAAATGGTTATATTCAAACTCTACCGTCCCATAGTCCGTGGTAATGCTCATCACCCGCGCAGCCTCATCAAACGTGTATCGGTACTCATTGCCTTCGGCATCTCGTACCCGGGTTGGTGAGTCCGTATGGCCTGTCTCATACGAATAAACTGTCGTGTGACCGAGTGCATCCGTGCTGCTCAATACTCGGCCGTGTGAATCATACGTATAAGAAATGACCGCCTGATTTCCGTCTCCAATGCTGGACTTCTCTTCGGTCAATCTTCCCACAGCGTCATATGTGAACCATTTCTCTGTTACGCCGTTAACTTCAATCTGGGTCACGTTATGATCCTGGTCGTATTGACGCTCAGTACGTGTTCCGTCTGGACGTATTTCTTCCACAAGATTACCAAAGATATTATATGCCCACTTTGTGGTGTGCCCCATCGTATCCGTATGACTTGATTTATTTTGGTACGCATCATACGTAAAGGACTCGCGAGTTCCATCACTGTAGATCGTATCCGTCACCAGATCATCGGCATTGTATTCAAATTTCTCGACGACTCCTGTGGCATGATACGTAAAAGTGGTTCTCCGTTCCGCATCGTCGTATTCGATATCCGTAACCTGATCGTCCGCGTCCCACTGCCTGGTAACCCGGCCATGATGGTCATATTGATTTCGGACATACCTATGTCCGTTTTGGTCGGTAATCGTATCTATATATCCTTGGCTGTCATATTCGTATGTGGTCGTTCCACCATTCGGATAAGTAACCCGGGTCAGCCAATCTCCCTTGTACTCATACATTACCGTTCTGCCAATGTTATCGGTAATCTGATGTAGCTTGCCGGCTTCATAAGTGAATTTGATTTCTTTTCCGCCTGGCGTGGTCAACTTGTACAGTCCATCATGGTTATAATGAAGCACGGTCTGGTTCCCGGAACGATCGGTTATGCGTAGCAGACGACCTTCGAAATCGTATAAGTATGCATTACGTTGCAGATCCTGCAATACATACTCCCGCGTTCCGATGTTTTCTGTGAGAGCATATTCCTGCTTGCCTCCCCTCTCGTTAACCCATTGGTCATCCTGAAGAATAAAGCTTTCATAGTGTCCGTCTGTACATATGACCAGAATATGATCCTTCACCCGTTGGAGCGAGCTTTCATAGGTAAAAGTAAACCCTTTGCCCGTTGTCCCTGCAACCGGATGAATGGAGTTATACGTACGGACCATCTCAATCGACGGGCCGATATCATAAACTACCAAATCTGTTGCCGTAAAATAAAATCTACCTTTAACAACATCTACCGGATCTATGCGTGTAACGAGATTGCCGAGGCTGGATATCAGGGACTTTTTTAAATTGTCGATCGTTAGCGATTCCTTCACATTCCCATGCTTTCGATAGTCATCGGCCATGGACCCTAGCATATCTCCTACCACGGAAGAAACATAGGTGCTTGCCTTGGTATTGCCCAAAAAGGAAAAAGCGCCCCCTACCGCACTTCGGGTCAGATTAGACGTTACATCTGTTTGTCCAGTACTCATCACATCCTGAACCGTTCCGGCGGTAAAGCCCGCAGCCACGCTCCGTGAGTATATGTTGATTGCACTGGCACCACATTTTAATCCACTAAAAAATTTCCCGGCTATTCCACCGCTGACGAACCCGTTGGTAAAGCTACTCATGTAATGGCTTAGTAAAGTTTCACCAGGCCGAAGATTTCGATCAAAACCCAATGTTATCCCTAAATTAAGTCCACCGCCAATAGCGGGCATAATAAGACTTGCAGCTCCGCCTGTCAACACAAAAGTTCCGCCCGCTGCAACCATAACGGATCCGTATTTTACAGCATTATAGAGTTCCTTATTCCCGCCAAGCCACGTATCTCGTGCAAAATTATAAGACTGGGACAGATCACCTTGTCTGGCTTTAGCGATGTCGCTAGTTCCTTCACTGTACTCGCTGGCTGCAACTGTCATTGCCGTGGCTCCAGCTATGACTGCCGTTGTGGCCGTTATCGTAGCAGCCGTTGACATTGCTCCACCTGCTGCAGCCACAACCAAAGGAGTAGCCAGACCGCCCGAAAGCACGACGGCTGCCACACCGATAGCGACTGCCCCCACAATCATGGCTACCTGTGCAAACCCAATTTTAGATCTGCCTGCCTCAATCTTGTCAACCAATTGCTGACGTGTAGCCTTAGCCTGTTGATTAATGGCATCCATCTGCTCTTTGTCAGCTTTGAGTTGCGCGCTATCATCATATTGTGCAGTAGGCGGTTTTCCCGGTTCACCTTCGTGATAGACTTTTGCCGCTTGCACATAAGCCGCTTGTTCGATCCAGATGAACTGGCTCGGATTTATCTCTTCCACAGGACTGCGACTAATAGCCATAACCTCTCCCACGCTCAGTTCAAGGCGCTTTGGAGCTGGCATTTTTCCCAAGCTATCAATCAGGAAATCAGTAGTTGCCTTAATATCCATATCTGTGTCTGAGAGAATTTCTACTTTTCCATCACCTGTCAGTTGAAGCTTGATGCTTTCCTGACTATTTGCCGCAAAGACGATATCCGATCCGGTTAATTTCATCTCTTTATCTGAATCATTGGTCAACGATTTCACAACCGGGTCCGAAGACTTTTTGCTGTATTTACTTTGCTCTGCCCCCCGGCGGACCGAGCTGCTGGCAATAGCCCCTGTTTCATACGTAGTGGGGAAATGCAGCTTCACACTTGATCCCGGCTTGGGCATTAAATATGAGCTTTGATTATCCATTCCTGTGGAGTATGGAAACCAGCAGCTGCCTGCCTCATCATTGGCGTTGTCAATGTCCAAGTGTAGCTTGACTTGATTGCGGGATATCTGAGTGATTTTCCCTTCGAGTGATAGACCCTGAATTTTAGGGTTCGTTTTTGTGTTCCGTCTGATCTCACTCCGGGAGCCTAAGGTATACGAATACAATAGTTCCCCCTTAGTTACATTTGCTTCCGCCTGCACGATTATATAGGGTTCATGCTGGAACTCTACAGAATCCCCTAACTTGAGCCTTGTCCGGCTTTCAAGCTTGAATGTTGTTGTTTCCCCACTTCCTTGTTGTGAGGAACCGAACTGGCTCTGTATCGTGTATTGATCTATGTCCAGCTTGGCAACCGCTTGGCTGTCACTTAGTCCTAGCCAAAAGGTCGGTGTATCATGTCCGGCTGCGGATACAAGCACAGTCTTCAGATGAGAAGCCAGCCGCTTCATAAATTGCCAGTCCGTTTCATCATATTGCAATAAAAACTGCCCGGTTGTCTTATGGGCAGTCGTCTCATCCGAGCAACGTGCTCCCGGATAATCTTCAAGCAACTGATCTATAATTTGTCCGTACGTTTTTTGTTTGTTTTGAAAAGATCTTTGCTTCCATTGAATATCAAGCTGATAGGTATAGGACACAGCTTTAATCGTCAAACGGTGGACTCCCTGTACGTGACTCATAGCAGCTTCTGCAATGATGCCTTTAAATAAAGCCTCTCCTTTCTTCCCGGTCTTCGGATGCTCAGCAAACAACATTACTTTGTCATCTGTACCCAGCTTTTGTATAGCTCCGTTGCTATGCTCCGGGATAATTGTACTGAAACGCAGCACAGCATGATCATTCAATTGATGGGTAAAGCTCAGATGCTCCAGCAGCTTAATTTCATATGGAAAATCAAGAATAAATCCCGCATAATGGACTTCCAATTTTTTATACCTCCCTTCTGCGATGACCGATTATACCGGTTGACCATTATCTACAATTTTAATTTTTCCGCCATATATGCAGGAATTAATACTTGTGTTTAACAAGGCGTCTGCATATCCAATCTTTACATCTTCTTTCGCAAGCAACCAGGGACCCGTTAGTTTGGGATCACACATTGCTACACATTGTGGTGGAGGAAGCTTTTCAAGAGGAATTTCTTCTTCCTTCATAAATAGGGATTTGAACCAACCGACATCTTGTTTCGGGGCCTTTACTTCATCTTCCACCTTTTTCATTTCAGCTTGTACGGCGGGATTTTTTGTGCTTCTGCATACTCCGAATGGACGGATATTGACATTGGGAGCACAATCATATCTCTCTAATTGTGGCTGATTGTGAATATACGTTCCGTGACTCTCCGGAACAATAATTCTTGCTTCGCGTGATCCTTGATCACAGAACGCACAGGCACCATGGACGACGAAACTTTGATCCGATTCGGTCATACTGTCATCACCTTATCATGGGTCTCTATCTCGCTAATTTTCATACCGAACAGCTCCCTTCTTAGCAGACTTTCTGCTATATCCAGATTGATGACAAGTGTGGTTTCTGCAATTCCCTTAATTCGAAATACCGCATGCCCTTTCGCCCGGTCTGGATCAATCACGATACGCTTAACTCCTCCGGTTTTATCGAACTCCGTTTGTTCTGACAGACAATCCAGACGGTCTACCAGCATAAGCCAGTAGACGCGTTGCGATTCTTCACTTACATTCGTCAGTATGGCGCATTTAAAAATGACGTCATCATCGTACATTTCGAACACTTTTTTCATCGTATCGGATACCAAAACCACTGGACGCTCGATAAAATCGGGACAGACGTAATCCGTATCGCCGTTCACGAACACCACCGTCAGATCATGAATGGCATCCGCTTGATCGGAGGTTACCTCCAAAGTGGAGTTTGCTGCCCGCAAGCCTTCAAAAGTCATTAAATGGCCCTGCAGACTTTCATCTTGAGAAATCACGAAATACTCCATATGTCCTCCTAAGCATCTAAACTTTATTCAGAACACAACTGTATCGTGGCGAGCTGTTGATCATTCAGATTTAACCGGCCGATATCTGTTTTTAAAAATCGGGCACCTTCCAGGCTGGCTTGTGCAAAGTTGGTACCGTTTAATACAGCCCCGCGAAAATCCGCACCTCTCAAATCGGATGAGTCAAAGCTCGTCTCTTCCAAATTCGCTCCCTCAAAGCTTGTTGCCATGAATGGAGGAATGTGAAACGCACTACGCTCCGGCACTACAAAACTCCCCTGAACCGACTCAACTTTAGCTTTGCGCAGGTTAGCCCCGCGAAAATCCGCGCCATTGATCAAGCTCTGCTCCAATATAGCCTCTGTCAGATCGCTATGACGGAAATCGGCACCGATGAGAGGACAACCGACCAAGTAACTCCCGACCAATGAACTATTTGTAAAATAGCAATAACACAGATCAACCAGTTTAAAAACCATTCCGCTTAAATCAATGTCCCGGAAGTTTTCATGTACATAGTGATCCTGTTCGTTGGGACTGAGTGCTTTTCTAATCTGGTCACTGTCCTGCTTCTTGCCGTTATACTTAAACACAAGTTCATTGGCATCTTTGTACTCACCCACCCGAATATATAATTCTTCTTCCTTGGCCAGGGCTGCGAACTCATCCGTCTCCACAGCTTTCTTCATGGCATGCCTCACCAAGTTGGTTAAGTAATGAACATATAAAGCTGCCTCTTCTCGCTTAATTAGTGATATATCCGCAGAATGAATTTTGTTGACATACCGTTTGCCTGCTTGTCGAATTTGATCTTCGAAGGCATCCAGATAGTCGAACACCCAGCTTGCATCGTATTCAGCACTACATTCCACTGGATCTGCATATCCCTGATGATCATAAACATTGATACGGCAGCGGGGATCGCGATTAAGAACCCGATGCCTGAAAAAAGTAAAGTGTATATATTGTGCTTTACCTTTTTGACAACTGGTCTGCATCTTTAGCGCCTGTGCACAAATTTCTTGAAAGGCAGTAACAACATCCGATACTAGATCCATCCGATGATCGACCAAATGTGCGTGCAAAGCTGCGATTTGTTCTACACGGAATTCCCATAAGCTGTTTTCCCTCAGGTGCAGAAGTGATTCTTTCCGATTCAAGATGACTCCTCCCTTTTGGTCTAATTCGTGAATACCTCGGTTCCCGCAAAATTGGCGTTCCCGGCCTGATCCAGCGTTATTTTTCCGCCTTTATCACTACTGATTACGATTTCATCTGTAGCCGTCATCTTTAGGGATTTATCAGCCCTAATATTTACATTTTCTTTAGAGTGCAGGGATACTTCTTTTTGTCCAATAATCGTCACAGCCCCGCTTGCATCCAGTTTAATAAGCGCTTGTCCATTGTTAGCAGATATTTCTACATGACCAGGTGTAAGCTTAACTTCCATGCCCGCCGGATTCCGAAAGTATCTGATGTTTGGATCAGACATACGATCGCCGGATGATCCGCCTCCACCAGCACCACTTCCAGAGCTTCCAACATTAGTCGCAACTCCTGTACCAGATTGACGCTGGGCAGCATCTTCTGAATAAGAGTTGACCGAGCTGATCGCAAAAGCAGCAGATTCCCACTGAGTAGGTAAGTTAATCCTCACACTATCCCCTTTCTCAGGCATACAGTACCAGCCGCTTCCATCTTCAGAAGCGTACACGGTTGAATAGGGAAACCAGTATGCGGGTCCTTCATCTTGATGGCTATCAATTTCCAGATGAATTTTCACCGTGTCCCTTTTAATTGCTAATACTCTTCCCCCGATGGACGTGCCCCGTATTCGCTCGTTATACGGTTTGGCACGGTTGATTCCCAGACGGCTTGCCAAGGTATAACGATGAACGATCATCCCTTTTTCCATCTTCGAAACACATTTCTGGATAAAATATTGTTTCTCATGAAATCGGATGGGGTCTCCTAAACCCAGCACCTTATGAGTTTCAATCTCGTAATATATAAAATCCGTCTCATGAACATTCGGCAGATGGTTTTTGGAACTTACCAAATAATCCGACAAGTTCTTTTTGACGGTGTAATTGTAATCCTCCAGACGTTCAGTCGCTTCATCATCGGGAATACCAAAAAAGGTTTTTATACTTTTAAATTTCCCAACGGGCATCAACACTGTATCCATGCGTGCAGCCATTCGTTTAAGAAATGCCCAGTCCGTTTCATGATATTGAAGAACAAAAGGACCAATACTTTCATCCTTATCAGCGGCATAAATCATATCAAAATCTTCATATCCTCTCCCGACTTCACGAACGAGCGTGGAATATACCAGGGAAGGATTTTGGAAAGATTTTGTCCTCGTTGTTATGTCTAATAAATGAGAATATGTCAATGCTTCTACCTTCAGATAGTACACGTCCATAACTTTTCTAACTTCCAATTTACTGATTAGACCACAAAATAATTCTTTACGTTTACCACCTTTCATGACCTGTGCGACTTCGACAGGAGTAAGCGCCTTAATGGAATGAATATATTGATCTTTTTGTTCTTGAGTAATCGTACCGGAAAAAGTAAGCTTTCCGTGTTCATTCACTTCGTGAACGATTTGTAATTCTTTTAATTTGACCTGTTCAAAAGGACTAATTTTAATATTGTCATAGGCAAGAATGGGAGAGCTCATCAGGATTCCACCTCCAAAGTTGCTATCATTCCTTCAACAATCGCTTTCCAGAGATCTCGTCTCTGATCAGTTCCATTTATATTAATAAGCAGCTGCCTAGAACCCGTCCGCAAAAAAGCTAAAAAATTGAATACAACACCATTTGCAACATAATTGGTAAACAAGCAATAGTTGACTTCCTGCTGCCGACTATTCATCACTCCGTCTTCAATCCAGTTCACGGGTATTTCCATATCTTTATATTGCTGGATCATCGTTGTCTTCATTTTAGTCATGGAGAACGTTTCTTTAGCTTCAAAACTATTGAATATGAAGTTAATGGCGTGATCATTATTGTTAAATACCAAATGTTCCTCTGTATCAAGTGCACATATAAAATAATCCTTTGGGAAATTCAAGCTTATCCCTGTGTTCAAGATATTTAATCTTTCAAAATTCAGTTGTATAATTTCATGATCCAAAAATCCATTTTTAACCCCTATAATAATTTCTTCATGATTCAGGGTCTCTTCTTGTCTCGGATAAGCCTTCGCCTCTTCATTTATGGGCTTCACAGGTTGCTCTTGTAGAAGTTTCTGCCTCCGCTGCTCTTTTTCCAGCTTGGCAATTTCCTCGTCCAAATATTTCATAATGCTCACTCCTCTACCTGATTTTCTAATCCACAATCATCCGCCCGGCTCCGCCGCCTTGCCAGCGGCCTGCTGTGCGCTTACCCCTCCCGGCTCCTTCCAGGATCAGCACCAGCTGTCTATGTAGCTGAGCATGTGAATATTCCCTGTACTCCATACCGCTTCTGTTGGCGATGTAATGCTGAATGGACTCCCTGTCCACAGCTTCCAGGTTCAGGCACATGAGCGAAAACATACAATCCATCGGATCGGTTGTACCGCTTTTAAGCAGCTCGGACGCGAAGTATCGCATCGTCTCCGGGCGCAATGTACTCTGCTTCAGGCCCGAAAAGGGAGCATGGATATCACTCCATGTATTGAATTCGGTAGCCATGTCGGCAAAATCCTGATAGTCGGAGCGAAGTACAGCTCCTTCTTTGAGCTTGAATCTGCCCAGTTCTATCTCATCCAGACCGATCTCTGCCTCATCCTCCAGCACGATATCTGCATGATGAGCGGTGAAATCCGGGCGATCTGTTTGTTCCAAAAAGAGCATCTTCAACACCGACAGCCGCCCGGTGGCTGCATACGGCACTTCCTGCTCCTGCTCCAGCAGGTACAGTCTGCCTTTATGCTTCACAATGCCTCTGCCAACGGTCAGCGCGTGTTCCCCGACGGTCACGTTCATTCCGGTAATGATGCCATCCGAATAATCCTGATACCGGATATCGAGAAAACTGCGGGGGTAGTCCCGCAGATTCTCCAGCATCTCGGTCTTGAGAATGCGGCCTTTCTCAAATTTCGGCACGATATGGGTTAACATGTGTTTTCCTCCTCTCTTCGCTCTGCGCCGTCATTACTGTTTTGTCTACTCTTCTTTATTTAGAGATATAGACAACCGATTCACACCGGGTGCAGGGGCCGGGACAGGCATCTCTGTCAGCGGTGGATTTTGCTTAATATACTCCGAGTAGTCCAGCCAATTTTTGTTCACCACATAGGTATGAGCGATTTTGTCATGCAGCGTCTGCTTTTTTGCTGTGAAAGCCGCCATGATATAGCCGACAAATATAGTGAAAAATGTAATTATTCTACTCCAGTAGCGGGCACTCGCACGTCCGAAAGTTATTTTTTCATTGTGTTCATCCACGACAATAATCCCCAAAGCGAGCTTACCTACGGTTCCTCTAAATTTAGACGATTCCATGACAGCGTAGTACAGCCAGCCTATCGAAAATAAAACAAATAGGCGCGAAATAGTTCCCAATCCATAAAATAACTGTGCTACATGAAAAGTATATACCGAGGGATACAGCGTGCTTCCCCATGCAGGGATCAAAGAAGTTAATATCCCTAGCAAAGTGGTAAGCAATACAATGATCATCGTACCCACATACAAAACAACATAATCTAGCAAATAGGCGAAAACCCTTTTCCAAAAACCTGCGTACATTCCTGCTGTTCCCCCTGATTGAAAACTACGATTTATTAGAATTTATGATCTACTTTTACATCCCGGCTCCCCGCCCAGACTGCTTCTGAAGGATATAATTCAGCTCACGTTTGTCCACAACATAGGTATGGGCGATCAGATCGTGAAGGGCTTGTTTTTTGGCGGTGAAAGCCGTCATGATAAAGCCGATCCACAAAATAATGGAGGAAATTAACTTACTCCAATAGCGGGCACTCGCGCGTCCAAAGCTAAGCTTTTCGTTAAATTCATCTACTACAACGATGCCGAGAGCCAGCTTACCCACCGTAGCTCTGCATTTGGACGATTCCATGATTGCAAAATACAGCCATGAAGCCCCCAAATTCAGCAAAGTCTGTCCTAATAATCGCATTGTAAAAATAGCAGGTGGCCCGTCTGTCAGCACAGAGGCTTCTGCCGGGGATGGTACCCCATTTCCAAGAATCTGAATCACGCCCCAGATTAATCCGATCAACCCAAATACAAATCCCAAAATAAGACCATCAATGATATAAGCCAAAGTTCGTTTCCAAAAACCTGCATACAGCATGTTATCCCCTCCAAGTGTTGTGTGTACTTTTCATATTTCAGGATTTTGAAAAATCCTCAGTTTATTATTTTGTACCGTCAAAGAAATCCAGCTCGGAAAGATCATTTTCGAAGGCAAAAAAACGTTTGGGTCCCAGATGCAGCAATTCATCCCGGCGAATAATCGGTACTACATAAAAGCCCCAACGGCTGTCGCCAGCAAAAACAAAGTATTTCGTCTCCTCATTGCGAATAGAGTCGGTATCATCCTGCGGAATATCCCGCCCGTATAGCACGGCGATTTCCTCATACGGCATAGGCTCAAAGGCTTCCGGTCGGCTGCGGTACACATGGCGCTGACGCAGCTTGCCGCCATTGGCCGTCAGGAAAAACTCGACCTCAGCCGCGTGAGACGGCCGGGAAATGGAGCCGCGCACCCGATCGCTTTCCAGGCTGGCAATCAGCTCTTTTTCACGCCCCGTATGCGTCCAGGCGCTAACGGTGTACGGAATAGCCGGGATATGATTGGTAATGACAGGTTCAATCGTGCCCATTTTTTTGGCATTCAGGTAACGGATCGCTCCGCGCAGGCAGGCCATTTTCAGCTCAGGCACCCGGCTCAGGTCTTCCGCTTTCTGCCGGAATTCAATGCTGCGTCCCGGCACAAACTCCTTCAGTGCTTCGCGAAAGACGTCAATCCGGCAGGACTGCCCGGTCAGCTTGATAATGGAATAGTCCTGCAAGCGTCCCTCCTGATAAAAATCATCCAGAAACTTGCGCACAATATTGTAGATATCCGCCTTAAGAAGCTGCTGTATTTCCCGAATGTTAAACACCACATCAGGCAAGCCATACTCATCGCGAAAACGTCCGTTTTCGATGACTGAAACCAGCCAGCGGTCCAATACCGCAATGTTCAGATCACTTTCGGCTGATAATACCTGCTCGGACTCGAAGCGGCTGCGCAATATGCCTGTACGCAGAAAAAATTCCTTTTTCATATTTTCTGCCGCACTCCACAACAGATGAAAATTACTCAGCACCCGCTGATATTCATCCCGTGTCGCATGCTCATATCGTTTGAACGCCGTAGGCAAAATAGCCTCTGCCTCACGATAACGCTCCTCCAGCCCCGCATAAACAGCATCTACGCCAAACTCATCCACATGACGGTACAAATCCCCTGAAGGAATGCCGATCAGGGCATCAATATCGGTGTCAGGCAATCGCGTTTCGGCTGCATAATAACCTGCAAACACGATTTTCATAAATTGCATAATCCGATACGTCAGATTGTTTCCGCCAAAATTGGTATCCCCATTTTCATACGTCGTGTGGATATCCAGCTTGTAAGCGATACGTCCATCCTCAATCCGGAATCGGCAGGATGACAAATCTGTCGTGCCTCCACCGCAATCAATGACAAGTGCCTGATACTCCTCACCGTCCGCAAAAGTTCCTCGCTCCATCTGATCTGCCAGCGTGTTGTACAGCACGGCCAGCCCCTCATCCAGCGCATCCTCCGCTTCAATCCGATAGTCTGGCAAAATGTCACTAAACATCTCAATAAACTGTGGCTGTAGCTTGACGGGAGCAGAAAAGTGCAGATTGCGAAACCGGCACTTAAATTGCTGCTCGGCGGTGCCTATCACATAACGGATAAACGCCGCCAAAATATCGCTGCGGGAAGCGGTCGCTGTATTCCCCTCCGAATCCATTAGTTCCTCGATTCGCTTGTAATCATTGACCCAACGCTTGATGCCCCTAAATACCGTCGCACGGCTGCCCGCCACATCTGTCCCACGTAATGCCTCCTCCCCGAATACATAAACGATATGCTCCGGGTTGGAGCAGTCCGCCACGCGAATAGCGGTCGGCAGCACCTCGATCCAGTCGCCTTCCGCACCTGCCGGGCCGGGGAATGACACATAGTTGATCGCGTTCAGCCGTACCGTGCTGCTCATACCTGTATCAGGGGCCGTCACGTAGGAGCTATCCAAATAAGCACCTGCCGTCGTGTTCGAGGTGCCAAAATCGATGGCCAGCACGGCATTTGTCGTTTCAGTGCCCCGAATGATCAGCTCTGCCACCGGAACTCGGTGAACCTGCAGCTTCAGTGGCAGCATCGGCTTATCTCCATAGTAGAGGTTATAAAAATATTCCGATTCCTGTCTTCGCAGAAACAGCAGGCTATAGCTATGGTTGGCCGTCTCTCGCAGTTCAGCGTCGCGATGTCGCGATAGATAATATACGCCTGTCCGTTCCTCATCCTTCACCACATTCAAAACACCGCACAGTTCTCCCACCGCATTCACCAGCAGCACATTAGATGAGCTAAGCCAAGGCAGATCAGACTCGATTCGATAGTTGTCCATACGACCTGTCCGCACACCCTGATACAGCGTAATTTTGGCGGGAACCCGGATGCCGCTGCTCTCCTGCCGACGATCATTCCAATTTCGCTGGAGTGCTGATTCCATACGTTCAAAACCGCCGGGATTGGGTCTTGTGATGAGTAAATGCTCCTCTGCGCTCCGAAACCGCAAAATAACGCGAATGAGCTCTTCACGCGCCAGACGATTGGCAAAGCCCTCGACCAGACGCTCCTTATCGCATATCCCGCGCAACTGGAAGGTCGTCATTTGTTCCAATTCCGACCGCGTGTATTTCGCCGTGAAGCAAACGCTTTTTCGATCGGTGAGCGGGTTAAGCAATCTGTATGTATAGGGTCCGTTCATCGTTCACATATCCTTTCTGAGCCATTTGGCCTTTAATAGAGGGCGATAGCGTCTATTTTCATCGTAGGATCTGCCTCCAAAATGCCGAAATGACTTGTCCAATACAGCTCAGTTGTAAAACGTGCCGGAAGAAACAAATCCAGAATCAAATCCACCTTCATCCGTGACAGCTGCGTTTCCTCCTGGCCGATATAAACGAGCAGTTCATCTTTTTCCTCACAATTGGCATAAATGATCGAGCGATGAAAAACGCGCCGCATCGTTTCTTTTAACAGATGCACAGCCTCCCCTGTCTCATACAGGCGCAGCAGTCCTTCGGCAATCGCATCCTGCTCCTCGCGGTTTAATTGTTCAAAACTCCCCTTCACCTTCGGGCCAAAAATGCCGTCAGCAATATCACGCTGAACAAACCGGATGTGATACTCGCGCCGATTCATCCCCTGATACAAATCAATTTCCGCCAGAAAATGCATCATAATATCAAACAGCGATTCCCTTAGCTCCAGACAATCTTCTGCATCCGGTGGAAACAGGTCCCGAAAAATAGAATAAAAGCGGTAGTACGGATTGATTTCCACCACCTGCTCCAGTTGAGAATTATTCAAATCTACCAGACTAAGCTCCATATAGGGAGAATAGCTGACAGCGGGTACAAAACGGAATTTATCCACATCCAGCTCCTGTTCCCGCGCGCGCATGAGCAAATCCCAGACGTAATTCACACCCATTCTCCTTCACATTTGTACTCTGGAAAATACAACTGCACTTCCGATACCAGAAAGCTCATCAAGTCGGATAACATGTAAGCAGGTGAGGCTGGCGCAGCTTCTTCAGAGCCGCGTCTGAACCCCAGCCGCATGATCTGCTTGCCTTCCTCCGTCCGCACATTATCGCTGACAAACGGGTTTAGCGGATACGTCTGGGTTTTGGATACAAGGTTGCTTACATCATTCCTACCGGTGCCTCCCCAGATATCCACACGTTCCAATTCCAGCCCCTGGGCTGCTTCAAAAGAGTTAACGATACGCGTGATTTCCGCTTTGGCCCGGACAATCACAGCCTGCTTGCCTGCATAGCGTCCCAAAAAGCTGTCCTGCCGCCGATTGGACAATACTGGATACGTCTGCCGGCTAAGTCTCGTCGTGACTGGCTTCGTTACCTTTAACACATTCCACTCACCGGATTTATCCCGTGGCGTGACAATGGTCAGTTCTTCTTCCGTACGCTTGATATACCGGATATCCCCTTCAGCGCCGTCGATCAGATAGCCGTGCTCAGGTCCTGTTTTACGCAAAGGCAGCACATGCTCATAGTTCACACGGTCCATAGCGGGTATCGGAAAACCGCTGTTCTTTAGAGAGAGCCGTTCAATGTTCCAAAGCGGAAAAACATCGCCCTTCTTAAAAGCGTCGAACTCCTCCAACGAGATCGTAATTTCATGAATTTCCTCGTGTGCTGCGGGCTCCCCGTCTCCCCCAATCAACACACAATCAACAAATTTATAAGCATACGGGTGATTAATCGTTTTCCACGGCATGCCATTTTGCAAAAACATATGATACAGCTTTTCAATCTCCAAAATATAGGAACGGTTGTGCTCCAGCCGAAAACGTATGGGATAATTTCCGGTTTCCGTGACCAGCATCCCTGCAAAAATTCGCTTGCTGTGTACCAACGCTGTGATTCGTTCGGTCTCCATCTCCAAAAAAAGCGTAAACAGCGGCATCGCTCCGCCTTCGCGAACCACCTCCGCTACACGGCTGATGTCCACCTTCTTGTCCTCTGTATCAGACGGTAACACCGGATATAAAAACTCATGAATCGGATCATAGTCCTCACGCGATGTCAATGATACATACACATCAAACTTTTCTTCCGTATTCTCTATTTCCTCAAATACCCGCCGTTCTAGCTGGCGGGTCATCTCTTCCTGATATTCGACGAGGTTCATAAACACCCCCGCCATCATATTTTTCAGTAAACGTCTCTGCTCCAGATCGTCCATTTTGCTCAAACGGTCCTGCACCAGTTCTTTCACAGCGTTTCACTCCTTTTTCGGCTCCAGCATGCATTCATTGAACATGAAACCTTAACTTCCGTTCACGGCAGCCTGATCCTGGCTTGCTGAATCGGACACTCCCGTTGCTTTAGGAGCGGAATCAGCAGTTCCCTGCTCCTTGCTGGTGGCCGACTTGGCTGAAGAGGCGTTTCCGTTGCCAGTACTGCTGCTGCTCGAAGGCGAAGTTGAAGGCGAGGAGGCCTCCTTCTTCACGGCCGTAGGACTCGCAGAGCCCGTCGCCGCAGCCTTTGTCTGCGAATCAGCAGCAGGGACTGCGGCTGCGGAGGTCAAACCTGTGCCCGTTGTGTCCTCTGCGTTCGCATCATTCAACGCTCCGTCAGACAAGCCCAACCCGGATGGAAGCTGACCATTTTTCTGCTGCTCCGCGCTCTGCTTTTCCTCTGCCTTCGCGATGCTCCGCTCCATAGCCAGAACGCTTTCGAGCTTATCGATCTCCTGATAAATTTCCTGTGCACCGCTATAAGCTTCAATGGCTCCTTCATAATCGAGATCCTTCATCAGCTGATCCCCTTTGGTCTGAAGCTTGCCAGCTTGAATCTCCTTCAGCTGCTGCTGGATGGATGCCAATTTATCATTGGTTTCGGTAATCTTCTTTTCCAGCTCTTTTTGCGCGGACGTATACCCGGATTCCATCGCAGCCTTGTTTGCTTTTTGGTACAGCTTAAGCGCATTCGTGTAATCGCCGCCCTGAAATTTCAAATCTCCGTCCTTCATCCAGCTCGCAGTTTCGGCATAGCTGTCCAGCTGATCGATTTTATGCTCAATATCCTTCACATTAAACGGTGGATACAGTCCCGCGCTTTTCCGTGCTTTTTCGTAGCTGGCTTCGGCTTTGGCAAAATCCGCCTTTTCCACATAGCCATCCCCGTCAACCATCAGTTGAGAGACTTTCTGCTCGGCCGTATACAACCTCTTATGAATCTTATCGTTGATTTTAACTGCAGCATTTTTCGCCTCACTGTAGGACTTGAGCGCCTTTGCATAATCCCCTGCCCTTGCGTAATCGTCTGCCGTCTGAGCTGATTCGATCATCGTTTCCAGCGCTGCTGCCTTATTTGCAGCCATGCGGGCCAAGGTAATCCATGCTCCACCGCCTACAACGATAAAAACAAGTAAAGCAATCAAGATTCGTTTGATCAGCTTGCGACGGTTTTTAGGTTTTTCCTGAAATACTTTGTTAGCATAAATGGCTGCGGCTGTATAATTGTTCACCGCCCGGCGCTGCTTGCTCAGCAATACCTCTTCCAGCGTATCCGTCAGCATGACCGGGTCCTTCGCTTCCTCCAGCGCACCGAGCATTTCCGCCAGCTCGACATCTTCCCACATCCCGGATGTGGCCAGCAGCATGACATCTCCATCTGCAAGCTGCGTCTTTTTGGCATAATGGGCATGAACCCCATTCGGGTTTCCCAGATACTCCAGCAGATTCCCCCGTTCCTCGTGAGTGCTGGTCGCTTCGTCCGGAATGCGTCCGTCATCTGCCAATGACTGTGCCAAGCTATGATCCTTGCTGCGAAAATTAAGCCGACCATTGCGAAAATGATATAGCCGTACATTACCGCACGAAACGTACACCATTTTGTTGTAATTGGTCACCACCATCAACAGACTGGCCTTGAGCCGAACACGGCGGCTTTCGAATTGCAGCCATTCCTGCGCTTCACGCAGATCTCTCATCAGACGCCGCTTGGACATGGAAGGCTTCTCCATGAAATTTTCCAGCACCGTTTTGACAACCATTTCCGCGCTGCGCAGCTCCTGATCCGAATCCAGACCGTCTGCGAGGACATAACAGGCCATGTCGTCCGTCTCCATGAATGCAAAATAGTCCCGGTTGTCTATGTAAGAGCCCGCTTCCGACACAAAGGCGGTACTAAAATCGCTGTTGTCCTTGCGCATCGCTACCCCCGTCTTTCTTGTTTCATCCTATCGCCAAAATAAGTACTGTCGCATTATCCTGACTCTTAAAACCTTTATCATTAATAGAGTCAATCATGGTATCCGCCATTTCCTGTGGTGTGCCACCTTTGCGCATGATCTCTTCGAGTTCAATTTCCGTCAACGCCTCCTGAATGCCATCGCTGCACAGCAGAACATAATCGCCCGAATACAGACGAATCGGTGTAGTACCAAGCTCCATGCTCTCAAAGCCTTCATAGCCCAAATAGTTGACCAGCTGATTGCGTACAGGACTCGTTTTGGCTTCCTCCGAGGTCATTTGTCCGGCCAGCACACGTTCCTCCAGCAGTGTTTCCGCTGTATGCTTGGAATTGACCGTCTGGAAATGCCCATTGCGATAGATCGTAATCAGACTGTCGCCCACCGCTCCGTAATACAGCCGATAACCACATACGATGGCCGCCGCCAGTGTCGTTCCTCCGCCTTGCCCATTCAAATTTTGCAAAATGCTGCGGTTGCTTTGGGTGGCCGCCCCGGCAAAATATTCATTCAGATTCGATGCATCCTCCAGCTTGGCAAACGCCTTCGAAAAGGTCGTCACAGCCAGTGTACTGGACATGCGCCCATTGGCCAGTCCGCTGATACCATCTGCGACAACGGCCAGCGTACCGACAGGTGTCGTCATACTTGCAAAATAATCATCCTGCTCGCTTCGACTCCCAATCGTTTGACCATTCCCGATCTCAATTCCACTCACGGTACGGCTGCCGGAACTTCGTGTCAGTCGTATACGGATGATGAGAAGAACAGCGAATAGCACCGCAGCTCCACATACAACAAAATAAGGCTGCATTCCGTTACCTCCCTGCACCATTGCCCACTTCCGTCCTATTTGTCGTTATCCCACTCAAAATGGGCACCGCACAGCGGAATAAAGATAAATTTGCTGTGTCCCAATTCAATTACATCATAAGCAGCCAGCTCCACTGGTGAATATACCGCTTCACTATTGTGGTATGCCAAGCCTGACGAATCACCTGGCAGCAAAAAGAAGTTGCGTTTCTTCGGATCATACACAATCACCGCATGATTTCTGCGGGAAATCGTGTTGTCCCCGATAATACGGACATGCATTTCCTCTGCGCGTCCGATAAAGTTTTTCTCTGCCATAATGCGATAATCCTGACCCACCTGTGCTCCCTCGATGCACACCAGCCATCCGGTTACCGGGTGAATCCCCACCGTCTCGCCCAAATACGGCATGGTTTTGTCATCGTCTCCTGCAGCATTGGTTTTCGCCGTCGGCTCCACGCTCTTGGATGCGGCTATATTTACTACCGTATTGCAATAAGGACACGTATTTCCGTGCTTTCGTGTACTGAACATGTGTCCGTTCGGGCATCTTGTCAAACTCATAGTCGGTTCCTTCCCCCATTGTCATGAATGTCTTTTTTGCGATCTAAGGATTTTGCAATATCCCTATCTATTTGACGAGCAGCCTCGTATTGGCGATGAATAATAAATCACCTGAGTAAATCCGGTAAGGCTCTCCGCTTTCCAGTTTGTTGGCTATACTTTCGTTGGCAGGCCGCAAGCCTGTTCCGTTCCCGGAATCCACGTCCTCCACAAACCAGTCGCTGTTCACCCGGTTGAGCACCGCATGCTCCACGCTGATCAGCGATGCATAGTCTGTATCTGCCAAATCAATATCCGCCTCAGAGCGGGACGTTGTTTTGCCGATCAAGAGCGACGTTTCACCTTCGATATACCATTCTTTAATGGACTCGCCTTCCTCATCTATCAGCACCAGCTTGGCAATCCGCTTACGCTCTGCCTTTGGCTTTGCCACGGGTACAACGGACACCAGATTGTGCAGTATGTATACAAGCACGCCGATTCCAATACCTATCGCAACCACGGTTTTCAAGCCGCTGTAGCCTGTACGATTAAACACATAAAAGGCGATCGCCAGCATCAGCCCGAACATGGCAACATCTATGATGAAAACCCATCTGTTCTGCGCCGTTTTCACTGCTTGCTTCCCCCGTTTCCATCCTGAAATCATCACTTTTTACGAATACCAAAAAACTGGTTAAACATCGCCGAGGTATCCGTCGGATCACCGGATTTTTTCGTATTTTTCCCAGGTGAGCCCTCCTTCGTTTTCGGATGAAAACCGAAAAATTGCTCAAAATTACTTCCTATGTCAGCCGGATTAAATCCTTTGGCTGCCTTGCGCGCACCTCCGGAAGCTGCAGCTCCTCTTCCTCTCTCTTGCTGTTGTCCGCCAGCTCCCTCAGTTTTTCGGATGAGCTCGGCATCGTATGCCTGCCGCAATGCTTCGTCACGCAAGGTATTATAAGCCTCGTGAATCAGCTTGAACTTGCGCGTTGCTTCCTCGCTTCCCTGGTTGGTATCAGGATGATACTTTTTCGCCAGTTTGCGGTAAGCCTGCTTAATCTCTGCCTCCGAAGCATCCCGGCTGACACCGAGCAGCTCATAGTAGTTGGCCATGGTATGATGTTCCCCTCTCCGAAAAAAATAAATATTAAGAGACCCTCAGGCCTCTTAATATTTATCCACCCTGCACCTGAGCACAGGGTGAGTGTGTGTGTTCAAGCTGTGCCTGACGTTAAGCCGTCAAGCTTAAACCGGATATCCGCCGTCGATTGTAGCCAGCTCGGTTTTGTCTTTCTTTTGTTTGATGTAGAGTGTAAATGCACCCACACCTTCTGTGTCACCGAAGTGCTCATTGTAGTCTACAACGAACGCATTCGGGAAGTGGATTTTACGCACAACTTGATCAGCTGCGATAACTTCCAGTGTTACTTTACGGTAGCTGTCTGCTTTTTCAGCAGGAACCAGGGACCACAAAGCCAGTTTCAGCGTGTCATCCGCGCTGTCACCGTCTACTGCTGTGATGATTTTACCGCTGATGCGCAGCGTAGAGCCTACGTCAGTGGAGCGTGCATTGGAATCGTCCGGTGTATCGGTGTCATAAATAACCGTTTGGATGTTATCCAAGCCCAGCTCGATTGTTTCTTGTCCTTCTACTTTCAATCTGAATCCCATGTGTGTTGCCTCCTTGAAATTGGGTAATATAATGGCGGGAGAAGCAGAGCTTCTCCGCAATTTATGTGTAAAGGCGGTTCTGGATAGAAACGCCTCTAACATCTTTCTTAGCGCTCGGATCATGATTTAACCGAGCTGGTTCCCTTAGTGATCATGACTTCCAGGTTCTTCACATTACCGTTGAAGACCAGATCGATATGGCACATATTGCTTTTCTCATCAATAATGAAGCTCATATCGTCTCCATCCTGAATGATCGAATTAACAGATCCTCTGCTGCCCAGCCACTTGCTCTTCTGACTGCTCGGATTGTTGCTGAAGAAGCGGACGATATTTTCGTGCTTGAAGTCTCCTGTCTGGTAGCGCAAAATACGTTCAATGTACGTGCTGACCAGCGTCTTGTAGATGGAGTCAAAGCCGTCCTCGGACATCGCCATGCTTCTCGCCTTGTAGACGGTAATCCGGCGGATATCCTTATCCTGGAGCTGAGCATTCTCTGACGAGAATACAAAACCGAAGTTTTTACGGTTAATAGCATCCTTGATCGTGTTGGTGAACCCGGTGATTTCCTTGGCCATTGTTGTCACTGTGCGCAGACTGTTGTCTCCCGCTTCAATATCGAAGCGTACGCCAGGGTAGTTTTTGTTGACCGTTTTGAAGGTCTCACGCAGATACTCGGGACATTGATAAGCAGAGACCAAACCGGCGGCAACATAGGCTGCCCCTACATAGACACCCTCGATCCACAGCTTGAGGATATCCTCTTTTTCCTTGGAGAGCTGTACACCGCTTTCGGTTTGCAGCATTTTGCTGTCGATAATGACACCCGATTTGTCCTTTGGAATAATCGTGAAGTTCGGTACACATGGAATCGCAAATTCGCTGTATTCTCTGCGAACGAGAGTGGAGCACTTGTCGATATATTTGTCGATCCCGGCCGTCGCCATGCTGTTAAAGGTTGTTTCTTCTCCAGATTCAAAATTAAAGAACATTTGAATTTTGTAATCCTTCACAACCTGCAGCAGCATCGAAAGGGATTCCATGGAATTTCCACCCTGCTTAACCACCTTCTCGTTGCCCTTGAAGCGTTCGCGTGTAACCTTCACCTTACCGGCTGCTTCCAGCTCAATCGATGGGACGATACCGAACCAGATTGTGTCGCTAAATTCATTTTTAGCATTCACCGTGTTCAGGTATGTTTCCAGGCGCGGGATGTTGCTGCTTTTCACCAGCATGTCCAGCTTGTTATTCGCCACCAGCATCGTCGGCAGCATTCCCTTGCTCTTGGTTGCATATTGATCAAAAAACATTTTCACACCAAGGATTTTTTCCACAAGCGGCTTGACTGCCTTCACGAAATCGTCCTTCGCATTTTTATAGAACTCCAGATACGTGTTGTAATTTTGCACTTCAACTGCTGTATCGACCTTGGTCTGAACAGCTGGCAGCGGCACAAATGTACGAACCACCAAATCCTTCACATAATCAGAAGGTGTATCTGTGATGGAGTTATAATCTTCCTCGAATACCTGTGACAGATCGCCGGTGCTGTTTTCATCCAGCAGCATCAGCTCGGTGCTTTCGCTCTTCGGCGCTTCGATAATTTTCAGTTCGCCGCTTTCTCCAATAGAGAGCATACCCACCTGAATCAGCTCACCAGAGTTTTCCTCTTGAGCACCACCGAGCAGAAGACGGGTTTTAATATCCTCAATTGCCAGTGGCAGCATAGCCATCACATTGTTGTAGTTCTGACTCGCTTCCTCAAACATTCCATTCAGCTTGTCGCCCATGTCGAGTTTCTTTGGATCGCCATCATCCAGCTTGTCGTATTCACCGTACATATAGTGAATTTCTTTGCGGACTTGACGAATATCATCCATAACCTTTTTCGGAGAAATCATATCCAGCAGATTTTCAAACTTGAAATCCACATTCGTGATTCCTTGACTGCGTTTGGTATCAATGAGTGTAAACAACATTTTCAGAAAATCATTACTTTGATTGATACGAATTTCAGAAATGCTATCCTCATCGATCCCCTCCGGCTTTTTAATGGTGTAGACGACTTTTTGATTGGCCGCGTTAAAAAACGAATATACGGTCGGTGAAAACTTATCTAAAAATTCGTCAAAGCTGCGCACCAGAAGGTGCTGGTTAATTTCCTTGATCTTCTCGTCACTTAAGCTGTCAATACCTTTTACATCACCTACAATGGTGATCAGGTCCAGCTTTTCCGGGTTAATTTCTTCAAAAAGCATGGTCCGGTTCGTTTGATAAATGATTTCCATCGCTGTCGGCAAACGAATAAGGTATGAGTATAGGTCCATTGCTCCATGTACGGACACGGGATGTCCAATATGGAATGTACGAATGCCCATTACTAGTTCATTTGCCTCCTCCCCCCTACATAACATTCAAATTGGCCAAAGGATTCGGCTTATACCGTATTTACGGTATAGGCATGTAACCTCGAAAATCAGTCCGAAGTGTGATTTAACTTTTAACAGCAAAAAAATTAAAGATGAGATATAAATTTTAATGTGAAGTCAGATAACAAAAGAAATCTTGAATTATTGATTTCGCATTCCTAACTTCAATCCCATTTTTTGCCGTTGATACGAAAGCTATCATACAAAGTACTCTTTGGTTTTGTCAATTTCTGTACTCTCAGATTGAAACAGGGCATTTTGACTCATTTTATGCGTAAATACGTAATTTTTATGATAACTTAGACCTGTTTCTACAGGGAAATATTCACAAATGGAACTGAATTGCCGATAGAAATCCATTGGATATTTCTGATAAGCGTAAAAGTATCAAATTCATGGCCAAATGTGAGTGTTAACGGCTATTTTGATCCTTTATCCCTTATATCCCAAGGATTAGGAGGGTCGCTACACCCACATTGGCCTCGTCGACGGAGGAGCTTATGTTCAGGATAAGGAAACTAGGGATTATCATTTTCATGACTTTTGTACTATTTTTTCAAATAGGCTTAAATGGGGGGATTTTCACTGTACATCAGGCTAATGCAGCATCTTCGGGGACTGCTCCGATTGAGGGTTACGATGCTGTTTTTGTACTGGATACCAGTTATTCCATGAGGGACACCGATCCTGAGGGCATTGCAGCCGAAGTCATCAGTATGTTTATGGACTTGAGTGATGCAGACCGTACACGCGTTGGCTTCGTCGCCTACAACCATCACGTAGTCGCGTCCAAATCCCTGACCTCAATTGCCGTAGCAGCGCAAAAATCCCAAATTCAGCAGGAAATCAGAACGCTAAACCGTTCCGGTTATACGGATCTGGGACTTGGATTGCGTAAGGGCTCGGAGCTGCTCGCCGCAGGAGCATCCAAGGGACGTCAGCCTTTTATGATCCTGCTATCAGATGGGGAGACTGATTTTGGTGCCTCCTCCGGTTCCCGAACGAAAGGGGATTCCAACAACGATGTGGCTTCTGTCATCAAATCCGCACAGACCAAAGGATATCCGGTGTATACGATTGGTCTGAATCATGACGGTACAGTAAATCGGCAGGAGCTGGAGCGGATTGCTTCTCAAACGGGGGGAGCTTCTTTTATTACGAGCAGTGCCGAGGATCTGCCGGAAATTTTGAATCGGATTTTCGCCAGTCAAATTCGTTCCAAGCTCGTGCCTGTTGCCGCCATTACGACCACTGGCGAGATGCAGGAATTAACAGTCAACCTGCCAGACTCCAGTATGGAGGAAGCGAATTTGGTGCTTTTGTCCGAGCATCCTCTTCAGGAAACACAGTTGTATTCCAATTCAGAAAATGTTCGCAGGTATAAGTCGAGCCGATATGCGATTTTAAAAATTGAGCATCCACAGGCAGGCAAAGTAAAGCTGAGGCTGAGGGGCATACGCGGGGATTTGGTCAAAATCAATTTGCTCGGCAGCTATCGACTGGAAGCTGAAGCTGGCATGGGAGGAAAACAAGGAACCGCAATGAATGGCAACAAGCCAGTGCAGTTACTTAAAGGCCAGGCCACACCTTTTCAGGCTCAGCTCCTGTTACCGGATGGCCAAAAGCTTTCAGATGAAGCCGTATATACGTCTCTCCAAGCCCATATTATAGTTACCCCTGTAAAGGGTGGCACAGCCAAAAAGGTGCCTATGACCTATAAGGACGGTGCGTTTCATGCCGAATATGCGTTCCCTCAAACAGGAGATTATACTTGGCAGCTCGCTCTGGACAGCCCGCAATGGTATCGTAATGGAACCGTACATAAGGTCCACGCGGCCAATGCAGCGCCGCAGGTGTTAAAGGACCTGACGATTCGCCTGGTGAAAGAAGACGGAGATTCCCGTCGAAGTTTATCGGATTTCTTTGCTGATCCGAATCATGACAAGCTAACCTACAAGCTGGAGACGGGAGCCTCTGGGGATGCGGCCCGTGCCGAGATTAATGGTAATGATCTGCTGCTATCCGAGCTTCACACAGGTGACTCTGAGCTGAAGATTACCGCAACTGATCCGGAAGGAGCTTCCAGCAGTGCTACGCTGACCGTTTCCGTGCAGTCCCGGTATACCGCCATTAAATGGACGGTGGCTATCGGTATCGTGGTAGCAGCGCTTCTGTACTGGTTTTTGCGGCCTAAGCCGCAATTTGCCGGAAGAATCGAAGGATATTTTCTCGCAACGGCCAGTGGACAGGAGATTCCGGTAAAATCCTGGCCGCTCACCTCCTTTCCGGGCCGAAAGGTTAGCCTAAAAGAATTGTTCCGTACGCTGGACGTTCACGAACCGCTGCCAGAGGCGGAGCGAATCCTGTTTTCCGCAGGTAAAAAAGGCAGTCTGGTCGTCAAACATGATACACGCTGCGCCCTGCAGCACGGAAAGGTCAGATTGGCCCGCAACAAGAAAGCGGTAATGGATTACGGTGACAAACTGTACATCACGTTCGAGGACGGCGTAACTGAAATTGAGCTGCGCTACAAAGCGATCAAGCCGAATACCTCAGTGTACACCGATCATATTCAAGCTCCGACAGGATAACGTCGGTCGTAAAACAAAAAAAGGAAGCACCGTCCCTTACGATTAACGAACCGTAAGAGTGCGGCGCTTCCCTTTTTTTATCCAGTATTCCGCACGTAGTGCGGCTTTAAACCATCTGAGTGAGCGACAACGCTTGTTAGCCTGCACCTCCAGACCACGCCGAATCACATACGGCAGCAAGGAAATTCCTGCATTTTCGATCCGAATCCGGTCGGTCCGATCTGCAAACAATCTGCCTGGCACATCCGGTGGAGGTGATCCTTTCTGGCAATAATACAGCGTGGCGGCCAAGCTATAGATATCCGACACAGGCCCCTGCTGCGAGCGGTTAGAATAAAACTCCAGCGGAGAGTAGCCTGCCGTGGTGAAGATCGGATGCTCCTTGCCCTCAAAATGTACAGCTGAACCGAAATCAAGCAGCTTGATGCTGCCATTTTCCCCAATCATAATGTTGCCAGGCTTAATATCCCGGTGAATAATGCCCTTATCGTGAATATACTCCATGGCATCAACTAAAGACAGCAACGCCTGATACTTAAAAGCAGGATCGGACGTGAGCGCAGACTCTTCTTTCATCACCCTGTCCAGCGTCTTGCCTGCACAGTATTCCATAACCAGATAAGCAGTTCCATTTTCCTCAAAGTGATCTATATAACCGACAATCCCAGGATGACTTAACTCCTTGAGCATTTGCCCTTCACACAAAAAATAATGCATAAACTCCACATATTTGGATTGCATAGACGCGCCGCAGGTCACCGTTTTTCGATCCGATCCCCGCAGGGCCAGTGCACTCGGAAAAAACTCCTTCACAATGACCTTTTCTCGATGATCCAACAGCCTTGCCGTATACACGATGGCCAGCTCACTGCGGGACAAGGTGCTTCGAATTTGATATGTATTTCGCAGCTTCGTATTGCGGGCAAGCAGGTTCCCGCTTGTATCCACGATCATGACTCGTCCTCCTGTCAGGTTCTTAGCTTATGTCTTTTGTATATATCGGCTTATTACACATCTTTTTATTATACCTTAAAATAGATTGCTAGAAAAACAAATAACCTGCCAGCATTTCCCACAGAGAAATGATGACAGGTCTTTTGGCATTCATCTGGTCCTTTTTTCTCAAACCCTGTTAGCCCAGCTTCGTTCCGGGCTTCATGCCACGCAAGGTATGAGGATTTTTCTTGCGTTGACTGCGCAAATTGCCTTGATCCGGTTTGCTTTGATCCGGTGTACGAATCGTCAGCGCGATCAGGAACGATACAACACACAGCACCGCAATGGTCGTAAAGGTCGGGATAAAGCCTCCGAGCAAGGCTGCGATAAAAGATCCCGCCAGTGCACCGAGGCCAAAGCCCTGATACACGATACCATAGTTTTTACTTTGATTTTTCAGGCCGAAGAAATCAGCCACGATGGCTGGAAAAACGGTAATGTTGCCGCCGAAGCAGAATGCAATTCCTGCTACACAGGCAAAGAACAAACCATAGTTCAGCGGTACCAGACTAAGTACTGTAACCGCGACCGCTGTTGCCAGCAACGCACCCGCTACCACTTTCAGACGACCGACTTTATCCGATAGCGCACCTAATATGATCCGTCCCGCCGTGTTGAAAATAGCGACCATTGCGACCGCATTAGCGGCTGTTGCTACATCCAGCCCGGCCATCCGTACGCCGATATCCTTGACAACTCCAATCAGGTACAGACCACTCATACAAGCGGTAAAGAACATCACGAACAGCAGATATGCCTGCTTGGTGCGCAGCATCTCTTTAACGGTGTAATCCCGCTGCGGTGTACCCGCATTTTGTACCGAAGGCTTGTTCACGACTACAGCCTCCCGTACCAGGAAAGAACCGCCCACGATCATGATTAACACGATCATACCCCAATACAGAAATGCCTGCGATACGCCAACGGACTGAATCAGCGAACCATTAATATATTTGAAAATAAGACTGCCTGTCCCGTATGCCCCAACCGAAATACCGGAAATAAGTCCTTTTTTCTCAGGAAACCATTTGATCAGATTCGACAGTGATGTAATATATGCCGTACCGTCCGCAAAACCTACGACAACACCCACTAAAATGTACAGCAGGGACAGGGAGCTTACCTGTGAGCTGAGCATTAACCCTGCACCTAATACGACACCTGCGCCTAAAATCAGACGACGCAATCCCCATTTATCCTGCAGCTTGCCTGCAAATAATGTAGCAAATGCCAACGCAAAGCTGGTAATCGAAAATGTAATGGCGACCGAGCTGAGGTTCCAGCCAAAGCGGTCCACCAGCGGTTGATTAAACAAACTCCAAGTGTAAATCGTTCCTAATCCCATCTGGACAATAATCGTTCCAAGCACGATCAGCAGGCGGTTTCCGCTGTTTGTTTTCATATAAATCTCCTCTTTTCATTCCGGCTCTTATAGCGTCAATTTGTCATCATGATAACCGGGAATCCAGTACGCACCTGCGCCCTTGGAGGAGCAAGTCTGTAAGGATTCTCTCTACATGGATCATTATAACGTCGTAAGTTAGCCAGAATTCATTTGAGGAATGAAATGCACATATAGCGGAATGAAGTGCCTTTATAGTCGCATAATTTGCCGAAATTCCTTGGCTTTGCTTCGGCTTACCGGAATCTCCGCGTCCAGGCCGCGCAAACGCAGGAGATACGTGTGATTGAACCAGGGCACAATTTCACGAATTTGCGACAGATTCACCGTGTAGGAACGGTGACAACGGAAAAAGTCCTGCTGCGGCAAGCGGGCATGAAATTCCGAGATACTCATCGGCATCGTATATTCCTCATGCCTTGTAAACACGCGGGTAACCTTTTCCTGTGCACTCGCGTAGTAAATATCGCTCGCATTGGTCACAATAATTTTGTCGTTTTTCAGCAGATTGATGCGGCCCGAAGCGCTGACCGTGCTTGCTTCAGCAGCCCGAGGCTGTGCAGGTGGGACCGTATCCTGTGACTGAGCATTCCGCTGCTCATAGGCATTTTCCAGCTTGCGCAGCATGGCGGCGATTCGTTTTTCATCATACGGCTTGAGAATATAGTCGAATGCCTCCAGTTCAAAGGCCTGTGCCGCATGTTCTTTATAGGCGGTCGTAAAAATAATATAAGGCTTTCTGGCAAATTTGCTAATATTCTGAGCCAGCAGCATCCCGTCCAGCGAAGGAATGTTAATATCCAGAAAGATGGCGTCCGTCTCCTGCTCCTGCAAAAACCGGAATACATCCAGTCCGTCCTCGAAGCTATTCGTCACCTCAATGCTGCTATGAGTCTGAATAAGATACTCCAGCTCTTCGCGCGCCGGAATTTCGTCTTCTACAATTATGGCCTTCATGACTTCTCCTTTGGTATGTCAAAATAAACTTCGGTGCCTGGCTTATGTTTGAGAATAATAACTCCTTCACCGTACATAAGCTTGAGTCGTCTGTGCACATTGTACAAGCCTATTTGTTTGGCCGGAACCTGATCATGATACAGATTATCCACAACATCATCTCGTATACCCACCCCGGTATCTGCCACGGAAATCCGCACCTTTTCTCCCCGATCCCGTACGGAAATCGTCACTGTACCCGGCCCCTTTTTCTTTAGTATCCCATGATTAATCGCATTTTCAACCAAGGGCTGGATAATTAGGCTTGGAATGCGCACAGATACCTCATCCATCACATACTCCACCTGAAGCCGGTTGCCGAAGCGCGCTTTTTCAATTTCCACGTAATCAGATACCTGCTGAAGCTCCTTATGAATTTCGATCAGATCATCATTGAGCTCCAAATTATAACGCAGATAGCCCGACAAATTAATGATCAGCTCTCGTGCCTTATCCGGCTTGGTGCGTGTAGTCGAGGCAATCGCGTTCAGCGCGTTGAACAAGAAATGAGGATTGATTTTGGTCTGCAATGCCTTCAATTCGGCTTTGTTCGCTGCTTCTTTAATTTGCTCCACACGCGACACTTCCATTAACGTGGAAATGATTTGAGACAAACCAATAGCCATCGTCTGCAACGGGTACGTGATTTTATATGCTTTACGGTAATAAATTTTCAGGGTTCCGGTTACCTCCCCCCGCTCCTCTAACGGGATAATGAGCAGAGACTGAATTTGGGGCGTTTTATCATCTGCAATATGATTGCGAATCGTGATTTTTCCGCTGCGGATCGTCGATTTGGTCACATCGCTAATGATCTCGTCACCAATGTGATAGCGTTCCTCGCCAAAACCGACATAGGCCAGCACACTTCGAGTATCCGTAATCGCAACCGCGTCTGCCTTGATATCCTCTTTTATGATCGAACAAATGGTATGCAGCGATTCCGCATTAATCGAACGAAAATAGGGCAACGTCTTGTTGGCAATATCCAGTGCCAGCTTGGCCTGTCTGGCCGCGATATTTTCCTTTTCCCCCTCGACACTCTGGATAAACAGAACGATGAGACCGATACTGACTTCCCCGATAATCATCGGCAATCCGATCTTGGAAACGATGTCCAGACCCAGAGCGTACGGGTGTGCCATCACCAGAATAAGCAGCATCGTTAATGCCTCGCAAATCATTCCTGCGGCGATGCCGACCAGCCATCTTTTGGAACGGCTAACCCGACGACCAATGTATCCAGATCCCACACCTGCCAGAATACTGGTGATCAGACATGGAATCGAGGTCACTCCCCCGATATCAATCAGATAGCGGTGGATACCCGATATAATACCTGTAATGATTCCAACCCATGGTCCGAACAAAATACCGCCCGCCATAATCGCAATGATACGAACATTCACAAGCGAGCCTTCGACTTCAATCCCGGTGTACGTGCCGAACAATGCAAACATACAAAAAATCAACGTTAGCAGTGTCAGCTCGCCCGGAGAATGGCTGTTCTTTTGCAGGGTTTCCTTAAACCGCGGGATACGGGTAATAAAAAATAAACAAATCAGCAGCAACGCTGCGCGCTCAAATAGCTGCATCAGCATTTCCAAAAAGGCGTTCACATGCGTTCCTCCTCAATCATTAAACCCACTACTCACTTATTTCAATATTCACTATGCCATTCCTGGCACAGATACTTGCCTTCCCACCAATCGGATATGTAAATTGCGGTGTGGTGTGTCCAAAATCGGCATCTGCAATCACCGGAATAGAGGCCAGTTCCTTTTTTGAGCTAATGATTTGCCGCAGCAATTCTTTTGTCATGTGCGACGCCTGCTGAAAACGTCCAATAATAATCCCCCTGACCTGATCAAATTCAGGCTGATGCAGCAACGATTGCAAATCCCGATCAAATGTAGCAGGGGAGCTTTCGTAATCATCTTCAACAAACAGAATGCTTCCCTCAAGACTCGGCATATATGGAGTTCCCTGCAGCAAATTCAGTGTGCACAAATTTCCGCCTACAATTGTACCCTGTGCTTCTCCTTCATAAATCGCATACGGGCCCGCATTGCGGTGAAAGATTCTTTTATCCTGATCCAGATACCAGGTATCGTCACTCCACTCGGGCGAAGATTGGATTTGAATGCTGCCCTCTTCCAGCATTAGCCTTTGAAAATACGCCGTCGTATATTCATTTCCTTGCAACATGGCAAACGTCAAAAAAAGCGGACCCGCATATGTGATAAGGCCGGTTTTCGCGTAAATAGCATGGCTTAACGCTGTGATATCCGAATAACCACATAATCGTTTGGGATGAGCGCCAATCAGTTCATAATCAAGGTGGGCAAGCAGTTGATTGGCATTATAGCCCCCAATCGAGGTCAGGATGCCCTTTACATTCGGATCGGCAAAAGCTTCGTGCAAATCTGCTACTCTGGATGCTATCGAAGAAGATGTAAAATCATCGTTTTCCAGTACATGTTGTGAAAAGCTCACCGTAAAACCAAGCTGCTCCAGCCTTTGCCGGGCAATCAGACGATTTTTCTCGGAAACGAGCGACAAGCTTGTGGACGGTGAAAGAATGCGTATCTCATCCCCGGCTTTTAGTTTAGGTGCTTGTTTTCTTAAGTTCATAATTCGCCCCCCTATCCAACATTTAAACTGCCACAAATTATACCATCAGCCTCCAAGTAAATATAGCAAAACCGGGGAATACCGCTTGATCACGATACTCCCCGGCTTATTTAGCCCTAAGATTCTGTTGTTAGGTTGAATTGCACAATCAGCGTCTCCAACCCAGTCTTACGTTACGGTTCAACACCCCAAACGAGCGTACCGTTCTGATACAAGGTTACGTGATCCCAGTTCGTAAACGAGGTCTTCGTCGGATCGAACGAATAGTCGTCCGCTTCGTTGTAGTTCGTCCAGTCGTTCTTGTTGATCCGCGCCTGGATTTCGCCACTGCTGCCGCCTGCCACGAGGCTGCCCGCACCCGGGCCGAACGTTATTTCCAGATAAGCGTCCGCGCCCTCTTTCGCCGTCGGCATCTTCACCAGCTTACCGCTCACGCTGCTGCAGCCAACCTGCGCCCAGTCGCAGTTAAACGTCTGCGGCTTGTCCCCGTCGATCGTGTACCAGTAGCGGATCGTCAGGTCTGACAAAGATACTGCGCTTGGGCCGTTGTTGACGATATTGAATTGCGGCTTGAATTGGTTGTCGCCTGCATTCGTATCCCCGGCTCTGTACTGCAGCGCGAGCGCTCCCGGTTTGCCGTCTTCCGAAGCCTGCGGCGTCACGCTTGCCTGATCTGAATCCTCACTCTCGCCAGCACTGTTCGCCGCGCTTACTACGTAATAATACGTGTTATCGTTCGTCAGCCCCGTGTCGATGTAGGTTGCCGAGGTGACGGTGGCTATCGTCGTATACGGGCCGCCGCTGGTCGTCGCGCGTTTCACACTATAGCTTGTCGCCCAGCTCGACGTGTTCCAGCTTACCGTCGCCTGCGCGTTCCCCGCCGTTGCCTTCAAATCCTTCGGCACCGTAGGCACGATCGGAGAGCTGCTTCCACTGTCCGGTTCATTCCCGTATACTTTTACTCCGTTCAAGTAGACCGGAACATAAGGAGAGATCGCGGCTGTTTTCGTAATACCCGTATGGCTCCAGTCATTCGTCGGATCCCAGTGACTCTTGTAGTTGTGATCCTGCTTGGCGATCAAGCCAAATTGAAGATCACGGTCCCCATATATTTGGGAGTCAGCCCAATCGAATTGGTAATAATAAGCGCCTGTAGCCGCATCGACTGCAAAAGGACCGGTCACCTTAACGGGAACACCGCTGATCGTCTTTTGCTCATCGTAATAGATTTCGAGGGATACGTCGTTAATGCTTTGTCCGGCAGCCAGCAATTCGCTGATCGAGAAGTAATATCTCGCGGCCATCCCTGTTTCGAAGTGTGGGGGATGAACAGATTCATTATGAACGGTGAGTGTAACTTGCGACCGTTCGGTATTTTCCTGCTCCAGCTTGGCTTCCGCATAATATTCGTCCGTTTGCTCCTCTTTCGGCGGAAAGTCCGCCAACGGCTGCTGTCCCTGACCATAATGCTGATAAAGCCCGGCCAGCGCTCCGACAAGGCCTGCGTTATAATCAATCGCCACCTCGTTGTAAACATAGTCGGTCGTCACATCATTATGGAAATCGTCCGGATCCGGACCGCCGACGAGAGCGCCCCAGAGAACGTGCCGATGCTCTGTCGGAGTGAGCATGTTGTTCGTTTTGGAGCCATGGGCCGCACGATGATGCGGATGTTTGGCCGATTGCTGCGGAGTTGGAAATCCAACGATATAGGAATACCCCATCGGGTTGTCTCCCATGATATAGTCCATTTGGCTTTTCGCCCATTCCGCAAAGTCGGTCCGACCCGTATATTTGCTGTACACGAGCGCGCAAAGCTGGGCAGCCGAATTATATCGGGCGGACCCCCACGTGCTAATAACCCCGAATCCACCGGGACTCTGCTTCAAATAATTCTTGTCGTTCGGGTCCTTGTGCTGAATTTTTCCGCCAGACCAGTATTCCAGATTCCAACGGGCAAAATAATCAAAGTCCGGATTGTCTGGAAACAAGGTGGCCAATTTCATGAAAACGCCGCCCCATACGGTATCCCAACTGTGTACCCAGATGTTTTGCCAGCTGTCGGAAGTGCTTCTGATGATTTTTTTCATATATCCGGTGTACATGCCGTCCGGTCCCGTAGCGTTGATATCGTGGATATAGTTCATATCGCCCGTCGCAGCGTAAAGCCAGACCGCCGCCCAAGACAAATCGTCTTCGTCGAAGCTCGAATTGTAAAATCCGTCCGAGTTGCCAAGCCCCCTATAGGTTTGGGCAAAACGGTAAAGTGCCTTAGCGTTGTCCAGACACGTCGATGCATACTGGGCATCGTCGTTTTTCATATTTAACGACATGATTGCAAGCGCCGCCGCCGCGGCCGCAGCTTGATCGCTGGCCGGCGTTTCCGCTGTGGCAAAAGTAGCCGTACGGGGATACTTCGCCGAGTCTTGTAATTCCGGCGGCCCCCAGTACGTGTGATCCACCGTGCCGTTGCCCACCATGTAGTTAAACGCGATTACATTACCGCTGCTGTCGCGAAAAGTAGACTTTAACAAATAGTCCGAAAACCATTTCAACTCTTCCAGCATATGCTCTTCTTGCCCGCTCTGGCGAAACGCATCGCGAAACTCGTAAAATCCCCATCCCAAAGTCGACGCAGTATAGGATTGGGGCAATCCAAACTTGACATGGTCGCCGGCATCGTGAAAACCTCCGCTGACATCCACAGATCCATTGCCATCGGGGTCCAAAACTGCCTTATTACTGTTGATAAAATTGGCCGACATATTCGTCATGTTTGTGGTCATCCCGTTGATTCCCAGAGGAATATGCGAATCTGTAAGCTCGGAGTCTCCCCGCCACTCCAAATGTCCACCCGTTATACCCTGGCCGGACTTCTCCGCATCATAAAAATACAGTGATTTTTGCAGGGCCTCCGCATAGTTAAACTTGCCGGTATCTGCCGCTTTTGCAGGCACGGCCAAAAAAGACAGCGAACTTAATGTCATGGCCGTTGCAAGCACCGCGACTCCGCATGTCCGGAAAACGCCCAAGAAGCGTTTGCTGGTCTTCATTGTATCATCACTCCTTTGATCTAATTGTTTCGTTTCTGGTAACCTCCTTGGAAGAACATGCCGTTCCGGTACAAATTTCCGAGGCCCTTATATGTAGAACGACAGCTTCCGCGTGCATGTAACATTCACTTCACCGGTCCTCATTTCATCCATTATATGGATTATCAACCGCAGCAGGCACCCCCTGCTCCCGAACCAAGGACTAGTACAATCTCCCCCCTTATGCACGAAAATTGTTTCTCTTCCCCTTCTCCCAAGATAATTAATTTTAAATAAAATTTCCCAAAAAATTCATCTTGCTTGTCCATTATAACTAAAACAATTTGAAAATGATGTAAGATTTTGTCGAATAAAAGGTGTGATTTTTTAAGTTATTTATGCAAAAAGGTCGAAAACCGCTATTGTGGCATATGCGAGGGAAGAGGACAAAAAAAAGAAACCCCCGAAGGAGCTTCTTTATTATTTAAAAATAGGTAATACGATTATAGAAGTTTGCAACGAGCAATAAGACTAGGCTTCCTTGTTTTCGGAAGCCTTTCCGGCGCCTTCAGTTGCCGCCGCATCACCTTCCACAGCAGCATTTTCTACTTCAGCCGCACGCGAGACAATGATAGAAGCAAGCAGCTCTTCTCCAGGGACGTGGAGTGTTACTCCTTTTGGAAGCTTCAAATCGCTTGCGCTGACTTTGTCACCAACCTCCAATGCAGATACATCGACTTCAATGGTAGATGGCAAATCGGCGGGAAGCCCCTCGACTTCGACTTCCGTTTCCTGAACTTGCAAAATCCCACCCTTTTTTGTACCTGCAGGGGTTCCTTGATAATCAATAGAAACACGCACGCGAAGCGGCTTGTTTTTGGATATTTTCAAAAAATCGGCATGCAGCCAATGATTGTCACGCTGTTGATAATCTTTAATGATAACTGGTATCGTCTCTTCACCCTCTATTGTGAGGTTAAATACTTCTGAACGTCCAGTCTTGACTACTTTATTAAATTCCTTGGCATCGACATGTACAGGGGTTCCTTCAAGCTCAGAGCCGTAAACCACAGCTGGAATCCGTCCTTTTAACCTCAAGCCACGAATGGCCGAACCTTTCTTCTCTGTTCTCGGCTGGGCGGTTAGTTGAATACTTCCTCCATTAGAACTCATGATATACAACCTCCTTCAGGTTATCTTACCCATGATTTTCTCCAAGAATCTTGCCTGCTAAACAAGTCCATAATTCTATTTTACCCCTTTTTTCTGAAACTGACACACGTTTGCAAAAATATAGCATTTCTCGAAATCATCGAAAAATGCTATTTAAAAACGCTATTTTAGGATATCCGAGGCAACCAGCCATAAAAATCTAGCCCGCCCGGTTATCGTTTACCAGCAGCAAATATTCTTCTCGGCCACTATGAATCAATACCTGCATCACAGACCGGGTCGGGTCTACTTCAATATATCGATCTGCCTCAATATCCTTGGCATCCCATTGATTGAGCCGAACAATGTAGCCGATTCGCTGTACATCAAGGGCCACCTGAATACGCGCTACCGCACGACCATCCTCCAGATCGCGTAATTCCACATGTCCGTCCCGGTATCCAGTTCCCCATACCCATACATTCCAGCCGGAATACTGCCGATCTGCACGCTCATAGATCAATTCAACCGTGCGAAAAGAAGCAGATTCGCCTGTTGCGATTTCCTGATCCTGTTCAGCCAATAAGGAGACTTGAGATGGTTCCTCCTGATCGTACAACACCATCATCGACCAGCGCGAAACAGTCACACGATGACCTGCTACCTCGTATCGTATCTCGATTCCAGCTCCGTGTGCATCCACAACAACATGCCAGCGATCCGATTCTGCAGGTAGTAATACCGTTTGCTCCGTATCCGAACCGTTATAAATGACCACAATATGATTCCATATGTCGCCGTTAGCGTGATGCCTCAGCGCAAAAGCCACCACATTTCCGCTGCTTTGCAGCACCTCCATATGCTGCTCTACCAGCTCACGATGATCCATGCGGAACGCCGGGTGACTGCGTCGCAAAGCGATTAACCCCTGATAGTAGTCAAACACCGGGCGAAATCTCGCTTTATTAGCCCAACGTATGGCATTCACTGCATCCACGCTGTGATAGCTGTTATGATCCCCATATTTGGAGCGCAGGAATTCATCACCTGCATGGAAAAAAGGAACGCCCTGCGAGGTCAGGACCATGCCGTTTGCCAGTAAGGATTTTCGTACGGTTTCATCCTCCAGCAAAGCTTTTTCATCCAGCTCCCGATATGGATCTGCTTCAGCCACAGCTTGTTCAGCTGTTCTCCCATCCTGTGGCTTCCCCTGCTCCCAATGCGGAAAACCACAGTACTCACGCAAACCTCTTACCGTTACAATTTTATCCCACAGATTGAGATTATCATGCGCTGTTACATAATTGATGGCCTCCGAAGGCTGGGCTGTAAAATCATGAATAGCGCCAAAGACGCCTTTAAGCACCTGCTCCTCCTGATTCCATGCCCCCGTAGTAAAGCCGCTCCCGGTACCGTCACTGTCACCCTTGATAGCAGAGCGGTAGTTGTCGTTAAAAACAGCAAAGCCCTTGTCTCGCTGCGTTCCTTTTAACGTCAGCAAAGGCTGCGGGGACTCTCCCCCCGTCCAAGGCTCACCATAGATCAGTAGATCGGGACGCACCTCAGTCCGCAACTCTTGTGTAAGCTGCTCCACGGTCGGTGTATCAATCAATCCCATCAAATCAAACCGGAAGCCGTCTATATGATATTCCTTAGCCCAATAGCGCAGTGAATCCTTGATATACTTGCGCACCATCGGGCGTTCGGTTGCCACCTCATTGCCTACCCCCGATCCGTTGGTAAGCTGTCCCTGCTCATCCGTCCGGTAATAATAACCGGGTACGACAGGTTCAAACGGTCCCTTTTCCACCGAATACGTATGGTTGTACACGACGTCCAGAATGATACCGATGCCAGCAGTGTGCAAAGACTGCACCAGTTGCTTCAGCTCTCGTACACGTGCCTCCGGGTCGGCCGGGTTCGAGGAATACGATCCCTCCGGTACATTATAGTGCTGCGGGTCATAGCCCCAGTTATATTCAGTTTTGAATTCCGTCAAATCATTCACCGTATGGAAATCAGCCACTGGGAGCAAATGAACATGTGTAATGCCCAGTTCCAGCAAATGGTCCAGCCCGATGGTGTTACCCGCCGTATCCTTTAAACCCGAGTACGTAAAGGCCGCAAACTTCCCCTGTACGGCAGACATGTCTTTTTCACCCGTATTAAAATGTGCATCCATTGAAAAATCGCGCACATGAAGCTCATAGATAACGGCATCCGTCGCCCGCTCCAATGTAGGACCCGTGTCCTCTTCCCATCCGTCCGGGTTGGTTGGCGCCAAATCAAGGATCGCCGTACGCTGACCGTTGGCTGACACCGCTGTCGCATAAGGATCGACGGCATAATGAACGGTGCTATCCGCCCACTCCAGCCTGTACATGTAATAATATCTATTCCAGTCGCCTTCCAGTGCTACGGACCATACACCTCGATCATCACGGCTCATCGGAAATTCCTGGCCGCCGCCATGCTCCTGAACGTTCCCTTCCTGATCGTACATCCCCGCGTCGTCATACAGCGCTACATGAACCTGCTGCGCAGTTGGTGCCCATACTTTAAACAGGCTGCCCGCAGATGTATAAGTCAGACCCAAATCATAGCCTTCATATGTTGGATATGTTGTGTGCTCAAGCTGTTTGAAATCAGACATTCCTGTTCACCACCCATTTCTGTACATCGGCTTCCAGCCTCTGTTCATCCATCATTTATGATGTTTATGACTCGTCAATATACCTCAGGCTTTAGCAAAATTTTCACCTAATAGGCTATCAAAATATGACAAGCTTGAAAAGTCGGATGATTTTCAATACGGATGCTGCTTCCATTTCACACGCACACTCCATTTTATGACAAAACCATGAACAGGCTACAGCATCAGCCCTCAAGGCATGACAATCATTCACTTGATCTCATCTCAGGACAATCTGCGATGATCCATTTGGAAAATATCATCGGCAATCCGCATGGTGGAGCTTCGGTGCGAAACAAGAACAATGGTTTTGTCCTGCTGCTGTTCCTTTAACGATTTCAAAATAATGGCTTCGTTCAGGCTGTCCAAATTACTGGTAGGCTCGTCCAGCAGTAGGAGAGGCGCATCATGGACAAAGGCTCTGGCCAGCCCCAACCGCTGACGCTCGCCACCGGACAGCCTGTCCCCCAATTCTCCGACGCGGCTGTCATACCCTTGTGGCAAGGTCATGATAAAATCATGCACCGACGCCTTGCGAGCTGCTTGCACAACCTGCTCGTGCGTCGCATCAGGCTTTCCGATTTTGATATTGGCTGCAATCGTGTCATCAAACAGGAACGTATCCTGATCGACATAGCTTTGCAACCCTCTCAAATGCCGGGTCCCGATTTCCTTTAAATCATGTCCTGACAGCAAAATTTTGCCCTGCTGCGGGTCCCTGAATCGCATCAGCAGCTTAAGCAGCGTTGACTTGCCAGAGCCGCTTTTCCCCTGAATGCCTGTAATCCGCTTATGCGGTATCGTGAGACTTACATCATTCAGCACGGTTTCACCACCGTATGCAAAAGTAACCTTGTCTACCTCTGCCCCAGTAAAAGCAACGCTCATTCCGTGAACATTTTCCTCTACCTCCGGGGTTTCCTCCAGCAGACTCAGCACTCGTTCCCCGCTCGCCAGCGTTTGAAGCAAATTGTTGGACAAATTGCTGAGCGCGACCACCGGACCAAATGAACTGAACAAAGCAATGACAGAAACCAACATTCCTGTAAAGCTAACCTGACCTTTGGACATACCGTATAATCCCGCCAGCAGCATCAGAAAGGAAAATCCCACTACAGCCGCATCTGTCACCGCTCTTGTGACGCCTTCATGCTGCTTCAAGCCCTTCTGCTTGGCATCCAATTGATCTGTACGACGGTTAATCTCCGCCAGCCGTTGTTCCCCGCGCCCGAATTGTACGATTTCCTTCATACCACGTAAGCTGTCCAGAAAATAACTGCTAAGCTTGCCGAAGCTGCTCCGATATTCCATCCCCTGACGTCTACCCATACGCGACGTTAACAGTGGAATAAACAGCCCCACCGTTATGTAAGCAAGCGCAGCCAGCCAACCTAATCCAGGTTCATAGGAACCAATAAAAAATACCATGAGCAGCGAAGTGATGATGCCGATCATAATCGGCGCTATCGTATGCGCATAAAATACTTCCAGCAGTTCAATGTCACTTGTAATCAGCGAGATCAGATTTCCCTTGTCCTTGCCTTCCAGCTTGGCAGGAGCCAGTCTTCGCAAAACTTGAAGCACCTTGTCACGCAGCACAGCCAGCAGCTTGAATGCCAGATAATGACCACTCATTTGCTCGCCATAACGAAATGCGCCGCGCAATACGGCACAAACAACGATAGCTGTCAGCAAAAACGTCATGCTGTAGCCTGTGGTGATGCCCGTTGCTGTCAGCAGAGCAAGAGCTCCGTAGACAATAATGCCGATAGCACAAACAAAACCAAGCACCCCGGTAATGATCGTTATGAGCAGCACAGGTAAAAGGGGCCCGGCCAATATCAACAATTGGGCCATGATCCGTAATCCGTGTCTACGCATAGACAGCACCCCCTTTTACAAATTGTTCTACCCGGTGTTGACTGAGGTACATCTCCGCATAATGTCCCTGCTGATTCAAAAGCTCCTGATGTGTGCCGGATTCTGCCAAAAGACCGTTTTGCAGCACATAGATGCGGTCAGATTGGACAACGTTTTCCAGTCTGTGCGAGATAAGAATGACTGTTTTTTGGCCTGCTAGCGCATGGATAACCTCCATAATACCTTCCTCACTCTCACTGTCGATGTTAGAGGTAGCCTCGTCAAAAATGTACACATGGCTATCATGCAGCAGCGCTCTGGCCAGCGCCAGCCGTTGTCGTTGTCCACCTGACAGATTCGCTCCCTGTTCCTCCAACTCCAGTTCCAGCCCTCCTTGTGAGAGAATGAAGTCATACAGCTTCACCTCCCGCAAGACTGCCAGCATTTGTTCCTCGTCTGCGTGCTCATTTCCCATTCTTAAATTAGCTTCAACCGTACCTTTGAAAATATAGCTGTTGAAGCCGATCCAGGTCATATGGTGCATGCGGCTTTCTTCCGAAATGTCGGTAAGCTCGGTTCCTCCCACGGTCAGGCTTCCTCGATAGCCCTCATGATGACCAACGATCAATCCGGCTACCGTACTTTTACCAGAGCCCGATTCTCCAACAATCGAAACGAAGCTGCCCTGAGGAATATCCATAGATATATTTCGCAAAGTATCTCTTTCGTCGTAGGCAAAACTCACTTGCTCCAGTCGAATATCCGTATTTTCTATGCTTTCTTTTCCTTGGACAAGGTCTTCCGTGCTCAGCATTTGAAATATTTTGTCACTTGCTGCCATTCCGTTCATAGCGATGTGAAAGTAAGAACCCAGCAAACGCAGCGGAATGAAAAACTCTGCTGACAGTAACACAATGATCAGCGCTCCCGCCAAGCCAATATGGCCCGAACCATATTCGCTCACTGCAACCAGCACGCCCGCAGCGGCACCGCCGTATGCGATAAGATCCATGACGGCTACGGAATTTAGCTGCATGGTCAGCACTTTCATCGTCATTTTGCGAAAATCCTCAGCCGCTGTATTCATTTCCTGATGTTTCTCCTGGTCTGTACCGTACATTTTGAGCGTCGTCAGACCCTGTACATTTTCCAAAAAGCTGTGACCCAAATTGACATAGCTGCCCCAGTATTTTCGAAACAGTTTTTTAGCCATCCGCATAATGACAATGATCGATACGGGAATCAGGGGTACGCAGATCAACAGAATAATAGCTGCCTTGAAACTGACAAAAGATAGGGTGATAAACAATGTGACGGGGGCAAGCAGACTGTAAAACAACTGAGGCATGTATCTGCCGAAATAAGTCTCAAGCTGCTCTACTCCTTCTACAGCAACCTGAATAACCCCCGAGGTGGATGTATGATCCGTATACGAGGGTCCCAGCTTTAGCAACTTGCCATAAATCTGTGAGCGCAGCGTTTTTTTTGCATTCACCGAAGCCCGATAAGACAACATGCTTGCTGCATAATTACTGAGGCATCGAACTGCAATCGCAGCAAAAACAATAACCGTCGCCGATAAAATCAGCTGACGAGTCACTTGTCCGGCCCATGCCTGCTGCAAAAGAAAGGACATGGACAACACAGCGGCTATACTGCCTAAAAGACCGATCCACTGCACCAGCACACCCAATACGATATATTTTCGAGAATGTTCTACCAGACCGAGCAGACGGCTGTCGACCATCTTGGACCTTTTTTTCGTCGTAGGGACAGCTTCAGATGGAGAGAGAGTTTCTACCGCAGCTCCCTTCACGGTCCCGATTCGGAATATAAAGAAATAATATTTAAACAGAATAACCATAACGATCAGCGTTTTGGCCCACACGGTGGGGGTGAAAATAAAGCCCGTAATCAGCATGGCTGACGCTAAGCCCAATGATATGATTTTCGTAGACAACTTCAATGATCTTGTTTGGACAAAGCTCTCCAGATGCTTATGGTATAAAGAGGTGTTCGAAAACCATTGGTGAAGCCTTTCAGACCCCCGCATAAAGAAAAAAGCCGCCAGCAGCAAAAACGGCGTAGTAGGCAGCAACGGCACCACCACACCAATAACTCCAAGCGCCAAAAAAAGAAACCCTAAGGTTATATATATCGGTTTCACTGTAATCCTCCCTAATAAAATAAGATCATAAATATCATTTTATAGATAATGATAATCATTATCAATATAAAATAATTCGGGCAGATTGTTATGTGATGTTTATCACGAATAATAAAAAATCCCCTTGAAGCACATCCCAGCAGAACACTTTAGTGTTGATGCAGAATGTTTGTCTTCAAGAGGATTATCGAAAATATCATGCGTTAATTCGTTGTTTTATGAATTTATAATATCATATTGCTCCAGAACCTGCCGATGTAGCGGGTGATCGGCAGGTATGGATGTATAACGTGTCAGCGCCACACCCAGTCCTTCGCTGCGGATTATCTGCTGAAGCTCGACTGCCTCGGGATCTTCCGCAATATCAAATTTACAGGCAGCAGCCATTCCTAACGCCAGATGATCCGTCAGGATGCCATACTCCTGTGCTTGCAGCGCGGGACGTACAAGACGGTCATTGGGAGACAGCTTGCGCAATGGTGAACGTCCGACCCGAGTAACCTCGTCTGTCAGATTAGGATTGCGGAAGCGATCCAAAATTTTGGAAATGTACTTTTTATGCTCCCCTTGATCCAAACCGAAGCGCTTTACAAGCACCGCCCCTGTTTCCTCCAATGCTCCTTGTATCGAATCCACCACCTTGCTGTCCTTCATGGCCTCCTGAATCGTAGCATAACCTGCCATATAACCAAGATAGGCCGCCACGCAATGCCCTGTATTTACCGTGAACAGCTTGCGTTCAATGTAGGGCTCCAAATCCTGCACGTAAAGGATTCCTTCGATCTCTTTATGGTCAGGAGCCATTTGCGAACGATCCACAACCCACTCGTAAAAAGGCTCTACCTGCACATGCAACGGGTCCTCATGATGCTGGATCGGTACAATCCGGTCTACAGCAGCATTGGGAAAATACACTGAAACCTCTGCCTTGGCACGGGTCGCCTCATCCAGTAGTGCAAAAACATGCTCTTTCAGTTGGGCGCTACCCCCGATTGCATTTTCACAGGCGATCACATGTAACGGCCCTGCCCCTCGCTCTACCCGCCGCTTGATTCCCTCCGCGATGCCTGCTGCAATATGCTTGAGGATGCTGACGCCCACTGCGGTCGTTACCAGATCAGCGTGATCTACCGCATCCGCTACAGCCACTACATCTTTGCCGTCAATCGCCGTTACATTCGTGACCGTCTCCGTGTCCTTGGTATCATTCGCCAACTCTACAGTGTATTGCTTGCGACGGCGTAACTCGGATATAAGCGCGTCGTTAACATCCGAAAAGACAACCTCATAGCCTGCACGCGACAGAATTAATCCGATAAAGCCGCGACCGATATTTCCTGCTCCAAAGTGGACGGCTCTCATAGCTCCATCTCACTTTCAAACAGATCAATAATTTCCTGAGGGGTCACCGCGTTACGAAGTTTGTCCATGTTTTCTTCCTCCGCACACACCATAGCGATACCCGTCAGAATCTCCATATGATCGCCGCCTTGTGCTGCGATGCCGATCACCATATATGCTTTTTCTTCCCCAAAATCTACACCTTGCGGGAACTGAATGATCGAGATTCCTGTCGATTGAATTAACATTTTGGATTCCTTCGTGCCATGTGGAATAGCCAACCCATTCCCGATATAAGTGGACACGATCTCCTCGCGTTCAAGCATCTTGTCAATGTACTCACTTGTAATATGTCCCGCATCCAGCAGGATCTGTCCAGCCATGCGTATCGCCTCATATTTGTCTTTGGCGGTTGCGTTCATTTTTACTTTATCTATCGTCATTATGCTCACGGTAGGTTCCTCCCTGTTCCTAATTTACTGTGAAAAAATTCAGCCAGTTCACTCGATATATAATTGGCAATATGCTCCCGACTACCGCGCTCCAGTAGCATAACCATCTCTTCCTGCAAAAGTAATGCACTAATCTCGCTCAATACCTCCAGGCTTTCTCTCGGCAACTCACGAGGTCCCAACATCAGCAGCACGCATTCTACCTGTTCGCCTGCATCCGTCAGCAGCGGCTCTGCCAGCTTATACAAGGTAAGCGAAGGCTCGCGAATATAGTGGCTGCGCGTATGAACTAGAGCAATCGAGGTATCAGGGATAACCTGACTACCTTGGCGCTCTCTTTCCATAAGTTGTGCGGCAACGGCAGAAGGCTCTGTGACATTTCCCCGCCCCGCCTCCAGCATGCATATGGCCTGTACGGTAGCCTGCATATCCATCCCCTGATTTTCAAGCGGATATACTTGAAATTGCTGTACAATGTGTACAATTTCCTCGAGACTTTTCCGCAGCCCGGTAAGCCACTCCATGCCCTGACCGGGCTGAATAGCCTGTTCCTGCTGATGATCATTGGGATGCTTGAGTGTAATATGCTGGATAAAGTTACGCAGGCGATCACTCTCCTCCTGCGTCAGCAGCGGGCTGATCTTGAGATATCGATCCGGTTCAAGCGGCAGTTCCACTGTCGAAATGATCAGATCATAATCCTCCTTCGGAATTCGCGCTGCCTCGAACCATGACGCCCTATCTACAATTTTGATCTGTGGCAGCTCCTTGGCGAGCCTTGTTGCCAGAAGTCTGGATGATCCAATGCCGCTCGTGCAGACAACGATGGCCCGTACCTCTCGCCGGAATTGTCGCAGCCGTTCCAGCGAAGCGCCGAAATGCATGACGAGAAATCCGATCTCTTCATCCGGTACTTCCATGTCTGTCATGTCCGCGGCAGCCTTTTTCACCGAGTCGAACAAGCTGCCGTAATCCTTGCGGATTTGCTGAAGGAGGGGGTTGCGGATCGACCTGCCTTCCTTCAAACGTTTGAGTACCGGAGCCATATGGGCAATCAGCCCTTCACGCAGAACGCGATCCTCTGCCAATGGCGTGCCTGTCTCTTCCTCCACACGGCAAATCAACTCATGAACGGTCTCCAGCAGTACGAGATCATCCAGCGGCAGCAGCCGGGTGGAATGATCCTCGGCATCACGAAACAACAGCCTGAAATAAGATCGTTCCGGCTCTGGAAAGTCCATATCCAGCGCCTCTGACAATTCCGTGCATATGCGTTCCACCATAGCCGCGCGCAGCATGATATTCTCATCCGAATCTGTTTTCGAATACGAGAGACGATGATCCACAACATACCCGAGTCGCAGACGTGCTAGCGAAACACAAATTTGAATCAGCAGCTCCATATATTTGCTTTCCACCATGTTTTCCAGCCATTTATCATGGGGCTGCCAGAGAGTATTTTCCACGGTCAGCAGGTTCTCTCTGCCAATCATCTCCAACAATTTGTCGGCGACACGTGTCACAGGACGAAGTTCCTCCCGACTGGAAAACAAATCAGATTCATCCAAATATTCGAGAGCCAGCTCGGAAATCGCCCGTCTTTTGTCCATCTCCCGGCCTGTAATCTCGACACCGTATCCCCGTCTGCGCACAAGCACGAGTCCCCGTTCCCCGATCCAGCCTTGCAATTCGTCCAGATCATGGCTGACAGTAGTGATCGTGACCTTCAAATCAGAAGCCAGCGCCAGCAGCTTGATCGGCTCCTGTGTATCCAGAAGCATACAAAGAACCACGATCTTTCTTTCCTCAGCCGAATAGTCGTCCGACTTCGTATGCATCAATTGCTCCCGCAGGCTTGCAAGCTGAGCCGGGTCGGCATCCACATAGATACCGATCCCTGATTTTTTCTCCAGCTTTACCTCATGAGCCGCCAGCCAATGCTCGACTGCACCGAGTTCCCGGTGAACTGTCCTTGTGCTGACATTGATCTTCTCGGCAATTTCCCCAGCCGTAACCTCTTGGGGTTGCTCCAAAAGATATTCCACGATGTCAGATTGCCGTTTCGTAATATTCATAAGCGCATACCGTTCCTTCCCAAGCTCTCATCCCTTCAGCAGGAAATACAAACTGTACACAGACGACCTGACTTTACGGGGATTAAGAATCGGATTTCAGACGTTCCACCAGCGCTTCGTACTCAGGGCTTTTCAGGAAATTGTCAATCGAAATGTGCTCGGCATTCGGGGCTACTGTTTTAGCCCGTTCTGTCAACGTTTGTTGCGTAATGACAATATCCGCATCCTGTGGAATTTCACTGATTGCCGTGTTCGTTACCGTAACGTCCACACCCGCCTGCTTCATTTTTTTGCGTAAAATCGAGGCGCCCATTGCGCTTGAACCCATACCTGCATCACAGGAAAAGACGATCTTGTTAACTTCTGATTTATCCTTCAGCGTTCGATCTGTGGCAATCTCGGCAGCACGATCAGATTCGCGGTTATCTTCCGCTACAGTGGCGTTAGCACTTGCACCCTTGCTTTGACTTTTCATATCTTTCATGCGGGATGCGGCTTCCTCCAGCCCCTCTTCTTTTTGCTTACCTGTCTTGAGTAGTACTGCACCAACAGCAAAGGATACGACCGCACCAGCTACCACACCGCTCAGCATTGGCAAATATCCGCCTTTTGGTGTCATCAGGAAATAAGCGATGATACTGCCCGGTGAAGGAGCAGCGACCAGTCCGGCACCTGTCAACATGAAACAGAAGGTTCCCACAACGCCCCCTGCTATAGCAGCTAGAATCAGAATCGGCTTCATCAAAATATAAGGGAAATAGATTTCATGAATCCCGCCGAAAAAATGAATGATTACTGCACCAGGAGCCGACGACTTTGCGGAGCCTTTACCGAACAGACAATATGCCAGCAAAATACCGAGTCCCGGCCCAGGGTTGGATTCAAGCATGAACAGAACGGATTTGCCTGTTCTCGCAGCTTCCTCCAGCGCAATTGGACTCAATACTCCATGATTCAGTGCGTTGTTTAGAAATAATACTTTTCCGGGCTCAATAATGAGGTTGACGAGCGGCAAAAGCCCTGCGTTCACGAGGAACTGTACCCCTGCTGACAACACTTGACTGATAATTTGTACAAACGGACCAATTGCCACATGGGCAAGCATGGCTAGAATGGCACCGATAATCCCGGCCGAGAAATTATTGACCAGCATTTCAAAACCTGATTTGACTTTGCCTTCAATAACCTTGTCGAACTGCTTTAATACCCATGCAGCGAGCGGACCAGCTACCATTGCGCCCAGGAACATCGGGATATCTGCTCCCACAATGACACCCATCGTCATAATGGCTCCGATCACACCCCCACGCTGTCCGTGAATCATCGTGCCACCGGTGTAACCAATCAGCAGCGGCAGCAAGTAATTTTTCATCGGATCAACCAGTTGGGCAAAACCCTCGTTCGGGAACCACCCGGTCGGAATAAAGAGTGCCGTAATCAACCCCCATGCGATAAAAGCCCCCATATTGGGCATAACCATACCGCTGAGAAAACGGCCAAAACGCTGTACGGCGACGCGAGCGCCTCCGTTTGAATTGGACTTTGCGTCCACTGTGCTCATATTCATATCCTCCTTATTGATAATGGCATCACTACCTTTTCTCAAGATTCATACTAAATGACAGCGCTATCGCCATCAACGAAATGAAAACGTACTTTCGTCATGAACGTTGATGACAACATTTAAATTTAAATTAACAATAAGGTATTATACCCTGTATAATTCTCTTTAATATGGCCTGTAACTATAGAAATTAGTCGGAAATCCATAGTGTCATTTGTACTACTCTTACAAGAAGACAAGCCTCTAAATAGAAGAAAACACACGTAATTACGCCTGCTCAAAAAGACAACAAAAAATGGGGCTGTCCCAAAAGCAGACTTTTCATTAAAAAAAGAACAGTTTGCAAAAAGGAAAATTGAAAACCGGACCTGGCAAGAAGCTAATCCTTACCCGGTCCGGTTATTTTTTCGTCCGCTTTATGCTTTTTCACTGGACAGCATTGCCCTCATTTTCCATTTATACTGATAGTACGATAGACTGACCTGAATTCTGCGGTTGCCAGCCGCCTTGGTACAAGAAGGTTTATAACCTCCCTATTAAAATTTCTTCTTTTTTCTGTTTGGAAATATAAACTATAAAATTGAATATTCATACATTAATGTATTCACTTTTCATTTGGTCAACCGATAAAAATAATAGGAGAACTCTTTTTTTCCTGAAATGAAGAGAAAGGGGGGGATTGACAACGCTCGAAGAGCATGGCTTATAAGACCATGAACAGAAAAGGATTTGCAAAACAAAATGAGGGTTACACAGAAAGGAGAAAAAAAATGAAAAAGAAACATGTGACAAGAAAAACAAGAAAAGAGCGTGCGCTTGCAGCAGGAGTGAGTGTCTTGGCCATGACACTGGCATTTACCGGGGGGCTGTCTCTGCATACGCAGAGCGTATCGGCTCAAAGTGAGTCGGAAGTAAAAATGGTTGCCGATTCACTTAGTGAGAGCCAAAATGCGGTAGAAGCAACCTACGCGGTAGAAACAGCCTACGCGTTAAAAGCAGCCTACTCTGTACGTGGTGTTCATAATGATGCGGAAGTGATTTCCAAATCAAATGCCAATGTATACGAATCGGAGCATTTTCAGTTCCTATGGGGAAACGGCGGGGAATCTAAAAAAGTAACCAAGGCTTTCCTGGAGGGAAATGCAAAGATTTTGGAGGATAACTGGGATTTATTCATAAATAAGCTTAAAATGACACAGCCTACCCGTTCGACTCATGAGTGGATACGCGATAATAAAGATTACAAGGTCAACGTGGTCATTCTGGGAACCGGGCTTCATCTCTACGAGGGAGGATGGGCTTTTGCCGGGCTTGACTCAGAGGGGTATCCATACTTGATGTGCGCTCCGGATGCCATGAGTCCCAGAGTGCAACCAGGTTTGCCAGTCCCTCACGAATTTGGACATGTAGTACAATTTGCCCAGGGAAGCAACAGCTGGAGAGGAAATGATTACCTTGGTCCTTGGAGCGAAGCGGTGGGCAACTGGTTCCGCGAGGAATATACGTCCAGTGATGCTTATAAACAACAGTCAGGAACGGAGGGAGCAACCGACTTTTCCGCTCTATATTTACGCGCAAGCACGTTGACCGCCGTAAATGGGCGGGCATATTACGAAGCCTGGCCGCTCCTGAAATACCTTGAGGAAAATCCGGATGGCTTACCGGGTTACGGATCGGGTTTTGTTGCAAAGCTGCTGCAGTCCGGGAAACCGGAAAACCCAACGGAGTCCATCTATGAGGTGATCCAAAGAATTAATCCTCAAGTAAAGGTGCAGGAGATGATTGGCCGATTTGCCAGCAGAATGGCTACTTTTGATTTCAGTAATCAGAAGCTCTACAAGCGCAATGTCGAGAACATGCTCAGGTACGGAGAACTATATTGGCAGCAGTATTATACGATGATGCTTAAAGTGGATGGAAGTGAGAATATCTATACCATTCCTTCTGAGCGTGCCCCTCAGGCTACCGGCTACAACATCATCCCGCTTGATGCAAAGATTCCTGCAAACGCTTCCTCCACCACAGTACGAGTCAAGTTGGATGGCTTGGCTAAAGCAAACGGTGCTGGCTGGCAAGCATATCTTATCGTTGAAAATGAGAATGGGAAAAGCCGGTACAGCCGTTCTTTCGGTAACGGGGAATCCGTCCAGGAAGAAGTCTTCAATGGGGAAAAAGCTTATTTGAGCGTGGCGGCAACCCCTACGTTGGAAAGCATGCAAAAAACCAAAATAGGTATTGGAAGCTGGCAAAAAAAATTCTCTGAGAAAAATATTCCTTTTGAATCAAAACCGCAATATCCTTATCAAGTCACCTTGGAAAATGCTGAACCGCAAATGCGCAAGGTTGAAGAAAGTGCTGGCATCAGGGGGCACGTACACAGAAATGGCGGAGGCTTCGTAGCCGACACCGCTCGGGTCGATGATAGTGTCTATGTGGCTAAGAATGCCAAGGTTCTTGACAGTGCAACCGTGACCGGGAATGTTCGCATTGAAGATTTTGCTGTGGTGCGCGGTGCCGCAAGAGTAAGCGGTTCAGCAAAGATTACAGACTATGCGCTGGTGCGTGGAAGCGCCCAGATCGGCGAATCCGCTACCCTAAGCGGGTATGCGATTGCAGACGGTTCTGCAAAAATAACAGGTCATGGTCATGTAGGGGATCAAGCCGTTGTTACTGAACAAGCAGAAGTTTCGGAATATGGACAGGTGGTTGAAAGCGCTTTAGTGAAGGGATATTATACTGTGAGCGGTCATGCCGTAGTTAAAGGACTTTCGATTGGTCACGGCGGGGTCAGCAAGCGAGAACATGGAGGAGCCACCGGACAGGCCGTTACTTACGGCGATTTCTTCGATGATATGGGATATACCATAAGTGGCGGTTCCTTTGCAGGCTATGAAAGTCTGGAGGCCTCTGTGAAAAACTTCAGGGACGGTTATGCTCGATCAGACGGCAAGGGCGGCTATATGCGCTAAAATAGCCAGTCCGCAGACTAGAGTTCAAACGCCGGATACCGGCATGAACAAAACGAAAAATATTTGATATAAAATGACCTCATCCTCCACTTAACACTTCACCGTGGAATATGAGGTCATTTTTGGCTTATTCCCATCCGATAGAAACTCTTTTGGGACAGCCCCATTTTATACAATCACGAGCGAATAAACGACACTCTTATTCAATTTAAAATTCAGCGCAGCAATTCACAAAATTCAACACAGCAACTTACAAAATCCAGATCGAAACGCCGTAATTCGACACGATATGGCTTTATTATTGCCCATCGGCAGTCAATCTCTCGTACTCATCCGCAGACAATAGCTTGCCCAGAGCTTCCTCTACATCGTTGCCGACCTCCACTTCGATCATCCAGCCTTTTCCATAGGGAGATTCGTTCACCAGCTCAGGCGTACTTTCCAGCGCTTCATTTACCCTCAATACAGTTCCCGTCACTGGAGCAAAAAGATCGGATACCGTCTTCACCGATTCAATCGTACCAACCTCCGCTCCCTGCTCAATCGTCGCTCCCTCACCAGGTAATTCCACAAAAACAATATCACCCAGTTGATGCTGTGCAAAGTCTGTAATACCAATCCGCACCGTTCCATCTTCTGTGCGCTCAACCCACTCATGTTCCTCCGTATACCAAAGCTGCTGTTTCACTTCACTCATCCTGCTTCCGCCTCACTTCCAAGGGAATGTAATTACTTCTGCTCACCTATACTAGACAGGTTAAGATTATGACAACAGGAACACTCATGTCAATAATACTAACAAAAATACTTCACATCACTTCTGATAGCGTTCTATATGAAAATATGATAAGGTATAACAAACGCTTACATATCCTTATTTATGCATTAAATGTTTTTCGCATTGACTTTCATGACATTTTTGTTGACATTTTGAATGAATTTGCGTATTAATGGGTTATAACAAATGTTTTTGGAAACACCCCGACAACTGCAAACGCGGATGAACGCGGAGGGAGAGACTACCAAGATTCGCATAGCTGTTGCCGCCTGTGAGACAGAGGTATATGCGAATCGGATCAAGTTGTTATCTGCATGACCCGGTAACAGCAATAGTTTCCAAAGGTAGCGCCGAAGGAGTAAACCTGCACGGCAGGTGAATCTCTCAGGCAAAAGGACCTCTGCCGGACGCATCTCTGGAGAGCATTCGCTATGGAGCGGATCACCCAAGAGGAAACCTGGTACACACCGGGGTAACTTTCAGGTATCAAGGACAGAGCTGAAAAAAGAGTATGGACTGACGTCTATGCGTTTTTTTCGGCCTGTCTTTTTTGTTTAGCCGATCACACCGGATAGGAGTGGAAAAATGACTAACTTGCGCAAAACGCCGCTGTATTCGTCTTATGGGACGCTGCCGGGGGTCCGTTGTATTGACTTTGGAGGCTGGGAGCTCCCTGTACAGTTTAGCGGCATTCAAAAGGAGCATGAGGCCGTCCGCCAACATGCGGGATTATTCGATGTCTCGCATATGGGTGAGTTTTTGGTTGAAGGCAAAGAAGCCCAAGCTTTTCTGCAACGGGTAACGACGAACGATGTCAGCCAGTTGGAAGCGGGTCAGGCCCAATATTCGCTCCTGTGTTACCCAGATGGAGGTGTAGTAGACGACCTGCTTGTATACTGCAAAGGGCCGGAGCGCTACATGCTCGTTGTGAATGCCTCCAACATCGACAAGGATTGGGATTGGCTTATGCGCCATGCGCCTGCATCCGTTCATCTCGAAAATGTGTCGGATGCCATAGCATTGCTGGCGCTGCAAGGACCGGAAGCAGCGCGTATTATCGCAGCCGTGACAGATACGGATATAACAAATCTGGCATCCTTCCGATTCCGTGAGAACGTGCAGCTGTTCGGAGTGAAAGCACTCGTCTCCCGCACCGGATATACGGGTGAAGATGGTTTTGAAATGTATATCCCTGCTGCGGAAGCACCGACTGTATGGGAAGGATTGCTTCGCTCGGGTGAGCCGTATGGTCTGGTTCCCACCGGGCTCGGTGCCCGGGATACGCTGCGCTTTGAGGCAAGGCTGCCGTTATACGGACAGGAGCTATCTGCCACGATTTCACCGCTCGAGGCTGGCTTAGGCTTTTTCGTTAAGCTGGGCAAGGGAGATTTTATCGGCAGAGAGGCGCTGCAGCGCCAGAAAGAGCAAGGTATTCCTCGCAAGCTGATCGGACTGGAAATGCTGGATCGCGGTATCCCGCGCGCCCATTACCCGGTATTCGCGGAAGGACAACAAATCGGTGAGGTTACAACAGGGACCCAGTCGCCAACCTTAAAGCGCAATCTGGGTCTGGCCCTGGTGGACAGCCGTTTTAGCGCTCTATCCACACCGCTGGAGGTCGAGATCCGTGGCAAACGCCTGCGCGCCGAGGTGGTAGCAGCACCCTTTTATAAACGTTCACGCTGATCCTAGACTCTTTTCATTTCTATAAAGCGAACAAGGAGATATGGACTTCTGGATTTTCCAGTTCACGATTATGTATTAGCCCATTTACGATTTTATATTGCTTTTCGAAAGGAGCCAGAACCTATGAAGCAGCATCGCTATCTGCCCATGACCGAACAGGACCAAACCGAAATGCTGCGCGTGATCGGCGTATCGTCCATTGACGATTTATTTAGTGATATTCCAGAGGATATCCGATATCAGGGCGAGCTGCCCATGTCCTCCCGACTGGATGAAAGAGGCTTAACCCGCCATCTGGCCGAGCTGGCCGGGCATAATGCCAACACAGACACACATGCCAGCTTTCTTGGTGCAGGAATTTATGATCATCATATTCCGTCCGTCATTCAGCACATCACTTCGCGCTCGGAATTTTACACCGCCTACACTCCCTATCAGCCAGAGGTAAGCCAGGGCGAGCTGCAAGCCATATTCGAATTTCAATCGTATATTTGCGAATTAACAGGTATGGCTGTAGCCAACGCCAGCATGTACGATGGAGCGACTGCGCTGGCAGAGGCGGGCTCACTGGCCGCCTCTGCCACCCGTCGTAAACAGCTTATCGTATCGCAGACCGTCCACCCGGAGGCACGCCAGGTATTGGCTGCCTATGCACGCGGGCTGGGCTTGGACATTGTTGAGATTGGCTATTCGGACGGTGTAACGGATGCGCAGGCATTGGCAGCGGCCGTATCGGAACAGACGGCGGCTGTTTTGGTTCAAAGCCCTAATTTTTTCGGAGCCGTGGAAAATTTGAAGCCGATGGCTGACCTGATCCATGCGCACAAAGGGCTTATGGTTGTCAGCGCCAATCCGCTGGCACTTGGCTTGCTGGAGACACCCGGCAAGCAGGGGGCGGATATTGTCGTCGGAGACGCACAGCCGCTTGGCATCTCATCCTCCCTCGGCGGTCCGACCTGCGGTTACTTTGCTGTATCTCAGGCACATATGCGCCGCATCCCCGGACGTATTGTAGGCCAAACGACAGACCGCAATGGCAAACGCGGCTTTGTGCTGACCTTGCAGGCACGGGAACAGCATATCCGCCGTGAAAAAGCCACGTCTAACATCTGTTCCAATCAAGCCTTGCTTGCTTTATCTGCATCTGTGTATTTGTCCGTTATGGGTAGACAGGGCATGCGGGAAGTCGCCGAGCTGAATTTGCATAAAAGCCGCTATGCATTAGAGCAATTGCTGAGCTTGAAGGGCGTGACGGCATCTTTTAACGCACCGACCTTTAACGAGTTTGCCCTTAAGCTGCCTGAGGGTACGGATATGAATAAGCTCCAGACCGGATTGCTTAATGCGGGATTTATCGGCGGCTATGAGTTGGGCCGGGACTACGAGGAGCTTGCCGGTCACATGCTGATTGCCGTGACAGAGCAAAGAACCAAAGAAGAGATCGACCAATTTGTACACACCTTGGGGGGATTGCTATGACACACACCGGACAGGATCAGAAGCAAGGGCTATTAAAGGAGCATGATCAATCACTCATTTTTGAATTGAGCCGTCCGGGTCGCATCGCCTATTCCCTTCCCGAATGCGACGTTCCACGGCGCCCGGTGGCAGAGCTTTTGCCGGATTATGCGCTGCGCAGCGAGCCTGCCGCATTGCCGGAGGTATACGAAGTAGACGTTATTCGCCATTATACCGCCTTGTCCCGGCGCAATTTTGGCGTGGACAACGGATTTTATCCGCTCGGCTCCTGTACGATGAAATACAACCCGAAGGTAAACGAGGATGTCGCCCGTTATGCAGGCTTCGCCAAGATTCATCCGTATCAGCCTGAGGATAGCATCCAGGGTGCCATGGAGCTGCTGCATACGCTCCAAAACGATCTGGCCGCGTTAACCGGCATGGATGCCGTCACCCTTCAGCCCGCAGCAGGCGCCCATGGCGAATGGACCGGGCTGATGATGATCCGCTCCTACCATGAAGCCCGTGGTGAGCGACGTACCAAGGTACTCGTGCCGGATTCCTCGCACGGAACGAACCCCGCCAGTGCAACCGTCGCGGGCTTCGAAACGGTCACCCTCCCCTCCACCCCGCAGGGGCTGGTGGATCTGGACGCGCTGCGTCAAGCTGTAGGCAACGACACCGCTGCGCTCATGCTGACCAACCCGAACACGCTTGGCCTGTTCGAGAAGCAGATCGCTGACATTGCCGCGATTGTGCATGAAGCCGGAGGCCTGCTCTACTATGACGGTGCGAATTCCAACGCCATCATGGGCATTACCCGCCCCGGGGATATGGGCTTCGATGTCGTGCATCTCAATTTGCACAAAACGATGAGTACCCCACATGGCGGAGGCGGCCCCGGCGCAGGGCCTGTCGGCGTGAAGCAGCGGCTCATTCCCTATTTGCCCAAGCCGATGGTTGTGCGTGATCCTCAGGGTACGTACCACTGGGACCGGGAGCAGGGAGATTCCATCGGACGGGTCAAAGCCTTTTACGGTAATTTTGGCATTCTCGTCCGCGCCTATGCCTATATCCGCAGCTATGGTCCTGACGGCTTGAAGCGGGTATCTGAATGCGCCGTACTGAATGCCAATTATATGATGCACCGGCTGGCTCCGTATTTCGACCTCCCCTACCCGGGACATTGCAAACACGAATTCGTAATGTCTGGACGGAATTTGAAAAAATTTGGAGTGCGTACGCTGGATGTTGCCAAACGCTTGCTCGATTTCGGCTACCATCCGCCTACGATTTATTTTCCACTGAATGTAGAGGAATGTATCATGATTGAGCCGACGGAAACGGAAAGCAAGGAAACGCTTGATGGTTTTATCGACACCATGATTCAGATTTCGCGAGAAGCGGAGGAGAATCCCGAGTTGGTGCTTAATGCACCCTATACCACGCCAGTCACACGCTTGGACGAAACCACTGCCGCCCGCAAGCCCGTACTGAACTGCTCGTGCAGCTAAAAGTAAATTTAATCAAATACATGCAAAAAAGAAGCATGCAAAAAGGCCGGTATCTGTTGAGATACCGGCTGCTGTATGTACACAGCAATTTTTTGTTGGAAAAAGATATAACCCTTAAAAATGTGATACCCTTAGCCTTCAATACTTTGAACCAATTCAACAACCTGTTCGGCTGTTTGCATGTCCAAAGCTTTGGCAGCCAGTTTTTCCATATCCGCACGAGACAATTTGGAGATTAGACTGCGTGCTGGCAGAATGGAAGTTGCGCTCATACTGAACTCATCGAGTCCCAGTCCCAGCAGCAACGGAATTGCTGTCGCATCCCCTGCCATTTCGCCACACATACCAGCCCAACGTCCTTCACGATGAGCTGCATCGATAACCATTTTCACCAGACGCAGAATGGATGGATTGTATGGTTGATACAAGTAAGACACGCGTTCGTTCATACGGTCTGCAGCCATTGTGTATTGGATCAGGTCGTTCGTACCGATACTAAAGAAATCAACTTCTTTGGCGAATTGGTCAGCCAATACCGCTGTAGAAGGAATTTCTACCATGATGCCCAGCTGAATTTCTTCAGATACGGCTACACCCTCGGCCACCAACTTTTCCTTTTCCTCCAGCAAAACAGCTTTTGCTTCACGGAATTCGTTCAGCGTAGCAATCATCGGGAACATGATGCGCAGGTTACCGTGTACACTTGCCCGCAACAAAGCACGCAATTGAGTACGGAAAATATCCTGACGATCCAGACACAGACGAATCGCACGGAATCCGAGGAACGGATTCATTTCTTTCGGCAGATCCAGATAAGGAAGTTCTTTGTCGCCACCGATGTCCAACGTGCGGACTACAACCGGTTTGCCTTCCATTTTTTCCAGAACGGTTTTGTATGCTGTGTACTGTACTTCTTCAGATGGAAGCTTATCGCGTCCCATATACAAGAATTCTGTACGATACAAGCCGACGCCTTCACCACCGTTATCCAGAACACCAGCTACATCGTTAGGCGTACCAATATTGGCTGCCAATTCGACATGGACACCATCGACAGAAACTGTAGCTTCGCCGCGCAGCTTTCGCCACTCTTCGCGCTGCTTGTCGTATGCCACTTGTTTAGCACGATATTCTGCAATGATCTCTTCAGAAGGATTCACGAATACGTGTCCATCCAGACCATCAACGATAATCAAATCGCCGCTTTTAGCTTGGGACAATATATTTTTGGTTCCTACAACCGCAGGAATTTCAAGTGAGCGAGCCATGATAGCCGAGTGCGAAGTACGTCCACCGATATTTGTTGCAAAGCCTTTAACAAATTCACGATTCAGCTGAGCTGTGTCGGAAGGCGTCAAATCTTCTGCAAGTACAATCGTTTCTTCGGCAATTTCTGCAGGGCTGACAAAATGAACACCTAGCAGATGATTGAGCACCCGTTTGGTTACATCACGCATGTCAGACGCGCGTTCTTGCAAATATGCACTTTTCATGTTTTCAAACATGGAAATAAACTGTGTAGCTACTTCATCCAAAGCATAATCAGCATTAAGCTGCTCATCTTTGATTTTAGCTTTTACTGGATCGATCAGTTCAGGATCATTCAGGATCAACAGGTGAGAAGCAAAGATTTCTGCTTTTTTCTCGCCCAGTTCCTTTAATGTTTTCTCCTTAATCGCTTCCAATTCAGTTTGAGATTCTGCCAAAGCCGCATCCAATCTTGCGATTTCAGCTTCAACATCACCAACCGCGCGTCTCTCTACAGCGTAATTCGGATGCTCCAAAATAAACGCCCGGGCAATAGCAATGCCTGCCGAAGCGGCAATCCCGGAGATCTTAAGCATGAATTTCGCCCAGCCCTTCGTTAACGATTACATTTTCAAGAGCTTTCAAAGCTTCAGCAGCTTCAGCGCCTTCACAGATAATATTGATGGTATCACCTTGTTCCAGACCCAGAGACAATACACCCAGAATGGATTTCAAAGTTACTTTTTTACCATTAGCTTCGGCAAAAGATTCAGCACCGCTGAATTTGTTAGCTGTATTTACCAGCGCAGTTGCAGGACGTGCATGGATACCATCTTCATCTGTAATTCTAAAAGTTGTTTGCATAGATTTGTTCCTCCCACTTTTCTAAAGATTATATTTGTTTACACGCAGTATAATACGTGCAGTGAAACCGGGCAATGATCAGACGGACTAAGCCGCCTAATCATTAAACCGAAACACATAGAGTTTATTTTATCGTAATTATACCATCTTCGCCAGCCTTCAATACTCCTGTTTTGTTTAAAGTTATCGAAGAACCTTCTGGAAGGTTGGTAAAAATGACAGGTGAAATGATGGATTTAGCGTTTGCCTTCACGTATTCCAGATCAATTTTCATGATTGGCTGACCGGCTGACACAAGATCGCCTTCGTTCACCAAAACGTCAAATCCTTGTCCTTTCAGCTTCACTGTGTTCACTCCGATATGAACAAGCACTTCTTTACCGCCATCCGATTGAATGCCAACCGCATGCTTGCTTGGGAATACATTGAATACTTTACCATAAACAGGGGATACAATCGTTCCATCATTTGGCACGACTGCAAAACCGTCACCTGTCATACGCTCTGCAAATACCGGATCGGGAACTGTCGAAATATCAACCAGTTCGCCATTAACAGGCATTACGATATCTTCCACAATAATCGTTTGCTTTTGTTCTCCGGCTTCCTTTTCCTCTTGTGGAGCTGGTTGTGCAGGAGCAGGTGCAGGCGTGCGTCCCGCCATGATATCAGCCATTTGAGTTTTAATCGTATCGGAACGTGTACCGAAAATCGCCTGTACGTTATTGCCGACTTCAAGCACACCCGATGCACCAAGCTGTTTCAAACGAGCTTTGTCAACGTTCGATTTCTCATTAACCTCGATCCGAAGACGTGTAATACAAGCATCCAGATGCTTGATATTTGATGAACCACCGAAAGCGGCCAAAATGTTGTGTGGCAGATCATCACTACTTCCGGTTGCAACGCCATCCACATTGTCTGTAGCTTCTTCACGGCCTGGTGTTTTCAGGTTGAACTTCCGTATGATGAATCGGAATCCGAAGTAGTAAATTACCGCCAAAATCAGACCAACGATGATGACATACCACCAAGGCGTACGAGTTGGAATAATCCCGAAAATCAAGAAGTCAATAAATCCGCCCGAGAACGTCATGCCGATTTTAACATTCAAAATTTGCATGGTCATAAATGACAGGCCCGCAAATATACAGTGAACTGCGAACAACAGTGGAGCAACGAACAGGAAGGAGAATTCCAGCGGCTCCGTAATCCCTGTCAAAAACGAAGTCAATGCTGCGGAACCCATAATACCTGCTACATATTTTTTGTGCTCAGGTCTTGCTTCATGGTACATTGCAAGCGCGGCAGCTGGCAGACCGAACATCATGAATGGGAATTTACCCACTTGGAACGTACTTGCTGTCAGGGCTACTCCGTCGCGAAGCTGGTTAAAGAAGATCTGCTGATCACCATGAATCGTTTGACCTGCTTTGTTAACATATTCGCCGAACTCAAACCAAAACGGTGAATACCAGATATGATGCAAACCGAATGGAATAAGCGCACGTTCAATGACCCCAAAAATGAAAGCGGCCAGTGTCGGATTAGAATCAACCATGAAGTGAGATACGGTGTTCAGTCCGTGCTGTACGGGAGGCCATACAATGACCAACAGTAGTCCAATCAGCAACGAGGATAATGCCGTTGCAATCGGAACAAAGCGCTTGCCTGCGAAAAAGCCCAGATATGAAGGCAGCTCAATTTTGAAAAAGCGGTTGTACATAGACGCGGCCAGAATACCGATGATAATCCCGCCGAATACCCCTGTTTGCAGCGTTGGAATACCCAATACATTGGCATAGCCAGGGATTTTTTGGGCAATCAGGCCCGGTGTGACACCAACGGCTGTTCCCAGTGTAATATTCATTACAAGGTAACCGATGATCGCAGCCAAACCTGCTACACCCTCACCGCCTGCCAGACCGACGGCTACGCCGACTGCAAACAACAATGCTAAATTATCAAAAACGATTTGTCCGGCATTCATCATGATCGTCGCAACTGATTGTACCCAGCCCGCATTTAATACAGGAATGTACTGGAGAAAATCAGGGTTGACCAGCATGTTACCAATCCCCAATAAAAGTCCCGCAGCTGGCAAAATAGCTACAGGAAGCATCAAAGCTTTGCCGACACGCTGTAAAACGCCGAAAAGCTTTTTAAACATACGTTCCACTTCCTTCTCTAAAAAATTTAGAATGCAGAGGCAAAACAACAAAAAAGGCATGAGCCGATTTAAGTATGTTTGAAGACAACCTTGGGATATAGCTTACCCCAGTAGGCTGTAAACAATCATAACTTAAAACAACTCATGCCTGATCGAATCAGTAACACGTTAAATGTTCAATTGTTGTCTTGCTCATTACAGAATTGATTATAGCATCCTGCTAAAAGTGAGGCAATACTTTTTTATTTCTCGGCTTTATCATGGTTACTCTCCCTGCTCTTTGCGCTGGGACAATCGCTGCAGATGCATCGTCAAGTAGCTGACCTCAGCCGGATACACAGGCTTACGGAGCCTTTTCTCCATAATTTTTGTGAGCTTCCAGGCCAGCATGTACATTTCCGGATACTCCTCATTCAAAAGCTTGTCCAAACGATAAATCTCCTGCACAATTTCACCCCGGCGCACACGTTCAATGGCAAATCTCAGATGAGTCAGCAGGCGGGAATAATCGAGGGACAGGAGAGGAATACGATAATCGAGGGTATTCTCGACTACCTGAACCATATCGGCTATCAGACGTGAATCCTTCCTAACCTCGGAAATATGCTGGTTGGTCATAGCACTATAAATATGCAGGGCCACAAATCCGATCTCATCTTCTCCCAAATCCACGTCCATCTTTTCCCTGATTAATGTCACAGCTTGTTCAGCCATCTTGTATTCCTGGGGATAGATTTCCCTGGTTTCGTACAGAAACGGATTATGAATCGTAATCCCCTGTTTCTGACGTTTGATGGAAAAAGCGATGTGGTCGGTTAAAGCAATCAATATGTGCTCATTCAAAGGCTTCTTCGCTTGAAGCTGAACATGATGAAGCACCTCACCGATGACCTCAATGAGCTTTTCATCCAGCTCAGGAAGCAATCGCTTGTATTGCTCCTGCTCTTCATGGCTTTTTAATATAAATAATTTTTCAACTGAATCCAACGTTATAAGATCGCCGGCTTTGCGATTGAAACCGATTCCTTTTCCAATCACGACAACCTCATCATGTTCGGGATGCATTCCTATAATCACATTGTTATTCAGCGCTTTCGCCACTTGTAGGCTGCTCACATCCGCACCTCTTTTTATCAGAACCTTGATCCTAAGAATTATAGCATGCTGCTCAGAGGAATCCACGTTAAAGTACCAAATATTCCGCTAAAGGTCAATAAAAAGAAAACGCTTTTCATCACAATTGCTGGGAAAAGCTGTGATGAAAAGCGTTTCTTCTGTTCAGCAACGTCTGCTGCTAAAATGGCTTATAGCTACTCTTTTTCGGTATACGCTACCTCAACCGGGGCGTGAATGTGAAGCTTATCCGTTTCACCGGAGGAAGGAACGGAATGAAGGCCATTTTTCCCAGTGGTCAATCCCTTAATTAACTGCTCCACATCGATACCGGATACATTCTTAAGCATCTCGGGAGCCGTGGCCATCAATTCTGTGACATAATTGCTGACACGTGCTGCTCCTTCTCCTTTGCCTGTATCAACCACCGTCAGTTTATCAATGGACGCTATCGGTTCGGCAATGCGCCCAGCCAGATCAGGCAGCATTTTCACGATAATATCGAGCACAGCTGCCTCTCCAAATTTCTGAAACGCCTCCGCCAGTTTTTCCTTGGCCTCCGCTTCTGCCAAACCACGCAAGCGTATGACGTCTGCGTCCGCCGTACCCTTCGCACGTTCCGCATCCGCTTCGGCTTGCCCGTTCAGGCGTTTTTGCTCAGCTGATGCTTTAGCCTGTGTCTCAATCGAGTATTGCAGTGATTCCGCCTCACGCATTTTACGCGATTTGTCCGCTTCCGCAGCCTGCTCTACAGCATACCGATCGGCTTCCGCTTTCTTTTTCACTTCCGCATCATATTGCTTTTCACGAACCTGAATTTCCTTGGTTTGAAGATCAATTTCCCGCTCCTTGCGGACCAGTTCGACCTTCATCTGCTCCTCAACAGCAGTTTGCTTAGCACGAGCCTCCTGAATATGATAAGCCTGATCAGCGTCGGCCTTGGCTGTATCTTGCTCCTTCTTAAACGCAGCCACTTTCAGTTCCTTCTCTTTGGCTGCCTCGGCAATATTCGTGTCCCGCAGCAGCTCAGCCTTCTGGCCTTCCTGTTCTGCACGCGCCTTCTGAATCCGGGCATCCCGCACAGCCTCGGCTTCCGCAATTTCTGCATCCCGTTTTACAGCAGCAATTCTCGGCTTACCGAGCGCATCCAGATATCCATGTTTGTCACGCACATCCTTGATGGTGAATGACACAATTTGCAGCCCCATCTTTTTCAGATCACGGGCAGCTACGCCCTGTACTTCCTGTGCGAATCGGTCCCGATTACGGTACACTTCCTCCACAGTCATCGAGCCGAGAATCGCACGCAAATGCCCTTCCAGCACTTCCTGGGCCTCTCCCCTAAGAGCCTCAAGGGGCTTCCCAATAAATTGTTCCGCTGCTGTCGCTACATCCTCAATAGAACTGCCCACCTTAATAATTGCTACACCATCAGCAATGACCGGAACCCCTTGCTCCGTATATACTTCCGGTGTGGTTACGTCAAGCTTGTGGGACAAGAGAGAAATAAATTCAGATTGCTGAAAAATAGGCCAAATAAAGGCTCCTCCACCGCGCACAATTTTAATTTTACGACCGGATTCATCCTCGGAAATATTTTTGCTTCCCAGAAAAGAACCCGTCACGATCATCCCTTCATCCGGTCCTACCGTTTTGTAGCGGGCCCAAAAAGCGATCCCTAGTATGACAATAACAATCACAACAATCCCAGGGACCAGTACAACATCCTGCAAACTTGACACTCCCGTTCACGCTCCCTTCAAGTTAAGCGAATGCGCCGTCTATGTGTCCAGATATGCTACACGGACGACGCCCTCTGCGACCTCAACCACGACAATACGGGTCCCCGCAGCCAGCGGCTTGTGATCAAAGCTCGATGCCGTATGTATGGTGTTGCTTGCACCGAAGCGGATCATGACCTCCCCGTAACCTACCTCCGGTACCGGAATGGTGACCTCACCGATCCTGCCAGTCAGCTCACGCATAGAGAAGCCGCTGGATACCTCTGAGTTCGCCATTGGCTTGATAAACGCAAAAAACACGAGTACTCCAATGACAAATGCAACACAAAAAGCAAGCACAACGACCCAGCCCGTGCTTAGCCCTGTATATTTTGTCAATAGTACACCAGTCCCGCCAAAGGCAGTCATGGCTCCAAGCAAAACGACAGGTCTGAACCAATCAAGGCCCGGCAGCTCCAACGCCCCATCCAGCCAGCTACCGAGTACATCCCCGACCAGCACACTGACCACGGTAAAGATAGCGCCCCCTGCCAATAACCACCAAAATATGGTTTCCATGCGACTCCTCCTTCCATGTACCTTTTCAGTCTGGTTTCCAGCCTATAACTATGTTTACGTATTCAACCTAAAAAAGTTTCAAAATTTTCCTCCAATACCACACATGAAACCCAAAAAACATGAAACCCAAAAAAGCACGTCCCTACATCAAATGACGTACAAACGTGCTTAAAGTGATCCGAAACCGAATTACAGGGAAGCGTTGTAAATTTCCACTACATCTTCGCGATTGAGCTTGTTAAAGCCACCGAAAGCTCCAAATTTTACAGCTTTATCCGCCATAACATCGATTTTGGAAGCATCGATATCGTAATCTGCCAGACGGCTTGGCGCACCAATCGAGTTCCAGAAATCACGCAGCGCCTGAATACCTTCCAACGCTACTTCTTCATCACTCTTGCCTTCCGGGTTTACATGGAATACATTCACAGCCAGTTGCTTGAAGCGTTCTGGCTTCACATGCAGATTATGTTTCATCCAGTTCGGGAACAGAATAGCCAGTCCTCCGCCATGTGGAATATCATACACAGCAGACACAGCATGCTCAATATTATGAGTAGCCCAGTCACCTGTCAGCCCCATGTTCAGGAAGCCGTTCAGCGCCATCGTACCACAATACATAATCGTTTCACGCAACTCGTAGTTTTCCAGATCGTCAACCAGACCCGGAGCAGCATCAATAACCGTACGCAAAAGCGTTTCACACCAGCCCAGTTGAACCGGAGTATTGGATTCCAAATGGAAATAATGCTCCAGCGTATGTGACATCATATCCACAATTCCGTAAACGGTTTGATCTCGCGGCAGAGAGTACGTGTTCACTGGATCAAGAATGGAAAACGCAGGGAACGCATATACGCTGCCCCATCCCAATTTCTCCTGTGTTTTTTCGTTCGTAATGACAGAACCTGCGTTCATTTCGGAACCGGTTGCTGCCATCGTCAGCACTGTACCTAATGGCAATGCCGCCTTTGCAGCCGCTTTACGCTCCGCAAAATCCCACATGTCGCCATCATATTTTGCGCCGACAGCGATGGCCTTGGAGCAATCCAGCACACTACCGCCGCCCACAGCCAATACGAGATCGATTTGATGTGTTTTACACAATTCCACGCCTTTATGTACGGTAGACAAGCGAGGATTTGGTTCTACACCAGCCAGTTCCGTTACCTCTGCGCCGATTTCACCAAGCAAACTTATTACATTATCGTACAAACCACTGCGTTTAATACTGCCGCCGCCATATACAAGCAATACACGTTTACCATATTTAGGAACTTCACGCTTGAGAGCTTCCAATTGCCCTTTACCGAAGATCAATTGTGTCGGATTATAAAATTCAAATGCTTTCATCGCAAACGCTCGCCTCCAATATTTTCAAAGTTTAATGTTAAGAAACTCCTCTATTATAACCTTATCAGTTACAGGAAACAAATCAGCATTATTATTCAGAAAAAAAACCACACTCCTAAAGGAGCATGGTTCCATGTCATATCTTGGGAGGGTTCTCGTAATGTAGTATGCGTCGTGCAACTGATTTTATTCTCCCAAGGTGTATCCTAATTGTTGCATAAAACGACCAAAGGCCTGCTGACCGGACGGATTCCGTTTATACACTCCTGCATGCTCCAGAATTTCGCTGAATTTCAGCCCAACTTCATTTTGCACGGTACGGACAGCCATCTCCTTATCAGGCAAGCGACCAAAACGGGTGTTTAACTGATCAATCCAGTCTGCATGTTTGAACAGTGGATGTCCTTCCTCCTGTATAGCAGCAGCCAACTCGTCGTTTCCACACAAAATATCTGCAATTCCATCCAGTTCTTCCTTGAGCCGCCCCGGTAATATGGCAAGTCCCATCACTTCGATCAGACCGATATTTTCCTTTTTGATGTGATGCATCTCGCGGTGAGGATGAAAAATACCTTCCGGGTATTCATCACTTGTTCGGTTGTTGCGCAGCACCAGATCCATCTGGAACCTTCCTTCAGAATCCCGGCGCACAATCGGCGTTACTGTGTTATGCGGAACCGTTTCCCCCTCCTGCTCTGTATGAGAGAGAACGTCGGCTGCAGGATCGTTGTAAGCTTTCCAGGCTTCAAAAGCAGCATTTCCTGCCTCCAACAGCTCCTCGGCATCCGTTGATGTAAAGCGGATCACCGACATGGGCCAGTTCACGATGCCTGCCGTTACCTGCGGAAACGTTTTATTATAGTACACGCCGTCCACACCTGCTTTTTCAATCGGGAATGTATGGCGCCCGCCTTGAAAATGATCATGGGTCAGGATCGATCCTCCAACAATCGGCAGATCCGCATTGGAACCGATAAAATAATGCGGAAACGCTTTCGTAAAGGCCAGTAACCGCCGCAGCGTGTCCTTTGTCAGCTTCATTGGCACATGATCATGATGGAACACGATGCAATGCTCGTTGTAATACACATAAGGTGAGTATTGAAAAAACCACGGTTCCCCGTTCAGCTCTACCGGAATGATGCGCAAATTTTGACGGGACGGATGATTTACTCTTCCGGCATATCCGACGTTTTCACGGCATAATTGACACTTGGGATAAACAGGCGGTGGAAGCAGCTTCGCCATCGCAATTTCCTTTGGACTTTTTTCCGGCTTGGACAGGTTAATCGTAATTTCCATATCCCCGTAAGCTGTCGGCTGATTCCAGTACACATTGCTGGCAACCCGGTCCATTCGAATGTAGTTCGAGTCGATACACAGCTGATAAAAAGCATCGGTCGCCGCCTCTATGCCACGTTCAGCTTCCGTTTGCTGAAAGTCACGGACGACCTCAGAAGGTCTCGCCATCAGCAAGCCCATGATTTTGGAGTCGAGCAAATCACGATACGTATCTGTGTTTTCAGGAATAAGTCCAATGGCAAAGCCATAATCAATCAATATATTGAGCACAGGCTGGAGAACTTCGGGGGCAGTAATGCCCCCGGCCTCCCCACCTGAATAAGGCTCCGAGAACCCGAATTGCTCCAGCAGCAAATTACGGCTGTAATCTATATCTTGCGGACTGATCAAGCCCCGTTTTTGCGCGAATGCAACCAATTGCTCCACCGCATATAGAGCTGCTTGCTGCATCGTTTCATCTATGTCGTGGGCCAGATGCCGGGTATGCTCCCGGTCCTGGCTCTTGGCTGCAGATTGATTCTCGCTCATATGTCATCGTCTCCTGTCTACTCGTCGCCGTAGCCCTGAGGATGCGACTGGTGCCAGCCCCATGCTCCGCTAATAATATCCTCCAGTTGGGTCCGCTTCGGACTCCAGCCAAGCACGGAACGAGCCTTGTCAGAAGATGCAACCAATACCGCAGGATCACCCGCACGGCGTGGTTCTGTAACAACAGGAATATCAAGTCCGGTGACCTTGCGCGCCGTCTCAATGACTTCCTTCACTGAGAAGCCCTGTCCATTACCCAGATTGAACACATTGCTGTCATTTCCTTCACGCAAGTAGTTGACTGCACGCATATGAGCATCTGCCAGATCGCTGACGTGAATATAATCACGGATGCACGTCCCGTCCGGTGTCGCATAATCATCACCAAACACGGAGATGTGTGGACGCTGTTTCAGTGCTGTTTGGAGCACCAATGGGATCAGATGGCTTTCCGGGCGATGATCTTCACCGATCTTGCCACTCTCATGTGCGCCAGCCGCATTAAAATACCGCAAGGACACATATTTAATGCCCAATACTTTATCAAACCAGGACATCATGCGCTCCATCATCAGCTTCGTTTCACCATACACGTTCGTCGGCTCTGTACGGTCGCCCTCTTCAATCGGCACCTTTTCCGGTTCGCCATAGGTAGCAGCAGTAGAAGAAAACACGATCCGGCGTACTCCCGCTTCTTTCATAGCCTCCAGCAGACTCAACGTGCCAAACACATTGTTGTCATAATATTTCCCAGGATTTTGCATACTTTCCCCAACCAGCGAGTTGGCTGCAAAATGGATAACCGCGTCGATGCTATTTTCGGAAAACAGTTTGGACAACAGCTCTTTATCTCTCAAATCCCCTTCATACAACTTGCCCCCAAGCAGTGCTGCCTTGTGCCCGGTCTGCAAATTGTCCAGCACAACCACTTCTTCCCCTCGATCCAACAGTTCTGCTACCGTATGTGAACCAATGTATCCCGCTCCGCCTGTGACCAAAATCGCCATGTTATTCGTCCTCCTTCAGTTCTTTAACTCCGTCTCCCGCCTTACATACATAAAAGCTGGCTTCCAGTCCTGTCCGGGTCTGATAAGCTTCGCCTACTTCCTGCACAAAACGTTCCACATCATCTTCATGAACCAATGAAACCGTACAACCTCCAAATCCGGCTCCTGTCATACGCGCACCCAGTGTGCCTGAAATGCGTCGTGCTTCCTCAACCATGACATCCAGCTCCGTACAGCTGACCTCATACAAATCGCGCAATGAATCATGTGAAGCGTTCATCAGCTGACCAAAAGCTGCGAGATCATTGGCCGCAAGCGCATCGACAGAGGTCAGCACACGCGCATTTTCCTCTACCACATGCTGTGCCCGGCGGCGCACCGTTTCATCCGCTATATGATGCTGTAGCTGACCGAAACGGGCTTCATCCAACTGAGCGAGGTATTCCAATGTCGGCTCCTGCTGCTGCAAAATGGACAGCGCTTCGGCACACTGGCTGCGGCGCTCGTTATAAGCTGAGTCCACCAACCCGCGGCGCTTGTTCGTGTTGCCGATCACCAGCTTATAGGCACCGGTGCGGAATGGCACCTTACGGTACTCCAACGTATCGCACATCAGCAGAATGGCATGATCAGCCGCTCCATTCGCGACAGCGAACTGGTCCATAATACCGCAGTTGACACCAACGTAATTGTTTTCTGCCCGCTGGGACAACAAAGCAATTTCGACGGTATCTGTTTCTTGTTTTTCGATCGTAAGGAACGCATATCCTGTTACAACCTCAATGGAGGCAGAGGAGGATAATCCGGCACCATTTGGTATTTCTCCATGATAGAGCAGGTCGTATCCACTAGACGGATAAACTTCCTTTTCAGCCAGCTCTACCAACACACCGACCGGATAGTCCACCCACTCATCGGTTTTGCTTTTGCCTATCTCTCCGCGTGGAATAGAACCTTCATACGAAAGGTTTGTCGAAGCAAAATGAATCTCATCATCATTACGCGCACGAAGGATCAGTGTCGTTCCGAATTCCAGCGCAGCCGGGAGTACATAGCCACCGTTATAATCGATATGCTCTCCAATCAGATTGACCCGCCCAGGTGCGTGAAATATCCGCAGTTCATGACTGCTTTCACCATATTTTTCAATAAAATGTTTCTTTAATTCAGCAGAGTTCATATCCACATCCACCTCATTCACGTTAGTAAAGATCCCCCTGACTTCCCTGTAAAAATCATAATCAGGTTGACATCTCTTATGAACTCAGTATAAATGAAAGCGCCACACAGTGTAATGCATCCATGTGTTGAAGCTATGGATAAATGTGACTTGGACATGTACAATGTAAGTATACCGCATTCGCTAAACTATTCACAAATGTAGGAAGGATGACCCTATTTTGCAAGCGCATTCATATAGTTATGCTGTCGCCTCCAATCCGGTTCTTTACGAAAATAGCCCGCTGCATGTGCTCTTTGCAGGGAAGAGCCAAACCAAATCAGGTCATGCCGTCGGGCCCAAGCTCTATGATTACTATCTTCTTCATTTTGTCGAATCTGGGAAAGGTATTTTCCGAACGGAACAGCACACATACCAACTTGAAAAAAACGATTTTTTTCTGATCCATCCCGGTCAGCTTGTCAGCTATACCTCGGATGAAGAAGAACCGTGGCGCTATCGTTGGTCAGCATTTACCGGATACCTCACCGAGCAGGTGGTACAGGAAGCAGGACTGCGCGTTCATCAGCCTGTCTTCCATGCTTCCGATCACAATCCCATTCCCGGTTATCTGGAGCAAATGCAATTGGCCTTTTACAGCAGAAAATCCAGCTCTCATCTTTCAGCACTCGGCTATTTGTATCTGATCATGGGAGAAGCAGGTAATCATCTGAGTGACTGGTCTGATCCGTCGGGAGCAGATTCACAAATTCGACGCACAGTCAAGCAGATGGTTCAGTATATGTCCACCCAGTATGCACACCCCGTTTCCATTGAGCAAATGTCTGAAGGACTTGGGTATAATCGTGCGTACTTGTCACGAATATTCAAGAAGGAGACGGGCGTCTCCCCCGTGACCTATCTGCTCAAGCTGCGAATCGACAAATCACGTCAATTGCTGCGTGAGCGTCCCGAGCTGTCTGTGGAGCAGGTAGCCGCCTCGGTTGGATTAACGGATGCTTTGTATTTTTCGCGTCAATTCAAGCGCTTCTGCGGTCAGTCACCCACCGAGTATCGAAACAAGGTTAAACAATATCCACAGTCTTAGGGATAGGCTTAGAGACTGCATAAGTCTGCACACTCAGCCCGACAATTGATCTTTTTGCAGCCAAGGTCACGGAGGATAGATTCAGCATGGTTCACAATATGACAAACAGCCCGCATCTTCAACGATGCGGGCTGTTACGTGTATAGTATTTATGACAGAATGTACATAGTGTCGATGATGTCGAAATGTCCATTGGCCTTTAGGCTGTGCTCTATCCTAATCCTGGGTGTTCCCCGTATGCAAAATGGAATCTATCCGATCCAGTTCCTCCTGTGAAAAGTCCAGATTGGACAAGGTGGCAACATTTTCTTCAATTTGGCTGGCACGGCTGGCCCCGATCAGGACGGAGGTCAGTCGTTCACCGCGCAGAGCCCAGGCCAACGAGAATTGAGCCAAACTTTGTCCGCGCGCAGCTGCCATTTGATTGAGAGCACGTACCTTGCGAAGTGTTTCAGGCGTCACATGGCTCTCATTCAAGAAGACTGACGTACTCGCCGCACGTGAATCTTCTGGAATGCCGTTCAAATATTTATTGGTCAGCAATCCCTGAGCCAGCGGGCAAAAGGCAATGCTGCCTATCCCGTTTTCGTCCAGTACGTCCTGTAATCCGTTTTCAATCCAGCGATCGAGCAGAGAATATTTTGGCTGATGAATCAGAAGCGGTGTTCCCAGCTCCTTCAAAATACGAGCGGCTTCTGCCGTTTGCTCCGCGCTGTAATTAGATACACCTACATACAGCGCTTTGCCGGAACGTACGATATGATCCAGCGCCTGCATCGTTTCTTCCAGCGGTGTATCAGGGTCAAAACGGTGAGAGTAGAAGATGTCGACATAGTCCAGCCCCATCCGCTTCAGACTCTGATCCAGACTGGAAATCAAATACTTGCGAGAGCCCCAATCCCCATAAGGTCCCGGCCACATGTAGTAGCCTGCTTTGGTTGAAATGACCATCTCATCCCGGTAGGGTTTCAGATCACTAGCTAATACTTGTCCAAAAAATTCCTCTGCTGATCCTGCTGGAGGGCCGTAGTTATTGGCGAGGTCAAAATGCGTAATTCCCAAATCAAAGGATCGGGTAATCATGCTGCGGCCATTCTCCGCGTTGTTGATTCCGCCAAAATTGTGCCACAAGCCCAACGAAATGGCGGGCAGTTTGAGGCCTGATCTCCCTGTGCGGTTATATTTCATGCTTTTATAACGATTATCGTCAGCCAAATAAACCATGCTATCCCTGCCTCTCTCGAAACATTCTTAAAGTACGGTTATGTCCGGTACAACAATACTATAGCGCTTTTATGCGACCGTTGACAAGAAAACGATTACAACCCCAATTGATCAGCGAGTTGTGCCATAACCTGTCCAATCGGATCAGTGATAAGGAGATCCGCCTTGTGATCATAGGAGGTGGGGTCGGTATTAAGCAGAACCGTATGTTTACCGTGGAAATAAGTGATCAGACCTGCCGCAGGATGCACGGTCAACGACGTTCCCCCAATTAACAGCAGATCGGCCTGCGAAATGGCCTGAACGGATCGAACAATCGTATCCTGATTCAGCTCCTCCTCATATAAAACAACATCCGGTTTGATAATTCCCCCGTCCACCGGACATTTGGGTACGACCTCAGTGCTGTCCATCACCTCATTCAGGCTATAAAAGCGCCCGCACTTCATGCAATGATTGCGATGCACCGAACCGTGAAGTTCGAGTACATTTACACTGCCTGCGGCCTGATGCAACCCGTCAATATTTTGTGTCACCACCGCTTTAAGTCGGCCTTGGTGTTCCAAGGACGCAAGAAAACGATGGCAGCCGTTCGGCTCCGCATCGGGATGCAGCATTTTGCTGCGATAGAAGTCGAAGAACACTTCAGGATGCTTGACAAAAAAAGAACGGCTCAGCATAACCTCCGGGGAATAAGGCAGTTTTTCCTCATTCTGATACAAGCCGGCCGCCGAACGAAAATCCGGAATACCGCTTTCCGTCGATGTCCCGGCTCCACCGAAAAAAACGATATTTTGCGCGTCCTGTATCCATTCAGCCAACATTTTTACTTTGTCCATGTTTCACGCACCTCCAGTTCTTCATATGCGCGGATAACCATGTCCGCATCCAGCAAATGAGCCGAACGTTCGGGCTCCGTCGCAAATCCAATAGCCAGCCGCACTCCGGCACGCTTGCCCATCTGCATATCCCCGTTGCTGTCTCCGATGACAACCACATCCGATGGTGGCAATCCCAGTAAAGTACAGGCTTTTTCAGCCATTTCCGGGTCAGGCTTGCCGTATGTAACCCTATCGTGCCCAATGACCTCGTCAAAATAGGATGTTAGCCCCATCCATTCCAAATGCTCCTGTGCGGCCTCTGTACTGTCAGAGGTCACAACCGCCAGCTTCACCCCGGCGCGGCGGCTTTGCTCCAGCAACGTCCGCAACCCCGGAAACACCTTCGCTGCCCGGTGTCTTCGAATATCAGCCATCGCCGTTTTATTAAAATCACGGACAAGCCGCACAGCTTCATTCCACGGCACACCGGCAGCATACAGCTGCCAAGCGAGTACGCCCGTACTTTCATCCACCGTTCCCATAGCCAACGGACCGGAAGGATCATAGCCGATCACGCGCCCCTCCCGGTCATGAATCGTGCCCAGAACACTATCTTTTTCCACTGTAAAACCGGTACCCGACAAGACAAGGTGCTGCTCCATCATATCCAGTATAGAACGAGCCCAAGGGCCCCACAACTGAATAAAATCCAGCAGCGTGCCATCCTTATCTAACAAAATGCCACGGCACGGATACCGTTTTCCCTGCACGATCAGCTCAGACATGCAGTATGCCTCCTTTATTGGTTTTTAGGAGCCTCATCTACACTCTTCATCCAGTCCTGTAAAGCCGATACCGTTTGATTCCATTGCTCCGCGGCATCAATGGCTGCCGCATGATCGCCTTTTTGAGCTCCATAGCTGCCGAACTGGGCATGATTGCCTCCCTCCACTGTAAAATATAACGTATTGGCTGGTAAATAGGCTCTGCCACTCTGAACCTGGTCCATATTGATAACTCCGTCATCACTTCCCAGGAGAGAAATGACCGGCAGATTCTTATCCTTTAAATTGCCCTTGCTGTCCGTGTAGGAGGCGAGAAAAAATACGCCCTTGATTTGGTCAGCGTGTGCAGCAGCATAGCGGGCCGCCATCACACCACCCAACGAATGGCCTCCAATGACAAATGCTTCCTTCGGATAAGCCTTGAGCACTTCACCCGCCAAATCGGGGGAAGCCAGCGGCAAATTCAACGGCATTTTAACAATGATCACATGATGGCCCTTTTCCGCGAGACGCCGTGCCAAAGGTGCGTAACTTTCGGGCTTCACCAGCGCTCCCGGGTACAAAATGACTCCAGCACCGTTTCTTTTGGCGGGCTCAAAACCCACCCAATGCTCTTGTTCATTTACCTTCACAGCATCAGCGGCTTCTGCTAACGCAGCTACAGCCTTCTCATCAGGCTGATAAGGTGTAAACACCTTCCATGCTCCCCAGCCTGCGATCAGCACAATAACAATCAGGATGCCCAGGAGTATTTTCCATATTTTTCGGGGACCGCGTGTCCCATATGAATGGTATGATCTTCTTGTTTTTCTTCTCATTTAAAATGTTCCTTTCACCTTGCCTGCCTCGTGTTTCATCTTTTGAATAATTTTGAATATACAATGTGTAGCTGTATTCACCAGCGTAACTATAGCCATGTTAGGGTAACACCGTTGTCCATTCAGGGTCAAATCAGCAAATATTTCCTAGTATTGGCCTATCTTTATCCGCTGTTCAATCTTTCGCCACATAATAAGGACATGATAACGCTTACCATTGTGAATTAAATCACAATAGTTAAGTCCAGAGTATCGTACCTTGTTCCTTGTAAAGAATTATTTTTTAAATAGTTTACACGGCTGAATGCCGTTCGGAGGGAAACCCATGACGACAAGCCATGATGTACAGGGGGAAAGCTTCTTTCTCAATTTGCGATTTATGTTGATCATATGCGTGTTTGTAGGAAATGCTCTGGAGCCGCTGGCCAGTTCATTTCATATCGCCCAGCAATGGTTCAGCTGGATATTTATGTTCCATATGCCGTTGTTCGTGCTCGTTACAGGCTATTTTTCCAAGTCCTCCCTGGCGGGACCGGCAGGCCGTAAAGTTCTTCTACAGATTGGTATGCAATATCTTATTTTCCAATCGCTCTATTCTGTATTGGATGTTGCACTCTTTCACGTTCCACGTATCCATCATTCTTTTTTCGCACCTTATTTGCTGCTCTGGTTCCTCGCCAGCCATATCTGTTGGAGACTGTTGATGCTCGCTTTGCGGGGAGTGCCACCTGTCTTGCAATTGGGTATATCCGTACTACTGGGCATCCTTGTCGGATATCTCCCTGTGGAGGGTGTATGGCTAAGCGTATGCAGAACCTTTATTTATTTACCTTATTTTATAGCAGGATATCATTTGAATTATGCAGACGTTCAACGCTTCTTTACAGCTCCAGTCCGAATCATCGCTGGTGCTGTATCCCTTCTGCTCATGGTGTTGGCGGGAACGTCGTATTTCGGCATCCCTGCAGGCTGGCTGTATGGCAGCATGACTTATGGCGAGCTGGGCCATACCGAATGGTACGCAGGGATTTACCGTATCGGCATGTATGGCGTTCAATTCATAGCCTCCATGGCGTTTTTAGGCTTAGTTCCAGCAATCACAGGACGTATCACCGAGATGGGCCGGCGGACATTATACGTCTTCTTGCTCCATGGCCTGATCGTCCGTACCGTTGTTGCGAAGGGAGTCTACGAATATATAGATACACCGGTGGAGATTATTTTAATCGTAGTGTGTGCAGCAGGTCTGTGCTGTTTGTTGACCATGCCTTGGGTTCGGATGGCAACACGGCCTCTGGTTGAGCCACAAGTAGATTGGATGCTTAAACCAGCTCCTTATCCTTTTAGACGATCTGCATAATTTTTTTAGCTCGCTTCATATCAAGCCCTTCTTTAATCATAGAAACCAACTGGAGCTCACCCGTTGTATAGCGGTGTGGGCTTTTTCACATTCACTTTTTGTCACTTCTCGAAATCTTCAAATATGTAGAAAAAAGCTCACATCTATGATAGACTCTTTAGAAAACATCTGCGCTATTAACGGCGTCTATTGAACGCCATATCATTTTTATACTTTGGGGGGAAACCAGCATCATGACAGCAAAGACGAAAATGCGTTCCGATATGATTAAAAAAGGCTTTGACCGCGCTCCTCACCGCAGCTTGCTACGCGCAGCAGGCGTTAAGGAAGAAGATTTTGACAAACCGTTTATTGCGGTATGCAACTCGTATATTGACATTGTACCGGGTCACGTTCATTTGCAGGAATTCGGCAAAATTGTCAAACAGGCCATTCGTGACGCAGGCGGTGTACCTTTCGAATTTAACACCATCGGCGTAGATGACGGCATTGCCATGGGACATATTGGTATGCGTTATTCTTTGCCAAGCCGCGAAATTATCGCCGACTCTCTGGAAACCGTCGTTTCCGCTCACTGGTTTGACGGCATGGTGTGTATTCCTAACTGTGATAAAATTACCCCCGGCATGATGATGGGTGCATTGCGTGTTAACATTCCGACTATTTTCGTCAGCGGCGGCCCTATGAAAGCTGGTAAAGACAAAAATGGACGCTCCATCTCCCTGACCTCTGTCTTCGAGGGCGTAGGTGCATTCCAGGCAGGTAAGATTGACGACCAAAGCTTGCTTGAATTGGAACAATACGGCTGTCCAACCTGTGGCTCTTGCTCAGGAATGTTCACAGCCAATTCCATGAACTGTCTCGCTGAAGCGCTGGGTCTGGCTATGCCAGGTAACGGTACCATTCTTGCAGTGGCAGAAGAGCGTAAAGAATTCGTCAAACAATCTGCACGCCAATTGATGGAATTGATCAAGCTGGATCTTAAACCACGTGATATCGTAACTAAAGAAGCCATTGATAATGCATTTGCGTTGGACATGGCAATGGGCGGTTCCACCAATACGGTATTGCATACTTTGGCACTGGCTCATGAAGCTGAAGTGGATTACCCTATTGAACGTATTAATGAAGTCGCCAACCGCGTACCTCATTTGTCCAAATTGGCACCTGCTTCCGATTATCACATTGAGGATGTTCATAATGCAGGCGGCGTAAGCGCAGTGCTGAATGAACTGTTGAAGAAACCGGGCGCACTGCATGGCGACTGTATTACGGTAACCGGAAAAACTATTCGTGAAAACGTAGAAGGACAGGAAATTCTCGACACGAATGTCATCCACAAGCTGGACAACCCTTATTCCGAACGCGGCGGACTGGCTGTACTATTCGGTAATCTGGCACCACAGGGCTCCATTATTAAAGTCGGTGCAGTTGATCCTTCTGTTAAGGGGTATCACAAAGGTCCTGCCATCTGCTTTGATTCACAGGAAGATGCACTGGCTGGCATCGCCAACGGTAAAATTAAGGAAGGACACGTTGTTGTTATCCGTTATGAAGGTCCTAAGGGCGGACCGGGTATGCCTGAAATGCTGGCTCCAACCTCGCAAATCGTGGGCATGGGGCTTGGTGCCAAGGTGGGGCTGATTACAGACGGACGCTTCTCTGGTGCATCTCGTGGTATCTCCATCGGTCACATTTCCCCTGAAGCCGCTGAGGGCGGTCCTATCGCTTTTGTTGAAGACGGCGATATTATTGAGCTGGATCTGAACAACCGTAAGATTGAGCTGCAAATTTCGGACGAAGAATTTGAACGTCGCCGTGCCAACTGGAAAGGCTTCGAGCCGAAGGTGAAGACTGGCTACCTGGCACGTTATTCCAAGCTGGTAACGAACGCAAGCAACGGCGGAATTATGAAAATCTAATGCTTGGCTAAGATATGTTTTATAATAAAATATGCTTTATGAACAGCTAAAAAGCCTCCCGCTCCCTGATAACAGGGGGTGAGAGGCTTTTTCGTATTAGGTTAACCGCTTTGATCCTGTGTCTGCTGCTTGTGAAGCTCTAACCGCTGTCTAAATGGAGCTAACCTCATCATTCACTTCACCCTGGAGCATATGTGCAACATCGCGTTGATTGGCTTGACCAGGAGTTTGATCTATTTGATAGGGTCCCTCTTGGTGAAAACGATCAAACAAAGTATCAATTGGCATCACGATCATTTTCGGTACCATCACCTCTTTTTTTTCGTTCAACTGCTCGGGTCCCGAAGGATGGATGACACTAAATAACAGCTTTAAATATACGGTCGACGCCTTCTTGAACAGTCCTTTGGGTAACTCTTGAATTTGAAATCCCAGCCTCTCCGGTCCGCGGTGAATCATACTTACTGCATAGACTGCCTTTACACCATTCATTCCAGAATCATGTACAAGCTGGTGGGCAAGATCAGGAAGCTGCCGCTTCACTATTCGGATTAATTGAATAGCCAAGTGCACCATAGACTTTGCCGTCGAACCTAAATGAAACAACATTTTATTATCAAAATGAAGCTCGACTATCGGGTCTCCCTTTTTTAGCCACCTGCCGTTCTCCATGCTTACATTTGGTCCATGATAGGTGCGGCGACGATAATAAAAAATCGTATCCTCCTTGCTTACGGGGCGAAGCCGGAATAAAGTGTGGAATAGCCGCTCGTAGAGCAGCCATCCGAATACCAGCATTCTTTTGAACCAGCCCGTACTGGCTACCTCATCGGCAGCTGAAATATAAACAGGCTGACAAAATAATGTATCCACCCGTACGCTGCGCAATTGCCGTTCTTGGGCGACCATCAGAAGCTCCTCCAACGCGATTAGCATATTCTGGGGAGCTTCTTCGTCTGCCCCCAATGTCGTACCACAGTCATGGAGCAGCATCACCTCGCCACCCCTCAGCTTTTTGAGCATCCGCTCCGCTAACTGTTTGGCTCCAATGCTCGCCTTCCAATCTCCGAACATGGAGGACCATAATACAATTCGACGACCATTCGTTTTAGAAATATCAAAGAAATTCACAATTCCCCATGGCGGACGGTAGAAGGTCGTTCCCTTTCCGGTTACCCGGCGAATGACTGCCTCTGTTTGGGCAATCTGTCTTCTGACAGTAACCGGTCGCATAAGCCAATTTGATTTGTGCACATAATTATGAATACCGATCAGATGACCTTCATCATGCATGCGTTTTAGAAGCTCGGGATGCTTCTCCGCATTGATACCGACGACAAAAAAAGTGGCCTTGGCATCAAAACGCTTCAATAAATCCAGCAACTGCGGTGTATACACCGGATCAGGACCATCATCAAAGGTAAGCGCAAATTCTTGCTCGCTTTTGCCACGTCGAAACACTCTGAATCCAAAAAAACGACTGACTAGCGCTGGAATAAAAGCATAAAAAGTTGAAATGTAAAACATCCATAACAGCAAAGTCTGCACGTTTTTATCCCCACTTTTCTATTCTGAACTCCCAAGCTGGCTTCCTGTGAAAAACTCACTTACTTATATATTATCATAAAGCGCAAGCATGCTGTTGCATAATCAGCAATGAAGTCCAATTTAGTGTACAATAAGTAAAAATCTCAAAGGAGTCGTTGTATACATATGCTTCCATTGTACAAAAAATATTGGCGCACCGTTTTTGATATCGGTCTGATTGTATTAACCGTGTATTTAATTATGTTCGTATCCAGTAAACTGTATCAGCTTGCGGCACCAGTATTCCTATCGTTCGTCGTGTTCTGGTGCATTGAACCTGCAGCCCGTTATTTCCATCGCAAGGGGATGAAGAAGCACTTCGCCTCCGCGCTCTCCGTGTTGCTGTTCATCATCCTTTTACTCGCTATTTTTTTCGGATTGGGTTTGATTCTGGTCACGCAATTCACGAAAGTCGCGCAAAACCTTCCACATTATACCCAGATTATCCAAACGGAATTCACACGAATTCTTCATCTTTCTCAAGATAAAATTGCTGCTTTACCCTCGGGTGTTACCGAACGTGTGAATGAATATTTTGCGACTGCGACCACGATTGCTACCAAATGGGCACAGCTCGGATTATCCTTTTTCATACAATTTCTCAGCTCCTTCACTGTTTTTATGGGTAATTTTGCCGTCGCAATCATTTTAGCGTTCTTTTTAAGCATGGAAATTAATCTCTGGAAGGGAATTGCCCGGAGTAAAACTCCCAAGACACTAAAAACGGCTTACCTTTTTCTAAAAAACCACGTGCTTAAAGCGATCTCCGCCTTTCTGAAGGCTCAAGCCTTACTGGTAGGGATTACCTTTATTCTTGTATTTATAGGTTTACTCATTTTGCAAGTGGATAATGCCCTGTCATTGGCACTTGTGGCAGCTTTGTTTGATATTCTCCCCTTGCTGGGTGTGCCTGTTATTTTTATTCCGTGGGCAGTGTATTTGTTCATCACAGGGAATACCGGCTTGGCTATCGGGCTGCTTATTGTCATGGCTGTTGCGGTGATCGTCCGCCAATTGGCAGAGCCTAAAATTACTGGAAATTCCATCGGTGTCTCATCTGCCTATCTGATGCTTTCCTTTGCCATTATATCGTTATCCATTTTCGGATTGGCCGGATTAATCTTGTCTCCGATTCTGATTATTTTACTCAAGGAATTGTGGCAGCAAGGCTATCTGCAACAATGGATTCGATTTCCGACAGAAGAATTTGATGAACTCCCGTTTATTGTCAAAATTCAGGAGGAAGACCGTGAGACTGCTCGTGGAGCTGAGGAGAATTGAGCCAGCAGATCCATCACCTGTCCGAACAGTGCAGTAGCCTGATTGGCAGAGTCCTTTGGAGCATTTTGCACCAGGACGGCAACGGCATAACGAGGTCGCTCTACCGGACCATAACCGATAAACCATTGGTGATTTACGGGACGACCGTCCTTTAAGGCTTGGGCTGTACCCGATTTTCCAGCCAGATGCCATGATTTATCACGCAAGGATACGCCGGTGCCGTGGGCCACAACTTCCTCCATCGCCTCGCGAAGCGTGCGAGCCGTGGAAGCATGAATCTGATGGCTTCCCTGGGGTGCTGGTGAAGCATGAGCAGGTAGCTCCAGCATGGTGCCTCCGTCTGCGTAGCTGATGCGATTCACAAGGCGTGGAGCATGGACCTGGCCGTCGTGCAGCAAGGTGACGATGAGATTGGCGGCTTGGAGGGGCGTGACCAGCACGTCGCGCTGACCGATCGCTGTCTGTACACGTACGCCCCGATCTGCCGCATTAGTATGGGAGCCGAATACGGCTCCCTTTTCCTCGTGATCCAGCGGTCTGAATTGCGGTAGCCCTGCAAGATTTCGCTCCTGCCAGCCCACTGTTCGGCTCAATCCCAGCGCAGAAGCCGTAGCCTGAATTTGCTCAGGTTTAAGCCGTTCACCAAGATGAGCGAACACGATATTACAGGATACGGCAAGCCCCTCTTCCAGGTTCAGGGTGCCGTGTCCTTCTTTTTTCCAGCAAGTCAAACCGTACTTGCCATAGGTTCCATGGCAATGGAACTGCTCCTTCGGTTGGACAACACCTGATTCAAGTGCAGCTGCAGCCGTAACCAGTTTAAAAATGGAACCGGGTGTTACCGCCTTGAGCGCGCGATTCGACCAGTCTGTCGTTTGCTGCGGATCAACACGAACGGGATTATAAAAAGGACGAGACACCATCGCCAGCACATCCGCATTACCGGCATCAAGTACAACCACCGCACCTTCTGCCAGGTGATTGGCTTCCGTCAGCTTTTCAAGCTGCTCCTGTAAGGAAAGATCAATGGTGGTATGCACCTGTAGCGGATAGTGAGCATTGGCTGGAGCACTGACCCGCAGCGGTGTATTAGCCAGCGGACGACGCTGCGCATCCACAAACCGGGAGACGAACGTTTTACCCACGCCACTCAGCAGCGGCTCCAGCGTTCTTTCCAGCCCGGCTGCGCCGATCGGCAGTTCACCCGCTCGGTCGGCACGCTCATACAAAAAGCCAAGCCATTGCCTGCCGTTGGGAAGATCCGTGTAGCGTTTCGCATAAGGCACAAGCTCGATGAGCGAAGGGGCTAGCTCTAGCAGCTTGCCCGCTTCATTCGGCCTGATTTGTACGGGCTCTCCGCGCCCATCCCGCCATAATAGCGGTGATTGCAGACCTTTCCACTGCGTCAACAGTTGCTTCTTGTTCGTCCGCAGCAGCCTGGCGAGCTCTCCACCATGCAATGCCGCTTTGCCGTCAACATCGGGAAAAAGCACTGGCGCCCATACGACACCACCCGTCAATGGCTGTCCATATCGATCCGTGAGCTGCCCACGCCCAGAGTCGATAGCAATTCCTTCCTGACGCTGACGCATAGACATTTCCTTCAGCGAATGTCCCCCGTAAGCAGACATATGTATCCCCGCCGTCCCTTGGAGCCAAGCCAGTCGGAGTAGTAAAATGAGCAGCAGCGCCATCATCCCCATGGCCATATATGCAATTCGACGTTTTCGCATAAAGCTGTTGCCACGCCTCGGCACACGCATCCTTCTTTCATCTTTTTCCAGTAGTATGTCCTGTAGTTAAAAAAGAAAACCCATTCCACCTTTTGAGCTCGGGAATGGGTTTTCTGCCGTTACATTTACACCGTAAACCGCGAAAGCTGCTCCTTCAACTTCACGGATACGCCTTCCAGCTTATCAGACAAGCCTACCAGTTGATTACCGATATTTGCCTGCTCATTACTCAGAGAAGCGACTTCCTGCGAAGTGGCCGAGGATTGCTCGGCTACTGCACTTACATTGGTCATCGCCTCAGATAAAGTTGTCTGCGATTCACTCAATTCCTGAATGGATGAGGTGACCGTTCCCAATCGAAGCGCGAAATCTCCCATTTGCTGCTGCACCGATTGGAAAATGTCCGTCGTCACCTGCACGGCTCCCATCTGCTCACGGAACAGCGGATACACCTCGGATAAGGCCTGAACCGTTTCATTCATCTCATTGATGATGTTGTTAATAATGCCTGAGGCCGTATGAATGGCTTGACGTGATTGCTCAGCCAGCTGCCGAACCTCGTTCGCCACCACCATAAAGCCACGTCCGGCGGTTCCCGCCCGTGCCGCTTCAATCGTCGCATTCAGCGATAGAATATTCGTTTGTTTAGCAATATCCTGTAATACGTCCAGCACCTTAAAGACATCGGAAGTGGTCTGCTTCAGCTCATCTACCTTGCCTACCAGAGCATGCGTAGTTTCTTCAGTAACCCGCGTCTTGCTTAACAGGTTTTTCAGCTGAATCGTCCCTTTTTCACTGGATTGTTCAACCTCCCGTGCGGCCAAGCTCATTTCATGATTAGAAGCCATCACCACATCCATTTGCTGAGATATATTCCCCGTTAGTCCGCTGCCACGTTCAGCCTCGGTTGCCAAACTGGTGGAGCCATGAGCAATTTCCTCAGTTGCGGCTGCAATTTCCTTGGCTGAAATAGCCGTCTTCTTCGAGGCATCACTCAGTTCCGTCGCTGTATCCAGAACCTCCTGAGCCGACGCGTTCGTCTGCTCTACCAGCAATGTAATTTGCTCCATCATCATGTCAAAACTGACAGACAACTGGCCAATTTCATCCTGAGCCTCGTAGTTCGTTCGGATCTGCAAGTTACCTTTGGCACCTTCGACCATTAAATTTTTCAAATGGGTCAACGGGCGCGCCACAAGGCGTACGATCCACAGGCCAATGAACAATGCAATGAGTGCAGCTACTGCAGCAAATATCCAGGTCGTCGTTAAAATCCCCCTAGCGTCTTTAACCAGCTCTGATACAGGTACTACACCCACGAGAATCCACTTGGAGGTTCCCAGCGTATTATGAACCGTAAGCACATTTTGCTCTTCCCCATTTGCTTCCTGCTCCATAAATTGAGTTCCTTCGATCCCTTCAAGCTTGGAAACGTAATCCAGTTTTTTCTTTCCTCCTGACAAGCTATCTACGTTAGAGCCTACAAATTCGCCCTTGTCTGTCACAAGGCTAATCATACTGCCTGAGCCCAAATTAACACTTTTCAACTCGTCCTCCACCACACTGGACTTTAAATCCATAACCAGAACGTAAGTCCCTCCCAACCCGGACATACTGTTCATGGAGCGTGCCAGACGAAAGGTCTTGCTTCCATTGTCATTCACCTGCGTAGGCAACCAAACAATTCCCTTGTTTTTAAGAATATCCTTAAACCATGCTTCCTGTCGTACATCCTTTTGTGTTCCTGTGCCCATCCCAGCTAAACTGGCTTCTTCCGGGTACAAGTACAATGAATCAATCGCTTTATTTGTGAAAGCAAGATTCGTTAACTTCTTGTTTACTTCACCCATGGCAACAAAAGATTCAAAAGAATTTTTTTCTTGCTTTGACGCCTTTTGCAGCTGATCACTTAATTCTGTATCAAAAAATACCTGTGTCGAGGTATCTTGAAAACGTTCCAAAATAATATCCAGCTTTTCCGAAGTTTGCTGAACGGTTTGCTGATAGGCTGTAGCCGCATTTTGCTCAATCGTACTTTTAGCCTTGTAGTATGAAAGCATCCCCAAGCTGACCACAAATACCATAATTGCCGCAAAAAAGATCAGGAACAACTTCATCCCAACTGAACGGATCGGATTATAGTTTTTGACTAAATGCATGAAATCCTTACTGTACTTTTCCGTCTTAAGTAAGCGCTTTAATTTAGATGTGCCTTTACGAGTGGCTTTAGCTACCCAGGGGAGAACCTTCGAGGACACCCTAACCACTTGTGCCCCTTTATCCGTTGTCACCTTGCTACCTTTCATGAGATCCGTTTTCTTTGGTTGCCTCTTTGTTGTATTCCCCTCTTTTTTCCGAAAACCCATTCCTCTCACCTACCACTATATGATTAGTTTCCTGTTCCACGTCATCCATTATGTATCTGTTATCTATATAACGTCTATCGGAACTATTCGACAAGGAATGAAGCTTTCCTTTGTGGAATGACTAAATTTTGTGAAACTTTTTTCCTAGAAAGGTATTCAAAAAAAAGCCTCTCCAACCGATAGGAGAGACTTTTGAATCTTTTTGCCCGCGTCTTAGGGCCTATTCACTTCTTTTTACGCATCATATCAAAATACGATACAGGCTGATCTACCTTCATTTTAATCCGTTGAAGCGGGTGACGTGCAGCATCCAGCTCATTGCCTTCCTCATCCCAGATCGTTCCGACCTTTTGTTTAAAGAACGTTCCGTTCGGACCAAAAAATTCAATTTCATGACCCGGCTTAAAATGATTGCGTTGCTGAATCGTTGCGATGCCACTCGCAGCATCATAATCCATGACCAGTCCGGCAAAATCATAAGGCACTGCCTTCTCTTCCGGTTCATAAATATGATCCTCATGATCCGGTGTATCGTAGAAAAAGCCTGTATTCAGCGGACGATTGGCTGCCTTGTTAATCTCTTCAACCCATTCTGGCTTGAGCACATAATTTTCAGGATCAGCCATATAGGAGTCAATCGCTTGACGATAGACATTCACGACCGTAGCCACATAGTGAATGGACTTCATGCGTCCTTCCACTTTAAAACTGTCTACACCGACATCAATCAGATCGGGAATATTTTCAATCATGCACAGGTCCTTGGAACCCATTGAAAAAGCGTTATCGCCTTCTTCAAACAGCGGAAGCTGGTTAACGCCAAGCTGAAACTGTTTCAGCACATTGTTATCCTGCGCCTCTTCCTCAGATATCCACACCTCGCCCGGGCGGGCATCCTCGAACAGGTCGTATTTCCAGCGGCAAGACTGACAGCATCCCCCACGGTTGGAATCTCGGTCTGTAAAGTGATTGGACAGCACACAGCGACCAGAGAATGAAGAACACATCGCACCATGGACAAAAGCTTCAATCTCAATATCCACATGCTTTTTAATTTCCTCAATTTCTTCCAAGCTGGTCTCACGTCCCAAGACAACACGCGGCAGTCCCTCGCCCTTCCAGAACTTTACCGCTTGCCAGTTCAGTGTGGACTGCTGTGTGCTCAAATGCACTTCCAATCCCGGAACAGCACGCAATGCCACAGATACAATGGCCGGATCAGCAACGATCACAGCATGAATCCCTACCTCGTACAGATTGCGCAGATATTCCTCGATCCCGGCAATATCTTCATTGTGGGCATAGATGTTCGTGGCCACAAGCACCTTGGCACCGTACTTGTTGGCAAATTCCACACCTTCCCGCATTTCCTCAAAACTAAAATTGTCAGCGTTAGAACGCAGACCGTATTTTTGTCCACCAATATATACAGCATCTGCGCCATAGTGGACCGCAAACTTCAGCTTTTCCAGATTTCCGGCAGGAGCCAACAGCTCCGGCTTATCCAGACGGTTCCGCTTGCCATTATATTTTCTCGTTTTGGTCAACGTTCCCATGACGTTCCCCCCTTGTGTGTTCATGTAGTATTAATAAACCTGCTCTTTATAGAAAAATCCGAAGGATAGCTCCCGTTCAGGGTCTTGAAGACGGCGAACCTCATCCAGCCAGCTTTCATCATATGCATAAGCTTCCGGATCAGCTGTAAAGGTGTCAATGGCTTTACGATAAGCACGAACAACTGCTGCATTGTAAGCCGTAGTTTTTAGCAGCCCTTCGATTTTAAAGCTGTGAACGCCTGCCTCCATCAGAAAATGCAAATCCTCCATGATGCAGAAATCATCCGAGCTCATAATATGAGTCCCGTTCATATCCTCATAAATGGGGAACTTCTCTTCCTTCCGTTCGGCTTCAATCAGGAACAAGCCGCGCTCCCTGCCCAGATCGCCTTCTACCGGGCGTCCCTGATGCAGCATGTAGCTTTGTACAAGCTTACGCTTGGAATGATAAATATTAGTCATGCCATGTACCTGAACCTGTGCCTCCATATTCAGCTTCGGAATCATCTCCGTAATTTCGTCCATACTGAGCTCACGGGCCAAAATAACGCGCGAAGCACCCTTCTCGCCCCAATAGTTGGCGGTTGCGAAGTTGGTGGAAATCATTTCTCCGTTCCAAAACAGCTTCAGATGGGGTGCATACTCCTTCACCGCCATGAGTACCGACGGATCATTAAACTCAATGGCATCTATACCGCACCCAGCAAGTGTCTGCACATATTCGGGAAGGAGCGGCAACAGCTCGTTCGTCATCAAATTTGTCATAGATACGTATACCTGTGCCGTATGCTTCCGTGCCTCTTCTACAACCTCACGAATTTGATCCGGTGTAAAATGTCCCGGTAGCCGCATGCCAAAGCGGTCATCACCAATAAGCAATGCATTTGCTCCGGCCTTCAGCATTTGGCGGGCATCCTCCGGAGAGCTGGCGGTTACCAATAGTTCGGGTTTGTAAGCCACAGGCTCACCTCCTATTTTGTCTTACGGTTACTTACCTGAATGTTATGCAAATGTTCTTTATATGTGGCGGCAAACAAATGTTCATGTGTTCCGTCTTTTTTGGTCACATAAAATAAATAATCCGTAGCTGTCGGCTGTAAGGCCGCCACCACTGATTTCAAGCTCGGACTTGCAATCGGTCCTGGCGGAAGTCCCGGATGCAAATACGTATTATAAGGACTTTCTACAGCCAAGTCCTTGTAATACAGCCGTTCCTTCTGCTTATCCAGCATATATTGAACGGTGGCGTCAATTTCCAGCTTCTTGTCCTGCTTGAGTCGGTTATAAATGACTCCAGCCACTATAGGCCGTTCATCATCCACAACCACCTCGCGCTCCACCAGAGATGCAACGCTTAGCAGCTGATGCAGCGTTTCGCCCCGTTGCTTCAGCTTGGCATCCAAATCGGGTATGGTATCCAGACGCTTTTGCGTCTGCTCCAGCATCGCCTGAACAATATCCTTGGTTGTGCTGCCTTTTTTCAGCTCATAGGTTTCCGGGAAGAGATAACCTTCCAGCGCATAGCGGAGCCCTGCCTGCTTCGGAATATCCCGCACCAGCGGGACGTCAAAAGCGGACGGCTCGTTGGCCAACTGCAGAAATTGCTGCCGGTCCGCCAGTCCTTCTTTTTGCAGCTTATCAGCCATTTGTCTGATCGTATAACCTTCCGGTATTGTAAAACGAATCATTTCCGCTTTGACAACGTCCCCTGCCGATAGCTTGGCAATCAGCTGATCAAAGGTCATGCCAGGCTGCGCCTCATAATTCCCGGCCTGGAATGCATTTCCTTGTTGTTTGAATTTTACATAAGCCTTAAACACAAGCGCATTACGTATAAGTCCCTTTTGCTCCAGCGTATCTGCAATAGCTGAGGTCCCTGTTCCCTTCACTACCGTAAATGCAACAGGCTGCGTTTTCGGCTGAACAGGCTGTAACGCACTCCAAATATAGAAAGCTGCTCCTCCCGCTATGATAACAAGCAGCAAAAACAGCGTGGTCATCCTCGTCCTTCGCTTCACATCCACTCACACTCCTTCACAGCCAAAAAGGGCGGACAGGTCCGCCCTTTCAGGTTTGATCTCCTCGTTATCCAGCCTTACAGCTCCGGCAGCGTACATTCATCGTACAGCTCGGAAATATCTTCCCATTCATCATCATCTTCGATGGTGGTGATGGAGACTTCCCCGTCTGTGGATGAGCTCACATGATATAGCTCATGCTCACCTGCAGCAGCCCCAGGTCGACGTAATACGGCGTACCGTTGATTACCTACCTTGAACTCTGCTTCCAGCTCCATGCGTACCGCATGACCCTGCTCATCCTGCAACTCTACATCGCCGTCGAACGCTTCCTTTAAATCAGAGGTCCAGCTTAGGTCTTCACGTGAATAGTTCGTCATTTCCCGTCTTCCTCGTCCTCTTCTTCCACAAATGTATTAAAGGTCTCTTCAACGATTTCCCACTCGGCATCGTCTTGGATCACATACAATTTAATATCATCGCCTTCTTCCTCATAACGGAAGGCGTAAACATCGGACTCATCAGCTTCAGGGTCCACTGGCGCAACCATCATGTACTTCGCTTCGGAACCGTCTACCTCAAACTTCATAATGACCTCGAACTCTTCTTCGTTGCCCTCGTCATCGGCAATATAAATAATTTCCGGCTCTTCTTCCATACCCACTTGATTTTCAGCCATTACGATATCCCCCTCACCTTGTACTGTGTGCGTCCAAATAGTTTTGCAAGATCAGGCTTGCTGCTAGCTTATCTACCACCTGCTTGCGTTTTTTTCGGCTGACGTCGGCTTCCAGAAGCGCACGCTCTGCCGAACGCGTCGTCAGCCGTTCATCCCAAAGGTGAACGGGTAATCCCAGTAACTCCTTGAGCCGGTTCGCAAACTCAATGCAAATCTCACCGCGTGGACCCACGGTTCCGTTCATATTTTTCGGCAAACCTACAACCACCTCACCGATTTCATGGTCACGGATTAAATCTGCAATTTTACCGAACTCACTGTCGTTACCACGTCGTTCTATGACTTCCAATCCTTGGGCGGTCCAGCCGAAGGCATCACTTACGGCGACCCCGATTCGGCGGTCCCCGTAATCCAATCCCATTACTTTCATGCCTGTCTCCTAACGGTGCTTCGCCAGATAGAAACGAACCAGCTCTTCAATCAATTCATCGCGTTCTTTTTTGCGTACCAGGCTTCTGGCATTATTATGCCGCGGCACATAAGCAGGATCACCTGATAACAAATACCCGACAATCTGATTGATTGGATTGTATTCCTTTTCTACCAAAGCATCATATACGGTCAACAAAATTTCCTGAGCAGAAGCTTCCTTCTCATCCGCCTTGACATTAAATTTGACCGTTTTGTCCATGGAATCCATTGTTGACACCTCGCTTCCACAAAACATGTGTACATGTTTATGCCAGCTTATTCTTATACATCATACCATAAGCAGAGCCTTTCAAGGAAATGTCTTAGCCCGTTTTTTTTCCAAAAATCCGCAAAAATGATCGAACTTTATCCTTGAGAAGCTGCCGCCACCAGCTCATGGGCACGTTGAAGCGCTTCGTCCAGCTTGCTGGCATCCTTGCCTCCAGCTTGTGCCATATCAGGACGTCCGCCGCCGCCGCCGCCGCATACGGCAGCAATTTCCTTCACAAGCTTGCCTGCATGAAGTCCTGCCTTCGTATGCTCTGCAGGTACAGCTACGACAAAATTGACTTTGTCGTCCATCGCAGCGCCGAGCACCAGCACAGCAGCCGGAAGCTTCCCTTTCAACTCATCGGCAATCGCACGCAAAGCGTCCATACTGGAAGCCTGCACGCGTGCAGCGAGCAGTTGTACTCCACCGACTTGCACGACCTGATCCGTCAGCTGACCTGCCTCAATAGCGCTCAGCTTGCTTTGCAGCGATTCATTTTCACGACTAAGGTCTTTAATGTGCTGCTGCAAGGACTCGATGCGCTTCGGCACCTCGGACAGCTTGGATTTAACCAGCCCGGCCGACACCTTTAACAGCTCTAATTGTCCTTCCATATACTCAAAGCCAAAACGCCCGGTTACCGCTTCAATACGACGCACACCTGATCCGATACCGCTCTCGCTGACAAGCTTGAACAGTCCGATTTGCGAGGTATTGCTGACATGACAGCCCCCGCACAGCTCGATGCTGTAATCGCCTACCTTAACGACCCGCACGATATCTCCGTATTTTTCACCGAACAGCGCCATCGCTCCCAGTGCCTTGGCTTCCTCAATCGGTTTCAGTTCAATATTCACATCCAGTTGGCTCCAGATCGCACGGTTTACCCGCAACTCAATATCCGCCAGCTCTTCCGCTGTAATGCTTCCGAAATGGGAGAAGTCAAAACGCAGACGCCCAGGCTCTACCAAAGAACCTGCCTGATTGACATGGTCACCCAGTACTTCTTTAAGCGCTTTGTGCAGCAAATGTGTAGCCGTATGGTTTTTCTCAATTTCTCCACGCGAGGCTTGGTCTACTTCTGCTTTCACCGTATCGCCAACGTTCAGCTCACCGGCCTCTACAACGACCTGATGCACATGCTGGCCTTGTGGTGCCTTGAACAGTCCTTCGACCTTCGCAGTCACCGTGCCTCCACGCAGCAAGCCATGGTCACTGACTTGTCCGCCGCTTTCGGCATAGAAAGGAGTCACATCCAGCACGACCTGACATGTCTGCCCTTCACTAACACTGTCCACCAGCACATCCTCAAATACAATCGCCACAATTTTAGACTCAGTTACGAGGTCATTATATCCAACAAATTCACTTTTAACCGCCAAGTCGGACAAAGCTCCGCCCTGAATCTTCATGCTGGCATTGTCCTGATGAGCGTCACGCGCGCGTTTGCGTTGCTCCTGCATCGCTTCATCAAAGCCCTCACGGTCTACTTTCAAACCCTGCTCATCCGCATAATCCTCGGTGAGGTCAAATGGGAACCCGTACGTATCGTACAGTTTGAATGCGTCTGCTCCGCTAATCATATCGCGGCCTTCCGCCTTCGCCTGAGCGCTGATATCAGCCAAAATAGCCAATCCGTCTGTCAGTGTTTCGTGGAAGCGTTCCTCTTCTGTTTTGATCACCTTGATGATGAAATCACGCTTGTCCACCACTTCAGGGTAGTACACACCCATGATATCCCCAACCGTTTCCACCAGTTCAAACATAAACGGACGGTTCATACCGAGCATTTTTCCGTAACGCACAGCCCGGCGCAACAAGCGGCGGATAACATAGCCCCGTCCTTCGTTGGAAGGCAGTACACCATCGCCAATCGCAAAAGCTACGGTACGAACATGGTCGGCAATGACTTTGAGAGCCACGTCGCTGTCCACATTTTCGTTATATTTGACTCCTGCCATGGCAGCTGTTTTCTGAATGAGCGGCTGGAAAATATCTGTGTCAAAATTGGAATCCACATTTTGCAAAATGGATGCAAAACGCTCCAAGCCGGCTCCTGTATCAATATTTTTGTTTGGAAGCGGCGTGTAGCTGCCGTCTTTGTTATGGTTGAATTGTGAGAATACCAGATTCCATACTTCCAGATAACGCTCGTTCTCTCCGCCCGGATACATTTCAGGGTCCGTCATGTCGCTACCGTAGGCTTCGCCGCGATCATAAAAGATTTCCGTACAAGGTCCGCAAGGGCCTTCGCCGATGTCCCAGAAGTTATCTTCCAATTTGATAATTCGCTCAACAGGCAGACCGATTTTTTCGTTCCACAGCTTGTACGCTTCTTCATCTTCAGGATACACGGTTACAGCCAGACGCTCCGGATCAAAGCCAATCCATTTCGGATCGGTCAGAAACTCCCATGCCCACGTAATGGCCTCTTCCTTAAAATAGTCTCCAATGGAAAAGTTGCCGAGCATTTCGAAAAAAGTGTGGTGACGGCGCGTTTTGCCGACATTTTCAATGTCATTCGTACGAATACATTTCTGTGAATTGGCGATACGTGGATTTTCAGGCTTCACACGTCCGTCAAAATAAGGCTTGAGCGGCGCCATGCCCGCATTAATCCACAGCAGGGAAGGATCTTTATGAGGAACAAGCGGTGCGCTTGGTTCAATCACATGTCCCTTGCTTTCAAAAAACTCCAGCCATTTGGAGCGGATTTCACTAGCTTTCATATAAGTAGCCTCCTAGTTATGGTGTCACTTGTTCTTGGCACAGGCCATAAAAACAGAAAAACGCCCCTGAACGGATCAGGGACGATTGTATCGCGGTACCACCCTGGTTATCGCCGTCCCCTCTGTACGAAATGCCACATGTGCAAGCTGCACACTCAGGCATCTGTTTAACGGACGAGCGATCGCCTTGTTTTCACTGGTAACGGGAGCATCCCGGCGGGTTCAGCCCGCACTCCGAAATGAGCTTTCCCTACTGGATAAACACATTTAAACATACTCAATTCAGTATATCCGTGTCATTTAGCCGTGTCAACGCGATTTCAGACAGGATGCATTAGGAAAACATACAAAATCAGATCGGTTTACGCTTCACATAATAAGCAAAAAAATGCTGAAGCGCTACCTTTAATACGGCCATCACCGGAACTGCCAAAATCAAGCCGGTAATTCCCGCTATTTCTCCACCCACCAACAGGGCGAATATGATGGCTATCGGATGCAGATGCAGGGTTCGTCCGACCACCTGAGGGGAAATTACATTACTTTCCAGTATTTGAATACAGGTGTTCACGACCACGACCAACAGCACCATTTTGAAGGAAACCGTAGAAGCCATAACTACCGCCGGAGCAGCCCCCAAAAAAGGACCCAAATACGGAACAATATTAAAAATCGCCACCACACCTGCCAGCAACAGCGCATAAGGCATACCAACCAGCATATATCCGATATAAGCCATTACGCCGATAATGACGCATACCAGCAGCTGTCCTCTAACATAGTTGCCAAGCGCCTGATCAATTTCCTTAAGCACCGTTACTATCGCCTTACGGCGAGAACGCGGGAGATAAGATACAATCGTCCGCTCGAACACTTCAAAATCCTTTAAAATATAAAAAATGAGAAATGGCACAATGAATACATTGAACAGCATGTTGATCATGCTACCAATGTTATCCATAAAGTTAGAAATCCCCGTAGCCATGCGGTTTTCCAGTTGGAAAAACCATTGGTTCATCCCCGTTCGCACCCCTTGAGGCAAAATGCCGCTATCCATATTCGACATTAATCCCTGTGCATGCATGGTCAGTTCAGGTAAATGCTCATTCAACTCATCCAATTGTTCAATAAACATCGGGATCAGATTCATTAAAATGACAACAAGGCTGGCCAAAAATACAGCATAGATCAGCAGTACGGCTACACTTCGAGGCACCTTGCGACCGCCCAGCATACTGACAATAGGATTGAGAACATAGGAAATGATCATGGCTACCGCAAACGGAGCAATGATTGTTTTCAGAAAATCATACAGATTCAAAAACAAAGGTCGCAGCAGCCAGATAAAATATAGAATGACAAGTCCCAGCAGCGTCCATATTCCGTACCGGAACAGTCTACTTTTCGTTAATTGCTCCATATTGTGCCCCCTTACCGGACTAGCCTTCTTTAAGTATATGCCTGTACCTCTACTTTAATCCTTCCCTGAGTATGAAGGTGCCAATAATAACCATTGTAAAAATATGATGAAAACGGATGAAAATAATTAACAAAGTCATTCCATCTGTCGATATAAGTACAAAGCACTATTTAAGCTTTCACATTTCTGAATCACCGGAGGTCGTGACATGAACTTAAAAATGAAACTAATTCTTCTTTTTGCATGTATTGTTGTCGTTGCAGCCGGGCCTTTGTCCGTTATTAGCATGACAAGCATTCAAAATCAGGCTAACCATGATATCCAAGAGCTAATGAACAGCAAAGCCTCCGAAACCGTCAACCAGCTCGACGGATGGACGCGCGGGAACGCCAAAATAATCGAAACGCTGGCTGCCGGATTGCAATCAGCTGATATACCATCAGATGTCAAATTAGTTTCCCTGAAAGCGGCCTTTCAAAATTATAAGGATCAAAGTATCGCTAACATTTATGCTGGACTTGAGGATGGAACCTACTGGGATGGCTCCGGCTGGTTTGAAGCAGGCTATGATCCTCGCGTCCGTCCGTGGTACAAGGATGCCAAAGCCAAAGGGGATGTGTTTTATTCCTCACCATATATTGATGCAGCCAGCACCGATTTCACCATCTCGATTGCCAAGCCTCTCAAAGATTCCAATGGATCCATCACTGGGGTTGTCAGCGAAGATATTTTGCTAAACGATATGACAAAAATCATTAAAGACATAAACCTGAACGGATTAGGCTATGCATTTCTGATTGACCAAAACGGAGTCGTGGTCGCACATCCAGACAGCAAGCTGGCTGGTAAAAATCTCAAGGATACACCCGAGTTAGGTTCGTCAACTGCAGCCCTGCTGAGCGCTCCTTCGGGAAAAACAGACTATAGCTACAATGGCAGTGAGCGCCAGCTTTATTTTAAAAAGATGCCCAGCACAGGCTGGATTGTAGGATTGTCTATTTCAAAAGATATTGCTTTTCAGGAGTATTACTCCACCCGTAACCAAATGTTGATTACTGTTGCTATTATTTTCGTCGTTGCCATGCTGCTGGCGATCTGGGCGGCAAACAGTTTTATCAAGCCGATTCGGAAGCTCCAAGTGAACGTCAAACGGGTAGCTGAAGGAGATATGACAACACGAGTGGATATTAAGGGTAAGGATGAAATCGCCAGCCTGGGTACGGATTTTAATATCATGTCGGACAATCTCTCTAACCTGTTGCGTAAGGTAGCAGATACAGCCGCCGATGTCAGCTCAGCTTCGCATGACATGCACCAGCACGCCAAAGATACGGGAACCATCGCGTCACAAATCTCAAGTGCCGTTCAGGAGCTTGCCCAAGGAGCGAGCGATCAGGCTGAGGCCGTGTATTCCGGATCTGAGAAGCTCACCCACATGACAGACTCCATCAACCTGATTGGGGAAAGTGTCAAACGGACCCAAACTGCTGTGTTCGAGACAGATTCTGCCGTGCTGGCAGGGTATGAAACAGCAGAGCGTCAAGCGAAGCTGGCAGCGGAGTCCAGACAAACGACGACTGCGGCAGGAGAAGCGGTAGATTCGCTCGCTCTAAAAACTCAGGATATCGAGCGACTAGCCGGTGCCATCCACGATATCGCTGCACAAACAAACCTGCTGGCCCTCAATGCGTCCATCGAAGCAGCAAGAGCCGGGGAACACGGACGAGGTTTTGCCGTCGTCGCAGGGGAAGTGCGGAAGCTGGCTGAACAAGCGGGCAGTTCCAGTGACAGTATCATGAATAAGCTGGAAGAAATCAAAATTGCAGGACTACGAAGCGCCCAGGAAATGAAAAAGGCTCTTACCGTAACTGCTGAACAGGAACAGGCAGCCACCGCAACGAGACAGGCGTTTGAATCCATCCGCGGAGCTTCTCAGCATATGCTTGCCCAAATTGAGGATGTTTCCACCGCGACGGATCAACTCCGCGTGAATGCTGGACATATTTCGGATGTTATCTCCAGCGTAGTCGCGGTCTCAGAACAAAGCGCAGCTTCTACCGAGGAAGTGGCTTCCTCCGTGCAAGAACAAGGCCATGCCATGAACAATATTGCCGACCTTTCTGCCAAACTCGATTCGCACGCAGATCTTCTGCTGGAAGAGGTCAAACGCTTTAAACTGTAGCGTGGGTTATCTCCGTAAAACTGTGAATATAAAAGAGGGTGACTCCCGGGCCAATACAGCCACCGGGGGTCACCCTCTTCATTATTTTGATACAGCATAGTAGATAGCCTGTCCGCTCCGTGCGTAAAGCTTAAGAAGAAGCGTGGATCTGCGGCAAGTCCTGTTGCACCATTTCATCTCCGAAGAACAGGTCGTCCAACGAACTAAGCGTTCCATCCTCTTCTACCTGGTAGACGGACATTTTCTCACCATTCACCTGAAGTTCGATAAAGCATCCCCAGCAATAAAATTGATGGGAGCCGATTTTGCCGATATCTTTCGAATTACAATTCGGACATCTCAATAAACTCACCCTATCCATTAACAGAATATATGGCTTTTTCCAGACGCTGCTCGCTTAACGGGGGCACCATAACAGCATTTTCCCCGATGGACATATCTTCGGTGCAGGGCAGCCATTTCCGCCCTTCTATAATATCCGATACAAAACCATCGCTGATTTCCAAGCCTATTATGTTATTGCCCATTTCCTGATCGAAATAAACATCCGAAATGTGGCCGAGCATAAGCCCTTCCTCTGTCAGCACGGATAAATCCTTCAGTTTACCGGGTCCAAGCAAGTACGTATGGCGTATATGACTAGCTTCCGTTTTACGGACAGCCTGCTGATTGCGAATCATGATCGCATCTTCACCATAAGCAACAATGTCATCCCAAGCAACCACTTTCACTTGAGAAGAGAAAAGGTCTTTGCCCTCCAACTCGATCCCCGTAATTCTCCAATCAGCTGTCACCATAAAGTCATGTATTTTACCAATCTGCTTTCCGTCCTCCACATCGAAAACGGCGAGCCCGATCATATCTTGAAGCCTCATAATATAGGGTACCTCCTCATCCTGCAAATCCGAACGAAGGTGCGGTCCTTTTCGTACATGCCTGTCAGACCTTGCTTCCGTTCATGCAATGAAATGGAAAACCGCCCTCCCTTCTTATTAAAATGCGGAGAAAACCCTAGTACCTAGTACGCAGCCGCTTCCATATGGTTTCAATTTTCTTGGCCGTGTATTCCATTTCTTCCGTAGTATTACCCAAACCGAAGCTAAAACGAATCGCTGATTTCAAAATATCTTCAGGAAGATTCATCGCCTGCAGTACATGCGACAACTCCAGAGACCCGGATGTGCAGGCTGAGCCGCTGGCCGCTGCAATTCCTTCCATATCGAGGTTCATTAGCATGGTTTCTGTACCAATGGCCGGGAAGCTGACATTCAGGACATTGGGGAGAGAATGTTCCGGATCACCATTGATCACAAAAGCATCGCTTCCCAACGTATCTTCCAATGCTTTCAGCAAGGTTTGACGAAGCTTTGTATCGTACGCCGATCGTTCCTCTATGGACGCACTGGCCAGCGTTGCGGCTTTTGCCAGACCAGCAATTCCCGCGATGTTTTCGGTACCGGCACGGCGTTTCTTCTCCTGAAGTCCTCCATGCAATAGCGGCTGAATGCGTGTACCCTGACGGACATACAGAGCCCCCATCCCCTGCGGACCGTTAATCTTATGACCTGATACACTAAGCAAATCAATCGGAAGGCTCTGGCAATCAATGTGAACATGGCCGAAGGCTTGTACCGCATCTACATGGAATACAATGCCGCGTTCTCTTGCAATCTGTCCTACTTCATGAATCGGCTGGATGACGCCCACCTCATTGTTGGCATACATCATGCTGATCAAAAACGTATCGGGCCGAATGGCAGCCTCTATATCCGCAGGGTTCACACGCCCAAAGCCGTTGACCGGAACGTAGGTTACCTCATAACCTGCTCTTTCAAGTTCATCGCAAGCATGAAGCACCGCATGATGCTCAATCGCAGTCGTAATGATGTGGCCGGCAGTACGTCCATCTGCCGTAGCTGTCCCGAACAGGGCCAGATTATCGCTTTCTGTCCCTCCGCTCGTAAATATGATTTCTTCAGGCTTGCAGCCCAAAGAGGCCGCAACGGCATCCCGCGCAGCACTGACGGTGCGCTTGGCATCCCGGCCAAAGGCATGAACGCTCGAAGCGTTGCCGAATTGGCCGGTCATGATGTCCATCATAGTCTGCGCAACCTCAGGATGCATAGGAGTCGATGCGGCATGATCCAGATAAATTCTGTTCATGTTCATCCACCTCAAATATAGAACATCTTGTTCTTAGTATTGCCGAACTTCAATTATATACTTTTTTCTTAATATAATGCACTTTAAATGTGACTTTTTTGGGCTCATTAACCACTTCCTTCAATTGTATATTGAGGCATACAAACTAGCAATAATATTTCTGAGAATTTAAAAGTTGCATTTAAGCACAGTTTCATTTTGTTGATTAAGAACATCTTAATACCCATTTTTTAATTTCTACAGCAACTTTATGGACGTTTAATTTTGAAGTATTCACAACTGGAATTGGTGGATTTGAATTTTGTGCTTTATTAAGCAGTAGGTCTGCTACTCCAATTTCATGTTGGATAAGCTCAGACGTCCAGACGCCGCCCCTAGCTATTAAACGCTCGGTTTGTTCTGCTTTGTCGCAATGAAGATGCAAATAGTAGATACGATCAAAGCAATGGATATAATCGCATATGTGGATATTGTACGGTTCGGGGATATGCCCGAATAAAATGGTACTATGACCACTAAAGGAAAGGGATAAGGCGATTCTTACCCAATTATTACAAGCTTCCTGAAAGTTATTTTGGTTCACGATAATATCCATATCAAATACAGCGTAATCTCTCATTATTTTACCTACTTCATCTGCCGTTGTAGACTTACCTGAGCCACTGCATCCTGACACAATAAAAAGAGGCATTTCCACAACAATTACCCCTTTCAAATTTTATAATACATTATATTAGTTTTACTATTTTAAGCCTGTGTCATTCTAACGATTAAACAGAAAAATACCCCACCGTCCAAATTTGAACTGACACCAACAGACTTAGTAAGCTGCTACAAAAGACTGAATGCGATATTCTACCGGCGACAGTCCTCCCTCAAGTACATCTATGGCAACTTTTATTCGTATTTCTTTGCTGTATTTGGCCATAAATACGTAAACGAGAAAAAACACCCCACCAGCGTAGCAGTAGGGTGTCACCGATATTTTCGGATTACACAACAGTATTTCCAACGATTGGATTCTAATCAACTTTTCTCTGTCATTAACTTCAAATGTAAAACATATAATTATCCAACTCATCATGTTCCTGGTATGTGATCAAGTCCTTCAGCGTTGTGGAATCCAGTACTTCTGCAATGCTGTCACGAATTCGCAGCCAGAGCTGACGTTTGGCCGGATCGTCTTCTTCCGTGAAATCGACTGGAGAAATCGGACCCTCCAGTACACGAATGATATCTCCCGCTGTTACTCCTGCCGGTTCATTGGCAAGAATATAACCGCCGTAAGCACCACGGATACTTTTTACCAAACCTGCATTACGCAAAGGTGCAATAAGCTGCTCCAGATAATGCTCGGAGAGCTGATTTTTTTCGGCAATACTTTTCAAAGAAGTTGGACCTTCGCCAAACTTGGCAGCAAGCTCCATCATAATGGTCAGGCCATAGCGGCCTTTTGTTGATATTTTCAATTGTGCCACCTCACTTATAGTAACAATTCCGTTAAACACGCGGAATAACTGGTGTTGTAAACCTCTCTATTCCGATCCTAACCCTCAGCTTATGTTAACATATTAGGGCAGGTAAAGGGAAACATTACAGATACAATCTTAAAAAAAGTTGTTTTCGAGCGATTTGGAACGGCTTTAGCCCGTTTTATGTAGCTTTCTCCCATCGTTCGCCTTGTCGTTTAATCGTCCAAACATCGTAACTCATTATCGTTTATGTTACAATAGGTGGGTTCTACAACAATAATGAAAGAATTGGGTGATGACCATGGCTAAAGCCAATCATGAAACCCGTGTCGTCGTCGGGATGTCCGGTGGCGTCGACTCATCCGTTACCGCGCTGCTGCTAAAGGAGCAGGGCTATGACGTAATCGGCATCTTCATGAAAAATTGGGATGACACGGATGAATTTGGCCGTTGTACGGCTGAAGAGGATGCGGAGGATGTGCGCCGCGTCTGTGAACAGATCGACATTCCTTACTATACCGTCAATTTTGAAAAAGAATACTTTGATAAAGTATTTTCCTATTTTCTTGATGAATATAAAGCTGGACGCACACCTAACCCGGATGTCATGTGCAACCGTGAAATTAAATTCGGTGAGTTTCTCAATAAAGCGCTGGATTTGGGAGCAGATTATGTTGCTACTGGGCATTATGCACGGGTTGTGGAAGAAGACGGCCGCTTTACTTTGCTGCGCGGTGTGGATAGCAACAAGGATCAGACCTATTTCCTGAATGCGTTAAGTCAGAAGCAGCTGTCCCGGGCCATGTTCCCGATCGGTCATTTGCCAAAGCCGGAAGTTCGTAAAATTGCGGAATCCGCGGGACTATATACGGCCAAGAAGAAAGACAGCACGGGCGTTTGCTTTATCGGCGAGCGTAATTTCAAGGAGTTTCTGAGTGGATATCTGCCTGCAAAAGGTGGAGACATGGTGGATATCGCTACTGGTGAAGTCAAAGGGCGCCACGATGGGCTGATGTACTATACACTGGGTCAACGGCAAGGCTTGGGTATCGGCGGCTCAGGTTCAGGCGAACCGTGGTTCGTAGCCGATAAGGATCTGGAGAAAAATATTTTGTATGTGGTACAGGGTGATCGTCACCATAGCTTGTATTCCACCGGCCTGATTGCAACCGATGTGAATTGGATTGAAGGCGCAGATGCACGCCCATCCGGGGAATTCCGTTGTACAGCCAAGTTCCGTTACCGCCAGCCTGACCAGCAAGTAACCTTGCGATGGCTTGAGGATGGAACTGTACACGTCGTATTCGATGTACATCAAAAGGCCATTACTCCTGGACAAGCTGTCGTATTCTATGATGGGGAACGATGCCTAGGCGGCGGAACCATTGATAAGGTAGAAAAACTTCAACCTGAAACAGTTTAAATGAACGATAACCAGTTTGCGTTGGCACCGCAATAATTAAAAAAGTCGTTTCTCCTTATTGGGGAGAGACGACTTTTTTTATTGCAGGACGCAGACTAATGGGCGCTTTCGTCCTTTGCCGCTCAGGCGCACAATCCAGTAATCCCAGACTAACGTCAGCGAATGACTCGAAGAGCTTTCATGATTTGCTCTTTATGATGTCTGTCATGCTGGACAAACATTTGTTGCAAAAAATTTTCCATGGTGTATCGGCTATTAGGAAATTGACGGACAAAAGCTGATTCTGAAACCATTTTGAGCTTCCTAATCATTTGCTTGCGCTGAGCAATAGCTTCATTTAACAAATCATGTGGTTTCATATTTCTGCCGAACGCAACGGATGTATCGTTAAATGCCTGTACATCGGGATGTTCCTGAAGTGCGACTTGTTCATCATTGATAATCTGTATAAGCGTCTTAGTCAAGCTTTTGTCCCAACCCATAATATGACTGATAATATCTTGAATCGACCATGTACCCGCAATTGGTTTGCAAAGAAACTCATCCGAGTACGAAGATAAAGCAGAAAGAAACTCAAGCCATTTTTCTAAATCATCGGAAACCTCAGCCACCGTTGCCAAGTGAATTCCTCCTATTTGATGAGCCTATAAGAAGTAATATTTTTATTTCTAATCTACTCAACTATCCCTTACATACATTCCTCAATTGAAACTCAACAATATAAAGCTCACTCCATTTTATAGTGGAGGAGCAAACTTAAATTTCAAGCTATTTTATAAGATCAATTATTTTCTCAGCAATCCACCGGCATTCTTCGATACTTTTGTTGAACTCCTTTTTAAAAGCTTGTGCAAATACAACATGCATTTGTTCAGCTAATTCTTCTACAGAGTTTGTTTTAATCTCATAAATTTTACGTATTTCCGAATAGTACTCATCTTCTATTAAAGGGTATATTTCGATTGGATTCCATTCATTAATGATTTGTACAATCTCAGCGTTCATTTCTTCTATACAACCCTATTCTGCAAATTACGAACTTTAGCTATTACAGCAGCACTCTCTTAAAAAAACAAATGCTTTCTACCATTATTCTGGGAGAAGGACTTTCCATACTTCACCCCAGAATCCGTCAAATTCCATACTGGGTAATCCTCATCAAACGTATCTCCTCCTCTAAGACTCGCTTTTATGTTAATCACTCTCAGTATTGTTTTCTGGAAGTTCCTCCGATAATGGTTTTCTGACCTTATCTATAAATCTCTCTTCAGAAGCCCCAAAAGTTTTATAATTCTTTTGCGCCATGTTCAAAGAAATCTTATTCGCTCCCATGGCTATATCAGGATTATTGTGTGCAATAGTATCATACTGCCAATAACAAACTTCACAAATATCAAAATCCTCTTCAACGGTAAAATTACCGCAACATGGGCATTTTTTCGTATCCATCTTAGTTGCCTCTCTTTATTTTGGAGTATATAAACTAATTTGCTCTAACCAATAGTCCAACCCATTTTCAGGCTTGAAATAAGTTGAGATTCCTCCGTACTTATTAATTATCCCAAATTCATTTGTAGCAGAATCATATCTGAAATATGTTCCTTCGTTTGAGACAAAAGTCTGAGTTGTTGACGTTGGGCGTTTTTCTAGAAATTCTCTTGCATCCTGTAAATATTTTTCCGGTAAATCATAATCGTGCTTACTGGCATGTCTATCTAATGTACTTTTACCTTTACCATTCATAAAATCCACTTCTGGATTACGTGTTCCGTCATAGGGTTTAGCATAATTTCCACCTCCGTCCGCCCCCTCAATAGCATGAGACGCACTCTCTGCCTTACCTCCCGAAGATGGAGTAGATTTGGATAAACCTCCACCTTCTCCCTTCGTCATCTGCCACAATTCGGCTGAGCTTTTCCCAATTCCGCTTGCACCTTTAAATGCGGTGGTGCTTCCATGTGCTGCCAAAGCTGCCGATCCAATTAATCCCGGTACTCCAACGATACTCCCTACGCCTGAAGCTGAAACAGCAACTGATAATCCTTCTCCACCTGTTCCAACGATTACCTCACCAGCCCCCTGCAATGTCGTAGCTACGTGACCGAGAATTTCACCTACTTTAGCTGCCATGGGATGATCATAATTACGGTCTTTGTCGGGCAGCATCCCCAAGGTTAAATCTTCCTGAATGGCTCCTTTTGCTCCTTGAACAGTATCCCATAAAATTTCTCCTTGAAGCTTACTAGCTTCCATCTGGGCTTCAGCCTTAGTGATCTCAGCTTGTCCTATTTGTTCAAAAATTTTATGTAGCCAACCTTCATCGCTGGATGCCGTTTTCATAGGTACACCATTTCCCGGCACATCCAGTACGACTTTTTCTCCGTCCACCTGTGTGAAGCTTTTTGAAATAAAAATAAGTTCCTGTGCTACTGCCGATAGTCGTTCAAGCGTCACACTCATAGATTGTCGAGAAACCTGAAATTCCTGAAAAAATCTCTCGCGGGTAGCTCCAGACCAACCTTGTTGAACAAAATATATTCGCCCACTCAAAAAGTTCAGCATACGTTCCATTTCATGTTTGCCTTGCAAGAACTGGTCAGCCACTTGTATCAGCATGTCGGGTGGAACCAATATTCTCCCCATTCTACCACTTCCACTTTAATTTGATGGAAATAATCTTAGCAGAAGGTGATGTTTAGGGATATCCATCCATTATCCTGATATTTCCTTTTAATTGAAATGACATTTGAACTGAAATAAAACAGAGATGACTACGACTAAAGTAGTGTATATCGCTGTTAGATGATGCCTAAGTTAGGGTATAGCAGTCGTCGCTTTCAAATCTTGTTCCTCAACATGTCCTGCAACTCAGAGATAAGAGTTAGGTATTTTTTGTAGTTATGTAACTGCTGTTTCGTGATGCCAAGTTCCTGAGCAATATCCTCCTGCGTTTTTGCCAAAGTAAAATTATTTGACTTTGCCTCTTTTGTCTCTATATTGATTGCTTCCTTCTCGATTGACTATTATATAAAAAATACACTCCTTAGAATTTTATCGGTTCAACCTGTGTCGGGTTCCTCCAATATCCATTTTAGGGAGTGTATTTCTTTAAGCTGGGATTTTTGCTTTCCTCATTCGTTTGAAATATTAAGCCCCTCCATGTTGATCGTAAAGCACGATATTCTGGTGTTGGCTATGAGTCTGAACAGAACAGGTGCAGTCACGATAAACAAAAAACTAGTTGCGAAGATCAATAGCACCATTTTTCTTAACATTGTCTAACCAAACCTATAAGATTTACATACGGGCTTGGAATTTAACTTTGAAAAATTAATCACTACTAATAATAAAATAATTTCTCTTTTTGCCCTTCACTAACTAAATTTTCGTACTTTACATAAGCTTTAACATCTGCAAATTCTTTAAACTGTTCAAATAATCTTATGCACCTAATAAAGAAAG
>NZ_MCBP01000014.1:0-184150 GCF_001705305.1 Paenibacillus kribbensis
AACCGAGGTTGGTTATAGAAAGAGCGATTAGCTCATGTTGAATCTGACGAGATAAAATATCTCATTGTGGATTTTGCAAGCAAAATCCGTACTCACTCGTTGTTCAGTTTTCAAAGATCAAACATTTCTTTTCTATTGATTTAGCTCATCGCCTCATCAACTCTTATATCATATCATGTCCGAACCAACTTTGCAAGCTTTTATTTTAAATCTTTTTTTGCATTTGCTCGCAATATTGTATTTCTTGGCCGGAATTAGAATATACCATATACATAAAAGGTTTGCAAGCTTTTATTATATGATTCTTTTGAAATTCTTTATTATAAATGCGTTAATGTTTATTTGCTAATAAAAAAGAACCCCCTCCCTTAAACACCGGGGAAGAGGCTCTAAATTTTTATCTACTATATTACTCGGATCCCATAAAGGCAAATCGAATCACTACAATAATAGCAAGCACCCACATAAGCCAGTGAATTTTAACTTTATTGCTGGTAAACAAGTTACTGAACACTGCCAGCACAACGTAAGACAAAATACCAGCAGAAATACCGTTCGCAATCCCGCCTGTAAAAGGCATCAATACGATAGTCAAAAACGCAGGAAATGCGAGCAGGAAGTTATCCCAGTCAATATTGCGAACCTGACTCATCATTAACACCCCGACAATAATCAGAGCTGGGGCCGTAGCCGCGGAAGGTACAACTAGTGCCAACGGTGCGATAAAGAGAGACAACAGGAACAGAATACCTGTCGTTACGGCAGTCAGACCGGTACGTCCACCTTCTTCCACCCCTGCGGAGCTTTCCACGAACGCTGTAATGGTACTTGTCCCCAATACTGCCCCCGTACTTACACCAACAGCATCCACCAGCATAGCTTTACCGATGATTTTCTCGCCTTTTTTCTTATCCTTCATGATTCCTGCACGGGTAGCTGTCCCCACCAGTGTGCCAAACGTATCAAACAACTCCACAAAAGTGAAAATGAAAATAATATCAAACAGCCCAATGTGCAGAGCCGCCTTCAAGTCTAACTGGCCTACTGCCAGGTTAGTGAAATCAGGAATCCAGTGTCCTGTTGCCAAGCTACTCAGATTCGTTACTCCCATCGGAATACCGATCAATGTTGTTGCTACGATTCCAATCAGCAAAGCACCTTTGACCCGAACAACCATCAGCGCTGCGATAATAAGCAATCCGATTAACGCCAGCAAAGCATCCTTTTGATGAACCAAGCTGCCCAGAACCAAATTAAAAGCATGACCTGGAACCGGTTGACCAACATCTGTACCTGGAACGATGCTCACCATAACCAGATTACAGAGCTTAAAGCCGACAATCGTAATAAACAAGCCGATACCCACCGTAATAGCTGTCTTTAAATTTTCCGGTACTGCAACGAGCAACATCTGTCTTACCCGTGTCACGGTTAAAATTAGAAAGACGATACCAGATATAAATACAGCGCCAAGCGCCGCCTGCCAAGTGATTACACCATTAGAACTCAAGACTACAGTCATAAAATAAGCATTCAAACCCATGCCCGGAGCCATGCCAATCGGCACATTAACGAATAAACCCATCAGAATAGTAATCAGGCCTGCGCCCACCGCTGTCGCAAAGAAAACAGCTTCACTAGGCATGCCCGCACCAGTTGGTCCTAAAAAGGTATTGTTGACCACCAGGATGTAAGCCATGGTCATAAAAGTAGTAATCCCCGCAATAATCTCGGTGCGGATGTTTGTTCCATGTTCCTTTAATTTAAAGAAACGCTCCATGAGTCGTAATTCCTCCTACGCAAAGCATACTCGTATTGTTGTCGTACATTTGCTGTAATATTCGCATTCATAAGCGCTATTACATCCGTTATTTTAGGCTCTCACCTACAGCTTGTCAACAGAAAAAGCGAATGTTGAAATTTGAACACATATGTATTGTTCGGAAAATCGAAACCCCGTCAGGTTGTTATGCACCTGACGGGGTCCCGTTTTAGCGAATCAGATATTTTTGTACTTATCAAAGGCATTCGCTGTGTCCGGTATATTTTCCAAATAAACGATTTTGCCCTTCGTATCCAGCCGGGCCTTATCCACTCCAGTAAGTGTATAAACTTCGCCTGTTGCCTTCTTACCGCACACAGCCCATTTGGTTTCATAGGTATCAGAGCCCCTGTCAGCAGGTTTCCAACCCTCATACATATGCTTGATTTCAAGCGTTCCCTCATAGAACATGTTCAAGAAGCCATTCCAGCTGTCCATCCCTTGCTTCCGATCTCCGTTCAATACAAACTCAATCTCCTCGGAAAAAAGACTGATTAATCGTGCTTTGCTTGTTTCATCATCTCTTGCTAAATCATAATAGTGAAAATATTCGTCTAAAACCTTCATTACGTGCAATTCCTTTCGTGCTGTAATGTTTGTAAGCTTCCTCAGGAAAAAGCTATTGCTATTTTACCTACAGCCTTCGTCTCCCACTTTCCAATCGATCACCTTACTACCGATTTCCGAAATAGTCCCGGCTACATATTCTTTACATTGGTAGACATACGTTGCAATGCACCTGTCAAAGCTACAATTTCCTCATCTGTAAACTCACGCAGCAGCTTGTCCTGAAAGACCTCTCTTTGCTTCGTCAAAACTTCCAGTTCTTGGACTCCTTGCTCGGTCAGACCAATATAAGTGACACGCTTATCCTGCTCTTTTTTATTGCGGATAATCAGACCTTCCTGCTCCAGCCTTTTCAGATGCCGGGTAACCGCTGCTCCGTCCAGAGCGAGCAAATGCTGAAGCTCCAGCTGACTTAATTCCTGACGCTGATGAATATGGTATAAAATCTCGACCTTGGTAAAGCTGGTTTTTAACTGTGCTTCAAAAGCAGTATTCATTTCTTTACACAAAAGATGCATACGATAAAACAATTTGCTTTTATCCGTGCAATGTCCGATGATATTTCCTCCTCCTTCAAATTAATTGACGTATCAATTGATATATCAAGTATTATACACCTCTATTTAAAATATTCAAGCTATGACCAGTCATTTATAGAAAACTCAGACAATATATAGAAAATACCCAAGCTAAGCGACCCGCCTGAGTATTTTCACTTCAGTAGTCCTGCTATAGTTCGGAGTCATAGTGTCGAAAAAGTGTTATGGTATATCTGTTCGTAGCAAACAATAGTCTATCGATTATAGTGTGTTCATAAAACCGATAATACGAGCTGCCAGTCGCTCATGGCCTGCCTGATTCGGGTGTAAACCATCAGGGATGCCGTATTCTCCGGTAAAGTACATCTGTCTATGTACAGGCAGCAGCGGTTGAATACCTGCAATATTCCATAAATCGCAGCACGGAAAAGAATACAGTGAAGCCACGTCCCTCACGGCCTGCGCGTATGCACTATACACTTGTCCCGTGATTACATTAGGCAAGTGTTCGGGAACCGCCTCGCTTGATCCGTGGGGAGGTGTCAGAAAGATGATCAGCTTATCCGGGTAACGGTTAATTAAACCCTCGGCTATGTGCTTGAGCGCACCATAAAATGTTTGCGTTTCTGCCGATGGTGTACCTAAATGACCGAACGGCGTTTTACCCATGGAAAAGTCATTTCTTCCGCCCATAAAAAAGATCACATCCGCATGAGGATTCATTTTTGCATATCGCTCACACATCGGCTCAAAGCCCCCGCTGGCTACACTGCTGCCGGATATGCCGTGATTCTCAAAGCTTTGAAAACCCAGGGCGGCGCTGACGATATGCGGGTAAGGCTTTTCCCCATCCTTTAATTCATAACCAAAAGTAATGCTATCACCCAAAAATACGGCATGGCTGCCTTGGTACTTGCCCTGATTAGTCGTCATTTGATTCCTCTCCTTCTCCATTAGATCGTATTATTGATTTCGATAAATTTATGTTCAATCGCTGTCATTTCGTGATTTGGACGAGATATTAAATATGTATCCATATAGCCAAACTTCTCCAATTGCGTAAGATACAGGCAACTATCCGACAATATAATAATAGAGGCCTCCTTGCAGTACCTGTTTGAGGTCTGAGCCGTAACAAAAGCGATATCGAGTTCCCCGTCAAGGATTAATCGCTTCATTTCCGTGGTAGTGCCCGTTTTTAATGTTACTGAAACCTGCGGGTACAGCTCGTATAGCTTTGTGAGCGCCCTCGTTGTTTCGCCTGCCACAATGGACTGCATCGTGCCATATGAGTTAAGTGTATTATATTGGCCTTGGATGCTATTTTCCACCCTCATTCTAAAATTCAGGAGGTATACAGCATGGTCAAAAAGAAGATTCGTGCAGGTGTCGTAGGAGGTTCGATGAATAACAAATGGGCGAGTCAAACGCATATTCCGGCTTTACTCAAGCATCAGAACCTTGTTATCACGGCATTGGTACTTCTCGCATGGAGAGTGCGCGAAAAAGTGCGGAGAAGTAATATGTTTGCCAAGGACATTTTGACGGATACCCGCTTCGCTGTAAAAAGCACACGCTTACAACAGCAAAATCTTAAAGCAAAAAACCTTCAAAACCACGATAGATGTGGAGTTGAAGGTTTTTTGTCTTGTTCCCAGTCTACAGCCTACTCCCACTCAATCGTTGCTGGTGGTTTGGAGGTTACATCGTACACGATACGGTTGACGTTTTCTACTTCATTAACGATACGTACCGAAATTTTCTCCAGCACATCCCAAGGAATGCGTGCCCAGTCGGCGGTCATGCCGTCGATGGACGTTACAGCACGAATACCTACGGTGTAGGAATACGTACGGGCATCGCCCATAACACCTACACTCTTCATATTCGGCAGAGCGGTGAAGTATTGCCAGATTTCCCGGTCCAGACCGGCTTTGGCAATCTCCTCGCGCAAAATATAATCCGATTCACGGACAATCTGGAGCTTGTCCTCTGTCACTTCACCCAATACACGAATGGCAAGGCCCGGACCCGGGAATGGCTGACGCCATACAATTTCAGCTGGCAGTCCGCATTCTTCACCGACTTTACGCACTTCGTCCTTGAACAATGCATTCAGTGGCTCGATCAGCTTGAACTTCATGTCTTCCGGCAAACCGCCCACGTTATGGTGCGATTTGATGGTTTGTGCCGTTGCTGTTCCGCTCTCTACAATATCTGTGTACAGCGTGCCTTGTGCCAGGAATTCAAAATCATCAAATTGAGCTGATTCTTCTTCAAAAACATAGATAAACTCGTTACCGATGATTTTACGTTTTTGCTCAGGATCATCGACTCCTGCCAGCTTGGACAGGAAGCGCTCACGAGCATCGATTTTGACAACTTTCATATCAAATTTGCCAACGAACGTGTCCATTACACTTTCAGCTTCGCCCTTGCGCAGCAGTCCGTGGTCAATGAACATACATGTCAGTTGGTCGCCGATGGCTTTATGAATAAGCATTGCTACAACGGAGGAATCCACACCGCCACTTAAAGCACACAAAACTTTCTTGTCGCCTACTTGCTGACGGATTTCACGGATTTGATCTTCAATGAAAGATTCCATCGTCCAATTGCCTTCACAACCGCACACTTCATACAGGAAGTTACTAATCATTTCATTACCTTGAACGGAATGACGTACCTCTGGATGAAACTGTACCGCATACAGATTCCGTTCCGGATGGCTCATCGCGGCAATCGGTGCACTCTCTGTTCCCGCATCCAGTGAAAAGCCGGATGGCAGATCTGTAACATGGTCTCCATGGCTCATCCATACCGTTTGGCGGGAATCCAAACCTTTAGCCAACCGGGCACCCTCATTGAATAACACGTCTGCTTTGCCGTATTCACGCTTGCCCGCACGTTCTACCTTACCGTCCAGTTGGTGAGCCATCAGCTGCATACCATAGCAAATACCAAAAATAGGAATGCCAAGGTCATAAATTGCCCGGTCCACCTGAGGAGCATTTTCTGTATACACGCTGGAAGGTCCGCCTGAGAAAACAATCCCTTTCGGTGCCAGCTCTCTCAGCTTCTCCGCAGGCGTATTGTATGGAAGGAGCTCGCTATATACACCAAGATCCCGAATTCTTCTTGCGATTAACTGGTTGTATTGTCCTCCAAAGTCGAGAACTACAACGATTTCATTTGGCTTATTCATTACCGTGCCTCCCTCAATTGTTCGTTTCATTATACGCAACGATAAAACAGGACGTCAAGAAATCACGCGGAGTTGAGTGGACATGAAAAGATTGTTAAAATAAATTGATTCCAAATTACTTAATCTGTTCGTAGGAGTGTACACGATGGATGTGCTGAAGTGGATCTCGCAATTGTTCGAAGAATACGGATACGGCGTCCTTTTTTTCGGCTTGCTGCTTGAGTTTATTGCTTTGCCTTTTCCTGGGGAAACCACGATGGCCTATGCGGGATATCTCTCCTATTCGGGCACCCTGGATTTCGGTAAACTCATACTGCTGGCCTTTTTGGGCACAACCATCGGTATGACCATTACCTACTTTATCGGAAAATGGGCTGGACTCCCCTTTATTCAGAAATACGGTAAATGGGTTCTCTTGTCACCGGACAAGCTTGAAAAAACACAAAAGTGGTTTCAACGATACGGGTACTGGCTTATTTTCCTTGGATATTTTATCCCTGGCGTTAGGCATTTCACTGGCTATTTTTCCGGAATTATCGCTATTCCTCTCCGTAAATTTGCCTTGTATGCATACAGCGGTGCTTTATTCTGGGTTATTTTATTTCTAAGCATTGGCAAGCTGTTTGGTCCGCAATGGGATGCTATTTTCCATTTGGTGGAGCTGTATGCACTGCGCATCGCCGCAGTCATCGGCATTCTCCTCCTGTTGTATGTTGTTTATCGCTGGAGAGCCTTTCTGTTTAGCTCTTTCCACAAATCAGATAAATCAGTGAAAACCAGCAACAAGAAAGATCCACAATAATCAGGCTCCGGCTGTCTTGGAGCTGCGAGCCCTAATATAATACATCGAGATTACGATAGATATCAGAACCAATCCTGCGCCTCCAGCCAAACCCAATATACGAGGCTCTATCACTTCCACAGCTACCCCTGCGCTAAACATAGATAACCGGATTATCCCCTGGCTCCACGCCATCAGCATTCACAATGGCCCCTGTAAATGCAATGGGGTCTCCGGCATTAATAGTGTATCCAAACAAGTGGCCCACACACCGCCAGCTAATGACAGCCCCTTAAAATTTACACAAACAATTAATTATACAATAATCTAATTAGAAATATAACTAATTTAAAGTTGCAGTGTTCTCTCGTCAAGGCATAAATCCATATATTCTGAACATACTAAATCAAAAAACTCCAATATTGGAGGATTTTACGTTATGCAAAACAAAAATGAAAGCTGTCCACTTATCCATGTATCCTCCTGTTTGAAAGATAACATAGCCCATATCCAAAGCTCGATTGGAAATAGCGGGGACCTGATTATAAAGGAACTGCTGTGGATGCAAAAATGGCCGGCGGCTTTGTTTTATATCGACGGACTGGTCAATACTCAATTGCTGCATGACTCTGTCCTGCGCTCATTCATGCGGATGGATCATCGCTATGTTCCAGAAGGTGCCGAGCCATTCGATTATTTGAAGGACCAGGTACTGATTGCCGGCCATTCAGGCAACGTGGACGAAATGGCTTCTCTTCTTAATCGTATGCTATCCGGTGGTATTATCATTTTGCTGGAGGGGTACACCAAAGGCATATGGATTGATGCGGCTGGCTGGGAGGACCGCAATGTTAGCGAACCTCAATCGCAGTCGGTTGTCCGTGGGCCGATGGAGGGATTCACCGAAAATCTGCGTACGAATACAGCCTTGATACGTAAGCGAATTCGTGACCCGCGCCTTTGGATGGAAACACGTCAGATTGGTGAAGTCACACACACCAATGTGGCCGTGATGTATGTCAAAGGCATCGCTGATGAGGCAGTGATCCATGAGCTGAGAGAACGTCTGAACCGGATTGATATAGATGGCATTTTGGAAGGGGGCTATATCGAGGAGGAGATTCAGGACGCTACCTTTACACCTTTTCCCACCATATACAACAGTGAACGCCCGGATTCGGTTGCTGCCAGCCTATTGGAAGGGAGAATTGCCATATTGGTGGACGGGACTCCTTTTGTACTTCTGATTCCTGCACTGTTCGTGCAATTCTTCCAGTCACCGGAGGATTATTACCAGCGTGCCGATATCAGTACTTTGTTGCGAATGCTCCGATATTTAGCCTGTTTTATCGCTCTGCTCGCTCCAGCCTTCTATATCGCCATGTCCACCTTTCATCAGGAGATGATTCCGACCAATCTGCTGATTAGCTTGGCGGCCCAAAGGGAGGGTGTGCCTTTTCCCGCATTTATTGAGGCAATGCTTATGGAAGTGACCTATGAAATATTGCGCGAAGCCGGGGTGCGTATTCCCAAAACGGTCGGACAGGCCGTATCCATTGTAGGCACACTTGTTATCGGTCAGGCGGCAGTAGAGGCGGGGGTAGTGTCAGCTGCCATGGTTATCGTCGTGTCCATTACGGCCATCGCCAGTTATGTCATCCCGGAGAACGGCCTGTCCATTGCAGTGCGGATGATCCGTTTTGCCTTAATGGTGATGGCTGCGCTCTTCGGATTTCTGGGTATATTAATGGGCTTGATGGCCCTCTTGCTTCATCTGACCAGTCTACGATCTTTCGGAGTGTCTTACATGAGCCCGTTCGGCCCTTATGTGCAAAGTGATATGAAGGATACCCTCTTTCGACTGCCTTGGCCGTGGATGACTACCCGTCCGCAAACGAATCAAGTTCAGAATTCGATCCGGCAAAAATACCAGAAAAAGCGGAGGGTTAAGAATAAATAATTTGGGAAGTGAACGTATATGAAAGCAGTAATCAGCACGATTCTCATACTCAGTTTACTCGCTTCCCTTCTGACTGGCTGCTGGGACCGCAGGGAGCTTAACGAGATCGGAATTACCGTAGGACTGGGCGTGGATAAGGAAGGCGATCAAGTCCGTGTGTCGGCACAAGTGGTTGTACCTTCGGAGGTGGCCTCCAAATCAAGATCAAGTAAAGGAGCTCCCGCGGTAATCCTCTTTGATGTAACAGCTCCTACGCTGTATGAAGCTATCCAGAAAATAACGGAAATCAGCCCACGAATCATCTATCTATCCCATATCCGCATGCTGGTATTTGGCGAGGAATTTGCCAGACAGGGCATCGCCGATGTCGTGGAATCCCTGATGAGAGAACCTTTTGCCAGAACTGATTTTTACATCTGTGTCGCAAAAGGCACATCTGCCTCCAACATGCTTCAGGTGGTTACGACATTGGAGAAAATCCCGGCGAACAAAATGTTTTCTTCTATGGAGGTATTATCCAAGACCTGGGCCCCTGTCAGCAAAGTGACTATAGACCAGCTAATGGAGGAGCTCGCCAGTTCCGAAATACATACCACTCTACCCGCCCTCGAAGCCAAAGGAGATTTACCCGAGGGGATAACGGAGGGGATGGACAATGTCAAAACAATTAAACCAACAACGGTTCTGGCAATTTCCAGCTTAGCCGTGTTTAAAAAAGACCGATTGATCGGCTGGCTTGATGAAAGCGATAGCAAAGGATACAACTATATCCGGAATCATGTGGATACAACGACAGGACATATAGACTGCCCGGAAGGCGGTAAAATTGCTCTGATGGCTTTGAGGAGCCACACGAAGACTAAAGTGTTCATGCACAACGGTGAGCCTCTCATCCAGATATCTGTAGAAAACAAAAGTACGATTAGAGAAAATAATTGCAGGAAAATGGAGCTGAAAAGTGTGGCAGATGTTCACGAAATCGAAAGGGAGAGCAATGCCAAATTAATCGAGATTATGAAGCATTCCGTAGAGACTGTACGTCGCAAGTTCAAAGTAGACATTTTTGGATTTGGGCAATTAGTTCACCAAGCCGATCCCAAGGCCTGGAAGGTGCTAAAAAAAGATTGGGATCACACATTTATGAATGTACAGATTGAATATAAAGCGAATACGGAAATCAAGAAACTCGGAGCTATTATGAACTCCTTTCAAAAGAAAATGACGGAGTAGCCAATAAACGAGTACGCTTACGGAAGGAGCATCCCTATGAAGGCCGTCATTGCGGTTGTGTGCATTGGTCTACTCATTGCAATCAAGGACTTGCCCGGCTTATACCGCAAGCATCACTTTAAGGATATGATTGTGTACATCGTGATGCTCTCATTGGGGACGTGGTTTAGCACGTTCACGGCCCAGGCAAAGGAAACGCCGAGTCCACTAATCTTGATTGAGATTATCTATAAGCCGGTAAACAACCTGTTCACACATCTATTTCATTTATAAATAAAGGGGGGGCGCCAGCATTGGAAAAGGGCCGGATTAGTGTTGGACAAGTAACCGTTCTGGTTATTTTTTGCACAATGGGCGATATGATACTGATCATTCCCAGCATTTTTACCCATATCGCCAAACAGGATGCATGGATCAGTACGCTGTTGAGTATACCGGCAGGCTGCGCGCTTGTTTGGCTTTTATTGCGTGTGAATGAGCTATATCCCAGCCTCACTCTTATTGAAACGATGAGGAAAATACTAGGGAAATGGCTGGCTCCTGTCGTCTCCATATGGTACCTTTTTTATTTCCTGATTTCCGACGCCATATATATCAGGGAATTTGGTGACTTTTATTCTACACAAACCTATGTGCTGACACCGTTAAGGATAATAATGCTGCTAGCAGTAATCATGCTGATCTACGCTTTTTTTACCGGAATTGAAGCCCTTGCCCGAGCCAGCGAGATATGCTTGCCTTTCTTTGTCATCGTGACGATTACTGTAGTGGCTTTCCTCATTCCCGAGATTGATTTTTCCAAATTAAAGCCCATGATGGAAGACGGAGTTCTCCCTGTTCTTCACGGTACACTGCTTGGGGTTAGCTATCCATTTGGGGAATTGGTCGTATTCCTCATGCTTTTTCCCTATGTGAAGCATTCAGCACATTTTAAAAAGAGTGTCCTTACAGGAACCCTTATTGGCGGTGTACTGCTCAGTCTGTTCGTGATCATGTCTCTGCTTGTTCTCGGCCCTTTTCTGACTGAATCCAGTGTGTACCCTTCGTATGTGCTCACCTCCAAAATAAATGTGTTCAATTTCTTCCAACGCATGGAGGCTATTATAGGAGCCATATGGGGATTGTCGCTCTTTTTTAAGAGTTTCCTTTATTTTTACGCGTTTACACTGGGGACAGCACAGACATTTCGTCTAAAAGATCACCGCCCTCTCGTCATGCCTGCGATCATGCTCGTCTACGGCTTGAGCATCATGGTTGCACCCAATATCATCTACTATTTTGATACCCTTGTTCCCTATTGGGTGGATTGGGATTTGACCAACTCAGTCATTATTCCCTTGTGCTTGTGGGGCATTTACGCGATCAAGCAAAAAAGTAAACAATCATCATGAGGCTTTTACATATCAAAAACACCCTCCAGGACCGAAATATAACCATCGTCCCAAAGGGTGTAAGAATGCTTATGATTTACGATTGCTCAGCCTGCTCCCGAATGTAATTCAGCGCAGCATCGATATGTCCTTTGACTCTCAAACCGCGCCATTCATGAACCAGAATACCATTCTCATCAATCAGAAATGTAGAGCGAACGATACCCATGTACTGCTTGCCATACATTTGTTTCTGCTGCCACACTCCGTATGTCTCAGCCACCTGATGCTCTACATCGGACAGCAGTTGAAAAGGTAGTCCGTACTTGGCAATAAACTTGTCATGCTGCTTGAGTGGATCAGGGCTTACCCCGAGAATGACTGTATTCAAGCCTTCAAACTCTGTATGCTTATCCCGAAAATCACACGCCTGTGTCGAGCAGCTGGAGGTCAAATCCTTCGGATAGAAATACAGCAGCACCCTGCTGCCTTTATAATCGGACAGCTTAACGCTTTTTCCCCCACTCCCCGGCAATTCAAAGTCCGGTGCCAGTTGTCCGATCACGGTAGAAGCCGTAGACATCTCATCATCTCCTATCTTTTTGGAGTTCGTATACCCTCCGGGCCTATGAGCCAGCGCCCCGATAACGCCGAATACCCCAATTCCATGCCAATAAGCCCAAAGTCAGAAACACAGCGCCCATCACAGGAGTTAAGAGCGCCATCTGCCGCATATCCTCCCTCTGAAGAAACAGGGATGCCGGGTATACGCCAACAAAAGCAAAGGGCAGAATCCAGGTCAGCACCACCTGAATGGCCCGGTTATAAATCGTTATCGGATAACGGCCGTAGCCCTGAATATTATACATGAGCGGAATAATTCCAGTCGGTGCGTCTGAAAAGAACGAAATGGAAGTCAAGATAGTGTAGATCCCCGTATAAATCGCTACAGCGCTCAGACTCATCACGATGAGTACCGGAATAAACCACCACGCCATATGCAGGTCCATCTGCGCCCCGCTGATTCCCATAATAATCAGACCAATCACCGATCCCACCAGCGCTGGCGGGTCCACATTTTCAAGGAAAATCTGGAATAGATTATACGCAGGACGGGTCATAACCCGGTCGAGTTCCCCTTTGACAATATAGCGCTCGCTAAAATTCCAAAGGTTGACAAAACAGGTGAATAGTCCATACGGAACCATGAAAAAGCCGTAAACGAACACCACTTCATTTTCACTCCAGCCTCCCAGACTGTCCGTATGCATAAAAATGACCAAAATAAAAATAAGATTTGTGGCCTGAAACAGCAGGTCCGAAATAACTTCCACCCAAAAATCGGCCCGATAGGTGAGCCGTGACTTCATGTAATTTTTCAAATATTCGCTAATGAGACCCAAATAGTACATCATCGGCTTACCCTCCCTGCACGAACAGACGTCTGCGCGCCAGTCGCCAAATGATGATCATCGGCACGAGCAGAACGACCAGCCAAATGATTTGGATACCCAGCACATTCCAGATGCCAACGCCTTTTACGCGTCCGGTAAAAACAGAGCCCGGTAAATAGGTAATCGCCTGAAACGGCATCCATTGGGCGATCGTCGCCAGCCAGCCCGGAAATAAACTGATGGGTAAAATCAACCCGGAAAACAGGTCTACCACCACGCGCTTCATACGCATCATGCCCTCGTTATTTTCGATAAAAAAGGCCGTTAAACCGGTAATAATATTAATCTGAGTGTTGATCAAAAAGCTGAAAAACAGCATGACCAGAAAACCAATCCAGGCTACCGGGTCTGTGGGAAGCTTCACCGGAAACAGCAGCATCGCAATCGCCATGCCTGGAATCATGAACAACAGGAAGCGGAACATCCCCTCGCCGAGTCCCTGCATACATTTAACGAGCACATAGTTATACGGCCGGATCATCTGAATAGCAATGCTTCCATCACGAATATCCGTCGAAATTTCACGATCCAGATTGTTAAAATAAAAAGCCCTAGCCATCCATGAGACTGCTACGTATGTCGTCATCTGAGCAGCGGTAAAGCCTCCAATGCTGCCAGCATCTCCATATATCGCTTGGTATGTGAAATAATAAACGCCAATATTCATGGAATAAATGAGTATACCTGAATAGTAGTTCACACGATAAGCTAGCATCGTCAGAAATCGGATACGAATAAAATCGGTATATACGCTAAGCATGAACTTTGGCCTCCACTGCCGGAGGTACCGGATTGCCCTGGCGCTCTGCCGAGCCAGACTGATAGATGCTGCGGACGATATCATCTGTGTTGGTTTCAATGATTTTGATGTCCGTAATGTCGGTGCGGCCGACTACACTGGCGAGCACATCCGATACGTTAATATGCAGTGGAATCCATACCTTGCCAGCCAGATCGTTATCCATCGTCCAGGTCAGCGGCATATCGGCGGTCCAAGCCTGCAATTGCTCCAGCCGGGTTGTCGTCCCAAACTGAAACCGTACTTCACGTCCTGTCCCCCACCGCGTCTTTAGATCCTCCAGACCACCATCATAAATGATATTCCCATCATCCAGCATAATGACGCGCGAGCACAACGCTTCAATATCCTGCAAATCATGAGTTGTCAGCAAAATGGTGGTGCCGTAATCCCGATTCATGTCCTTCAGAAACTCGCGAATTTCGGACTTGACCATAATATCGAGACCAATGGTCGGCTCGTCCAGAAACACAATGGACGGATTGTGCAGCAGTGCAGCTACCAGCTCACAGCGCATCCGTTGCCCAAGACTGAGCTTGCGTACCGGACGGCTTAGCAGATCCTGCAATTGAAGTCTCTCCACCAGCTCATCCAGCCTGCGTTTGAAGTCGGTAGCCGGAACCTGATATACTTTGCGCAGCAGCTGAAAAGACTCGATCACGCCGATGTCCCACCAAAGCTGGCTGCGCTGACCGAAAACAACGCCAATGTTGCTTACAAATTTCTCACGATCTTCGTAGGGGACATAACCGCCCACCTTGAGATGCCCCGATGTGGGCACGAGAATGCCTGTCAGCATCTTGATCGTGGTTGACTTTCCGGCTCCGTTCTCACCGATATAGCCGCATATTTCTCCTTGCGGGATACGGAAGGAGATATCTTTGACCGCAGCCACCTCGTTGTATTCTCGGGAGAATAAATCAAGGAAGGCGCCTTTCAGGCCCTCGCGGTTTTTTTGTACCTTAAATGTTTTGCGCAGATCCTGCACATCAATTGCCAGCATGTTATACCTCTCAGTCAGGATTTTACAAAATCCATTGTTAAATTGATTGTGCTCCAAAAAGAAATTATAATGTAATGAATTGAAAAGCGAAAGGGAGAGCATCCATGACAAGCAGAACCAAGAGGACGATATGGTCGGTTCTGGCCGTGGTTATCGTCGCGATTGTCGGCTTTGCCGTGTACTATTTTTCATCCATTTATAATCAATTGAACAATCTGCATAAAGAGGGTGCGAACTCCCCCTTCAAAAATGTAAAGCAGGTCGATCAGGTTCGTACGCCAGACCCACCCAAATGGGAAGGAACGGATATGGTCAACATTTTGCTGATGGGTGTCGATGGCCGTGGTATCCAAAAAGGGGAAGTCCCCCGGTCAGACAGTATGATGGTCGTATCCCTCGACCCTGTCAAGAAAAAGATCCACCTTTTCTCTATTTTGCGTGATACGTATGTGGATATTCCCGGCTACGGCAAAAATCGTATTAATACCGCCATTACCCACGGGCCTAATACAGCCATGAAGGCGGCTGGTGATCTGCTGGGCATTCAGGTGCAATATTATGTGTATACCGATTTCCAAGGATTTATTAAGCTGGTAGACGCTGTGGGCGGCATTGATTTTGAAGTGGAGAAGGATATGCACTATACGAGCAATGCGGATAAGCATCAATACGACATTGACTTGAAAAAGGGCATGCAGCATCTGGATGGCAATACGGCGCTTCAATACGTACGGTTCCGCCACGATGCCATGTCAGACTTCTCCAGGTCGGGACGTCAGCGCGCATTTTTGGAGGCGGTAGCCCAGAAAATGCAGACCACGACCTCCATTGCCAATCTGCCAAATATTTTGGAGCAGGTGAACCCTTACATTGACACCAATCTGAGTGTCAATGATATGTGGAAGCTGGCGAACGTCGGCTACCAAAGCACCTTTGCAGGCAGCGAGCAGGTTCCACCGATGAAGCTCCTTGGAGAAGAAAATGTAGGCGGTGCACAGGTGCTTACTGTCCGTGATCCGGAAGAGCTGAAAAAGTACGTGCAGGACATATTCAACAATCCTCCTGTACAGACACAGGAGCAGGGCAAGGATCAGAATGGAACGAAGCAGCCGGACAGTGCATCATCGTCCAAGACCGATAAGCCTTCTTTTACAGGGGGCAGTAAAACCAGTAATGAAGATGCTTCCACACAATCGACACCAAAGACAGGCCAAAAAGAGCTATAATGAAGATACAGGGGCAGCCGTGAACGCTGCCCTTTGGCGTGTGTATACCCTATTTTGATGAACGGAAAGGAAGTTTGTGATGATGAAACGGGAAAACTCCGAAGCATTATATAAAGAAGCATTGGAGCATATTGTCGGGGGCGTCAACAGCCCTTCGCGCTCCTTTAAGGCTGTGGGCGGCGGCGCTCCAGTATTCATGAAACGCGCCCAAGGCGCTCATTTCTGGGATGAGGATGATAATCGATATATCGACTATTTGGCGGCATACGGTCCTATTATTACCGGACATGCCCATCCCCATATTACCAAGGCCATTAGTGAAGCAGCGGCGAACGGGGTCTTGTACGGAACCTCAACGACATTGGAAATCAAACTGGCCAAGATGCTGAAGGAAGCGATTCCTTCGCTGGACAAGGTCCGGTTTGTGAATTCCGGTACAGAGGCGGTCATGACGACGATTCGTGTGGCGCGGGCCTATACCGGGCGGAACAAGATCATCAAATTCGCGGGTTGCTACCACGGTCACTCGGATCTCGTACTCGTAGCCGCAGGCTCCGGCCCATCCACGCTGGGCATACCGGACAGCGCAGGTATTACGACCAACATTGCGAGCGAGGTCATTACCGTGCCTTTCAATGATCTCGACGCGCTGCGCCAAGCCCTGGAGCGCTGGAGCGACGATGTGGCGGCAGTCATGGTCGAGCCGATCGTCGGTAATTTCGGCATGGTGATGCCGCAGCCGGGCTATCTGGAAGGGCTGTGCTCGATGGCGCGGGCGAACGGCTCCCTCGTCATTTATGACGAGGTCATTACCGCGTTCCGCTTCCACTACGGCTCCACCCAAACGTATGCAGGTCTGGACAATCATGATGCGATTCAGCCGGATTTGACCGCGCTGGGCAAAATCATGGGCGGCGGTCTGCCGATTGGTGCCTACGGCGGCAGCAAACAAATCATGGAGCAGGTTGCCCCACTCGGCCCGGCTTATCAGGCGGGCACCATGGCCGGCAACCCGGCTTCCATCTCGTCTGGCATCGCCTGCCTTGAAGTCCTTCAAGGGGAAGGCGTGTATGAAGAGATGGAACGTCTGGCCGTGAGACTGACAGACGGTATTCAGTCCTCCGCCGACCGCTACGGCGTGCCATTGACGATCAACCGCATTCGGGGAGCGTTCTCAACGCATTTCTGCGATCATCCGATCACGAATTACGCTCAGGCGCAGGATACAGACAGCGAAGCGTTCGCGTCCTTCTTCCGTCACATGCTGGATCGCGGTGTTCATTTGGCACCATCCAAATACGAAGCCTGGTTCCTCACAACAGCGCATACGGACGAAGATGTGGATGCTACGCTGGAAGCGGCGGACGATTCCTTCCGTGCGATGTCACAGGGTAAATAAGCAGAGCAGTAAGCGATAAAATATGGATTCGATAAGAGCCGGAAGTTGTCTTAAGGACGGGGTAGCCCACCTTTGAGACAACGTTCCGGCTTTTTTATGATGCAAACTGCACCCGTACAATTGTGAATTTTATGGATTGTATCCGGTTATGCTGTCCGGGTATAGTGAGAAAGCCATAGATTCAAATCATCATTACGGAGGTTCATTATGCACAGTCGTTCGAGAAATGGGGCAGCCTATCTGGCGGCTCTCTGCTATGCAGCTATACTTGGTTTTTCATTTTTATTCGTGAAGCTGACCGTCACGGAGGCTAGTCCGCTGGATGTGATCGCCCACCGCTTTGCGTTATCTTTTGTCGCTTTGACCATTCCAGTGCTGCTTGGCTGGATCAAAATCAGCATCACACGGCGTGATATTGTACGCATTTTACCATTGGCGCTGCTTTCACCTTTAGTGTTCTTTCCCTTGCAGGCCTTTGGGCTGATGAGCACCTCTTCATCGGAAGGCGGAATTATTCAAGCGACCGTTCCCATTTTCACCCTGCTGTTGGCCTCCTATTTCATTAAAGAACGCACAACAGGGGTTCAAAAGATATCTTTACTACTCTCAGTCTTTGGCGTAATTTTTATATTTGTGATGAAAAGCGGAGCGCCCCTGGCGTCCAACAGCTTTGGCGGTATTCTTTTGCTTGTGCTGTCTGCTGTTTGCCTATCTGGCTATAACGTGCTGGCTCGTCCATTAACACAAAAGTACAGCCCGATGGAATTGACCTACGTAACCTCCATTTTGGGATGTGTCGTTTTTAATCTGGCAGCTCTGGGATATCATGCCATAGACGGTTCCATGAGCGCTTATACCGCTCCGCTGGTAAAGCCTGATTACTGGCTGGCACTGGCTTATCTGGGCATACTGTCTACCCTCGTCACCTCGCTGTTATCCAGCTTTGCCCTGAAGTGGATCGAAGCCTCGAAAATGAGTGTGATCGGTAATTTATCCACGCTCATTTCCATGATGGCAGGTGCTTATATTTTGAAGGAGCAGCTTGCCTACTATCACATTATAGGCGCTATCATAATCATTGCCGGCGTGCTCGGCACCAATTTCGGAGGACGAAAAAGCTTTACACCCATCCAAACCACTTCTCCCAACCGTTAAAAGTGGACCGAAAACAGATATACAATTCACTTCTGGAATGGTAAACTGTATAAAATTGTATGCAATGATGAAAAGAAGTAGGCAGGATGTGAAGCTTCAGAGAGTCGGCGTTGGGTGGGAGCCGATGTTTCACTTTTGTTGAAATGGATTTCGGAGCACCACGTTGAACACTGCTTCATGGTAAAGCAGTCAGTAGGCAAGGCGGAATCGTCCATCCGTTATCAAGGGACAGGATATCGACGGTACTTGTTGGCCATGTAGGGAACTGACAAGAAACGCGTCCGTATCTGGTGAGGGGATCGTTTGTCAGAAGCAAACGGTCAATCCAGGTGGCACCGCGAGGCACAAGCTTCGTCCTTGGAACGCAATCGCTACGTATAGTGTATTGCGAGATTACAGCAAAACGGTATCGTCCGCAGGCTGTGATGTTCCAGAGACGGAGCTTTTTTGTATTGGTTTTGAAGTGAATGGTCCGGGATGGCTTGAATTTGAATTTGAGTTTGAAGGGAGGTGATGGCCGTGGAGGACGGCTGGTGGTGGCGTGTACACCGTGTAATGCTTGCAGCATTTTATAGCGCATTGAATTTAAGGAGGAATATGTATGCAATCAGCAACCGATATTATCCTGACTGGCGACCGTACGACTGGCAAGCTCCATCTCGGCCATTACATCGGCAGCCTTCGTAGCAGAACAGAGCTCCAGCATGAATACCGTACCTTTATTATTTTGGCAGATGTGCAAGCGCTGACCACGCATTTTGACCATCCGGACGTGCTGGCCACGAGTATCCGCCAAGTCGCGCTCGACTATCTGGCAGCAGGCATCGATCCGAATCAGGCTACCCTTTTTATCCAATCCATGATTCCGGAAATTGCAGAGCTGGCGCAGTATTTTAGTATGTTCGTGACGGTCAATTCACTGCGGCATAACCCGACGGTAAAAAATGAAGCACGGCAACGCGGCGTCCAAGATATGTATTACGGCTTTCTTGGCTATCCGGTCAGTCAGGCCGCAGATATCGCGATCTGCAAGGCGACCTTGGTTCCGGCGGGTGACGATCAGATTCCTCATGTAGAGCAGGCGCGTAAAATCGTTCGCCGTTTCAATGAACTATACCGCCCCGTTCTGCCCGAGCCGCGTATCTTACAGGGTGGACGGCTAACCGGGCTGGACGGCAATAGCAAGATGAGCAAAAGTCTGGGAAACGCGCTGTATCTCGATTCTTCCGCCGAGGATGTCCGTACCAAGCTGGCGCGGGCAAAAACCGATCCTGCGCGTATTCACAAGTATGATCCAGGTCACCCGGACATCTGTCCCGTATACGAGTATCATCGTTATTTCCGTCAGGACGGCATGGCCGAAATCCATGAACAGTGCTCCAAAGGAGCCATCGGCTGTACGGATTGCAAAAGGCTGGCGGCTCAGGCTGTAAATAGGTTGTTGGAGCCCATGCGTGAACGACGTCATACTTTTGCAGCACGGACCGGAGATGTTGACGAAATTTTGATCGAGGGTACACGAAAGGCCCAGATTACGGCGAGGGAAACGATGAGCGAGGTACGTGATGCAATGGGGATTGGCTATTTTCGGCGTTAAAATGCGCTGATATAGCTACTTCGTATGGCGGAGCAAATATGTGTCACGATGAAGGTGGCGTGGGCTATTTGTCCAAGTATGCTTCTGTCCTTCAAAAAAAGACATCTCTAGGCTTGAATTGCTATAGCCTGGAGATGTCTTTTTTAACAGTTCACAGTACGTATCGGATTAGACCGGGTATGCCATCACACTCATTAACGCCAGCTCCGGCTGTGTCGTGTCCAGCCTGCTATATTGAACAATTACGGGTACATCGCTGATGACCGTAATCGCGTAAGGTATGCCTGTCGGAATCCGTTCGCCGGACTTTTCCAGCGTAGCTGTTCGGATATGGCGGGTTCGTCTTCCTTCCACCACCTCGATCAGTCCCTCCAACGGCTCGCGATCCTCAAAATAGATGTCTATGCTCAGCTTTGCTGCACGGTTCCCACAGTTCAGCACGCATATACTCTCATGACTGAGCAGCTCTCCCCGGCTTTCCGGTGGAATATATCCATCGGGGATGACCCAGAACAAGCTGCCCCGCAGCTGGTTTACTTTTTCCTGAGGAAGGTCCTGAGAAAGTTCGGTATCACCCATACTATCAGCCTCCTTTTACCAAAATGACTTGGTCAAGCAACGAGCTTTTACCCATAAGGGTTCTCCTTGGTACGCAGCAATTGGGCCAGGAAAGCGAGCGCCAATCCCTGCCCCCAACCCTGAATGCGTTTGTAGGGTACATTGCGATAGCCGTCAATATCGTTCATTATAGCCGTTCCTGCGGATACGCCCGTCACTGTGCCGTCCTCCTTAATCCGGGAAAGGATGCCGTCGATCGCCTTTTGCGAGTATTTGTTAAACAGTCGTCCCCGCATAAGCAAGGCCGTCGCAATCCCTGCGGAGCCGGAAGTTTCCAGATAAGAGGTATCATCATTCAGCACCGTATGCCACAGTCCTTCCGGGGATTGCAGCCGCACCAGCGCACTAAGCTGGTCACGCAGCGAGCCGTCGATAATCATATAGGATGGATGCTGAACCTCTACAAATTTTAGCGCCTTGGCCATCGTGAGGGCCGCCCATGAATTGCCTCGTGCCCAATATATGCCTGACATCCGGCTCTGATTCGCATGATCCCAGCCGTGATAATACAAATTCGTATCCGGGTCCTGCAAAAATTCCTCATGCCCGTGATATTGCCGGATACCGTCCTCCCAATATTCCTTGTTATCCAGCAAATGACCGATGCGCAGCAAATAATAGCCTGCCATAAACATCGTATCCACCCACGCTTGCTGCGGAAATACGTCATGTACTGAATTCACCGTATGCTGGAAAATGCCGTCGGCGAACCGCTCGGCTTTTTTCGCCAGGAATTCTGCCATCCGGGTGGCGATATCCAGGTATTTTTGCTCCCCTGTGGCCTGATGCAGTGTCAACAAGCAGTGTCCGATCGATACGCCGTTCACCGACAGAGGTGGAAGTCCATCCTCAATATTTTCGTCAACCCATTCTCTCAGTTTGGTCAGATACTCTTCGTTCCCTGTCGCTTCATAGGCCTCGCATACCCCGTAAAAGGCCACTCCACCCGGCCAGTCCCAGCTATAGTCCATTTGAAACGTGCGTTCCACGACCCGGTCGATCACCTGTTTAATTTGCTCCTCATCAAAAATCAATGCTGGCATTTCCTCGTCTCCTCCTTCGGTAAGCTTCACGTTAGTTGCCCTCCTTGCCACCTGTTCCAGAAAAGTCCATCGGTCAACGTAAGTACATGCGCAGCGGTTGCAAATCCAGCTCCTTCACAGCCTCCGCCACCATATCTGCAATCCGGACCGCGCCATTCTCATGAAAATGCGTATTATCCTCCAGGCCGCCGGAAAAGTTCATGTATTCTCCGGGCAGCAGCCACATAAAAAGCTCCTTGCTTTCTTCGGGACCCAGCCCTTCATATAACTCCTGCGTGCGGGCAGACAAATCAATCAGCGGCACGTCCGCTTCTTCCGCCAGCTCACGAACCGCCGTAATATAGTCGCCATGGGTGTCGGACAGCGTACCATCCTTGTTAAAATAGCGACGATGTACAGGTGTAATCAGCACCGGGGTTCCCCCCTTGCTTCTCGCTCCATCGATATACAGGCGCAGATGCTCCTTATAGCTTGTAAAAGGCTCTGTAGCCCGCTCCGGATCAGGCTTCTCATCATTATGGCCGAACTGGATGAACAGGAAGTCACCTGCCTTCATTTCGCCCACAATGACGTCCAGCCGTCCTTCATCCACAAAGCTTTTGGAGCTTCGCCCTGATACGGCGTGATTATCCACGCAAACATCATGCTTGAACAGGGCAGGCAAAGCCTGGCCCCAGCCTGTATACGGATAGCCGGACGCGTCCTGATCCGTAACGGTGGAATCTCCGGCCAGAAATAGCCGGAGAGTCTGCGGCGCTGGCGTAATCTCCAGCGCATTGAGCCGCGGCGCGGTGCCCGATATGGCGAGGCGCAGCTGACCGCCCCGAACAGGCACCGCAAACCAGGCCTCCGCGAGCTGGCCTGGCAGCGTGTGGACCGGGGGCAGCATGTGCTTGCCCTCGCCAGCCTTGAGCCGCGTGCGCGTTTCCGCAAGCGGATCGCCGAGCAGCGCATAGACGAGATACACCCCGCCCGGCACGTCCGCTATAAAAGCAGCGTTCAGCGGAATGCAAAAGCTGCTTCGCAGCCGTGTGAGCGCATCCTTCGCAGGCGCAGGAGTTCGCCTTTGTCGTCCGTACACCTGTCCTGTAGCCTCGAAGCCGTACCCCAATTCAGCAGTATAGGAGCAATCCGGGGATACCCCCTTGTAGCCAGCAGCCGGCTCTCCCGGACCAAAATCAAACTTCCACACTCCACTCACCTCTTTCGCAGCTTGGGTTTTACCCCTTCAAGCCACTCGTACTCATTCCTTCTACAATTTGCTTCTGGAAGGCAAAGAATACAGCGATTACCGGTACCAGGCTCAAAATAGACATGGCGAACATTCCTCCCCAGTTGGAGGCCGACTCGCTGTCGAGGAACATTTTGAGTGCAATGGATACCGTATATTTCTCCGGCGAATTCAGATACAGTACCGGCCCCAGCAAATCCTCCCATTTCCAGTAGAAAGAAAAGATAGCCGCCGTAGCCAGCGAGGATTTGAGCAATGGCAAAATAATGCGGAAATACAGCCGGAATTTGCCGCATCCGTCAATCGTCGCCGCTTCATCCAGCTCCGCCGGTATCGTCCGTATAAACTGAACCATCAGGAAGATGAAGAATGGCATCCCGAAAAACGACGGCACCACTAACGGCAAAATCGTATTGACCCAGCCGAGCTTGGTGAAAATAATATATTGCGGTACCAGTACCACATCTCCGGGCAGCATCAACGTCATCATCATCAACGCAAACCAGAAGTTACGCCCTTTGAATTTCAAACGTGCAAAGCCAAATGCGATTAATGAGGAGGAAATCACGGCTCCAATCGTGGCAATCACGACAATCGTGAGCGAATTCAAAATGTACGTGCCAAAGTTGTATCCGCTTGTGCCCTTCCAGCCTGTCACATAGTTTTGCCAAATCCATTCTGTAGGGAAAAGAGAATCTGCCGTGACGAATATCGTCCGACTCTCCTTGAACGAGCTGAACAGCATCCAAAATACGGGATACAGCATCAGGAGCGCCAGCGCAGCGACCAGAATGTGATAGATCGGCCATTTGAACGTTTTCCATGCCATCGGTATCAGCGCCCCTTTTCCGTTTCATAGAATACCCAGTATCTGGAGGTTAAAAATAAAATCGCTGTCAGTATCGCAATCATAATGAGCATGACCCAGGCCATAGCCGCCGCATATCCCATATTACTGAACATAAACGCCTGTCGGAACAAATACAGCGAATGCAGCATCGTCCCATCCATTGGACCGCCCTCGCCCTTCGAAATAACGTAGGCTGGAACGAAGGTCATAAAGGCGCTAATCGTCTGCATAATCAGGTTAAATAAAATAATCGGACTAAGCAGAGGGAGCGTGATACTGAAAAATTTTCGTACTGGCGATGCGCCGTCCACGCTGGACGCCTCGTACATTTCAACCGAAATATTCTTCAATCCGGCCAGAAAAATAAGCATGGAGGAGCCGAATTGCCATACAGACAAGGTGATCAGCATCGTAAGCGAAGCATTCGGATCACCAAACCATTTCACCGGAGTTGCCCCCAAGGCTGACAGCAAGCTGTTAACAATGCCGTCATTGCTGAAAATGTTGCGCCACATGATGGACACCGCAACGCTGCCCCCGATAATGGACGGCAGATAGTACATCGTCCGATAGGTGCCAACCATACGCGATTTGGTATTCAAAATCATAGCCACAAACAGGGCGAATATCAGTCGCAGCGGCACACCGACCAATACATACGTAAATGTGACCCTGATCGAATTCCAGTATTTCGGATCGCCTGTGAACATTTTTTCAAAGTTCCCCAGACCAATCCATTTGGGCGGGGTGAACAGGTTGTAGGATGTAAAAGACAGATACAGCGAAATAAACATCGGAATTAATGTAAACGCCAGAAAGCCCACAATAAACGGGCTGATAAACGCATATCCGGTCATATTGGCTCTCAAGCTCTGATGATTTCGCAAGCTCATCAAGCCTCCCTTCTGTTGCATTTTACCAATTAACAAAACTTTATAGTTTTATTATATCGTTGTTATGTGCATTATATTATGATGTGTGCAAAGGAAGCTTCTACGGCTTGTTCGTCGGGTTAACCGTGCGCAATCATGCTATCACTACGCACGGTTAACTTAACGAAACGGGCCTTCGCCCTATGTCATAACGGGGCAGCCGCCCAGAAAGCCATTACACTCATTACTGCTTGTTATTCGCAAGAATAGTATTCGCATCAGTCCGGAATTTGACCGCTGCGTCCGCCGCTGTCATTTGACCAAAATTGACCTGCTCAATATAATCGGTCAGGGTCGCAATCACTTCCGGTGATCCGACTGGCGGCGGTGAGCTCATTGGAGAAGCCTTTGGCTCCATGGAAGCCACAAAATCAAATACCTGCTTCGTAGCCTCACTCAACTCAGGCGCTATAGCCTCCTTGATTTTGGCGGAAATGGGTACGCCCCGCTCTCCCTTAATCAATTTATTCGCTTCTACATCGTTCATCCAGAAATCAATAAACTTGGCGGCCTCATCTTTCACCTGAGAACGGGCAGCGACCGTCCAATACATCGTAGGCTGCATGTAGATACCTTTTTCCATATCCGGTCCAAACATCGGAGCGAGCGCCATTGGGCGGTTAACGACTTGCTGTAAGCCTACATACTGATTGGACCACTGCCAAATGCCGATGCCTGTTCCTTTTACGAGATCGGATTCCTCAAGAATCCCCTTGGTCTGGTTCATGATTTCAGGAGGCGGAGTCGCCCCTTTCTTAATCAGCTCAGCCAATCCGCCGAAGAAATCGACAAACAGCTTATCGTCGTCATATCCCAATCCTGTTCCTTCCGCATTGTAGAGAGATTTTCCATGTGTCCGCAAATAGTAGTGGAAGAAAATATCGGCAGCCATCGAGCTGTCAAAGTAAACCTTATTGGAGCCTGCCTTCAAGGCCAGTTCTTTGTATTGATCCCATGTCCAGTTGTCAGGAATTTTGTCTATGCCAGCTTTTTTCAGCAGGGCCGGGTCATACTGGAAGCCCAGCACATTGACACCTGTTGGAATACCATATTGCTTTCCGGCAATGATGCCGGTTTTGAGTACATTTTCGTTCACGTCAGCGACCTGAATTTTCTGATTCAAGTAAGGCGCCATATCTTCCAGTTGACCGTTCTTCGCATACTGGCTAATGTATGAAATGTCCATCTGCACGATATCTGGCAGCTGGTTTGCTGCCGCCTGCGGGGCGAGCTTTTTCCAATAGTCATCAAAAGAGGCATATTCCACATCAATCGTCACATTCGGATTTTTTTGCTTATACAAATCAATTACCTTCTGCGTGTATTCATGACGGGTATCTGATCCCCACCAAGCAATCCGCAACTTTACCTTCCCGTCTGTACTTGCCCCCGAATTGCTGCCGCTGTCCGCTCCGCTGCATGCCGTCGTCAAAACGAGCAGCATAGCCATGATCAGAAACCATCCCTTTTTGCCCACTTATCTCTCCCCTTTTCGCTGTTCTAGAAAGGAGCTGTGTTACAAGTGACAACGTAATTACGCCTTTTGATAGCGTTTACATTAGCTCCTGCTGTTATTTTCCCAAAAGCAGAGAAGCATTGGAATACACAAATCAGATTTGGAGGTTTAAAAATCAGAGGGGGTTTAGCACTCATCCCCGTTCGTGTGACTTGATGTACTCGGATGGCGTCATACCTGCCCATTTTTTGAACACCTGGCTAAAATATTGGGCGTTCCCGCCAAAGCCGAACCATTCCGCCAGCTCAAACACCTTGACGTCTCCCGTCTCCCGAATATGCTCAGCCGCACGTTCGATCCGGTAACGATTCACGTAATGCGAAAAGTTCTCCCCCGTTACCTTTTTGAAAATTTTCCCCAGGTAATCGGAATTCATGTATAGCATTTGCCCGGCTACTCCGTTCAGTGACAAATCGGATTTTCGATAGTTTTGCTCAATAATGGTGATCATTTTATCCACGGTGGAGGATTGGCGGTACACATTGCTCTTATAGTAGATTGCGGTCATTCGTCCGGCGGTCTCCTGCACAAAGAATTTAAGAGAAGCAAGCGTTTTTTGCTCTGCCAGCACGGCCATTCGGCTCGTAAACTCGGAGCGCTCCTCTTCAGGGCATATGCGGATCATGGCGGCATACAGTTGAAGCACATAGGAACGGGTCACGGAAATCTCCAGCTTCATCCGGGACAGGATACCAAACAGCCGATCCACTTCCTGTACAACCTCCTCCGTATTGCCCGCCTTGATCAGCAGACCAAACTTTTCCTCGTCCAGCTCCAAATCTGCCATCTCCCGTGGGTCCTCGGTCGCCAAATCCTCCTTCGTAATCAGACTGCCCTCTCCGGTGTAAAAGCGGTGATTCATACAATGCAATGTTTCCCTGTACATCCCCCGCGAATGCTGCATACTGTCCGACTCGCTAACCGCAACCGTTACCTCCAGCTTGTAAAAACGGCGAAACGTCGCACGTACCGCATCAAGCTGCTCCATAAGCCTGGACGTATCGTCTCCGCTTTCCAGCACGATGAGCAGCTGTCCTTGCATAGTCGTCCCAAGCAGCACATGCTCCATTAAATCTGCTGCAATATTTTGCAGCGCAAACAGATGCTCCGGCTCATGGGATTCCTCCACCCGCAGCAGCAGCATGCGGACCTGCTTATTTTGCAATTCCAGGCCAAATAACCGCTCATAAAAAGCGATATCACGGCTTCCGTAGGTTTTATAGGAAATGAACTCCTTCAAAAAATGCTCCTTCACATGCGGCAGCATACGCTGAAAATCGAGCTTCATCCGGTTCACAAACTGCTTGCGTTCCTCCTGCTCCTCCCGCTCCTGACCCAGCTCGGTCAGCGCCTCATGGATTTGCCGCTCATTGCAGGGCTTCAATAAATAATGCTTCACTCCATATTGCATGGCCCGACAAGCATAGTCGAAATCTTTATAGCCGGACAACAAAATGAAACGAACGTCCGGAAAATGCTCCGTCGTTTTGGCAACCAACCCGATGCCATCCAAACCTGGCATAGAGATATCGCTGATCACAAAATCAGGCGGACTGGCCTGAATCTGATCATAAGCCTCAATCCCGTTGCGAGCCGTCCCCACCAGTTGTGTGCCTGCTTTGCTCCAATCCACCACCTGTGATATGCCTTCCAAAATCATACGCTCATCATCAACCAGCAGCACCTTGTACATGACCCTGTTCCCCTTTCACATATGGAATACAGACATGAATCGACGTTCCTGTTCCTGACTCGCTGTGCAGCTCTATCCCCCATGGAGTACCAAAGGTCAGGTTAATCCTTTCCTGAATATTGGTAAGTCCTATGCCCTGTCCACGGGTCGTGACCTGCCCGCTTTGCAGCTTTTCCAAAAAATCCTGCGTCATTCCCGGTCCGTCATCCTCCACCCGCAAGAAAAGCGCACCTTCCCTCACCCTGGCAACAATAGAAATCCGGCACGGCTCAATTTGCGGCTCCAGCGCATAATGAATTGCATTCTCCACCAGGGGCTGAAGCGTCAGCTTCGGTATTTGCGCATCCATCAGCTCCTCCGGCACATCCAGATGGAAAACAAGCCGCTCATCGAAGCGCGTTTTTTGAATCGTGACGTAGCTCCTCACGATATCCAGCTCTTTCCGAAGTGGGATGAGCTGTTCTTCAAAGCTGACCGCACTGCGCAGCAGAAAGGCAAGCGCCTCGACCATTTCCGAGATACGATCCTGCTTATTGGCCTTGGCGAGCCAGTTCACAGACTCTAATGTATTGTATAGAAAATGCGGATTAATCTGTGCCTGAAGCGCCTTGAGCTCCGTTTCCCGCAGCAATAGCTGCTTGGCAACATTTTCATTAATGAGTTCACGAATGCGGCGGATCATCTTTTTGTACGTTCGATGCAGCAAGCCCACCTCATCCTGGGTGGAAAGGGGAACCGCACCGAGTGCTTCCTCTTCCAGACGGTCAAGATCGCCTTTTTCAATTTTGCGCATGTTCTGGATTAATTGAACGATCGGCCTGGTAATGCTGCCCGACAACCGGGCTCCCAGCGCCAGCGCAATCAGCAGCATAATGACAAAAATTGCGCTTACAATTTCTTTGATTATCGTAATACTGCGAAACATATCATCAAAGGGGGTCATATGCAAATACGTCCAGCCCGTATAAGAGGATTTGGTTTGGGCTGCGAAAAAGGTCCCGCCTGTGTAGGTCGCAATGCCGTAAGGCTGCTTGCGCGCAAGCTCAGCCTGCATATCACTCTCACTCAAAAGCGGTGCTTCGGGATAAATCATCTGTTTGCCATCTGTAATCATCAGCTGTCCATCACGGCCTGAGGTCTGCACACGATCCGCTACAATCCGGTCAATCCGCACACGAATCGCAAGCGTTCCGAGCCCTTTTAACGTAAAATTGGTATCTGTAAAGGATTTGAACTGGCGCGCTGCCAGCAAGGAGGAGTGACCTGCTACATACCATGCGTTGGAACCATCATATTCGGCTGCCAGCTCCGACAGGGTGGATCGAAGCTCTGGGGGAATCCCTTCACGGTTGCCCGCGCTCATGACCTGCCCTTCTTTGTCGATCACCATCATAGAATAGACATAGGTTTCAGAGCCTGCGAAGGCGACAAGCCTGTTCGTTATTTTTTTACGCAGCACCATTTTGGTATAAGGCGAGGTTTCACTTTCCAATTGGAGCAAATAACGTTGAAGCTGCTCATCCGTTGTTACTTTGAAGGTGATCTTTTCAACATCCTTTAGTTCATTTTCAATGCCAATCGAGGAAATATTCAATACTTCTGATGTTTTTTTGTACATTTGATTATCGTAAATATGAAATACGTATTTTAGGATAACTGCAAAAACCGCAAAATTGACCAACATGAGCACTATGATTAATAGAATCATTTTATGATGAATTCCAGCATTTTTGTAAGCGCTCTTAAAATAGGTCATTCGTGAATGTCGCCTCCTTTATAACATACAAAATACCCCATGCCTTGGTCTTTCGGCAAGAGGTATTTGTGTTTGCTTAGCGTCGGTCGGAGGGGTCCGATTGGTTCGCCTTGCTCATATATTCATCGTATCGGTCGTCCAGTTCCCGTGCCATACTGCGGTATTTGCGGGTCTCCTCGACAATGGGATCGATTTGCGTTTGAATCCGCACCTCATATTTAGGGCTGAGCCGTTCCCGTTTTTTGGCCTCATTCTCACGAATTTCGCCTTCTGTCAGCAATTCACTGAGCTCACGCTCCAAATCCTCGGATCGGCCCATCATCCTTCCTCCTTCAGCGATTTAGGTGTATTATAACCCGGTTGCATCTGCTTCTTTCAACACTTGAATAAGTTGGGAGTGAATAGCTGTATTCGTAGCTGCAATATGTCGCACGCTCAAATCATAAGGTCTGCCCAGCGTATCTGTGATCGTTCCACCCGATTCCTGTACCAGCAAAGCACCTGCCGCCACATCCCAGGCATTCAAACCGATTTCACAATAGGCTGACAGTCGTCCCGATGCTACATAAGCCAAATGCAGAGCTGCCGAGCCGAGCGCCCGAATGCCTCGTACCTGCGGCGTAAGCACCTGCGTAATTTTCATATTCAGCGGCTGTGCATACGTACGATCCGGCGGGAAGCCGATGCATACCAGACTATCTCCCAGTGTTTCCTCTCTTGATGCCTGCATCCGATTGCCATGTACATAGGCGCCTTTTCCTTTTTCCGCCACGAACATTTCATCACGGGACGGATCATAAATGACGCCGACAATCACCTCGCCACGGTGGGCCAAGGCAATAGACACACTGTAGAACGGCAGACTGTGCACAAAATTAGTGGTGCCGTCTACTGGATCAATAATCCATAAGTATTCCTCTTCACGGGCAGCCTCTAATGCACGGGCCGAAGCTTCGGCTCCCGGCTCCACGCCCTCTTCACCCAAAATGGCATGATCGGGGAAATGGGTGAGGATCAGCCTGCGGATCATCTGCTCCGCACCTTTATCCACCTCGGTTACCAGATCCGCAGAAGATTGCTTGGTATTCAATTGTTCAACCGTTCCCAGCCTGCTCTTAATCCATTCCCCGGCTTTGGATGCCGCGTTAATAGCCACGGCGGTATAGCTTTTTCCTGATACGATATAGGGAACCTTTTCGTTTTCATGTTCGTTCAACGTGTTCACTCTACTTTCTATATCATTGTTACGTGGTTTGCGAAGCTGCCATACAGCACAGTCTCTTAACCATCTCTGTTAAAGTACAACTTTGCTAGTTTGCACAATCTAGTATACACATTAGGTTTCATAAAGTTTCTCTATTTGGGAACTTTATCCGCAAAATCCTACACACTAAGGCGCAATTTCCACGGATGCTCCACTCAGCTAGGACTGCTGCTGCGCTCCAAAAAACATTTCATCTGCCAAGGCGGTCTGAATTCTCGATTCCTCTTCATTCAGCTTGCGAATAAGGATCATTTCAACCTCGGTCACTTCATCGCCCTGAAAATTGATTTCAGCGATACAGCCCACAATCTGTACGATGGCTACTGCCACGTTGTCCACGCTGTAAGCGATGACCTTCTGGCCTGTTGGGAACACACGCAGACCGGATTTAACCATTTTGCCACGTCCGTATTCCAGCAATTCGTACAATTCCTGTTCGCTCTTGAATTTACACACCGAGTTAAATTCAGTTTGAAAGCCCATGTTTAGCCGCCACCTTTCCATACATATGAACAAAAAGGAGAGTGATCAGCTCCCCTTTGTTTCGTTTTATGAGTTCTCGTAGTGAAGTGCAGACCTGCGTTCATAACGCTCCAGTGCGAGTGCAATCATGCGGTCGAGCAGACTTTGATAGGATACTCCGGTTTCTCTCCACAGCAATGGATACATGCTGAACGGCGTAAAGCCCGGCATGGTGTTCACTTCATTAATCAAAATATGTCCATCCGAGCGTCTGACGAAGAAATCGGCTCGGGAAATCCCACAGCCCTCCAGAGCGCGGAAAGCTTGTAATGCGGCCTCACGAATACGATCTGCCACTTCCTCGTCCAATGGTGCCGGAATGAGCGTTTCCGATTGGCCGTCCGTATATTTGGCAGCATAATCATAGTAATCGCTGGACGATACAATTTCACCCGGTACGGAAGCAATCGGCTCATCGTTCCCAAGCACGCTGACCTCAATCTCACGCGCATCCACGTATTCCTCTACAATCACCTTCAGATCAAATTGCAAAGCCAGTTCTACAGATTTCTCCAGCTCTTCCCGGTTATTGGCTTTGGAAATACCGACACTTGACCCCAGATTCGCCGGTTTGACAAAACACGGATAGCCAAGCTCCGTTTCGATGCTGCGCACCAGATCATGACTGGTCTGTGCCCACTGTGTACTATTAAAATAACAGTATTTCACTTGCGGCAAGCCTGCATGCTCAAACAGCTTCTTCATGACGCCTTTGTCCATCCCTGCGGCGGAAGCCAGCACTCCTGCACCGACATAAGGCATATCCGCCATTTCGAACAGACCCTGAATCGTTCCGTCCTCGCCAAAGGTGCCGTGCAGCAGCGGAAACAGCACATCCAGCGTCTGCTCTCCGTACAGCTTGCCAAACAACGTATCCAGTGCCGCTTTGGTACCGCCCTCTGCACGTTCCAGCTTCAATTGCTCCAATGAAGCCAAAGGTGCGCTAAGCAGCGGCCCTCTGCGCCAATCGCCAGCCTTTGTAATATAAAAAGGAATAATCTCGTATTTCTCATAATTAAATGCGTTCATTACAGCATACGCCGTTTGCAGCGAAACCTCATGTTCGCCTGATTTGCCACCGTACACCAGCCCTACGGTTAATTTTTGTTTTGCCATGCTATCCTCCGCTTTCCTGCTTTCGTCATTGTGCCTGATGTGCATCACTGTACCTGTTATTCATCATCTCTTTTAAAAATAGTCGGCGATATGATAAAAGCGATATACCGTGTTATCCGTCCATGCATACGAATTCTTGTAATCCCAATAACGATGTCTGGAGCTTACCGTATGTGCATTGACAAGCGGCATGCCGCCCGCATCAAAGGCCGTTACGATCGTGCTGTGCTGAAAGGTTCCGTCACCGTCCCAATCATAAAAAATGACGTCTCCCAGCATAAGCTGCTCCGGACGGCTCACCTGTTCAGCGGTCAATCCCCACGAGCTTGAGCCCAAATACCGCTCCAGGCTGTTGGAAACCGCCCAGCTATAACTCCACAGCTCACGTCCGGCGACCCGTCCTTTGTACCACCAGCCCGATTCTCTTTTACCAGTATAGTGGATCGGTGCTCCCCCTGCAAAGAGGCATTGCGAGATATAATTGGTGCAATCCACATCAAATCCTTCAAACTCCGGGTTGAAGCTATCCCACCACTGATCTGCATAAGCCGCCGCTTCCTCACGCCGATATCGGCTGGGACGTGCCGATGTGCCAAAGCCCAGCACGCCGCGATTCAGCAGCGGCAGACTCCCTCCTTGATTAAACGACGCCTGTTCAAAAGGCACCTCTCCCCCCGCAGGCTTCCTTTCTGCCGGATCACGCTCGATTCTCATCACCTGCCAGGTCTCACCCTCGCGCATGAACGTCAGTCGCTCCCGCTCAATACGATCCTCCCGGTGGGTCATCCCGCCCTTCTCATAAAAGAGCCGGACATGCAACTGCACATCTATTACGGCCTCATCCGGGGTATCCTGCACAATCCGCAACGGCTTGGCGCGTGTCTCGCTGCGTAGAGGTACAGCATCCCGTTCGTTATACCACTGCTCCAATCTGGCCGCACGCGCTGCTCGTTCCATCCGCTGATCCACCTCCAGATATTCATCCGGCTGCGGTGTCCCATTCACCTCACTGCGATTGTATTGATTCACATAAGCAAAAAGAGCCTGTTTCCATTCCCGCTCCCCCATCCCTATCCCTCCGTATTCGTCCCGCTACCCTTCTTTCGCGAATAGCCGGGATGATGTATAACTTCCTTTCTTCCCTCTCTGGACTGATATGCTCTCTATCTATAAGTATGAATCTCTAAAGCTTGGTATGAACATCGAAACACGAGGAAGCAGAACGTTTTATTTTCCAATCTGCGGCGCATAATTTAGGTTAAAAAAACTTTACGGAACCGCCTGAAAACGGTATACTTAATCCAAAAGCAATAATTTTGAAATCAAGTTTCATCTAATGAAACGAGTTTCATTCATCTCAACCTTTAACACGCAATGAATCACTGAAGATGAAAATGAGAACGCAACCAATTTAAACCAACCGTGCAAGACATCGAAAAAAACGACATTCCTATTCACCCCACAAGCATTCACTTCAAGGAGGTAATACCTATGTCAGGAAAAGATCAATTCTCCACTGCCCGTAGTCTCGAAGTTAACGGCAAGCCTTATCGCTATTACAGTCTTAAGGCATTGGAGGAACAAGGAAAAAGTGGTGTTGCCAACCTGCCTTTCTCCATTAAAGTGTTGCTGGAAGCTGCGGTTCGCCAATTTGACGGACGCGCCATTACAGAGGAGCATGTACAGCAGTTGACAGGCTGGGCCGAGGATCGTGACAGCAACAAGGAAATCCCATTCATCCCGGCACGCATCGTGCTTCAGGATTTTACGGGTGTTCCGGTGGTTGTCGATTTGGCAGCCATGCGTGATACCGTAAAAAAAGCAGGCGGCGATCCAAAACAAATCAACCCGCTCGTTCCCGTCGATCTCGTCATCGACCACTCGGTTATGGTTGATGCCTTTGGTTCCAGTGACGCGCTGGACTACAACATTAATGTAGAGTTTGAGCGTAACGAGGAGCGGTACCGTTTTCTGCGCTGGGCTCAAACGGCGTTCAACAACTTCCGCGCTGTACCGCCGTCCACCGGTATCGTCCATCAGGTCAATCTGGAGTATCTCGCATCCGTAGCCGCCACCAAAACCATTGACGGCGAGACGGTCGTTTTCCCGGATTCCCTCGTGGGAACAGACTCCCATACCACGATGATTAACGGACTTGGCGTTGTAGGCTGGGGCGTCGGCGGTATTGAGGCAGAGGCGGGTATGCTGGGGCAGCCGCTCTATTTTGTCACTCCCGATGTGATTGGCTTCAAGCTGACGGGCAGTCTGTCGGAAGGGGCTACCGCCACGGATCTGGCGCTGACAGTAACTCAAATGCTGCGTAAAAAAGGCGTGGTCGGCAAATTCGTAGAATTTTACGGTCCGGGCCTGGCTAACATCAGCTTGGCTGACCGTGCGACCGTTGCCAACATGGCACCGGAATACGGTGCAACGATCGGCTTTTTCCCGGTTGATGCCGAAACCCTGGTTTACCTGCGCAGCACTGGACGCTCCGATGAGCAAGTCAGCCTCGTAGAGGAATATTACAAAGCGCAAGGCATGTTCCGCACAGCCGATACGCCGGACCCTGTGTTCAGCGATACGATTGAGCTGGATCTGGCTTCGGTTGTAACGAGTCTCGCCGGACCCAAACGTCCGCAAGACCGCGTAGAATTGAGCCGCATGAAGGAAAACTTTGATGGTATTATCCGTACCCCGGTGGACAAAGGCGGCTATGGTCTGAGCGATGAGAAAATCGCACAAAAGATTCCGCTGACCCATCCGGATGGCTCCACCAGTGAATTGGGTACAGGAGCGGTCGTCATTGCGGCGATCACAAGCTGCACGAACACCTCCAACCCAAGCGTTATGCTGGGTGCGGGCTTGCTTGCCAAAAAAGCGGTACAGCGCGGACTTAAGAAGCCGGGCTATGTTAAAAGCAGCTTGACACCGGGTTCCCTCGTCGTGACGGAGTACCTGCAAAAGGCCGATCTGATCGGCCCACTGGAAGCACTCGGCTTCCATGTAGCTGGTTACGGCTGCGCGACCTGCATCGGCAACTCCGGGCCGCTTCCTGACGAAGTGAGTCAGGCCATTACAGACAACGATCTGACCGTGGCCGCAGTCATTTCCGGTAACCGGAACTTTGAAGGCCGTGTGCATGCGCAGGTCAAAGCCAACTATCTCGGCTCACCGCCACTGGTCGTCGCTTATGCGCTGGCAGGCACGGTGAACATTGATTTGGCGAATGATCCGCTCGGCTACGATCAGGACAATCAACCGGTTTACCTGAAAGACATCTGGCCTACTTCCGAGGAAATCAAGGAAGCCATCAGCCTGTCGCTCAGCCCGGATATGTTCCGCCGCAAATACGAAAATGTATTTACTGCCAACGAAAAATGGAACTCCATCCCGGTTCCTGAAGGCGAACTGTATGAATGGGATGAAAACTCGACTTATATTCAAAATCCGCCGTTCTTTGAAGGACTTCAGGATGGCGTACAGGATATCCAAGAAATCCGTAATGCCCGTGTGCTTGCCCTGTTGAACGATTCGGTTACGACAGACCATATCTCACCAGCAGGCAACATCGCCCCTTCCAGCCCGGCAGGACTGTACTTGAAGGAGCATGGTGTGGAGCGTAAGGACTTCAACTCCTACGGCTCCCGTCGTGGTAACCATGAGGTCATGATGCGCGGTACTTTTGCCAACATCCGTATCCGCAACAACGTGGCACCCGGCACCGAAGGCGGCGTGACCAAATACTTGCCAACGGATGAGGTCATGTCCATCTACGATGCGTCCATGAAATATCAGGCAGCCGATCAAAACCTGATCGTTATTGCCGGTAAAGAATACGGTACAGGCAGCTCGCGTGACTGGGCGGCCAAGGGTACGCTTCTGCTGGGCGTTAAAGCCGTCATCGCCGAAAGCTTCGAGCGGATTCACCGCAGTAACCTGGTCGGCATGGGCGTGCTGCCACTGCAGTTCAAGGATGGCAATAGCTGGTCCAGCTTCGGTCTGAACGGCCGCGAAACCTTCGACATCCTCGGCATTGACAATGACGTGAAGCCAGGCCAAGAGCTTACGGTTGTAGCCAAACGCGAGGATGGCACCAAGTTCGATTTCACGGTAATTGCCCGTCTGGACAGCACCGTCGACATCGACTACTACCACAACGGTGGTATTCTGCAAACCGTACTGCGCCAAATGATTCAAGAGTAAAGAGCGTTAAATCGTATAAATAACGAAATCCCCTCCAAAATGCAGTGGAAACTGCAAATTGAGAGGGGATTTTTTACATGCTTGAAGCATTCAGTAGAAAATATGAACGGAAATTAGCAACGGTGCAGATTTTCTCTGGATAAGTGTTTCATATTTGCTTCACCAGATAACCTAAGGGCAGAGATTAGCTGTGACTTATATTGCTCGATAACCTGGACCACCCCTTCTTCCCCGTACGCCGCCAAACCATAAATATACGGCCTTCCGATGGAAACGGCATCCGCTCCCAAAGCCAGCGCTTTATATATATCCGTACCGCTTCTGATGCCACCGTCCACGATAATAGCGGTTCTATCTTTAACCGCGTCAACAATGGGCGAAAGGGACTCCAGGGAGGATATTGCCGCATCCAGTTGTCTTCCACCGTGGTTTGATACAACAATCCCTTCAAATCCCAGCTCGACGGCTTTTTCCGCATCTTTTGGATGCTGTATGCCTTTTAAAATAATCGGCAGACTGGTAATTTTCCTCAAACGGAGAATATCATCCCAAGTAATATGATCCCTGCGTTTATTGTTTTGAATTTCTTTTATAATATTTTCTTCCGTCCATTCCGTGACCAACGCTTGAAATACAGGATCTTGACGAAAATTGGCTCCGCCTCTGGTTGCTCTCACAGGCGAGAAGTGATGAACAAAGCTGCTGCTTCTCCATCCCAATACGCCTGTGTCCACGGTTGCGACGATCGCTTTATATCCGGCTTGCTCCGCCCTTTTCACCATGCTGAAGGTGAGAGCTTCATTGGTTGACCAATAGAGCTGGAACCAGTTATTTCCTTGCGGCGTGTGTTCGCTTATTTCTTCCAAAGAATAATCGGAAACCGTACTTGCGATATAAGGGACACCCGCCTTTTCGGCAGCCTTGGCAGCGGCAAGCTCTCCTTGCGGACACGCAAGTTTTTGGTAGCCGACCGGCGCTAATAGAATTGGAGCTTGTATAGGTTGGTTCAATATGGAAGTGCTTATTTCCACAGAAGATACGTCCCGCAGCACGCGCGGAATAATCGCCCATTGACGAAACGCCGTTTCGTTCGCAAGCAGTGTCTCTCCACTTCCCGATCCGCCTCTAATATATTCAAAAGCACCACGTTCCAATTTTTCTGCGGCCAACGCTTCCCAATCCTTATAAAAGACTGGCATTTGGTTCCTGGTCATGATTTTTCCTTCTTTCCAGCTATAATAAGGAGAGCAGCCCGGAAACCGGATATTTCTCCAAGTCATCGACATATTGCAGGATTCGGCGTGAAGTCTTTTCGTTTTGCAGACAGATCTTCAGTTTGTATTGCATTTCCTCATCAGTTAACGGCTGCAGGGCCGAACCTTTGGGCGCATCCACACGCTCGCTCCATATTTCGTTGCGGTCTGTTATGATTTCCACAATTGTAAATCTGCCTTTCGGGATACTATCGGGAACAGGTTGAATGACATCACTGTACCTTCTCTTGATCTTGCTCATGAACATTCGTACATCTTCCGCAATAGGTTGTGCCTGAAAATTTCCAATTGAAAGCGGATAATGCAAAAGAATCAATCCGACAATATATTCTATGCTAAAGCGACCTTGTTCACCTGTCAGCGGAGTATGCTGCACTAAAGCGGCATCACCGCCCTGGGGGAAAATGATGTCGATTTGCTTGATTCGCTCCGGGTCGATCGGATAGTTAGCCACTAAACGCAAGGCTGCATCCGCTCCATGATACCCTGCGGAGCAAAAAGGATACAGTTTAAACCATAAACCCGGGTTAGCAATTTTCCATGAGCCATGCTGCCAATGATCCAATAAAAAAGGAGCCGCATATGGTTCGCCTTGTCCGTATACAGCAAAAAAGCCCAGCTCCTGATCCAATCCTGCCGCCGTGCCGCTTAACTGATATTCGGTAAATAAAATCGATTGCAGGGCCGCTTGCGAGGCCAAACCTGCATGCAACGGCTTGGCTTCCGTTCCGAACTGAACTCTTAGACCGCTGGCCTGCGTCGCCGCCAAACCTATCACCCGGCACATTTCCTGATGACTCATGCCTAGAAAATAGGCTCCCGCAACAGCAGCGGCAACGGTTCCGAGTGTACCGGTATTATGCCAGCCTTTGGCATAATGGTCTTTTCCGATGGCTTGTCCAAGCCTGGCCATCACTTCCACCCCGATAATATAGGAGGCCAAGAGCCTTTGGCCGTTCAAATCTTTTTCAGCCGACTTGCTCGCAGCCAGCGAAAAAAGCACCGGTAAAATAACAGTGCTCGGATGGCCACGAACATCGGAATGAACATCGTCAAAGTCAAGCGTGTGGCCTATAAACCCGTTTAAGAGAGCGGCATGAAGCGGCGTTGTTTTCATGTTCTGACCGATGACAGGAACAAGTCCTGACCCGCCGTCCATGTCCAAATGCTTTTTAAGCTTCTGGACACTTATATCGCTGCTGGCCGCATAACATGAGGCAATAAAATCAACAAGCCCCATTTTGGCCATATGCACCGCTTCTCGCGAGACCAGCGGGTCCGCAGCCTGAATGCAGTCAACAAACCGGCTTGTTAACGACTGATTGCTCAATTCCATTGCTCCAATACTTTCACGGCAAGATGCGAGAAATAATTTGCAGCGACAATCAGAGCATCTTCATTTAGCGAGTATGCGGGATGATGCCATTCCTGAGGACCATCCACACCCATCCATACAAAAAATCCGGGAATGGTTTCCTGATAAAAAGCGAAATCTTCTCCGCCGGGACTTTGCGCGGCATCCACGACCTTATAGCCCAAGTCTTTGGCCGCATCCGTGGCCACATCCGTAAATCTCCCGTTATTATTCACGCAGGGAAGATAACTGTACCAACGGAAATCCACCTCGGCTCCGTATCCGGCGGCAATCCCTTCCGCAGTGCGTTTCATGAGCACGGGGATACGACTTCGCGCTTCTTCCTGAAAGGTCCGCACGGTTCCTTCCAGCTCCGCTTTGTCCGGAATGACATTCCATGTGTTCCCGGATTGAAACCGCGTCACACTAATAACCGCATTGTGAAACGGGCTAAGACTCCGGCTGACAATCGATTGCAGGCCGGAAACAATTTGCCCACCGACCACAATAGGATCGACACTGTTATTTGGAATGCCGGCATGGCCGCCCACGCCGATCACATCCAACTCAAATTTATCTACACTGGCCATCAACGAACCTTCTTTGATGCCAATTGTGCCGACAGGCAAATCAGTCTTATTGTGCATGCCAAAAATGGCCTTTACCCCTTCAAGCGCTCCGGCTTGAGCGATTAATTTTGCACCTTGGGCGATTTCCTCTGCCGGCTGAAAGATGAATCTGACCGTTCCTCTTAATTGCGACTTTTTTTCTTGCAGCAAAATAGCCGCTCCAATCATAGAGGCGGTGTGAAAGTCATGTCCGCAAGCATGCATAACCCCGTCATTTTTAGACACAAAATCCACTTTCGTTTCTTCTCGAATGGGCAGGGCGTCGATATCCGCGCGAACGGCAATGGTCGGTCCGGGAAGCTCGCCCTGGATTTCGGCAACAACGCCCACCTCTAGCGGAAAATCAAGAATTGGAATGCCAATGTCCGCCAACCAGCGTTTTATCCGTGCAGTCGTTTCATGCTCCTGCAAGGAAAGCTCTGGGTGCTCATGTAACTCTCTACGGTATGCGACTAGCTTTTGCTGTAATTGTTTTTGATTATCAGAAAGCGCCACTGAACGATTCCTCCTTCGTTTCCTCTTCGCTGCCAGTTGCTCTGCTGCCCAACTGCTGCAAAAATTGTTTGGTTCGCGGATTTACGGATTGCTCAAAGATTTGCGCTGGAGTTCCTTGCTCGACAATATGGCCGTCAGCCATGAAAATAATCTTGTCGGCGACTTCCTTCGCAAAGGCCATCTCATGCGTGACAATGATCATCGTTGTATTTTTTTTCGCAATGTACCGGATTACCTGCAATACCTCGGCCACAAGCTCCGGGTCCAACGCGGAGGTCGGCTCATCAAACAAAATCGCATGGGGATCAACCGCCAACGCCCTGGCAATGCCGACACGCTGCTGCTGTCCGCCGGATAAGGTAACCGGGTAGTTGTCCTTTTTATCCACCAGACCGACCTGCTTCAATAAATCGAGCGCTATTTGACTTGCAGCTTCTTTTTTCATTTTTTTGGCGATCACTAAAGATTCCGTAATATTCTGCAGAGCGGTTTTATTCTTAAACAGATTATAATTTTGAAACACCATCGCCGTTTGCTGTCTTAATAAATGCGCTTCTTTCCCGGAAAATTTTTCAGCGTTTATCCTGGCGCTTCCGATTTCTATTTCCCCTTGATCGGGAGTTTCCAATAAATTCAGACACCGGAGCAATGTTGACTTTCCTGAGCCTGAAGGGCCGATAATCGCAACGACTTCACCCTGTTTCACCTCTATATTGATGCCATTTAGCACAACCAAATTGCCAAAACGTTTATGCAGGTTTTTAACCGATATCATTCGTCAAAACCTCCTATTGTTGATAAGGCCGGTTAATTCTTTGCTCTGCCACGCGCTGAAGTGACGATACTCCGATAACAATAATCCAATATAAAAGCCCGACTGCCAAATACGTTTCGAAAAATTTGAAGCTTTCCGCCGCCATCATTTTGGCTTGGGCAAACATCTCGGCCACACCCAACGTAAACGCCAGTGCCGTTTCTTTAATAAGCGTAATAAATGTATTGCCAGTACCGGGTAGCGCGTTACGCGCCGCCTGCGGCAGGATCATCCGGCGGTAGGTTTGAAATTTCGTCATGCCAACCGATAACCCCGCCTCCAATTGGCCTTTATCAACCGAATTCAGCCCAGCTCTGAAAATTTCCGCTAGAAATGCCGCTTCTTTTAAACTCAAGCCAATCAGCGCGGCCGTTAATGCCGTCATATTATTAAAAGCGGGAATTAACTGCGGCAGGCCAAAGTAAAATAGAAATAGCTGCACCAGCATCGGGATCGCCCGAAAAAAAGAAATATAGACAGCCGCAAGCTGTGTGAGTACAGGAATGCGGCTGTTTCTAATAAGTGCCACTATTAAGCCCAGTAAGCTTGCCATTATCATGGCCGATACGGCCATGATAATGGTTAAGGGCAAATATTTAATAATGTTGGGAAAGACGGACAGCATATATTCAAAATCGAAATCCATTGGAGAGTACACCTCAAGACTTAGTTTATTCTGTTACATCCTTACCGTAATATTTTTTCGAGATTTCTACTAAAGTCCCATCATCGCGGAGCTTTTTGAGTTCAGTGTTAAATTCCTTCAGCAGCTTTTCACCCTGTTCCGTTCTGGCAAAAGGAAAGGATACATCATCATGTGAAATCGGATCGCCTACCAATTTGAAGGGAAGCTTGCCTTTGGCAATCTCAGCCAGAAGCGTGGTGGATGCGTTAATATATCCGTCCACCTTGCCTGTGATAACTTCATTCATGGCAGATTCACGTGTTTCATATGTTTTTAAAGTAACCTCGCCTTTGGTGTCCCAGGCTTTAAAATTTTTCACATTGTTGGACCCCAGAACGGCTGAAATGGTTTTTCCTTTTAAATCATCCAAAGTATTAATTTCATTATTGTCTGACCGGACAGCAACCTGTGTGCCAAGAACTGAGTATTTGTCCGTAAAATTATATACTTTTTTTCTTTCATCGGTTACGGCTACGTTATTGGCGATCGTGTCCAGCTTGCCTGCTTCCAATTGACCCATCAATCCGGAGAAATCCGTCAGTGTCCATTCCACTTTGTAGCCAAGATTCTTTGCAACAGCCTCCAGCACTTCGACATCATAGCCGACCAGTTTATCTCCTTCTTTAAAGGAGTTTGGAAAGCTTTGTCCTGTCGCCCCTACTCTGAGCACTTTTTCTCCGCTTGAGCTTGTTCCATTGCCGCAAGCCGCCAACACGACCAGCAACATTCCTGCAATCATAATACCAAGAAACTTTTTCATCATAATCCCCTCTGCTTTATACGTTTTGAGTTACCTTAGCTGCCTGCAGATCCTTTTTAAAGTAAACCGTTGTATGACCTCTCCCCAAATCTTTGGTACCGATTTTGTGATACCCCTTGCTTTCATACATGGCAGACAGCCATGGGTGATTTTCCGCCGTGCCCAAGGTAACGGCCGTACTTTTTAAATCGGACGCTATTTTTTCTTCAGCCAATGACAAAATCTTCGATCCGATTCCTTGCCGCTCATTTGCCGGATCTACGGCCAGCCAGCCGATATGCGGCAGACCGGCGGGGCCAGGTTGGTTCCCCCATGGCAGCCTAATGGCGACGGTCGCGATCATTTTCCCGTTTTGCTCCAGCACATAACACAAGTTATGGGTGATATGCTTTTTCACCAAATCCAGATCAGCATGTGCCGCGGCAAAATTTATCCCCAAATCCCTTATGGGTTGGTAAGCTCTTAATGTCAGGTCGAGCAACTCTTCCGCATCGTCAAGAACCGCCAGACGGAAATGCTGCTTCACCAGCACTTGATCCACTTTTTCAATCGCGGAACCAAGATAGGTTTCAGGATTTAACAGCTCTTTTATTTTCGTTTCATCCAGCACCTTAGCGACTTGTTCATTGGCAACCAACACATCCTGAAACGGTGTATGCTCTTCAATAGCCTTCATCGACAGCTCATAAATAAGCTCATGTGCAGTCTGTTTCCCGTAGCTCTCCGCCAATGCAAACATGACTCTTTCCGATAATAAAAGCCCGCCTTGCAGATTTAAGTTTCGGAGCATGTTATCAGGTTTTACGATCAGACCCTGCAAAACCGTTTTGGTCGATAACAGCTGAGCAGACAGATAGATGCAGATTTCCGGCAAAGCAATCCATTCGCCCCGCCATGACATAGCATCCCGTTCATGCTCCACGATAAGGGAATCCTGAATAAGGGACACGCTATGGAGAATCGGTCTTGTCAGGCTTGCGATCCCCTCCAGCGCTGCCGGATTCCGTTTATGGGGCATCGTTGTGCTGCCAATCTTCCCTATTGAAAAAGGTTCTTCAACTTCATCAATCTCCGACCGCATCAGATTATAGAATTCATTGGCAAGCTTGCCTAATGTACCGCTGATTAATCCGATAACACTGGCGTACTCCGCGATTCTGTCTCGCGACGAATGCCAGCAAATCTCCGGCACGGACAAACCCAGTCTTTGTAGAGCGTTCGCTTCGATTTCAGGCCCTTTAGGACCAAAAGAAGCAAATGTCCCGACTCCGCCTGCAATAACACCGGTAAATGTCCGGGCCTCCAAACCTTGTAACCGTTCAATATGGCGGTTAATTTCACTCAGCACCACGGATAATTTAAAGCCAAAGGTTGTCGGCAGACCCTGCATGCCGTGAGATCGGCCGGCCATCGGCGTTCTTTTGTATTTTTCGGCAAGCTTGGCGAGCTCTCCCGCAACCTCTTTCAACTCCGAAAGGATAAGGGCATGTGCCTCTTTTAATTGCAGTATGGTTCCTGTGTCCACAATATCCTGGGTCGTTGCTCCAAAATGGACATACTCTCCATCCTCGCCGCATAATGATTGCAACGCTTTTATGGTTGCATTTAAAGAGTGTTTCGCTCTTGCCGATTCACTTGCGATTTCAGCAAAATCCACAAATTCGGCCTTAGCGTTTTTGGCAATCGTTTCGGCGGCACCCCGGGGGATAATTCCAAATTCCCCTTCCGCCAGAGCAAGAGCAGCCTCCACATCAAAATGCTTTTGCAGCCGGTTATGCTCCGACCAGATGCTGCGCATGTCAGCTGTTCCGAAATTATTTCTTAGCAATACCATATCTATTACATGGGAACTCATTACATTTCTTCCTTTCCGCCTAGTCTGCTTTTTCGTGTTGGGGCTACATTACAATACATAACAACGCCACAACGCCAAATTCATAGTTAACACATGTGTTTTACCGCTTTACCTAATTACTATAATATATAGATCGAAATTTAGCATGTCAATAATTAAAATCTAAGACTAATTTCGTCAGGGCACCCGCTTAAGAAGTAATTGACATAGATTTGCGAACAGAGTATATTTTTCACAATATCATTTATTCCTCCCTATTAAGTCGGAATATAATGGAGGTAGCGTCATTATGGAATCAACTGTCGTTTTGAAAGCTGGTCCACAGGAATACTATCACAGTAAAGGGATATTGAATCAATTGCCCCAATTGATTGTCGAAAGAAAGATCAACAGATTATTGGTCATACATGGAGAAAGATCGCTTCAGGCCGCCATGCCTTACTTGCCTTCGCTGGAAAATTTTGAGATTCAATATGAGAAATATAGTGGCGAATGCTCTCTAAACGAGATTAAGCGAATCTCCGCTATTGCCAAGCAATATAAAGCGGAAGGACTAATGGGGATCGGCGGAGGAAAGGTGGCGGACCTTGTAAAAGCAGTGGCCTATCAACTGCAAATCCCGGAAATACTTGTTCCGACACTTGCTTCCAATTGCGCCGCATTCAGTGCCGTAAGCATCATTTATAATGATGAGGGGGTCCATGTTGACAGCTTGTCTTTCCCGAAAGCAACCAACCTTGTCCTGATTGAACCGGAGATCATTTTAAACAGCCCTGTTGAATATACGATCGCCGGTATCGGCGACACTCTCGCCAAATGGTATGAAGGCGTGTCCCGTTTGAATCAGATACAGACCAAAACAATACCGATGCAATTGAGTTTCGAAATGATGCACAAATGCAGGGAGTTTTTATTCGAGTTCGGGGAACAATCCATCAAAGACGCGCAGACCGGAAAATTAACGGATGCCTTTATCAATGTTATTGATACGAATATTGCCGTTGCCGGCCTCGTTGGAGGCTTCGGAAGTATATTTGCCAAAAGCGTTGGCGCACACGCCTTCTTTAATGCTGCGACAGCTATTCCCGGAACGAATACGATTTTACACGGATCTCTTGTAGCGTTTGGAATTCTGGTTCAATTAGCCCTGGAAAAGAAAATAGACGAGCTGGAGTCGATTCTTCCTTTCTATAGAAAAATAGGCCTCCCGACAACGCTGCAGGATATATATTTGGACGATTCCAGCACGGAAGCGCTGCGGCTGATTGCGGCAAAAATGACGTCTCAAACATCGAGAATTCACAGTTTACCGTTTAAAGTCACCGCTGATGATGCACTATGGGCGATCCTGACAGTGAACAGGATTACAAGCAGCTACAGTTATTAAGGATATACATTGCTTCTAGCCATCAGCAGAAAGGAAAAAAGAATGGTTGATTTTGATGAATCCAAGCGGCTGAAATCCCTGCCGAGAAAGTACATGTCCAAACAAGCGGAAGCGATTGCCAATTATGAAAAGCAAGGAATTGATATTATTAATCTCGGAAGAGGCAACCCGGATTTGCCTACTCCTCAGCATATTGTGGATCGCTTGAAAGAGGCCGTTGATGTGCAGAGCAACCATGGATATCCACCTTACAATGGGAAAAAGTCTTTGAAACAGGCCATTGTTGCATTCTACAAGCGTGAATACGACGTGGATCTTGATCCGGACACCGAAATTGCCATTTTTAACGGGTCTATTATCGCCGTTGCCGCTCTGCCACAATGTCTTTTAAATCCGGGCGACACCATCATGTTTCCTGAGCCTGCCTTTCCGATGTATTATTCCGCGGTTAAATTGGCCGAGGCCCATCTTTACGGTTTGCCTGTGAAGGAAGAAGATGGATTTCTGCCGGATTATAACGCGATTCCGACGCAAATCGCCAACCGTACAAAATTGCTGTTGTTAAATTATCCGAACAATCCGACAGGCGCTGTGGCAACAAGTCATTTTTTCGCGGAAACTGTTCAGTTTGCCACAAAACACAATATTCCCGTTTTTCATGATATGGCTTACGGATCGATTGGTTTTGACGGACACAAGCCGCTTAGCTTCTTGCAGACGAAAGGGGCTAAAGAAATAGGCGTGGAAGTATACACCATGTCAAAGGCGTACAATATGGCCGGCTGGAGAGTGGCGTTTGCCGTTGGCAATCCATCCATTATCGCAGGCATTAACCGCTTTGTTGAACATGCTTATGGAAACGTGTTCGGAGCGGTTCAGGATGCTGCCGCAGCCGCCTTAACATCCGACCAGGACTGCGTCCGCCAAATCACGGATATATATAACCAAAGAAGAGATACATTAGTAAACGGGCTGAACAAAATCGGCTGGCATGTAAGGCCTTCCGCAGGCACCTTTTTCGTATGGGCGAAAGTCCCGGAGGGGTATAGCTCAGAACAGTTTTCCGCTCTTTTATTGGACAAAGCTCATGTTGCCGTTATTCCGGGCGAAGCTTTTGGTCAACATGGCGCCGGATATGTTCGCATTAGTTTGGTTAGTTCGGAAGAAAGATTGCTGGAAGCCGTGCAACGGATTAAAGATGCCAATATTTTAAGATATCAGAAAGTATAAACTTCGTAGGATCAGCGAATTAAAAGGACTCTCACAGCCGTTTGCAGGAGCTGTTGTTGGGCAGACGGTCAGAGGGAGCGAAAACCTCACAACAGCAAAAAAGCCGATCCCTCAGGACCGACTTCCAACCATGTTCTCCTTTAACCTTACCTTGGCACCGCCATTACTTCGAAATATCCAAAAATCCCTCTCCGAACACATCCCGTACGTCATGAATCGTAATAAACGCTGCTGTGTCGACGGCTTTTACAATCTTTTTGAGCGCCGACACCTCTTGCTTGCTAATGACGATATACAGAACCTCCTTCGGATTTTTGGTGTAATATCCGTGGCCTGACAGGACGGTAACTCCACGATCCATCTGCGTAATGACCATCTCTGCAATTTTATCTTGATGCTCGGAGATAATCATGACCGCCTTTTTAGGATTTAGTCCCTCAATCATGAAATCCATAACCTTTGTACCCACGTACAGGATCACGATAGTCAGCATCAATTTTTCCGGACCAATAATAAAATAGGAAGAGAACGCTACGATCAAATCAAAAAACAACAAAGCATAGCTGATATTCCAATCCAAATATTTGTTGGCAATCCGTGCCAAAATGACCGTTCCCGCCGTTGTGCCCCCTACCCGCACGATTAAGCCAATCCCGATTCCGACCAAAATCCCGGCAAATACGGCATTAATCGTCGGCTCATGCGAGTCAATCCGCCAATCGGCCGTTAAATGCAAAAATAATGAGTTAAATGCAACCGCAATGACGGTGTATAACGTTGTTCTCGCATCCAGAAACTTATATCCGATAATCAACAACAGACCATTGATCACCAGATTGACGACCGAGGGAGACCAGTGAAACAGGTAGTACAAAATAATCGTAACCCCTACAACGCCCCCTTCGCCAAACTCATTCGGGATGACATACAGATTAACAGCCAGCGCGAAAAAAAAGGCGCCTACAATAATAAATGCGATATCCGCAAGTCTCTTTTTCATATATGCTCTAATCCTTCCTCAAACATTTCATCGCTACTTAGCCAGATGATTGACTGACTCTTGCTGTCAAAATACGCTTACAACCAGTTCATGGTATCTACTTACAAACCTAAAGTCAATATAACTTTGACACTTTAATTCGCCACCAAACTGCCTTAATCCCGAATTCAGGACTTTGCAAAATTCGATTCCTGACGCTCCAAAACACAAAATACAGACGAAACCCAGCCATCTCACAAAAAAACACAATCCCGACTACTAAACTGAGAAAACGGGCCTCTAGCCCTTATTTTCGATCTAGGCACATCCTCCCCTAAAATGACCATCCTCCTAATGCACATTTTGGACACATACGACCATCTTCCTGTTTTATGTCAAAAGCATTTTACTTTGAAAAAATGCGGTTATAATGATTTCAACTTAACCAAGCAACCTACATGGCATTACGACATCAAATACATACAAATAGTCCTATACAGATGTCCTAAGCAACTCAAACCGGATTTGACAAAATGGAATTGGAGGAACAACCTACATGAATACAATGAACCTAACTGTACACACCCTGATGCCCTTTCACCACCAATACCAACGCGCCAACGCTGTGAGTATGCAGAAGAAAGAAGATAGCTCGGAGAAGAAGCTCAGCTTTCAGGACATTTTGAATGAGAAAATGGGTAAAAAATAAAATAAGCTCAAAAGCCGTGTTTCCCTACATCGTCTGTAGAGAAAACACGGCTTTTTTAGGGTTATTGACTTACATTCAACCTATTTCCCCGCATCCCGGTACTGTTCGGCCTTTTCACGCATCCCGGCAGCTACGGCTTCTTCTGTATTCAGTCCCTTATCTGCCGCATAGGCGCGAATGTCCTGCGTAATCCGCATGCTGCAGAATTTGGGGCCGCACATCGAGCAAAAATGGGCTTCCTTGGCCCCCTCTGCCGGCAGCGTCTCATCATGGTAGGATAAGGCTCGCTCGGGATCGAGGGAAAGATTAAACTGGTCGCGCCAGCGGAATTCAAAGCGTGCCTTGGATAAGGCATCATCCCGTCGCTGCGCCCGTGGATGGCCTTTCGCCAGATCGGCAGCATGTGCAGCAATTTTGTAGGTAATGACTCCTTCACGAACATCATCCTTATTCGGCAGGCCCAAATGCTCCTTCGGCGTAACGTAGCACAGCATGGACGTCCCGAACCAACCGATCATGGCTGCTCCGATAGCTGAGGTAATATGATCGTAGCCAGGCGCAATATCCGTCGTGAGAGGTCCCAAAGTATAAAAAGGAGCTTCCTTGCAAATTTCCATTTGTAAATCCACATTCTCCTTGATTTTGTGCATCGGAACATGCCCCGGGCCTTCGATCATGACCTGGACGTCATGCTTCCACGCGATTTGCGTTAGCTCACCCAGCGTTTCCAGCTCTGCAAACTGTGCTTCATCATTCGCATCATAGATGCTGCCCGGACGCAGACCATCCCCGAGGGAAAAGGCTACATCGTAAGCTTTCATGATTTCGCATATTTCTTCAAAATGCGTGTACAAAAAGTTCTCCTGATGGTGCGCAAGGCACCAAGCCGCCATAATCGACCCGCCCCGGGAGACAATTCCCGTCATTCTGTTCGCCGTCATCGGGATATAGCGCAGGAGCACACCCGCATGAATTGTAAAATAGTCCACACCCTGCTCCGCCTGCTCAATCAGGGTATCGCGATACAGCTCCCACGTCAGTGCCTCAGCTTGGCCGTTCACCTTTTCAAGTGCCTGATACAGCGGTACGGTTCCAATCGGCACAGGGGAATTCCGGATGATCCATTCACGCGTCGTATGGATATTACGGCCTGTGGACAGGTCCATGACCGTATCCGAGCCCCAGCGCACAGCCCAGGTCATCTTCTCCACTTCCTCCTCAATGGAGGACGTGACTGCAGAATTACCAATGTTCGCATTGATCTTCACGTGAAAATGACGTCCAATGACCATCGGCTCACTTTCCGGGTGATTGATATTGGAAGGCAAAATCGCCCGTCCCGCCGCCAGCTCCTGCCGCACAAACTCGGGCTCCACCCCTTCGCGAATGGCTGCAAATTCTATCTCGGGCGTAATGATTCCCTTGCGGGCATAGTGCATTTGCGTCACCGTGCGCCCTTGTGAGGCACGAAGCGGACGATGGGTCACGCCGGGAAATTCCGCCGCCTCCCGCTTGGAACCGGGCTTCAACCCGTTATCCTCCGGCTTAACCGTGCGTCCCTCGTAAGCTTCGGCATCGCCCCGTTCCAGCACCCAGGCTCTCCGCAACGGCGGCAGCCCCCGTCGAATATCCACCTGATAGGCTTCGTCCGTCATTGGTCCGCTCGTGTCGTACACACGCAAGGGCTCATGATGCTCGGTGCCCTGCGGCGTATGTGTGGGGTGCAGCGCGATTTCACGCTCTGGCACGGCAATATCCGGCCGCGAGCCTTGAATATACACCTTGCGGCTCCCCGGAAAGTTCTTCACTCCTGTTGCCTTTACTTCAGTTCCTTCTGTTTCCGTCGGTTTCATTGTCCGTTCCTCCTGTTTCGATGAAATGACACACCGATCCGGAACCATTCCCAGGGTGGCTGATCTATGCAAAAAAGCCGGTTCCCCAGGGAACCGGCTAATCTAACGAAGAGCTATCCAAAAGTACGCACACGGAATAATATATTCCATGCGCCTTCTTAGGCAGCAGCTGCGTATACATTTCAATGGCCGATTACTTCCCTACGCTGGTATGATCCAGATCAGGTGCAAAGGGTCCGGAATCTTGCACGATTCCATCTCAGCCCGGCATTACAGGCTCCCCCAGTAACTGTGATACTTCGATTTGCATGAGGCGGCGATAACAGACATCCCGCCATCCTCATCAGATTACTTTAAAATTATTGCTTTGGCAACCCTTCTCTGGTCCTGTTAGGGGAGCATAAGCCCCATTTCCTTCGCTGCTTCGATCAAAATCGGGGCAAAATCATGCAGCGTCTCAGGTGCAAGTCGGCTGACCGGACCAGATACAGATAAGGCCGCAGCGACCTGTCCCTTCCGGTTCACCACAGGCGCAGCCACAGCGGCTGCACCCGGCTCCCGTTCTTCATAGCTGGTCGCATAGCCTTTCTCGCGAATATCCTGCAACTGAGCCTTATAGACCTCCGGATCTACCGAGGACGGCCATTCACCCCCTCTTAGCAAAGCTTCCAGCTCCTGCGGCGGCATAAAGGCCGCCAGCACCTTGCTGGAAGCCCCCACAGCCAGCGGCATGCGCGCACCCACAGGCGCAACTCGGCGGATGGGCTGGTTGCTCTGCACGGCTTGAATGCGAATACGCATGCTGCCGTCCCGCAAGTACAAGCTGATCGTCTCACCCAGACGGTCACGCAGTCCTTCCATTGCAGGCTGCAGCAGCACCGCCGGCTCGTCGCTTTGTGACAGATGGGTGGACAGCTCCCATATGCGGAAGCCGAGCCGGTATTTTTCCGTCGCGGCATTTCGAACGACAAAGCCACGATCCTCCAGCGTGGTCAGCAGCCGGTGAACCGTGCTTTTATGTAGCCCAATTTTGGAGGCAATCTCCGTCAGACCAAGATCCGAGTCTGCGGTAAAACACAGCAATATATCAAGTGCACGCTCCACAGCGCGAACGGTTAATTTACGGTCTTCCATCGTGAACCGCTCCCCTTGTATCCATTTTCGTTTCACACCATGAAACATGGTTACATAAATTATATAGAATACTCGCGGCTACTGTAAACCGATGTTTTTGTGACAGCTATATTACAGAAAAAGAACAAACATCGACAATTCTTTGCATCATTTTTACTTTTCCGGTGCAGGCGTTGACTTTGGATAATCACCATCATACGATAATAGGTATCAATACGGACATACACTATCATTTTCAAGTGAATTTGTACCTATTATTCCATAGCATGAAGCTCAATTTTATATAAGGAGGCTCTTACATGATTTCGACATCCCAGCGCAGCTCACAGCTACACACCGCTGTTCAGGAGCCGTCCATCCCACTGATTAATCCCCGTATGCTGCGGTTCAAGCACATTGTGATTGCGCTGCTGCTATCGGTCGTATTTTTTCTGTTGTTTTGTTTTATTGCCCTGCACGCCTACATCGCCTGGGTACTGACGAATCCAACCGTGGCACCGCTGTACTCTAACCCGATGCAGGCGAAAGGAATGCCCTATGAGGAAGTCAGCTTCCCCGCCAAGGACGGCAGCCGTATGGTGCAAGGCTGGTATATCCCGGCGGATCAATCGCGGAAAACGATTATTTTCAGCCATGGTTATGGGGCCAACCGCGAAGAAAGCTGGATTCCCATGTATGATCTGGCGCATTATGCCCATAGTCTGAACTTTAATGTGGTCATGTTCGATTATGGTTTCGCGTCACAAAACAGCAAAGCAGTCGCGACCGGAGGCAAAGCGGAATCCCAGCAGCTTCTAGGGGCGATCCAGCTTGCCAAGCAACGCGGCTCGTCGGAGATTATCGTATGGGGCTTCTCGATGGGGGCAGGAACCGCCCTGCAGGCGGGCTTGCAAACCAAGGATGTGGACGCGATGATTTTGGACAGCACCTTCCTGCTGGAGCCGGATACGCTGTACCATAACATTCATAATCAAATTAATCTGCCACGCCATCCGTCTTTGGAAATTCTGGAGCTGCTGTTTCCGGTCTTGAACGGCACCAGCTTGCATCAAATTCCATATCAAGCGGTTAAAAAGGAAGACTATCCGTTTCCGATCATGTTTGTACATGGTACGCAGGATGAAAAAGCGCCTTATCCCATTGCGGAGAAGCTGGCAGCCAATCAGACCAATCCGCTTTCCAGTGTGTGGATTGTCAAAAACGGGCTGCATGAGCTGATTTTCAGAGAGCATCCACGTGAATATTTGCGGCGGGTATCGACGTTTTTAAGCAGTGTGCAGGAGCTGGAGGACAAGAAGACCGTCGCTAATGCGAAATAAGCAAACGACTGCGAAATAATGAAATGGTGTAATAAAATGGTGCAGTAATGAAATGATATGGAGAAGCCTGATTATGGACACTTAGCTCGTGCCGTAGTTGGGCTTCTTTTATACGTCCCAATGGCATTCATCATTCTGTATGACATGTGTATCTGATGGAGGAGTTTGTAGACATATTCCCGACGAGATGGCGAATATACTGGGTACGTATGCATCCGGGGCAGATTCTTTCTCCAACCCGGGTAGCCATTGTGGGATACGGGAGGTAAAAGAACAATGCTGAGTACTTATGGGTCTTTTCTGCCCTTGCGCGTGCTGGAGGAAATCCGGCATTGGAAGCAGCAGGAAAGTTGGCATGTGGAAGTGATTAAGTCCGCTACTGAGGGGCTTGAGCCTGCATATGTGCAGTTGCTCGATGATTGGCGAACCGTATTTGAACAGACCGAACGTGCTGCTGTAGAACTGCTTGAAGAGCAGCGGAGCGCCCTTGATCCGGCAGCTCAGGCGTGGCAGCACCCAGAAGCGCAGAAATCGGCTGCTCCAGAAGCACACACACACGAACTGGCTGAACCATCAGGACAGTCAAGGGAATGGGGCGAGGCGTCGTCATCTGGAGAGGTGTCATTGCCAGAGACTGTCTCGCAAGATCTACATCGCCGGCTGGACGGATTGCTGCAAACTGCAAACCGCCAGTCACAGGAATATGTTCGCCAGCTCGGCCTGCTGGGCGAGCACAGTCTTGCATTACGGCAGCAGCCCAGAGCTGCCGGAATTGTGCTGCACGCGGCCCATGAAAGCCAATATTTCCTGATCTCGACTACACCCTTTCAAGAGCCTGGCGCCATCGCACGGGCTGCTGAGTTGTATCATGTGGCAGCAGAGGGTGAGCACTACCCTGAGGATGCGTTGCGAGAGCGACAGGTGGGCATACGGGGAGAAGGCACATGGGCGTCTAAAGGCGTTCAGTCCGGTCAGACGCAGCCTTCGGCAACGGAAAAAGCTTCCCCCGGCCGCTCGGTTCCTATTGGGGGACATCGCTTGCCACCGCTTCCTTATCCCTATAATGCGCTTGAACCCTATATTGATGAAAAGACGATGCGTATTCACCATGACAAGCATCATTTGAGCTATGTGAATGATTTGAATAAAGCGGAGAAGAAGCTGGAAGAGGCCCGGAAAACAGGTGACTTTGACCTCGTAAAGCACTGGGAACGGGAACTGGCGTTTAACGGTGGTGGCCATTATCTGCATACTCTTTTTTGGACGATTATGAGCCCCCAAGGAGGCGGAAAACCAAGCGGGCCGCTGGCTGAGCAGATCAAAAAAGATTTTGGCAGCTTCGACGCATTCAAGAAGCATTTCAGTTCGGCAGCCGAGAAGGTTGAGGGCGGCGGCTGGGCGATTCTGGTGTGGAGTCCTCGCGCGGGACGGCTTGAAATTTTGCAGGCCGAAAAGCACCAGAATCTGACTCAATGGGAGTCCATTCCGCTGCTGGCGATTGATGTGTGGGAGCACGCCTATTACTTAAAGCATCAGAACGAGCGCAACAAATACATCGAAGACTGGTGGCATGTCGTCAACTGGCCTGCAGTGGAAGAGCGCTACGCTCAAGCCTCCAAGCTGAGATGGCTGCCCTTCTAAGCTAAGTGCCATGTGAACTAAGTTCCATATGAGCTAAGTTTCATGTAAGCTAGTGAGCTAAATTCATTCTACACTATACTTGTGAATCGTACCGCTCCCTAAGAGCAGCCATTTGCTCTACCAATCCTTGCGGCTGCGCTAGCGAGCCATCGACAGGCAAAATCGTAGCCCGGCTTTCGATCACCCGGCGCAGAGATGCCGTATAGGCCTCAACAGATGGCACCCCAGCCAGCTCTGCCAGGCTGCCCATCGTTGCCGGATTTACCCGTGGATAATCCGGCTGCGGCGTCCCCGTCGGCGTATCTCCGGCTGCCGCCGCATAAAACTGCTGCACCGCCTGTGCACGCTCTGCACCACTGCCCTCAATCATCACGAAGGCCGTGATGATATACGCCTTGGCTTGACGCCGCTGCGCAATGCCGCAAAACTTGCGGCCTCGGACGCTGACATCGTAATCACCGGGACAGAAGGACCCGGTGATTTCCCCGGTCTGCGCCTCGGCAGACCACGGGGCCAGCGCCTCGGCAATCAGCCCCGCCATGAGCCGGAAATCCTCATTCAGGCTAATCGCCCGCTGCGGATTCGGCAGGATCAGGGACAGGTTCAGTACCCCCCTGTCCAGCATGACGGCTGCTCCGCCCGAAGGGCGTACGCACACCGAGGTTCCCGCGCTGCGCACGCACTCCATCGCCTGCGACGCGTATGGAAGCCTGCGGTCCCGGTGACCGATGACCAGCGCAGCCGGATGTCGCCACAGATGCAAAACAGGCGCAGCTCCTTTCCCTACTTGCCGACAGGCCAGCTCCTCCCAGGCCAGCGGAGACAAAACGTCCATCCGGGTATCGGTCAGCGGCGCTTCATACCATTGCAAATCAGGCAATGCTGTTGTTTTTTCTGCTGAGCTACGTACGTTCTCCATATGGTATCCCCTATCTTAAAATCACTGTTATGCATAGGTTAATCGTAAATGTTAAGGCAGCTATGCTGCGCTGTTGGATATTGTATCAGTCCATCCGTCTATTCCTATGTTAGCAAAAAGGATGTTAGCAAAAAAGGGTGGCTACGCCTATGCGTAAACCACCCTTTTTCATCACATAACCGTCAAGCCGTCTTCGATCATTCCTTGATCAGGGACAGGAATTCTGCGCGTTGTGCCGCATCATCACGGAAAGAGCCGCGTACCGCAGACGTTACCGTTTTACTGCCCGGCTTTTTGACACCCCTTGCACACATACACAAATGTTCGCCTTCCACAACCACCATAACTCCGTGAGGAGAAACCGCTTCATCCAGAATATCCGCGATCTGTGATGTAATCCGCTCCTGCACCTGCAATCGGCGGGTCACAGCCTCCACCAGACGGGCAAGCTTGCTCAAGCCTACAATTTTGCCGCTAGGTACATAGCCGATATGCACTTTTCCGAAGAAAGGTGCCATATGGTGCTCACACTGGCTGTAATAGACGATGTCCTTCACAATCACAAGCTCCTCGTGATTCTCGTCGAATGTCACACCCAGCGCATCCCGGGGATCAACCTCATAACCCGCAAATATTTCCTCATACATGCGCGCTACGCGTGCCGGTGTTTCCAACAGTCCTTCACGCTTGGGGTCTTCACCGATCAGTTGTAAAATCTGCTCCACATGGTACTCGATTTTATCCCGGTTATCCGCAGCTTTGCGGTTAATATAATCTTTTACGCCAGCCACAGTAATCCTCCTCTATGCAGCAACCTCATGCGACATCCGTGCTCTCGTTGCTCATTATTTCCGACGGCCCTGATTTTTACGCGCACCAGGCTGATTTTTGGAGAACTGCTGGTTCTTCATCATCTGCTGAGCCTTCTGCATTTGTTTTCCATTCAGGTTGTAACCCATCTGCTTGGCCATTTTTTGCAGCGTTTCAGGGTCGTTCTGCATCTTCTCAAGCTGTTTGCGAAGATAATAAGCACCGATGAAAAATCCCCCAACCAAACCAACAATCAGGGTAATAATCGGAATGACAATATTCCACACCACGAAGTCGTCACCTCTGTATATTTATATGAAACATCATGTATTACACACGAACCTATCATAGCAAAACATGGGACAGCTAGCAAATCACAATTTGCAAACATATGTCCTCATTCTTTTTCCAAATCCAGCAGCTTTGTCTTGACTTGTAGACCTCCGGCATAACCGACCAGGCTTCCGTTTGCACCTGATACCCGGTGACATGGAATCAGGATGGGCAGCGGATTTTTGTTGCTCGCATCGCCGACTGCGCGTACGGCTTTGGCACGTCCGATGGACTCCGCAATATCCTTGTAGGACACGCTCTGTCCATACGGAATATTTTGCAGTGCACGCCATACCTGCTCTTGGAAGGGAACCCCTCTCAAATCAAAGACTATACTGAATTCCCGTCGTTCTCCGGCAAAATATTCACGCAGTTGATCCGCAGCCCCGCGCAGTTTTTCCGGCTGCTGCACATAGACATATTCCCCGATCCACGTCCGGGCCCATTGCTGAAGCAGTGCCTCCTTCGCATAAAAAACGCCAAACTCTATTCGACACAGCCCCCGATCCGTTGCGCATAGCGTCAAAGTGCCCACAGGTGTCTCCATTTCATCATAATAAATGGTGGTTGGACCCTGTTCTACTTGCTGTTTCTCCTCCAGTTTGGAATGCGCCTGCGCGATCATTTCGCGTACTTGCTCATGTTGTTCATTCTCAGATGCTTGCTTGATCGCTGTCATAGCGTCTTCTCCTCCTATTCGGCTCAAAGCCCAAGCCGCCGTACCCCGAAGCTCGGGACGTGGATCATCCAGCAGAACCTCCGTCAGCTTGGGTACGGCACTGATATCCTTGAAATTGCCCAGCCCGATAATCGCATTACGCTGAATCGGCTTTTTCCCCCGCCAGGCTGCCGCGCTTTGGCCAAACCGTTCCTTGAATTCACGATTGCTCAAATCCAGCAACGGCAGCAGCAGCGGCTTCACAATTTCGGGATCAGGTGTAAGCTCAGGATGATGATCCCAGTTGAGGCCCCGATTTTTGGGACATACCATTTGGCAGGTATCACATCCATACAGCCGATTCCCTATTTTTAGCATAAATTCTTCATCCAGAAAGCCTTTCGTTTGTGTCAAAAAGGACACACACCGCTGGGCATTCAGCTGCCCCGGTCCCACAAGCGCGCCCGTAGGACACGCATCCAGACATTTGGTGCATTCCCCGCAGCCATCCGTGACGGGTTCATCTGGTTGAAAAGGAATGTTCGTCAGCAATTCACCCAGATAAATCCACGATCCCAGTGTCGGTGAGATCATCATTGTGTTTTTACCGCTAAAGCCAATACCTGCGCGTTCCGCTACAGCTCGGTCTGACAGTTCCCCGGTGTCCACCATGTTTTTCAACACCGCATCAGGCACCCGCTCACTTATAAAAGCCTCAAGCTTTTCCATCGCCTCGCGCAGCACCAGATGATAATCCTTCCCCCAGGCTGATCGCGCCAAAATACCACGGTACTTGCCCTTGTCCGACTTCGGCGGATTCTTCATTTTGGAAGGATACGCCACCGCAATGGCAATCAGGGATGCAGGCTGTGAGCCATACAGCTCCGGATAAATCCGCTTGTCAATATCCGGCTCCTCAAAGCCGGATTCATAGCCTTTGGCCCGATGCTCTTCCAATATAGCTTTCAGAGACAGAAAGGGGTCGGCGGATGCGAACCCGATGGAGTCGATACCCAGCCCCGGAGCCGCCTCAATGATTTCCTGCTTGAGTGATGCCCAGGTCGAAGCGGTTCCGTCAGCCGCCCGAGTCAGTCCGCGTTGCATCCGATACTCACCTCTCTTTCATTCCTTCATAATCGCTCGTATGAGGAGTTTGCAATAATCCTCATATCTCAAATTTCAACAGAAAATAGCAGCAGATGCTACCGTAAATTTTTAACAGCGCTGGTCGCCAGGAAATCACAGTGATTGTTCAACTCGTTGTCACTGTGCCCCTTCACCTTTACATATTCAACCTCATGCTTGCCCATCAGTGCCCACAGTTCTTCCCACAGCTCTTTATTTTCAACAGGCTGATTTTTACTGTTGCGCCAGCCGTTACGGAGCCAATTCTTAATCCAGCCCTGCTTGAAGCAATTGACGACATAGGCAGAGTCACTGTGTACTTTGACATGGCAAGGCTCCTTGAGCATTTTCAGCGCTTCGATCACAGACCTGATCTCCATGCGGTTATTTGTTGTCATTTTCTCGGCTCCCGACAGTTCCTTGCGATGCTCTCCATACAGTAAAACGACACCCCAACCCCCAGGGCCCGGATTTCCCGAACAAGCGCCGTCAGTATATACCATCACTTCTTTCACATTCCTCTTCCTTTCCTGATTCGTAACCGTCTGCTCCATCATGATCCTGATCGATTCACACGCGCTTACGCATTGATTTCAAACTATCGTTCCTCTATAGCCACTTCCACTCGGATATCGGCCAAAATATAAACTCTGCGCGCCCTAGCAAATCCTGAGCTTTAATGCTGCCAAAATACCGGCTGTCCTTGCTTGCAGCAGTGTGACGATTATCTCCCATGACAAAAAAGTGACCCGGCTCCACCGTAAAAGGGCCGTAATCACCATCCTCCACCCTGGAGCTGGTGTAAGGCTCATTTAGCAGCTCACCGTTCACATACAAAAGATTATGTTCAACCCGGATCACATCCCCGGGAGTGCCTATCACTCTTTTCACTAAAAACCTCGGGCTGGTCGGCTTGGAGTCGGGATCTTTTAAAATCACGATGTCTCCTCTGCCCGGATCATGAAAATTGTAAACCAGCTTGTTAACGAGCAGATGCTGGCTTTCCATGAGCGTCGGCTGCATCGAGTGTCCCCTGACCGTGGACAGATTAAACACAAACAGGTTCAGAAGCAGCAAGACAATCATCGCAATCAGAAGAGTGACCAACCAATCGCGTATGTAACCAGAGCGACCTGCTTGTTTGGATGTTCCCGGTGAAGGAACTGGACCTGACGAAGGAGCCAAAGCGTCCATAATAATCCTCCTTAACCCTGTTATATATGCTGAATCGAAAAAAATGTTAACGAAGCAGACGGAATGGTGCTGGACAAGCGTAAGTGTTCGTCTTTGCCCAGCGATGGGAAGCACCATCCGTCTGCGTAGTGGCGCAACATGTACTTTTCAGCCCAGCATATATATAAATAGAAAAGCATATCCCGTACCCGATTGCAACGGTTACTCAGATATGCTCTAAATGGAAGTATTAACCTCAAAGATATTCAATTCTCTTTATATCGATTGCCTATTAATGCGGAGCCAAAATACTGAGTTTCTGAAAAGTTTGTAAAATCTGGCTCGCTCCGTAGCCCATCGCTTCATACAAAGGCATGGCCGCGCTGTTATGCTTGTCCCCGGCTACCAAAATACGGCTAACCTTACGCTGCTGAAAACGCTGCTCCATGGATCCCACAAGCGACTTGCCAATTCCTATCCGACGATGATCCGGGTGAACAGCAATACGATAATAACAACCATGATTCTGATCAATCGTGCCAATCAGGGCGCCAACGATCTCTCCCTCTTCTTCCGCAACGACGATCAAACCGGAATCCCACGAAAGCTGACGTGCAAAAGCGCCCACCGTCTCCTTGTAGCACTCCTCTGACAAGGCAATTTGCATGAGCTCCGTTACTGGATTCACATCACTTAATTGAAAGGAACGAACGTGCATAAGTTATATCTCCCTTTTCGTAAGCATAATTAAAAAATGAGACAGCACCGTCATTTTTACATAAATCCTTAAAGTTCTTAGCATGGCGTTAATCACGAGGCATTATGATAAAAATGCATACGATCTGCTATATAAGAAATGAAGAACAGGAAAAGAGTATGTACCCTCAAATCATCAGGTCCAAAGACATGACAAGATATAGCAGACGACAAAAAAGCCGAAATTTCTGCTTCCTTGAACATTAAACCATACTTTTAATAGGAATACATCCCTTTTTCTCATGTAAGCGCTGTATATGAAACGTTTACATTTTTTCGTCTCATAATTTTCCTCTTCTTGCCTATATTTTGTGTATTCCAGACCGTTTTTTGGATATGCTAGCTACCAGGTCGTACTACCCAGTTTGCTATTTTACAAACAAAAATGTTGATAAAATAGCCTGAATGCGGTTTAATATAACTGTAGAGGGTATTATTACATAGGAATACCTTACCCAACCATATAACCAGGAGGGATTTACTATGGCATTTCAATTACCAGAACTTCCTTACGCGAAAGACGCACTGGAGCCGCACATTGATGCGCTGACAGTAGAAATTCACCATGATCGTCACCATAACACATATGTAACAAACCTGAACGCAGCTTTGGAAAGCGCTCCTGAACTGCAAAGCAAAAGCCTGGAGGACCTGATCTCCAATCTGGACAGCGTTCCTGAAAGCATCCGCACTGCGGTTCGCAATAACGGTGGCGGACACCACAACCACAGCCTGTTCTGGGAAGTTATCGGTCCTAATGGCGGCGGACAACCAACGGGTGCCATTGCTGATGCAATCAACAACGAGCTGGGCGGCTATGACAAATTCAAAGAAGACTTCACTAAAGCAGCTACAACACGCTTTGGCAGCGGCTGGGCTTGGCTGGTTGTCGGCAAAGACGGCAAACTGGCGATCACTAGCACTCCTAACCAAGACAGCCCACTGTCCGAAGGTCTGACTCCGGTACTTGGACTGGACGTTTGGGAGCATGCTTACTACCTGAAATATCAAAACAAACGCCCAGATTACATTGCAGCATTTTACAATGTTATCAACTGGGATGAAGTGAACAAACGTTACGCGGCTGCAAAGAAATAAGCCAGTAACAAACATCACTACCCTATAATCATGGCTGTCTCCAAAGTAGAGTTTCTACGAGCGAGACAGCCTTTTCGATTTAAATGGACCCGTCCATTAGAGCCTGAACATGAATCCCCAGAATGAAGCTGAAAAAGATTGGGCATTCCACGGTAAACTGGTGGAGGCAATTCTTAAATACAATGCTGGAGGTTATGGATGCAGACTTTTTTTCGTTACAACTGGATGGTGCGAGAACAATGGTACCGCTGGTGTGAAGAGGTGCCGCAGGAGGAACTGCTGAAAAAACGGGTTGGCGGTGTCGGCGGTATTTTGAAGACGCTCTTTCATATCGTCGATGTGGAGTGGAGCTGGATTCAAACGATTCAGGGCAAGCCTGATTTTCAGGAGGACTTCTCTCGCTATGCTACGCTGGATAAAGTCCGTGAGCTGGATGCGAGGTTTCGACTTGATGTCGAGCCGTTCGTGCTCGCCTGGCATGAAGGGCTGGAAAGAAAAGCGTATGAAGATCACCTCCCTGATGGCAGGATTGTGATCGATGCCTGGGGTGAGGTGATGCGCCACACCATCGCCCACCAAATTCATCATATCGGGCAGTTGTCCGTATCGTCCCGTGAGCTTGGGAAGCCTCCGGTTTCGGCCAATGTGATCGGCAAAGGGCTGATCGGGATCGAGGATCGTGCCAATTCACTTTAAAGATCGAAAGTGGAGAAAATGTATATCTATATGAAGGCAGGACCGTCCCGCAGTCGCTTTTAACGCTGAAGGACGGCCCTGCCTTTATATTTTCACATTATGAAAGGACTGCTTGCCGTTGTAGACTCATCTGGTATTGTTTGGGTGTAATTCCGTATTTCTTCTTAAAAAGACCAATAAAGTAGGAAACGCTCTCATAATTCAAATCAAAGGCGACCTCCGTTACGTTTCTGTGCTGGAGCCATTGCTTGGCAAGCTGCATTTTTTGATTCGTAATATAGTCAAGTGGAGTCAAGCCTGTTATTTTCTTAAACTGATTTGTAAAATTTGCATGTGACATGTTGTAGTTATCCGCCAAATCCTTCACATGCCTGATACCGGGCAATTGCTCCTGAATGTCGCGAATCGCACGGAACACCGGATGCCGGTCGTTCGTGAGCAAATTCTGTTCAAGCACCTGCATCTGTAGCAAATGATAGGCCATTTCCTGAGCGCTCAGATCAATCAGGAATTTTTTTCTCTCGGCAGGTTGTTCCATATACTGCTTGATCCGTTCCATGGAGGCTGTAAGTAAATTCGTCTTTTCGTTCAACTCACAGCGAACCACCGAATGGGCAGGAGCACTTTCCGAAACCTGAAATTCCTCCTCTACCACATCCCTCAACCGTTCCATTAACTGATCGCTTAATTCAAACACCAGTGCCTTGGTATGTTCTTTGATTTTCATTTCAACGCTGGACTGTGGAGGAAGCAGAATGATTTCATGAGCATCGTATTCAAAATGCTCCGTTTCATTAATTTTGACCTCTTTTCTTCCCTCCAGAATGGTACACAGCTTCGGGTATTCATAAGAAGCATACTTTTCGTAATAGTTTTCCGGAAGATCATAATATAATATCCGGATCAGATCGGTTTCATATCCATACTGCAACTCGCTATAACGATTAAAATCACCTAAAGTCTTGGCATGCTCCATCCATCTCACCCTTTTGAAAATCACGATATTTTATAATAAAATGCGTTAGTTCCCCCCTAATATGAGGCTGTAATATAAGGATATAAGGGTGGTAATAAGATCCTTTCAACTCCATCATTATACCTCGATTTAACTCAAAATAATAATAAAGGTGGATGCATCCGATGACAGGAACTTCGAAATTCATGATGCCGGGTATGAGTCTTATGGGCTCAGGCGCACTGGCGGACGCAGGTACAGAAATTGGGAAGCTGGGCTATACAAATGCATTGATCGTAACTGATAAGCCTTTAGTTGATATCGGTATTGTGAAAAAAGTAACAAGCGTGTTGGAAAGTATAAATGTAAAATCCGTCGTATACAGTGGTACACAGCCGAATCCTACCGTTGCCAATGTGAACGAGGGCTTGGAGCTGCTGAACCAATCCAAATGCGATTTCATTATTTCGCTCGGAGGCGGGTCACCGCATGACTGTGCCAAGGGCATCGCACTTTTGGCTTCCAATGGCGGTCAAATTGGCGACTACGAAGGCGTGGATAAATCCGCGAAGCCTTCCTTCCCTCTGATTGCCATTAACACAACGGCAGGAACAGCTAGCGAAATGACCATGTTTTGTATTATTACGGACGAAGAGCGCCATATCAAAATGGCGATTGTCGACAAGCACACAACACCGCTCATTGCTGTCAACGATCCTGATCTGATGATGGCTATGCCCAAATCATTAACTGCTGCAACAGGAATGGATGCGCTCACCCACTCTATTGAGGCTTATGTTTCCACCAATGCTACACCCATTACAGATGCGTGTGCGATCAAAGCAATTGAGCTGATTCGAGACAATTTGGCCAGAGCCGTCGATGACGGTAACGACGTAGAGGCTCGCAGCCAAATGGCCTACGCCGAATTTCTGGCAGGCATGGCGTTCAATAACGCCGGTTTGGGCTTTGTTCACGCGATGGCACATCAGCTTGGCGGCTTCTATAATCTGCCACACGGCGTGTGCAACGCCATTTTGCTGCCGCATGTAGAGCGCTACAATGCCAAAGTATCCGCCGAACGGCTCACCGATATCGCCCGTGCTCTTGGCGAGAATACAGACGGTGTTACGCCGGAACAAGGTGCCAACCTCGCTCTGCAGGCTATCGAGAAGCTGGCTAAACGGGTCAACATCCCGTCCGGGCTGGAAGAACTCGGTGTCAAACGCGAAGATTTCACCGTACTTGCAGCGAACGCGCTTAAAGATGCCTGTGGCGTAACCAATCCGGTTCAGCCTACGCAGCAAGAAGTCATGGACATTTTTGAACAAGCCATGTAGTTAAGAGCATGTAATCAAGGATATGTAATCATGAATGTACGAAAACCTCAATTACGAACGATGAATAGCGATGGTCTATACGTATCGTTATTTTTATGAGATGTCAAGTGTAACGAAAAAAGAACAAAAAAAGCTGCCGAGACCTCTCACGGCAGCTTTGGGGACCTATACCAAGGTCCCTTTTTGCTTTGCATAATATTCGTTGATCAGATCGAGGAACACCTTGGGAAACGCCATGGTGTCCATATCCGCCTCGCTGATCCAGCGATACCCGGCAGGCAGCCCAGGGCGGAGCTGCTCCTCCAGCTCTGCCAGCGCAATCAACGCATCCGGCTTCGCTCCGGTGCTGTAGTCTGCCCGCTGCTCGGCAGCCAGCGGTTGTCCGCCCGCCTCCCCGGCAGGGCTGGCGACCTCTTCACACTGGAACACACGCAGGTTCCAGTGGATATGGCTGAACGTGTGCTCCGCCTCACGTACAAACCGCACCGGGCGCGCCAGCACGCCCTCTGCCAGCAAATGAGCCGCCAGATGGTCCATGGCCGGCTCATCCGGCACCGGGCCGTTGTAGCCCTCCGGCCCGGCTAGCTCGTGCGGCAGCTCCCACATGCGGGCCAGCAGGCCCTTGGCCGGACGCTGCCGGACGAGCAGGCGGCCTGCGTTCGCGCCGCTGCCCTCGACGAGGGCGACGGAACGCGGCTCCAGCCGCGGCGGCTTCGCCTTCGTCTTCACCGGCAGCGTTTCCTCGCGACCTGCCAGTCGCCCTGAGCAATGCTCCATAACCGGGCAGGTCAGGCACTGGGGCGACTTAGGCGTGCACACCAGCGCCCCCAGCTCCATCAGCGCCTGATTGAAATCGGAGGCCCTCCCTTCGGGGATCAGCTCCCGCACCAGACTTTCCATATGCGCCCGCGTGCTGCCCTTCATAATATCCTCTTCAATGAGGAAATAGCGCGACAGCACCCGCATCACATTGCCATCCACAGCAGGCTCCGGCCGATTGAAGGCGATACTCATAATCGCACCTGTCGTATACGGACCTACTCCTTTCAGCGCAGCGACCGCCTGTGTATCATCCGGCACCTGTCCGCCGTGAAGCTCGACCACTTGCTTGGCCGCAGCTTGCAAATTCCGGGCCCGTGAATAATAACCCAGCCCTTCCCACAGCTTGAGCACATCCTCCTCGGGTGCTTCCGCCAGCGCTTCAATCGTCGGAAAACGTGCAATAAAGCGATTAAAATAAGGGATCACCGTATCGACACGCGTCTGCTGCAGCATAATTTCCGAAATCCAGATGTAAAAAGGATTCCGATGGCGGCGCCACGGCAAATCCCGCTTGTTTCGTGTATACCAGTTCAACAGCTCAAAGCTGAAATAACGTTTTTGTTCCAGTGTATTGGCAGTCATCACATCACGTCTCCTTATATTCAACAATTACAAAAGCAGAGGCAATGTTGGGCTGGTGTGTAATACTCAGATGAATACTGTAATCCGAGTCCCCTGTACCCGGAAATCCCAGTCTATCCCACGCAGACGAAGACAAATACACTACGGGCTTCCCACCCGGCTCCGGTAAAATGTCCATATCACCGAACCCGATGATTTGCCCGATTCCGCAACCGAAGGCTTTCGTGATCGCTTCCTTTGCGGCAAAACGCCCTGCGACGAACTCCGTTAGCCTGCCCTTGCGTTCCACAGCAAGCTCGCGTTCAGCCGGGGTCAACACCCGATTCAAAAACACATCTGCATATTTACCTGCCAAAATGTCAGCCATACGGCTTATTTCCAGCACATCATGTCCAATTCCGTAGATCATTTGGGTATTCCCCGTCCTTTTTATCTTTACTGCACCTATTGTAACAGCGCGTCCACACCATGGCGAGTCACAAAGGCGTAAAAGCAGCACCAAAATATGTTAAAATAAGAGAGGCTATCGATGAATGCTTGAATTAGCTTATACGTCGATTCAAAATTCCCGCAGAAAGGAAGGATAGGATGTCAGAAACCATTGTGGTTGATGCAAGTACCCATGCAGGAACAGATGCGGTGATCCGGGCCTCCTGGTTCCCCGCCAAAAACACAGCCAAAAGCCTGCTCATCATCGCTCATGGCTACAAGGGATTTAAAGATTGGGGCATGTTCCCCTTCATAGCAGAAGCATTAAGTGCGGATAATCATGTCATAACCTTCAACTTTTCACATAATGGCGTAGGTGAGGATTTAGAGAATTTTACCGAGCTGGAAAAGTTCGCACGCAACACCTATAGCCGCGAACAAGAGGATCTGGATATACTGCTGGCCAATCTGAGAGCACGCCACGAATTCAGAGAATTGCCGTTGTTTTTGTTAGGACACAGCCGGGGCGCGGGAAGCTGCTTCGTATACGCGCTCGATCACCCCGGGGAGATATCCGGCGTCATTTCATGGAATGGCGTGACAGATTTGGATTTGTTCACTTTGCCGCAAAAAGAAGAAATGCGCACCAAGGGGCGCAGCTATGTTCAAAACGCCAGAACCGGGCAGCAGCTTCCGCTGGATGCTATCATTCTGGACGATCTGGAGCAAAATCGCTCGCGTTTTGCGATCGTGGACAGGCTTGCAGACAGCCAGCTGCCAGCCGTACTTATTCAGGGAACCGAAGACTCCAAACGCCTGCGCGAAGGCTCTGCCCTGCTCGCCTCTGTTCGTCCTGATATTGAATGGGTACAAATTCAAGGTGGCAATCATACCTTCAATACTGTTCATCCATTCCAGGGAAGCAGTCTTCAACTGGATCAGGCGATTACCGAAACCCGCCGCTTCATTGAATGGATCACCAAGTAAGCTATAGCCCCTTCAATACAAACGGCGATCCGCCGGACGGATCGCCGCATATATTGATTTGAGCATTTCACATCATCACAAGATTACGCACTTAAACTCCCGGAATGCTTGTCCGCTTATGCGCTGTACGCAGGAAGAAGCTTTCCAGCTTTTCGCGTGCCGCCGGGTCAATTTCCTTGCCTTCCAGGTAATCGCTGTTAGCTTCATAGGAGATACCCAGTTCTTTTTCATCCGTCTGGCCTTCCCACAATCCTGCTGTAGGCGCTTTGTCCAAAATGGCCTGCGGAACTCCAAGATAGCTGGCTAGCAAACGCACCTGACGCTTGTTCAACGTGCTAAGCGGTGTAATATCGACTGCGCCATCGCCCCATTTCGTATAAAAGCCTGTAATGGCTTCTGAGGCATGATCTGTACCGACGACGAGCAGATTCAGCTCATTTGCGAGTGCGTACTGAACCACCATACGCGTTCTTGCCTTTACATTCCCTCTCACTTGAGGAGTAATGGAACGTTCAAGACCGATGTCCTTCAGCGTATGCTCCACTTCCACGGCAACCTTGTCCACCGCTTCCTTGATGTTCGTTTCTCCGGCATATTTCAGGTCGAACGCTTTGGCAACCGCGTAGCTGTGCTCGATATCTTCCTGCTTGCCATACGGCTGGAACACCCCCAGCGTTTTGTACTCTTCCCCTTGCTCCTTCGTCAGCTCATCAGTAGCCTGCTTGCACAAGGCAGTCGCTACAGCACTGTCAATTCCGCCACTGATGGCGATCAGCAGTCCTTTGCTTCCGGTTTTCGTTACATACGATTTGAGGAAATCTACACGCTTGCGGACCTCCGCCTCTACGTTAATCGTAGGCTGTACTCCCAATTCAGCAATAATCTGTTCCTGCAAACTCATCAGATAAGCACCTCTTTTTAGGAATTTACTCTACAAGCTAATATGACAAGCTAACATGACATGCCAACATGCAAAAGCCCCGGCAAGTTTCGCAGGCGAAAAATGCGGGGGCATTAACTTGAGCAGTCTTAACGGCAAAAACGGTCAAATGCACTGGTCAGATCAGCGGCGATTTGATCAGCCGAACGATCCTCCACCTGATTACGCTCGATGAAATGAACCAGCTCGCCGTCTTTCAACAGTGCAATGGAAGGAGAGGATGGCGGATACGGCGCGAAAAATTCGCGAGCCTTCGCCGTTGCTTCCTTGTCCTGTCCGGCAAAAACCGTATACAGGTGATCCGGTGTAATATCATGCTTCAGCGCTTCGCCTACACCCGGACGGCATTGACCTGCAGCACACCCGCATACCGAGTTCACAACAATCAGCGTTGTTCCCTTGGCATTAGGCAGCTTGGCCTCCACTTCTTCCGAAGTACGCAGCTCCTGAAATCCAAGATTGGTCAGCTCATCACGCATGGGCTGAACAGAATCTCTCATATATTGGTCAAAAGACATAGACATATTCTTTCACTCCTTTTCCAAAAATCATGTATACTACGTTGCTCATTTTATCCTCTGACGTGTTAAGGGTACGGATACCTAATCTTCATTATACAATCTTTTTCACGTATTTTGCAAAAAAAACAGCTATATATGTGTACAATTATTTTTGTATGGAATTCATGACAGACGCCTCCGAATGATCCCTGTAATCCGGAATGGTTCTGCGCAATCGAACTCTAAACTGCGTGCCCATCCCCTCCACGGAATCTACAGCGATCGTACCGTGGTGTCGCTCTACGATACTTTGACATAAGGCCAGACCCAAACCCGTACCTTTCGTTTTGGTTGTGTAAAAAGGCTGGAACAGCTTTTCAAGCTGATTTTGCGGAATTCCGGGACCTGTATCCTTCACTTCCATCTCCACAAAATCCCCTTCCTCATGAGTGGAGATGGTCAGTACACCCTTTTCACCCATAGCCTCCATCGCATTACGCGATAAGTTAAGCAGCAATTGCTTCATTTCCTTAGGGTTCAAATGCAGCATTGTCACATGATCCTCCAGATTTAGCTCAATCGTCTGCCCCCTCAGGTTTGCATCTGCCCACAATAAAGGCGTGAGCTCGCGAATAATATCATGGAGATGGCATTGCTCCTTCTCAACAATCCGGTTCTGGGCAAGTGAAAGAAAATCGTTAATAATTCCGTTCGCCCGATCCAGTTCCTCCATCACAATACGGTAGTAATGGCCGAGGGAATCCGGGCTTTTCTCACGCATAAGCTGTAAAAATCCACGCACAACCGCCATGGGATTGCGTATTTCATGAGTGATGCCTGCTGCCATCTGTCCGACCAGACTGAGCCTCTCGAAATTGCCCAGCTCACTGCGCAGCGTCTCCAGCTCTGTAATATCCTGCAAGGCAATAACGGCACCTGTCGTTTTGTTAGCCTGTTTATCCCGCATGGGAAGAAAGCTGCAGAAGAATACTTTGGGAGGTGCATTAATAAAATCAGCACTCGCCTCTCCTTGCAACGCTTTTGCAACCCGTTCGCTGATCACCGACGAAGTGTTAAAATCGTATAACGAGGTCCATGGACGACCCACTACCTCAGGCAGCGTAATGAAGGGATCGAAGTCCCGATAGAGTTCCAGCATCGTTTTGTTCATATGTATAACTCGTTCTTCGCTGTCCAGAGTAACAAGGGATAATGGCATCAAATCCATCACCTGACGCAGCTTATCCGCTTCAATTAAGTATTTGCTCGTAAATTCGCTTACATCACGTCGCAACGCCAGTTTTTCGAAGGCATTGTGCATCAGACTCACAACCGTAAAACTTGCCAGCACACCTGCAGCAATATTCCATAGCGTTGTAAGCAAATCGGGAATGTATACCCATACATCCTGTTTGCCCCAAAGCAGTGGAAAAAGCGCCTTGAACAGCATATCAACCACAACATATGCGGAAATCAGAAGCTTTTTGTCCGACAATGCTCCTCTTTGAAAGAACTTGACATGCAGCAGCATAAAAGGAAAAAGGATAAAACCCGTGCCAACATACATCGCCGACATTTGTGTCAATTGGGCTATGATCAGAACCCCCATGAGTGCGGAAGCGGCGAGCGCAAAGGCGGTACGACGTCTGCCATACATAACACCCACAGCGAGGGGAATAATGCCGAGATTGGAAGGCAGACCATATGGAGACTGATATTGAAAGAGAGAACATAGCAATATGGCCGGCAAGCAACACAAATAAAGTATCCCTTGATTAGGACCGGGAAGCAGTTTGCCGCCCCAAGCCTTTTTCTTATCCCCATAATCCGTTAATATAGAGAAAAAACCCGCCGATATAACGGCAAGGAGAACCTGGAGCACACTTTCCTTCAACTCAATTAACAAGGACTTCTCCTCCTCCTCATCTTTCCTTGACGCCGTTAGTTGAATTAAAGCACAGGCTACAATATATTACAATATATGTGTTAAAATTCCGGTGTAGAACGACAAAATCCGCAAACTACCAGATAAACAGAAGAAAAACGTCTTTACGTGTTTTGCAATTCGGCAAAATGAAAGATTCACGTGCTTATCAGGATAAAGATAAATTAAAGCGACGCTATTACGATATAATGAAAGAACGGTTACACCATTCTGAATTTTTTTGAAAATTGTCGACGAAAAGGAAGATATTTCATGGTATACGACGTTATTGTGATCGGAGGCGGCTCGGCCGGATTAATGGCCGCTGCGGCAGCCAGCGCTGGGGACGCCAAAGTGCTTTTACTGGAAAAAGGGAATAAACTCGGGCGCAAGCTTGGTATTTCCGGTGGAGGACGCTGCAATGTCACCAATGCAAAAGAGCTGGACGAGCTAATCCGGCACATCCCCGGAAATGGCCGTTTTCTGCACAGTGCACTGGCGGCTTTCGGGAATCGGGATATCATCGCCTTTTTTGAGGAGATGGGTATTGCCTTAAAGGAAGAAGACAACGGGCGTATGTTCCCAGTGACGGACAAAGCGAAAACGGTTGTCGATGCTTTGGTCAACAAGGTACGTTCTCAAGGGGTCGACATTCGTACAAGCTGTCCCGTACAAGAGGTTATTTACAAAGAAGGCCATACGGCTGGCGTACGGCTGCGTTCCGGGGAAACCCTGCGCAGCCGTAGCGTCATTGTAGCCGTAGGAGGCAAGTCTGTCCCGCATACAGGCTCGGAAGGTGATGGCTATGCTTGGGCCGAGCAAGCCGGGCATACGATTACGGAGCTCTATCCAACGGAGGTTCCGTTGACGTCAGGCGAGACGTTCATCCAGACGAAGGAGCTTCAGGGACTATCCTTGCGCGATATCAGCCTGACCGTATGGAATGCGAAGCAAAAGAAGGTTGTCGTCCACGAAGGAGATATGATTTTCACCCATTTTGGTCTGTCCGGCCCAACCGCTTTGCGGTGTAGTCAATTTGTCGTAAAGGGAATGAAAAAGGATAAGACCAGCACGGTGCTGCTGACGCTTGATTTGCAGCCTCACAAGCATGCTGATGAAGTCTACCGTGAAACGCTGGAGCTGGCAGCAGCCGATGCTAAAAAGGCGATCAAAAATGTGCTTAAGCCTTATGTACCGGAACGCTTGATTCCATTATTGCTCCAGCAAGCCGGGCTGCGTGAGGATTTAACATATGATCATATTCCCAAGCAACAATGGCAGGATCTCGCTCATCGTATCAAGGCGTTTCCCATCCGAGTGAACGGTACACTCTCTTTGAAGGAAGCATTTGTTACCGGGGGCGGTGTGAATTTGAAGGAAATCAATCCGAAAACAATGGAGTCCAAGCTGATGCCCGGATTGTTTTTCTGCGGTGAGATTTTGGACATTCATGGATATACTGGTGGCTATAATATTACAGCGGCGTTTACAACGGGGCATACAGCAGGAACGCAAGCGGCTTTAAACGAGATTCTGTAGGAGTGTGGAGACACTACGCGTAGGCTTTGATCTTACGATCGCTGTTGCCACGGGATTCTCTTGATTATATAAAACATTTAAGGGTAAGAATTCCGTGAGCCTATGCTTCCGAAGCCAGCTTTCCTTTGGAAAGCTTTCAGGCGAACGCTTCGCTTCTCCAGATTCAAATCCTCCGCTACGCTACAAACCGCCATTACAACCGCTTTTTTAGGAAAAGCAAGAAGAAAAAAAGACTTAAATCAGTCACATTGCTGATTTAAGTCTTTTTTGATTATAGCGTGATGAACAGAATCCCATGCTGTTTTGACGTTTGCCGACACCATGATTGGGTCGGCTTAAACTTGAAGACGCCTGTCCTTTCCTAAACCTCAATAATGATAGGTAAAATCATGGGTCTTCTCTTGGTCTGACTGTAAATAAACCCACCTACATCATCCTTTAGCATTTGCTTAATCAGACCCCACTGACTCATTTCGGTTTCTGTTAATTCGTTCACTGTCGACATGATCGTTTCATGGATTTGTTTCATGAGATCTTCGGAATCCCTAACATATACAAATCCCCTTGAAATGACCTCTGGCGTTGCGAGGATTTGCTTCTCGTTTTTGCTCAAGGTCATCACAATAATCAGCATTCCGTCTGAAGAAAGCTTTTTGCGATCCCGCAGTACAATATTGCCTACGTCACCTGTCACCAGCCCATCGACCAGACTATTTCCGGCTGGTACTTTGGGACCCAGAGATGCCCTTCCTTCTTCGACTTGAATGGTCTCACCATTACGAACGATGAATACATTCTCCATGGGAATGCCCACAGACTCTGCTAGCTGACGATGCCGATACAGCATTCTAAATTCACCATGTATAGGGATCAAATACTGTGGTTTCATCAAAGTCATCATTAATTTCAGCTCTTCCTGGCTACCATGACCGGATACATGCATCCCAGTGGAGCTGCCTGATCCATAAATAACCTGGGCACCCAGCACATACAGGTTGTCAATCACCTGGGAAAGATTTCGCTCATTCCCGGGTATGGCTCCCGCGGCAATGATGACAGTATCACCAGGCAAAACTTCGATTTTGGGATGCAAGGAATTGGCTAAACGGGACAATGCGGCCATAGGCTCGCCCTGGCTTCCTGTACATAAAACTGCGATTTCTTCTGCGGGGAACCGCTCTGTTTCTCCCGGCTCGATCAACAAGTCCTCCGGCATTTTCAAGAAGCCCAGCTCCTTCGCCACCGACACCACATTTATCATGCTGCGTCCGAGCAAAACCAGTTTGCGGCCTGTTTCCACAGCCGCATCAATGACTTGTTGGACACGATTCACATTGGAAGCGAACGTAGAGATAAATACCTGCTGCTTGGCTCTGGCGAATGCATCCAGAATATGCCCGCCAACCAAACGTTCTGAAGGGGTAAATCCCGGCCTTTCTGCATTTGTGCTTTCGGAGAGAAGCACTTTAACCCCCTTTTTTCCAATTTCGGCCATTCGATGAAGATCCGGAAAGGGTCCGCTTACGGGAGACATATCGAATTTGAAGTCGCCAGTATGGACCACATTTCCTTCCGGTGTCTGAAAAAAGACGCCCAGGCAATCCGGGATGCTGTGGACGGTGGTGAAAAAGGATGCCTGGATCGTGCCTATATCGATGGTTGAATTCGCATCTATAAGATGAAGCTCAGCATCACGTAAAAGACCGTGCTCTTTTAACTTAATCTTTAACAATTCTATGGTGAGCTTTGTTCCAAATACGGGAATATTGATTTGCTTCAGCAAATAAGGAATACCTCCAATGTGATCCTCATGCCCATGAGTCACGATGAGCGCTCTGACTTTGTCCTTATTTTCCAGAAAATAGGTGACATCCGGCACAATGAGGTCAATACCAGGCAAATTTTCGTCAGGAAACTTGGAGCCACAATCGATTACGACAATATCCTGATCGTATTGGATGAAGTACATGTTTTTCCCGATTTCATTCACACCGCCTAGAGCAGCAATGAGTAATCTGTTATCAGCAAGCATCAGTTTATTTCCTCCTTAGGAAAATGCTATCCATATTATTCATTTTCCACGTAAACTTATGCACTATACATGGGAAAGAAGTGAGCACCCCTCCAAGATAAAAGGACAGTTCTGGCCCATACACACAAAAAGAAACCCCTGTCTTTAAAAGACAAAGGCTCTCACTTGATTTATGAAATACCCACCGCAGCCAAAATAGCAGCAACCAGCCACAGGATCGGGAATAGTTTGATCAAAAGCTAAATATGGATGCTGCCTGAAAAACCATCCACTTCGTCCTCCGGTTGTTGATCTGAGCTGACGTTGTGCTCCTGTGCTGTGTTGGTGTACGTTTGAGAAGAACCGTTTTTATACGCTTCGCTCCAATCTTCATTGATAATGTGCGCCGGGATAATCCAATCCTCCGGGCTATAGCCCGGGTTTTGTACACCTGCATTTCCTTGCAAACTGGGGGATGCATCCGGTCTAGAGAAAAGAGTCCCTACCTCAATCATGCTTCCTTCATAGGCTTGGCAAATCTCCAGTGCAGACAGCACATCCTGGTTCTCAACATGAACACTGAGACCCGTGTCACCATTTGTGCTGGCAGCGTATCCGATTTCCTTTAATGTTTCACAGGCTTGTACGGCCTGCTGCGGATCACGAAATTGAAAACGGAAAGAACCCGTATCCATGTACCTCATCTCCTCTGAATAACTTATTTTGTTATTTGAGATTTATATCGTTAGGTTATTTTTTAATATAACCAACCGGAACGGGTTTCTTACATTCAAAACCTTTATTTTTCAAAAATTTACTTTAAAGCTTTGAAATTAAATAGTTAAAAACACAGCTACTGTGACAAATCGCATGTTTTCCCTACGTAAATCCCTTTATGCTAGTAACAAGGGTATGGTTGCCCGGTCATCCGAACCGAGCGGTCAAAGGATGCCCAAATCCATACATAAAGGCGGAATGAAGATGATAGATTACCGAACATTGGTGACACAGCAATCCATGCATTTGTATAGCGTGTTTGCCAAGTCATTCAAAAGTGTAAACGAGCATGCGGTTGCTGGCATCAAAACGGTGGGCTTCAACCCAACGGCCTTCGCCGTGATGGAAGTTTTATATCACAAGGGAGCGCAGCCAATCCAGCAGATCGGAGCCAAGCTGCTACTGCAAAGTGGAAATGTCACTTATGTTATCGACAAGCTGGAAAACCGCGGCTATTTGCACCGTCACCCGTGCGACCAGGATCGTCGGATTATATATGCAGAATTGACGGATGAGGGACAACGCGTCATGGACGAAATTTATCCTGACTATACACGTCAGATTGAACGTGCCTTTAGCGGTATCAGCGAAACTGAAAGAGATCAGCTTATCGGTTTGCTTAAAAAATTGGGGCGCAGCGCCGATAACCTGTCACCCTATCACAAGTAGTTTTGCCAGATCGACTCATTAACTAACAGTAAGTGGCATTTTTCACAAAGGTCCGCCCCACATGTAAAGTGGGGCGGACCTTTTTATCTTTGGCGATGAGCAGTAGCCTCGGACACCAAAGTGATATAGATCTTCCAGAGTGGCTACTATCCTATTTTTTTCAAATAGGGACTGTTATTTTTAGGATGCATGTTCAAACTGACTGTTGTATAGATCGGCATAGAAGCCGCCTTTAGCCAGCAATTCCTCATGGTTGCCCGTTTCGATAATGTTGCCGTCCTTCATGACCAGAATCAGATCGGCGTTCTTGATCGTCGAGAGGCGGTGGGCAATCACAAAGGAGGTTTTCCCTACAGTAAGCCGGTCCATCGCTTGTTGAATCAGCAATTCCGTACGTGTATCGACCGAGCTTGTGGCCTCGTCCAGAATGAGCATGGGTGCATCTTCAATCATGGCTCTTGCAATGGTAATCAATTGCTTTTGACCGGCAGAGAGATTGGCTTTGTCGTCCAGGACCGTATCATAGCCCTGCGGCAGGGTTTTAATGAAGCTGTGCAGCCCCACCGCTCTACATGCGGCTTCTACTTGTTCATCGGTAACATGCTCTTTGGAAAAGATGATATTCTCACGGATCGTTCCTTCAAACAGCCAGGTATCCTGCAGCACCATACAGAATAATTCATGAATATTCTCACGTGTTAATTGACTGATCGGGGTTCCGTCAATATAGATTTCCCCGCCGTTCAGCTCATAGAACCGCATGAGCAAATTCACGAGCGTCGTTTTACCGGAGCCTGTCGGACCCACAATGGCAATTTTCTGACCGGCTCCAGCTTTCATGGAGAAGTCTTTGATAATCATACGGTCTTCGTTATAACCGAAACGGACATGTTTGAATTCGACATCCCCTTTGGCGTTGTCCAGCTTCTTGGTCTTGTCGCTCTCATCCGCCAATTCTTCTTCACCCAGAAATTCGAATACACGTTCACTGGCGGCAGCTGCCGATTGCAGATTGGTTGCTGCCTGTGCCAACTGTGCCAAGGGCTGTGTAAACAGACGAATATACACCATAAAGGCCACAATAGTTCCGATCGTTATAGCATGTTGGTTCACCAGCAAAGCGCCCACGACACAGACCGCGACATAACCGAAATTCCCGATGAACATCATAACCGGCATCATCAGGCCAGACATAAACTGGGACTTCCATGCATTTGTATATAAGCGGCCGTTAATGCCATGGAATACTTCCTTGGCTGCTTTTTCTCCGTTATATACCTTGACTACGTTATGACCAGCATAGGTTTCTTCGATATGACCGTTGATCTGGCCAAGCTCCGCTTGCTGTGCTACAAAATATTTCTGTGAATGCTTCATAATTACGGTCATCAGTGAAAAACCGATCAGCGTAGCTACAATCCCGGTAATGGTCATGATCCAGTTCGTATACAGCATCATAATCAATGCGCCCACGAAGGTTGCCAGCGCGCTGACAAGCGTGCCGAGACTGTTGTTTAACGTTTGTCCGATAGTATCGACATCGTTGGTCACACGGCTGAGCACATTACCATAGCTCGTAGCATCAAAATACTTCAAAGGCATATAATTGATTTTTCGGGACAGCTCTGTCCGCATTTTCTTTGTAAGACGCTGTGACACGGTTGCCGTAATGAAACCTTGGAAATAACTAAAGATAAGACCCAGACCATACAAAAGCACCAATACAAGAACAATCTTCTGGACAGCACTCACATCAACCCCTGTTACGATTCCTTCCTGGATGAGGTTGGCAATATCGCTGAGCTTACCCGGACCAATCACGTTGAAGGCGGAACCGGCCAGGGCCAGCACCATAGAGAGTATAATCATGGGCACATAGGCTTTGCTGTAGGAAAAAAGCTGGCTGATCGTCTTTTTAAAATCATTCGCTTTTTCACCAGCACCCATGCCCCCCGCAGGACCTCCACCCATGGGACCTTGCTGTTTCATTTTCATATCCTTGCTGCCGACGGTGTGTTCATTCTTATCCATGTACGAGTTCCTCCTTCGAAAGCTGCGAATAAGCGATTTCCTGATAGGTGCTGCAGTTCGCCATCAGCTCTTCATGTGTGCCGTTCCCTACAACCTCACCCTGGTCCAGTACGATAATCCGGTCAGCGTCCTTAATCGTGCCTATGCGCTGAGCAACAATGAGTGTCGTCGCATGGCCGGTTTCTTTTTTGAGAGCAGAGCGCAGAATCCGGTCTGTTCTGTAGTCCAGTGCCGAGAAGGAATCATCGAAGATATAAATCTCCGGCTGACGGTAGATGGCACGCGCAATGGACAGACGCTGCTTTTGACCGCCGGACACGTTCGCTCCACCTTGTGAAATCCGTCCCTGGTACTGACCGTCCATTTTTTCGACAAACTCCGTGCTTTGGGCAATCCCTACGGCTGCTTTGACGAGTTTCTCCGAAGCTCCTGCTCTTCCGTTATCGCCATACGAAACGTTGGATGCCACCGTACCGCTGAAAAGCACGGCTCTCTGAGGGACATACCCGATTTTGTTATGGAGTGCCTGCTGCTTATAGTTTCTGACATTCACACCATCCACGAGCACCTCTCCCTCGGTCACATCGTAGAAACGGGAAATCAGATTGATCACGCTGGTTTTGCCACTGCCTGTTGCGCCAATAAAGGCAACCGTCTCGCCCCGTTTTGCCGTAAAGCTAATGTTGCGAAGCACGGGCTCCTCCGCATCCGGATATTTGAAGCTGACATTACGGAATTCAACTTGACCCATAACGCCCTTTTCTCCAGCCGTCTCATGCCCGTTAACGATGCTGGATTCGGTATTCAATACCTCCATGATCCGTTTCGCAGAAATCGAAGCTCGAGGCATCAGGAAGAAGATCATACTTACCATCATAAAGGCCATGACCACCTGCACCGCATAAGAGGAGAATACGACCATATTAGAGAACAACGTAATGCGGTCCGGCACGGCTGCTCCATTAATCAGGTAAGCGCCAATCCAATAGATAGAGACACTCAGACCCGACATAATAAAGGTCATACCCGGGCCAACCATTGCCATTAACCGGTTCGCAAACAGGTTGGTATTCGTCAATTCGACGTTGGCCTGCTCGAACTTCTCCTCCTGATACTGATCTGCATTATAAGCGCGCACCACCCGAAGTCCGGTCAGATGTTCACGTGTTACCCTGTTCAGATTATCGGTGAGACGCTGGATTCTCTGGAAACTGGGGAGAGCGAAAATAATAATGACACTCAGCATCAGGATCAGGACAGCCACAGCCCCCCCTGTAGAGGCGGTCCACTGCCAGTTTTTATCCGCAATCTTCACAATGGCCCACACGGCCAGAATCGGTGCCTTGATGATCACCTGCAGCCCCATCGCAACCACCGTCTGAATTTGAGTAACATCGTTCGTGGAGCGGGTGATGAGGCTTGCTGTCGAAAAGCTGTTCATCTCCTCCATCGAAAAAGATAAGGTCTTATCAAAGACCATCGCACGCAGACGCATGGCCAGCCCTGCCGCGACCTTTGCCGCGAAATAGCCAACAATAATAGATGCAATCATACTGCCGACGGCACACAACAGCATGTAACTGCCGGGAATCAGCAGTTCCGAAATAGGCGTTCCTGCTGTTTGCAGCTTGGTCGTAATTTCCGCCATATAATCAGGCAACTTCAGATCAAGCCCTACCTGTATAACAATGAAAGCCAGGCTGCAAAACACGAGCATCCATTCATTTTTCTTGAGATATTTGAAAATCTTCAGCATTCTGTTGTTCTCCTTTTACCTGAAAGTCATAGGTGTTTGGCGCAATTTAATGTATCCTGCATGCGACCTTTGCATAGGAATTCAGCTTTTAGAGACGATAAGCTTAATGAGCCGGATAAATTCTTTGGCATCCTGTTCGTCCAGCTTTCGAAGAATTTTCTCGCTCCATGCGATTCCTTCGTTATACCTGTCAATCATAAATTGCTTGCCTGAATCCGTAATAAATACAATCACCTTGCGTTTGTCGTTGACATCCGTACTTCGTACAACCAACCCTTTCTTTTCCAAACTTTTCAGCGCCGTTGCTACCCGTCCCGTACTGACGGACAAGTATTCGCTCAAATGGCCCGAAGTAACCCCGTCTTGATGACTCAAAGCGATGAGAATCCCCATTTCACCACGGGAGAAGTGTACTCGTTCCTCTAATACCGGTTTGCGCGATTTGACGATACACTCGAATAGTTCTGTTGCTGATGCTTTATAATCCATTGGCCACAACACCTTCTGGTTTTATCTTATACTGTAAGATAATAATGACATCCAGGTATAAAGTCAATTCGGGAAAATGTGGAATGGTGCATTGATAGACCAGAATTCATTAACTAACCTAGACGTTACTCAATATACATTGACGACTCATCAGGTAAGTGAGGGTTATTTTTCAAAAATAGGAAGTCATTTTCGAGGAAAACTTGGCACTGATATCAGGACTGAGTCCATGTGCGAGTTGAAAATCCCATGTGCTGGTCAGAATGAAGAAAGACGTTTCCGGGAAACCGGAAGCGTCTTTTTTAGCTTTGCTGGAGTTGGACAACAACATCATATTGTTCGTAGAGGATTCTCTCTTACGCATGTTCTCTCTGTGGTGACATTATGCGCCCATCCGCTCCTTCTTCTGTACCCGGTGGGCGGTTTCGCAGCCCAAGCACGACAAACCAGCTAATCACCGCAATGAAGACCATGATGATGAACAGGGAATGCAGACTGTTTTCCAGTACAGAACGGAGTATCCCCGCTGCCTGGTCACTCAGACTTTGTGAAGCATGAGGTGCAAGCAGACCATTAATATCCTCCTGTGTAATGCCTTGCTGTGTAAGCTGTCCATCCGCTGTCTGGGCAGCAATGCGATAATTCAGCCATGAACCGAAGGCTGCGACTCCTATCGTTTGCCCCAGCGTGCGCAGGAACGTATTCAAAGCGGTGGATGCACCGCGCAACTGGAACCCGACCGAAGACTGGGCAATAATCGTAAATACGGTCATTGAGAAGCCAAAGCCCAATCCGTACAATAATGTAGACAAAAAGAGCAGCCAGATTGGTGATGTTTGTCCCATCAAGGTCATGACGAAGGCTCCCAATACAATCAGGGTCAGTCCGATCAATGAGGTTCGACGCGAGCCCAGTGTCAGTAAAATGCGCCCTCCGATCATGGAGCCAAACAGCCAGCCGACCGACATCGGAGCAAGGGCCAGACCGGATGAAGCGGCATCCCCGCCGTGCACGCCTTGAATCCAGAGCGGAAGATAGCTGGTGAGTCCGATAAGCAGGGTGCTGACCAGCAGTGCTGCCGCACAGGAAAAGGCAATATCCCGTATACGGAATAGCTTCAGGGGCACCATCGGCTCCTGAGCGCGTTTTTCAATAACCAGGAACAGAATCAGGAACAAAATGGCTACGGCCGCCAAGGACAGCAATTCAGGCGAAGCCCAGCTGATATACTGCCCGCCCAGCGCCAATACGAGCAAAAGGGCCGTCATCCCGATGGTAAAGGTAATTGCTCCCGGCACGTCAACGCGTGCAACGCGCTTGCTCACCTGTTCCTGCAGGTAACGGGCGATAAAGAACATTGCCACCAGCCCAAAGGGAATATTAAAGCCGAAAATCCATTCCCAGCCAAAATAAGTAACCACATAACCGCCGAGGAGAGGCCCTATCAGGGAAGAAATCCCCCATACCGAGCTGATCATGCCCTGGACCTTGCCACGTTCCTCCATTTTGTATATATCTCCGATGATGGTAAAGGTAACGGGAATAACACCGCCCGCTCCAATTCCTTGAATAGCCCGGTACAAAATAAGCTGCTCCATACTGCCAGCCAGCATACACAGCAAAGATCCAAGCACAAACAACGAACAGCCGACCAGAAAAATCGGTTTGCGGCCAAATAAATCGCTAAGCTTCCCGAAAATAGGCGTGGTTACAGCCATTGTCAGCAAATAGGCCGTAAAAATCCAGCTAAGCAGATTCACACTGCCCAGTTCACTAACTATCGTCGGCCCCGCGGGGCCAATAACTGTTCCTTCAATCGCGGCCAGAAAGGTGGCTAGCAGAATACCTGTCAGCACAAGTCCACGCTTCATGGGTTTATCTTGTCCCAAGCAAATCACAAATCCTTTCCTTGTATGAACTGTGGTACCTGTGCGATTCGCCTGCACAGATCAATATTACCCACACTGCATAATGGTAAACAGGCGGCCTGTATAGGCCGCCTGTTGTATGCGATGTACATAATATTGTCTAACATACACTCAATTTTTGTCAACTGTAATCGTATGATAAATTTCATTATTTTCCATTTTAAGATGCCCCTCTTCCATGCGCAGAACATGGCTGGAAAAGCTTTGGGCTACCTGCATATCGTGGGTGATGATCAGAAAGGCTGCACCTTCGGCAGACTGTTCTGCACACATACGGAGCAAAATGTTCGCCCCTTCGTAATCTGTTCCGGCGGTGGGCTCATCCAAAATGTACAGTTTTTTCGGCAGGATAAACTGCGCCGCTACGCTCAAAAGCCTTTTTTCGCCTCCACTCAGCAGGTACGGGGAAGCATCCAGTCTGTGATCCAGCCTGGCGGCAGTCAGCAAGCGCTGGGCCCGTTCCTCATACGCGGCGGGAATCGGCTCTCCGGTCCGTAAACCGAGCTTGACGCGAACACTGTACAAGCATTCCTCCCACACCGTTGCTGCTGCAAACTGATGCTCCGGCTGCTGGAACACATAGCCGATCCCGGTAGCAAGCTGGTGAATGGGCAGCTTCGCCATATCCTGACCCTCCCACCACATGCACCCCATGGGGGCGGGCAGCAGACCCATGAGCAGCTTGCCAAGCGTGGTTTTGCCGGAGCCGTTCTCGCCCAGCAGAACGGCTCGTTCGCCGGGCGCAAGGGCAAGGCTCACGCCTGCCAGCGCTGCCCGCTGGCTGCCGGGATAGGTGAAGGTCAGCCCCTTCACCTCCAGCAACGGCTGCCCGGTGCGGCCAGCCGCCGAGCCGGGCTTCGCCCCCGGCTCACGGGGCACGTCTCCCCTCCCTGCGGGAGAGGGGAGCAGCCCCAAGGCGGCCAGCTGCGCACTATGTTCGCGCAGCAGCGTGTCCGGCGGACCTTGCAGCAGCACGGTCCCGCCCTTCAGGACGATGACGCGCTGCGCTGCCCGCGCGGCATCGTCCATACGGCCGGACGCGGTGACCACCGTCCGGCCTGCGGCATGGAGCCGCCGGCATAGCCCGACGAAGTCGCGTACAGCCGGCGGGTCCAGCTGCGCCGCTGCGTCGTCGAACACGACCAGCGGCGCTTCCAGCGCCAGCACCGCAGCAATGGCGGTGCGTTGGCGCTGGCCTCCCGAGAGGCGGCGCACGAAGGAGCCGCGCTCGGGAGCGAGGCCGACGGCCTCCAGCGCAGCAGTGAGACGCTGCGCAATTTCTGCCGGAGGCACGCGCAGGTTCTCCGGCCCGAAAGCAATCTCGTCTTCGACGATTCCCTGCACCAGTTGGGCATCCGGGTCCTGAAGCACGACGCCAACGGTGGAGGCGACAGCAGCCAGGTCGGCCGTGTCGGGGTCCATCCCGTACACGGTCAGCTCCCCAGTCCGTTCACCCTCGCCCGAACGGGACAATCCGCCATGAAGCAGCTGGCACAGCGTAGATTTTCCACTTCCGCTGGCTCCGACAATCGCTACATGCTCACCCACCATAATATCCAGCGTCAAGCCATGTAGCGCTGGCTCCGCCTGATCATCATAACGGTAGCCAAAATCCTTCAAGGACACGGCTATTTTATTTCCAGAATCATAATCGCTATGCACGCGAAGCGCGTCCCAGCTCAAACCGTTTTAACAGCCCCGTACGATTCAAGGCATCGCCCAACATTTTCGTGAGCAGACCACACAGGAGGATACCGCTGAGGATGCGCACGACCAGTGTGATCGTCAGCACCTTCCAGCCCCAATGCATATAGCCAAACATATTGGCTGCCACGATAAACCACAGTGGAACCATTGCTCCACCCGCCAGCATCAGCGAAGCCATATTCCAGCGTCGATAGCGCAACAAGGCAAATACCAGCTCAGCAACGATCATATAGCACACAGCCGCCGCGATTATAGAAGCGAATCCATAGGCAGAGCCTATGAAGGACTGTACCACTGCTCCAAATGAATAAGCAATAACCGCCGTACCCGGCTTGCGAATAATATAATAAGCCAGCAAACCGTATATCATGTACAGTCCGACAATAGTGGAAGTCGCGATAGGCCCCCCCAGACTGTTTAACGTTTTGTTAACCATTGACAAATAAACAGTCATGACGCCGTTCAACGTCGCCAGCATCGCCATCAGTACGATATCCAGCGTCGTAAACTTTGCGAAAATACGAGATTCCTTCATATGTATTTTCATAACTCCTCTCCATAATCCACATATTTAAGGTAACAGCCCCGGTTCCTGAACAAGCTGCTACTGTATAAATGTATTCACCCGCATTCATATTGTCAACCAAAATTTATTTCAAAAGTTGACAATATGGGCGAAAAAGAGGTTGTTGTTTATAAGCTCCACCATAAAACAGCCGTAGCTATTACAGCAATCACAGCACATATGTAGCCGAAGCGGTCATTGTTCAGTTCGCGAAGATAGGTGCGGTCCGCATAAGCCCCAAAACCTTTTCCCTCCATTGCCAGCGCAGTCTGCTGAACCCGTCTCACTGCATTCACCAACACTGCAGCCGCATATCCGCTCCAATAGGCTAATCGATTCCTCAGCCCTCGTGGTGGTTCCTGTCCACGTACCCGTCGTGCAGCCATAATGGTATGTCCTTCCTCTTCCAGCAAAGGCAAAAACGTCAGCGCCACCGAAATGCCGAACGCAAACCGATAAGGAACACGCAAACGCAGGTTCAAGGCCTGTACAAAATCTCTGGGGTCCGTTGTCGAGAGATAGATATAAGAAGTTAAAAACAGTACAAAAATCCGCAGCGTTAACGCCCCTGCGATATCCAGTCCTTCTGTTGTAATCACAATCGGTCCCCAGGATATCACTGTATGTCCTTCTCGAATCGCCAGAATCGACAGTATAAAATACGGAATACCCAAACCAATCAGGAACGACATAGCCCGAAGCTGGCGTACCAAGGTCAACCGTGCGCCTAGCCAGGCCACAGCGATCAGTACAGCCAATAGCGCCGCTTCATGCAAAGTCGAATCCCCTGCCATCGACAGCAGACTAAAGCACCCCACCCATATCAGCTTACTTAATGGCCCCAGCCTGTGCAACAGTGACGCCCCGCCGTTATACTGAAACAGCATTTCGTTTCGCCTCCAGTCTGAGCCACTCTTCATGCAGTAAAGAATACATGAGCATGTCCTTAAAGCCTGTAGATGTATGCTGCACCTGCCGCAACAGCCCTTCCTGTGTCCAGCCCATGGAGGACAGCAAGGCTTGCGAGCCTGTATTGCGCGGGTCCACCAATGCTTCCATCCGATTCAACCGTATCGTACCATACCCGAATGACAGCACCAACCACAGCGCCTCGGTCATGTAGCCCTGCCCCCAATAGGGCTTGGCCAGCTCATAGCCAATTTCAGCTTTATAAGCTCCCTCCGTCTGCCAATAATTAAAGCCGCAGCTTCCAATCAGCTTCCCGTTCTCCTTCAGTTCGATCCCCCAGCGCATTGCATCCTCCGTCTTCGCCAGTTCATTCAACAGCTCAATCATATCCTCTGCATCCTCACGTCCAGACATGCCGGAAAGGTTCAAATAACGGCGAACCTCCGGATCAGACCAGCACATGAACATCATAGCAGCATCCGTGGTTTCCATTCTTCGCAGGCGAAGACGCTGGCTTTCCAGCGGTGGTATATGCCCCTTACATGCATATGCGCACATGTTTAATCATCCTTCCAGCATCAAAATAACAACAAATATACGCTACATTTAAGCATACACCTCCAACAAATACAACCTTCTTGTTGAGAGGCTTTGTAGACAATTAGCCCTTCTGCTCCTAAAATCAATTCTTCACAATATCCTTGCACAATACGCACGGCGTCGACTGAATTTCCCGGATTCCCTCTTGACTGAATGGATACAATCGTTATATCTTAAATTAATTAACCAATGGTAAAAGTCGCTTGAATAATTACCTATTTTTAGTGGTATATACAACAGATCCTGTAAAAATCAATGTTAGGAGCGTGGACTCTACATGTTTCAAGCTATCCCTTACGAAGGCACTCGTCAGGAACAATTCGAATCCGTTCTCGGGCAACTCCGGGCACTTGTTCACGATGAATCCAATACCATTGCCAATCTAGCGAACGCTTCTGCGCTACTAGGTCATTTTCTGCCGGATGTTAACTGGAGCGGCTTCTATCTTTATGATGGCACCGAGCTTGTACTTGGTCCTTTCCAGGGCTTGCCTGCATGTATACGGATTCCACTGGGGCGCGGCGTATGCGGTACAGCCGCAGCAGAACGGAGAACGCTTGTCATTGACGATGTGCATGCATTTCCAGGACATATCGCCTGTGACGCTGCTTCCAATAGCGAAATCGTTATCCCTCTGATCAAGAACGAGAAACTGATTGGAGTGCTGGACGTTGACAGCCCGCTAAAAGGCCGCTTTGACCACGAAGATCGTGTATTCCTAGAGGAATTTACGTCTATTCTGGTGTCGAGCTTGTAGCCAAAATTGTGCATATATATTGTCTTCCTTCGCCACAATATATGAGGGTTCTAAAACCTAAAACTACCTGGCGAAGGAGATTAATGATCAATGTACAACACCATGGGTCCACAACAACAGCTTCATCAATGTGAACAAATTATGCAGCAATTGGTACAACAAACACAGCAAGGAACTGCCATGTATCAGCAGTTGCTGCAACAGGAGCAACAAAATGCGTCGAGTCTGGAAGACCTGGTGCAACGTGAACGTAATGCAGCTCAAATGATCCAAACCGCAATCCAGCACCACCAACAAGCTGTGCAGCAATGCCAGCAAGTTATTCAATTGTGTAATCAGTTGGAAAACACCATCCGTTCCAGCAGCCAAATGACTCAGCCCGGATTCGGCAATAACTACGCCTCCCGCAGTATGCAGCCATCCTCGTATGGTGCAGGCGGCCAAATGGGTCAAAGCTTTCCGCAACACATGGGTATGACTGGGCAGCATTATGCAGGCAGCGGTAATATGCAACAATACGGAAATAACAACCAGCAAGGCATGAGAGCGACACACAGCATGTAAAGCTGCTCTACGCACTAAAGGGATGAACAGCAGCCCATCGGATTGGCTTGCTGTACATCCCTTTTATACTTTTTCCCACAGCCCTTTCCAGTAGCTGCCGAATCCTCCTCATTCTTTTACTCTCTCTTAATGTCATCTTTAGCTATAAGTATATGTTTTCACTCCTGCCCACGCAATTTTTCAATAGAACTCCTAACATTCTCCTCCGGGTGATTCACTTCCCAATGATCAAGCAGCCGATTGACTTCTTCATCGTGAGGATTCAGCCAGTAATAAAATATTGCTGCCCGCAATTGGTGATGCTCTTCGACGGGCTCACCGTTGGGCCAGTGGTACTCTTGTTTGCCGTTCTTATCAATAGTCCCTATCGCTCCATCCAGTAGCGGAGAACGGCCATCCAGCCCATCGCCACGGGCAATTGCTTTAAGAAAATCGGAATGCTTCATGGCGGCATCCGGCGAACAGCGGTACAAATTCTCGAAGATGACAAAGGCATCAATCGGATCGTATTCCAGATTCTCAAGAAAATGTCTTTCCAGCAGCGAGGCAACCTTCTTATTCCCCGTCAATCCGGAGAGAAAATAGAATGTCGGCATCTGTGCCTCATAACGGAAATCGTCAACATGACTGATAATATCGTCCACGATCTGGTTGGTATCAAGCCCTTCACGGGCTAATCGGGTTAGTATCCGCACCGCCTTGTACTGCGTCCAATCATACACACCAAACGCCACCTCATACAACATGGGAATCGCTTTTTCCTTGTAATAGTAGATGATCTCAAAAATCGTATCCTGCTGAATATGCAGCCAGTCGCCTAAGCCTTCGTACATCCCCTTCAAGCTCTCCGGTTTTTGCAGCTCACTCCCGAAAAAATACCTTGGGAATAGAGGCAGCGCCCCCTCTCCCAGCACAGCAGCCGACTTTTCCGCCTCGGCGGTGAATTGCTCCGGCTGATTTATGAATCCGGCGACCCTTATAATGGCTGCGGGAACAGCCATATCCAAATCGATTGCGACGGCAGCATTTTTGTTTTTCTGCCAAAATTTAAATATTCTCATATGTAGTTAGCCCCTTATCCTTTATGAATTTATATCGGCAAAGTGCTATAATCCTTCAATAACTATAAATTTACTTAATATATGCGATTGCTCCTCTAAGCCTATTCTTTTTTATCCTCTCCATTTAGTATTATAAGGATATAAAAAAAAGGAGGTTATCATTTGAAAAGTACAGGTATGACACGTCCCCTAGATGCGTTAGGCCGTATCGTCATCCCCAAAGAAATGCGAATATCCATGGATTACAATGTGGGTGATCCTGTTGAGATTTTTGCAGATGAGGAAACCGGTATTCTCGCACTTCGAAAATATACCGGGGTGACGTGCAAAATGTGTGGTTCAACAGAGCAGCTGACTTATTTTAGGGACAGCTTTATTTGCGGGGAATGTATTGAAAGCTTAAAGAGCGGTACGAATTTGGGTCCTATGATAAGGCCAGCCAAATCAGGTTTTCCCACCAGAGATCGCTCTAACAGGGAGCCCAAGCGTCTGCGCCGATCGACACAACAGATGCTCGAAAGCCTGAAGGAATTAATGCACAAGCACCCCAATGCAGCACAGCACGAATATGCCAAAATACTTGAGGTTTCCCAAGCCCGTATATCCCAGCTCAAAAAAATGCTATAACTACAGCTTGCTACCCTACATAGTCTACATCAGAGATTCATCATGTACAGCTACTTTTGAACCGTGATACGCATCACCATAGCTAACCGACAAAACCATGGACGTCCATGGCGAGCATTTCACACTGGGCATAAAGAACCACCGGAGCTTTTTCAGGCGAGATCCTGTATCCGGTGGTTCTTTGTATCCTGAGGTAACCTTCCGTTGGAGCGGGCTTGTCTATAATAAAAGAAGGATCGGAGGATATTTAATTTATGGAGCATGTTACACCAGAGCAGGTCAGTCACATCTTACAGCAGCATCGTCAATTTTTTCACAGTGGTCATACCCGCAATGTTAAGTTTCGGTTGGAGCAGCTGCGCAAGCTGGCAGATGCCATCCGGCGTTATGAACGATTAATTATGAACGCCTTGCATCAGGATTTGCGCAAAAATGAATTTGAGGCCTATACAACACATGACAAAGCATCTCAAGCGGTGGATGAAGCCCAAAAAGGTGAAGCCCCCCCTTTACCATCCCTTCGCCAAAAGCTATACGTACAAGGAGCCTTATGGAACGGTTCTGATTGTCGGCCCCTTTAACTATCCCTTTCAATTGTTAATCGAGCCGCTCATTGGAGCCAAGCGTATTATTTGGGGAAAGCTGATGAATACAGGACAAACTTGTATTGCCCCTGACTATGTTCTTGTTCATACAGAGGTCGAGCCTACCCTCATGGAAACGCAATCGTGGTCTGACGCTGCCATGCAGGATGAAATATTCGGGCCGATCCTGCCGATTCTGGAATTTGGAGCATTAGATGAGGCCATTCAAACGGTGATTGATCGTCCAAAGCCGCTCGCGCTGTATTTATTTACAGAAAATAAACAGGTTGAGCATGAAGTGCTTACCCGCTTGTCCTTTGGTGGTGGCTGTGTGAACGATACGGTTTCTCATATTGCCAATCCTCATATGCCTTTTGGAGGCGTTGGGTCGGCTGGTATTGGCGGTTACCACGGGGAGTATAGCTTTGATCTCTTTTCCCACACCAAAAGCATTATGAAAAAAAGCACTAAACTGAACAATACATTGCTGTTTCCACCTTACGGCGATAAGCTCAAATGGGTTCGGAAAGTACTGCGTTAACCCCTGACTCTATACAAAAAAGATTAGCAGTATAAACCACTCTTGGAGTCTGGTCTACACTGCTAATCTATATTTTTATTACGCTTTGCTGGCCATGTCTGCAATTTGGCGAAGCCACGCCTTGCGTGTATCCTCATCCGATTGGGGTACTGATTCGAAGAATATTGATACATGACATCAAGTCCACAATATTCAAATATTCCTTTGTCTGAGGTCAAGCGAAGTGCTTGATCCATCCCAATACTGGCATATTCCGCATGTGATTTCCCTTGCGTGTTGAGAATAATCGCCTTTTTCCCCTTGAGCAGCCCCATTTGCACCCCGTTTATATATTTGTATGCAAATCCGTAAGAGAATACGCGGTCAATGTAGCCCTTCATGATGGCTGGCATCCCCGTCCACCAAATCGGATAAATAAAGGTGATGACCTCTGCCCATTGCAAATATTCCTGCTCCCGTACAATGTCTTCACCGATTTCCCCAATGATCTCACTGCTGCTGACCACAGCTTGAAAGTCAATCGCATAGAGATCACGAACGACCACATCATGTCCTTTTTGCTTTAGTCCCTCAACCGCTGTGGTCAAAATCGCATGATTAAGGCTTCCTTGGGATGGATGTGCATAAATAATAAGATGTTTCATGGTTTTCCCCTCCATTTTGGCAATAGCATACTAATTAGTGATTGATCAATTACATTATAATAAAAAAAATGGATTGCACTACGTTGTAGATTTATCGTTCTTTGAATATTCAGATAGATCCTGTTAGTGATTGATCAATCACTAATTGATTGGCCTCAGTATATTCTATTCTTTTTCACACTTTGCAAGTGCTTTGTTCAACTTTATATCAAAGCGATACAACCATATAGATTCCCATCAAAATGAAAAGCCTGTCTGGCTCCAGGATATGACGTCCCTCCTCCTCAATCCGCTCATCCACGTCTATCCCAACCGGGGGCTCATTCATGGATAAAGCCGGATTGACGTGTAATACGGTCAGATGCGATTCCCCCTGAAGCTGTTTGGATAACGTTTTGTTCAGTCTTAATGCGCATCGACCTGAATATTCTGCATATGTCGACGGCGTACGATCAGCACTGCTACGCCAATCAGTACCATCAATGCACCAAAATAAAACGGAGTTTCTGCTGTGTACCACTCTGACAGCTTCCCGGCAAGCCACGGCGAGATCGCACCGCCCAAAAAGCGCATAAAGCTGTATGCCGCAGATGCTGTCGAGCGCTCTACCGGAGCGGCCTGCATAACAGCGGTTGTAATCAATGTATTGTTGATCCCCAGAAAAATACCCGCCGCAATCACCGCGACAATGACCGTTGCTGGGGAACCTGCCACCGTCCCGACCGCCATAATGCCTAAATCAATGGCAAACAGCGTCAGCATGACACTAATGGAAGATACCACACTAAAGCGCGCTTGAATCTTTGGTGCTACAAACACCGAGGTGAAGGCCAGCATAATCCCCCAGCCAAAAAACACATAACCCAAACCATGCTCATCCAGATGCATGACATATGGAGAATAAGCCATCAACGTAAAAAATCCGAAATTATATAACAACGCCACAATACCAAGCGTGAACAAGGCCGGATAACTAAGCGCTTTGAACGGATCGGCAAGCGACCCGCGCTTTTTAGGCTTCGGAATCGAAGGCAGCATAAACGTAATGAACAAAAATCCCACAACCATCAGTGCAGCAACACCAAAAAACGGACCGCGCCAGGAAATGGAGCCTAACTCACCGCCGAGCAACGGGCCAACAGAAATCCCAAGCCCCAGTGCGGCCTCATATAAAATAATGGCTTTGGCTGTTCCCGAGGTGGACAGACCCACAATCGCAGACAGTGCTGTTGCAATAAACAGGGCGTTCCCCAGCCCCCAGCCTGCCCGGTAGCCCACAATTCCGCCAACCGTATTGGCGGTTCCGCCCAATCCGGCGAATACAATAATAAACAATATCCCGGTCAGCAGCGTCCATTTGACACCCAGTCGACTGGACACGACGCCCGTAATCAGCATCGCAACACCGGTCACGAGATTATAGCTGGTGAACAGCAGCGACACCTGGCTTTTAGTGGCATGAAGCTGATCGGCAATGGCCGGAAGAATCGGATCAACCAAGCCCAAACCCATAAAAGAAATAACACAGGCAAAAGCGACCGCCCAGACGGCTTTGGGCTGAGACAGCAAGCCTGACTGTTTTTTTAACTCATCAGGGACTTTTAACTCATCAGGTAAACGATGTTGAAAACTCATAAATGATGTGACCTCCAAATCTGATTGTACATATTCCTCGTTATGACGGGTCGCTGCCAAGCTCCTCATCAAGCAGAGCCTTCCGTTCACGAACCCTGACCCGCAGCTCCTCCAGCTCAGTCTGGAGCATGCGGATGCTGTTGATTTTCCCCTCCATCATCTCCAATTGTTCGTTCAGGGTGACCTCCATATCCACCAGCATGTCCCGGCGCTCAGCAGGCTGCAAATGGTCCGTACGCTCGCGATATTCCTCCCGTTGACCCTTGAGCATCTCCGCTGCGGACATGTAGCGCTGCAGCTCTAGCAAAGAGAACCCGAGCACTTCCTTGGCGCTCACTATTTTTTTAAGTAAATCCACATCCTCCTGCGTATACATTCTCATATTACCTTCGCTGCGCTGCGGGGAGGGCAACAAACCGATTTCCTCATAATAACGAATGGTTCGCTTCGTCAGACCACTTTGCTTGGCGACTTCATCAATTTTATACGTAACCATGACACCCACCTTATGAAAAAGTTTATATATAAATATTACGCCCATCTAACGTTAACGTCAACGTCAACATTTGAAAACAAAAAAACCGCCTCTGCTCAAGGCGGTTCTGTTCCGGCTTATATGGCTTTACATGGTCATAGACCCGAGGCATCGGCGCTCAAGCCCATGAATGTTGCACTAGATGAAGAAAGTACGAGTGATGATTACCAGCAAAATGAAGAGAACCAGAATAACACCAGTGGAAGTCCACATGCCGTAGCCGCCACCGCCATAACCTCTTTCTGCTTCACCCATCTCAAATTCCTCCTCCCTGTTGATTACAGCAAATCGCCCGAAATTAGCTTCTTGAGCTACGAATCAGATGACAAATGCTTTGGTGATAATAACAAGCAGAATAAAAAGTACCAGAATCGCTCCTGTAGATGTAAAATGTCCATAACCAGCGCCCATTCCAGACATGGTGATTCCTCCCTTCATGGTTTACAAGGCATCTTATGCGTGTGCCGTCATCCATGATAGGGACAAATGCCGCACCTATTGCCTAAATATAGATACTTATACTGTAGCCCCGCTATCCTTCGGATGCCAGCATACCGTGATACAGCAGGTCTCGTGCCTGTTTGGCAAGTACAGATGGACTCTCGCGTCCAGGCAGCAATTGGGTTAACGTCAACCGTTCAACCAAGCCGATGACGCATTCCGCTGTCAATTCAGGGTCCAGCTCCTCACGGCAAGAACCCCAGCGCTGTGCCGCCTGCAGATGCTTTTTGATATGCTCAGCCATCTCCGCTTTAATTCGCACCGAGTCAGCCGCCTGAAAAAAAACAACCCGGGTCATCGCAGGATTATTGGACAGCATACGAAAAATAGCTTCCAGAAATACCTGTCCCCGTTTCAAAATTTCAGCTTTACTCTGGTCCGGCTCCACCTTCATGCTTTGCGTCGTTTCGTTCACCAAAGCACGGAAGCTCTCGACAAGCTCCTCATAAATCTGTTCCTTGCTTTCAAAATGAATATAAAAATCCGGCTGCGTTAATCCTGCACGTGCCGCAATTGAACTTACCTTTGTCTGATAAAAACCCGTCTGAGCGAACTCTTCAGCCCCCGCTTCCAGTAACAACCGTCGACTTTCCCGACTTCTGACCCCCGCTCTCATCACGGTCTTACCCCCTTACTCCATAAATCTATCGTATTATAAGGTTCCTTTGCAGTAAGAACAACGGGCTTGAGAATGATATATACCTGTCCTTCAAAAGTCCTAACACAGAAGGACTGAAAGCTTTGGAATCAAGGACATCTCCCTTTAAGGTATAATTAACCCATTAGACGATGAGCGAGAGCGGGAATGTAGTTAGTGATAAGGACAATATTTGCGCATCATTTCAATCGTTGCCAGATCATCATCCAGCCCCCGTTTTTGCAAGCCATCCACAATCTGCTGACGCTGCTGACCTTTGACATTCTGGCCGAATTTGAACTTGGCGGTCCATTCATCCGGTACGATTTTGATCAGAGCGACCCCTTTCAGACGTGAAGCATACCGAGGATCACTGGCATCAATCGTGTCATAGCCGCCTTCCGGTTGCAGCTTACTCATAAAAATGGAAAATGCCGCTGCCTTTTCTTCCAGATCAACTACAAGTTCAGCATGACCACGCACGGTAACGCTTTTAAAAAAGGAAGTCGCCGGGCATGCCATATGCTCGTCTGTAAAATAAGACGGAATCAGCGCATACTCCTTGGCGGCGGAAAATGTGACCCGGTTGTCCTCCTTCATCCGTTCCATCTTTTCTCCGACACGGCTGCCATGAATATAAAAAACACCATTCCCGTAAGCAAAATTCAAGGGAACCACACGCGGAAAACCATCCTCGCTGTTCAGACCTAAAAATCCGAAGCTGACCTCACTCAGAAATTGCTCTATTTCCTCTTCTTCTGCCACTGTAAATTCTTTTCTTCTCATGGTTACTCTCCTTCCTTCTATTGACCAACAATATATTTTAGATTATGTTGAAAATGGATTAATCAAAAGAGCCAATTTGAACGAAAATAAGTAGTCCAATTAAAGGAGCTGGGTATGGATATTACAATTGCTTACCAGCGTGCTATTCAAAAATATCATCATAAATATTTGGCATTGTATCATGCTCTCCGGGACGGGATTCTTAACGGCTCCCTTGCTAGCGGTACGCGCCTGCCCTCCAGTCGTGATCTGGCTGTGATGTATGGAATTTCGCGTGGCAGTGTTGCCGAAGCATACGATATGCTGTTGGCAGAAGGGTATGTAGAATCGGCGGTAGGCAGAGGAACCTTTGTTATCGAGCAGGCAGCGATGCTGCCGGACCCATTTCCAATCGGCCAGCAGAACCAGAATCCACCTGTTGCAAAGCAAAAAGCCCCCGCTCTGTCAGCCTGGGGACAACGAATCATGCAGCTGGAAAGGGAACGGGAGTTATTGTCATCCCCTGCTTTTGCTGCAGACCGAGACGATACGCAGCAGTCCTTGATTTCTTTTCAGGCAGGAGAAGTTGTATTGGAGGGCAGCTCACAGCTCGCATGGAAAAGTGTCATGGCTGCCGCTGGCAAAGACCTGCAAAAGCCTTCGTCTGACTCGGCGACTGCGCCGGTGAATGGCGATGAATGGCTGCGTGAAGCGATTTGCCATCATGTTGGCAGAACACGCGGGATAACGGCCCACCCGGACCAAGTCGTTTTATGCAGTGGCTCCATGGAAGTGATTACCCTGTTATGCCAGCTGCTTATGGATGAACAGGATCGCATTATATTGGAAAATCCCTGTTATTCCGGTATCCATCGTGCTGTTACAGCCTCGGGCGGGCAGATTCAGGTAGCCGAGCTGGATCAGCAAGGAATAATCCCACAGGATTGGGATTCCAAGCTATTGTTTGTTACGCCGGGACGACAGTTCCCGACCGGTGCTGTTTTGCCACTGGCACGGCGTCAACAGATTTTACAATGGGCGATATCCCGATGTGCTTGGATCATCGAAGACGATTATGACAGTGAATTCCGCTGGGCCGGACGCCCCATTGAACCATTAAAAGCATTGGATCGCGCAGATTGCGTAATTTATGTCGGTTCCTTTTCCAAAAGCATGTTCAGCAGTCTTCGACTCGGGTTTGCGATCCTGCCTGTTGCACTGGCTCAAGCGCTGACAGCTGCCAAGCGGCTATATGATCCCCTGCCGCCTGCCCGCTTGGAGCAACGTGCGCTGGCACGTTTTATGATGCGCGGCGACTATGCCCGCCATTTGCGGCGGATGACCCGAATATACAGATCACGCTACGACGTGTTCCAGCGCGAAATGCAGCAGCTGAATGAACTGTTTCACTGGCAGCAGAGCGATTGCGGGCTGCATGCCTATGCCATCTGGAAGCATGAGCGTGCTCCATACCATCATTTGATGCGGACAGCGTATGGTTATGGAGTCACATGGCGGGATGCCGCCGATTACCAGCTGACCCCAGGTCCCCCAGCTGCCTGCTTTATCTTTGCCCATTTAACGGAGCAGCAGATTATTGAAGGCGCTAAGCGTCTGCGCCAGGCTTGGGACAGTATTAAGCATCAATATCATGCAGTACAGCAGAGGCTTTAAAAGGGGCTTAATCGACCTTCGCGCCATAAGGCGCTCGCCAATCTCCTATCAATGCCCCTGCTGGGATATACGATGAAACGAAGGCGTCAATCCGATGATGCCTTCGTTTTTTTACATAATGTGAAAAATAGTGTAAATTATTATAGAAGCACTGCAATTTTTTTTAACGTCGTATTCGTTAGATAAAGAGAAAGGATGTGTTAATATCCATGAATAAGCCTGCTAAAATAATATCTATTCTTATACTTTCTGCGAGTGTTATGGCTGGTTGTGGAAATCAGGGAACAACAGATTCATCTCCCAAAGAAAAAGTACCAGCAACTCCAGAAGCAGTAGAAGCCAGTCAAGTAAGCGTCCTGCACAGCCTGGACGAGATCAAGTGGAATGAAGTGAAAGACCCTCTGATTGAAGATGGCATGATAACAAAACTCAAAGCGGCCATAGCCGCCTTCGTGTCAAAGGATTTGGATCAATTCCATGCTGCGCTCGCTTCAGACATTGGAACAGGTCACGATTATCTCCTGGATCAGCCTGTGAAATTCACTGGTATTGAAAAAGCCGTAAAAGAAAATGGTCGGATATTAATACCTGTTGTTGGCGAACGGCTTACTAAAGAAGAAGGATATTCACCCGATATACGGTATACCTTCTATTTTGATAAAGATAAAGATGGAGCGTGGCAAATTGTTTCAATTGACTGAGTCAATTTGCATTACATACCTAAAAGAGACGTTCTGCTTCAATCAGAACGTCTTCTTTTCTTTCTCTACGTTTGACAAACTGGTGGGATTCCTTATATACTTCCACTCGTTCCTCTATTTAATGACCAGTCCCAGCAGCCCCACAAAAGACGAAGCTTGATGCGGCGAGATCATGCAGCCGTTCAGGTCTTCTATATCCACCTGTAGTCCATCGAATTCACAATCGCTCAAATCAATCCCTTTGAGCTTGGACCCCGACAGTATCGCCTGATCCAGATTGCAGCGGGTAAAAAAGGTTTTCTGCAGCGTCAGATGATAAAGGTCGGCGCTTATCAGTGAACAGTCCTCAAAACCAACCTGCTTGAAATTGGAAAACCGATACATCGAATAATCGCCTAAGCAATCCAGAAAACGAACGTTTTGGAGCCTGCTTCTGGAGAAGTCAGTGCCAAGCAATTTGCAATTTCTAAACTCCACCCTGTGAATAAAGGAACCGGACAAATCAACATTAGACAGATCGCATTTATCAAAGATGACATCTGTCCATTCACTTTCCAGCAATGACGATTCCATGATGGTTACATTTTTAAAGATCATCTTATCAAATGAAACCTTAACCGCGTCCATATGATCCAACATTATATCCTCCACGGCTCCCGTGCTAAGTTCGTCTTTGGAGCGTATGGAGTACATTGCTTCGTTTAATACGGGTAAATCGGCAGGAATTTTCGGCAACTCCAATTTAATGTTCATAACATAATCCCCCATCTCTTGAGCACCAATGCCAGCATACGCCAAACCGAACTTCAAAACCGTTTCTTGTATGTATAGGCATGATTACTCATAGCGTATATTTCCGATAAAAACCTCTTTGGTAGTTACATAATATCTTCCGCCGACTAACTGGAACTGTTCGCAAGCTTTTGAATATTCATCTTTTACCTCCGGGACGCCTGTCCTTCTCATTTTACCAGAAGCCTTTTATATGTATAAGTAGAGGTGCAGCATATATGAATCTATTTTCTATCAATCTCCACACATAAGGTTACAAAAGCATTTCTCCTACATATATTAAGGTTGTGAGTATGAGTATACTCTCACAAACCCAATTAAGGAGGTTGATAGCATGGCAGTACAGCTATCTAATCAAGTATTCTCCATCTCGGTCGGAGATTACGGGGATATCTCTTCTTTACGTCTGGTAGGAGACTCATTCAATACGAATTATGTTATGAACGGCTCCAACGCACCTAATCAAAATACGTCGGACCACCAGTGGCTCGGTGAACTTATGTTCACTTACCGTCTTGGTAACGGAGCATGGACGCGGGCATGGACAAGCAATTCTGCTGATGCACGCAAGATCACCTCTTCCGGCAACAGTGTTCAGGTGTCCTATCAAAATTCATCAAATGCTCAGGGAATACGCAATTTTACTTTACTCGAAACGTATTCGTTGGTTAATGACTATTTGCATTGGCAAATGAAAGTAACCAATACCTCTAATCAAACGCTGGAAATCGGAGATTGGGGACTGCCGCTCCCTTTCAACGAATTTTGGTCCGGCGGCAATAACGAACAAATCTATGAAACAAGGGTGCTCTCCCACTCCTTTGTAGGCCATAACAGCTCCTTTATTACCGCTGGACGGCCTAGCGGCATCGGGCCGTATTTACTGCTTATCCCGGATGCCTCTACAGGCGGGGGTCTCGAATATCAGGACCACTGGAGAGTCGAGGAGCATCCCGGCAGCACATGGGCGATGGACCAAGGCGGCTGGGCCGAGGGACTGAATGTATTTTATATTCACTCCAATGTCATTAAGAGCACCAACCGCGGTTATCTCGGGAGCACCAGTCTGTCGCTGGCTCCGGGCGAAAGCAAAACATATGCCTTTAAATTTTTTAAGGTCGCGGACGAGCAGGCCGTAAAAGACAGGCTGTACAGTGAAGGCCATGTGGACGTGGCTGTCGTTCCAGGCATGATTGTCCCAACCAATCTCAAAGCAAAATTTGATCTGCATACCAGCAAATCCATCACCTCTGTTACCGCACAATACCCTTCCGAAACCACCATCAGCTATCTGGAAACAGCCCCTACAAACCATAAAATATATGAACTTACGCTCGGTCGACTGGGACACAACAATATAACTGTGAGCTACGGCAACGGCGAAAAAACAGTCCTTCAGTTCTATGCCACTGAGCCTGTCGATGCTGCACTCCAACGTCACTCCACTTTCATGGTCAACAGCACACAATGGAATGTGCCGGGCGACCTGCGGGACAAGGTGTTTGACGATTGGATGATGCAGTATAAGGCCAAGCGCAACAGCTTTGCAGGCTACTGGGGCTGGGGTGATGATTGGGGTTTGACACACGGTCAGTTTCTGGCGGAGAAAAATGTGCAGAAGCCCGTGGCATCTGAGATCAAGGCGGTCGATGATTATCTGGAGGTGGCCATCTGGACGAATCTGATGGAAGGCCATCACACCGATTATCTGGTTCCTGATTTCCTGATGCCGCAGCCTAATACGACACCGACATACCGCGGCTACGCCTATCCGCACATTTACAACACGTTTTTCAGTATGTATAAGCTGGCCAAGCTATATCCCAACCTGATCAGCTACCGCAACAGCAAGAACACGTATTTACTGCGTGCTTATCGCATTTTCAAGGCATTGTATGAAGGTCCTGTCGCCTATAACTGGAATACCGGACTCATGGGTGAGCTGACCACGCCGGATATCATTAAAGCGCTTCAGGAAGAAGGCTTGACCACTGAGGCCAACGACCTGATTGCCAAAATGGCTACCAAATACAACAATTTCAAAAATACCACCTATCCCTACGGCTCCGAGTACAATTACGACAATACAGGCGAAGAAGCGGTATATACACTCGCCAAAATGAACAGCAACACGACGATGATGAGCAAAATCAATGCCAAAACACGCGCCGCCCGCGGTCATATGCCTGTCTGGTACTATTACGCCGATCCGGTCACCATCACCGGGGAAAACTGGTGGAACTTCCAGTACACCACCTCGCTGGCGGGCTATGCGATGGACGATTGGACACGCCGTTATTCGTCCAAGCCCGAAGTGGACCAGCGTCTGTCCTATGCCGCCAAGCTGGCGAACATCGGGGCAATTAACTCGGGACAGATCAGCTCTGATCCTGCCAATATCGGGGCGGTATCGTGGACGTACCAGGCGAGCAAGGGCAATTACGGCGCTCTTGGTCTGGACGGCGGCCCCCTCTTTAACGGATGGCGCGGCATGTCCGGGGAAGCGGATCTGGGGCTGTTTGGAGCCATTAAAGTGCTAAGCTCGGATGTTGCTGTCGATCCGATATTCGGCTTGTTCGGCTATGGCTGCGACGTTACAGAAAGCAATAACAGCTATACGGTTACTCCAAAGGACGGCGTATTTCAACGTCTGCATCTGATCACCCAAAAGCTGAGTCTGGAGCTGAACCGGGACCAATATAGTCTGGCTATCGTGTCCAAGTCCAAAAACAACGTCCGCTTGACGTTGAAAAATACGACACCAGGCACAGCACATACTACTGTTGTGACGATGAGCGGACTCGCAGCAGGTACGTATGACGTGCTCGTAGACGGCACGAAAACCGGCTCTGTCACGGCTGTTAACGGCTTGGCAGCCACCGTCAGACTGAATATCGGAACGGCAGCCGCCTACGATATTCGTATTCAGTTGGACACCGGCAATCCGGCTCCCACCGGAGACATTGTAGCCCGTTATGAATTTAACGAAACGGCCGGATCTACCGCAGCCGATTCATCGGGTTATGGACAGCAGGCCAGTGTAAATGGCGGGACATGGGGAGCGGGACGGAAAGGCAACGCTCTGCAGTTCAACGGTACAGACGCCTATGCCAGCCTGCCCGGCGGTATCGTTAGCAGCCTAAACGACTTTACGATTGCAGCATGGGTACGAGTGAACACGCATAACGGCTGGGCCCGCCTGTTTGATTTTGGAGCAGGAACGGATCGGTATATGTTTTTGACCCCGAAGGCCGAAGGGACAGGTATGCGCTTTGCCATCACCGTCTCGGGGAACGGGGAAGAGCAGCAGTTGAACGCACCAGAATTGGCGACAGGCGTCTGGAAGCATGTGGCCGTGACCCTGTCAGGCAATACGGGGATATTGTATGTGGACGGTGTGGAGGCGACGCGCAACGCCAATATGACGTTGAAGCCGTCCAGCCTTGGACTGACAGACCGGAACTATATTGGCAAATCCCAATTCGATGATCCCTATCTGAACGGTGCAGTAGACGAACTGGTCATTTACAACAGAACGTTGACGGCTCAGGAAATCCGGAGCTTGGCCTCGGCAAACAGCACCGTTAATGCTCATTCTTTGGGAGCCAATTCATATGCCGAAGGAGCCGATTAGAACGAACATTTCATGACCTTAACTTTTTAGCTTGTGAATGGTTTGTACTGTGAATGATTCGTGTCGTGAATGATTGGTATCGTGAACCGCTCTGGCTATATAAAATGTTACCATGGTGCCACTGCGCAGTCGGATGGTGCTTCCCATCGCCACCGCCCCCGGATTTCTTAAATAAAGTCTATGTTTAAGGTAAAAATCCGGGGACAAAAGCGACCGCTTCGCTTGTACAGCACCATTCCGCCTACTCCGTTTTCCATGTACATTTTTGTAATTCATATATGGCCCCAATCTTTAAATAAAAAGGCGGACGGCTTACGTGGGGGCCTTGTTGCTGCCCGGTTTAGAGGCCGTCCGGCTTATTAGGAGGATTTCGACATGTGTAAAGAACATGCAAGACCACCCCTGTCGTCAAGTATTGAATCTGATTCATGCGGCTCTGCTTCTATGAAGGAGTCTCTTGTCAAAAACGTAGCCGCACAAGTCTTGACCTCCGGCATGTCCCCGCAAGCGATTGGCAGCGATGCCGAGGTAATTGACCGCTTCGGACGTATCATTAACGGGTACGGCGTTGATCTGGTGGATTGGCAGGGCTATATCGCCAACCCCTTCATTAATCTGACCGTGAAGCCTCCTGCCAGTGCGGCGTATCCGATCAGCATCACACTCAGGGCACAGGGCACGTCCCGGCTCATGATGAATCTGCCCAGCACGTTATCTGCCACTGGCGCTACGAAGGTGTTAAATTTTAATAATGCATCCGAGAGGAAGGATTTCAAACTGGAGGTTGCACCAGATCGTAACGGCGGCCCGGACGAGATTGAGCACTATACGCTCTCCCTCACAATTGCTGACAGTGCGGGAGCTTCACGAACTCATACCATTCCGATCCGGGTATGGGACCAGGACGATAATCAAGAAACCCAATTCCCGCTGGTATTCGATTACCGCTATGATACAGTCAATCACTATTTCGATGATCCGGGTATTCGCAAGGCCGCCGAGCAGGCGATTAAGGACTGGTTCTACTTTTTCGATATGGAGCCATTCGATACCGTTCCTGCCGGAGCCGAACGTAACTATATTCCGAACAATGACTGGAACGGGCATACGATTGGAACGAATAACGCGCCCTATAATGGGGAATGGATTTTCCTGCGGGGGATCGACGGCCCATATTCGACGGGATGGCCCGGCAACAGCGGCTTTTACCATACAAAGAACGGCGTCCGGGTGCCAGGTCCCATCCACCGTTCACTAGGAACTGCGCTCGATTTTTATCCCGATGCTCAGGTGTTCACCTCGCTGAATGATGACGACTGGTATAAAACCGATCTCACTCAGGTGACGGACGTATATGGCCTCATTATGCATGAGTTCGGCCACGCCGTTGCTTTCAGTGATTCGTGGGCAGGCATGCAAGCCTATCACAGCAGCGGCGGTGCTGACGCGGTCGTCGAAGCGTACCAAGGTGTACGTGTTCCGCTGGATAGCAGCTACCATATCCCGGCAGACCGGCAATACTGGGACCGTCTCAGCGGTCAAAGCGCAGGCTGGTCGGCAGAATTTCCGGTACGCCGCTGGATGCTGAGCAAGCTGACCTTGCTCATTGCCGAGAAAGCTGGCTGGAAGCTGAACCGCAAACTAACCCCTTTTCTCGAACCGGAAATCGTTACAACTTCCTTGCCTAATGCCGTAAAAGGGCAAGCATACAGCCAAAAACTAATAGCCAAGGGCGGTGTTCCCTTCTACGACTGGACACTGAAAAGCGGCAGTCTGCCTGCCGGGCTGACGCTCGACCGCTTCACTGGGACGATCAGCGGCACCGTATCCGCCAGCCAATCGCCAAACAGCTACACATTTACGATTGAGCTTCGGGATTATGATGAGCTGGCGAAGCCGTTCACACGCAGCTTTACGATTCGTTTATAGGAAGCAGCTTTTTCTATCTGAGGGACATTTAGCTCTTTCTAATGCGCGTCGTTCTTGGTCTTAAGCGAGCCAGCTCCTCACTGGTGAGCTGCCTTGTATAGGAATTTGGGGAAGAGCCTGTATCTACCGTGAGTACCCTGCCTGCCCCGTTGGGGCGGGCTACGCGTGTGTTGAACACCTGCATGAACCACTGCACCGGGAAGGCAATGGATAGACGACCATCTGCCGTACCTGCATAGTTAACCGCAGCTGCATAATTATCCGACTGTCTGAGCCAGACAGAGCCGGAATCCCCAGGCAGTGATACAGGATTCGTACCTCTTATGACAGTCTGATCCTCGAAGGTCAGCAGCCCCAGGCTTCCGCCATAATTGATTTGCAGGTCCGTATAGACAGACTCTACCGTACCATTGACCCGCCCGGTTGTACGCCCTACCTTTTTTAACCTTTCTCCTATGCGATAAGCGGTCACATGGCCCGGAATCGCTCCTACTGTGGCGTAACGCGGACTAAGCAAGCTGTTGCGGGTCGGCAGGGAAAGCGCTGTATCAATCAAGTTCGTTCCGCTTGGATTCAAGCGTACGTAACGATACAGCCGTCCAATACGATCCTGGGGAACCGTTCCCCCATCAGCTCCGCCCGGTTGAACCGTAGCCTCCCGATTGTCTGTATTGGAGGGATTAAGGACATGGTTATTGCTGAAAAGATACCGTGTAGCCGGCGCTCCAGTTGGCGCAACGATCAATCCGGTTGTCCCGGAGCCTTCAACCGTTCCGACACTGTAGCCGGCGATGACCGGGCGTATGCGCGCCCTGTAGTCCGTGGCATGGGCTCTGATTTTTCCGGTTTTTACAATCCGGACAGGGACATTCGTTTTTTTGCTCAATGCTGTGGCAGACAGGAGTCCGGTGGAGGCCGAGGCCAGCCGGTCTGCATACACAATAACAGCGGCTCCCTTTTTGGGATGAGCAGGGTCTTTATACCCTACGCCAATACCGTGGACACCGGATAATTTTAATACGCGTTTGGCCATCCGCTTTTTTACTCTAAGGGCGGCCGAGAAAGTAGCCATCATCATCATCCCCTTTTACATTCAGATGAAATATTGTATGGCTAAGATCGCTTCGCGTTCCATTTGATCTTACGATCGCTGTTGCAGCGGGATTCTTAGGATTAGGTAAGCTGAACTTAAAAGCTTCCTATCGTGCCACTGCGCAGTCGGATGGTGCTTCATTTTCGAGTTCAACTTATATAGATAAGACAATTTAAAGGTTAGAGTCCCGCTGCAAAGGTGAATGCTGCACTTCTCCAGATTCATCTACAAGGAGTCTAATTACTAATTAATATTTAAAACATTAGACATAAAAAAGAGCCGTGTCATATGTACACGGCTCTTTCGGTATACTACGATAAGCACAAAGCAGGCCAAATGCTGATGTACCAATTTCTTACGTTTCTGAAAATTTTTGCAGGAAAATCCATCTACCTCCCCAGCAATGCAGTATAAGGCTCAAGTCTATATATTGAACTCCAAAAGATTCACATGAAAACGGAGTAGTCGGAATGGTGCTGTACAAGCGGAGCGGTCGCTTTTGTCCCCGGATTTCTACCCTTATTAGGGGCTTAATTCAAGAAATCCGGGGGCGGTGGCGATGGGAAGCACCATCCGACTGCGCAGTGGCGCCTCATGTACATTTCCAGTTCAACTTATATGGCTCATTTGTCTTATCCCTTAACCGCTCCCTCCGCGATGCCCTCCATGATGAATTTCTGAAAGAACGCATAGATCAGGATGACTGGAATAGAGGTCAATACAAGTGCAGCCAGAATGAGCGACCAATCCTTGTTGTATTCACCAAACAGCATATTCGTCGATAGAATCAGGGTGTAGTGATTCACATCCGTCAGCATCAACAGCGGAAGTAAAAAGTCGTTCCAAATCCACAGGAAATCCAAAATGGCAATCGTGACGGTGATCGGCAGCAGCAAAGGAAATATAATGCGAAAGAAGGTTTGGAACTCATTGCAGCCGTCCATTTGTGCCGATTCTTCCAACTCGCGTGGAATGGATTTGACGAACCCGTGATACAAAAAGATGGCCATATTGACACCCAAACCGATATAGATCAATGCCAGGCCGTACGTACTGCCTTGGACGGACAAATCCTTCGCCATTCGTGTAAGCGGTATCATAATGGAGTGAAACGGAACCAGCATCGAGGCGACAAACAGGAAGAAGATGGCCCCGCTCAGTTTCCCCCGTGTACGAGACAGCTTGTAGCCTGCCAGTGCAGAGCAGATCACGATGCCGCCAATGCCGACAAACGAAATGATCGTGGAATTCAAAGCACTGTTCAGCAAGTGGGTCTGGATAAAAGCCTGACTGTAATTTTCAAAGTGAAGCTTCGTCGGCAGCGCCGTAAAGGATGCAAACATTTCACCCTGCGTTTTAAAGGAATTAATCACCGCCATATAGATAGGGAAGAAGGATACTATGGCACCCACGCACAGCAGCAACGTAATCAGCAGGGAATTGGCTTTTTTCAGCCTCATGCCTCCACCTCCTTCTTCTTCATGACACGCAGCTGAATCAGCGTGAAGATCAGGACGATGGCGAATAAAATAACGGATTTGGCGCTCGCATAGCCGTAACGGAAGTTGTTGGAGAACGCCTCCTCATAAATGTTCATCGTAATTACCTGCGTACTGCGTCCCGGCCCCCCGCCGGTCAGTCCATAGACGACCTCATAGACCTTGAAGGCACCGTTCAGCGTCAGGAAGAAACAGATTGTAATGGCATGGGTAATCATCGGCAGCGTCACGCTGCGCAATGTCTGAAATGCGTTGGCCCCGTCAATAATAGCGGCCTCCTTCAAGCTTTGCGGCACCCCCTGAAGTGCAGCCAGATAAATGATCATCATATATCCGACACCGTTCCAAAGCGAGACAATAATGATGGAGAAGAAGGATACCTTCGGATCGCCCAGCCACGATTGGCCCAAAAAGGCGATAGCTGTCTTTTCGGCAATCTGCGGCAGCACGGAGGAAAAAACGAACGTCCACATAAATGCACTAATAATGGTACTAATCATATTGGGCATAAAAAATATCGTTCGGAAAAATCCTTTGGAACGCGTACGCGACTCGATGAGCACGGCTAGCGCCAACGCCAGTACATTTTGCAGCACAATCATGACCAATACATATTTGAGCGTAAACCAAAGCGAATTGAGAAAATCCGGGTCTTCCTTCAACGCCTCTACAAAGTTCCCCAAGCCGAGAAAGCTGTAATTCGGATTCAATCCGTTCCAGTCTGTGAAGCTGTAGTACATGCCGCTGATCGTCGGAATGAGCAGGAAAATGGCGTAAAAGATCAGCGCCGGAGCGGTAAATGCCAGCAGCATCACATATTTTTTATAGATTTTAAAAGGCATGGAGTCTCCCCCCTCCTGATGTATTTCTGTAGGCTGCCGTTACTTGTTCACTTTGTTATACGATTTCCATGCCTTATCCAGCGCCTTGATCACGTCATCCTGCGAGAGCTGGCCTGCGTAGTAGGATTGAAGCGATTTGCCTGCCTCATCCTTGACCGATTGCGGGATAGATGGGTCTTGATATGATTTGCCTGCTTTCACGTATGCGGTAGCGTCATTGACCCAAGGATAGCTTTTGAACGTATGCACCTTGGAGATCGGGTTAAATTTCAATGCCTCATAGAACGCACTGGAATCCTTGTCGTCCAGCACATAGTTGACAAAATCGAGCGCAACCTCCTTATTTTTGCTTGTGGAGGATACAGCCAGCGAAGTAGAAGTCGACAGATTGATTAAGGTTGCATTCGGATCATCGTTGATCGGCAACGCTGCAACCCCAAATTCCATATTCGGATCAGATTTCAAAATCGTTTCGGCAAACCACGGGCCTTGAATCCACATTGCTGCTTTGCCCGAAGCGAAGGCCGCCGAGCCGTCATCCCCGCCAATTTCCAGCGCCTTGTCTGTGCCGTTGCTGTTCACCAGATCGATAATGTCGAACATGCTTTTCATTTCAGCAAAAGAACCTTTGTCCTGATTCATCCGTTCGATAAAATCCTTGTTCTGTGTGTTGATCATCGCACCTGCTGTCAGCGGCACGAACAGCTGTGGAATCCATGATTCCTTGTAGGACAACAGGAACGGCTTCACATTGTTCGCTTTCAGCTTTTCGACCACAGCCTTCATTTCGGTCAACGTTCCCGGTGGCTTCAGCCCCAAATCCTTAAATATCTTTTTATTGTACAGATAGCCCCATGAAATCGTTTCCAAAGGAACCGCTACGACTTTACCGTCTTTGGTCGTCACCGAAGGCTTCACACTATCCATTAATTTGCTGACAAACGGCTGACCGGACAAGTCCTCCAAATAACCCGCTTTATAAAACGGAGGAATTTCATTCACCGCATGCAGCGCGAACACATCTGGCGCATCGTTGGATGCAAGTCTCGTCTTCAAAATTTGTGCGGCATTGTCGGCAGGCGGCATCTCCAGTTGCACCGTAACGTCGATATTTTTATCTTTCTTTTCCTTCGCTACGAACGCGTTAATGTACTTATCGTAGTGCTCCTTCAAGCGGGGCTGGGCGATAAACATTTTGAGGTTCACGGTCTTGCCGTCTCCACCGGAACTGCCGCTGTCACTGCCTGAAGAATTCGCTCCACACCCGGCCAACAACGTGCCAACCAGCATCGTGCTCAATACGCCTTTCCATAATTTCATGTAAAATGACCTCCCCTAAGTTGAAAATAACGGCTATCTACTGGCTAATCACTTGTTATTCCAAGCAGCTATGCTGTCAGGCTTCAACCTCCATTCATGCTCTAGGTGAGCTTCATAGAGGCCAAATCCTTTGTGCTGCTCGTTTTGTATACGCTTTCATTATAGGATGGGAGGTCACTTCTGCCATTGGACACCATTAGCCTGTTAAGTTGGATTTTTTTAAACTTCCTTCCTCATCTCTCCGGGCGCCATGCCAAAATGCTTTTTAAACACCCGATAAAAATAGGACACATCCTCATACCCCGCCATCTCCGCCACCGCTTTAATTGAAATTTGTTTATCTGCCAGCCATTCCCGCGCCTTTTCCATTCTCCGCTCTACAATATAGTCCGTTACATTTTGACCATACTCCTGCTTGAATACCTTGCTCATATACTCTTTGCTCACAAAAAAGTTTTTTGCCAGCTGCTCCAGTGTAATCGGTTCGGCAAAGTGACGATCCATATAGCGCCGTACCTCCTCCAGATTCAGCTTGTTTTTGTATTTTCGCTGTCGAATAAGCTGATTCAGCTCCTGACTATAGCACGCCGATACGAATTCCAGCGCATGTTCTATAGAGGATAGCATATCCTGTGACAACGGAAATCCAGCTTTCGCTGTCGGGGTATCCAGTCCGTTGTCTGCTGCCAGCTCTTTTAGCAGGGAAAGCAGCTCTTGCACCAGCCGGCCCAGCATAGGTGGACTTGGCACTCCGAGGCGCTCCAACTCCTGCATGACCTGCCTGCATGTCATGTTCACGCCGTCCTGATTCAGCTCATTAAAATAAAGGCGTAGCAGTTGCTTATACCGGGTCAGCTTGTGAAAAAACTCATAATCCAGCTCTACCGCTGTCTGCTGCCGCTCTGCCGCCCTGGTCTCCAGATCGTTTTTGCATTTGAGCAGCACCGCATTCAGCTCGGTGGGGTTAATAGGCTTGAGCAAATAATCGACAGCCTTATAGCGGATGGCATGTTTGGCATACGCAAAGTCATCATAGCCGCTCACGACAATAATTTTTACATCAGGAAAATGATGATGTAAGGCTTGCAGCAGCTCTACTCCATCCGCACCCGGCATACGCATGTCAGTGATCACAATATGCGGGGTTAAGTCTCTGACCAGCCTGAACGCTGCGTCTCCGTCCTCAGCCTCACCTACCACCGAAATGCCGAGCTTTTCCCATGCGCCAAATGTCTTCACAATCTCGCGGTTCCATGGCTCATCATCGACAATTAATACCCTGATCATATGTCCCCCTCCTCTGCTGAGGTGAATGGAATCCGGATCGTGACACGTGTACCGACGCCCTGCTCACTGTCTATGGTCACCCCGTAATTCACTCCAAAATTCATTCGTAAGCGTGAAGCTACATTGCTTAAGCCGATATGACTGCCCTGCGCCCAGATCGGTTCCTCCGAAGCATTTTCCAGCTTGGCCCGTACTTTTTCCAGCTTATCCGGGGCCATGCCGTTACCATTATCGCAAACCGTGATCCACACGTCTTCTTTCATAATCTCCACGCGGATTTTCATTCGCCATGTCCCCGCTTTGCGATCCAGACCGTGCTGAAACGCGTTTTCCAGCAATGGCTGCAGCGACAGCTTGGGCAGACGAATATCCATCGCCCGTTCATCCGTCTCCACCTGAAACACCAATCTCTGCGGAAACCGCCGCTGCTGGATGCGCATATAGTGTCCCGCATGGTCGAGCTCCGCGCGTAAAGAGGCCATATCCTGGGGTTCCCGTACCACATAGCGAAACATCTCGCTCAGCGACCGGATCACTTCATAGGTATCCTCCGCCTTTTGGGAAAATACCATGCTTCCGATCATTTGCAGTGTGTTTTGCAGAAAATGAGGATGAATCTGCGCCTGGAGCGCTTTCAATTCAGCCGTCTTTTTTTGCAAATTCATACTGTATTCCGTCTGGATATGCTCACGGATTCGTCCTGCCATGCCATGCAGACTTCTTTCCAGCAGCCCAATCTCATCCGGGCGTGTACTCGGCTTTCCAGCCGGCCCCTTGATCATGTCCAGCTCCTGTACGGAACGCGCCAAATGAACAATTGGACGTGCGGTCCGCCATGCGATGAAAACAGCTATACAGATGGAAACAAGAATAGAAATGACACCTACGATAATACCATACAGCATCGTTGAAAAGGCGGTGTGGTTAATGGAGGAAGTAGGTATGATTTTGACCAGCCTCAGCCCAACCACATCCAGGTCATTATAGAACACATAATGCTCGGCAGTTTGAATCATACCGGGACCTGGCCTAACGTCGCGAAGAGCCGTCAATACATCCGCAGGAGGAGGCGACTGGCGGGCCTGCGCCGGATACATGATCCTGCCGTCCGTATCTGTAATAAGCACCTGATGCTGATCTCCTCGTCCCAGCAAGCCCAGCGTCTGATCGAATTGCGACCACAGGACATCCAGTGAAATAGCTCCTGTCTGCTTCTGATCCTCAAATCGCCGAATACTGCGTATTAGTGTAAAGCGCTCCGAATCGGTCGGGCTCGTGCGAATCAAATAATCCTTATTCGCCTGCCACATCTCGGCATATTGCGGAGGAATACCGTTCACCGTCGTAATATCATTTTGCATCCCGTTGAAGGTAAACAGGCTTTGCGATTGCTTCAAATAAAGCTGAATACCGATCACATGGCTTCCGGCCGAATAATACACATTCGCTAACGTATTCAGCATTTTACGCTGGGCATTAAATTGGCTTGAAAGATTGCCCGGCTCACGCTCATTCAAATAATCACTCAGATCAGGGCTGATCTGAATGCTGTAAATCAGCTGGTTCAGGCGGTCTAACTGGTCACTGATATAGATTCCCGTCCATTTCATATTGGACATGTTCGTCTCTACCACTTCCGTTTCCATCGACGCTCTGCTTTTTTCCGCAGCCAGCACCGTGACGGCAATAACCGGCAGCACCGATAGAACAATCATCGTTAAAATGAGCTTGAGCTGAATGCTGCGTCGATACGGGGCCGTCAGCGCCCGAAACCAGCGGACTACTCGGGTTGGCATAGCGATGCACTCCTCTTGTTCTGCCATATGCGAAAACGCCCCGCTATTCGCAGGGGCGCTCATTTACCGGGGATTTCCCGGCAGGACACATATATAATTTCATTCATATGTCAAATTCAGCTCATTATACAGCATTTACGCTTCTTCGATAATTATAACACTCCACGGCTCCAATTGAAGCGTTTGTCCTTGAGTAATCGCCTGCTCCCCGATCAGTTCCTTGCCGTCTCCATGCGGGTACACCACCGAGCCCGCTTGTTCGGAATAGTTAAAATAATACCGGATCGTCCGTCCCAAATCATTCGTTCCGGATTTAACAATAATCGGGAATGACGCTTCCTGATCCACTCCCCACACTCCTGCCTGCCCTGCTACAGAGCGGAATAATTCGCGAATGACCGCCGAGCTGACGATACAACCGATGTAAGTCGCCGTCCCCTGACCATAGCGGTTTTGCGTAATCGCCGCATATTTTCCCCAATGCGGGTGATCGTAATACGCCAACACCTCGGCAGTCGTCGGAGTAATCAGCTCCATCCACGTATCTACCTGATTGTCCTCTGCTGCCACTTTAAAAGGATTATCCTTGAGCGTCACGTTCTTTGGCTCCACGAACAAGCTGTAGTGAATGCCGCAGGCTTCACTGATCACGCCCGGCTGCCGGGAAGTTCTCACCTGCACATGCTCATCGGTAAATCCGCTGCGGGACGTGTAGACCACATGACCGCCATTTTCCACATACCGATTCAGCTTCTCCAGCAGCGCATTCGGCGCGGAGTATAGTGCCGGTACGATCAAGAGATCATAATCGTCAAACGATTCCGTCCCCGGATGAACGATATCCGTCCCGATATTCAGCTTGTACAGCTCATCATACAAGCGGCGTACAATGTCATTGTAATTCAGTGGACTGTTCATATTAAACTTGAACCAGTTAATCGATGTCAACGCTTCGTTGCTGACCAGGATGGCTGTTTTGTTTGTCTTTTTCAGGTTGACCAGATGCGGAGACAATCTCGCAAAATCCTTCCCAATGGTCTGTGCTTCCTCATACACAGGATTCGGCTCAAAATCATGGCTCAGCAGACCCTTCCAGTACGTTTCAAAGGAATTATGGATGGAATGCCAGTGCCAGTAAGCCACCATATTGGCCCCGGAAGCCAGATGGCTGAACGCCTGCAGTCTCAATTGCCCCGGATAGGGAACCCAGTGAGTAAAAGCCTGCGCTTCCGTTTCCAGCACGAGATAGTTGTTATTTTTCGTCGAACGCGCCACATCGCCACCAAAGGAAATTTCAATGCCGGTCAGATCATCCTGTGATGGATGGTAAATGTCTACGCCAGTCACATCCAATGCCTGGGATGCCGCAAAATGGTCCACATCCGGCTGAATGCCAAAGGAATGACCTCTCCACTCAAAATCAAAGTTTTGCGTAACAAATTGGTCTTCTCGCTTATATTCATTCACAAGCTCGACCTGCCACGCCAGAAAGTCCGTCACCAGCTTGCGCTGGAATTGGGAGAAGGCTGCTCCCAAGCTTCCATTAATCGTTCCAACGACGGAAGGGAAATCCTCCCAGCTATTGATACGATTGCTCCAGTAATCGAGACCAAATTTGTGGTTCAGCTCCTCCAGTGATTCAAATCGCTCCCGCAAATATTTTACAAATTGCAATTGCACATTCGGCCCACATGTGTTGTAATGCTTCGTCTCGTTATCCGTCTGAAAGCCGATGACCGCCGGATGCTGACTCACCCGTCCAATCAGCTTGCGAATGATGCGCTCGGCGTGGAACAGGTAAACCGGGTTTGTAATGTCCATAATCTGGCGAGCTCCGTATTTACCCGGACCTTGAGGGGTTGTCGCCAAAACATCGGGATGCTCCTTGACCAGCCATGTCGGTACGGCATAGGTAGGGGTGCCTACAATGACCTCAATGCCCGCCTTATGCATGGCGTCCAGCACTCGATCCACAGAGGTGAAATCAAATACTCCGTTTTGCGGTTCATGCGTGCTCCAGGTGGATTCGGCAATCCGCACCACGTTGATGCCCGCATCCTTCATCATTTGAATATCCTGGTCCAACCGGTCATAAGGCATGTACTCATCATAATAGGCAACACCGTACAGCAGCTTTTTCATGTAGTCGTCCTCCTATTGATTCATGGTAAAGTGTCATACTATATAAGCCGAACTGGAAATGTACATGATGCGCCACTGCGCAGTCGGATGGTGCTTCCCATCGCTGTTGCCCCCAGATTTCCTGAATGAATACATCATGGTAGCACCATTCCGCCTACTCCGTTTTCCATGGGACTTTTTCGTGTTCAACTTATAATCATTTGTTTCAAATGCCATGGCTGTTATGCCGCTTCTTCAGGGACGGGACAGCCAGTTTCTTATCGGTAACGCCCTGCTCCGCAGAATCCGCTTGCTGCTGATTTTTTTTCGCAATCGCCAGCCAGCCCTCTACGTCTTTTTCTCTAATCTTGTACAGCCACGCGAACAGTCCTGCCGTAATTAAGGCCCCTACACCAGGTACCACCGCATAGAGCGCGAATATCCATGTGAGAACCTGTCCGGTCTGCGGTACATTCGGGATATAGCCTGCAAAGGCAAGTGCATAAGCGACGATTCCACTGGCTGCCGCTCCTCCCAGCTTTCCTGCAAACGTTTGGGTGGCAAAAGCAGTTCCGCTGGCACGTACACCTTTTTGGAACGCCCCATATTCGACGCAATCGGCAGTAAACATCGGCACCATGAGCTGCGGTGCGGAACTGAACAGGCCGAACAGAACCGCGAATACACATACGACGATGGGATTGCTGTACCCGATGGCAAACAAGGACAAACCCGTGGCAAACAATCCAATCAAGCTGAATACATTTACCTTCCATTTACCGAATCTTTTAATAATCGGTGGCAAAATTAACGCTGTTAGCAGCTGTACACCCAAGGAAATGAACATCAGTATTGAAATATAAATAGGATTTTTCAAGTTGTATAAGGCAAAGTAGCTGACGACAATCCCTTGCAGATTGGTCATGGACAATGTCATAAACGACATCAGGTAGAATAAAAGCTGCTTGTTTTGCATGGGATACGTCATAATTTGCTTGAGCGTAACCTTCTCTCCCTTGTTGGAATAACGCTCTTTGACATTAAAGCGGGTAAAATTCATGAGTACCAAGCCCGCCGTGGCAACGATAACCGCCAAAATCGGCCAGGATATCTGATTGGCCACAGCTACCGCAGACGAGGAAATGATCATAAAAGCCAAGAACACCATTGTCCGGCCTCTGGACATCAGCAGATCGCGTTCGTGCGTGTTTTTCGTCATCAGTGTAGCCAGACCAAAGCCGGGCGCATCACTGATGGTGTAGCACATTTCCCATACCAGGTATGTGGCGGCGATATAAATGACCTTGACGGTCAGCGAAGCATCGCTGGGAACGAGAAACACCAATACCGTAAGTATGGGCAAAATGATAGAGGCCAGATTCGTCCACGGCTTGAACAAACCGCCTTTGAGCTGGGCCCGGTCAATGATCACGCCGAAGATTGGAGCACTAAGCGCATCCCATATGCGGGCCAGTACGAACAAAGTACCGATAATCGAAACAGAAATGCCAACATAATCCGTATAAAATAGCATCGCAAAAGAGGCGACCAGACAGAGAATTGCGTTGCTTCCCAAAAAATAAACGTAATAGGACACACGTTCTTTCGTTGTTGTTTCCATAGCTCCTCCTGAATACAGTATGGCATCGCTTTCAATTCTTCTGCATATAAGCGCTTTCTTTTTATGTAAAAGCCTATAGCAGAGCGTTTGTAAACGCTCTTTTATTATAGTCAAATGTTAGGTACAATGAGATTGTCTAAGCGGTGTAAAATTTGCCCTAATCGAAGGTGATCTTATGATAATAAATGCTGAATTTGATCCAGCCCTATTTAATGATTGCCAATGGTTGCCCATTATTGACTGGAATGTGAAGTTTTTCGGCGCTCATATTCACCGGGTCAAAGCGGATTGGCGCATGCCGGAGGAGTCTCATATCGGTTTTGAAATTGCACTCATTTTAGAAGGTCGTCAGGAAACGATTATGGAGAATAACGTATATTCGGTTGGGGAGGGTGATATTTTAATTATTCCGCCGGGATTCAAACATGTGAGTCAGTGTGTTTCCCCTGATGGAATGTATTATTTTAGCACTCATTTTAATGTGGATGATCCCTTGTTCCGTCAAGAGATGGTCAAGAGCAATCAGCTCTTTTTTCCGGCGGGTACTGAAACCAATACCAAGCTGCAAAAGGTTGTCCATAGCTGGATTGGCATGGTGCGGGAGAGTGGAGAATATACGACAGCAGACCGTTTTCGCATGCAGATTGCTTTGTTCGAGTTGTTCGGGATATTCTCGCAAATGATTTCTACAGGATTGGAGCCTAGAATTGCGCCTTCATCCGTTCAGTATGCCAAAGCCATTATGGAAGCTATCCAATCCAGATTTAAACCCTACCGGGATGATAAATCTGGCGAGCAGGCATTCCGGATTGAAGACGTGGCAGCCTCCCTCGGGATCAGTCCCGGCTATGCACAGGAGGTATTCCGCAAGGTATACGGCTATTCGCCGCGGCACTACCTGTCAGAGACCAAGCTGCATGAGGCCAAAGTGCTGATCCAGCAGCCCAATCTGCCGCTGAACAAGGTAGCTTCGCTGCTCGGATACTCCAGTCTGGCTCATTTCAGCAGACAGTTCAAGCGCTGGACGGGCACCAGTCCGCTTAAATACCGCCAATCGTTAAAGCCCATTACTGCTGAGCATTAGGGTCCCTTCTCCAAAAAACAAAAAAAGGCGCGGTCTGAAAATATCAGATTCCGCGTCTTTTTACATCTCATTATCTCAGCCTAATATCCCCTATATGCTGGTGCACCACATACATCATCCCCATCAGGAATAAGGCCAAGCCCAAATAACCGATGCCGAATTTCCAGCGTGAGGATGCAGGTACTTCGTAATATTTGTCATTTTCATAGGGAATGTAGCTGATCTCGCACAGCAATCTGAGCTGGTACGCATCTGGCGTTGATATATGCTCTACACCATTCAGCATTGCTTGTTGGACAAGGCACTGCTGTGGCAGCATGAACGTCTGCTCCACGTCCAGACTTTCCATATACACCGTCACATATTGCTGTCCTTCCAGATCCGAAAAGGTATTAAAGGATAATCTGCGCGTATGCTCCGGTCCCGGCAGCGGATATCCCTGCTCGTACAGATGCTGTACATCAATCAACGGCTTTTGCGTAAATAATAGAACCTTGGCTTCTCCTTTATTGCGTTTAACATATTTTTTGTATAAATCATAGGCGAAGAGCGCCCATATAAAGAAAAATAAAAAGGATTTCAAATAGATAATTACGACGATGCCACCCAGTAGGCCCACCAGCCATAACCAGCGTGTCACTGCTGTGGAAATCCGTCCTCCGTCGAGCGGGTGGATCGGCAATAGATTAATCAGATTCAGGAAAAATCCGACATACGAGAGCGCATATAGCAGCGGACTGTCCGTTGCATAGGCTCCTGCGTATACCGCCATAGCTCCAACCGTACCCAGTAACGGGCCGCCCATGGCCACATAAGCCTCTGTCTGGGCATCCAAAGGATGGCGTTTCATCGTGATCAGCGCACCGAGAAAGGGGATAAATAACGGTGTCGACACCGGAAGTCCCTTGCGCTTGGCAGCCCATACATGCCCCAGCTCATGCACAAACAATAGCAGCACGAGCCCGACCGCGAATCCCCACGGGTAAATGACCGCATATGCACCAATCGTCACTGCCATAGAGAACAGCGCACCGCCAAATTTACTGAATTTCAAAAGCGCAAGTAACGACTTGCCCTTCAAAAGAAGCAACGCTGCCGCACTGCCAAGATACCATTTGGATGAGCCGGACTTGGAATCCGTTTTTTGGTCTTCTTTTGGCAAAAGTATCCGTCTCCTTTCTCTAACACTTCCATTGTATCCTGCTATGTGCAGCTTGTAAAAGCCTCCTTAATCCGCAGATATATGAATTAGGATTTGTCCTGAAGACTCATAAGGCGACGTCCTATATGTCCAACCTCCCGTCTGTTCTGTTATCATGTAAGAAAACGGAACAACCAGGAAAGGATCACGAACCATGAGCTTTGAACTTACCCGGCGGGTCATCAGACAGCTATGCAGTCAAGCCGCCTATGACGACGGGGACGACTATTACCGGGCCAAAAGAGTGGCCTTTACACAAATAGACCATGATGCAGGTGTGTACGAAGCTACAGTCAAAGGAAGCGGATTTTATGCCGTTGCCGTGATGATCCGTCCCAATGGCAGTATCCGTGCGGAATGCACCTGCAGAATATTTCAGACGACTGGAAGGTATTGTAAACACATCGCTGCTGTTCTCATTAACGCACATGATATGCTGCGAGGCAAAAGTCTGTCTGTACGCTCCTTTGCTTCCAGACTTCATCCCGGTACTTCCCCGGATACAGCGGGAGGAATGGATGATGATCACACGGCCAAAACCGTACGCTCCTCTGGCATCACACCAGGGGATCTCCAGCTGACCGACAGTATGTTAAAGCTGTTCAGCAGCAAGAAGCCGATTCGCAGTACGCCGACCCTGCTGGATACTCGTGAGGTGTTGGATTTTCAGTTTATTATCCGGCCTTTCGCCTATGGCTACCAGAAATATATGTTTGGCGTGGAGATAAAATCAGGGCCCAAACGATTATATATCGTTCAGAAAATCCGCCCGTTTCTTGATAGTATTGACCATGGAGATAGCTACAGGTTCACGAAAAACTTCTCTTACGAGCCTCAGCTGCACCGCTTCCGGCTTGAGCATGACGCCATTCTCCAGCAGTTGGTGCAGGTTTGCCGCAATGAGCGCATGATTCGGGAAACTTCAGGTACGTATGCGTCCCCAAGCAGTCATATGAGTGGCGAACGAATGCTGCTGATCCCCCCTGCGGCTTGGGAGAAGCTATTCCCCTTGCTGACAGCAGCACAGGGCGTCCATTTTGAAATTCACGGAAATATGAGCGAGGGCATCCCCCAGTCGGACCTCATGCTTCCGCTGCAATTTGAATTCGATGAAGCCGAGGGCGAAACCGAGGGCTACCAGCTAAGTATTCAGGGACTCGATGATTTGACCATCATGGAGGACTATGGTGTCGTCATTGCCGAGGGCAAGCTTGTACCCCAGAAGGCGGACCCGCTGCGGCATTTATCCGAGCTAAAACGGATGGTAGAGGTCCACCACAGGCGGAAGATCCAGATTGCGCTGACACAGATGGAGTCTTTTATGGACAAGGTTGTGCCTGGGCTGATGAAGCTCGGACGGGTCCATATGAGCCGGTCTGTCTCTGAACGGGTCACACAACAGCCACTAAAGGCGAAGCTATATCTGGATCGGGTAAGGGACAAGCTGCTGGCTGCACTGGAATTCCAATATGGGGATATCGTGATCAACCCGCTGGAAACAGATAAGCAGGTGCCTGGCAACAGCCGTATTCTGATTCGGGACGGGGAACAGGAGCAGCGGATTTTGGAACTGATGGACCATAGCTCCTTCGCCAAAACAGACAGCGGATATGTTATGGAAGATGAAGATGCGGAATTTGATTTTCTGTACCATACCGTACCACAACTGGAGAAACTGCTTGCAATCTATGCCACAGGTGCGGTCAAAGCGAAGATCAACAATACGCTGCCCGTCCCGAGGACACGGGTGGAGTGGGATGAACACACGGATTTGCTGGAATTTAAATTTGATATTGACGGTATACCCGAATCTGAAATTCGCAAGCTGCTCAAATCGTTAAATGAGAAGAAAAGATACCACCGTTTGCCGAACGGTGCCCTGCTGCCGCTGGAAACAGAGGAATACAAGGAGCTCATCCGATTCATGAACGAAACGGGTATCCGCAAAAGCGATTTGGATGCGGCGCAAATTCGCATTCCCGTCACGCAAGGGCTGTACTTAATTGATCCCCACGATCAGGGGAAAAATCTGACTTTGGGCAAAGCCTTTCGTCAGCTGCTGGAAAATATACGGAATCCTGACCATCTCGACTTTCCAGTACCAGACACGCTCGCTCCCATCCTGAGAGATTATCAGGTTTATGGCTTTCAATGGCTCAAGACATTGGCGCATTATCGTTTTGGGGGCATATTGGCAGATGATATGGGGCTGGGCAAAACGCTGCAAAGCATCGCCTTCCTTGTCTCTGTCCTGCCGGAAATCCGCAGCCAGCAGCTACCAGCCATGATCGTATCCCCTGCATCACTGGTGTACAATTGGCGAAATGAGCTGGAGAAATTTGCTCCGCATATCCGCGTCACGATCGCAGATGGTACCCCGGAAGAGCGCGGCCGGATGATACGGGATGCCGCCAGCTATGACGTTATCATTACCTCGTATCCTCTGCTGCGCCGGGATGCGGAGATGTACAGCAAGCCATCGTTTCACACGCTCATTCTGGATGAAGCGCAGGCGTTCAAGAACCATGCCACCCAGACAGCGCAGGCCGTTAAAGATGTAAAGGCCCGTTACCGTTTTGCCCTGACAGGAACGCCAATAGAAAATACACTGGAAGAGCTGTGGTCTATCTTCGATGTTGTATTTCCTGAGCTATTTCCCGGCGGAAAAAGAGCGTTTCATAACCTGACTCGCAATGCGATTGCCAAGCGGGTGCGTCCGTTTCTGCTGCGCCGTCTCAAGAGCGATGTCCTCCAGGAGCTGCCCGAAAAAATTGAATCCGTTCAGGTATCACGGCTCCTGCCGGAGCAGAAAAAGCTGTACATGGCTTATCTGGCCGAGCTACAGCATGAAACGTTGAAGCATCTGAACGAGGAAGGCTTTCAGAAAAACCGGATCAAAATCCTTGCAGGTCTGACCCGACTTCGCCAGCTCTGCTGTCATCCGGGCCTGTTCGTCGACGGGTACACTGGAAGCTCAGCCAAATACGAACAGCTGCTGGAAATCATCGCAGAATGCCTCAGCTCCGGGAAACGGATGCTCATTTTTTCACAGTTCACAACGATGCTGCAAATGATCAGACGTGAGCTTGCCCGGGAAGGGGTCCCTTACTTCTATCTGGATGGACAGACACCAGCTTCGGAGCGTGTGGAGCTGTGCAGTCGCTTTAATGAAGGGGAACGCGACCTGTTCCTGATTTCCCTAAAGGCAGGAGGAACTGGCCTGAATCTCACCGGAGCAGATACGGTCATTTTGTATGACCTGTGGTGGAATCCCGCGGTGGAGGAGCAGGCTGCCAACCGCGCACACCGAATGGGCCAGAAAAAAGTCGTACAGGTGATTCGCCTCGTTGCCCAGGGCACGGTGGAGGACAAAATGTATGAGCTGCAGCAGAAAAAGAAACACCTGATCGACCAGATCATCCAGCCGGGACAAGAAAGCCTTTCGGCACTGACCGAATTGGAAATTCGCGAGCTGCTTATGATCTAAGAAGTGTCATATAGGAGTACCATTTCACATGCAAACAGGTCCAATGAACGGTAGAAGTTACCCGCCATTGGACCTGTTTGCTCATGTCGTGATGATCCTGTCCCAAAGATTTAATCCTGTTTGATCACTCTAGGTTCAATGGGAACCAGATTAGACTCAATCAGGGAACGCTGAGGCTCATACCACTCAGGCAGCATCAGCTTGTGACCCAATTCATTCAATTCCTCATCGACGGTAAAGCCGGGCGGATCGGTCGCGATCTCGAACAGAATACCGCCTTGTTCACGAAAATATACTGCGTTAAAATATTGGCGATCAATAATGCCGCTCGTCCCAAGGTCATGCTGGCGAACCCAATCGTTCCACACCTGATGCTCCGTATCGTCTTGTGCACGCCAGGCAATATGGTGAACCGTACCTGCACCGCCGCTTCCGGGCGGTACATTTTTGATCGGAAGGTCGATCAGGTTGCCCAAATCCCCTGTCGTCTGATAGCGGATGCAGCCTGCGTCTGTGTCTTCTCCGACGGGAACCATGCCCAGAACGTTCTCCAGCACACCTTGCGTATGCTTGGAATCCGTACTGAACAGCACGGCACCGCCAAAGCCTTTGATCGCTTTATCCGCAGGCACGCCGCCTGCTGTCCACGTGTTCGCCGGACCTTCTTCCCGCTCCACCAGCTCCAGATGCAAGCCCTCATTGTCTCGGAACTGGATGAATGACTCACCAAAACGAGTGGCCTTCGTGAAAGACACCTTCAAGCTGTGCAAACGATTTTCCCAGTATTCCAAAGCACCGGGCGGCACAACATACGTCGTAATCCCGACCTGTCCGCCCCCGATCTGGCCCCTGCGTGTATCCGGAGCTGGAAAAAAGGTAACAATCGTTCCGGGGCTGCCTTGTTCATTCCCAAAATATAGATGATACACTTCTGGAGCATCAAAGTTGATCGTCTTTTTAATCAATCGCAAACCCAGCACACCTGCGTAAAAATCAACATTGCCCTGCGGGTCTCCTGCAAAGGACGTGATATGGTGAATTCCGGCAGTCTTTAATGACATCTTCATCCCTCCTCAATGGGCTCATAATTCATCTATTTCAAAAACCGTTGTAGCTCACAAATTGTCCAATTGGCTTGCGGTATCCACGTGGCCGTTGACCGGATTCATCCTCTTTACCCATAGTAATCATCATTACCGGCACAAAATTTTCTGGGATATTCAATATGTCCTGCACCTTCACGGGATCAAAGCCGATCATCGGGCAAGTATCCCAGCCTTTGTCCTTGGCAATCAGCATGAACTGCATGGCCGACAGGCTGGCATTGCGTATCGCTTCTTCTCTTTGGAAGACAGGTCCCCGCTCACGATAAAACTGGGTCACCGATTCCACCGTGCTGTCATATTCCTGCTTGCTCAACACGCCCAGATTCAGAAAACCTTCATTATATTCAGCTACTTTTGTATAAGCCTCTGTATCCCCCAGCACCACGATAGTGGCCGAAGACGTTAATATTTTATACTGTTTACTTGCCTCGTCATGCAGTCTTTGCTTCATATCCGCATCCTGTACCACGATATAGTGTGTATGCTGTAAATTAAAAGCCGATGGAGCAAACTTCACCAGCTGAAATATCTCTTCCAGTTCTTTTTGATCTATTGTAACATCAGGAATAAATTTAGAAGCTGATCTTCTCTCTTGAATAGTCTTCACCAGTTCGCTCATGTTCAGTTCCACTCCTTGATATTATTTTCAAATGAATTATCTTTAAATCAAGAATATATCTTTAGTTGTTTTCTGTCAAGCAAAACTATAAAAATTTTAGTAAGTATATGTACTTAACCCTGTAGCGGTGACCGTGGTGGTAATCATCGTCAAGCGCACCTGTCACGATTCAGTTGCCCGTATTCTCATCGTAATGGCTTCACGCTGCGCTTTGGTCAAACTTTTGAACACCAGCTCATACGAATGGTCGATCATGCTATACAAATCCTCCAATGGGAAAGTAGGATCGACCGTTATTGTGTTCCAATGCTTTTTATTCAGATGATATCCCGGTTTAATCGCTTTGTTTTGCTCACGCAGGTTTTCTGCAATGACCGGATCACATTTTAGAGAAACCTGAGTAGTACCTTTCGTTTGAGACAGAAGGGCAAACATCTTGCCCCCTACCTTCAGCACCAGCGCCTCGGGACCAAAAGGGTAATCCTTGACAGCCTCTTTTTTGCTCAGACCATACGTTACAATTTGTTCATACATTAGCCTTCTCTCCTCTGCTCCAGTTATCGCTCTATGAACCTATTTGTGCCCTATTATATCACCTTCATGCGCTCCTGATGCGCTGGACTCGAATTATGTAGAAACCTTATTTTCTGTTATACTTCCGTGAGAGGCTGTATCGATATATTCGAATGGTACTCTGGTAAGTGTAATTCATTTGTATAAGTGTGAACCTATGGAGGTGAACTCGTTGGATTTTGCTCTGATCCGAAAGGACCGAGACAAAAGAACGGTCGCAAATTGACTCTTTCTTTGCCTTTCGGACCTTTTCAGCAACATGCTGGAAGGTTTTTTATTTTCCTAAATCAAGGTAAGGAAGGATTGGAATGTAACCATGATAACCCCCAAAGCACTTAATATTTTGCAACTGAAGAAAATGAAACAAAAAGGTATACCGATAAGCATGATTACGGCATATGACTATCCTTCTGCTCGTGTAGCCAATCTGATCTGCGGCGCCATCGGGCGATATGCCAAGGAAGTGAAAGAACGTTTCTCTCCCGGCCAAGAGCATGTGTTCAAGGCAAATAAGAACGTAGTAGATCGTCTATACGACAACACACAGCTAAAGGTGGGAACCATATCATGCGATTTCTAGTGGTAGGTGCAGGAGCCGTCGGAGGCTACTTTGGAGGACGCCTGATTCAAAAAGGAGAAGACGTAACCTTTCTCGTACGTCCTTCCAATAAGCTCAGTCTGGTACAGTGCGGCCTGACGATAAAAAGTGCTCACGGAGATTTTCAGACGCCAGTCCAGACCATTACCTACGGTGAAGCTTCTCAGCCGTTTGACTGTATTATTCTCGCAGTTAAAGCGTACCATTTGCCTCAATTGGAGTCTGACCTTGCGCCTTATGTCAGTGAAGATACCATGATTCTTCCGTTACTTAACGGTTATCAACATTTCGAATCTTTGCGCAAGCATTTTGGAGCCGAAAAAGTGCTGGGTGGACTTTGTTATATCGAAACGACATTAGACCATGAAGGTTCTATTGTTCAGACAAGTCCGTTCCACCGCATTGTTTTTGGTGAATGGGATGGAGCAATTTCAGGGCGTACGCAAATGCTATGCAGCCATCTTGATCATGCAGGCTTCACAGTTACACAAAGTCATGATATTCAGCGTGAAATTTGGCAGAAGTATATATTTGTTGCCAGCATGAGCGGAATCACAACTCTGATGGGTACCTCCGTCGGTACTATACTCGCCACGCCAGAGTCGCGCATAATATATGAAAAGCTACTGCATGAGATTGTCACACTTGTACGCGATGCCGAAATGCCTGTTCATTCAGAGATGGAAGATCATACACTGAAAACGATGGAATCCTTACGTCCTGAGATGATGTCATCCATGCAACGTGACATGCAGAAAAATCTACCGATTGAAGCAAGTCACCTGTATGGCTCGCTTCTGGCCTTGGCTTCTGGCGGGAATACCTCATATCCGATACTTGAAACGGTGTATGCCCGATTAAAGGTCTATGAGGGCTTGTTGGACACCGTCTAACATTTGATACACAGACGTCATATACGCAGGTGTACACTCTAAAAGGCAAGATCCTCCATGATGTAATCATGAAGGATCTGCTTTTGTTTTACCCTATACCTGTAGCTAAAAGCTAAGCTCCAGTGATCAGTTATCCTCGACATGCCTGCTCAAGCCCTTGAAGTAATGCTTGTAGCTCTTGCCTGGTCTCAGCGTTTGTGATTACGCCTTCGCGATCCAGCTTCAATGTAATATGCGGAATAATGACCTTTCCGTTTTCCACAATCTCGGCATTGATCATTTGCAGTGTGAGCAGCAGCGAGGCATGCGCCAGACTCCCGCCCATAGGAGACGGTGATGCACTAATAACTGCTGTAGGTTTATTTACAAATTCACCCGAAGATACGAGCCAATCCAATGCATTTTTCAAAGCGCCCGGTACGCCATTCCCATATTCCGGCGTACAAATCAATACTCCATCCACTTGTTTTAATTGTTCCCGTAGCTCTCTTACGGAAGCTGGCCCCTCATCTATATCCAAGTCAGGATTAAAATGGGGTAGATCTCCTAGCCCGTCATAGACGGTGAATATCATATGTTCAGGCGCTAGCCCAATAGTAGCCTTCATTAGAGCTGTATTGGAAGACTTTTGACGGAGACTCCCCGATATAGCCAATACCTTAATTTCCTGATTCACCTTACATCCTCCCATTCTTTTCAAGCTGATCTGATCTTGTATATTCAGTGTACTACAAACAAGGAAATTAAAAAGGCTGACATCTGCTACGATGCCATCGACAAGCAGGCCAAGCTTGAGATTGCATTGGATTTCCAATCGTTTTGCCAAACACCAGGCGGCTTGGGAATCGAAGGTCCGATAACGCAACGCAATTGAATACGTGTTTGAGTTGTCCATCACCGGCTTGCTTTTTTACATTTTTGGATAATAAACGTCCAACAAATCGCGAACTTGCTATGTATAGTCGATACGCGTTCGCTGTTAGCGGACCATGACATGTCGCCAGCCTGCCAAAGACTCCATGAAGACGAAAGCACTGCATGTATACTCACTGTCTTCCAAGACGAGGTTTAGTAGTCTTCATTAGAACCGCTCACGAATTACTGGACAGTCGGCATCATAATGTAAAATCCCATTTACATGTCACTAAACATGTATTACAGTCTACTGCTTACTGGTTCGCAAGAAAGCCAGCCGTTAATGAAGCTGATATGCTTCCCCATACAGTAGACAGGTGAAAAAAAATCTGTTGCTGTAAGGGAAGCATATCCCGAACACCCTCTCATTTAAATTTATTAAACAGATTTATCCCTGAAAGCGCTCCTTAACTTTCATAAGTCTGGAGTGAGGTCCAACCTCATCATTAGCCATGTCGTACATTTGATGAGCGTGGTGAAACCCTAGATCATTGACAAGCGCTTGCTTCCATGGGCGAGACAGGATGGAATGAGTTAAATGTCTTGTGGTACGGGGACGCTCCATCATCATTTCTGCCAGTTCCCAGGCGCGTGGGAGAAGGCGATCCCGAGTTAGCACTTCATTGGCGATTCCCAACTCCACCGCCGTTCTGCCATCAATTTTCTGGCCGGTGTACGCATAATATGCAGCACGCTTGATGCCAATCGTTTTTTGAAGGGTTAGTGCCATTCCATCTCCCGGTGATGTACCTCCCAGAAAATGCGGATCAAAGAAGTCCGTATCCTCCGTGCACAGAGTAATATCGCACAGTGTTCCCATCTCACAATGAGTGCCAGGACCATTTATTGCTGCAATGGTCGGGATATCGATACAGAAGATCAAATTTTCGAGCAGCCTCATGGCTTCATGGTACATCTTTAATTTGTCATCTACTGTCCAATCTCTGAATTTCGTTTTCCAAACGTCAGGATTAGCTGTTTGCCATCTGTCGCCTGTGCCTGTAATAATCAACACTTCATTGCCATAATCTCGTCCAATATCCATCCAGGCTTGAGACCAAACGCTGTGAGCATCCCAACTGTATTGAAATGGTCCTCCATCCGTATGCAGCCTTACTTCAAGAATCCCTTCTCTGCGCTTCATCATCAGGAAATCCTTATATTTCTCAGAATATACTTCGAATTGGGAAGGCTCTGTTCTCTGAAACCAGCTTGATAATTTTTCCGACATAGGTCATCCTCCTCGAATGAATGATTGTTTTTGTCATGTTACGTACAAGTGTCCGGCCACTTTCTTTCCATTCCCTCCTGCATCCCCTCCTTTCCAGGAATTACTTATGATCCGCCCAACGCCACCATGCCCAGGTTGCAGCAAGTCCGACAACTCCTGTCATAACAGGGATGAGGTAACTGACAGATGTGAGCGGAAATACGGCATCACTGCTTCCAGCAAGCTGAAGAGCCGGGATGGCCCAGGGCAAGTAACTACCTAACTCGGTTGGACCAGCAATAAAGGCTACCATCATAGTCGTAAATGCATACGCGATCGGCACCAGATACCCCCGTGATATGCTGGCCAAGAAAACAACAGGCCCGCATAGCAGCAGATTTATCGCAACAGTAATCATGAACTGAATGCAATAATGTAATGCTAATGTTTCAGAGAAGCCAGGAATTCCAACAATAAAACCGACGAGCAGCGAAAAAACGAAGGTAATTCCAGCCAGGATAAGGCACCATGCCAAACAGGCTGCTGTTTTCGCGGCAACGACTGTGCCTCGCGACACAGGTAGCGCAAGCAGATCCTTAAACGTACGGTCTGTATACTCGCGGCCGAATGACCAACTTGTCAGAACAGCAAATCCGACAAGGCCAAGCACGGTAGCGAACATATACACAACATTCCCAAGATAAGTGTTCCAATCCGCTCCTCCGGCACGAATAGCACACACAAAGAGGCAAAGGGCCAGCGTGCCCCATATCACATATGAACGGGTCAGCTTTTTACTTTCAACCGCGATGACTGAGAATAGTGTTTTCATCTTACTTCAACTCCTTTGACGGATTCGAGCCGACCATGTTAAGAAAATAAGACTCCAACTCCTCTTCCTCAACTCTTAGCAAATAGAGCGGTATATCGGCATCAGCCAGCAGCCTGGAAACGCGCTCCGGATACTGAACAGCTTCATGATCTGACAATTCGAGTATTCCATCCCCGCTTAAACTGACTTCGTAGCCTTCATTCGTCAATCGCTCCCTGGCGAGTTCTGCAGCGCCGCGGACACCGACATACAATCTTTTTCGGCGCAGATTTTCAAACTCAAGTGCTGAAATTTCCTGAAGCAGGACGCCTCTATGAATAATACCGATCCGTGAGGCCAGCTTAGACATTTCCTCCAGGATGTGACTGGATATAAATATGGTGACCCCCTCAGAAGACAGAGATTTTAGCAACTCTCGGATTCCAACAATCCCCGCAGGGTCTAAAGCATTTGTGGGCTCATCCAATATCAAAATTTCCGGGTTATGGATAAGCGCTTTGGCCAATCCCAGCTTTTGCGCATTGCCTAATGACAAATTTTTCGCTTTGGTCTCGGCATAAGTACCCAGATTGACTTTCTCTATGACTGAATCAACCGCATAACGGTCCTTAATGCCACGCATCTTTGCGTACAGCTTTAAATTTTCTCTCACTGTAAAACCTGAATATGCATAGGGCACTTCTACCATATAGCCTACGTGGTTCCACAGGTTCCCCCCCTTCGTTAATTTTTTTCCAAGCAAGTACACCTCTCCTGACGTTGGTTTGATCATGCCAAGCAGTGTACGGATTGTCGTAGTTTTGCCTGCGCCGTTCAATCCAAGAAAGCCATAAATTTCTCCCCTGTTGACCGATAAGGACACATGATCCAAAATGGTTCTTCCGTCATATACCTTCGTTAATCCTTCAGTACGAATCATTTCCCCCATGTTCACAACTCCTAACATAATTTAATTAACCTAACGTTCGTTGAATTAAAAACTCAAAAAAAAGCCGACTTTGTATTAGGTTGACCAAAGACGGACATAAAAATCGGTTATATCATTGATTGTTTCCACTTCCAACGTTCGACCGTCCAGCATTTGCCGAACGATCAGGACCACGGTATGAGACAAAAATTGAGATGCGGCGATCTCGAAATCCAAACTGCGAATCTCCCCTCGCTCATGCTGCCCCGCCAAGAAAGCCGCCATGGCTTCAAAAGGCAAACGAGTTAAAGTATCCAGCGTCTCTTTGTCCTCCTGTTCAAGCAAATTTCGATCCCGTATTAAAATCTGGAAGTACTCTTTATCAAGGATGATTCTTTCCGAAAAACCTTGCATTAAATGGGTCAGAATCGTCTTCAAGGATTCATTTTGGCTAAAGGAAGCTTTGAAAAAGGCAACGAAGTTGGAAATTCTTTCTTCTTGTGCATTTTGCAGAACAGCCCTTAATATTTCCAGCTTGCCCCCGGGAAAATAATGATAGGTCAATGCTTCCGTCATGCCGATTGCTTTATTTAACTCTCTCATTGATGTGGCATGATAACCTTTATCTGCAAACAATTGCTTGGCGATTTTTAAAATCTGCTTTTTCCGCTCCGCAGCCTGAAGATCACGGCTAGTCATTTTTTTTGTTTTCTGTTTTTGATCCATCCTAGCCTCCCTCTTACATTTAACTTAACAATCGTTAAGTCAATACTAATAATATGGTTCCCCTATGTCAAGGATAAATTTATTTCCGGGCAATAGCTGCAGATTATTCTGTGCAATTCAAGAACCTACATCTCACATAGGATAGATAATGCTATCCGTAATTTGAATCAAAAATGATGTTACCAGGCCATAGAGGCACGGAAGCAGTTGGTATATGGAAGATCGCCCTGGGGAACGATTATCGAGTTGATCAGCTACCCTGACGGTATTCGTTATCCGCAAGAAAGCGAAGCGTTCCGTCCGACACTCCTGAATGACGCCAGGCGTCGATATCTCCGTAAATAAGATAATAAAAAATGCCTACGGCTTCGCAGGCATTCGTAATGAATCTGTAGTGTTGGATCAGGTATCCTTCTCTTGTTTGCGTTGTACGCCAATCAGATCGAGGAAGAAAACAAACAGTGGAATACCCACAATCAGGCCCCAAATCCCGATCAAATGTTCAGAGAAAATCAATACGACGAAGGTAAAAAAGATCGGCAAATTGGTTTTGGATGACATCAGCTTCGGATTCAGGAAATAGGCTTCAATCGCATGAATAACTACGATGAGAATAACCAGATAAATCACATAATTGATTCCCCCGACGCTAAAAGCAATCAGACCGAGCGGTATCAGGGAGATGAATACACCCGCCACCGGGACTAATCCCAACAAGAATATAATGAGCGCGAGGCCGAGCAGATTAGGAAAACCCATAATCCAAAGAGCGGTCGTGGTCAATATACAGTTGATGAGCGAAATCAGTAGTTGGGCTTCCAGTACCTTTCCGAATGTGTCCAGAAACATGCGGCCAAAATGACCCACTTCCTTGAAAAACCAGCCCAGCTTACTGTCCACAAACGTAGCTGTAAAGCGTGTAATATAGGATTTTTCCATCAGGAAAAACAAGCTCAAAATAATCGACACCAACAGTTGTGTTCCCAATTGACTGATTTTCATGACTGCATTCCAGCCAGGCTCAAATAGCCGCTGAACATTCAGGGTATCCATAAATTCAATAATCGTCTCGTTCCATTGATTACGGTCAGGATACATATACGCCTGATGAATCATGAAATACACCTGCTTGACCTGTACGCTGATTAGCGGTACCATGCGGTATACTCCCCACACGATAATCAGGATCAGCAGCCCGTAAACCAGCAGCAGCACAATCATTGGCGGTACATTGGCGAACCGCTTGATCAGCTTGTTCACTCCGTTATATATGCTGCCAATCAGGATCGTAAGCAGCAACGTTAACAAAATAATGTTCATCATGCTTCTCAACATGAACAATAGCAAAATGATTATCGCAAGCACAGCTGCCCGCCTGACGCCCGTATGATTCATCCAGTTTCTTACCATTCGTCTTTATTCCCTCTCTCCTGCTTGACTGTCAATCTTGTCATTTGCTCCAGCATCAGCTTTCTCTTTTTAACAATTTACTGTTAGCGATCAATAGAGAACCTACCATGACCAGAATTGCAATGGACCACCAAAATGTATTTTTAGCATCATCATGATCTACTATAATGAGCCTGATGACAGCCGTAATCCCGATATAGATAAAATACCGTAGGGGAAAATGAAAATTGGTTTTAAAGTACTTAACAATTAGTGCAATGAACTCAAAATACAAGAAGAACACAAGCAATTCTTCCGTGAATTCATAGTAATTTTTGTCGGCCTCCGTGTACAAGAAAACATAAGAGAAAATGGACCAGGTTTCTTTCAGGAGTAAGAAGCTTAAAATCAGCCCGACCAGAAACAACGAGATGTTCAGGATCATTTGCAGAAAACCAGGCAACTTCTCAATATACTTCATTACAACATTCAATATAGATCCCCTCACTGGCTGTACAAGTTCTTTAATTATATTATCGTTGGAATACGTGAAAAATGCTACATTACTTTAGGTATAACCTTACTGAAAGTTTATATTCGCCCCGGCAATATAACCAATCGAGATAAAGATAAGCGTCCATACCAGAGAACCTGCGCTTGCCACCAGTATATATTTTCGAGCAGGCATGGCACTAATCCCCGACAAGTAGCTTGTCACATGCCTGACTCCCGGAATAAAATAACCGAACAGAATCGTCCATAGCCCAAAGCGTGCAAACCACCCCTTCACCTTTGCAAACCGCTTCGGTGTCAGCCCGACCCACTTGCCGTGCTTATCGACCAACGGCTGCCCCAACTTTTTGCCAAGCGTGTAGCTGATCATCATCCCTGTCATCGCACCGATAAAGCTGACCAGTACTGACATTGAATAGTTCAGTACCATGATGGAAGATAAATAGCCTACAAATACCATAATAATTTCATCCGGAACCGGCAGGCCGATAATCCCAAGAGCAAGAAGCGCAAAAATAGCGATATATCCGTATTGATTAATGATACTCATGGCCCATTCCATAGGGACGTTACCTCCTGCTCAGTAATTTCTTGAAGGACGGGAACGGAATACGGCTGACCATCAGGAGCGATAGCACTACCATTAGCGTGAGCAGCAGCCCCGACTTCAAATGCTCACTCCACAGAAACATAAAGGACACAATCACACCCGCAGCTGTAATCGGCATGCCTACAAAACCTGTGCTAAAAGCCATCAGATTGAATCTTGCCAATCTTACCGCACCACATATCACAAACAAAACAGCCACGGCCGGCCCTACCCAATGGGTATCTCCCAGTTTGTACAGCAAGAGCAAGAAGGCAGGTGCAACACCAAATGAGACCACATCCGCCAGCGAGTCGAGCTGCTTGCCAAAATCACTGGAGCAGTGCAGCAGCCTTGCCAGCAAACCATCCAGTACATCCCATAAAGCAGCCACCACCACGAGGGTAAAGGCGGTCATATATTGCTCATGAATTGTGAAGTACAGGGATAAGACCCCTGCCCCCAGGTTTGCAAGCGTGCAAAGTGAGGGCAACCAATTCCATTTCATATTACTTAACTCCTTTGCTATAGCCTAGCCTCCGAATATAACGACAAAACGAACGCCATTCTTGGTATTCTCCGCCTGATAGCGGAATTCGTGCAAATCCAGAATTCGTTTGACAATGGACAACCCGAGTCCTGTCCCACCCGTTTGGCGGCTGCGTGACAGTTCGGCCCGGTAAAACCGATCCCATATCTGATCCAGCTGATCTTCAGGAATCGTCTCTCCTTTATTTTCAATGGAAAAAGTATTGATTTCTCCAGTGCCTTCGATACGGATTGTAATCGAACTTCCTTCCTCAGCGTGCCGGATGGCATTGACGATGAAATTGATCATCACCTGTTCCATCCATCCTGCATCGGCATGAATCGGCAGCTCATTGGCAGGAATAATGACTGCTTCCAGTCTCTTTTCCTTCAACAGATGGAATAGCTTGTCCACGACTTCCTCTACCAGCTCACTTAATATAAAGGTCGTCTTGCGAAGCTTGAGGGTGCCGGATTCCAGCTTGGCCAGATCCAGCATATCCTTGACCAGCCGTTCCATTTTGTCCGCTTCCTCTACAATAACCTTAATGTAATGGTCCTGCTTTCCGGCGCTAACCCCATCCTGCAGTCCCTCGGCGAAGCCTTTAATAATGCTCAGCGGGGTCTTCAGCTCATGAGAAGCGTTGGCAAAAAAATCCTGCTGTACTGCCTCCATCCTTTGCTTCTGCTCCATGTCTTCGACCAATTGCTGATTGGCCTCCTGAAGCTCGCGCAAAGCGGAATCCAGATTCTGGGAGAGGGTATACATGCTGTAGGAAAGACTGCCCAACTCATCATTTTGCCGGATCGGTGTATGGGCTGTAAAATCGAGTTTGGCCATCCGCTTGGCGGTATTGTTCAAGGCAATCAGCGGACGTGTCACCATTCGGGAATAGAACAGGGACAACATCAAAATCAGCGCAAATCCCCCGATACCCAGATATAAATAAAACCAACGCAGGGCTTCATTCGTCTCACTGATTTCCTGTAACGATGTCACTGTGAACAGCAGATCGATTTCTCCCGTACGCTGACGTACAGGGTGGACGATGACCGCACTACGTACGCCCGTCCAAGGCTCTGTCCATTCTTCCTCCAGCACTTCGAATTTCTTGAGCTTCTCCAGATGTGCCTGCGATAAAGGAAACCATTCCTCCAACGCACCAAACAGCAATCCTTGTCGACCGCTTAATGTTTTCAAATCAGGCATTACAATTTCCGTCACTGTGCCAGTCCATTTGACGCTGCTTTCTGTGCCTGTCTCGTTCAAAGCAGCTCCTATATTTTTGAAGCCAGGCTTCTGAATAGAGACAGGAAATATCACATTGGCAGAGGAAACCCCATCACTTTCCAGGATTTCACCTTCAACGGTTATTGTATCACCTGGCTGAATCCGGGAAGCTCTCAGTTCATCTCCGTACTGGCCTATAAACAGAGACAGCGATATCTTAACGATCTTACCATCTGCTTTTCTGAGACTGATATGAAACGGATCATCCAGCTTGACTTTGCCGTCCAGCGTTACAATCGCCAGCTGATTCTTGTTTTGAAGCATAAAACGAGCCGCCTCGCGCGAAACTCTGCCTGATCCCCACGCCTCCTTGACATAGCTCTGACCGAAGCTTTGCAAACGACTTTCCACCCGGCCAATCTTCTGCTGCTGATAAAAATTTTCAAAAAACAGCAATTGGCACAAAATCACCATCCCGTAAAAACACAGGAAAAATGCAACGGTCATAATGAACAACTTAAAGGTTACTCCCCGCTTGTTCATTCTTCCTCCTCAAACCTGTAGCCTGTACCAAAAACCGTACGGATATGGCGTGATTCACGGCCCAGCTTGCTTCTCAGCTTTTTGATATGTGTATCAACGACCCGTGTGTCTCCTTCAAAGTCAATGCCCCACACTCGGTTCAGTATCGCATCCCGTGAAATGACCATGCCTTTATTATGTATAAGCAGCCGCAGCAACTCATACTCCTTGGGTGTCAGCTCGACTTCTGCCTGATCCACCTCAAGCCGATGAGCCATCGTGTTGAGAATGGCACTGCCGAATCGCAATATATGCGACTCTGGCTGCACATGTCCCTCTACCCGTTTCATCAGTGCATTCGCACGGGCAATCAGTACTTTAGGGCTGAAAGGCTTGGTAACATAGTCATCCGCTCCCAGCTCAAAGCCTAATATTTTATCATCATCGCCGGATTTGGCTGTCAGCAAAATAATCGGCACTCCTGAACGGCTGCGTACCTGACGGCACACCTCCCAACCATCCAATTCCGGCATCATAATATCGAGTACGATCAGATCCGGCTGCACCGAATCAAACCAGACTAGCGCATCCTTTCCATTGCCTGCTTCATAGACTTCCCATTTATTCTGTTTAAAATAATCCGCAATCACTTCACGAATACGTATTTCATCCTCGACGAGAAGAACTCTTTTATTCAATCGACTTCCCTCTTTCGGTCATTCTATGACAACAGCATACCGAAGACATGTGTTCTTTATGTGTCCTTGGCGCTTCTTATCAACAAAAATCTTCTCAGATTCCACCTTGGATTAGGGCAAATTTGTCTTGGCTCAGACCATCTCTTCTCCTTTGATCCTACCCTATAATAAAAAGAGATACAAAAAGCTTGAACAGGAGGGCAATACATGAGCAATCAAACCATTCAGTGGTTCTCCACTTCCAAGACCCAGGCTTGGCAATCCCAAGCTCATAACCTCACCCAAACACAAGAGCAGGCAAACCTGACCATTACAGAAGAAATGCATCAGCTTGTCGAAGGCTTTGGCGGCTGTTTTAATGAACTGGGGTATGTGGCCCTGAACCACTTGGAAAGTGCCGAACGTGAGCAGGTGCTGCATTCCCTCTTTCACCCGGAGGGCGAGCACAAATTCACGATTTGCCGGCTGCCCATTGGCGCCAGTGACTACGCGCTGGAGTGGTACAGTCACAATGAAACAGACGGCGACGTGGAGATGAAGCACTTTTCCATTGAACGCGATCAGCAATATCTCATTCCTTACATTAGAGAAGCGCTGAAACTCAATCCGGACTTGAAGCTGTTCGCTTCCCCCTGGAGCCCGCCGACATGGATGAAATCACCCAAGGCCTACAATTTTGGTACGCTACGCTGGGAAAAGGATGTTTTGAAAGCGTATGCATTATATTTTGTCAAATTTGTTCAGGCATACCGTGAAGAAGGAATTACTATCCATCAGATTCATGTTCAAAATGAGGTCATTGCCGATCAAAAGTTCCCTTCCTGTGTGTGGACGGGAGAGCAGCTGCGTGAATTTATTCGCGACTATTTGGGCCCTGCTTTTGAAGAACACGGACTGGGTACGGAAATATGGCTCGGTACCATTAATGCTCCCGATCCGTGGGAGGAATTAACGAAAAAGATTTCTACCGGATTCGACGAGTATGCCCATACCGTGCTGAGTGACCCGGAAGCCTACAAATATATTAAAGGCGTGGGCTATCAATGGGCAGGCAAAAATGCCATTCAACGCACCGTTGCCAGTTATCCCGAGCTTCGTTACATGCAGACCGAAAATGAATGCGGAAACGGGGAAAATTCATGGGACTACGCTAAATATGTATACAACTTGTACCAGCATTACTTCACGAACGGTGTGAATGCTTATATTTACTGGAATATGGTTTTGGAGCCGAAGGGCAAGAGCACATGGGGCTGGGAGCAAAATTCGATGATTACCGTCGATCCAGCGGATCGAAAACCTGCCCAGAACCCGGAATATTACGTCATGAAGCATTTTTCTCATTTTGTATTACCGGGGGCCAGACGCATTGGACTGCGCGGATCATGGACTGGAAATGCCGTTGCTTTCCAAAATACGGACGGACAAAAGGTGCTGGTCATCGCCAATCCGTTCCACGAATCGCGCGCGCTGAATCTGTCTGTGGGAGAAACAACGCACCATTTGGAGCTGGAGCCGGAGTCATTTAATACCATCGTTATTCCTTCTTAACCGTCACAGCTCCTGGAGGTAAAATCATCACGCTTCACTGTCCGGTCGATTCGTATCCAAACGTATGCTTAGTTTCCAAAATGGATGTATCTCCTTTTGCGTAGAGTAGCTATAAATAGTATACTTGGAATCACTACGGATAGGAGGGTGATGAACATCACTACTGTAAAAGACCGGATTGATTTGAAGCTGATTAATTGTGATAAGGAATTGACCCTCGCGGTCATCGGCGGAAAATGGAAGCTGATTATTTTGTGGCATCTCGGAATGGAAGGCACCAAGAGGTTCGGTGAATTGAAGAAGCTGATCCCTCATATTACACAAAAAATGCTGACCAATCAGTTGCGCGAGCTGGAGGAAGATAAGCTGATCCTTCGCAAAGTTTATCCTGTTGTCCCTCCGCATGTGGAATACTCATTGACCGAGCATGGCGAGAGCCTGATTCCGGTACTGAAAGCCATGTACGACTGGGGACAGAATTATCGCGAGAACGTGATTTGGAAAGAAGAAGGGGCTGTTCAGGACGTTACACCCGTGTAATTAGCTTTATCTTCTTTCAACCTCTAGTGGATACAAAAAGAACCTCTGCGCCACTTTATTTGTGGAAACGGAGGTTCTTTAGCATAGAATTTGGGATTCCTATATAAACTGCACCTAAAGTTACTTCTGGTGCCACTCCGCAGACGGATGGTGCTTCCCATCGCCACCGCCCCCGGATTTCTTGAATTAAGCCTATGAACAGGGGAGAAATCCGGGGACAAAAGCGACCGCTTCGCTTGTACAGCACCATTCCGCCTACTCCGTTTTTGTGTTTCATTCTCCAGTTCTACTTAATATTTATACGAACTTAAGAGTTCCAATAACGCTAGTACGCTCCGTACTCGTTCGATTCCTTTTATTAGCAGTAGAAAAAATCCCGCTAATCTTAAATGGTTGGTCGGGATTTCTCTTGTTCCTTTCGGTTTTAAGAGCCACCAATTTGTACTTGAGGTTGAATGCCCTGATCATGATTATTAGACTGCACAGGTACAGTTATAATAAACAAAAAGCTAGTCGCGGCGATTAGCAGTACCATTTTTTTTAACATTGTTTAACCACACCTTTTCAATAAGTTTCGAAAACTCTAACTTTGTTTCATCCACAGCGTAGGCTTTAAAATGTTCAAATAACCCCATACAGTTTATAAAATAAGTTTCGTTATTTAATACAATCGTCTTTAGTGTCGCAGACTTCAAATGTTTAAAGCCAGTACTATGCATCCCTTTATATAAATAGTAATAGGCCAACTCATAACCAAAATATGCAAGATAATTCGGTAAGACCTGTTGAGTGTACATATCGGTAGGTGCTGGTAATTGAGCAAAGGAATTAATGTCTTCTTCAAATTGTAAGAGTACATCATCGACATCTATTGTATATCGGTTAGCGGCTATCATAACGTTCAACAGCTTTGAGAGCTTTTCGTTTTCGTCAGTGATTGATGTAGCTGTAATATATTCAACATAATTTGGGAGCACACTTGTATCTCCAGAATGAAGTTTATTTACATAGGTATTACCTTCTGCCCAATGTTGATACAAGCTAACCCAATATTGAGTATCCTCGTCCGTCTCTATGACCCAATCTAAATCGGCGTAGGCGTATGTAAACTGTAATGCCTGCTCATAATCGCCTTGGGCTTCACAGACACTGGCACACAATAGATCAGCATAGGTGATGTACACAAACATGGGACGACTCAGCTTCTTAGCAGGCTCCTCACGATTCCTCTTCTTCTGCTGATGTTTTATAGAATATTGAATTTCCGCCTTAGCTCTCATTTTTCGAGCCGTTTCATAAAGCATGTCCCATTCTTGCAAAGAACGATATACGTTCGCCAAATCTTTTAACGCATCTAGCTGTTCTATCTCATCCAGACGTTCGACAAAAGGTTCAAATCGGTTGGCTGCCTTGAGATTCCGGTTTTGATCGTCCCCAACCTGAATCGTGAACATTCGATACTGACAGATGGCCAAACGTTCAGAGTGCTGGTACTTTTCTGCTTCCGCAACCCCCTCATAGAGCAACAACGCGGCAGCATGTCGACCTTGTGCGAATAATGTTTCTGCCATATCAAACAGCTTCGGGGAATAGAGCAGGTTATCCATAATATTCCCAACTATACGCTGAATCGCTTCCAGCTTGTCCAATTCCACACAGCGAAACAATACCGGTTCAATCCGCCGCCAATCCGAGGAACGTTCGATGATGTAATGTTCTATGTATCGGTCGTAATAATAGCCCTCTGGTAATTCCATTGCAAATGTAATTCGATCCAACTGGTGTATAGCAACTGGACGATGCTTAAGAATCCAATTATTGAGTGTTCTTTGGTGAACACCAGAATTCTCTGCAAATTGGGCCAGCGTTAAGCCATTTTGCTGCAAATAATCCTCCAGCTCCGCTAAAATCGTAGGTGTATGTTTCAAGGCATAACCACCCTTCGCACAAAAAAACCAAACTTTATAATTCCACCTCAATTTTCCTCCAAATATTAACATGCGTCAATAGTCTTTTTCTCAATATTCACATAATCAACATATAGAACCAGAGCATTGGAAAAATCGGTGGTTGCTCACTCAATTTATATGAACTTCAACCGTTAGCACAAAAAAGCCTGAGACTGTTCATGACAGGCTCAGGCTTTACACTTCAATCACTCCATGGCTTGGTCAGGCTTGCAGCTTACCTGCACGAATATCATCCGTCATGCCCGCGTAAGGCGCTTGGGAAATCAATTGCTCGTTGTTCACACCCGCATTTTCAATGAAGGTAATGTCTGCAAATTCAGGGACTACATACTTCGGATAGGTTTCGTACTTTTCACGCGATTCTTCCATCAGTGGAATAAAATCGTTTTGATAGCGTACAGTGATCTCTGGATGCTCATGAACCCATTTAGGGAAGAAAATAATACCGTGCATGCGTTTCTCCTCAGGCATAAAGTTTAGAGAAACGTCCGTGCCGGTCGGTTCGGTCCACGATACTTTGTACACATTCTCCACTAATTTCACCAAATCCACCTTCTGGTCACGTACCCAGCGCCCGCCTACCATACCACTATGAATGCGGTAATCAATCGTATCCTCATTTTTAATATATATTTCGTATTCCCAGCCGTTCTCATAGGTGTAGATCATGTGACTACCAATAAACTTGTCCATCGTACATCCTTCTTTCCTTATTATGATTTTATGAATTGAATGGGACATGAAAATAAAAAGTAATTCAAAACATGTAAATATAAACATGTTTTATTTTACATTCAAATTGTAGCACTGTGATATACTAGTGTCAAATACCCCACGGCGAGGAGAGCTACGTTGAAACGTATATTGAAATATGCCATTTTGGGCCTGGTCGATAAACAGGAAATGAGCGGCTACGATATTACAAGCCAATTCAAGCAGGAAATCGGACAATTTTGGAGCGCCAAGCACAGTCAGATTTATCCTGAGCTCAAAAGGCTAACCGAAGAAGAGTTAATTGAATATCGTACCTCCATTACAGGAGCCAAGCTGGAAAAAAAGCTGTACTGCATCACACCCAAGGGAACCCAAGAGCTGATTAAGTGGCTGTTGAGTCCCAAAGAGTTGCCGGAAACGGAAAAGGATGAGTTTATGCTCATGCTGTATTTCTCAGCCGCCATCCCCAAGGAAGAGAACAAGCGGCTGTTCGAGGATCAGATCGCCAAACGTAAAGAGAAGCTGGGCTATTTATACGAAAGCAAAAAATCCCTCCAACTGCTGGACGAAAACCTTCAATCTCCCGGCTCTCAGCAATTTGGGCATTATCTGGTGCTGAGTCGTGCCATCAATCGAGAAGAAAGCTATATTAGGTGGCTGGAAGAAACGCTGTCCCTGTTTGAGTAGCCTTTGAAACGCAAAAAAGCCATTTCAGCCAAACAGGTTTGTACCCTGTCAATGAAATGGCTGCTTTCAATATATGTAAATCTGATATGTCAATCTGCCGTCGTATTGGAAGCTCCGTAATCCTCAATGTGAAGATCCGTACTGAATTGTACCGGAATCGCGCTAAAGGTCTTATCCCAATCATCTTTGACCTTTTTCCATACTTTAGGATGCTGAATCCGCAGGGCGTCTCCGAAACCTCCGACATCTGCACGCAGCGTATGCATTTTCGCTACGGTTTGTTCCGCTAATGAGTTGACTTTCTCCTGAAAGATACTCTCTTCTCGTCCGAGCAGCCGGTTGTTGCCCAAATCTTCATTCGGACTAAAGTTTTCCGAAATACGCCCCTCTGAAGTCATTCTCACGCGGAAAGATATGTCATTTCCCTGAACGATGGCTTTGATGCTGCTTTTTACCGATTTGATCTCATATGCCATATTTTTACTCGTTTTGGGATCAATAGTTTTCACAAGACCTCCTTTCAGTTCACCTTTGATCCACATGAGCCCTTCCACCTCAGACTCATTCAGAAAACCGCCGTATGTTTGCGTCTTTCCCTTGATAATTCCCGCACCCGCCTGCTTGATTTCCCTCTCCGCCGTAATGACATTAGGCAGTAAAAAACTCCTATCCGCTTTCATGGGTCCGATCACGTTAACCAATGCCATAGGCTTTAACAGCCGTGAATTCCGTTTACGGTTTACGAATATATCCTTCAATACAAAGGCCGGGGTCTGACCGGGGATTTTCTCCTGAAGTGCATCACCTGCCTTGCCCGTACTAATCAGCAAATGAACGCTGGGACGGATGTCATTATCCCCCAAAAAAAAGTCCAGCAACTCATACAACGGAACCTTACGAAGCAGACTGGAGCTGATAACGACCGTCTTCAAATGAAATCCGATCGGAGGACGATTGGACCGTAACGAAATTTCCCTCAGCATCTCAAAGACGGAATCACCGGTTTCCGTAACGTTGTAAAATTTTTTAGTTTGCGAAGGAGGGCCTCCGGAACTTTTGCTTTCCTCTGGCACGATAAATTGAAAGGTTCCTTTAATTAAGTCTTTCTTCGGATAATTCCCTCCTTTCTCATTGATTTGCTCCTCTTGCGGAGATTGCTCCGCCACATCCAGAGCAATTCCTGCCTCCAGATTTAAATCCTCGACCGGAGAGCTGCTCCAGCAGCCCGAAAGTGTAATGCATATCAAGAAAGCCGCCATACCGAGCAATCCTGAGCGGACTCTCTTCATGACCGTACCCTCCTCCAGTGAGAAATAAGCAACAGCGGCAGCGGCAGCAATGCGAATAAAATTAAGGCTGCATTCCCGATGACCGTTCCAAAGGAAAATAACTCATTCAGGTTTTTGGGAATTTGGGAGAGGAGGTAAACGGCCGGAAGCAAAATAAACAGGATTTTGGCATTAGAGGCATTCAACATTTGAGTAATTCCGAGCGAAGCACAGTAAAGAGCGATACTGAATGTGGCAAAAATTTGCATGATCCAGATCGACAGCAACAGGGATTCGAACCGTTCCAGCACCAGATAGTCTACTTCAAAGCTGCGGGCCAAATCGATAAAAGGCCAGGTTCTGGTCAAAACGCCCTCCACGGAAAAAGCACCAATACACAGGACTACCGCAGCCGTATAAAATAGAACCACGATTCCAATGCCCACGCCGAGTGCCCTCGTTGCTTTCTCCGGTTTTTCCATACGACAAAGCATGATAAGCATACACTCACTTCCCGTAAAAGTAAGTGCTGTAGATTTTAAGGCTTTAAACACAGGCATCACGCCTTCCGAAAAAACGGGACGTAAATAGTTCAATTCAAAAACATTCAATCCCAGCAAACAGATCAATACAAAAATAAACGTAGTAATCGGGATAATGATTTGGCATACTCTACCTATTACGTTGACTCCTCCCAAGCATAGGTACAGAGATATCCACATAAAAGGGGCTGAAATAGCCCACACCGGTGTTCCTTCAAGCAGGAAAAACGACGTTATTTCCTCCACAGACCGGATTTCAAATCCGGCTAAGGCAACAAAATAGATGACTAACAGCATACCAAGCATTTTGCCGACAGCTTTGCCCGTTATGCGCTGAACATACTCATAAAAGGTACTATCTGGAAATCGTTGACTTAGTTTCACCATAATCCATCCGAACAAGAACGTTATGCCGCCCGCTAGAATGACAGATATCCATACATCTGGCGCTTTTGCTGCCTCGGCCGCTACTCTCGGAAGGGTGAGCAACCCGGCGGCCACCATAAAGCAAATCACAATTCCCGTCATTTGCAGCGTTGTAATTTTATCTACTTTTTCTTTTCCCACGAGTCATTCCGCTCCCTCCTGTGTTGAACTCATCCTTGTCGCTTGGGGTCTTTATGCTTCAATAGAATAGGTCTGTTTTTCATAAACTGTAACGGTGCCCGCATGAAGTAATCCTTCCAGTCCTTCAACGAACGGGGAGCCGTCAGACCAAGGAAAGGAACGCCAAAGCTTTTCAGTTTGGCCATATGAATACTCAGCATCAGGAAAAACATGAGCACTCCATACAAACCGAAGATCGCAGCGGTAAACATGACCGCAAAACGAAGAACACGCATGGAAATTCCGGCACTGTATACAGCTGAGGAAAAAGAAGAGATAGCTGTAACGGCTACCACAATGACGAGCACGGGACTTACAATCCCGGCATTGACAGCCGCCTGTCCAATAATAAGACCGCCGACAATGCCCATGGCCGGACCAATGGGTTTAGGCAACCGCAATCCTGCTTCACGCAAAATTTCGATGGAAATTTCCATAATCAGGGCTTCAATGAGCGTGGAAAAGGGGACACCCTGTCTTGCACTGATAATGGAAATGACCAGCTTGGTCGGTATCAATCCGGGATGAAATGATATGAAGGAAATATAAAGAGCCGGCGCGAACAAAGATATCCAGGCTGCTATAAAGCGAAGAAATCGAATAAGCGACCCCGGTATCCATCGTTCATAGTAATCCTCAGGAGACTGGAGCATCATCCCGTATGTTACAGGTACAAGGAGCGCAAAAGGAGTACCGTCCAGGAGAATCGCTACCCGTCCCTCCAGCAAAGCGGCCATGACCCGATCCGGTCTCTCCGTATTTTGAATTTGCAGAAATGGGCTAAGAAAGTTATCCTCGATAAGTTGCTCCACATAGCCCGACTCCAGCACCTCATCCATATCAATGGTTTTTATCCGACGCTTTACCTCATCTACAAGCTCAGGATCAGCGATATCTCTGAAATACACCACCATCAACTGCTTCTCCACTCTTTTACCGACTTTGAAGGACGACATAGCCAGCTCCGTACTTTCCCCATGTCTGCGAAGCATTGCCGTATTGTCGCTGAGTGTCTCCGTAAAACCGACTCGCGGTCCTCGCAGCACCGACTCTGATATGGGATCTTCTACCCCTCGTTTATTCCCCTTGGGTGTGCCCAGCACAAACACGCCCGGTATGCCCTGAATCATGAGGATCACTGAACCGAACAATACCTTTTGCAAAGCATATTGCACATCCAACGTACATTCTGTCTCCGACACAAGTATGACCTGACGAATAATCATATCCCGAAGCGATTCTCCTTTCGGAGGCTCGTCGCCCTCTTGTCCGGATCTGCCCCAATCCATCAGTGGCTTTAAAACGTTCTGGTCCATACCCACCTTGTCCGTTAATCCATCCACAAAAAAAAGAGTACTTGCAGCGTTCAGGTTTTCCAGAAAAATGGAGCGTTCGTTCACGTCTGCCATATCCGTGGCTGCTTGTCTGATTTTTTCCACATTGGCTTGATAATCTTCGGTAAAGGTTTCCCCTTCCTTCTCACTTGCGGACGCATTACGATCTGTATGCTTCGAGCGGTCTTGTTCTTCCATGAGCTTCAAACGCTCCATACGTCTGCTCTCTCGGCCATCCAGTGCTTTAATTTGTCGCACCGTCAAAAAAATAATCAAAGGTACAATGAACAAAAATAAGGCTTCCATCCACACGGTCCAATTGGGGATGTGATTTGCTACTGCCCGCCACATGTTCATTCCTCCTTCACTTCCATCCGATTTGTATATATATTTACCTGGATTAGAAAAAAGATGCATCACTGACAGGTGGCTTAATCTGGCTCACGCGTACATAAAGGATTTAACAAGTGATACTTCCGTCTATACATGCCCATTTCATGGGATATTTTTTTGATGAGTAAAAGAAAAAAAAGGAAAATTTGATGGGTAGATTGCAGTGTCAAAAGCGGAAAACCATGATAATATCTATTCATTCTATGACTAATGTCGCAAATTACTTGTGTTTATTTGTCCATTATTCGAATTTAAAAGGAGTTGTAGGTATGAAGAATCATTTTTTAAAAAAAGCTGCTGTGTTGAGCTTGTTAGCGGTGATTTTGTTAGGAGGAACGGCGATTAGTCCCAAACAGGCACACGCAAGTTATGAGCCTTATATTGGGGAAATTACGATGTATCCCTATATGTTCGCTCCTAGGGGCTGGGTAAAATGCGAAGGCCAGATCCTGCCTATTGCACAAAATACAGCGTTATTTTCGCTGCTGGGTACTAATTTCGGCGGGAATGGAACAACTACATTTGCATTGCCTGATTTGCGCGGAGCCTCTCCGATGCCGAATGTAGACTACTATATTGCAACCGAAGGTGTGTTTCCATCCCGGTCATAATGATGTGTTGAACAGTGTGCTATTTAATGAAGAAGAGGTGATGGCGTGCTCGAAGGCAATAACTTCACACGCAACAAATTGAAACCCTATCGCTTGCTGATTCCATTACTGCCCTTTCTCGGCGGAGCGGCTTTGCTTATAGGGACGAATGAAGCCAATGCGGCAGGTTCGGAAAATGTGGTGCTTAACAAGCCAGCCATATCAAGCGGCTACAGTCAGCCCTATGACCCGGCCAAGGCAGTCGACGGTTCTTATGAACCGACAAGCCGCTGGTATCAAGCCAGTAACGGTGAAAAATGGATTCAGGTAGATCTGAGAGACTGGTATATCGTAGATCGTTATGGTGTAGCAGGCATGGGGATCATCAGTGGATGGCAGGATCAACGTGACCCTTATGGCTTTCGATTGCAAACAAGCAGTGACGGAAGCAATTGGGTTACTGTCGATACCGTTCAGAATAATACGAATCCTAATTTTGAAAAGAGCATCACTCCTGTAACCGCACGATTCTTGCGATTATATATTGATCAAGGAAATGCGAGAAACAATCTGTGGACTTCTATCATGGAATTCGCAGCTTATGGGGAGCGATTACCCGTTCCGCAGGCTCCAGGTCATTTTACAGGAACCAAAAATGGAAATACAGTGGAGTTAAGCTGGGACGCTGTTCCTTACGCCACGTCATACAAGGTCATCAGAAATGGCATCACATTGTATGCAGGACCATTAACCCGATTCACAGATTCCACGGCATTACCGCCAGGTACGGCTGTTTACAGCCTGCAGGCTGTGAATGCTCGGGGAGAAAGTACTCCCTCAGAGGTCACAGTGAACATCCCTACGGATGCCGATGATGTTGCACAGGCCAAAGACGCACTTGCTCCAGGCTTTGCTTCGGGTGACTCAGCCACAGCAGTATCACAGCCGCTGGTATTGCCACTGTCCGGGCTGAACGGTACGACGGTGAGTTGGAACTCAGATGCACCGGATGTCATTACTAATACAGGGACAGTAACGCGTCCGAGCTACGATGCGGGAGATAAGACGGTAAAGCTGACAGCGACGATTACAAAGGGAACCGCTTCAGATACCCGAACCTTCGAGGTTACGGTACTTAAGGTTTCTGCTCAAGATACACTGGATCAGGCAGCAGACACCCTCTCGCTTGGCGATTTGTCCGCGGTAAAAGAAAATATATCTCTCCCTTTATCTGGAGATGGTGGTGTGCTAATTCAATGGTCATCAGCTAACGCGCTTGTTATTTCAGCATATGGAACACTCACCAGACCCTCCTATAGTCATGGAGATACAGATGTTACCCTGACAGCTACCCTACAGCTCGCTGGCTTAACGAAAATAAAGAATTTTACTGCACACGTACTCCGTCTGCCGATAAGCGACACCGAAGCCGTGGACTCAGCATACAGAGCACTTGAACTGCCGATGACTCCAGTAACCGGAGACGTATATTTGCCAAAAGATGCTCTGAATGGCGTTCAGGTGTCGTGGACTTCAAATCAGCCTGAATTCCTGGATCATACTGGACATGTAACATTCCCGAGCTATGTACAGGGTGATCAGACCATTACACTGGAAGCGCTTCTGGCAAGAGGCGGGGTTGAGCTTCGAAAAACATTCAGCCTGCTCGTGCCTGCACTGCCCGTAAGCGCTGATGAAGCAGTGAATTTGGCGGCAAATACACTGAAACTGGATTACCCGCAAGGGATTAAAGATTCCATCGCTTTGCCTCGTACAGGAGCATTCGATACCCAGATCGACTGGTCCTCGGATCAACCGGATGTCCTCAGCAGCAGCGGTCAGGTAAATCGGCCCAAATATATAGACGGTGATGTGAGTGTACAGTTAAAGGCAATCATTTCTAAAGGTACAGCTTCTGCACAAAGAACATTCGCCATCACGGTGCTGAAGGCACTGCCGAATACACCTTATGTACGATTGAACGGCAACAATCCGATTATCCTGGAAACTGGCGACAGCTTCACCGATCCGGGAGCCAGCGTACTGGACAGCGTATACGGCAATGTCCTGATCCCTGAGCTGTCAGGCAGCGGTGATGTCAATACAAATGTACCCGGCATATATGTATTGAACTATGCTTATAGCGACAATGGAGGCTGGACGGCAGAGCCGGCCGAACGCCGTGTAAACGTACTGCCCCGCGCGGTTGCAGCCGCAGCAGGCACAGGGAGTATCGCCTCGGTGATCGTTACAGGTGCCTTGCCGTGGGCTCATCTGGAGCTGTACAATGCCCAGCAGGAACTTATAGCGGAAGGGATCGCTTCCGGAGAAGGGAAGTATATATTTACACCCATCCCTGAGGGAGCCAGCTACTATGTGCTACAGAGTGTAGATGGCATGAAGAGCGCTCCCTCAGGGCTAGTATATGCCCAAGGATTAACCGCCCAACGTGTCGCGGATTCCATCACAAGCATACCAGCCCCTACAACAAGTGATACATTGCTCAGGTTGCCTGTTGTACCTGACGGTTTCCGTCTGACCATCAGCAGCAGTAGCCAGCCTGACATCGTGCGGACCGATGGAACGATTGTGCAGGCAGCAACTCCATCCGTTGTAGCTGTAATATTGGATGTCACAAAGGTAAGTGATGGTTCTCATGCTTTGACACAAGCAATAGAAGTCATGATCCCTGCCAAGATTAGTGTGGACACGGGTAAGTCTAACAAAGATAAAGAGGAAGATCAGGCTCTACAGGCAGGATTGTCCGGACAGGGGAAAGAGGTCTCCCTCTTTGTTCCAACAGCGGCATATGTGAATGAGCAGATACAACAAGCACTTCGAGAAGGCAAGGAGTACGCAGACATTCATTTGGAGCAGGAAAAACAGATTAGTCGTGTTATCCTTTCTCATGCTTTACTGAATAAATGGGATAAGGTTGGAGCTGCCGTGATATCCCGATATGGAACACTGATGATATCCAGCGACGCCTTAACCCGTATGGCTTCAGGCCAGGAAGACGTTAATTTGTCCTTCCAGCATGCAGATGCACAACGTGTACAGCAGATGCGCGATTGGGCGGAGCAACAATCCAGCCTGAAGCTGATAGGTCCGGTTGTAGACATCAAAGCCAACGTGACAGGAACCTCGTCCGTCATTCTACCGCTGGATAACGAATCCTTAAGTAAAGTGCAGAATGCGGAGCCCCAATTCTCCATTCTTGTTATTCATGAAAATGGCGAGCGTGAGATTTTAAAAGGCACTACTATGATGGATTCAAAAGGAATGTTGTCAGGTGTGAGTTTGAATGCGACAGGGTCAAATACCTTTGCCGTTGCTGTCACCACCGACGCAAAGCCTCAAACCGATCAGACAAACGTGCAAAATGGCCCCATAAATTCATCGGATTCGCAAGAGCTCGCTCAGGTATGGCCGGATGTACAAGGACATTGGGCAGCGAAGTCTCTGCAATCTCTTGCAGCCAAAGGCTGGATACAAGGTTATAAAGACGGCAATATGCGCCCTGAGCGCGCGGTAAGCCGTGCAGAATTTGTGTCCGTACTGATCAGAGCTTTGGGGACTACTGAAGACGAGAGTATATCTACCAACTTTACAGATATGGAAGGACACTGGGCTGTAGCAGCCGTGGATGCCGCTCATCGTCAGGGATGGATTCAAGGGCTGACCGTTCAGACGTTCGGTCCTGATGAGAGCCTTACCCGTGAACAGGCGATGGTGATCCTGTCACATGCAGTAGCGGATAAAGTATCTGCTCCAAGCGAGGCTGCACCGCAGTCCTATAAGGATGAACAGCAGATTGCCCCCTGGGCTTCCACTGCATTCGAAAATGCTATAGGCTCCGGTTGGATCAGCGGATATCCTGATGGGACGCTCAGACCGAAGGCAGCCATCAGCAGAGGTGAGCTGGCTGAAATACTGATACGTATTTTCAAATAAGACTGTTGAAGACCCTTAAATTAGATGGAGTACAAACAAATACAGCGCGGCCCCTAACATTTTCGGGGGCCGCGCTTTTTTGTGATTATCTGTATTAAAGGGATATTTTCACTTCTTCTCCGTCTTCCCGAATCGCAAATGTCTTGACTTGTCCGGTATCTGGGTCTTGAACAATGCCCGTTTCCAAATCGATCTTCCAATCACGCAGCGGGTCATAAATGTAATGACCTGATACGATGGCTTCGGTAAGCGGCCCTCCCTTAGGATGCGGGCAGGAATTTTCAACAGCGTAAAGCTTGTTCTCCGAAGTACGAAAAATTGCGATTTCCTTACCTTCCAACCGGATAGTCCGTCCAATTCTGGCCGGAAAATCCTTACTATGACCGACGATAAGCCACTCAGCATGTTTGATCATTCGCTTGATTGCTCCCTTCTCCAAGCATTCTCTAAATAAATTCACATAATTACAGTGTAACGACCTCAAATAAGTTCTTACGCGAATCCTCACTATGGATGATCTTTTTCCATGGGTCTTCAACCTGTTGCAATGCAAACTCAATTCGTTCTATTAAAGCTTTGCGATTATCTATATCGTGAACGACAGCCTTCCGAATCTCTTCAAGGCCAGTACGTTCCACCCATTCCGAGGTACGTTCCAGATATTGACCTGTTTCACGATAGAACTGCATCACGCCTGCTACAATATCAATCAGTTCATCGTCAGTCTTCACTTTGCAAAGCGAGTCAGCCAGCCGAGCTTTTATACCGCCGTTGCCACCGATAAAAATCTCCCAGCCTCCATCATTACCCACAATTCCGATATCCTTCGTACATGATTCCGCGCAGTTGCGTGGACATCCATTAACCGCTAATTTGAATTTTGCCGGAAAATCCAGTCTCTCGAATTTCCGTTCCAGCACTTCTCCCATTCCCATCGAGTCCTGTGTGCCAAAACGGCAAAATTGCGATCCAACACAGGTTTTAACTGTACGAAGAGATTTCGCGTAGGCATATCCTGACGGCATGTCGAGTTCTTCCCACACCTTAGGCAAATCCTCTTTACGGACACCAATCAAGTCCAGCCGCTGTCCCCCTGTTACTTTAACAACCTTAACATTGTATTTAAGGGAAACATCAGCTATTTTTTTCAGATCCTCTGGAGTCGTAACACCGCCATACATTCTTGGCACAACTGTAAATGTCCCATCCTTTTGAATGTTGGCATGCAGCCGTTCGTTCACAAAACGGGAATCTTCTTCATTTTCATGCGTTTCCGGGTTAATCATTCCCAAATAATAATTCAGCGCCGGGCGGCATTTGGAGCAGCCTTCATCATTCTGCCAACCTAGTACATTCATCACTTCACGTGTCGTTGTAAGTCCTTTGGTTTTGATTGCTGCAACAATTTCATCCCGGCTCAAGGTTGTGCAGCCACATATTCCTTGCTTGGCAGCCGTCTTGAAGCTATCTCCAAGAACATACTGGAGAATTTGTTCAACGACCGGCTTGCACCCTCCACAGGACCGTGTTGCCCCGGTACATGCCTTAATTTCGTCGACTGTGGTCAGTCCATTTTCATTGATCGCATCAACAATCGCTTTTTTAGTCACACCGTTACAGCCGCAGACAATTTCATCATCAGCCATTGTTTCAGCGGATTGGGCTTTAGCTCCGTCTTTACTACATCCGGTTCCCATGAGCTGTCCATATATCTCATCCGTCATCAACGTTTGCTGCCGCACATATTTCTGCAGGCTGACAGATTCAGTCACATCTCCGAACAGTACAGCTCCTACAATCTGGTTGTCACGAAGCAGCACCTTTTTGTATGTGCGCTTCCACTCATCCTTGGCTACAATCACCGTATGTTCAGGCTGGGTCATGAAATCGCCAGCCGAGAAAACATCCACCCCTGAAATTTTGAGCTTGGTGGAAACCACTGATCCCATATAGCCTTCGGTGTCTGCACCTGCAAAATGCTTGGCAATGACACTTCCCTGTTCAAACAGCGGAGCAACCAGGCCGTAACAAATCCCACGGTGTTCAGCACACTCCCCTACAGCATATACATCCGGCATGGAGGTTCTCATCAAGTCATCGACTACAATTCCACGTTTCGTTTCTATACCACTTTGCACAGCCACCTGAGTATTGGGCTTGATCCCAACGGCCATAACGACCAAATCCGCTTCCAGTTCGCTTCCATCCGAGAAACGCAGGCCCTGTACCCGATCCTGACCGTACACCTCTGCAGTCTGCATTTGCATGGCAAATTTGATTCCCTGGCGTTCTAGCTCTGCTTTCAGCATCGCGGAGGCTTCCCGGTCCAGCTGACGCTCCATCAAATCCTCCATCAAATGAACGACCGTTACGTCCATACCGAGATTGACCAGGCCTTTAGCTGCTTCCAGTCCCAACAGCCCTCCACCAATGACGGCTGCCTTTTTATAGGTTTTCGCCGCCTCAAGCATTGCCGTGCAATCGGCGATATCTCGAAAACCGATGACGCCCGGTAATTCTTTTCCCGGAATAGGCAAAATAAACGATTGGGAGCCCGTGGCTATCAAAGCTAGATCGTAATCAATTTCCAGTCCGTCCTCAGTATGAATCTTCTTTCTTTCTCCGTCGATGCTCCGTACCATTTTCCCAGTATATAAAGTAATACCTTGATCCTCGTACCATTGCAAATCGTTCAGTATGATATCTTCAATGGTCTTGCTACCCTCCAAAACATAAGAGAGCATAATCCTGTTATAGTTCGGATGTGGCTCACTTCCAAGGACCGTAATTTCATATTTATCCGTTAATTTTAAAATCTGTTCGACCGTATTGATACCAGCCATCCCATTACCTATAACAACAAGCTTCTGTTTACTGTTTATCATATACCGGTTCCTCCATTCATTCGACGACATTTCCTACCGACGACTTCTCCTACGTTCCTAATAAATATTGTCTATATCTCTATTTTAAAGCAACAGGTCGGACTATATGTGATTTCAGTCACAAAGTAGCCTGAATTATAAACATCAAGGGATTCCCCTACTCCGATTCAAGGGATAATGGTAAGAGTCTGAAATTGAATTTCATAAATATTAAATGCATAGCCTATTTACGCAAACATTTGCCAATATCCGTCTACACCGTTCTCCACGCTGGTTCTCAGTGCTAAGATAGCTCTAAAACAAGAACAGGAGTGACTCTTTATGATGGCTGCCGCAATGATTGGATTTGGAAACAGTGTAGTTAATTATCACTTGCCCTATCTGGAGAGACAACGGCATATCAAGGTCAAAACAATTTATCGCAGGGAAGAAGACCGGATAGGGGATACGGAGAGAGAAGGCTATTATCCTGCCATAGACTTTACAACAAATCTTCAAGAAATTTGGGAGGATGATGAAATTGAACTAGTCGTTATTTGCACCCATGTAGACAGCCATTATGATTATGCCAAGCTTGCGCTTGAACATAACAAGCATGTGCTTGTCGAGAAGCCTTTCGCTTCAAGTCTTGAGGAGGCGCAAGAAATATTCAATCTGGCAAAAGCTAAAAATCTTATCGCTATGGCTAATCAGAACAGAAGATACGACGGTGATTTCCTTACATTAAAAAAGGTGATTGAGAGTGGAAAGCTGGGGAATATTATTGAAATTCAGTCCCACTATGATTATTTTCACCCGCAAGCCATACAAAAAGGATTTGGGTTATTGCACGGTTTAGCCGTTCATACCATTGACCAGCTTATCTCCTTGTACGGCAAAGCAGATCAAGTCCACTATGATGTCAGAAGCATTTATTATCCTGGGGAATCCGATGATTATATTGATATTGACTTCCACTACGGGATACTTAAAGCCACGGTGAAGTGCAGCTTTAGCGTTAAAATCAACCACCCCAAATTTATAGTTCATGGCGATCAAGGCAGCTTTGTTAAGTACAGCAGCGGACACCAAAAGAAAAATGAGCAAGGCCCTACCCATGTATCCTTTGAACCGGAGACCGAAGACAATTGGGGTGTACTTTCTTACGTGGACGAAGAGGGTGTAGAACATACGGAACGCGTGCCTTCAGAAGTGACTGATTACGGCATTTTATATGAAGAGTTGTATCAAGCGATTAAATGTAACAAAGAAAAACCTATTCAAGATGAAGAAGTGCTGTATGTTCTTAATGTTCTGAACCTTGGCGTAGCAGCTGCAAAAAATACAAAATAAAAACAAAGAGGTGTATTCATATGAAGATTGCAACGATAGGCACAGGCTCAATTGTCGATGCCTTCTTGTCGGCAGTAGATCAGATTGAGGACGTTACCTGTGTTGCCATGTATTCCCGTAAAGAAGAAACGGCCAAGCCTTTGGCCGAAAAATACAATATTGCTTCCATTTATACAGACCTTGAAGCTTTATTCGCTGATCCAAAAGTTGATTTTGTGTATGTCGCCTCCCCCAATAGCTTACATTTCGATCATGCTTATCGCGCACTTCAGCACGGCAAGCATGTGATCTGTGAGAAACCTTTTACTTCAACACTGCAAGAGGCCGAATCTCTGATTGCACTTGCACAGCAAAATCAATTGATGTTATTTGAAGCCATTACGACGATCCATCTGCCCAATTATCAATTGGTTAAAGATCAATTGTCCAGGCTGGGAACCATCAAATTCATCCAATGCAATTACAGCCAATATTCCAGAAAGTACAACCAGTTGCTGAGCGGTGAGACGCCCAATGTGTTCAATCCTCAATTTTCAGGTGGCGCACTGACAGACATTAATATTTATAACCTGCATTTTGTGATGAATATATTCGGCTCGCCTCAATCCGTAAGCTATACAGCCAACAAGCATGCTAACGGAATCGATACTTCAGGAATTCTGGTACTAAAATATCCCGGATTTATTGCCGAATGCGTAGGGTGCAAAGACACAAACAGCATGAATTTTGTACTGATTCAAGGAGAGAAAGGCTACCTGCACGTAGTCAATGGAGCTAACGGTTGCCGCCAGATTCTACTGCACACCGGGGAGACAGAGCAAGAGTTGAACCTCCAGACTAACCGCAACACTCTCTATTATGAGCTTGAGGCTTTCAATACCCTGTATAAAAATAATGATTTTAAGCGTTGCTACGAACTGCTTGATTATAGCCGTTCCGTGATCCAAACCGTGGTAGAGGCGCGTAAGGACGCCAACATTGTATTTGGGGCAGATCTTTCGTAGCCTATCGCCTACCCCTCTTCAGGAATCGTGCTCATATACAACACATCAAAAATGTATAGCACCGATACCATCGTGGCTAGCTTGGATAGGCGCATTCGCTCATCGTAACCGTAGGTGAGAATCGTTTCATCACAGAGCTTCGTTAGCGCAGAATTGTTGTTGCTGGTAACAGCCACCATTCTCATTTGCTTGTTCCTCAATGCTTTGGCTACTTCTACCATGGCACGGTTGTGTCCTGTATGAGAGATGACAAAGGACAGAGGCGACATATTGAGATTGATACTGTTCAAGTAATGAAAATTGGCACTGTTATGCGCGACGGCGTTGATACCCAGTTCGTTCCATTTGGCACTGGCCTGCTGAGCGAGATAATAATTATTATCACTTCCGTAAATATCAATTCTTTCTGAGCTTTTTAACCACCGCACGATCTTGATCAGGCTATCTTCTTTCAACATTTGGCGTGTTTTGCTCAGTGATTGTTCATACAGATATGGTAAAGCTTCAATTGCGGCTGGCAGATTACCTTGTTCAATCGCCAATTCTCCCTCCGGCTCGTCTTTCTGAGGATTCGGCTTGTATTCAAGTGCCCATTGCAATTGAAAGTCTGGATAACCTTTGGTGCCGAGCTTTTTGCATAAACGAACAATGGTAGAAGAGCTGGTAAAGGTCATTCTGGCCAGCTCATGAGCCGTCGCTTTGAATACAATTTCGGGATGATCCAGAATGTACTCAATAATATGTCTTTCTTGCGTAGTCAGGTTTTGCGCATATTTTAATTTCTGAATGAGCATAATCATCTGATTCCTTTCTGCAAAACAACCTAGTTGCTACGGTCTTCCCCATTATAAATTTTATAGATTATTTCCCAAAAAAGAAACCGTCCTCTGGAAGAATGGAAATACCATTCAACATACTCCAGAAGCGGTTTCTTTGTTTTATGAATTATCGCGTTAGACTCAAACGGGTAAAATATTCAGCAGCTTGCCGTGTAGTCCGGGGTGGACCCCGGCTGCAATTTTTTCCGTCTGCGTACTATGAACCATAAGAAATTTATTTTTCTTTGTAAGCAATGGGTTTCCCCGGCTACCTTCTCCCGTTTCAAGCGGCCTATTCGTCCCTGCTGGAAGGATCACGATCGTCAAATATCCTTCACTGTCAACTTTACATGGAGCATAATGAAGTGTCGTTGAATATAGCTCAACCACCGTGTTTTTAGGCTGAAAAAACACCTGAACATTTGCACTGTCATAGGAATTGTCCTCAATGTCCTGTACTCTGCCGACAAAATGAACACAGTCCGTAGCAGCAATCACCACCTCACTGCCCTGATGATATTCCAGCCCCGTCAGACCCATATTCTGACCTGCGCAAAAGCCAGCCTGAATTGGAAGTTGGCCATACACCTCATCTTGAATCTGGTGAATTATACCGAAGGCTTCGATTTTTGCCACCGAAGGCACGTAACGATTTCCCTGGTCGGGTATGCTAATCGTTTCCCTTGCACACTTGGTGAGCTCTGCGGTATTAAAATGAGTCAGTAGCCTCCCATACGAACGAAACGCTTCGCTCATTACCTCATGAATGACCAGAGGTGCATTGACTTGATTTAGTCTTTCAATAGTCTTCATAGCTTGACCTCCAGCAATGAATCTCCCGTGTGTACCCGATTGTTCCCCAGCACCTTAACATCAGAGTATTCGGCTGTATTCGTTACAATAACCGGAGTAGTCATGTCATAGCCCAGCGCTTTAATTTCCTCAATATTGAACTCGACCAGCAGTTGACCTTTGGTAACCCGGTCACCTTCTGCGATATGCGTTTTAAAATGCTGGCCCTTTAATTTAACAGTGTCCATGCCGATGTGAACAAGGATCTCCGTCCCCCCATCCGATACAATACCAATCGCATGTCCTGTGCGGAAGGCATTAGCTATAGTTCCATTGAACGGTGAGAGCAATTTGCCATCCTCAGGTACGATAGCAATGCCTTTACCCATAGCTCCAGTAGAGAACACTTCATCAGATATCTCGGATAACGGTTTGACAACACCCGTCAACGGACTGGAAATGTTTTCGTTCGTCAGCGCAGGAGCTAGGGTTTCAACTTCTTTCTTCTCTTCATGGACGGCAATCATTTCTTTTTCCATGGAATCATGAAATCCAAAGAAATACGTGGTAATGGCTGTGAATATATAGGCTACCGTAATGGCAATGACGAACCCCGCAAAACCCGTGCCGAAGAAAATCGGCAGAGATGCCAAGCCCGGTATACCTGGAGCAATGGCCACGGAACCTGAAGCACCCGTAATTGCCCCGGCGATAGCCCCCCCGATAATAGCCCATACAAACGGTTTTTTATAACGGATACTAATCCCGTAGATAATCGGCTCTGTGATACCAAACAAACCAGTTATCGCCGCAGGACCTGCAATCGCTTTGACTTTTGGATTTTTAGTTTTAAGGAATACACCCAATGCCGCACCTGCTTGTGCAAAGTTGGAGGGTGCCATTAATGGTTTCATGGTATCATAACCGTATACCGCAATGTTATTGTACATAATAGGAATAAACGCCCAGTGCAGCCCCATAACTACCAGCAGCTGCCACCCAGCACCCAAAATGACTCCTGCTACAATCGGACTCAAATTATATAAGAAAGTGTAACCCTTAGCCATTCCCAAGCTCGCATATATTCCAATCGGTCCAACCGCAATCAGAGTCAAGGGAACAATGACCATAAGACAAATAAGTGGTGTTATAAAATTTCTCACGCTTTCATGAATTACTCTGTTCAGAAATTTCTCCAAAATTGATAGCAACCAAACCGCGATAATCACCGGAATAACCGAGGAAGTATAACTCATAAGAACAACAGGAATATTGAAGAACGTAATATCCGCTTTATCGTTATATAAAGTAATGATATTCGGATATACCAGAGCCCCTGCGACTGCAAGCGAGACAAAAGTATTAGCACCAAATTTTCTCGAAGAGGTTACAGCGATGGCCAAAGGCAGGAAATAAAAGATACTGTCGGCGGCAGCGTACCAGATCGAATAGACGCCACTTGTTTTGGTGAGCCATCCCAGCGAGACGAGCATTAATAAAAGCCCTTTCAAAATCCCGGAAGCCGCCAGTGCCCCCAAAAATGGTGTGAAGATGCCTGAAATAATGTCCACCGCTTTATTAAACCAATTGCCTTCAGGAGCAGGAGATGAAGCTTGCTTGACGCTATCATCAATGCTGCTAATCTTGGTAATATCTTTATACACATCGCCTACGGTATTGCCGATTACCACTTGATATTGTCCACCGCTTTCGACCACCGTAATGACTCCGGCAATGTTTTGTGTTTTGCTTTTATCGGCCAGCGCTCTGTTTTTTAATTTAAATCGCAACCGGGTAGCGCAATGCGCCAAGCTGGAGACGTTCTCTTCTCCCCCGACGGATGCCAATATCTCTTTTGCCAGCTGTTCGTTTGACATGCTGCTCGCTCCTTTAATCTCTTTTGGCATATTTCTACGAAAGTAAACGTTTACATGAAGATAAAAATTTAAAGACTCTACATTCACTCGATGGTGAGTACAGAAAGAATATAGAGTCTTTAAATTAAACCTGTAAATCGTTACCGGCTTCTGCCTACCATTCTTTTAATCGTATGTCTGCGTCCTTTAATGGATAGTGCAAGCTGGTAAACGTTCTCAGGAAGAGGTGTTCCGGCATAACCACCGTCTCCAATGGCATGAATATCCGCACCCGTCTGCTTCATCATAAGTGCGATTAAGGCAATCGTTTGAACATCTGCCCCTTCAACCGAGCTGTTCAGGAAAGAAAGAGCCAGAGTTCCGGGTTTGTACGAATGGACAAACTCTACACACTGTCTGACATGCTCTACTGTAATTCCGTGTCTGGAGCCAGGCGCAGGCAGGGTAATAACGTCTGCACCGGAATCAATCAAATCCTTGATAATATCATTGGAAGGTCGTTCGCTCAGTGGATCACCCAGCACTTTTTCAATGGTGCCGTCTTCCCATTTTCCGGCGCAGATCAGAATTTGATCTCCCAGCGTTTCCTTGGCCAGCTTGGTAGCCTCAATAATTCGCTCAAAGGTTGTTCCCGCGGAAGGATTTCCTCCCAATACGATAAAATCGGCACCGATCTCCAAAGCACGCAGGAAGTTCTCTCTGGAAGCTACTCTTCCTTCTTTGGCCTCCACGTATTGTTCTCCCGCAACCTGAGCATCAGGGCTTGGACATTCAAAATAAATGCCGAGCGGAACTCCAGCCCATTCTTTGACTTGCTTGAGACTATACGGCTTCTCGGCCAGCTTGCCGTGCTTCATTTCACGCAATCCGATATTGGATTCTTCCTTGATCATATCAAAGCCATTCAGCATAACCATATCTGCGCCGTAGGCAGCCTGGATTTCCGCATTGGTGACACCATCCACCAAACCGGTGTTTATCATTACAAGATGTTGTCCCATAATAACGCGACCTTCAGAAGCCAGGATAGACTCTTTTAGATCTGCTGCGCTAAATTTCAAAATATCTGTTTTCGTGCTCGCGATTAATCTTTTTACCAACGTAATCTCCTCCATATCATGTATGTTTGTATAAGTGGTTGTTTATCAGCATAAATGCTGTTCCTCGATGTCAGATATCATCTTGATGCGGTCACCATGGCGGCCTCCTTCAAACTCGGCCTCAAGCCATGCTTTCACAATCATTTTCGCCAATTCACTTCCGACGACACGTGCACCGAATGCAAGAACATTCGTATTGTTGTGCTGCTTGGACAACTGTGCCGAATAAGGCTCGCTGCATACCACAGCCCGAATTCCCTTGACTTTGTTGGCCGAGATCGATATTCCTACGCCTGTGCCACAAATCAGAATTCCTGCGTCAGCCTGTTTTCCGACTACAGCCTCGGCAACAAGTTTTCCATACGTCGGATAGTCAGTTCTTTCCGAACTTTGCGGCCCGTAGTCAATAACCTCGTGACCCAGTTCTTTAACATAAGCCGAGATTATCGCTTTAAGCTCTATAGCCACATGATCGCTCCCGATGGCAATTTTCATGGCTCTATTCCTCCCCCATTCGAATATTTTTTAATCGATTAATGATGGCCTTGTAAGGTTCATCCTTACCGAACAAAGTGGATGTTCCCAAAACAAATCCTTCAACACCGCAGTTTGCCAATTCATTGATTTTCTCTTCGGAGATTGCACCGTCTACTACAATTGTATAATTTAAGCCTTTTTCAAGTTTGTAAGCGTGCAGCGCCTTAATCTTGTCGTTCACGAAGGGTAAATATTTTTGGCCCGCAAAACCGGGATTTACGGTCATGACCAACACATAATCAATCAGGCCAAGCAATGGTTCAACCGCAGTCACCGCTGTTCCCGGATTAAGAGCAATCCCAGCCTTTACCCCTTTGTCGATAATTCGGTCAATTGTGCGTGTCGGGTGCATATCAGCCTCTGGATGAAAATAGATGATGTCTGCCCCCTTGTCGGCAAACAAATCAATATAGGCGGAAGGGTTGTCGATCATCAGATGTACGTCCACTGTTTTCTGAGTTTGTTTGCGGATGTATTCCAAATCCTGCAGCCCCATTCCGAAATTAGGAACAAATCGGCCATCCATAATATCAATATGGAAAATATCCACATTCGCTTCTTCCAGTGCGTTTACTTCATGTTCTAATGATTTGAAATTAGCGCACATCATGGAAGGACATAATAGCATACTCATTAATTATCACCCTTCTTAAGAAATGGAGTAAACGATTACTCAAACGGCATAATAAGTTGTACATTTTTCTAAAATTTATCAGATTGTTTCTTATGCCTTTTGATTATGAATAAAATCAGATGGGATAACGTTTACTCATTAAAGACAAGAATAACACTTCATAGCTTAACTCCATACTTGTTACTTCCTTACCCATCATATTGATTTTGGTGTTCGTTTGAGTAAACGATTACATTTAACATAATTAAAGTTATCATTTTCTGATATTGTTGTCAATCCATTTTTTTGTTGGATGTTGCACGGGAAAGTATACAGCCTGATTAGATTACACCGTCTCACTCTATGAGAGGTAGTACAATACCTATGCTTACCTCTCCCGTAGCTAATCCAAGAAGATCTCATAAACCAACATGAAACTAGGTGGTACTACGTTGTATCAACCGTACTGGGACAGAATAATGCTGCTCTTGTTCGATCTTGTCTCCGCTCAGCATACGAAGCAGCATATTGCAAGCTTTATCTGCAAGTGTTTCTTTATCTTGTTCAATTGTAGTCAACGGTGGATTGCAGTATTGGGAAATTGTATCATTATCAAAACCTACGATTTTGACTTCACCGGGAACCTGTACTCCGTATTTCTGTAACGCCAGCAATCCGCCCAAAGCTAACCAGTCATTCGTAGCAAAAATGCCGTCAAACCGGAGTTTTTTTTCCAAGACGCGTTCAATAGCGGCCTGTGCAGTTTCCAGATTAGACCCATCATTACGAACTGCAACCAAGCGGTCCTCGGATGGATACAGTCCATGCTTTTGCATAGCATCTTTATACCCGTACAGACGTTCATTAACAGAGGATAGATTGTTTTGCTTGGTCAACAGTAAAATTTCCTTGCAGCCTTTGTTAATTAACTCCTCTGTCGCCAGAAATCCACCCTCGTAATGATTGGACTCAATAAAAGCTACATTCGTATTAATCTTCGGCCGACGGTCAATACATACAATCGGAATGGGCCGTTTAAGCAATTCAGCAGAAAGCTCCTCCTGCCCCGAAATACAGATCAGACCATCTACCATTTTTCCATCCAGAGTTTTCAAATATTCTCTTTCCTTCTCCGCATCTTTAGCGGTATTACAAATAATGGTGGAGTATCCTTGTTTAAAAAAGAAACTTTCCACTTTTTGTACAATAACTGAAAAAAATTCATTATTAATATCCGGCACCAAAACGCCAATCGTCTGCGATTTACTCATCCGCAGGCTTTTGGCGATGCTATTGGTCTCATATTGATATTTTTGGATGACTTCATTAACCTTCTGTCGTGTTTCCTCAGAGAAGCGACCATTCTCGTTAATCACACGGGAAACTGTTGCTACAGATACCCCACTCAATCTGGCAATATCCTTTATTGACACGTGATTTTTTTTCATATTATTTCCCTCAAATAATCATATTGAGTAATCGTTTTCTTGTTTGGAGATTAACATAGTCTTAATATTGATGTCAACTTACGTTTAAGCTTAGAACGAGGTTTCCGCAAAAATATGAGGAGATGACAAGTCATCGGTCCGTTTGATGAGTAAATAATTCCTTTACAAGGAATACTTTATGGACAACCTGTTACTCTACGGGGAAATGAATTGAATCGTTTGGGGGGCATCATCATGTGGTCCAAAATAGTACCTTATATTCCAAGCTGGACTACATTATTTCAGGCCGGCCTCGCATTGATTTTTCCATTAGGGATTTATTATATAAACACTTCAATTTATTCACTTGTGGGCAGTAAGGGCGCGATTTCCAAGCATCCTCCTGACCGTTCATCTGCCAATAAAGATCACAAAGCTCACGCTGATCAACAGCAGGAACCAAGCTCCAAAATTACAGGGGATTATGATGCCGACTTGAAATCGATCCAAGCAGCTATAGGCGAGAATAGTGATGTGCATTTTCGTGAGTTTATGGTGAAAAAATTCCATGCACGGTCCGTGCTAATCTTCATAGACGGTATGCAGGATGAGGAACTTATGAACAAGCAGGTATTGCAGGTCTTGATGTTTGAGAGCCAACAAGGCCAACAGGAACAGCAGGAACGTATAAGTAAATCTTTTATAAAAGAAAGCTTGATGCCACTTACGCAAATTAGTGAAGTTGCAGATATGGAGAATCTGCACGAGTTAATCCTCTTAGGTCATACCGTGTTAATCATTGAAGGAATGAAAGAAGCACTCCTGGTCGGGTCCCCTAATGGCTCTGTTCGATCCGTGAATGAACCGACCTCTGAAGCATTACTTCGTGGTCCTAGAATTGGCTTTACGGAAGTATTAAGTGAAAACACTTCGATGCTTCGACGTCAAGGCTTAAATAAAAGTTTGGAAATAAAGAAATTCCAGGTCGGAAGCAGAATCAAAAAAGATCTGGTTATCGCGTACATCAAGGATATTGTGAATCCGGATCTTCTTGAAGAAGTGAACCACAGAATTTCAAAAATAGACATGGATTTTTTGGCTGAATCCGGTTATGTGGAACAGCTTATTGAAGACAATTATTTAAGTCCTTTTCAGCAGGTTCACAACACAGAGCGACCCGACCGTGTCATTAATGCATTGCTGGAAGGAAGAATAGCCATTCTGCTGGACGGGACTCCCTTTGCACTTATTGTCCCGGTGACCTTCAGTATGCTGCTTCAATCTCCCGAAGACTATTATGAGCGCTGGATTCCGGGGTCACTTTTACGTTTGCTGCGATTTTTCGGAGCTTTCATAGCACTGCTGGGTCCTGCTTTGTATATCTCTTTTATATCGTTTCATCCCGGTTTGATTCCGACCAAGCTGGTCATTAGTATCATTCAGACCCGTCAAGGCGTCCCTTTTCCATCCGTCATAGAAGTCATGATTCTGGAAGTCTCAATCGAAATCCTGCGGGAAGCTGGCATACGATTACCCAAACCTATTGGTCCTGCGATGGGCATTGTCGGAGGCTTGGTCATTGGCGACGCCGCTGTAAATGCGGGCATTGTCAGCCCATTCCTGGTCATTGTGGTTTCAGTTACTGCTATTTCTTCGTTTTCGATCCCGTCATACAGTGCGGGCATCAGCTTGCGCCTTTTGCGTTTCGTCGGAATGCTGTTTGCAGCAATGCTGGGCATGTTCGGTACCATTTTGTTCTTCCTGTTAATTTGTATCCATATGACGAAATTGAAAAGCTTTGGCGTACCGTATGTGACTCCCTTCTCCCCCATACGTGCAAGCGATTGGAAGGATGTGTACATCCGGGCTCCTCTATCTAAGATGAAACGAAGACCTATTATGATGAAAACTCAGCAAAGCAAGCGCAAATCATAGTACCCAGAGGATGGAGGAATTATGGTGTTTACACGCTCTGATGATAAGATCACATCCAAGCAGGCGGCAGTATTCCTGACCAATACGGTGCTCGGGGCAGGGATTTTAACCTTGCCCAGAGGTGTAACCGAAACGCTAAAGACTCCTGATGCATGGCTTTCTGTCCTGATCGGCGGATGTATTGTTATATTAGTGGTCTTGGTGATGGTCAAATTAAGTCAACAGTTTCCTGAAAACACCGTGTATCAATACTCCAGGAGAATCGTAGGGACTATTCCAGGAGGATTTTTAAGTATGTTATTAATTATATACTTTCTCATCATCGCTGGCTTTGAGATTCGTGTATTAGCGGAAGTGACGTTGTTTTATCTGCTCGAAGGGACACCAATCTGGGCGATTGTCATTCCATTCATCTGGGTGGGATGTTATCTGGTTTTTGGAGGCATTAATCCCATCGCGCGGCTATACCAGATTGTACTTCCGATCAGTCTTTTCTTTCTGCTTCTCTGTTTTGTCCTTAGCCTGAGAATCTTTCAAATTGACCATCTTCGCCCCGTATTGAGCAACGGGATTCTTCCTGTAATCAAGGGGCTAAAATCGACTGTCCTTATTTTCACTGGATGTGAAGTAATCATGACACTGGTCGCTTTCTTACAGCATCCCGAAAAAGCTGTCAAAGCCATGATAGTAGGGATCAGTATCCCTTGGATACTGTACTTCTTGACCGTAGTTATAGTGGTCGGCGGGTTATCTGTGGACTCTACTGTGACAAGCACTTGGCCCACCATTAATTTAATACGCAGCTTTGAACTTCCTGGCTTTCTTTTTGAACGTATGGAGTTTCCGCTGCTGGTGATCTGGACGATGCAAATGTTTTGTAACTTCTGCAGTTTTTTCTTCAATGCCTCCTTAGGTATCTCACAGGTGTTTGGTCTTAAATACCGTTATGCTGTATTTTGCTTAATCCCGGTCATCTTTATCTCTACGATGACTCCTATACGTATGACTGAGGTGTTTAGTCTGGGCGATGCGATCGGATACATGGGAATCATTTTATTTTTCCTGGTTCCGGTACTTCTTTCCATCGTTTTTATCATCAGAAAGAAGGGATTGAAGCACAATGTGTAGACGACATATTTTATCTTTGCTGCTTGCCTTCATTCTTTTGGTGACTCAAACCGGGTGCTGGAGCAGCAAAGAAGTGGAGGATTTAAGCATATATACAGGAGTGGCTCTGGATAAGGGTGAGCTCACTCCATTGGAACAAGCCCTGGAGAAGGAAGGCAGCCGATATTTCAAGAAAAATAAAATGACTGCCAGTGTGCAAATTGTTCCCAAAAAATCTTTCGGTAGCGCAGCTAAACAAGGCGGTGGTGGACAAGGGCCAAACTATATAAATATTGCCGCCACCGGCGATTCTTTGCTTGAAATATTCCGGCAATTTTCCCTTCGTTTGGACCGTCCGATCATTGGTCACCACCTAAAGGTCATGGTGGTTTCCACCGAACTGGCGAAACAGCAGACGATGCAGCAATTGATGGATTTTGTGCTGCGCGATAATGATATTCGCCCAAGCTGTGTGGTTTTCTTAAGTAAGGGTCGAGCAGCCGACACATTAGTTACAAAATACAAGGGTGAGGTCCCGTCCATTCATATTCTGTACATGCTTCGCAACCATTTTAGAACCGGCAAGGTGATGAGAGGCGTCAATTTGTCCGAATTGGATGGGTTGATGCATTCCAAGAAAAGCTATATCCTGCAAAACATTATTGATGCTGATGGAGAATTCGAATTTTCAGGCGCAGGCATTATTAAGGGAGATACCGGTCACTGGATCGGTAATTTAGATCAACAAGATGTGGATAGTATTGCATGGATTAAAGGTGATGTTGAGGGGGGAGCCATCAAAACGTATGATGAGCGGAATCAACCTATAACTTATGAGATCAAATCGGTAAAAAGCGATATAACGCCTAAGGTGGCCAATGGAAACGATATCTCGTTTCATGTCAAGATTGAATCCAAAGGACGTTTCATCGAAAACTGGGATGAGAAATTGGACCCAACTAAAACACAGAACATGAAAGAGGCTGAGAAAGTATTTAAAAAAGAATTGACTAAAAGGATTAAGTCTCTTATGTACAAGCTACAATCGGAATATAAAGTCGATGTTGCCGGTTTTGGCGAACGCTTATATATTGAAAAACCTCAAGCGTGGAAAAAAGTAAAGGATGATTGGGATTATAAATTCAGTCAAATCCCAGTAACCTTCGATATTAAGTTATCTATAACGGATTTAGGTTCATCTTCTGAATGAATATCATTTTCCAGTCATTGATTGGATGCTTAGCATAGTACTTTAGAATAATGTATACTTCTAATCATCACCGATACGAAAGGAGTCGCAGCTTGCGTATTTTCGATATTCTTCATATATTGGCTGCTCAGCAGATTATTAAGGGAGAACATCTGGCAAATGAGTTGAACGTATCGACACGAACCATCCGTACAGATCTAAAGGAATTAGATACATTTTTATCCGAGCATGGAGCAACCATCAAGTCGCTCAAAGGGACAGGTTACAAGCTGGAAATTTGGGATGAGCAGAGATTTTATAATCTGCTGAAGAAATTAAAAGAACAAGAGATCGTGCCCGAGCAGGCGGCAAGTTCTTCTGAAGCAAGAATTCATTATATCATCCGAAAGCTGCTGCTTACTAAAGCATATATTAAGCTCGATGATTTAGCTGAAACATTATATGTCAGCCGTTATACGTTACAAAGTGACCTCAAGGATATGCGCAAAATTCTTGCGGCTTATGGATTATCACTAGAGAATCGTCCGCATAACGGCATTAAAATTAAAGGTAGTGAAGCAAAACTTCGTTATTGCATATCCGATTGTTTATTCGGCAGACGAGATGAAATAAGCGATCGCAAGCTTTCTACGCTCCCTATTATTTCTGATGAAGACATGGATTTAATTAGAGAAGTCATTCTGGAACGCATTGAGCTCAATCAAATTCAACTATCGGACATTGCGCTGAACAATCTTATGATTCATATTGCAATTGCATGTAAGCGTATACGGGATGAAAGATACGTTTCGTATTACCCTTCAGAGATCCAAAAAATTGAAGCACAGAATGAATTTAATGTCGCATCTGAAATCGTACTCGATCTGGAGCAAAAAATGGGGCACTCTTTTCCGTCTGCTGAAATTGTCTATATTGCCATACATCTGCTAGGTGTAAGAACCATTGTCACTGCCCATATGGATGAAGAAGAGATTAAAGCCATCATTGATCAAGATATATACGAATTAACTATTGAAATACTCAATCAAATCGAAGAGCAGATAAAACTGGACATTCGTAGCGATAAAGAGTTGCTGGTTGGTTTGTGCCTTCATCTCAAGCCACTCATTAACCGTCATAAATACGGAATGAATTCACGGAATCCTATGCTGGATAAAATCAAAAGCAATTACCCGCTTGCCTTTGAAGCGGGCATCATTGCAGCCGAAATAGTCAAGCTGCGGCTCGGGATACAAATGGAGGAGAACGAAATTGGTCATTTGGCTATCCATATCGGGGGTGCTATGGAAAGAAAAAAAATAAAAGGCAAACCCAAAAGAACGATGATCGTATGTGCTTCTGGACTCGGCAGCGCAAAACTGCTGTATTATAAGCTTCAATCGACATTCGGTTCCAAGCTGGAAATTGTAGGAATAACCGAGCTGTATAAACTCAAACAGATGTCGCTGGATACACTGGATTTTGTCATCAGCACCATCCCGCTTTCGGAACCGCTTTCTGTCCCTCTGATTCATGTAAATACATTTTTGGACGGTTCCGATATCCATAAGCTTGAAAGCGCCCTCTCCGAGGCAAAACCTCCGGCTGTGCAATATGTTCGCAAAAAGATGGTTTTTCTTCAGCAAAAGTTTGACAACAAACTCAAAGTGCTTGAATTTTTATCTCAAAAAATACAAGCAGCCGATCTTGTGAATGGACCACTGCTACAGTCTGTTATAGAGAGGGAAGCGGTATCTCCGACTGCATTTGGAAATCTGGTCGCGATCCCGCATCCAATGGAACCATTGGCCCATTCAACCTTTTGGGCTATCTGTACATTACAAAAGGCAATTGATTGGGACGGTAAGCCCGTTCAGTTTGTTTGCATGCTCTGTATACAACGTCGTAAAACAGAAGATCTACAAAGCATGTACAATATTATGCTAGGTTTTCTCAATAATGAAAATCTCGTTCAACGGCTTATCCGCTGCAAAACATACACGGAATTTGTGCAGACGCTATACCATCATAATGAATAGAGGACTTTGCAAAAATCCTGAATATAAAAGCAAACAAGGACCTGAGCCTAATAGCGAAGGTCCTTTCTCTTTTGCTGCCAAAGGTGAAGTCCAAGGAGCATGGATAATTTCCGTTAAGAAGAGGAAAAAACATACGCCTTATTGAAAGCGGTTCCAGTTTATAATAAACCTACATCAGCACAACTAAATAAAAGGGGATTGAATAACGTGAATAGCGATGAGACTAAAAATTCGGATGTAAGCACGGAAAGCATAGACGACACGGAGTTTGTATTTCAAATCATTCTATATGCAGGAAATGCACGTAGTTCAGCAATGGAAGCGATCGAGCTGGCAAAGGCAGGAAAGTTTGAGGAAGCAAGAGAGGAATTAACTGTATCCAGTAACGAGTTGGTGGCCGCACACAAAATTCAAACCCAATTCATCCGTAAAGAAGCATCGGGCGAAAAAACAGAAATGTCAGTCATGATCGTACATGCACAGGATCATTTAATGAATGCTATTTCCATTCGAGATATGGCTTCAGAATTTGTGGACCTGTATGAACGTATTGCACATCTAGGCTCAAAATCATAAAGGGGGCTATCCCATGGCTATCAAAGAAAAATTGGTCAACGGCCTCACAGCTGTAGCCAATGCGATCAACAATTTTAAATATATCGTTGCCATCAAAACCGCCTTTATTACATTAATGCCTGTCATTATTGTAGGTGCCTTTGCTGTATTGATTTCCAATATGGTCATGGACCCGGTTAACGGACTCGCGCATTTTAAGCCCTTCTCGTTCCTCGCAGAGTACAAACCTATTTTTTCAGGTATAAACTATGCCAGCTTAAATATCCTTACGATACTAGCCATTTTCATGATTGGTTTGGAGCTAGGAAAAATCAATGGAGAGAAAAATCTCTTTCCAGGGTTACTCGCTGTCATTTGTTTTGTATCTGTGACACCAACAACGATTGAAATGATGGTTAACGGGGAGATGCAAAAAGTAACTGACGTTCTTGCCCGTCAGTTCACAGATACCAAAAGTTTGTTTTTAGGGATTTTTGTATCCATTCTATCCATTGAGCTGTATAGCAAGCTGGGCAAGTCCGACCGACTTAAAATCAAAATGCCTGAAAGCGTTCCCAGTAATGTGGCTGTCTCCTTCTCGGCACTTATTCCAACCATTATTACTGTAACGGTCTTCTCAACGTTTGGAATCTTGTTTCATAAATTCACAGGCCTCTATTTGTATGACGCTGTCTATAATGTCGTGCAAAAACCACTGGAGACCGTAGTACAAGGATTGCCTGGTATATTGGTGTTGATGCTGGTTGCACAAATTTTCTGGGTCATCGGCATTCACGGTAACCAGATGGTTAAACCTATTCGTGAACCGCTGCTGCTTGGAGCCATCACAGTCAACATGACTGCTTATGAGCAAGGGCTTCCGATTCCCAACATTATTACCATGCCTTTCTGGGATGTATACATGAGCATAGGTGGTTCAGGAATTACACTAGCCCTGCTGATTGCCATTTTGATCGCCTCGAAGCGTGAGGATATGAAGGAAATTACCAAGCTTTCATTTGGCCCAGGACTGTTTAATATTAATGAACCTGTCATTTTCGGACTTCCGATTATGTTGAATCCTCTAATGGCTATTCCGTTCATTGTTACCCCGCTGATCACAGGAACAATTGGTTACTTTTCGACACTACTGGGATTTGCAGGTAAAGCGGTTATCATGGTGCCATGGACGACTCCACCTATTATTAATGCCTACCTGTCTACAGGTGGAAGCATTGGAGCTGTCGTTACTCAGATCGTATGTATTGTGGTGGCGATTATTATTTATCTGCCGTTCGTCAAAATTGCCAACAAGCGTACTGCTGGATAATAAATATGTCAACAAAAAGGAGGAGCAATTCATGGCTAGTCATAAGGTTCACATTCCAACAAATTTCATTATGGGAGCTGCTGCTTCCGCCTGGCAAACAGAGGGCTGGAGCGGTAAGAAGGAAGGTCAAGACTCCTATCTGGACGTATGGTACAAAAATGATCGCTACGTCTGGCATAATGGATACGGGCCTGCCGGGGCCACCGATTTCTATAATCGCTATGCCGAAGATATTTCACTCATGAAGGAGATTGGCCTGACACACTATCGCACCTCCATTAATTGGTCCCGATTTTTGACAGATTACGAGAATGTTGTAGTGGATGAAACCTATGCCGATTATATCGGCCGTGTCATTGACGAGTTGATCTCCAGCGGCGTCGAGCCGATGATTTGCTTGGAGCACTACGAGTTGCCTGCTTATCTGCTGGATAAATACGATGGCTGGTCGTCCAAGCATGTCGTGGAGCTGTTTATAAAATACGCAGAAAAGGTATTTGAGCGGTACGGCGACCGGGTAAAGCACTGGTTTACGTTCAACGAGCCGATTGTCGTCCAGACTCGTGTGTATCTGGATGCCATACGCTATCCCTATGAACAGAATACCCGGAAATGGATGCAGTGGAATTATAACAAAGCACTGGCTACAGCCAAATGTGTGCAGCTCTTCACAGCAAAAGGCTATCATCAAAACGGGGCCAAAATAGGCGTTATTCTCAACCCTGAAGTCACCTATGCCCGGTCGAGTGCACCTCGCGATCAGTATGCCGCGCATGTGTATGATTTATTTTACAATCGAGTGTTTATGGACCCTCTTCTCAAAGGGGAGTATCCGCAAGAACTGTTCGACTTGATGGGTAAGCATGACATTACATTCGAATCGACTCCGGAAGAGCTGAATATCATAAAAGAAAATACTGTTGACTATGTGGGTATCAATCTCTATTATCCGCATCGGGTAAAAGCACCAAGTAGGGCATGGAATGAAAGCACCCCCTTTCACCCGGCATACTACTATGAACATTTTGATCTTCCAGGTAAGAAGATGAACAAGTCCCGCGGTTGGGAAATTAATCCTAAAATTATTTATGATATGGGGATGCGCATCAAGGACGAATATAACAATATCGAGTGGTTTGTTGCCGAAAATGGAATGGGTATCGAAAATGAAGCTGCCTTCAAGAATGAGGAACAAATCATCCAGGATGATTACCGCATTGATTTTATTTCTGAACATCTATACAATGCGTTAAAAGCTGTGGAGGCAGGTTCCAACTGCTTGGGTTATATGCTGTGGGCCTTTACCGATAATGTTTCTCCAATGAATGCATTTAAAAACCGCTATGGATTAGTAGAAATTAACCTGGAGGACGATAGAAGCAGGCATCTGAAAAAATCCGGCTACTGGTACCAGTCGACGATCAAGGAACGTTCATTTGTTGTGAATCTGGACGAAGAGTATAAGTGATCAATTGCGAGCCAATTTCAATGACTGAGGATTTTGCAAAAATCCAATAAGCGACTTCCAATCAACAATATATAGATCAAAATGGTCTAGTTTGTCTATATATTGCACTTTGGAGCGACTGGAATCGAATTTTGCAAAATCCTGGACTAAAAAATAGATTTATGGAGGCGTTGAATGATGAAAAAAATTATTCTTGCTTGTGCCGCTGGCATGTCCACATCCATTCTGGTATCCAAGATGAAAAAAGAAGCAGAAGCGAGATCCTTGGAGATTAACATCGAAGCCATCCCCGAAAGTACCATTAGGGAAGAATTAGCGAGCATCAATGATTCTGTGATTGCTATTTTACTAGGTCCTCAAGTGCGGATGCGGAAAAATGCAGTTACTGAAATTGCAGCTCCCTATGGTATTCCAGTAGATGTCATTGACACGATGGCTTACGGAAGAGGCAATGGTCCGGCCGTACTTGATCAAGCCTTGAAGATGGCTGGCGAATAATAACGATTATAAAATATCCGCTGTAAGAAGACCTTATTATCATAATAGCCGCTCCTGATTTTTTTCAGAAGCGGCTGTACGCTTAATTTAAATGGATTTTAAATACATCCCCTGCATTGCCACCCAAAACGATCAAGCCCTCTTGGGGCAGAACAACCGAATTGTTGTGGCTGGCAGTTGAAAAATCTACAAGTGCTCCTTTTTCATCATAGACAGCAAACCCTCCGCTTGTTGAAGCATCAATGGTCATCGTTTTATGGGCTGATTTTTTATCTATTGTAAACCATTTAGCTTGGCCATTCGATGGTATGGTGTACACTGATTTCCCGCCCGGGATGGGTTTAACAGCATCTTCACTGATATAGGACTGTCCATCTATGGTTAAATACTCTGAACCATCCTTGGTATTAAAATTCAGATCAAATGCATCTCTTCCACTCATAACAGGAATTTCAACGGCATTTACTGCTTTATTTTCATTCACAATTTTAGTACCACTTGCGTATCCATCATGATCAACGGATATTTTTTTCGTTATAAATGACGGGGCCAGATAAAAAATAGAAGATATCTTTTCATCCAGGGCATAATAATTTTTCCCGTTTCTATGTTCCCATGCCTTTTTAACTGTAGTATTTAGCGGATTGGCATCAAGCTTTTGATATTCATAAGTTACCATAACCATGTGGCCTAATCCCGGAAAGTTTAAATATATGTTAGCCTTAATATACGTTTTCCCGTTTTTTTGTTTGTCAAAGCTTACGGCTACACTGCCATCACTGCTTTTGAATTGTCCATCGCCTGTATACACATATTTTTGCGCCGGGACGAATCCCTCCAGAGCAGGTAAATCAAACTCACCGTTTTTAATCTCTACATTGATGGTTGTACCCACAGAACCGTATATTCCCGAATAAGAAAGTAAATCAGATGGCATTTCCACTTTTACAGGAGGCTCAAATGTTTTATCAGGTATGATGTCTTTTATGATGCCCTTATCTTTTAAAAGCTCCAATAAAACGTTAGAAGCAAAAATACTATCCAGGATGGAAGACCCTCCAGATGAAAGCACAGCCATAGAAATTTGATGCTCAGGTATGGTGATCAAAGCAGAGTGATACAAAACAGTATCCCCACCCTTGGATAACGCAGTTATTCCGTAATCACTAAACGGTGCCAACTGAACCGCATCCCAACCAAGTCCATAATTAAAGCTGTTGGTCTCTTCAGGTACCCATATTCCTTTTCGATATTCATGACTTTGCATGGACTTCGCCGATTGTGCAGATAAAATATCGGGTCTGTTCCCCGTTAATACTTCTGAAAACATAGCCACCTCTTCTGCGGTGGAGTATAAGCCTCCTGTTCCAAGCACATTGGCATTTTCAACGGGTAAGGCCCCCTCAATCGCAGGAAAATAAGTTTTGGACAGCTTTTGTCTATCAAACTGATCGAGTGGTGTTTTCGTAGAGTTCAAACCCAAAGGGACACTAATATGCTTTGCCAGAAATTCGGTATAGCTTAGACCACTCACCCGTTCAACCAATATTTCAAGCAATTGAAAACCATCATTACTATATACAGAATATTCGCCGGGGTTGGATTTTAAAGTTTCTGATTGTAATCTCAGCAATAGCTCATCATGATTTTTTGTATCATTGTCATTAAATAACATACTATTTTTTAAGTGGGCACCGTAAAGGCCTGACGAATGATTTAACAGCATACGCGGTGTAATTTCTTTGTACCTTTCATCGGCCATTGTAAAGTCCTTAATGTATGTTGTTAGCGGCTGATCAATATCGACTTTATGGGCATCCACCAGCATCATCGTTGCAGCAGACACGTACATTTTGCTGATAGAGCCTATACCGAACATGGTATCTTTGGTGATCGGCTCGTTGGTTGCTTTTTTCTTTACACCCACGCTATCCGTTAATACGATGTTTCCATGGTCCATAATGGCATACTGCACACCGCTAGCACCGTATTTGGATACCAGCTCCGAGGCCAGATTGCGAGCCTTTTCCTTGATGAGTTCAGGATTGCCTTGAGCAAAAGCATTCGTCATCGGCAGTACAAAAAGCATAGCCGAAATGAACACAGCTATTATTTTCTTCATTCCATATTTCCTCCTCTTATGGCTTCACCAGATTTTATTACTGGACTGATCATACAATGAACGAGGATTCTATATAAAAAAGTCACCCTGAAACGAAAAAAACAATCCCTAAACAACATACTATCTAAGGATTGTCCTTATAAAATGGCAATAAAACCATATTATTAAATATTTTATTTTTCGTTTCAATGGTCATGTTTCCACCGTATTTGTCACATATTCTGGATATATTGGTTAAGCCAATACCATGAATATCCGGGTTTGATTTTTGACTATGCAACCGGGCAACTTCATTCTCCATATGATTCAGGATGTGAATGAAAAGCGCAGATTCATTGGAATGTATTTTAATAAGAATGTACCTGTCATCCGCAATCTTGACCTTTTTAGATGCTTCTATGGCATTATCCAGCATATTTCCCAGAGCGACACACAAGTCATAACGCTCAATATTTACTTTTTGTGAATACAAGTTAAGCTGGGTATCTACCTTTATGCCATTGGCCTGAGCAATATTAAGGGTATTTGTGACAAGGGCATCTATTACCAGGTTACCGGTATTAACCCTTTGATAGGCTCCTTCGATTTTGTTTAATGTAACCTTAATATGTTCACTTGCCTCAGTTAATTCATTTCTCTTGATACATTCTTCAATATACAAAAACTGCTGGTGTGTGTCATGAATAATTCTTTTCATATTTTTGAAGCTGTGAACCGTTTTTTCGTAGTTAGCATCTTGATAGTCCATCTGGTGTTGTAATTGAGCATTTTCATGCATTAACTGGAATTTTTCAATGATATTATCGAAAATATATACAATAAAAACATTTAAGAAAATAAAGCTAATAATAGATACAAAATAGTACATATTCTTTTCACTATAAACAGATAAAACATTGACCTGGTAGATACTTATGATGGGAACAATTAAAAATAAAATGTAGTAACGAGCATGCAAAGGGAAGGTTCTGCGTTTGGCAAATAATCGTATAATCTGAATAACAGCAAACATGATAATACAACTAAGTAACATAACCTTTGAAAATATCAAGTGATCTTGTCCGCTCAAATGACTGAAGTTGCTAATCTTGACGGAGTCTACAGCATATAAAATATACAGGGATATAAAATTAACGATCGTGAACAATACAGCATAAAGTATGGAAAAAATGATCTTTGTCTTTATTTCCACTGTATAGGATTGCGCTAAACTAAATATGACGATTAATGCCAAAATGGAGGATAGCGTAGGAGACAGATAAACACTTAAATATAAGATGTTCAGTAATCCAAAAATGATGAAATACATGAATCTATTTGGCTTTCGATTGGACTTATCAAAAACGGAGTTAAAGTAAAAATTCACCTGAAAGCACATCACCAGTACAACACATAGATTAAGAAGCAGGTAGGTATATTCCATCATATTAATGCATCTTCATGATCATAAATTTGGTATACAAATCTTTAACTTCTTTTATTTTAGAACGTCCAATAGGCAGCTTCACATCATTTGACATCAAAACATCACCGCCAGCAAATTTTTTGACATGAATTAAGTTTATAATAATCGAACGATGAATTTGCAGAAAATTATACTCCTTTAATGCTGCTGCATAATCTGAAAGAATCCCTTTGCTATCATAGGTTTGTGTAGAGGTTACAAAATGCAGTTTGTTTTTTATGGTCAAGCTTTTGGCCACTTCAATACTAATGATATCATCATATTTTAAAAGCACCTCTTCATAAGCCGACTTGATGATAACAAATTTTTTATCAAGAGATTGAAAATACTGACACAGTTTTATCATTTTTTCCTCAAAGATATGGGAAGCAATCGGTTTTATCAAGTACTGAAAGGTAACCACGTCAAAGCTTTCCAGCATATACTCAGGATAGCTCGTTAAAAAAACAATCTGTTCATCAAGGTGACGCAAACTCCTTATTTTTTGGGCTGTTTGAATTCCGTTCAACCCATTCATTTCAATATCCAATATTAAGATATGGAATGGCGACTCATGATTCAGATAATGAGATACCAGTTGTTCTCCCGAGTCAAATAACTCAATTTTAAATTCTATATTTGTCTTTATAGATAAAGCGATCAGCATATTTTTAACAAGTTCTCTTTGTTCGTGCTCATCATCGCAGATAGCCACTCTATACATAAATAACAGACACCTCATTCCCACTGCATGTAACATGAATTATAGTCTACACAGTATACAGTTTATTAGTTTTTCTTTTAAATCCATATAGACAGTGCACTATACAGGAGCAAAAAGGCCATTACGATATTGAAGGATCGCTCATATTTGTTTATGAAACGCTGAAACAGAGCACCAAAAGCCGCCCAGCAAACGATAGCTGCAAAACCAATACCCGTAAGGAGTAGTGAGATGATAAAAAGCGCAATGTATGAATCATCGTAAGGCATCACAAAAGTTGAAATGACCGTGATACCATACAAAATGATTTTTAGGTTGATAAATTGCAGTAGCAGGCCTGATTTGAAGGAGTAGCCTTCATTGTGAGCATTATCTTTCGTCGAGGATTTGCTCATGGCTACTTTTACCGCCAAATAGAGCGTGTAAAGACTTCCCAGTATATTCATCCAGATTTTAATTCGTGGTAAAAAATGATACAGAGCAAGGTTGAAATAGCAGGCTAACAGCATGATGGAAAAACAGCCGGCTGTTACTCCCAGCAAAAAGGGAAATGCTCTTTTCAACCCCATTCGCCTGGCACTATCTAAGGACATAATATTGTTCGGACCAGGCGTAAAGCTCGTAACAAGCGCATAAGAAAGAAACGGAAGAAGCGGCATATAAAAGTCAACTCCTGTGTGCTATAATTGCATTATTTGTACGTTAAAAAGCACATTATGTGCTCTATGATTGTACAACATGTTCTTTATAAAGCACAATAAGGAGATTGAATTTTATGGAGAATATTAATCTGGTTTTAAGTAACAACCTAAAACATTTACGGAATGAAAGAAAATTAAGTCTAGATAAATTGGCCGACCTGACAGGCATCAGCAAAACGATGCTCGGCCAGATTGAACGGGGAGAATCTAATCCCTCCATTACAACCGTATGGAAGATTGCCAACGGACTGAAAATCTCCTTCTCTGCGCTGATTCATGAGCCGTCTCCAGCAGCAGTTGTCGTTCCTAAAAGCAAAGTGCAGGTGCTTGAAGAAAATAACTGCTATCGGTTGTACCCTTTTTTCCCTTATGAGGGCAACCGAAATTTTGAGGTATACACAGTAGAGATCGATAAAGGCGGGGAATTGAGTTCAACGCCTCACCGTGAAGGTACAGAAGAATTTATTACGGTGTTTGAGGGTGAGATGGTGGTCAAAGTCAGTGAAGAAATGTACACAGTAAAAGCTGGGGATTCCATTCGTTTTAAAGCAGACCGGCCGCATATCTACTATAATCCAGGAGAAACGTTGGTCAGGATGAATATGATTATTTATTACTCTGCATATTAGCATTTAAAATGCCATTGTTTAATGCCGTAAAAATATTAAAAAAGGGTTGAACAGGAAATGCGAGCACTCATCACCTGTTTAACCCTTTTTCAATTAAACCTTACAAAATCATTTCTGATTCAACCTCTATAGTCATTAATATTTATGTTCAACATTCAGTCTGAGTTCCCCCTGCACCACTCCATCAGCAGAAGCTTGAAGCAACAGCTCACCTGACTGATATCCGGATTGCACAATAACGAGACATCTCCCTTTGTGTGTTCGTCTCCGCTTTCCCTGGAAGGGTTCATCACTGGTGAGATCACCGTTGTCTATTCCAAGGATACGACCATCACCATGCAGCTGAAAAGCTAAATCAAACTCCTCATTGGGCACCATAACCCCTTCTTGGTCTATGACCGTTACTTCCACATGGGATATTTCATGACCATCGGCAGGTAAAACCGTCCGATCTGCCTGCAGCTTTAGACTGTAGGGGGGTCCGGCAGTGGTTAATTCATGCTCACAAATCTTCTCATTTCCATTGCGGCCAATCGCCCGAATTTTGCCCGGTGTATAGGGAAGCTCCCACATGATTAAATGATCAGGATAATCGACTAGCCTTCTCTCACCGTAAGATTCATCGTTTACTACCAATTCTACGCGCTCACAATTGGTGAAGGTCACCAACCGGATCAATTTTCCACCGTACTCAGGAAATGTCCAATGATCCTCCATACCCGGAGATTTCCAGTGCATCGTCCATTGCGGATTGTGTTCCGGCCTCATAAGTTCGTGAAGTATAGCAATGTGCACAACAGGCTCATCTGACCATAGGCTTTGATGAAGATAGGACACCGGCTTGCGGAACCCGCAAGTATCAATCAGACCCGAGGACCACCCCTTGGAGGGATAGCTTGTTTCCCCCAGATAGTCTATCCCGCTCCAAACAAATTGACCTATCACATAATCATGATTAGCGACATCAAACCAGGGATTGATGGGCAAATAGCCTTTTACCCGGTTATCCTTACCGCGATAGTATGGGAAAGTCTCGGTTCCAATGATAAGCGTATCCGGCATCGCCCTTCTGTAGTGCTCATACCACTGCTCCTGATAATTTAGCCCAAGAACATCCACTCGTTGTGCCAGCAGCTTGGTATGCTCCACCTTGGCTTCAATCGGACCATCACGCAGACTGATCGGTGTATTATGCGGCTCCAGTGCACATGTCACAGGCCGGGTCGGATCTTTCTCATGACAAAAGGCGACGAGCTGCTCCAGCATCCCGAGCATGGACGGTTGCCCCTGGTTCTCTACTTCATTTCCTACGCTCCACATAAAAATGCTGGGATGATTCCTGTCCCTTACCATCATCGCTTCCAGGTCCTTTTTCCACCACTCATCATATACATGCTCATAGGAAAGTGACTTCCATTTGTCAAAAGCTTCATCAATCACCAGGAACCCCATCTGATCACAAAGGTCCAGCAATTCAGGGGCCATCGGATTATGGGCAAAGCGAATTGAGTTACAGCCCATTTCCTTCAGCTTCTGTAGCCTTCTCTTCATGGCCGTATTATGATAAGCGGCTCCCAGGCAGCCTAGATCATGGTGAATGCAAACTCCCTTCAACTTCAAGCTGCTTCCATTCAGAAATAGCCCCTGTTGAGCATCCATTTTCACTTCTCTTATACCAAAAGGGGTACGATAACAATCTACCTCTTTATTGTCGTAATAGATGATCGTTTGAGCCTCATAGAGCACTGGGTTCTCCGGTGACCATCGTTCCGGCTCCAAAACCCGTGTTATTTGCTCTATTTCGCCTGTTTCCAAACCCGCAAGAGTCATTAGGCTTTCCTTTTTTCCTTGTAATTGTCCCTGTGAATCTATAATTTCAGTCACCACATGACACGCTACGGCATGCGCATGATGATTCGCAATCTGGATTCTGGCACTCACCTTGGCTTCATCCGGTAAAATTTCAGGTGTGGTGATGTAAGTCCCCCATTCGGTTACGTGAACATAATCCGTACAAATCAGCCAGACATGACGGTAAATACCGGACCCTGAATACCATCTGTCAGGCGGAAGAGTGGTATTATCCACTTTGACAGCAATCACATTATCTCCATCCCACCGAATATATGAGGTCAAATCATATTGGAAACTAACATATCCATAAGGCCGCTTACCCACAAAATGCCCATTGATCCAAACCTCACTGTTATTGTGAATCCCGTCAAATTGTATGTATACGCGCTGTTTGTGAGAAGAGGGCTTCACACGAAAATGCTTTCTGTACCATCCCACAGACCATCTGGGCAAATAGGCTTGGTTGCCTCCATACAGCATGTGCGGATCAAAGGACTTTTCAATGCTCCAATCATGAGGGACTTGAAGGTGCCGCCACTGCTCATCGTTATAATCCGGCTTTTCGGCACCTGTATAATTACCCTCTATAAATTTCCAGTCTGTGTTGAACGGCGTAATCACTCTGCTCCCCATCATCTTGCCTCCATTTCATAGAAATTGATGAACGGATATCACAACAGTGCGGGATTTATCATTACAAAAGACAGGTGCTCGATTACACGATTTGGAACACTGGACGATCCTCAACAAAATGAACGGGAAGCATTGGGAATTGGGCAGAAAGCTCATCAGCGAGATATTTCATACCAGGCGCTTCACTCTCAGCATGTCCCAGCATGATAAGGGCTTTATTTCGACCCTGATAAACAGCGTCTTTTACATATTCCGGCGTTTCCCATTCCGGTCCTTCACCGGCAATGATCAAATCCACATTTTCATTTAGAAATAATGGAATAGCTAGCTCACCACCTCCCCTGTATCCTACCATGATCCCCACTCGTTCACATGGCATCGTAAGCTCTCCAGCTACCCGTACATAACAAATATGAAGCTTCGCTTTGATATATTCGGCGACCTCCTTAACCTCCATCGCTGGAATCGTCAAAATGGCGGCCGTCGGCAATTGTTTCACTACATAGGTATGCCAATCGAAGGCCCGAAGAAGTCCAATCATGACTCCATCAGGTTGATAACGATGTATGGTGTCATGAAAACGATAGATTCCTATCCCCGAGTCGACAATCAGACGTGATTTCTGCTGAAAAACAGGGTCTTGCAGCCAACCTCCCTGCATCCCCTGATGGCTGTAAAAAACCCCTTCATGCGTAATGATAAAATTCGCACCTAGAGAAACAGCTTGCTCTATGACATAGTGCGATGCACAGAAAGCGGTTACAATTCCATGCACTTCAGCATCCCTGTGCCCTGGTTTAAGCAAATCTACGGTCGCATTGGGTATGCTTATTCCCTTGGTCAGGTGATCCACAATCCGCCCCATGGTTATGGTCATACATGTCCCCTCCTTATGGAGAATATGCATCAATTATACCAGTTTATATCAATCATAAGTGTCATTCTTTGTAGTAAAAAAGCAAACAGCCACAAGCTTACAGGCTTGTGGCTGTTGGTCAGTAATTCTAGGCGGCGATTCGCCGCTCCTTGGTCTTGCCTCGGTCATTGCGACTCAGCAGAAATCCGACCAAAGACGCGGTGGATTGTTGAAAAATCATTCCCAGCACCACAGGCAGCGCTACCGGAGCTGGGAAGTAGGTAATAGCAAGCACAGCTCCTGCGCTGATATTGCGCATGCCGCCGTTAAAGTGCCGTACGGTCGGCATCGCTCCATCTCATCAGCTTGGAGATCAGGTAACCGATCACATATCCAGTGGAAGCAAGAGCGACTATCGATAGGCACACCCCGACAAGCTTTAGATTAAAATCAACCAGATAGGGCGCGATTACCGAACCGTTAATCATCACAACAAGTGCCATGGCCAGCTTGGAGAACGGGCCAAGCCGAGGTCCCCATACCTGCTTGATTTTCCCTTTGGTCCATTCGTACAACACCATGCCGATGAGCGAAGGGACGACAATCATCCAGAACAGACTTTGCATCATCGCCCAGGTATCAAGCTGCACATCCGCTCCAATCAGCAGGGACATAACGCCGGGAACGGCGAATGGAGCCAGAATCGTATCGATCAAAATGATGGCTAGCGTCAGCGCTGTATTGCCTTTGTAGATGTTGACCCACACGAAGCTGGAAATGCCAGTGGGGATGACCGCACCAAGAATAAGCCCGGTAATCGTATAAGGGTCATCGCCGAAAGACAGATGCCCAAGCATCATTGCAAGCAGCGGCATGGCCAGGTGAAGAATAAACAGACAGGCAATCAGCGGACCGGGATGCTTGATCACATGGACAAAATCTTTGAAGCCCATGCTGATACTGCCCGCGAAGGTCATGAATGCAAATAGCCAGGGAGAGAATCCGGTGTATTCCGACAACGGCGTACCGATCAGGACGCCGATTAGAATGCTGATGGGCGTGATCAGCGGCATAGCGGCATTGAGCCTCCGATTTAACGTTCCGAGCATACCATAACTTCCTTTTTTGTACCTAAGTATAGACCTTATACTACCGTTCCGTAAATGATCTGAAATACACAAGGCGGATGAAGCACTAAGTCAGTACGCTGGCTTCGATTCATTTTAGACCCTGGTTATACGCGAACACCACTCGTCTAACCGCCAAAGGTGGGATTTTTTTTGATATGAACTAAAAAATTTCAGCTTAAGGATAGGTATTCTGGTCAAATTATTATAATATGAAAGGTATAAAAATTTTCAGCCCTTAGAGAATATTTACAGAAAGAGAGTGGTGACATACCATGCAGGGAGAAACGTTGACACGGGGGTTGAAAAATAGACACGTCCAGCTGATGGCCATCGGAGGTGCGATTGGTACCGGCTTGTTCCTCGGGGCAGGAAAATCAATCCATCTGGCAGGTCCATCCATCCTGATCGCCTACATCATTACAGGTATGGTTCTGTTCCTGCTAATGCGTGCATTGGGGGAGCTGTTGCTCAGTAATTTGGAGTATCATTCGTTTGTTGATTTTGTAAGTGATTATCTGGGGAATATGGCCGCTTTTATTACGGGCTGGACCTACTGGTTCTGCTGGATTTCGATTGCGATGGCGGATCTGACTGCAGTCGGGCTGTATACTCAATATTGGTTCCCGCAGGTTCCTCAGTGGATGCCGGGGTTAATCGCCCTTGTGATTCTGCTCCTTATGAACCTGGCGACGGTTAAACTGTTCGGGGAGATGGAATTTTGGTTTGCCCTGATCAAGGTAGTGGCGATTCTGGCCCTGATTCTCGTCGGATTATTTATGATTGTCAAAGGCTTCTCCACCGCCAAGGGACCTTCGAGCTTCATGAATCTATGGAATCATGGCGGAATGTTCCCGAAAGGGATTCATGGTTTTCTGCTTTCTTTTCAAATGGTGGTCTTCGCCTTCGTAGGCATGGAGCTTGTTGGACTGACGGCAGGGGAAACCAAGGACCCCGAGAAGGTCATTCCGAAGGCGATCAATAATATTCCGATCCGGATCCTGCTCTTCTATGTCGGCGCACTGCTGATCATCATGAGTATTTATCCTTGGAACGCGATTGTACCAAGCGAAAGTCCGTTTGTACAGGTATTTACAGCCATTGGCATGGCCGCAGCAGGAGGAATTGTCAATTTTGTTGTGCTGACGTCCGCGGCTTCAGCCTGCAACAGTGCTATTTTTAGTACAAGCCGGATGATGTACTCCATGGCCAAGGATCGCAACGCTCCGAGCTCGTTGAGCCGGCTGAACAGAAGGCAGGTTCCGTCCAATGCATTGATGTTCTCCAGTGCCATCATTCTGATCGCGATTATTTTGAACTATGTGATGCCCGAAGGGGTATTTACCCTGATTACGAGTGTATCGACCGTTTGCTTTATCTTTGTCTGGGCAATCATCGTAATCAGCCATCTGAAATATCGCCGTACCCGGCCGGAGCTGGCTGGCCGCAACACGTTCAAGCTGCCGCTGTACCCGCTGTCCAACTATGTAGTGCTCGCTTTTCTCGTCTTCGTTCTGGTCATCCTGGCATTGGCCGAGGATACGAGAGTGGCGCTGTTTGTTACGCCGGTGTGGTTCATCCTGGTAGCCGGAATCTATCTGCTCAAGAAGAAAAGCTGGAGCTCGAACGAACAGTAACATATAAAATTTGTTGCAAACGAAAACCACCCAATCTGAACTGCACCCCAATTGTTAGACACGATCTAACATTGGAGGTGCAGTTTTTTATTCAATCAGCGGCTTAGAAATTCTATTTATATTAAAGCTCCTGTAAATGTAATTGCTCCGATAGCATTACCTGTGCCTACCACAGTCAAAACAACTAACGAGTAATTAATATTTCCTGTTCCTGGGGTTAAATCTACATGATCAGCACTGGTAACTTGAAAAGTGTTATTTGCACTTGCGTGATGATTAACGCTAAATATTATGGTTACCCCACGGAGAATTTGTAACTGAACGGCGGTATTACCTGCCGTTGACTCCCATCCGACAAATCCGGTTAGCCATACGCTATTTCCTACTGTAACTCCTGTTATTGTGATTGTTTTTAATGTCGTTGCAGTTGTAGTTAATGGAATTGCTGAACTCCCTGTTGTATTTGGTGAATTTTCAGATACTTGAAATTCCCTAAAAGACCCTGTTGCCCCTGTAGAACCCGTTGGGCCTGTAACTCCGGTCGGACCAGTTGCTCCCGTTGCTCCAGTCGGACCAGTTGCTCCCGTTGCTCCAGTCGATCCCGTTGCTCCAGTCGGACCAGTCGATCCCGTAACTCCAGTCGGACCAGTCGATCCCGTGACTCCAGTCGGACCAGTTGCTCCCGTGGACCCGGTTGGACCAGTCGATCCCGTTGCTCCAGTCGGACCGGTATCGCCTGTCGCCCCTGTCAGGCCAGTTGCTCCGGCTGCTCCCGGTGAGCCGGTCGATCCCGTGGCTCCGGTCAGACCGGTATCACCTGTCGCCCCCGTTGGACCAGGTGCTCCGACTGCTCCCGGCGAGCCGGTCGTTCCCGTGGCTCCGGTCGGGCCAGTATCACCTGTGGCTCCCGTTGGGCCAGGTGCTCCGGCTACTCCCGGTGAGCCGGTCGTTCCCGTGGCTCCGGTCGAGCCAGTATCACCTGTGGCTCCCGCT
>NZ_MCBP01000015.1:0-182472 GCF_001705305.1 Paenibacillus kribbensis
AGGTTTTAGTATTCCGTTTCGGTATCAGTATAAGAGCAAACTTTGGCCATTGTCAATAACTTGATCACAAAAAAGAAAATCCAATATTCATTTCTCCCATCCGTATCAGCTCATTTTTTTAAGATAAAAATGTATCATATAAAAAATGTTATCTGTTCACATGTTTGAGCGTCTTAACCTATTTCCAAAACTAAAAAAATGCTTGCAATTTTTAAAAAAGCTGTTTTATTATTGTCCGCAAAGGAAGCTTGTACATCAACTGGATTGCAACTGTTCAATCAGGCAATACCACCTCTGGCCAGAGAAGACGTATCTTCAGCTAACTTTTAAACAAATTTAGGGTTGTCACATAAGTGAATATCACTGTACAGCCTTACAGGATTGTAACCGTTGAAGGGCAAAACCTGGATTGCTGAATCTCACTACATTTATGGAGTTTTTTGGGGATTAGTGCGTGGTTCAGTCGTTCGGGTTTCTATGTTTGTTCACAGGATAAGTCTAGCTAGAGAGGGAGAACATTCATGAATTATGATCAATTGGCCAAGGATATTTTGTCTCGTGTTGGAGGTGCTGATAATGTAAACAGTGTTATCCATTGTGTCACAAGATTGCGTTTTCAATTAAAAGATGAAAGCGCGGCCAAAACCGAAGAGTTGAAAAGTCTATCTGGAGTTATTACGGTCATGCAAAGTGGGGGCCAATATCAGGTTGTCATTGGGAACGAGGTGCCTGATGTATATAAGGCCATAAGCAGAATCGGGAATTGGTCAACCGTTGACTAACAACAGATGATTCAGTGCCAAAAGGAAGCATGTTCAATCGATTTATCGACATGATTTCTGGTGTGTTTCAACCTTTGCTTGGATTATTGGCAGCAACAGGCATGATTAAAGGTTTCAATGAGATGTTTCTTTCTTTCGGTTGGATTACTGAAGCATCTGGAACTTATCAATTGTTGAAAGCTGCAGGAGATTGTCTGTTCTACTTTTTCCCCATCTTCTTAGGTTACACCGCAATGAAAAAGTTCGGCGGATCACCGTTCCTTGGTATGGCCATCGGAGCTGCCCTGGTATATCCAACTTTGTCTGGCTTAACCGTGGGAAATCCGTTATACACTTTGTTCGAAGGCACGTTATTTGAAGCACCAATTCATATCACATTTTTAGGGATTCCTGTGATTTTAATGAGTTATTCTTCTTCCGTTATACCCATTATTTTGGCATCGTTCTTCGCAGTAAAAGTAGAAAAACTCTTGAGGGAAGTAATTCCTCAAGTGGTTAGAACGTTTTTAGTTCCTTTCTTTACCATGCTTGTCATCGTTCCGACTACCTTTCTGGCTATAGGTCCGATTTCTACAGGTTGATTGGAGCAGGGGCAACAGGAATATACGAATTAAGTCCTATCATAACGGGTCTGGTTATTGGCTCATTATGGCAAATATTAGTTTTGTTCGGTCTACACTGGGGTATAATTCCGGTAGCGTTACTTAACATAGGAACACTAGGATCAGATCCAATCATGTCGTTGTCGTTCGGAGCTTCTTTTGCACAGATCGGTGCTGTGTTAGCTGTTTTAATAAAAACCAAAAACCGTAAATTCAAAGCTCTTAGCGTACCAGCGTTTATTTCCGGCATTTTCGGTGTAACTGAGCCTGCAATTTACGGGCTTACTCTCCCTTTGAAGAAGCCGTTTATCATGAGTTGTATCGCAGGCGGAATCGGTGGGGCGCTTCTAGGATATGCTGGATCGAAGTTTTACATCCTTGGCGGACTTGGCGTATTTGGCTATCCAAACTTTGTAAACAAAGAGACGGGCATTGATTTCAGCTTCTATATGTCTCTCGTAGCGACTTCAATTGCGTTCATTGTTGGTTTTATCCTGACATACTTCGTTGGTTTCAAAGATCCGATTGAAACGCCAGCAACGGAAGAATCAAAACGGGAAACGGAATCTAATTTAAACCAAAAATATGAAATAGCCAGCCCTATGGCTGGTGAAGTGGTTAAACTCAAACAAATCAAAGACGAAACTTTTGCTGGAGAGCATATATCGACTCGATCTCCGTTCTTAACAAAAGCTTTGAAATGCTGACCTTTCAATTGTACGGTATCCTGCCCGATATGGATGAGTATCTCCACGTCATCATCACTGACTAGTCCGATGGCATGCTTAGTGCGATATATCGTTTGTACAATCCCGTTGACGGGCGATACTACTCGGCCACTCGTAGGACGAATCGCTATACCTTTGCCCATGTGATGTGATTGTAGAGTTTGATCTGCAGGCCATCAAGGATGCTGGTTACGAAACGGTGACACCGATTATTGTGACTAATACGTCCGCGTATCTCGACATTGTGGGGACGAAAAACACTATTGTCAACGAAAAAGACCAATTAATAAGGGTACTTGGTTAGAGCAAGAAGCAATATAACTTAGGAGGAGTTCTAATATGTTTAAAAAAATCACTAAGTTTCCTGATAATTTCCTATGGGGAGGAGCGACTGCAGCAAATCAGATTGAAGGAGCATATTTGGCCGATGGAAAAGGTCTTACGACAATAGATCTAATGCCAACGGGTCCCAAACGAAATCAAGTCTCTATGGGAAATCTCGATTCATTCGGACCTGAAGAAGGTGAATTTTATCCTTCACATGAAGCCATCAATTTTTATCATCGCTACAAAGAAGACATTGCACTTTTTGCTGAAATGGGATTCAAGTCCTTCAGAATGTCCGTTTCTTGGGCACGAATTTTCCCCAATGGGGATGATTTAGAACCAAATGAAGCTGGATTGAAATTCTATGATGACGTCTTCGACGAGCTCTTGAAGTACGATATTGAGCCGGTCGTAACCATTTGTCATTTTGATTTACCTGTGAGCCTGGCTAAAAATTATGGTGGTTGGAAAAATCGAAAAATGGTTAGCCTGTTTGAAAGGTATGCAAAAATATTGTTTGACCGCTATAAAAACAAAGTGAAATACTGGATGACATTTAACGAAATTAACATGCTATTGCATCTTCCTTATACCGGAGCAGGTATCGTGTTTGAAGAAGGTGAGGACAAGCAACAGGTACTGTACCAAGCAGCGCATCATGAACTGGTAGCCAGTGCGCTCGCCGTGAAAGCTTGTCATGAAATGATACCTGACGCAATGATTGGATGTATGTTGGCTGCTGGAAATGCGTATCCTTACAGCAGCAATCCGGAAGATTATTGGGAAGTAATGAAAATGGAGCGCGATTCATACTTTCTGATTGATGTGCAGTCCAAAGGGGAGTATCCAGGATATGCCAAACGTTTTTTCATTGAGAATGGTATCGAATTGCAGCTCGAACCTGAAGATTTGGAGTTGTTGAGGAAGCATACCGTTGATTACATCGGCTTCAGCTATTACTCCAGCCGTTGTACCAGTGCTGATCCAGAAATTTTAAAAAATTTCACAGACGGTAATGTTTTTGGTTCCGTCATCAATCCTTATCTAGAAACTTCTGAGTGGGGATGGACCATTGACCCTAAAGGAATGCGTATTACTTGTAATCAGTTATACGACCGATATAACAAACCACTATTTATCGTTGAAAATGGTCTTGGTGCCCAAGATATTCTCTTGGTCAATAACACGGTAGAGGATGACTATCGTATTGATTATTTAGATCGCCATTTTGCCGAGATTGCTGAGGCTATTCAAGACGGTATAGACATTATGGGATATACAAGTTGGGGGCCAATAGATCTCGTAAGCAACGGTACCGGTGAAATGAAGAAACGTTATGGTTACATTTATGTCGACAGAAATAATGATGGTTCTGGCACGCTTAGAAGAATTAAAAAGAAAAGTTTTCATTGGTACAAAGAAGTTATTGCAAAAAATGGAGCACAATACTTCCAGAAATAAGTGATTTAACAACGTAAGAAGGGGAGTCAGTGCTATTTGAACTGACTTTCCTTATAAGTAGCTTGTTGAAAATGTACCTAGCAAGGGGATTAGAATGACAAAAAATAAGTACCTAACAGACTTGCAGTATGTCAAATCATTCAATAGAGAGTATCATTAAAGACTACAAAACTAAGCTTTTTGCCGATACAAATCTCTATATATACGACAACAGGGAAATGTTTCACTAGGTAATAAATCGAGTGATATCTGAGCTATGTCTCAACTATTTTTACGAATGGCTTAAAATAGCGGTACATGGAGCTGAACAAATTAGTGTTCCAAATTGGACTAAAATAGAAATGATGTTGCAAAATAGTATTCCTAGAACGATTCTAAAACATAACTCAGATGTAAGGCACAAACAAAAGATTGAAATCATCGTTCCAAGTGTAGCGAGAACTATTAATGGTATTTTTACTGGAGAACCGAAGTCAGAAACATGCGATACCCGGAGACAGACCTATCCTATATTTTTCTGCATATCTATGAGTTCATTAATGGAGTAGGCTGGGCGGAGCCATTCTGAGCGGATGGACGATCCACAAGCAGCGGCAGGCCGGATACAAAATGGTTTAAGGCAACCCAAAAGCGCGAGCCGACAGGGGAGATATCCCTGTCGGCTCGCGCTTTTTTTTGCGCTGGCCGTTATTCCTTTTGTCCCATTTTCCACTTCTTGTATTCGAGGAAGTCCTTGAACTCTTTTTTGCTGACGCCCGAAGCCATTGCTTCCTGCACCAGCTCCCACCATTCCGGGTCAAGCAGGTCCTCCGCAGGGCGGTCGCCGTACAAGAGCAGGTGGATCGAAACGTTTAAAGCATCGGCAATTTTCTCGATGAAGGAAATGGAAGGATTCGATTGAATATTTCGTTCGACATTGCTCAGGTAGGATTTTGCCACATCCGCTTTATCCGCAAGCTCGGACAAGGAATACCCCCGATCCTGGCGGATTTTTTGGATGCGGTCGCCAATACGTTCTGCCATGTAGCGATCGCCCTTCTATCAGAATAATTTGATGTCATTATATCAAAATATACGTGATAGGACAAAGGCGTAAAGTCGGAATTTCGTTAAGTAAAGAACACCTTAACCCAGGACCGGGGTAAGGTGTTCTGCTTCGGTTTGACGGCTGACTTATTTGGCTTCTCCTGCGCCTTGCTTCGCTTCGAATGTCCATTTCAGGTTCAAAGCGTCACCTTGGAACTCGTTTTGATCCTGACCGTTATCCTTGAATTCGAACTTGACGATCAGGTCGTCGGTATCTCCGGCTTTCAGGCCCCCGTGCTCTTCGAACCAGGCCACCCATTTGTTATCCACGGCGTCAGGGGCTAGATTTTGCAGATCATACAGCGAGGTTTGGTAAATGACGGTTTCATTTTTGTCGATGTTCTTCAAAAATTTAACGATGACATGTTTGCCGAAGTCATCCACGTTTTCAGGGGCGCCCGGCTTATTCGTAACCGTATAAGTCGTTTTCAGCAATACCTTGGCGATGTCGAGCGTACCGTCGTTTTTCAGTTTGAACGTGCGGATTGCGAAATCCCCCGGTTTGAGGGTGCCCACGTCAATGATCGCCGTCGGATCGGCGTTGAGATCCAAGGTGCCTGCGGCGAACGTGCCGGTCGTTTCCACGGAATCGCTAAAGTAAGCGAACGTGCCTCCGCCGATCAAAGTCAATCCAAGCGCTGCGGCGGCTACTCCAATACCCAAAGTCTTTTTGATCCCCATACAAAATACCTCCCTAATTTTAAATGATTTTTTTATATTGCACCCTTATGAAGTCATAAGGAGAACAACCGAAAGTTAGAAGCAAGCGATTTAGTGTGTTATGGGGCCTTGGTGTCCGGTTGGGATACGTTCGTGTCCGACTTCTTGTCTTCCAGCGCCGAAATGGCTTTCCATAAGGACGCTAAGGCATACAGGAACAAAAGGACCCCCGGGATGATCAACAGTGTGACGTTCCCCAATTTCGTTCCGGCGAAGTTGAGAACGTATCCTACGTAAGGGACGGTAAAGCCGGTGTAAACACCGGTGACATTGGCCGGATCAACCGGCTCCAGGTCGGCGGCATCGTTGTTGTCTCCCTTGGTCCGGTAAAGGAGCTGACCGGTTAGCTTATTGTGGGTTACTTCGACGATGCGGTGGGTAATCAGCTTCTTTTCGTCCGCCCGGAAGGTGATGACATCGCCTGCGGTAAATCGGGTCATGTCGCCTCCGGGCTTAATGGCCACGATGGAACCGGTAAGTATGGAGGGCTCCATCGAGCCGGACAATACCGTTTTCAACTGATAACCGTAGAAATTCGGTTCGCTGCCGGACATTTTCGACATGACGACGGAGCCGGCCACGGTAATAAAGACAGCCGCCATCAGAAACGTCAGCGCATTTCCCAACCATTTTCGAATCCGCAAAACTCATTCACCGCCTTTCGGATCATTTGCGGAAGAGGGGGCGGCATCGGCATCGGCGGAATCTCCAGCGGAGGAGGAATTTTCGCCCGCGTCGTCGTCGCCATCCGCAGGAGTCCGTACATCCCCGCCGCCCGTCTCGCCAACCGTCGGGGTCTCCCCATCGGCAGGCGTTTCACCCTTTGCCGGTTGTTCGTCTCCCAGCGGAGGCGTTTTGCCGTCGTCCGGGTTCTCGGTCTCGTCCGGGGCTGCCGTTTCATCCTCTCCGGCTTGCTCTTTCTGCAGCTTCTTCAGCCGTTCGATTTTCGCCAGCCGCTGCGCTTTCGTCTCCGTCAACAGCTGCGCTCTCTGCGCCTCCAGACTGGAGATGTTGGCGGTCATACCTGCTATGGCCGACTGCAGGGAGGCCTGCACGCTTTCAAAGTAAGCGAGCAGCTCTCCTCCGACGGGGTCTCCATCGACAGCGATCCGGCCATCGAAAGGTTGGGCGAAGGCAAAGGCTGCATAGCTATCGGCCTCAAAGCTGTCGGACGTCATCAATCCTAATTGATGGACGGAACGCAAGTAGTTCAGGATCTCTTGCAGCGTCCCGCTTAGCGGATCGGAAAGCAATCCGTGCCGCTTCAAAAGGTCGGTGATGCGGTCCAGCAGCGTCGTTTGCGACAGATTGGCGCAATTCGGCTCCAGCTCGTTCAGCGAGGTTAGCAGTTCATGAATCAGCGCGGAGGAGGCGGCAAGTTCCTGAAGCAGTTCCTGCCAAATGGACTGATTCAAGGCCTTTTGCTGCTCCAACTGCTGAATCATGGCGTTCAATTCACCGATTCGCTCTGACAGGTCGGCCCCGTCCGCCTCCGACCGGCTGCTGACCTCGAATCCGCTTGCGCCCATCAATCTTCCTTTTAATGAAGCGGCCCGTTCGAGGTGCTCAGCCAACAGCGAAAGTTGGCTTTCGATTTGGCTGGGGAATACCCGGCAAGCCTTAATTTCCAAATTATCCTCGCGTACGCTGGTGAATCCTCCGAAGGTGGTGCCGACTTGCTGGGAGGTCCACAATAGCAAGGTAGAAAGGATCAATCCGGATTGCAGCAATTTAACCATAGTTTGTTTCTTTCGTTTTTTGCGCAGTTTGCGGATCACGTCAGTCCGGGATCTTCGCAGAAAAGGTTCCTCCTTTCTAAGCAGGGTTTCGTCTGTTCGTTGACGTGTTCGTTATTAAGAATGAATTCCGCGACTTGAATATACACGAAATCCTAGAAGAAAGGAAAACCGGAAAATCATTAGAAAATTCTCAATAAAGAACGAAAATCTTGAATTTCCTTGATATTTTGGCCGTTTACATTTATTTTCTATGAATTTCGTTCTTTTTTAAGAACAAAATCTTGTTTTGTGGCTTGCATCAAATTTTTTACTGTAATTGACAAGGAATGTAACCTATAAACAAAATACGCTAACTTTTCCCACGAAATCTGCTTGTTTGGTCTACGTGGAGCGACATACTTTTCATATCGGGGACATTATAATAAGAACCAAGGAAGCTTTCTGGCTGAAAGCCCGTTATCCATTGGCAAACTATAGCACCAGCAAAGGGTAAACCTGCCCGGAAAGCAGGGGCACAAAGTCCCAGATCTAAGGTAGAGATACTAGGATGGCTGGTCTACCCGGGACAAGCCCAAATAATGATCTTAGGAGGGGATTGCTGTTGGAAAAGTCCGCCCAGGTTATTGTTCGTGATCGGTCCCCTGGGGAAATCGATCCTGAATGGGTGGTTCTGCTCGCTATAGCCAAGGAGGCGGGGATATCCATCGAGGAGGTTCGGCGATTTTTGTCGGGGGAACGATCATCAAATTATGCTCAATGGCATTTACATAATAAATAGCTGGAAAAGGGAGCTGGAGAATCGTCTTGAGCGGAAGTGGGACGATTCTTTTTTCGGCGATTTTTCTTTGGAGGCAAAAAGGGGCGTAAAACGCGGCGCCAGCGCGGTGCGAGGGGAAAAACGGCGATTTTTGTATGCCAAAGGCGATTCAGGGGTCAAAAAAAGACAGTCCCTAAATGTGCTGGGACTGTCCTTATTCATGTAGCAATTTCCTAATATACGTTTTAAGTAATCTTTTATATTGGGCTGCTACATTAACTTATTTATTTGATCTTCTAAAGGTCAGTTGATTCCATTTTTCGTCATACGACTCAACGTTCTTCCTCACAACGAAAGAACGATCAGTTTTGAAGAACCCTTCTATATATATGAAATGTTCCAAGTTATGTGGAAAAATATAACTGGCCGTGGGCGTATGGACCATAATTATGTTTCAGTCAAAGCATGGCTTGGGGCTGGAAGCCCGCAAGCAGTGGAAGTCGTGTCCTCTTCAGCTGGCCGCAAGCTTCGGCTACGGGTGGATCATTTTTCATTCCCGGATGCCCGTGATGAGGAACAGGCAGAGCAACTGCAAAATGCCAAAAAAGCTTACTATAATCACATTTACGAGAGCACCCACCTCAAAAAAGCCCTGATCTTCACAAATAGCCGCCCAGATGCAGAAATGACTACCCTGGAAATGAGAAGGATCGCTGCGCGACGCCATCAACCAGATGTGTTCTATGTCCATCACGGGAGTATATCGGCAATGCTTCGAGAGGAGACGGAGAACGCACTGAAAAGCGGTCCGGGACCTGCTGTAGCTGCCGCAACGCTAACATTGGAGTAGGCATTGATTTAGGTGAATTGGAGCGAATTGTCCAGCTTGGCGCTCCTTACAGTACATCCAGCTTTGTGCAACGGCTTGGCCGATCCGGCCGGAGGGAGGATATGATGTTTGTTATTCATGAGGAAGAAAGACGAAGAAGCACCGCTTCCTGCTCGAATTCCGTGGACCTTGCTGCGGGCGATTGCCGTCATCGAGCTGTATGTTCGGCATAAGGAGACTCGCAAGCTCCCGATCGGTACAATGTATCATCAGACCATGAGCATCCTAAAATCCTTATTTGACTACTTACAAAACAAAGCTGAAACAAGTGATCTAAAGCCCTATATCCAGCGTAATGTTATGGAGCAAAATGGATTTAAATGCAGTCAAAGAAAGTCAGGAGACCATTGCGAACCGTATCGAAGGAAAAATTCTCAGAGAAGAGGATTTTGAAACATTCTCAATACAAACGACTATGATCTATACACATTTAACAGATGAAGAAATGCGAAACGCGGTTAATAATATGGATAAGTGATGAGTAAATGACACAAAGTTGCCTACTTGGTTTGATAAATAAGATAAAATTACCTCATTCCCTTGGAGAAAAAGAACTAAGTCACTAATAGTACGATTAAACTGCTAAAGTAGGGAACTTTGTGTCAATGTACAAATATGTCGGGTGATAAGAACATTATCTCATTAATTGCTGCGAAAATCGCGGCTTTTTTATTTTATGGGATAAAGTTCTTGTCAAAACCAAATGACAAGAACTTTATCCCATTTCCGATTTTGACAAGAATATTATCTCATTCCTGAAGAATCAATCCGGGTTATTGAATCATTTCACGAACGAGCAGCGACTATCATAGGAGCATCCCTTAAATCACAGGCTTGATCGTTCACGGCAGAAAGTGAAAAATCTGTAATCTCAGGACATCATCGGAAGTATTGAGAAGCGGATAGGCGAATTGAAGATTTCAAACATTTATACAATAAGAAACGTCCCTGTTGTCTTCCATATCTTCAGTCTTTTTAACCGCTGGCACAAGGTTCCGCAGCTAAGTAACGTACGATATACACCTCGCCGCTTGATATACCTTGTACGTGCCATTCAATAAAGCTATCATCTGTCTGTGCTGCAAGCTAAACAACCATGAAGTAAGAGTAATCCGAGTCTAGGCATGATAACATAGGATTCATGTTTATTGTCGTTCAATTATTTATATTTGAGAGTAATCAACTCTTGGTTTGTAGAATTCAGCATGTTTTGTATGATAATGAATGCATTTTCTGCTTGCTGATCAACAGGGGGAATGAATTGTCGTCAACTCGAATAAATGGGCCACCTCGGTGGTTATCAAATCCGATAATTCTTCAACAATTATCGAAGGACAAGAATATAGTCGCATTCAAAGTCGCTAAATTAGCGGCTGTTTGTTTTATGGGAGCAAGCTCTTGTCCTGAGCTGACGCCACAATTATTCTTTAGGTGAAATTGAGGAGTTTCTTCAATATATAAGTAAATTCATATAATTTTCAAAGCACAAACATTGAAATACACTTGAGAGATAAACTCTAAAAAAGTCCGATCGAATATAACAATTAAGAGCTAAGAAATAAAAAAACTGCTCGGCCGAAAATAGACGACGAGCAGTCTTCGTTATTTAGTAAGGCAACGTCTCTTTTAAACTCCTGAATGTTCCCCCTAGTTATAGTCAAATAAATCATACTACAGTTGAATCAGATAAATAGAGAAAACAGGATTATAATAAAGAGAGAATTAAGGCAAAATGAATAAACGTCTACTTAAAAAACCGATCTTCTGAATGATTATTGGTGTAGATGCCTACTAGAGTGGATGTACAACTGGAAACTCCTAAGTGTGCACTTTCGTTAGAGGAATACGCACATGTAAGAAGCAAATGGTGCAATTATACGAGAACGGAAAGTCCAGAGCAGATTTGGTGGAGGAATATGGCCTCACAGCCTCGGCTCTAGATCGCTGGATTAAGCGTGAAGTAATTGATTGGATTCAGCTAGCTCAAAGTGGAGATAGACAGGCAGAGGCTGAGTTGATCGAGCGTTACGAACCGTTAATCAACAAGTATTCAAGACAAGACGGCAAACTCAATAAGGATTGCGGACAACAATTGGTTTTGGAGTTCATTCTAGCTGTTCGTCGCTTCGATCTCACCCGGTATGATCAATAAAAGATGTTTTGAATCTGTGCTTATTAAGTAAAAAACCTCCTCCACTACTTAAAAGCGGTGAAGGAGGTTAGCCTATTTAAGGCACAAATTGAAAACCAAAGGTAAGATTTGGCGGCTGCTGCAGGACAAAATCCTGCAGCAAGCCACCGTTATTTTCACTTTCAGTGGGGAAGGTGCCTTTATCGTGGCAACCATTCAGCCTTGTCGCTGCCAAGCTCGGGCGTTGTATTAGACCACCGTGGAGAAGTCTCGGACATCCGGATTACCGGGCCCAAACTCTTCAGATCGCCGTAAATCGTATTATTGTCGCATACCGCATAAGATTCAAATTCTGCATCGGACAGCCGGCCTGGGGCGTGCTCGAAGCTTTTCAGCAATCCTTGTCTTTGTAGGAGCATTGCGGACTGGCACAGCGATACATGCACCCGATAGCTTCCTCCTTCGCGGGCACGCCGTGCCAACGCGATCATGGCTCCAAAGCCAGCAAGAAACCCGGTAAGGAAATCACACAAGTATACCGGGGTCAACTTGGGTTGACCAGCCTTTTCCGCGATTCCCTGCGTATGACAGATCCCGGTCACCGCTTGTGCGATCTGATCCCAGCCGGCGCGCGATGCAAATGGCCCTCCAGAACCATAACAGTTTACACTCACGTATACCAGACCCGGGCGCAGCTTCATCAGATCACCGGCCCCGAAGCCATGGGCTTCAAGGCGATGTGGACGATACCCCTCAATGAACACATCGGATTCCCGAACCAAATCTCTAAGTCGGTCCGCTTCACCAACAAGGTTAAAATCAAGGAAGCAGCTGCGCTTGCCATGACTGGTGTCTCGGACGAAAGAGGGCACCTGAGGCAGATGGGGAGCGGAGACCATCAAGACATCTGCACCATGCTCAGCCATGCTGATTCCTGCTGTCGGGCCAGCCAAAATGCGGGTTAAATCCAATACTCTCACTCCCGATAACGGCTGTGGCTGAGTTCCAGGGGGAAGCGGTTCCGGAGCGCTGTCAGCAATTTTTGTAATCTCTACTACGGGACGCGATGCCAAGTAGGCCCCATGAGGATGTACCAGCCATTCTTCCGGAGTGCGAACAACCCCGCCACATGCGTTTACGGCTGCCAACGCCTCTTCAAGGTCGTCCGCCTTCCAGCGACGTACGGCCTGAGCAACGGACTCCGGCGCATTTTCGCATTTTAACACATCCAAGACCCGACGCTCAAGATGCGGAAGGTTGAAGTGCGGCACAAACCAGCGATGATCTGCCGTCTGCCAAGGCTGGGTTAACGCCACCATACGTTCCATAGCTTCCGAGATTGGGACAGGCCGATACTGTCCGTTCTCATCACGCTTGAGCGTCATGTCTTCGCCGCCGAGACATGTTGCAGCAGCAGCCCTCACATCGACATTGATAGTTTGCCGCCGGCCAGTGCGCAGTTGCCACAGATCATTAACGGCAACGGCTCTTGCCGCTAAGACGTCGGCCAACGTCTCGCCCATACGAAAGGGTGATCTAAACAACGGATCTTTACCAGTAAAGTTAACCTCGTTTTGGTCAAGCTTATTACCAGAACGAATTTCCATTAATTCCGAGAATGCACCAGTTTTTCCTAATCTATCGCTCATATTACTCACTCCCTAAAATAATGTTTGAAAAATGAATTTTTCAGTAAAATGATATTGAAATAAGGGCAATAAGATAGTGTACCTTATACAAAATCATCCAACGCTCATTTTATACAATAATTATTCTGCCCGGTCAACCTTTTTTGGGGTGTAGTAAGCTTTAAAATACTACGGAATTCTGAACTTTTATAGGTACTGTTCAAAGCGGATAAAAAGAAAAACGCCCTTTTCGACCTAAAAGGTTCGAGCGTTTTAAAGTGTTTGTTCTTCTGTGATTGAGTTTTCTACCTCGGGTTGCTCCGTATGAGAGGGAGGCTCAAGGGGGGTTACTTCTTTGGTTCGAAGAAGCCGGAATTATTCAGCATGCTCATGACTGTCTGCAAACATGCTTCCCGATAGAACTCATGAAGATCATCCCGATCCATCATTAGCCATTGGATCAGGTAGCCGTCAATAACTGCGCGAATCTGCGGAGCTGTCTGCTCAGCGGAAAGATTTAAAGCAAAAATCCCTTCTTTTTGCCCCAACTGGATAATTTCCTTCCCAATAGCGTTGCAATTATCATAAAACTGTTGATTGATTTCACGGTAAACCGGATTTCGGCTTGCTTTGGCTAGAAAGTCCAAATATACCCGATAAAATGTGCGGTTCTTCTCGGGAGAAACAAATACAGAGCTGATATACGCATGAAGCTTCTTGACGGCGGATTCTTCAAGCTTTATAGCAGCGCATTCCTTTTCATAGATTTTCATTGTCAGCCATTTCAACAGTTCAATAAGAACCGTTTCTTTACTCTCGAAATAATAATGAACAACTCCCTTACTCACCTTCGCATAATCAGCGATAACCTGAAGCGTTACGGAATCGAAGCCAAGCTCAGAAACCGCTTGAAAGGCAGCATACAGGACCAGTTTTTGTTTTTCTTCAGATTTTTTATAGCGAACCATATGACCTCCAGAAACTCCTGTATTGAATATAATCCAGTATATCACAAACTTTCGAACATTCATCATGTTCGCTTCATTGCGCCAAAATAATATTGACCAGTCGAAATAATTATTGTATAAGAAAAAGATACTATTTAATTTTTAAAAGGAGATAAATTTTGTATGGCTATTCTATTAATGTTATTTGCAATATTAGCAGGGATGGCTCTCCCCACCCAATTTAGCGTTAATGCGCAATTAAGAACCGTAGTGGGCTCGCCAATTATAGCTTCTGCCATTTCATTTATGGTTGGGGCCGTGGCTTTAATCATCGTATCGTTATTTGGAAAAGGAATTTATATTAAGAAAGAATGGTTTGAAGCACCTTGGTGGATGTGGACAGGGGGATTGTTGGGCGCTTCCTATGTGCTGGCAACCACTATACTTATGCCTAGAATAGGCGCGGCTGCCACAGTTGGATATATTCTGGCAGGACAAGTAGTGGCCTCCATTTTAATTGATCACTTTGGTTTAATTGGTGCACATACGCATACGTTGAGCTTTCCTCGATTATTAGGAGCGCTTTTGGTGATTGGAGGAATCATTTTAATTCAAAAATTTTGAATTTTAATGACTGGCCTAAGGCATAAATGACATGATCCAGAGTTAAGAAAAACTTATTTCTTAGCTCTTTTTTCCTGACCACATAGGATTATGATTCGTTAATCATCCATAAGAAAAGTTGACCAGTCAGAATAAATTTTGTATAAATGAGTTGAAGCAATTTCATACAAAGGAGAGGATTATTTCATGACTGCGACGTTTTAAGTGTATCCAGAAGGATAGATTGTTCGGTCGTAATGGTGAATTTGAATGGTCCAACATGAAAAGATTGAATATTATTTTTTTAAAATCTCAGGTGAAATAATTCACAATTTAAGCTTTTAAAATAATGTACAAACTATTTTGAGGAGGATTATTCATGAACAATTTGTTTAGCCCACTAACGCTACATTCCGGAGCTGTTTTAAAGAATCGTATAGTCATGGCACCAATGACGATTCAATCGGCGTTTTATGATGGTCGAGTGACAAATGAAATGATAGAGTATTACGCTCTACGCTCGGGGGATGTGGCGGCAATCATTGTAGAAAGTGCGTTTGTTGAGAATCATGGGCGTGGTTTTCACGGAGCCCTAGGCGTTGATACCGATGCTAAAATCGAAGGATTAAGTAAGCTTTCGAGTGCGATTCAGGAAAAAGGATCCAAGGCTATCCTGCAAATTTATCATGCAGGCCGAATGGGGAGTCCAGAACTTAATGGTGGAGCCCAGCCTATTTCCGCAAGTTCGGTAGCGGCGCTGCGCGATGGAGCGGTTACTCCGTTAGAAATGTCGGCTGAAGATGTAGAGGAGATGATCTATCGTTTTGGAGCTGCAACGAAACGGGCGATCATGGCCGGATTTGATGGTGTGGAGATCCATGGAGCAAACACTTACTTAATCCAGCAATTCTTTTCGCCACATTCCAATCGTCGTCAGGATAAGTGGGGCAGTAGTCGTGAAAAACGCACGGCATTTCCGATCGCTGTATTGGAAGAGGTTCAAAAAGTAGTAAAAGAAATGCGTGTTGACGATTTTATTATTGGGTATCGTTTTTCGCCCGAAGAAATTGAAGAACCGGGTATTCGCTTTGAAGATACAATGTATCTATTAAATACCTTAGCAGCCTATACTCCTGATTATTTCCATTTCTCTATGAATAACTGGCAAAGATCATCTATTGTAGATACAGAAGACAAAGAATTATTAATTCATAAATATCGTAAACAACAAGCAGCAGATCTGGCAAAAGTACCTATTATCGGAGTTGGAAGCATTCGACAAAAGGCCGATGCGGAAAAGGCTTTGGAAGACGGATATGACATCGTCAGTGTTGGCAAGGCCTATTTAGTTGAACCTACATGGGCCACGAAAGTTAAAAATAACGAAGAATGTAAGGTTCTTGCTGACATTGACGAGCGGGACAAATTGAAAATCCCGGCACCGCTATGGGATGTTATGGATTCACTGATTATTGACCGTCAAGAAGAAGAGCGAAAACTCGCACGCATGAAAGAATTACAAAATATTAAAGTTAGTTTTGTTCCAGGTACTTATTTTGTATCGGCTCGGGGACACAATGGCAATTTACCAATGGAAGTGACTTTTTCCGAAGATAAAATCATGAGTATCGTGGTGGATGATCGCCAAGAATCGGAAGGAATTGCGAACCCTGCTTTTGAACGATTGCCGCAATTAATTATTGATGGTCAAACGTTAAATGTGGATGTGATTTCCGGGGCTACCGTAACCAGCCAAGGGGTGATTGATGGGGTTGCTGAAGCAATAGATGCAGCTGGCGGAAATTCAGAGGCACTGCGTTATCGGCCCAAAGCCACTGTAGAATGGTCAAATAAAGTCATCGAAGAAACAGTAGATATTGTTGTTGTCGGCGGAGGAGGTGCTGGATTAAGTGCAGCGGTTTCGGCCTTAGACAAGGGGAAGTCTGTCATTTTGCTGGAGAAATTTCCGGCCATTGGTGGAAATACGGTTCGTACCGGCGGTTGGGTGAATGCTGCGCAACCTGAATGGCAAAAAACTTTTTCAAGTCTGGACGGCGAAAAAGAAACTTTAGCAGCATTGGCTAACACCCCTTATTCTGAGTTCAACGGACGATATTTAGATGATTTCAAAGTGCTGCAGCAACAAATCGCAAGCTATTTGGCTGACGTAGAACAAAGTCACAATTACTTGTTTGATTCAGTAGAATTGCATCGAATCCAAACCTACCTTGGTGGGAAACGAACAGATTTAAAAGGAAATACAATTTACGGTCAGTACGATCTGGTGGAAAATTTAACGAATCGCGCCATGGAGTCCGTGAACTGGTTGTCCGATAAAGGAGTGGGCTTCAACACAAGCGTTGTTGACATACCTGTCGGAGCATTATGGCGCCGCAGTCACAAGCCTAAACGGCCCAAAGGTGCTGAATTTATTGAGGTATTGCAGAGAAATGTAGTTGAAAAAAATGGACGAATCATGACCGATACCAAGGCTGAACACTTAATCGTTGAAGATGGAAAAGTAGTAGGCGTTGAAGCTAGCAAACCCAATGGAACAAAAGTGATTCTGCATGTAAATAACGCCGTCATTTTAACATCCGGCGGTTTTGGCGCCAATACCAAAATGCTGCAACAATACAATACCTATTGGCAGGATATCCCTGACGATATTAAAACAACAAATTCTCCGGCTATTACAGGTGACGGGATACGGATGGGAGAAGAAGTTGGCGCTGATTTGGTTGGCATGGGTTTTGCCCAACTAATGCCTGTTTCTGATCCGAAGTCAGGAGCTTTACTGACAGGGCTGATTGTTCCGCCGGCCAATTTTGTGTTTGTTAATCAGGATGGCCAACGTTTTGTTGACGAATGCGAAAGCAGAGATGTGTTGTCAAAAGCTTTCATAGATCATGGCGGATTAGTTTACATGATTGCCGATGAAGAAATCCGTAAGACAGCGGCCAACACTTCTGATGAGAAAATAGAGCGTGAAATACAGGAAGGCGTTATCTATCAAGCAGATACGCTGGAAGAACTGGCCCATCAAATTGGTGTGCCTGGCGATGCTCTGATCGAGACGATTAAGAAGTATAATCAATATGTCGATCGTGGTCATGATCCGGAATTTCATAAGAGTGCTTTTGATTTAAAAGTTGAAAAGGCTCCCTTCTATGCAACACCACGAAAGCCGGCTATCCATCATACAATGGGCGGGCTGAAAATTGACACAGAAGCTCATGTCATTAATAAGGATGGAGATGTTATTCCTGGGTTATATGCTGCTGGCGAAGTTGCTGGCGGGATACATGCCGGGAATCGTCTCGGAGGGAACGCTTTAATTGATATCTTTACGTTTGGACGTATTGCCGGTGAAAATGCGGTGGATTTAAAGTAAAACACTTTCCAATGCAAAACAAACCGAGCAAGCAACCAATCTTAATGAGGCCGCTTGCTCGGCTTGTCTTTTTTGAAGGGATTATTCACAGACACTAGATACCCAAAAATTAGAAGCTTGTTCAGTATCAACTGATTGATCAGCCATTAATCCTGAAGTGACAAACATTTTTCCGTCTTTTGCTATGATGATTCCTTCAATATTTTTTTCGGCATCCAATCGTTTAATGCTTATATTGGCTGAATCGGCAAATCCCAGCGTTGTCCAAATCTCGCCAGCAACGGAATTGTCGGAGATGATTGTTACGCTGGCAATGTCATTCTCTAATGGGTAACCAGTTTTTGAATCAAGGATATGGTGGTATGTATTATTTTTTTGATGAAAGTAACGTTCGTAGATACCTGAAGTGACAACGGATCGATTTTTAGTTAGTACAACTCCAATAATATTCCCTCTACTTTTAAAGGGATTTTGAATGCCTACATGCCAATAACCATCTCTCTGTACCGGTGAAGATCCGATGGATAGGACATTACCACCTAAATCAATAACCCCATTTTTAACTCCGTGTTCAATAAAGAATCGTTTTAGCTGGTCAGCAAAATATCCTTTAGCAATGGCGCCTAAATCAATGGCCATACCCCTCTTCATCAGATAAATGGAGTGTTGGGAATCATTCAGTTCAATTTTTTTGGGATTTATTAGTGATAAACAATCACGAATTTCCTCTTTGCTTGGTACCCTCGCATGTTTAAATCCAATATTCCATAACTTTACTAAAGGACCGATAGCAATATTAAAAATACCATTGGAATTAATACTTACTTCTTTTCCTAATTTAACTAAATCGTATAAATCCTCACCAACTGTTACAGCTTGAATGCCAGAGTTTTGATTTACTTCAATCAGTTCAGAGTAAGTTCTGTTGATGGTATAACGAGCTTCAAATTTCCTCAATATATTCTGAGCTTGATTTAGCAAGTAATCCCCATTTTCATGATAAATGCACAAATTAATAATTGTCCCCATCATTTGAAAGCATTTTGAGTGTTTGTTCATTTCTGCAATCTGTTCCTTTCTATTCGTCTAACCGTATTATACTACAAATAAAAGTTGACCGGACAGAATAAATTTTATATAAATGAGTTGAAGCAATTTCATACAAAGGAGACGATTTTATGGCTGCAACGTTTCAAGCATTAGTTGTTGAAAAAAACGACACATTTTCAGTCGGCATCAAAAATGTTCCATTCGAGCAATTGCCCGCAGGAGAAGTTTTGATTAAAGTAGCCTATTCCAGCGTAAATTACAAAGATGGTTTGGCAAGTATTCCGGAAGGAAAAATTGTTCGGTCGTATCCTTTCATACCAGGTATTGATTTGTCAGGTTGCGTAGTTTCCTCCACTGACCCTAGATTTCAAGAGGGACAGCAGGTTTTGGTCACCGGTTATGAAGTAGGTGTATCACACTACGGTGGATTTAGTGAATATGCGCGTATTCCAGCGGATTGGATTGTACCCCTTCCAGCCGGATTAACATTAAAAGAAGCCATGATCTACGGAACGGCTGGCTTTACTGCGGCTTTATCCATCATGCGTTTGGAGGATAATGGAATATCACCTGAGAAAGGAAAGATTTTGGTTACGGGAGCAACTGGTGGTGTTGGCGGCGCGGCTGTGTCCATGCTGCATAAGAAAGGCTATCAAGTTGTTGCCAGCACAGGAAAAACGGATGCTGCTGATTATTTGAAATCGCTCGGAGCAAGCGAAGTTATCTCTCGCGAGGATGTTGTCGAAAACAGCGGTAAGCCGCTCAATAAACAGCTGTGGCAAGCCGCTGTTGACTCTGTAGGCGGTAATATGCTCGCAGCCATTCTGAGCAAAATCATGTATGGAGGTTCCGTTGCTGTTAGTGGCTTGACAGGAGGAACAGAAGTGCCGACAACCGTTATGCCGTTCATCTTGCGTAGAGTTAATCTTTTAGGTATCGACTCCGTTTATTGCTCTGCAGAACGGAGAGCTAATTTATGGAAACGCATGGCACAAGATTTAAAACCGCAGCAGTTGGAGACGCTGGTGGATCGCGAGGTATCTCTGCAGGAACTGCCTGAGGCGCTTTCCGATATTTTGAAATCTAAGACTCGTGGCCGCATTCTGGTGCGTGTGTCTCAAGATTTATAAACCGTATTAAATGGTTAATGCTAAACGACGTTTACATTGCTTCTTAAGTTTATTTGATTGTGAAATAGGTATAAAGTTAAGAAAATTAATTATTCCCATTGAAAAAGATGATGACCGGTCTTTTCCAAATCAAACCATATGTAAAATCCCTTGATTTGTTCCCGTGATCATGCTATATTTATATCAAAATTAATGCGCTTCCAAAATGAATTTCATCAATTTATCTAATGAATAACGTTTGGGGTTGTGACTGTTCGGCAGGCGATACCTAAATTGTGACGATATGAAGTTGCCCATGTGCAGCAGTTATTATCGTTTCAATTTAGGTATTTTTATTATCCTACTGCGAGAAGGTATGAAGGTGAGCTAAATGAAAATCAAAAAAATTTTCAATAACAATGTGATATTATTGGCCGATGAGCATCAGAATGAAATGATCGTGATGGGAAAAGGCATCGGGTTTAACAAACACAATGCGGAATTCGTCGACTTTTCCAAGGTAGACAAAAGGTTTGTGTTGGACAAGGGAAACACCGATAAGCTGGTGGGACTGGTTAGTGAAATTCCGGCCGAGCATCTGGAGCTTTCTCATGAAATTATCGAATATGCGAAGCGGAAGCTGTCCGTGAAACTGAGCGATAACATTTATATCACGTTGACCGACCATATCAGCTTTGCTCTCGTCAGATTTGAGGAAGGCCTGCAAATTAAGAACGTCCTGCTCTGGGAAATCAAAAAATTCTATAAAGAAGAGTTCCGCATCGCGCTGGGTGCGCTGGATCTGATTGAGCGGAAGCTGGGTATTCGTCTTCCGGAAGATGAAGCGGGTTCCATTGCCTTGCATTTCGTCAACGCACAGCATACCGGGCAGGATATGAGACATACCGTGACCGTGACCCGGATTGTAAATGACTTAGCGAATATTGTGAAATACCATTATGGAATCAAGATCGATGAGGAGTCCTTGAATTATAGCCGGTTTATGACGCATTTGAAGTACTTCGCATACCGCATGCTCCAGAATGAGCTGATTCCGGAGGAACAGGATTCCCTTTATGATCAAGTCAGAGAGAAATATCCCGAGGCGTATGTTTGTACGCAAAAGCTGGTAAATTATTTGAACCATAACTACAACAAAAAGCTGACGAACGAGGAAATGTTTTATCTCGTCATTCACATTCAACGGCTGACGAGCCGGGAGATTTAACCGGCGAAGATGAAGGCAAAAACAATCGAATACAAAGGGATTGTGACTGTACGGCAGGCGAAACCTGAACTGATGCTTCTTCATGGGAATGATGTACCCGTGAAGAAGCATCAGTTCAGGTTTTTCTTTTTTGGCGAATAAATGACATGTATTTACCAAAGCTGAGCTGAGTGGATGATTGTCAAACTTATCAATAGGAGGTTATATTTCATGGATCACCCCAAATTGGCCAAAGAAATTTTGAATCTTGTCGGAGGCAAAGAAAACGTACAGAGCTTGACTCACTGTGCAACACGTCTGCGGTTCGTACTGAACAACAACGAGCGGGCTGACGCTAAAAAGCTGGAACAGACTCCAGGGGTATTGAAGGTCGTGGTAGGCGGCGGACAATTTCAAGTAGTTATCGGGAACGATGTATCGGAGGTGTATAAGCACATCGATAAAGAGGGTGGCTTCGCCAACAAGGAGGCTGCACAGGGAAACGATGTGCAAAAAACAAGCCTGACCTCCAAAATCTTCAGTGTTATCTCCGGTAGCTTGTCGCCCTTGATCCCGGTGTTCGCCGGGGCGGGCCTTGTCAAAGCGCTGCTTATTGTATTGGAGAGGTTGGGTTGGATAGCTGTAGACAGCAGCACGTATGCGATTCTTGCGGCTGCCGGAAACTCGGTATTCTATTTCCTTCCAATTCTGCTGTGTGTAACGATTGCCAGAGTTTATAATGTGAGCTCCTTCGTCGCGGCCGCAATTGGAGCCGCTTTGCTGGAGCCGAGCTTTACCGCGCTGGGAACGACCGGTGGCTCGACTTCTTTCCTCGGGATACCTGTCCCGCTGTTAGATTACGCATCATCGGTGTTTCCGATGTTTATCGCGGTTAGCCTGTATGCTGTGCTCGAACGTTTCCTGAAACGAATCATTCATAAAAACCTGCAGCTTTTTGCAGTGCCGTTTATTTCCCTGGTTATTATGGTGCCCTTGACCGCCATCCTTATCGGTCCGTTTGGCGTGTACGTTGGTCAGTGGATTGGTGTGGCGGTGAATTTTCTCATCAATGCAAACCCGGTTATTGCCGGCGCTATCCTCGGCGGAGTCTGGTTCTTTGTCGTACTGCTGGGGCTTCACTGGGCCGTAGTGCCGATCATTATGAGTAACCTGGCAACTGGCAATGGGGATGTGATAGTCCCGCTGCTCGCACCATCAAGCGCAGCAGCCATGGGAATTGCACTGGGCGTATTTCTTAAAACCAGGGACAAGGATCTGAAAGCTTTAAGTGGCTCCACTTTCCTTTCCGGTATTTTGTCAGGGGTAACAGAACCCATTATGTATGGCATCATCCTTCGTTACCGGAAAACCCTCATCTATTTGATTATCGCTGCGGCTGTCGGCGGGGCGGTCGAGGGAGCATTGGGTGTTAAGCTGATCGCTTTCAATTTCTTCGTGAACATATTTACGCTTCCAGCACAGTCGCCTGTGTTATATTTTGTTATTGGCCTTCTTGTTTCGCTGGCGCTGGCGGCCATTCTGCCTCTCTTGTTCGGGTACGATACGGACAATAAGGCAACGCCGGCAGTCGCACACACAGAACATCAGGCTGAGGCTTTGGCTCCGCAACAAAGCGAAGCGACCGTTTTAAGTCCGTTGAGTGGCCGGGTAGTTGGCCTGGAGCAGGTTGAAGACGCCGTTTTTTCTTCGGAATCGATGGGTAAAGGGATCGCGATCGAACCGGATAAAGGGGTTCTGGTCTCCCCGCTTGACGGCAAGGTTGCCGTTACCGTGGGCAGTTCGCATGCTATAGCCGTGAGAGCGGAAGATGGAGTGGAGGTGTTGATGCATATTGGCATCGATACTGTCAAACTGAAGGGACGGCATTTTTCGCAAAAGGTAAGTGAAGGCGATACGGTTCGCAAAGGGGATGTACTGATCGAATTCGATGTGGAGGGCATAAAGGCCGAAGGCTTCAAGCTGACAACGCCGATCGTCATTACGAATACACACGAGTTCGGGGATATTCGGATTGCGGCTTCGCAAGGGCCGATTCAGCCGCTGCAAGAGCTTCTAAAAATAAGCAAACAGGAGTGACTGGTAATGAAATTGATAGTAAATGCCGATGATTTCGGAATTACGACGGAGGTCAGCCGAGGGATTCTTGAGGGGATGAGGGACGGTTTCATCACCGATACCTCTGCGCTCGTCAATTCGCCTGATTTCCAGAGCTCTGTCATACTTGCCCGCGAAGCGGGAGTAACTGAGATGGGAGTTCATCTCACGATAACCTTTTTAAAGCCGGTGCTGGACGCCGCACAGGTCAGCAGTATTGTCGACCCGCAGGGGAACTTTTACCGCAAGCCGCACCTGATTCCGTCTTCATACAATAAACAGGAGATCAGGGACGAGCTACGGGCACAGATCGAAACCTTTCTGCGGACGGGGCTTAAAATGAATCACCTGGACACGCATCACGGGTTCAGCATATTGGACGAGCAGATACTGGCGATCGTCATCGGACTGGCACAGGAATATCAGGTGCCGATGCGAAGAGACGATGCCATGGCCGACGATGAGCGCCTAAAGGAGCGGATTGTCGCGTCAGGCGTGAAGGTGGCCGACAGGCTATGCTTTGATCCGTCCAGCCCCTCTGTTAGTGAAGAAAAAGTGAGATCGATACTGGAGTGCTGGCAAGACACCGACGCTGTCGTGGAAATTGCCGGCCATCCCGGCTATGCGGATGACAAGCTGCGCGCTCTGTCTTCTCTTGCCGAAGAGCGGGAGATGGATCTGAAACTGTTCATGAATCAGGATCTGTTCACGTATATCAGGGATCATCACATCGAATTGATAAGCTACGGCAAGCTGTAATCAGATCAGGCCTAAGAGATCCGGGCAGAAAGGAGAAAAAATGAAAATTTCCTTCAAAAAACAACTCATAAATCCGGAGCTACCGTGCCATATGGATGGCTACGCGGATCGGATAAGTTATGAACAGCACGATGATCTGGAAATCAATTCGTTGTTAATTGAAAGTAATGAGATTATTTTAATTCACGTGCTTGATCTTATTTTAATCGAAAAACAATTTGGCGAAAAAGTTAAAAGCATTTTATCTGAGAAATTTTCAATTTCAAAAGAAAACATCATTATCGAGGCTACACATACTCATTCAGGGCCAAAAGTTTCAACGACGTTTTATCCGGAGATTACGCCATCTAGGGATTATCTCCAATTATTGCTGGATATGATCGTTAAAAATACGGAATTTTGTTTAAATAATAAAATGGAAGCACGGGCCTATTACGGAACATGTGAAATTAATGGCTATTACTGTAATAGAAACGACAAATCGCTCCCTTTTAATAATAAAGGGTATATACTGCAATTTAGAAATAATTCAAATTGTCCTTTGGTAAGCTTAATCAATATTGCGTGCCACCCAACGGTTTTGGCAAAAGATAATCTTTTCATTTCAAGTGATTATATAGGTGAATTGAGAGAAGAATATTTTAATTTAAATCAAGCTCCAGCCATAATCATGAATGGAGAATGCGGCGACGTTAGCACACGGTTTACCCGAAAAGGTGATGATTTCGAAGAAACTCGCAGAATTGGAAAGGGTATAGCGAGAGTTCTTTCTGAGGTAAAAGACTTTAGAGAGATTTCTATGGACAATTTATCCATTTCGAGTTTTACATTGAATATTGATAAAACCATAGATCCAACAGTACATTTATATGAATTCGATGATATTAGATTTGTAACGATACCGGGTGAAATCGTTTATAACCTTGGCCAACTAATCCGCTCCCAAGATGGAAAGCCTGCATTCATCCTTGCATACGCTAATGAATATAATGGTTATGCTGTAGATAAAGAACAATACGGTAAATACTTCGAGTCATCTATTACCAATTACCCTTATGGAAAAGCTGATGAGCTTATTAGAGGAGTATTGAATCTAATTAAATCAATAAACTAATGAAATAATCTAAATAGAAACCGTTAATCTGAGAATGGTTAACGGTTTTTTGTTGCGAAAGGACCATAAGTACCTGTCGTACAAATCAGGGATAAGAATTTATTCTGATTACTGACTAGACATTAATACTTACTATAAAGATGTGGTAACTCTATCTTTAATACTCTGATTAATCAAATACTTTGTAATAAATTCAATACATTATTGAAGTGAATTTCACTCATTTGTTCTACGATCTCATCAACTGAGTGCATAGGGATGGACGGTATACATATCAACGGATGATATGGAGATGCTGTTAGGCAGAAAACCAATGTCGCTAAAAGACAGTCTTAAAGAAATTTATCGAATGTAAGATTATTGAGGGGATTGTTTTGTTAAATGATTTTGCACTAAAAGTTGCTTAACAGCGTCTTTTAGTGCTTTTTAAAAACTTTTAGACAGGATTACTATGGAAAAGTTCAATAAATTTTTGAGCAGCTGAAGTTAGAGGAAGATTTTTTTGGACAGCTATGCTTAGATACCTCTTTGGTATATTTTCTTTGATAGGTATAACAAACAATTCTTCACGGTCAACATATTCGTGAATGAAATCTTTGATGACACATGAAACACCCAACCCTTTCTTTGCAAACTCAATGAGCAATTCCATCGTGCTTAATTCTGCTTTAGGGGTTACCTTTAATTCATATGAAGCAAGAACATTCTCAATGTAATTTCTAGTGTTTAACCCCTTCTGCAGTAAATTGATTGGATAGTTTGCTACTAGCTCACGTAGTGACGTTTCCGTCTCACTTAGTTCTCTAAACCTTTCACCTACAACAAAACAATCCTCTATTTCTATTTTTCCGATCACTGATAATGAATCTTGTTTTACATCCAAGTTGATAATGCCGATATCGACTTCACCTGATTCTAGTTGTTTAACCGTCATATGAGTAGATTGGTCTTTAATAAATATCTCAATGTTGGGATATGACAAAGAATATGATTCTAAGTATTCCATTAGAAAATTGCTACAGGCGGTAGTACTTGCAGCTATTCTAAGTTCACCGGCATCCAAATTATTAAACTCCTCGAACTTTCTTTCTGCTGCTTGTAAAAGTTCGTAGCTCTGTTCAACGTATTGAAATAGGATTTTTCCTTCTGAAGTTAGAGTCACACCTTGAGCTTTTCTATGGAATAACTTCCTTCCCATTTTGCTTTCTAATAGTTTAATCGACTGGCTGACGGCTGATTGAGAAGTAAATAATTCTTTTGCTGCATTAGACATACTTCCAGCCTTTACAGTGATATAAAAAACCTTATACAGTTCAAAATTAATATTCATATAAGTTTTTAGTATACCTCCCATACTATATATTAATTTTACTAATTTATATAACTGAATTATACTCGGATTGTTAGCAAATAATCAATGGTTAAATCAGTACTCTTCATTCCAGTGTAGTCCTGAGATTAGACGGGTTATTCAAGGGTCAATATGACAGTTATTTTGCTTTCGAGAGGAGGCACTAAACCATTCAATTAGATGAAATATATGTTTTCATGTTTCATTGAATGGGAAATATTGAGAACGCTTAACTCATCTCGATTCTGGAGTGATCATTTTTCGAACGAAAGGAAAACAGAACAATGGCAATATTTTTTATGATATTTGCATTGCTGGCTGGAATGGCATTACCCACTCAATTCAGCGTAAATTCTCAGCTAAGGGCCGTTGTCGGTTCACCCATTACCGCTTCAGCCATTTCCTTCACAGTAGGAGCTGTTTCGCTAATTATGATTTCTTTTTTCACGAAAGGATCATTTGTCAAAAAAGAGTGGTTTGAAGCTCCATGGTGGATGTGGACAGGAGGACTCTTAGGAGCTTTTTACGTGTTGGCGACAACAATCCTTATGCCCAGAATCGGAGTGGCGGCTACCGTAGGTTATGTGTTGGCAGGCCAGGTTATTATTTCGATTATCATCGACCACTTTGGGTTAATTGGCGCAACGATGCATACCTTGAATGTTCCACGATTGGTGGGAGCTCTGTTGGTTATCGTAGGCGTTATTGTTGTTCAAAAATTTTAAATTAGTATTGTGAGGGAACCCACATGAGAGACATCAGAGACGATTTTTTATGGGGAGGGGCGATCGCTGCTAACCAAGCAGAAGGCGCATATCGGAAGGATAGAAGAGGTCTTAGTACTGCTGATATTCAGCCCTTTGTACCAGGTGCTAAACCTACGGATCTGCATTTCAATGATATGGATTCAGAAATTTACGAACGCTATAAAAATGGTTCCTATTATTATCCTAAACGTCAAGGGGTCCGTTTTTATGATCGCTATAAAGAATATATCGATGTTTTAGCTGAAATGCATGTAAAAACATTACGGTTATCCATTTCATGGAGTAGAATTTTTCCAAATGGGGATGATGAATTCCCAAATGAGCAAGGCTTAGCCTTCTATGAACAATTGTTCGATTACATGAAACAAAAGAATATTGAGCCCATCGTCACCATGTTCCATTACGAAATGCCATTAAATTTGGTAGAGCAATACGGAGGTTGGACGAATCCCAAACTGATCGATTATTTTGTGAAGTATGGGCAAACATTACTACAAAGATTTCAAAAGACAGTGAAGTACTGGATTATCATTAACCAGATTAACTTAGTTCACAAAGAGGCATTTGCTTCTCTAGGGATACTAAAGGATAAAGTTGATGACTATGAACAGGCGAAATTCCAGGCTATACATCATCAGTTCATTGCTTCTTCGAAGATAACAGAGTTTGGCCACAAACTGAATTCAACCCTTCAGTTAGGTATGATGTTAGCCGACACTTTAACAGCACCGTATTCATGTGAGCCTGAAGATGTAAAATTGAACTTTAAACGGAACCGGATGCAATATTTTTATAGCGATGTGCTCATACGAGGAGAATATCCAGAATACGCATACGCTTACTTTGAGGAAAACGGTATTCAACTGAATATCAAGGAAGCGGAAAAAGAACTTCTCAGAAACAATACAGCGGATTTCCTTGCCGTATCCTATTATTGGTCCAACACGGTCAAGGCGAGTGAAAATTCAATGGACCCGAATTCAACCGTCAAGAATCCCCATTTAAAAGCGAATCGTTGGGGCTGGTCTATCAATGCATCGGGGCTGTATCTCTGCATGTCCAACTATTGGGATAGATATCATGTTCCAATGATGATTGCAGAAAACGGCATTGGATTCAAAGATGTATTAACAGATGATAATCAGGTTCATGACGACTATCGTATTGAATACCATCAGGATCATATTGCCGCCATGAAAGAAGCGATACGTGAAGGAGCGGACATTTTTGCTTATTGTTCATGGGCTCCGTTCGATATTATCAGTGCAGGCACTGCAGAAATGAGCAAACGATATGGCTTTATTTATGTCGATTATGATGATGAAGGAAACGGCAGTGGTCAATTTCATTATAAAGATAGTTTCTACTGGTATAAGCAGGTTATTGATTCAAACGGTAAGGAATGCTCCTATCCATGTGTGAATAGTTCAAATGAGAATTAACAAAAATGAATAAGGCAACCCCGGATCAGCTTCTGTGTTCAAAGTGATATGGAATTAACAGAGATGATCCGGGCATTTAACTAGGGGGGAAAACAATGAGTTATCAAAAGTTGGCAAAGGAAATACTTGATGGTGTAGGTGGTAAAGAAAACGTCAACGCGGTTTGGCATTGTGCTACAAGATTGCGGTTTAAATTAGAAGATGTCAATGCTGCAGATACGAAAAAGATTGAAAACACCGATGGGGTCATAACCGTTGTGAATAGTGCTGGTCAGTATCAGGTTGTCGTTGGTAACTCTGTAGCTCAAGTCTATGAAGAACTGACCTCGTTACCAGGAATGGCCACACATGCTGCTGCTAACCATGAAAGCGCTTCAGATAAGAAAAATGAAAAATTTAATCCAATAAGTCAATTGATGGACTTCGTATCCGCTGTGTTTACCCCTTTCCTTGGAGCTCTTGCAGGTGCGGGGATTTTAAAAGGAATCTTGGCTTTGGTTACAACACTAAACTGGTTGTCCAACGACAGTGGTGCATATAAAGTGTGGAATGCAGCAAGCGATGCCATTTTTTACTTCTTGCCCATATTCTTGGCATTTACAGCGGCCAAAAAGCTAAAGGTGAATCAATTCGTAGCAGTGTCGTTGGCTGGGGCACTCATTCACCCTTCCTTGGTGGAACTTGTTTCTAACTCACAAACCATTGATTTCTTTGGTATACCGCTTGTACCGATTACGTACACTGCCTCTGTATTTCCTATATTGTTGTCTATCTGGGGTCTTTCCTACTTGGAACCGTTCTTGAACAAAATTTTCCCGGAATCGATTCGCAACATGTTGACCCCACTGGCTTCACTGGTAATCATGTTGCCTGTAACCTTGGCCGTCATTGGGCCGGTGGGAACCAAAATTAGTGATGTGTTTGCCTGGATATTGTTAGCGATCTATGGTTTTTCTCCGTTACTGGCCGGATTAGTATTAGGGGCGTTCCACCAATCCATCGTTATCTTCGGAGTACATTGGGCATTAATTACCCTTATGATCAACAACGTTGCTAACCAAGGATACGATCAATGGTTGCCTATTGTATGTGCAGCTGTACTTTCTCAAGCCGGTGCAGCCCTCGGTGTGTTTTTGAGAACCAAGGATCAAAAGCTAAAAGGATTATCCGGCTCAGCAGCAATAACAGCTATTTTTGGGATCACAGAACCAGCAATCTACGGTGTAACTTTGAAATTAAAACGCCCATTTTACTGCGCAATGATAGCTGCTGGTATTGGTGGTGCCGTAATTGGTTCTTTTGAAGTGCACGCATCCACATTCACATTCCCAAGTTTGTTGGCGATTCCAACCTATTTAGGCCAAGGTTTCCTAGGGGAAGTGATCGGATTGATCATTGCTTTCTTTGGAGCTGTTATTCTAACGTATTTCTTCGGCGTAACTAATAAAAATGTGATTCAGCCCACCACAACGGCTCTTCCTAATGAGGTTTTGGTGCCTGTGGAAGGCCAAGTAGTTCCCCTAACTACTGTAAACGATGAAGTGTTTGCTTCTGAAGCAATGGGTAAGGGGGCTGGTATTGTACCAGCAAATGGAATAGTTAGTGCACCTGTAAATGGTAAGGTAACCAGTGTGTACAAAACAGGACATGCGATCGGTATTGTATCTGATTCTGGAATTGAGCTTTTGATTCATATTGGCATTAATACAGTAAAATTAAAAGGACAGCATTTCAAACCTGTAGTGAAGGAAAACGACCAAATTACGATTGGTGACAAATTGGTTGAGTTTGATTTGAAGCAAATCGTAGCTGCAGGCTATGATCCAACAGTAATGATCGTTGTTACGAATTCATTTAATTATGATCAGGTCCAAATCAATTTTAAAAACCCAAACTCGAATCAATTGTTACTATTAACTTCTGAAGAAGCTAAAGGATGATATCCTTCATTCAGTGGATTAATGAAATATGATTCTATAGAAACCGTAGTCCGCTAGAAGGCTGCGGTTTCTATAAGTTAATACACAGTATGGTTTGTTCTCGTTAATATGGTGCTCTAAAATGTAGGATATTATCGATAACTTTCGCTGGCAGGTTAAGTAAGGTTGAACCTCTGTTTTGAAATCCGGATAAATTCGGACGTAGCTGCAGTTTCATAAGTATCTTTACGACGTATGAATAGAATCGGTGTTATATAGGATTTATCCGATATCTTATGAGAGCGTAAGTTATATTGAACCATGGCTCTCTCAATTACCGAGCGAGGTAAAAGGGAGACACCGAGGCCAGCGTGAATACATCCGAGGATTCCCTCCAATGTTCCGAATTCCATGATCTTTGCGGGTATAATTCCTTTCAGACGTAACCAGTCCTCGAGTTTTTGACGATAAGAACAACCAGCACGAAAAACCAGTAAAGTCAAATTTCGTAATTGTTCCGGTTGATCGATTGAGGGAAATTGTCCTCCTGATATGAGTGCAAGTTCCTCAACCCCAACCTCTATAATATCGAGCTCTGGGTGCTGGACTGGTGCAGCTACGAAAGCACCGTCCAACTCGTATTTCAACACTAAATGGATAAGTTCTTCCGTCGTGCCAGTTTTTAATGCCAAATCCACCTCTGGATAAGATTTATGGTAATCGGTGAGAATAGACGGTAGCCGAATCGCAGCTGTCGTTTCGGGCGATCCGATCCGAAGCGGCCCTCTTGGGATCGAGTTATCTGACACGACTCGTTCCGCCTCTTGAGTAAGAAAGACAATTTTCTCAGCATAGGACTTGAGTGTCTCTCCGGATGTTGTGAGCCGAACCCCTTGCCGCCCACGACGAAATAGCGCTGTTTTCAGCTCTTTTTCAAGCTGCTGGATACGGATGCTTATACTCGACTGAACATATTCCATTTTTTCAGCTGCTTTGGTAATACTTCCTTCGTTCGCAACTGCCAGAAAAATCTGCAAGTCCCGGATGTCCACCGTCATTCCTCCATTTTATTATTGATAATTTTGATATTACAAATCGTATAAATTCATTTTACACGATATTTGTGAGGAGTTACAATTAGTTTAGTAAGCGGCAGGTCTTATGAAGAAAACAGGAGGTTGTAGTATGACGACTTATCATTCATTAGAGATAGAAGGATTAAACGTATTTTATCGTGAGGCTGGTAATCCGAATAATCCAGTCATTTTATTGCTTCATGGCTTTCCGTCCGCAAGTCATATGTTTAGAGAGCTAATACCTATTTTAGAAAAAGACTACTATTTAATTGCTCCTGATTATCCGGGGTTCGGGAATACCTCATCACCTGACAGAGAAGATTTCCAGTATACATTTGACCATATTACTGAAATTATCGAAACTTTCATCGATAAACTAGGGCTTGCTAAATATGCGTTATATGTCTTTGACTACGGAGCCCCTATTGGCTTTCGTATAGCTATGCACCATCCAGAACGTGTAACAGCAATAATAAGCCAAAATGGCAACATTTATCGTGAAGGACTAGGGGAAAAATGGGCGGCACGAGAAGATTATTGGCGTTATCCTACACAAGAAAAAAGAGAAAGTTATAGGGCAGCATTTGCGACTAACACGATCAAGGGCCAATATGTTGATGGAACAAAGGAAAGCCAAGTTTCCCCAGATGGCTATACTCTTGATATTGCTTATATGTCCCGGCTGGGAAATGATGAGAAACAATTGGATTTAATTTTTGATTACCAAAATAATGTAAAAATGTATCCGGAGTTTCAGCAGTATCTTCGCGAATATCAGCCGCCCTTATTAGCAACGTGGGGTAAAAATGATGTTTCATTTATTCCGGCTGGTGCTGAAGCTTTTAAAAAGGATTTACCTAAAACCGAGATTCATTTATTAGATACTGGGCACTTTGCATTGGAAACACATGCATATGAAATCGGAAAGCAAATGTTGGATTTTTTGAAAAACAATAAAAGGGTGGAATAGGGATAATTTGAATTTAGAAGGGTGACAAGTCAGTCTCATGGAGAATTCAGGAGCTAAAAATGCGAAATTGTTTAATTCCACAAAGACCATGATCGGTGGATTAGTTATGCTCATCATTTCAATGGGGATCGGACGTTTTTCATATACTTCCATACTTCCATTGATGCAATCACAAGCTCATCTATCCGCTACGGGATCCGGATATTTGGCAGGGAGTAATAACTTGGGTTACCTTATCGCTGCCTTTGGTGCAGGTTTCATAACATGGGGGTCCCGAAGAGCCTATCATCTCCGGATGCAATTGGTACTCTGCATTATTTTAACAGGACTTATGGGAATCACTTCATCATTTTTATGGTGGATGATTTTGCGCTTTCTGGCTGGATTTAGCAGTGGTCTTATTTTCGTTCTATCATCAAGTTTAGTGTTGGATGCGCTGTTTTCAGATAAACGTGAAAAATGGGTAGGTATATTTTACGGCGGGGTTGGTATAGGCATTGTTTTAGCTGGGTTACTTACGCCAGTTCTTAGCTTTTTCACTTGGAGGGGAACTTGGATCGGGCTTTTGATCATCAGTATCATCCTCATCATACCTGTTTGGTCATTTATCCACGATAAAGAGCCAAAACCTATAACTCAAAATGCTGAATCCCTGAGTTCATCAGCGGAAAATCCATCTATCTTCGGCTGGCTACTTGTTGCTTATGGACTTGAGGGGTTAGGTTATATAGTAAGCGCGACGTTTCTTGTGGCGATGGTTAAGCAAATGCCTTATATGTCAATTTTTGCTGACTTTAGCTGGATTATCGTTGGGATAGCGGCGGTACCATCAACAGTGATCTGGTCCTGGTGGGCGAGTAAAGTTGGTTACATCAAACCATTGATTATTGCACTTATCCTGCAAGCTGTTGGGATCATACTGCCTGTATGGCTTCCCAATATATTCGGCGTGACATTAGGATCTGTCCTTTTTGGAGGCACGTTTATGGGCATTTCCATGCTTGCTCTCGCCGCGGCTCGTATGTCTAGACCATCCAGTGGTAATAGAGCAATTGCTTTGATGACAGGATTTTATGGTATAGGTCAAATACTCGGTCCAATCGGAGCCGGAATTGTGTTGGAAGTGGCGCATAGCTACAACCTATCATTACTTCTTTCCGCTTTGGTGCTTGTTGCTGCTGCAATTATATTGCTATCCGGTGCAGTTAATTCAAGTAAAAAAAGAGCGGCAGGAAATTTGGACCATGCTCGTATTCATCCTGATCAAGAGCTTAGTTAGATCTTGGACAAATGGAATTGGTGAATTGATTCCTTTATTGGAGGAATAAAAAATGCAAATAGTTTTTTTTGATTCTGGTATTGGAGGCATTACTGTATTGCATGATACATTAAATGTTCCATATGGGAGCAAAACGAAAGATGATACTTAAAAAGTATGTTTTAAATGCTATAGAATTTATTAGCCAGCAAAAAGTAAAAGCGATAGTGATTGCTTGTAATACTGCCACAAGCGCAGCAATCGAAGAAATAAGGGCAAAATACAGTATTCCAATCATTGGTATGGAGCCTGCCGTAAAACCAGCTGTTAAAACAAAAAAATATAGATAAACGAGTTTTAGTAACTGCTACTGCTTTGACTCTAAGGGAAGAAAGACTTCAAAATCTTATTACTAAATTAGATAACGAACATGTTGTTGATTTATTACCTCTTCCGAAATTAGTTCAGTTTGCAGAAAGTTTTGAGTTTAACGAGCAAATAGTGCTGCCTTATCTTCAAGAACAATTATCTATATATGATTTAAGTAAGTATGAAACTATTGTTTTAGGATGTACTCACTTTTCTTACTATAAAGATATATTTAGAAAATTATTTTCATCGGATGTTAATATAATTGATGGAAATAATGGTACTGCAAAAAATCTAAAAAAAGTACTGGAAGAAATGAATTCTTTAGATGAAGGCAACGGTAATATTTCTTTCTATTGTTCAGGGGTCAAAGTCGAGGATAAGGCTAAATTAAAAGATCTGTTCAAAAGATTGGACGCTATTAACGAATGTAATTGAAAAGTCTGAGATTTTACAATAAAAGGAGGTTTTTAAAGGTGTTTGAGACTGATTTGACGCGTGCTCTTAAAATTCGATACCCGATTTTTCAAGCGCCGATGGCTGGTGGCGTTTCGACGCCCGAATTAGTAGCGGCAGTTTCAAATGCCGGTGGGCTAGGCAACTTGGGGGGCGGATACTTAACACCGGAGCAACTCCGTAGCGAGATCCAAAAGATCAAGCAACGAACGGACCAGCCTTTTGGAGTAAACTTGTTTGTGCCTGAGCAATCAGAAGATTCGGAAGAAGCAATTTACCGGATGACAGATTATCTGAATAAATACCGCATCAAATTTGGCACTGCTCAAAATCCAGCGATTATGAAGTTTTCAGAATCATTTGAGGAGCAGGTACAGGTACTGTTGGAGGAGCGTGTCCCCGTATTTAGTTTCACTTTTGGCATACCATCTCAAGACGTGATCCAAACCATGAAACAGCATGGAATATTCATCATTGGAACTGCAACAACTGTTGATGAAGCCAAGCAATTGGAAGCAGCTGGTGCAGATGCAATTGTGGCTCAGGGGAGCGAAGCAGGCGGGCATAGGGGGACCTTCATGAAAGACCCTTCCCATGCTTTGATAGGAACCATGGCTATTGTTCCGCAGATCGTTGACCATGTGTCGATCCCGGTCATCGCAGCGGGGGGAATCATGGATGGGCGGGGACTTGCAGCAAGCCTTGCATTAGGAGCCGCTGCAGTACAGATGGGCACTGCGTTTCTAGCCTGCCCCGAGAGCGGCGCCCACGAAACGTACAAACAGAAAATCCTCTCCACAAATGAGGACTCCACTGAAATTACACGTGCATACTCCGGAAAAGCTTCAAGAGGCATTCAAACAAAATTTATGATTGACATGCATCAGTACCCAGGAACAATTCCGGCTTACCCCATTCAAAACGCGATGACCCGGGACATTCGTCAGGCGGCTGCAAAAGCGAACAAACCCGAGTATATGTCACTTTGGGCGGGCCAGGGTCTTCGGTTAGCAGGCGACCAACCTGCCGCTTCAATTGTAAAACAAACCATTGATCAAGCCAGTGTTCTTGTCCGGAAATTTTCTTTTATTAGAATGGTTGATAATAAATAGGGAAAAATAATTTTTATTAAAAGGAGGAAGTTAAAATGCCATTACTTCGTTTTGATCTTATTAAAGGACGAGATAAAGCAAGCCTGAAAAAACTTTTGGATGTTGCCCACCAAGTTGTTGTGGAAGCCTTTGACGTTCCTGAGCGAGATCGTTATCAAATCGTTCACGAACACCCGGCGGACCATATGATTATTGAGGATACTGGGCTAGGATTTAACCGTACCGATAGTCTAGTTATTCTCTCTATAATAAGCAAAGCCCGGCCAAAAGAGAAGAAACAAAAGCTCTATTCCTTACTGGCTGAAAGGTTAGAAGCTGAATGCGGCATCGCACCAACCGATTTAATGGTATCTATTGTTGAAAATAATGATGATGATTGGAGTTTTGGACTAGGGGAGGCACAATTTTTGACCGGTAAGTTAAGCTGATTCAACGCTAGCCGTTTCGATCTCAATCGGTAATATAACCAATATTAATCGCCCTTAAATTGGCCTGGTAGGCTAGTTGAAGGGCGATTTCCATGAGTCTTGGTATTGAGATGGTAAAATAGGCTTATGGATGTTCAAAAATTACAATTACATACAAAGGGCAGCATCTGAATTTGAGTTTCGATTCTTACTGATGCCGGATATCACCAGAATCTCTTCAGAATGTTCTACGGCTAGATGGAGAACGCGAAAAAGACGTTCATTCTGAGTAAGATAAGCATAGTTACCAATTGAGCCTAAAAATAAGGTATCTTGTTGCGGCTTACAATACAGCATCTCTTCCTCATTGACCGAGTATAGGCAAAACTATCTTGAATTTTGGGGACAAAAGGCTATAACCATAAATCATAATTATTCCGATAGTAGAGATCTGAATTATCTGGTCTCTAACCATCGGAGGTGTTTTTTTGCATATGGCAAATCCCTTTGTACTCAATTTTCCTTTATAACTGCAAATTGGAAATCTATCGTGTTATTCAGTAGAGCTAACGGTGCACCGCCAATGGTTTAACGGGCAGGGCAAGCAAACAATATGTTTATCCAATCATTCTGATGTGTAACAACCCAATTCATAGTAAGTATTATTGTTGAAATCAAAGCTTTTAATCACGTCAAGACCAAGCTTTTTGGTATGGGCAGCGTATGATCTGTGATTGATGTGGTTTATAAAAGTTATCAATATCGGATATTTTTTACTCATTTGCATTCTGGAAAAATCAAAAACCTTTCGGAGTACTACCGTACCCCTGTAATCCATATCAATGCAAATTGGCCCATACTGATAAGTGTTTTCAGTAGAAAGCGTAATTCCCTTATATTCTGTATCTTTCAAATCGTCAATCATATATTGAAAAAGAGGCCACTTAGCCCAATACTTCCACGAGGCAGCCATTGCATAAGCAACAATCTTCTTGCCATGACATGCAATTGTAATTCCATTTTCCTTTTCAATTAATTCCTTAAACTGTTCTTCTGTAAATAAGGTTGTTACGAAGCCATCGGGTTTGTCTTTTTCACTAATGGTTGTAATGTGATATTTTTTTTGTAATTCCACTATAGCAGATATATCATCAACAGTAGCGTTTCTATAAATCATTGTTATCCTCCTATATGAAATGAGCTAAAAAACTTATACCTCAGCATACATCATAATTGAAACCATTTTAAATGACAATTATTGAATTGTTTATGGGTACAGCGCCTACACATTTGGTTTGCAGTTATTTCATTCATTCCAGTCGATTGCTATCCGCTTCCCGAAACCTTGAAATCAAGGCAGACGTAATTTTACTAAAGTTATATGAGTGTTTTGGACATTATAAAATATATTTTAGCACCCCCGGATTTCTTCCCGTAACGGATCGATATCTTCTGTAATTGCAATATTCGTAATGTCCGCTTGTGTCAATTGAAACAGGAAAGGGAGGCATTTTTTTAGAACCGCTTTTTGTATCATGTTCAGTGCAGGCAGGTAGAGATTAAAGAAAATTTCAAAATTTTTTAGATGCAACGCCATATCCGACATCCCATGACCTTCATCCTTGTAAAGCGGGTGTTCTTCGCCATCTTCTCGCGTAGAGTGGGGCAAATCTCCATGGGGTTCATTCTGCCATTGAAGTCGCCCCCGCATTGATCCAGTCCCCATTCAGGTTCATACACGGTTCCCGATATTCGGATTCAGGATCGACAAAGATAATCTTAATCAGGATTTCTATACAAATAAGTCGCTGAAATCGCGGCTTTTTTTGTTTTAACGATGCAAGTTCTTGTACCGAGCTAATGACCTGCGCCACCATGAAAATCAGAAGAGGGAAATTATAGATTTAGATTCAACTATGCATGCCGAAATAGAAAAAAATGGCATTTTAGCTACAATAGCTACAGAAGAATTGATTGATGTTGCTATGGTAAAGCTTAAAACAATTTGGGATACAGATGATCGTGTTGGTTTGTATCAGGTTCAACTATGAAGAAATCGTTATTTAAGATGAAAAGTTTTAAACCAATAAGTGTGACAATGAAAATTCACGAAAATCCAAGTGATGAAAATAAAAGAATTCAATCTTACGTTGATCAATATATAGCAAAGTTAAGGACATAAAAACAAGCATTTTAAAATCGCCTTTAGTAGGCGATTTTTTATTTTTGACTGGAATAATATTCATCGATTATAGTTAAATGGTGGGGAATGAGATAATGTTCTTGTCATCGACAAGTGTACAGTGACAACAAGTTTCCCTCTATTAAGTCCTGATATTATCAGGATTTTTTTATATTTAGGGGAGACTTGTTGTCACTAAATTGCGACAACAAGTTTACCCCTTTTGAGGAGAATGACAACAAGTTTACCTCTTTCGAGGAGTTTGTAATATTTAAAGCGGCGGCTATGGTTAGAGTTACTTTGTGGAAAGACATAATTATTTTTTGTTCCAATCTAAAATACATATCGATGCTTTGTATCTGCTACATTTAATTTTTCTGTCCAATTAAAGCGAAGAAGATACAGGTTCTATCATCCACTACTATGAAAGTATAAAAAAAATTCGGTCTACCGTAACTTTTATACAATTCGTCCTAAAATGAAGATTAAAGGCGATCAAAATGCCGCGTAAATACCTGCTTATTCGAATGAATCCATATCATCAACCGTATGATGTTGCTCGTCGTTTCTAATATGGGTGTAAAGTGTGGTTGTTTTGGGATCAGAATGACCGAGTATATCTTGGACAAGTCTCAGATTCTTTTTCTTTTTATACAGTTGAGTTCCAAAAGTGTGCCGTAGTATATGAGCACTCAAAGGTTTTCCATAGGCACGAGAATATTTATTCACCATTTTTTGCATTGCGTTTTTCGTCATAGGTTTACCGCCTTTAGTTAGAAACAGGGCCGTTTCTGAAACCGTCGGTTGGTATCTAGAATTGCGGATCCTCAGGTATTCTTCAAGATCCAGCTTTGAACGCATCGAGAAGGGGACTGATTGCATTTTTTTTCCTTTGCGGGTCACAAGGACGCATCTCGCTTCCCAATCGATGTCTATAAGGATTAAGTTAACTACTTCATTTACGCGAAGTCCTGAGCCTAATATGAGGCTTACAATGGCAGTGTCCCGTTCGCGGTTATCTTCGTACCAGGATAGATGTCTTTTATTGAGTTCAGGTTGCTTGCCATAATCGTAAGCTACAAAACGGAGAAATTCTTCTACGGCTTCTTCGGAAACAAGTATTTTATGATGGACGATTTTAGCTTGGTCTTGAATGTCAATTTTTGTTGTAGAAAACTCAATTTTTTCAATAACATTCCTTTTAAGCAACGGCATATGTTTTTCGTCTTCAGCAAAATTTTGCAGGTAGTTAAACAATGACTTAAGGGAAGCCATTTTGCGAGCGATCGTTTTCTCGTTGTTCTGTTTTCGTCGTGTGCTACCAGTGACTATTTGTTTTTCCAAGAACTTCGGGTAGGTATCGGCCGTTTTAAGGTCTAAATTCTCCAAGAAGGAGAGGGGGACATCCTTAATCTTCTCAACTGGGCATCCTGCTTCAGCGATCAACCAACCGAAAAAAATCTCATAATCGAATAGATACCCGAGTAGTGTAGAGGATGAAAGCTTATTTGATTTACACTCTACAAAATTGTTAACGTACCAGGGAAAATATATAATCTTTTGCTCTAATTTTTCTTTGTCTCTTTCTCGCTGGGATTTAAGTGGCATGGCGCGAACCTCCTTTTATATAATTCAACAAATTTAGATTTTATGGAAACTTATATTTCATCTTCATGTGTGGAAGATTTACAACAAATTATTCGTGTTCAGTGGCAATAAATGTACAGTGACAACAAGTTTATCCCTTACGAGGAGTTTTTAATTTAAAGCGGTGATTATAGCAAGAGTTACTTTGGGAAATAACATAAGATTCTTTCTTTCAATTGAAATTATTGGATATATTTTTACATAGCTAGTTTATCTTAGAAAAAGGAATATTGAAATATTTGACGAATCATTTTATTGATAGAATTTCTTCCATAATGAGGTGAATGTATGTATACACCTATTAAGTTAAATAAGATCGGGGTAAATAGATGGTTTGCTTTTAGTAAAAAACTTAACAGAGAAGTCACGTTTTATGGAGAGCTAGAATATGACCACTGGGTATTAATTGAAATGGATCCGGAGGTAACAAATTATTGCGAAAAACCATTTGAAATCAACCACTCATATTTTGATAAATCTGACAAGGCTATGATTGATATGTGGGTAAGAAGGAAGAATTCTGAGGAATTTGTTAATATCACACATACTGATAAAATCGATCCTCATAATGGAAATTTCAGTATCAGCGTTATTGAGAAAATTAATGCTGTAAAGCTGTGGGCACAGTTTAATAAACACAAACACATTATTGCAACGGAGAAAGAGATATATTCAAACCGAATCCTGTTAGAAAATAAAAAACGTCTGCTTCCCTATAATTTTGATATCTCTTCAATAAATATGGAGTTAAAAAACAGAATAATTAACCAGATCCAAGAAGGTGTAAACAACATAATGGATCTTGAGACGCAATTATCAGAAAATTCAAATATATATGAATTTCAAAAGACACTATATATATTGATCATCCAGCAATTAGTTTCAAGTAACATTGATCAAAAGCCTCTTGGTCCCGAAACGGAGGTGTATTTACGTTGAGTAGAAAACGTCTATTACAATTGTTCCAAATGCACGAGAAATATCTTGATTTATCAAATTGGCCGATAGTAAATAAGTTATTATTGAATCAAGATGATCTTAAATTATATGAAAGACGTGAACTTGCGGTTAGTTTATACATGGAGCAGAAGTTAACGAACAAAGAAATTTTTGAAGCTGCGGGTATTAATGAAAAAGAGATTACTCGTCTGATAAAAAGATGCTTGATGTGGGATAAGGATACAAACATCATTTGGGGATTTCGTGCTCTCATACCACAAAAAAGAACTACTAATTATCAAAGAAAAGCCCAAACATCTGTGGATTTGAATATAAATACTATAGAAGATCATGCCAAAAAGTTACCCGGAGCTTTTTCAAAACTAATGGATGATTATCCGGCAATAAAAGAAAAGATTAGCAAAGCACACTTGCGAAAAATTGGTTCAGGTAAAGAACCGCAATTTGTAAGAGGGAAAGATATTCATAGTTACTTTATAGAACTATGTAAAAAAGAAGGATTAGGTGAAAGAGACTATCCACTTAATACATCAGATCGTGGAAAGAGATCTTTATACAGATATTTTAAAACAAATGAATTCAATCATTTTGCTGCAGCTGCAAGTCTGTATGGTTCAGAAGCATCACGAAATGCAAAGAAAATAAATTCAAATAATTTTGAGTTCACAACTCCCTTGCTAGTTCGGCCATACCAAAGAGTTCAATTTGATGGACATCGAATTGATGCTTTTTTTACAATTACTTATAAAACTCCTGAAGGAGATTGGGTAACTGACACAATAGAGCGTATATGGTTACTGGTTATTATTGATGTAGCCACTCGAGTTATAATTGGCTATCATCTAAGCTTTAATAAAGAATATACGCAATACGATGTCCTTAAGTGTATTAAAAATGCAATTGTGCCTTATTCAAAAAGGGTATTATTCATAGATGGCTTAGTTTATCACGAATCAGGTGGATTCCCATCTGAAGTAATACCGCAAGCAGAATGGGCGTTATGGGATGAATTAAGTTGCGACAATGCAAAGGCTAATTTATCTCTTATGGTTCGTGATCGGCTATATCATGTGGTTGATTGCAGGATAAATCCTGGTCCTGCTGGAGTACCTGAGTTCAGAGGAATTATTGAACGTTTTTTTCGTACGTTTGAAAACCGGGGGTTTCATAATTTGATAAGTACAACAGGAAGTCATCCAAATGATCCAATTAGAAAAGAACCAGAGAGAGCAGCCAAAAGGTATGAAATCTCCTTAGAAGACTTAGAAGAACTCACAGATGTTCTTATCTCAGATTATAATGGTACGCCTCATAAAGGTATAAACAACTTTTCACCTCTTGAACTAATGAAACAAAGAATAGAATTAAGAAATATGAGTCCTCGAACACTAGAACCTTTTAAAAGGAAGGATATACTTTTCTTTTCTTTACAGCAGAAAAGAAATATACGAGGTAATGTGAAGAATGGAAAGCGTCCATTTATTCATTATGAAGGCGTAGACTATCGAAGTACTGTTCTTTCTAATAGTCCTTTTTTAATAGGAATAGAATTAACACTGGTTATAAATACTGAAGATTTACGAGTTATTCGAGCATTTCTGTCAGATGGCAGTGAGTTTGGGTATCTAACCGCTTCTGGAAAATGGGGAGTAAGTCCCCATTCTTTAGTTGAACGTAAGGCAATAAACAAATTGCGTAATGATGGAAAAATATCGTTTACTCAGTATCAAAATCCAGTTGTGGTCTATCACGAATTTATAAAGAAAAAAAGTCTTAAGAGCAAACGTTATCGGAATCGTCATGCAGAGGTTTTACGAAAAACTAAAGAAGAAGAGAGACGGCAGCTTGAAATTCAAGAAAGTGAGCATGTCATAGAGAGAAAAGTACGTGAAAATAACCAATCTTCAACTCAGTCTTCATCGTTAAAACAAAATGAAGTGAATTTAAAACCCTTAAAAACTTTCAACTATTAAATTGGAGGTGGTTATATGAGTGCTATTGAACGTCCTCACGTTCTTTTGGGAAGTCACCCGGTTGAAAGAACAACGTATCTTATTGGTACTAAGGAAGTTGCAAAAATGTATGAAGAAATTAAGCAGTGGATAGAAAATCGTTCACCTGGTGGACTGGCTTATGGGCGGCCCAGACTAGGAAAATCGAGAGCTATTCGCTACTTATCCCAAGCACTCCCGTATGATTTTGGAGAAAATTTACCGATATATCATATGTTATGTGACTTGGGGAATAAGACAATGAACGAGAATAAATATTTAGAAGAACTATTAATAGGAGTAGGCCATGCAATTCCTTATTCAGGTAAAACTATCATGAAAAGAGAGCGACTAATTAAGTTTTTAAAGGAGAAGGCTGAGACATCTGGAACTCATCGAATTATTTTCTTTATTGACGACGCTCAAAGCCTTGTGGAATTACAATATGAGATTCTTATGGATATTTATAATAAGTTGGAAGCGGACGGAATTAGTTTAACTGTAATTCTGGTTGGACAAGAGGAGCTGATTTATCAACGAACGGCTTTTTTAAGTGCAAAAAAAGCTCAAATTGTTGGACGATTTATGGTGCATGAATATAAATTTTCGGGAATTAAAAAAATGGATGATATAGAAACCTGCTTAGATGGTTACGACGTAGAATCGGAATATCCTATTGGAAGTGGTTGGTCGTACACAAGATATTATTTTCCTGACTCCTTTGAAGATAATTTTAGACTTAAAAATTATGCAAAAGATATTTATGATATTTTCAATGAATTAAGAACCGAAAATGGTTTACATGGTGAGTTTGAGATTCCGATGCAATACTTTACCTTGTCTGTTGAATATGTTTTAAAAAAATTTGGTATGGATGGGAGATCTGTAGATTATCTAACCAAGGTACACTGGCAAGAAGCTATCCAAAAATCAGGTTATATCGAAAACGAAATATATATGGATGTCTTATCTTAATCAGGTGAGGTAAAAATGGCAACTATTTTTCAATTAGAAGAAAAAAAGGTTGATAAAACTATGTATGCTAAGATTTGTTGGAGATCAGATTGGATTTCTCCCTTTGAATCTCCATGGGGGTTATTTGAAAAGTTCAAACACGCTAATGAGGCAGATATGAAGGACATTCTTCATATCTTTGGAAATGAGAGGGTTAAGGCTTTGAAAAATCCTTCAAGTAATCTAATTAGAGATCTAATTAATCTAAATGCTTTTGATCCTAGTAAACTTTTAGAGGGCTTACAATATGACCTTATCTCAACAAATGAAAGGTATGTGAAGAGCATTGTAGGAGTAATGCCGGATTGGTACTTTGACGGTCCAAAGAAATTCGAAAGCCCAATTTTTTTTCGGAGAGAACTTGCTTACTGTGAACAATGCTTTAAAAAGGGTTATCATAGTATATTTCACCAATTTGTCCTTTTAAGCGACTGCCCATTTCATCTAACACCTTTAAAATACGAGTGTCCATCTTGTAGTTCTAAGATTCCCTATCTGTTGCTGCGCAATGAATTTAGAGCCCCCTTTATTTGCAGATGTGGATACAAATTCCTATCATATAATGATTATTCCTTAATTGACTGGAAGCCTACTTCTATAAAAGAGTTACGCTCGGAAGTAGTGAAAAAATGGATAAATATAAATGATTCTCAGGTTGAACGATTGGCGAGCCTTTTTATTGATCCTAATTTTGATTGGGCTTCAATGCCTAACGCACTTGAAAAAGTGTACGATTTAATTAAGAAGGAAGATGAATGTAAATCTTTAACTGATGAATTTGATAAACATAATCATTACGTAGTATCTAGCTCCTCATATATTAAAAATATAAGAGGAATAAAAGAGAAGCTCGAAGATCAAGTTTATACCAAAAAGTATTTTCCAAAAATTAATAGTGATTATATATGGAAAATGAAGTATCTTGAATTCATCAAAGAACTGAATCAGTCATTTGAAATAACAATTAGCGGGTTAGCAAAGCATATTAGAAAAGAATTATCGGATCATAAAACTTGCATTAAACATTTTTTGAGAAGCTTAGAAGAAAAAAATAATGAACCTATTTGTCCTTATGCTTATGCATACTTAAACTGGCGACATTCTTTACAAAATTTTTCTTTTCTTAGAGGAGTAGATAATCGCAGAACTCCTGACCGAAGTGAAGGACCCTATTTACGTTTGCCTCCTTATTTTTCGTATCAACTTTCAGAGCTATATCGCTACTTTAGAAGAGAAACCGAAGATATAACACTAGAAAGTCGGGCATCTCTAAAATGGGGACTTAATCGAATTATTGTTCACTTTGCCTATCATTATTTTTTGAATTGGTTGGAGAAATCAGAGGATTTTGCAACTAGACGTGTTGAAGTCGGTACTATTCCATTCGATCAGAACGATGTTCCATTTTACATCGCTAAATTACCCTGGGCAGATAATGAGAGTTATGAATTTCACTGGTGGAAAGAAAAAAAAAAGAAAAGGAGTTGCATCTTCTGTGTCCATATAATTCTGTTAAGAAAAGACGAATAAAACAAAAAGCCTACAAGAGAAATCGAATAGATTAGAAATAATAAATCACTTTTCCGATATTAGTTATGAGTGACTTATCTAGAACAGACAAACGAAAAATATGGTATTTTGTAAATGAGAATAAAAAGGGACTAATGTATCTATGTTTACTGAGAAGTAAGGGTCACAAAATTTTGTATACTTGATAAGATAGAAATTAGAACCAATCATTTTAGAATATCACATTAGGAATTCAGAGAACTATTATTTTTTTTAATAATGTTCATGAAATAATGAATACGTTTTTTAATGGCTCATTGTGTACTAATTGGACATTAAGAATGAGCGAGGTAATTGTTGTTTCTAATGATCGGATCGAAATGAAGTTTGGTAGATACTCAATTAATGGTAAAGTCTGTCACAAGTCAATATTTTTGAAATCACTCAGAAAAATCAATTAAACCAAAAGAGCACTGCAGATTCATTCAATTCTGCAGGCTCTTTTAATTATTTAGCCATGATGTCTGCAAGTTCAGTTGCTAAAGACTTAGATCCAGACAATCCCTTAAGATATCGAAGGTGTCCAGTTGAAGACCAATCTATATCCTTTAGTTTTTGTACAGCTTGGGCTAGTGACGTGTAGTCAATTTTCTTTTTTTCAATTAAAAGAAACTTGTCTAGCACAATTCCCGCAGCTATAGATAATGCATCTAGACAAACTATATGAGTTATACGATGACCGCCATAATCTAACCATTCATAAGAGAACGTGTCTTTTAATGTATTGTAATAATGCAGGGCAATATTGAGTTTTTCCTCTTTTGAAATTAGTGCTACATCATCCTTTTTAAATAAAAAATGAAGAGTACGATATAGATTCTGCAAGGTAATGTGACGACCTTTAACTCGTTTCCCAATAATACTGCCAATATTATAAAACGGACTTTCTTTGCGTACAAGTAATTCGGTGGCAACCCAGCTCAGCTCATCAGAGTCACGCCTTAAGTATTTACTGAGGGAAGGGCCGATCCCTTTGGCTTTAGTGTTAATGGTATCAAACAACTGAATCTCCTCATCTTCGTCTAGAGAATGAAACGCTAAGAAAGGAACCATAATATCTGCGTTTGTTTCTTGGATATACCTCTGAATGCCACCAAGCCGATGCTGTCCATCCATTAGAGAAGCCTTCCCTTTACATAATAGACGGCCATAATTAGGCCGTAGTTTGTCATAAGCGCTAAACTCCCAGTTAGAACAAGCATTTAACAACACAGGTGTGAATAAAGCATCATCGCCTTTGGATAAGTACAAAGCAAAATCATGACAACGTTTAGGATCTACTGGGCGTTGGTATCCTTTTCCTGACTTATCGTCATAAGGTTTAACAAAAGTAAGGTTTAACGCTATTGTGGCTGACACGTTACTTTGATAGATAACCTTTCCACGCATTTTGCTCTGGATCACGTTTTCAATAACAACTTGTTGCGGTATTCTTTGGTCCATAATATTGTCACTCCATTATGTTTGATGAATAAAATAAATATAGAACTTATAAGTTCTTTTTACAATGGTATTTATAGTATATTGATCTGTTTTGATTTCACTCATCTATTTAGGCTTATTGTAGGTGGTGGTATCAGTGACTGATTTAGCTAAACTTATTGGGGTTCGTATTCGGCAAATAAGGAAATTGAGCGGCTTAACCCAAGAGCAACTTGGCGAGCGTGCTCAGTTACAAAGTACATATATAGGAGGAGTAGAGAGAGGGGAGCGGAATATTTCTATTGAAACACTTGAAAAGCTGATTAGAGCTTTAGAAATGAGTCCTTCTGAGTTTTTTTATTTTGGCGACAATCCTATTGAAAAAAATACAGATAAAAATGAGCTAATACACATCTTTATTTCGAAACTTATGACACAAGAAAACAAGAATATTCGCAAAATGATTAATATTTATAAAGAGATTTTTGAATAGCAATTCAGTTGAAACCATCAATTGTGTTGCTATGGAGTTAACTCTTGGATCGTAATAAAGAGTCGTTCTCCTATATTGGAAAATATGAGTTTGTGACGTCCTGTGACCACTCGGTAGAGAAGTATCTATATAAAGTAGAACCACAACACATATCAGAGGGCAAAAACAAATCATTCGAAGAGTCCAGTTCTTCTCCTTAACCCAAATGAATTGATCAGAAAGTAATTCTCTCATATTACTCTAATTGTTCCGCTAAAATTCGAAACAAATTATCGATTCTTATCAAAGTGACAAGTAAACGAGCCACTAAACTAAGTGGTAAATCCAAAAGAATATTTTGTAACTTAAAAACGTATAACAACTGGTTATAGCTGGTTGTTTTTTGGTAGATGTTCTGTCGCTAACGTAGAAAAGGATTGAGATATTACGAATGCTTGGGTAGTTCAGCAAAGTATTTCTTGGCGAGAGGAGATTATCTCATCCTGACGGTAAGAAAAGATGGAGGTAATGGGATCGAGCGCGTGTCATTTTAATGGATGTCTACGACTCTGAGCAGATCTCTAAACGGGATTAAGGTAGCTTATCAAAGTTTTGACCAAATTGATTTCTTCTTGTAAAAAATTACTTATATGGATTATCATTGAACAGCTAGGGGAATAACGTTACGTCACCTACGCCAACAACTGTACATCACTTGAAGTATCGACCTACTTAAACAAGCAACGAAATATGCACTAGCTAAAAAAGAAGAAACGAGGAAAATCTGTTTCTTCTTTTTTATGCTTTTTTAAAAGAGTTTGAGTTAATATGAGTCCTTAGACCAGCTTTTGTTTCATTAGATTTTGTTTACATAGATTTCCTTTGAATGTAGAATTACATAATAAAGTATTACTAAAGCCTTATTTATTGTGCGAAAATATACAGTGAGTAGTTCTATAGACTCTGAACGATTTGAAACAAGAATAATAGAGTTGTTTATAATCTTAATAGGTAGAAAGTAGAGGTGCGCCACATTATGAGACTTAGTAAATTAATTATTAGTAACTTTCGTTGTTATGGTTCTGAGGAGACGTCTATCGACTTTGAAGATATTACAACATTTATTGGCTCTAATAGTAGTGGGAAAAGTGCGGCATTACAGGCATTGACTAAGTTGTTTGGTGAGACTAATGCGGAAAAAATGCTGGAGAAAACCGATTTTCACGTCCCTCATAATGAAGTGTTGGAAGACTCCGTAAAGAGGGAGTTGTATATTGAAGCGAATTTTTCCTTCCCAGAGGTTGAGGACGAGAGTGATGAAATTCAATATGCAGTACCGACCTTTTTTGAACATTTTGTAGTAGACAAAACAGGAGAGGCGCCCTACCTAAGGATAAGACTGGAAGCATCTTGGGAACAGGGTAACACACCAGACGGATTAATAGAAAGTAGAATATTTTATGTGTCTACCAATGACGTTACTACAAAAATTCCACAGAGCGATCTTTCTCAAATCAAACTCATCTATGTTCCAGCGATTCGAAATCCCTCTACACTTCTAAGGAATGCTACAGGGACTTTGTTGTGGAGGGTGCTAAAAGGAATCAATTGGTCAAGTGAAACCAAAGAAAATATAAAAAATCAGCTAAAAGAAGCCGAGGATTCATTATTTGAAGAAGCAGGTTTGGAAAGGGTTAGGAGTTCCTTGAAGGACCATTGGAGGTTGTACTATAAAGATGCTAGATACTCAGAGGCGAATATAAGATTCAATAGTACGGATCTGGATCAGTTGATTAAAAAATTTGAGGTTGATTTCATGCCTTCTGTAACACAAAAGGCGTATTCAATGGATTCACTAGGAGACGGTCTCCGGTCTTTATTTTACTTGTCGCTTGTAGACACTTTTTTGGAGATTGAGCAGCAAGCTTTAGAGGGAATCGAAGAAGAAGGTGGTCCAGTTTTTAATCTTCAGATTCCAGCTATCACGATTCTGGCTATCGAAGAACCTGAGAATCACGTATCACCTCATTTACTCGGTAGTATTATTTTAAATCTGAAGAGGATCGCATCTAAGAAGAATTCTCAGGTAATACTTACATCTCATACCGCTTCTATTGTAAAAAGGGTGTCACCTGAATCCATTAGATATTTCAGTATTTCGTTAAAAGAATTAATTACAAAGGTGAAAAAAATTATCCTACCTTTAAAAAATGGATCTCCTGAAAATGAAGAAGCCTACAAGTATGTTAAAGAAGCAGTGAGGGCTTATCCGGAGATGTATTTCTCTAAATTAGTCATTTTAGGTGAGGGAGATAGTGAAGAAATAATTATCCCTAAAATCATTGAACTAGAAGATGAGGAGCATCTCGATAGTTTATCCATTTCTGTAGTACCACTTGGAGGAAGACATGTAAATCATTTTTGGAAACTTTTAAAAGAATTAGGCATCCCTTTTGTTACATTATTAGATTTAGATAAAGAACGGTATGGGGGAGGATGGGGGAGAGTAAAGTATGCTTTGGAGCAACTAATTGAAATTGGTATGAGCAGAGATAAGTTGCTGAAAATGAAAAATGGAGCTATCGCTAATTTAAATGAGATGAGCAATTGGGATGAAAAGAATGTCGAAACTCAACAATCTTGGATAAATTTTTTGGAAAGCCACAACATTTATTTTTCAAGCCCTCTAGACCTAGATTTTATGATGCTGGAGGCATTCCCGGATGCTTATAAGAACATATTGAGAGGGAATGAAGGTCCTTACATAGATGGGGCCGGGAAAGTCATAGACATTGAGGATGAAGATCCTGCTCTGACAAGTTATGGAGAACGGTTAACATTGTCAATGAATCACACATTGAAAAAAAGAGGAGGTAGTGGAGACACTTATTGTTATCACCAAAAGAAGTTAATGGTTTGGTACGATTATTTCTTCTTACAACGCGGAAAGCCTGTTACTCATCGACTAGCTTTAATTCATATCACAGATGAAAATTTAAAAACGCATTTACCAGAACCATTAAAGCGGATGCTCTCCAAAGTCAAACAAATACTTAATATGGCCAAGAGAGAAGATTAATATGAAATACATCAACAAAGACACTTGGATGCCTTCAGATAATTTGATACTGGAACCAGCTGCATTAGATGCAGTGAAAAGTGAACAAAATGCTTTAGTTATAGCTGGGCCTGGAGCTGGGAAAACAGAATTACTTGCTCAAAGAGCAAGTTTCCTACTTGAGACGAATTCATGCAGGGGCTCTAAAAAAATTCTAGCCATAAGCTTTAAAAGGGATGCAGCCAAAAATCTTGCAGAAAGAGTGGAGAAGCGGTGTGGGGCAGAACTCTCGAGGCGTTTTAAATCGATGACATATGATGCATTTGCTAAAAGCCTTGTAGATCAGTTTTATATGGCCATCCCTGAAGCCTTTCGCCCAAACGCTTTTTATGAAATTGCAGTGACAGATCGTAATCAAAATGATATTAGAAGAGCGTATGACCTTGCCGGGTTTGAGCCTGGCGGAATGGACCGCAGAAATATTAATAGTTTTTTGGAAAGGGAGATTGCAAAGTATCCGTTGCCAATTCCTTCTGAAGTTGATTTCCCTACACAGGCTGCTTGGAATATATTATTGAAGGGGCAGTACATGGAATCTGCTAGGTTATCGTTTACAATGCTTACAAGATTAGCAGCGTATTTATTAGAGGTTAATCATACACTAAAAAAGTCTCTCCAGATGACCTATAGCCACGTCTTTTTGGATGAATTTCAAGATACAACAAGTATTCAGTATCATTTGGTTAAAACATGCTTTTTTAAATCTGATTGCGTTCTCACGGCGGTAGGCGATAAGAAGCAGAGGATCATGGTATGGGCTGGGGCAATGCAGGAGATATTCCCAACCTTTACGTCTGACTTCCATTCCCGAATTTATCGTTTAGTAATGAATCATCGCTCTGCCCCTAGGCTTGTAGAGATTCAAAAGATGTTTTTTTCTAGACTGGACGAGCCTATTTCTCTTATACAAACTAATTCCAAATGGCAATCTACTGACGGGGAGGCTTTTATTCATTTATTTGATAACCATGTTCAGGAAGCACAGATCATATCGGAAATCGTTCAAGGTTATATCTCTGATGGGAGTCATGAACCTAATGATATATGTATCCTTTTAAAGCGATCGGTTGATGATTATTCCGGTGAAATTATTACCGCTTTAAACAAACTTGGAATACAAGCCCGTAATGAGGTTATCTACCAGGATTTTCTTAAAGAAGATTTTATAATGTTATGTATTAATACTCTGATTTTGGCTGTGCGACGTGAAGCTGCTGCCTGGAGCTATTGTAAAAAAGTCTTGTTTGATCTTAGGATGGTAGACGATGATTCTGAGGATAACTATAAAACTCAACAAGAATTTGGCCAATTTTTAAACCTAATCAAATCCAATATAAAAGCTCTCGCAGATGTGAATGATTTAATGGTACTTGTTGATAAAGTTTCGGATTTTTACTCAATTGATGCTATAAAAGCATATTACCCGCAGTATTTGAGGTCCAATTACATTCAGGTATTAAAAAACAAACTTGTTGGATTTTTATGGGATGAATATAGTGCCTCATCAGGCTCAATGAATGTAGCAATCAATAATCTTCTTGGGAACGATACCGTTTCAATTATGACTATTCACAAGAGTAAGGGATTAGAATTCAAAACGGTTATCTTTCTTGGATTAGAGGATACTGCCTTTTTTAATTATGCGAACCAGAGGAGTGAAGATACTTCCGCTTTTTTTGTCGCTCTTACACGGGCAAAGAATATAGTTCATTTTACTTTTAGTTCAATAAGACCAATAGGAAGGAATCACAAACAAAAAAGAATTATCATCGACGACTTCTACCAAGCGCTATATGAATCGGGAACCGTAGAATTGATTGATCATACTAGTACTAATTATTAACTTACAGAAGGGATTGTTATCACTGAGTAGAATTTTTATTATCTTGTTAAGTTTGACGTTCTTGATTACACCGATCACGCCTATCAGCATTACAAATGCAGCCCAGGAAAATGTAGTAGAGACAAAAGTATATCCCTATAAAGATCAAAAATATGTTCAAATTACCGGTGGAGATCAGAATGTAAGAAATAAAATCAATAAAATCTTGAAAATCCATGCAGTGAATGCGGCACAGGAAAATGCAACTTTAAAAAAACAACAGAGCCACTATTATAGGACGTCTACAGTTGAAACAAAATATAATGCTAAGGAACTCCTTTCAGTTGTGTACAAAGATTCTTATTACAAAGGAGGAGTGCATGGCTATGAAGAAGCTACCACATACAATTTTGACTTAAAAACAGGCACACAACTGTTTTTAAACAATGTCGTCAAAACTAATAAACAAGCCTTTCACTTATTTGAAGGTATTGAATTTGCGCTCCAAGCGAATAAAAATGTTTTCGCTGAGAAGGCAAGAAATTTTCCTCTGATCAATAAATCAAACTTTTATTTTTATAATGAAGGAATAGGAGTAATCTTTAACCCATATGAGGTAGGTTCATATGTAGCGGGTTTTATTGAGGTGAAGGTTCCTTATTCCAAAATTCAATCTGAATCTGGAATGTTTCTCGATATAAATAAAAACTTTGCTGCTGAACTGCAACATGGCAAATTACCTGGCTTTAATAGTATAAGTTTCGGGCAGACAAAGGCTCAAGTAATGGAAACACTAAACGCAAGGAAGGGTGAATCTTATTATGAAATGGGAAGTCTTTTTTGGTACTTTGAAGAGCTGGACTATATTTCATTTCATTTTGGTGAAGGAGCCACGGATTCACTTAGCCATATTCAATTTAGTTCAAAGTCCTTTCCGATGAAAACATTTAGTGATGTGGAAAAGATATTAGGAAAGGGTGAAAAAACTGAGAGTTCAAATTATGACAAGGTAAAAATACTTTCATATGATTTTGGAGATGTGCACGTTGATTTTGAATCTAGCTTAGAAAATACAACTATTAGTGGTATTAACATTTGGAAAAAGTGAAATAGTAATAAGAAAAGAGTGATCACATTTTGATTGCTCTTTTCCTATATGAATAAGGGCTAACCAAATATATCTTGTGAGGGAGATATTGAGGTTGTCATTTAAATCGTCCGTTTTTAATGGGTTAATATCCCACATTGAATAACATAGTGGGATTTAATGGAAATAAATACTTGGTCAGGTATGATATTAATTAAAAATATTCCATAGCGCTGATTGGCATCTTGGAAAACTGGTGCAAGGAGTTTATATGACAGAGGAACAGAAATTTATTCTTGCTGAATTCATTAAAGAAATAGAAGTAGAAAGGCCCGATGCTATTGTTATCGCGGGTGATTTATATAATCGAGCAGTTCCTCCAACAGAAGCTGTGCAATTGCTAGATAGTGTGTTAGAAACCATTACTCTATAATTGAAAATTCCTGTATTAGCTATTTCGGGTAACCATGATAGTCCGAGCCGTCTTGATTTTGGCAGCAGTATTTTGAAAGCATCAGAATTACATATCGTAGGTGAATTTTCACATCCATTCGAACCAGTGATACTACATGACAAACATGGAGAAGTTCATTTTCAACTCAACCTTGTGTGTTCTAAACTTAATTGTGGCCGTATTAGAAGATGGGTTAAACGTAGGCTGTCCCCCCAACAAATCATTAATGGATCTCAAAGGCACCATAGCGAGTGTTCTGATCAATATAAGGTGCCTTAGACGAAAATCTCTATATCCTCCGGGGAACAAAATAGGCTATCGTCGTGGCGATATAAGGAACGTCCGTAGCAAGTAAAGTTGCTCCTCAGTATATAAGGCTTCTTCGTCAAATACCACGCCAAGGATACGGCATCCTTGATGTTAATCGGGGTTAGCACCGTGTTGGTCCGAACCTTTATTCCCGCCTCACCTAAGTAATCGAGGGATTGCAGTATTTTCTCCCCATAACCGGAAAGGTCCATAAGACGGTCAATGATATCCGTTTAAGAGCGTCAATACTAACTCCATTTTATACTGTCTATTCACTGAATCATAATTTTAATGGAGGCATCCAAGTAATGAAAAAGAGTCTGTTTGTATGTAACTTAATATTAAGTTTGGCAATGTTAACCACAAATGCAATGGCGGCTTGAAGTCAGAAAGATCTATCTTTAAATATTAATGGTAGCTTGGCGAACGGGCAAAATCCCATTGTCATTAAGAGTGTTACTTTAGTTCCTATACGTACAGTTTCTCTTATTCCGAATCTAAAAGTGGACTGGGACAATAAAATTAAGACGGTTACGGTTACCGATTCAGAAACGAAAAGTAAACTGAAACTAACCGTGGGTAGTAATAGTACCTATGTCAACGATAAGAAGGTTTCTGTCGGGGTAAATCCTACTGTTAAAGAAGGTGCTGTATATGTACCTTTTCGTTTTATAGGGGAAGCATTAAATGCAAAAGTACTGTGGAATCCTAATACCAAAACAGTTGTTATTTATAAGCCTAGTCAAACTCTACTCCAACGCTTTGCCAGCAATAAACTAGAAGAATCCAGAAACGCAGCTATCCAATTACCAAGGATTTCTCGTAAGCGTCAAAACCAGCCCACCTTTAACAGCCAAATCATCCATGAGAAAATGAAGGCAACTCATTAACAGGAGGTTGCCGGATGACCGACAGAGACAAACGTCGCCACGAATGGACAATTCGTGTGGCAGATTACAAAGCCAGCGGTCTCACCATGTCCACGTGGTGTACCGCAAATCACCGCTCGAAAGAATCATTAAAATATTGGCTCCGCAAATTGAAACAGGATTCCTCTTCATCATCTACGCATTCAACGAACTAGCTGCCGATCACCGTTGCCGATCCGCCCAGTGCTGCAATCGTCAACGCTTCGACCCTCGTCGTTCGGATCGGACAAGCAAGTATCGAGCTCCACCGAGCAAGGCTTCGAGATCAATCGCAAGCGTGTACGCCGTCTAATGCAGCTGATGGGCTTAGAAGCAATCTATCCGAAGCCAAACCTTAGCAAGCGTCTGCACGCCAAGTACACCCGTCCCTATCTGCTGCATGGGTTAACCATTGAACGCCCTAATCAGGTCTGGGGAATCGACATTACTTATATCCGGATGGGCAAAGGGTTCATGTACTTGTTCAACATCATCGGCTGGTACAGCCGCAAGGTCATTACAGCACTTTAATGAACCTGGACGAGAACGTTTAACTGATGAGAATATTAAACGAAGAACGTTAGTTCAATAAAACAGCGGCAGTCTAGGACTTTATTTTTCAGTCCGAAGCTGCCGCTGTTTGGCGATGATCTAAATGAGGGCATCCAATTTTGCTGGTGTTGATGGAGGCAACTTGAGAAACGTTTGCTCAGAAAAGCTTTTCTTCGTGGATATGAATGGTGAACTGGACTTTAACACGGCTAGGTGACTAAAATTCTTGTCAAAACTAAATGACAAGAACTTTAACCCATTCCCGACAGGTACCTGGAAAGGAGGGTTAAGGTTTGTCCTCAACGCGATGAAAGATTATATGAAAATCACATCTTTATTATACTAACGCGCGGCTTTCCTGAAATAAGAAAGCTATTTTATTCAATAAATGGTTAGTTAAAAAAGCGTTGCAAAAAAATACTTGACTCTCCTCATTAGGGGAGACATTAAACTCAATTTGTAAGCTAACTAATTTAAAGGAGGAAGTCAAAATGAACTTAGTTATTAGAGACATTAAAAAAGAGGATTTAGAGCATGTTAAATCAATTATTATAGATACTTGGAATGCAAAGGATTTTATAGAGGATGAAGGCATAATAAATGCAGCAGTTACAATGATGTTTATAAACCCAATATTAAATAAAAGTACTTTTGGAAGAGTAGCTACGTTAGATGGAGAAGTCATTGGTGTAATTTTTGGTTCAAGAGTTGGTGAGACAACATCTTATAGATTGCTACAAGAAGATTATACAAGTGAATTGCTACAACTCCTAAATCTAAATGACATAGAACGAAAAGTTTTTATTGAACTCACCTCCATGACTAATGAGGCATACAGCAAGTTAATTAGAGGAAAAGAAAATGAGTTTCAGGGTTGCTTAGAATTTTTTGCTGTTTCTGAAGAAGCTAGAGGAAAAAAAGTAGGGAAAAAATTATTCAATGAGCTCATCTCTTACTTAAGAGATACAAAAGCAACTAAAATTTATGTGTATACAGACACAATGAGTAGCTATGGATTCTATGACCATAATGAATTTGTCCGTCTTGATGAAGAACTAACGGTATTTAATCTACCTATCGGTAAACTCGAAAATACTAATTTTATTTATGAATACAAACTTTAAGCTAAAAGTCAGTCTATCTCATTTATGGGGTGGGCTTTAGACTAATTTGAAATTGGGAGAAATGATTATATTGATTAAAAACATCTGTCACTAAATAAAACATGTAAACCTTATTACACGCCAAACTGTTTTTCTCCAAATACTCTTTCACCAACTGAAATGTTTCAATTTCAGTATCTCCTGTACAATTAACAGTTAAATATTCTCCCTTGGGTAATTCAGATACAGTAGAGGTATCTTTAAGTAATCTATAATCATCTGATGTTATTAGACGAAATACATCGCTGATTTCCCAATTATTATAGTAATTTGAAAAAATCAATCCATACTGGAACGTATGGGTTGCAAATTCGCCTAATTTTTCATCTAATTTGTCGAATGACTTTATTTCATTAAGCTCTCCACCTTGTGTAGGTAAACTTAAAAAGTATCTGTTTTCAAATGTCTGAATATTAAATCCATTGTTCATAAGTTCATCTTCAGATGAATGAATAGCAGTCCTTAATATTTGTATTTGTTTATTAAGTTTCTCTAATTTCTTTATTTCTTTATGAATTTCTTCATTTTTCTGCTCTAAGTAAAGCTTAAGGTAATTAGTATCGGCTTTAGCAAATAAGGCTTTAATTTCTTTAACACTTACATTGCTTTGCTTACAAATTTTTATAATATCCAGATAGATGAATTGATTAATTGTGTAATAGCGATAACCGTTATCAGGATTAATGTATGTAGGTATTAACAAGCCAATATTATGATAATAACGTAAGGCTTTTATCGTAACATTTTTTAATCTAGAAACTTCCCCAATTGAAAAATACCTTTTGTTCTCCATAAATTCCTCCAATTAGTGTTATACAGGAGCTTTTATACGGTCAAGTCATTCTATACCTCAAAGCACTTTCTTTTCGATACGTCGTCGGAAGAACCCCCGTTTCCCGTTTAAACGCCTTTGTAAAATAATTATAGTCGGATATTCCGACTCGTTCCGCAATTTCGTAGACTGGCGCATCCGTATCACCCAACAGTTGCTTTGCCAAGTGAATCCGTGTACTACGAATATGCTCGGCGATACCCATACCGAAGCTTTGCTGCGATAGCTTATAAAGATGCGATTTACTGATCCCAAAGTGTTTGCAGAGAACGGGAACGGAAAGATTTTCTTTGATATTGACCGTGATATAATCGTCTATTTTTTGAGCTAGCGTATCCTTTTTCAAGATTAGTTTTCGTGAAAGGTAGAGGTAACTGGCGCTCATTTCCATCGTTTTCGCATAAGCGTCAATGATTTCCTTAGATATATATTTTTTGCGCAAAAAAGCTCTGTGCAGCTCGTTCATATCCAAGTTAAAAGCGCTTAATTCTTTGCTGATTTCAGACCATAATCGCTCGCGGTTTTCGGTTTGCAGGACCTGGCCAAACATGATATAGCCGATCACTAGATTGTCCGCTTTGATGGGAACCACCGTTTCCGTTAGCCCGGCATGACATTGATATGTATAAAGACTCTGTTCGTTTTTACAGCGAATACATGCTGCCTGGTCGCAACTGATACACTTCGCCTCTGCGCGGGGATCGCTGCGAATGAGATGGCAATAGGAGGAATGGTGAGTTGGATAGGCGGCTAGCTCATGGAATGAATCATCGAAGATGACGGTGCGTATTTTCGTCAACGTATAAAAATTACGCAGCAGTTCCTTTAAATCGGGTAGGTTAAACTGCAGACCCATTTCCTCGCCTCCGGAAGCAAAATGACTATTTTTCTGATCAATTGTTACTATGATCATACATTTTGCAAGTGATAAGATCAACATGTAATGAAATCAAAAATACTACTTATATGGAAGGTGAACCAAGTGGCAATAGCCGGAATCGATATCGGTACAACAGGCTGCAAGTGTACGGTATATGACCGGGAGGGACATTTCCTGAGTGAGGTATATCGGGAGTATAAGAACGGTATGACCGAAAATTATAGATTAGATCCATCGCTCGTCTGGGATAATACGAAAACCGTTTTACGAGAAGCTGCAAAAGGTGTCGAACCGATAACAGCAATCGGCGTCACTTCTTTTGGAGAAGCAGTTGTATTGCTGGACGGAAATGATAAACCGTTGACCTATTCTATGCTGTATACCGATCCAAGCGGAGGCGAGCAATGCGAGCGGCTAGTAAGGCACTTCGGAAAAGAGAATTTGTCGCAAATAACTGGATTAAATCCGAGTCCTATGTACAGCATTCCCAAGATCATGTATATCAAAGAGACTCAACCTGAGTTGTTCAAGCAATGCGAGAAAGTTTGTTTGTTTGGTGACTTTATCATTTATATGTTATGCGGAGTTCTGCAGATCGATTATTCGCTCGCGAGCAGAACGATGGCTTTTGATATCAACTTCCTGGAGTGGAGTGAGTCTATCTTAAAATTCGCAGGAATCGACAGTAATTTGTTACCGAATCCTGTTCAGATTGGAAGCAAAGCAGGGAAAATCCGGAAAGGAACAGCCTTGGAATTGGGGATATGGGAAGAGGCGGTCATTGTTTCCGGATGCCATGATCAGGTTGCAGCAGCGATCGGAACTGGCGTTTACAAAGCTGGAATGGCAGTGGACGGAACGGGGACCGTCGAGTGCATCACTCCGGTTTTTGGCCGAGATACTCATCGTGAACCGTTATACAGAGGAAGTTACGCCATCGTTCCGTTTCTGGATCGCCAGTTTGTGACCTATGCTTTTTCTTTTACAGGCGGGGCTTTACTGAAATGGTACCGTGACAAGTTGGCATTTGTGGAAACGGATACAATCCGGAAACTCGGAGCGAATCCTTATGATTTCTTCAACGGGCAAGTTGATGCTTCTAAACCGTCCGGACTGTTGGTTTTGCCTCATTTTGCCGGAGCGGCAACCCCTTATATGGACCCTGAGTCCAGAGGCGCCATTATCGGTTTAACCACCGAAACCACCCGTATGCAGATTTATCAGGCGCTAATGGAAGGAGTCACGTATGAGATGGCTTTGAATATGGAGCGTTTATCGGAAGCGGGGATCGAAATTCATATGATCCGGGCGACCGGCGGCGGGGCTGCATCCGATGTCTGGCTGCAAATGAAAGCGGATATTCTGAATAAACCTATTGTCTCCCTTAGGGCGACACAGTCGGGTACACTGGGGTGTATTATGCTAGCGGGACTGGCATGCGAATTGTACGAATCCATTGAAGAAGCAGAGCAAATTTTCGTTAAAGTCAACCGGACCTATACCCCAAACCCCGATAAACATGAACAATACAAAAAATGGCTGCAAAAATACAAAAAGTGTTATGACGCTGTCAAAACCGTGCTTAAAACGAAAGAGGAGGATTAAGCCATGTTGAAAATAAAGAAACTCACTTTCGCCCTTTATTTCGGGAACCGAGGTTTTATGCCGGAATCGCTGGCGCTTGAAGCAAGGAAGGAAGTATCCAAGGCGGTTACGGACGCCGGCTACGATTACATCATGATGGATGAAAAAGCCACAAGATACGGATCGGTGGAAACCAGGGAGGAAGGCAGGATTTACTCGAAATGGCTAAAGGAGCATGAAGGACAATATGATGGGGTCATCTTGTCCATGCCGAATTTTAGCGACGAAAACGGCGCAATTGCAGCCTTGGAGGAATCCGGAAAGCCGATCTTGATCCAGGCTTATCCGGATGAAATCGGCAAAATGGGCTTTGAATATCGAAGAGACGCTTTTTGCGGTAAATTAAGCATCGAAGATGTGTTTCATCAGTACCGGGTTCCTTTTACCACATTGCACCCGCATGTCGTTCATCCGTTCTCTCCACAATTTACGCAGAATCTGTGGGAATTTGCGGCGATTTGCCGAGTGGTTAACGGGATGCGAAAGTTCGCCATCGGCTGTTTTGGAGCTCGGACCACTGCATTCAAGACGGTTCGTTTTGATGAGATCGCGTTACAGAAATACGGTATTACGGTAGAGACCTTCGATTTGTCCGAATTAATTCATCGCGTGCAAAAAATGAAGGACGATAGACCGGAAGTATTAACCAAGCGGGAAACTTTTATTAACTACACGGATTGCAGCAACGTGCCGGATGACAAGCTGACCATTCTGGCCAAAATCAGCATAGTGCTCGACGATTATATTGCTGAGTACCAATTGCAGGCGTTGTCGATTCGATGCTGGACGGAGCTGCAGACGGTACTAGGCGTTGCGCCATGCGTGATCCTGAGTGAGTTGAATGATCGAGGGATCGTTGCTTCCTGCGAGATAGATATCTGTACCGCGATTAATATGTATTCAATGCAACTCGCTGCAGAAGAGCCGGCCGCTTGCCTCGATTGGAACAACAATTACGGCCATGATCCGGATAAAGTTATTTTGTTCCATTGCGGACCAGTAGCCCAAAGCTTAATGACTGGAAAAGGAACCGTAACCGACCATAAAATGTTCGCCAAAACGGCTCCTGGATGCGGTTGGGGAAGTAACGAAGGGCGAATCAAGGCGTTCCCGATGACCTATTCCAACTGTATTACGCAGGATGGGAAACTTACTTTCTATGTAGAAGAAGGCGAGTTCACTGAGGATGTCATCGAAGACGGATATTTCGGCTGTGCCGGTGTGGCCCATATCCCAGGCTTGCAGAGGAAGCTCATTACGCTCGGACGCAATGGCTTCCGCCATCATACTGCGGTTGGTGTAGGTCATTTGAAAACGGTATTGTATGAAGCCTTCAAGTATTATTTAGGGTATGAAATTCTTAATTTGGAGAAATAAGGGGTGAGTACCGTATGATCCATAAATATATCGGACATCCTTCCCAGGTTAGCGGAGTAGAGGAACACCGACTGGTTGGAGGAAAAGGCGACGGGATGCGTCTATTGGAGGTACGCAACGGACTAGGCCTTCATTTTATAGTATCGGTGGACAGGGGGGCGGATATTTCCAGGCTGTATTTTAAAGGAGATAACTATGCATACATTTCCCCGAGCGGCTACGTAGCGCCAGCCTATTATGATGACAAAGGCACAGGATTTTTAAAATCGTTTACTGCCGGATTTTTAACAACCTGTGGCTTAACGGCGGTTGGGGCTCCTTGTGAGGATAACGGTCAGGAGCTGCCCTTGCATGGAACGGTAAGCAACACGCCAGCGGAACAAGTCAACTATATGGAAAATGAAGACAACATCGTTATTCATGCCGTTGTCAACCAGATGCGCCTTTTTTCGGAGAAGCTGATGATGTTCCGTAAGATCACGTGTTCGAAACGGGATAACAAATTACAGATTGAAGACCGGATCGAAAATAAGGGTGGTCAGGTAACTCCACTGATGATTTTGTACCATATGAACATCGGATATCCTTTGCTGAGCGAGCATGCAGAATTGTTCGTTCCCTCCAGCCACATAACGGCAAGAAACAAACATTCGGAAAAAGATATCCTGACTTGGGATCAAATGTTGGAACCCCAGGACAATTTCGAAGAACAGTGTTATTACCATAAGTTCGAGCGTGAAAGAGGATTTGCTGGAATCTTTAACCCAGTGATTCATAAAGGTTTGGTTATTTCATTTGATGCTCGGTTCCTGGACTACTTCACTGTCTGGAAAATGCTTGGACATAGAGACTACGTGCTGGGACTGGAGCCTGGTAACTGCCATCCCGGCGGCAGAGATGTCATGCGTAGAGACGATACCTTAAAGTTTATCGGCCCGGGGGAAACGGTCACGTATCAAATCGAAATCGAAATGATTCAAAGTTATCAGGCCTGGAAAAGAATCAAGGAGGCAAAAATATGTTATTTTCATTGACCGAAGTATTGAAAATGGCGGAGGATAATAATTTCGCCGTCGGGGCTTTTAACACGCCTAATTTGGAAAGTATTCTGGCGGTGATTGAAACCGCGGAAATCATGGGCGTACCGGTGATCATCAGCCATGCCCAAATACATGAAAGCATTATGCCCATCGATAAAATCGGACCAGTTATGCTCCATTTTGCCAAAAGCGCTACGGTTCCCGTATGTGTCCATCTGGATCATGGCGAGACCCTTGATTATGTAGAAAAAGCTCTAAAACTGGGATTTACCTCCGTTATGTACGATGGATCTCTGCTGTCCTATGAGGAAAATGTGCGCAATACCGTTGAAACCGTCTGTATGGCCAAACAATACGGTGCAAGCGTAGAAGCAGAGATCGGCATTCTCGGTAGCAGGGAAACAGGAGGGAATGAACCTTCTCCATTAATGGAAAGTGTCTATACGGATCCGGATATGGCAGACCGATTTGTGAAAGAAACCGGCATCGACGCCTTGGCTGCGATCTTCGGAACCGCACACGGTTTCTACAAAGCAAAGCCCAAACTGGATTTTGACAGAATTGAAAAAATCAGATCCCTGGTTAATCTTCCCCTGGTGATGCATGGAGGTTCTGGAGTGAGTCCGGAAGATTATTTAACCTCTATCGACAAAGGCATACGGAAAATTAATTATTATTCTTACATGGCTAAGGCTGGGGTGCAGGGTGTAGAACAGATGTTGAATGAGAAGAAAGTAGACTTTTTCCACGATTTGTCCGCCCATGCAACAGAAGCCATGAAAGCTGATATTGAAAAAGCGATGAAAGTTTTCTATAGCTAAAAAAATTGATGTGAACACAGTACATTTTCGGTAGCGGAAATTTTACGCGTATATTAAAGACGCATATTAAGGGGCGACAGGTCGCCCCTTAAACATAATCTTCAATATATAACTACTTTCCTTTCGATATACCTTATCAAAAAAAGATCAGAGTAATCAACAATATTGACGGTAAGAATTCATCGTTTCGAGTCCATAACGTCAAAAAATTCGAGAACGTTTGCGAATGCACTAAATTGGCAACATTTGCAGCCAGATGTATTGAAAACGAGATCCTCATGCACTGCGTTCCCTCAAGAAAACCCGCAAGGACATCCTCCTGCAAGACTCTATTGGGACTGATAAAAAAAGGTCATGAAATAACACTGATAGATATCCTTGGCTCCAAGGATAATGATGTGATCAATACGGTGCAGTTCAAGATCGAGAAGAAAAAAACCTACTGCAACCTCGACATCCTGGATGACCTTAAAAAGGAACTTGCCATTGGGCGTTAATTAAGCTGTCTCAGTCGCTCAGTTGCGGTTTTTTTTAGTTACAATAAGTTTTTTAATTTGCTTTCCTTTGGTTTGATGAGATTCAGGACAGCGAGGTACCAGCAAGATAAGATTGCAACCGAAACTAGGGCAGTTAAAGATAAGCTTCGAGGTTCATTTGAATGGATTAAACTTGAGAATGAACTGTTTCACAAAGATATAATATATGGGTGTAATAACCATTTTTGCGTGGCTTACATAATCTTGAATTTTATAAAAGTGACGTTAATAGCGTTTTTCGCGATTTAATTTTTTTATTTCTTATTTGTATGTCTTTTGAATAATAATGCAATTAAATCGCTTTCAGGATTAAAAAAATTTCAGAGTATATTATTAATCTAATTGGTCCCTAGTTAGCCTATAAACACATTTGGGAGATGCTTTTTAAGCTTTTTACGGGCTCGACGAAATGGAGTGCACCGGCCCTTGATAGCCAGTATTGTTGTATAGTTTGCACGACTCTGCCGGAACATCGACTGTAATACTAAGTGTTTTCTGCCAAAGCGTTGGTTGTACATTTAACAAGGGGGCACGCGCAATCATGAAACGCTTTTTTCTACTTTTGTCTGAGCCGTTTCGACGAAGCATACGGAATAAGCTTATGCTTGCCATGATCATGCTCGCAGTTCTTCCGGTTATCACCGTTTCCGCCCTTGCGGCAGAAAAAAGTCGACAATCGATGGAAGACGAGGTCATTGAAACGAATTTATCCACTATCAAATGGACCGGCATCTATCTTGGAGAGCAATTCAGTCGGCTAAACAGCTTGATTTATTCCATTTTGCTGAACGAGCATCTGAGCGAAAATATCATGGAAACCGAGAACGACAGTTTATCGAGCCAGTTCACTGCTCAGCGCAATATAACCGATATGTTTAGCTCCGTTTTAAACTCGGCCAATACAAATGTAATCAGCGCAGAGCTATATGTACGAGATAGCGGCAAGTTGTTCAGGTTCAGCTCCGACGGCAGCGAAATCCGTTCTCCCGAAGAAATTCCCGTTCCATATAAAGAATTGTTCGATGAGAAGCAGTATTTTATGATTCGAAATGATCCAGGAAAGCCGGGGCAGTTCGAATTCACCCGAAGCGTCAACCGGTTCGAGAACCGACAGGCTGTAGGGGGCGTGACGCTCGGCGTTCGCTGGACATATCTAGACCAGACGCTGGCGTTGCTGAATACCGCCCCGAATCAGACCGTATTGCTAGCTGATAAAAACGGCAGGATTCTGTATAAGCAAGGAAGCGTAACTCCTACATTGGATGCGGGAAATTTGATCAATCTACCGAGAGACCAACCCGGGTATGTACATACGAGGAATGCGTACATCTTTTATAGCTCGGTCGATCCGTCAGGGCTTATGCTAGTGAAGATCATTCCTGCGAACGCTATCAATCATAGCGCACGCTCTACGATGAACTACGGATTTATTGTAGGAAGCAGTTCAATTGTGGTTGCTATTATAATCGCCGTCTATATCGCTTACCGTATGTCACGACCAATCGTAATGCTAGCCCGCTCCATGCAGGGGCTTGGACCGATTGTTGGCGATGTCGAACCAGTGGACATTCAGCTTAGTGGCAGAATCGACGAAATCGGTTGGTTGGAGACTCATTTCGTAAATATGACTGGGCGAATTAGGGAGCATATCAAGACCGAATACAACATGAAATTGGAAAAAAAAACGGCTGAGCTAAAAGCCCTACAAGCGCAGATCAACCCACACTTTCTTCAGAATACGCTTCAGATGGTTGGCAGCATGATCTATGATAAGAAACCCAAGGAGGTGTATAAAATTATCAAATCTCTTAGTTCCATGTTCCGGTACGTTATCCGCGAACCGGAAGACATGTGCTCCTTGCGTATCGAAATCGGACATCTGCAGCACTATATGCAAATTCAGAAGGAACGTTATGGCTCGCGGCTTGCATACACGTTAATAGCGGACGAAGAACTACTGGAATGTAGAATTCCCAAATTGACCCTGCAGCCAATCGTAGAAAATTCCTTTTTCCACGGCTTGGATACTAAACTGGGTGATTGGCGAATTGATGTTGAAGTCCGCCTTGAAAGCGGAGAGATCGTTATCCGCGTGCGTGATAACGGCGTCGGTATTTCTGCAGTCCGACTAGAAGAGATTCGTAAAGAACTTGCAGACAGAAGAGGATTACAAACGAAGGGTAGCCGGATCGGTTTATATAATGTTGTTTTGCGCATACGCATGCACTTTGGCGAGCGCTATGGGATTGAGGTGGAGCAGGCTTCTGGTGGTGGAACGGTAGTCACCGTACGGATACCGTACGTACAGGAAGGAAGGGATGAACCATGATCAAAGTTTTGATTGTAGACGATGAGCAGTGGAACCTGAATCTGATCCGCAAAGTTGGCAAATGGGGGAAGCTTGGAATGGAAGTGGTCGGCGAAGCGAACGATGGTATTGAGGCTGTCCAGCTACTCGACACCATAAAGCCGCAGATCGTAATCACGGATATGCGGATGCCTGGCGTGGATGGTGTTGGGTTGTTGGAAGTGTTAAACGACTGCTATCCGGCGATCCGTTCCATTGTCGTCAGCGGCTATGAGGACTTTACTTATACAAAGCACGCCATTCGCTATAAGGCGGTGGATTACCTGTTGAAACCGATTGACGAGGAGGAGCTAAACTGCGCACTGTCAAAATGCAAAGCTGAGATTGAAAACGCAAAGGAAGGGAACAGGACGGTGGCACCTAATTCGGAATGGTCTAGGTCTGTTGCCCTGCTGAAGAAACAACTGTCCTACCATTTCAACGATCTAAACGCTTCCGGCATTCAAAGAGTATTATCACAGCTGGAGCAGAAACAGTTGTTATTTGCCGACGGTGCTTCCGGCATGACAGCGCGTCTCGCAGAGGAACTGCATGTTCTATTGCTCGAACTGTTGGCCGAGAACGAGTTGAAGGACGAGCGGAGGCAGGTCTTGGACGAAGAGCTTGTCCAACATAAGAGCACTCCCAAAATGACTGTAACAGCGATCTGCGACGAGTACCTGAGTGCGCTGGAACGGCTCATCCAGCGGCGAAAATTTAAGAACAAGCTGAACGTGGAGGAAGTCAGGCAGTTCATCGACCGCCATTTTGATGAGCCTTTGTCGCGCGATCGGCTTTCCCGACTATTCTACGTCAGCAAGGTGTATATCAGTAAGACGTTCAAACAGAGATACGGCTGTAACATCACCGATTACGTGCTCAAAGTACGGATGACCAAAGCACGTGATTGGCTAGTGGAGGAACGGCTTTCGATCAAAGCGGTGGCTGAAATGAGCGGGTATGATGATATTTCATATTTTCATCGGGTTTTCAAGAAGCACTTCGGCGTCGCACCGGGCGAGATGCGCAAACAAGATGAGGTATAAAATTATCCTATCCAAGAGGATAAATCCGTCCAGATAATCGTTTTCGATTAAACGCTATAATGAAAGCGCTTAATTAAAATCGATTTGAGGAGGTAACTAGTAGATGAAACAGGTATGGAAAGGCATAGTCAGTACGGTCCTTGCCACTGTTATGCTGCTGGATGTGACGGCAACAGTGAAAGGCGATTCTTTGTTGCACTGTGGGCAGTTGGTTCCCGACAATAGCTGTCCATGGCCGACCCAGTACGAGGGGACATCGCCTCGGCCAACAACTATTCCAGCTTTGCGTGAATGGACGGCTGCATCAGGCTCGTTCCAGATCGGCTCAAACTCCCGGATTCTCATTCGTCCCGATGATGTACTTGGACTTAGATCTGATGCCAAGACCTTTGGCGAAAACCTCGAAGCAATGACTGGTACTGCTGCTCGTGTCGTAGTTACGCAAGCAGATCCTGAACCTGGTGATGTATTGCTCGAGCTCCGCTCAATGGACAACGAGATTGGTGACGAGGGATATAATCTCACGGTTGGAGCCTATGTGAAAATTAAAGCGAACACAGCAACCGGCGCCTTCTATGGGACCCGCACACTTCTCCAACTGCTGCGACAGTACCCGTCGGTGCCCGCTGGTGAAGCGCGGGATTGGCCGCGCTATTCCGAGCGCGGACTGATGATCGACATAGCTCGCAATTACTATTCGTACGACTGGCTTGCGGAACGAGTCCGGGACATGGCTTACCTAAAGCTCAACTATCTTCACCTCCATTTCACGGACGACCAGGGCTGGAGCATCCAAAGCGACCAGAACCTACATTCGTCAGAGTTCCTCACAAAAAAACAAATCCGAAGCCTCGTGGAGCTTGCGGAGAGCTATCACATCACAGTCGTGCCTGAGATCGACATGCCAGGGCACATGGGCTGGGCGTTAAGGTCTCATCCCGAATTCCAATTAAAAGACGCAAATGGCGTCGTCTTCCCCAACAAGATCGACTACTCGATTCCTGAAGCTCGTCAATTTCTGTTCAGTCTTGCAGAAGAGTACCTGTCCCTTTTCCCAGGACAGTATTGGCATATGGGAGCTGACGAGTTCCTCGGAGAAGCAGAATTTGATAACTTTCCCCAACTTGAACAGTATGCCAAGCAGACCAACGGGCCACTTGCTACGGCAAAGGACGGAATTCATGGATTAATTAACGATATCAATGCGTTGGTCCGTGCACAAGGCAAAACATTACGAGTTTGGAATGATACCCTGACACTCGGTTACACCGTTCCGATTGACAAGAACGTTAATGTGGATTGGTGGACGGACTTGAATACTCCAATCCCATCAACAAACCCGATGTCACCTCAAGAGCTATTGCTCGAGGGATATAACGTTCAAAACTCCAGTTTTTGGCCTACTTATGACTATAACGATATCCATACTCCGGCCCCACCCTCAATTAAGGGCATGTATGAAATTTGGGCTGTGCAGCGCTTCCATGGCTTTGTTTATTTTGACGAAACTGCCAGCGCGGCACCATTCAGCGATATCAACCCGGCAGAGCCCCGGAATCTCGGTTCAGCGGTCCATTTTTGGAACGACGGAAATGAGAATGACTACACTGAAACGCAAACGGCCGCATCGATCTTTCCAAGGCTACGGGTAATGGCGCAGAAGACTTGGGAGTCCGCTCCACTCGTAACGACCTATGCAGAATTCCAGCCAATCATCGAGAGTGTCGGATCAGCAACTTACGGGCAGTAGGTCGACGCAACGGGCAGGAAGTCGTAATTAAGGCGATTAACCAAACGGACACAGCTTTGTCTCTAATATTAATGATAGTAATGCTCTTTCCCGGTCTTTGACCGGGATTTTTTGTTCTTATGGAATGCAAAATGAACCCCTTTGCACTGTTTCCATGATTTACATACTCGAGGCATATTAGGAGCTTTTGCACAGCCAGGACGAGCGGCTGTCCAATAAAGTGTTAGAATGATTAGCTATGTGGATGTTCTCTACTTTTAGCGGATACTCAAGATAATTTTCGTGCGCCTTAGGGCGAGATGCAAATAAAGCGAGGATAGATTTGTGCTATAGAAGAAGATAAATCTGTCTAATTAACCGCTTTCATTTTTGCGCTATACTGAGCGCATGTAAAAAAATTATGAGAGGGGTATTAGTATGATAAAACTGGCATGGAAATGCGCCGTTGGCACAGTACTTGCCGCTGTTCTGCTGGCAGGCTGCGGCGTCAATGGCGGAGGAAACACAAATGTAAGCGATGTAAATGCCGGATCGACCGGTACTGGCAATGTCAAAAGCGTTACGCTCAGAGTGTTCATTGAGGGACCACGGTTCAAGGAGTACTATGACAAGTATATTGAACAGTTCAGGGCGAAAGAATTAGCGGAAAAGAACATCGACGTCAATGTGCAGCTTGAGATGCCCCCCATCGATAATGCCCCACAAATACTGAAGACGCGTCTTGCATCGAATGACGCTCCGGATGTGTTCACGCTTCATGCCATCAATAATATTCCGCAATATAGTAAGGCTGGTTACCTAATGGATTTATCTGATCAGCCATTCGTGGGCAAGCTCTTGGATAGCGTCAAGCCGGCCGTCACGAATGAAGAGGGGAAAGTGGTTGCCGTTCCTCTTGAAACTCTGTTGTGGGGTTACCTGTACAACAAGAAGATCTTCTCTGAGCAGAGCATTACGCCCCCGACTACGCTTACCGAAATGGAGGTAGCCGTTAACAAACTGAAAGCGGCCAACATTACGCCGTTCCTGTTGTCGTATAAAGATTCCGCGATTCCTCAGCTGTTCCTGCCGCTTGCGGTTGGAGCCTTGGTTAATACGGAAGACAAAGAGAAAGATTTCGTCGATCGGATGAATAAAAACGAGGGTTCGTTCAGTGAGATGAAGTCTATGTTCGAGGTCATCGATCTTGTTAACAAAAACGGCACTGATAAGGCGCTTGAAGCCGGTGGTGGCGATGGTGCTGCAGCATTTGCGCAAGGCAAAGCGGCTATGTGGGTGGAAGGCCCATGGTACGCCGAGTCGATTCTCAAATCCAACCCGGATATGGACTTCGGTGTAGCCCCGTTGCCGATCAATGATAACCCGAATGCTACCATGATCAACCTAAGTGTATCTACGTCGCTCGCAGTCTATTCAGGCACCAAGAACAAGGAAGTGGCGACGGACTTCGTAAACTACATCCTGAACGACAAGGATTCAAATGCTTTCTTTGAAGCATTGAAGTACAACCCGGTAGCTACGGTTCACACTTTCGAGAGCTATCCGTGGATCAAAGACGCTACCGAATACGTGAAGCAGGGCAAATCTTATCAAGAGGCACGTATTCCGCAAGCCGTGAAGGACGAAGTCGGTAAAGCCCTGCAATCTTACTTTGCTGGTCTCATGACACAGGATGACGTGATCAAGGCACTCGACAAGGCTTGGCAGTCGAGTAATAAAGTCAATAAATAAGCGAGTGTAAGGGGATGGTTAACGGGGTTCGTCTCGCGCACTCCATCCCCACTTAATTCTCGCAGGTGTGAAGGGGAGTGATGTAGTGGAACAGAAAGGCTTCAAAAAGTACTTATCACTGGCGGCATTTGTAACACCTGCTTTCATACTGTACGCACTATTTCTGTTAACTCCGACGATTGGAGGTATTTATTACAGTTTAACTGACTGGGACGGACTAAACCAAGATTACAATTTTATCGGTTTAGGCAATTTCGTTGAAGCACTGAGGGACGATCCGGATTTCGTGCATTCACTTTGGTTTACAATGAAGTATGTCGTATTTATGATCGTACTACAGAATGTGTTCGCTCTTCTTCTTGCGGTCTTTATTGAGGCAAGACGGAGAACCAAGGGACTGTTCCGAACAGTGTTGTTTATGCCTAATATGATGAGTATGATCATCAGTGCATATATGTGGACGTTCGTGTTCTCTCAGGTGTTACCGCAGCTTGCAGTGAAGACTGGGCTGAATTTCATTGATCAGTCCTATCTCGGTGATCCGAAAATATCCTTTTTCTCTATTTTGGTTGTCTCGCTCTGGAATGGAGCTGGTTATCTTATGATTATTTACCTTGCGGCACTGCAAGGTGTTCCGCAATCGTTGAAGGAAGCGGCCATGATTGATGGAGCAACTCCGTTTCAGACCTTCCGCAAGGTTACAATTCCGATGATTATGCATGCTGTTACGATCTGCCTGTTCCTGACGCTTAACTCGGCGTTTAAAGTGTACGAGGTCGTATTCGGCCTGACAGGTGGTGGCCCAGGTCGCGCGACCCAAGTCATCACGATGAACATTTACGAGGAAGCCTTCTCAAATAACTTTCGTTATGGGTATGCCAATGCGAAATCGGTTATCCTGTTCATCATTGTTTTAATCTTTACCCTGATTCAGATCTGGATTACAAAGAAGAAAGAGGTGGAAGCATGAGAGCGAAAAAAATATCGAATCTGTGCATTCTTTCCATTCTTACTCTTTCCTCGGCGATCGCCCTGTTTCCGATCTATATGGCTGTCATCAATTCTTTCAAGACGCAGGGTGAAATGTATAATTCCATCCTTTCGCTGCCAACAAGCCTCCATTTCGAGAATTATAGTCAGGCGTATGACAAACTAGATCTCCTACAGAGCGCCTTCAACTCCATGATTGTATCTGTGATCGGCATAGGCGGAATCGTATTCTGCGCTTCACTGGCTGGTTACAAGCTTTCCCGGACGCGTGGCAAGGTCAGTAACTCCCTTTTTCTTCTTTTCGTCGCTTCAATGCTTGTTCCGTTTCATTCCATCATGATCCCGCTCACACGGGTGGCCAAAGATTTGCATGTCCAAGGCACTGCCTACGGGCTTGGGATTATTTATATCGGACTGGGCGTCAATATGGCCGTTTTTTTATACCACGGGTTCGTTCGATCGATTCCGCGAGAATTGGAGGAATCGGCGGAAATAGACGGCTGCAATCAATTTCAGGCATTTTTCCAAATTATTCTTCCGCTTCTGTTGCCAATCACCGTCACCATTGCCATTCTTGATTTTCTGTGGATTTGGAATGACTTCCTGCTTCCGCTGTTGATGCTGTCCGACGCGAATACGTATACGCTGATCATCTCGACCAACAAGCTGTTTGGCGAATATAACAAAGACTGGTCGTTGATTTTAGCTGCACTGGTGCTTACAGCCATCCCAGTTATTCTGATCTATAGTTTTTTCCAACGCTATATTATGCACGGCATCGCGGAAGGAGCTGTTAAGGGATGATTAACAAGCTGCTGTACGGAGTTGCTTATTACGATGAATACATGCCTTATGACAGGCTGGATGAAGACATCCAAATGATGAAAGAAGCCGGTATCAATGTGGTCCGTATCGCAGAATCCACATGGAGTACTCATGAACTGCAAAACGGTGTATTTGACTTCACCTCGGTGGACAGGGTGTTGGATGCCATGCATGCCGCTGGTATTCAGGTCATTGTCGGTACGCCGACATACGCGGTTCCGACTTGGATGGTAAAGGAGCATCCAGATGTACTTGCCGTCACTCCGTTGGGACCGGGTAAATACGGCGCCAGACAAATAATGGACATTACAAATCCAATCTATCTATTCTATGCGGAGCGGATCATTCGTAAGCTGATTTCGCGTGTAGCTGGACATCCGGCCGTCATCGGCTACCAGACGGACAACGAAACGAAGCATTACAACACGGCAGGCCCTAATGTGCAGCTTCAATTTGTTAAATACATGCGGGAGAAATTTGGATCGCTGAATGAACTTAACCAGCGGTTTGGCCTTGACTATTGGAGCAACCGCATCAACAGCTGGGAGGACTTCCCTTCCATGGTTGGCACGATCAACGGTAGTTTAGGGTCCGAATTTGCCCGATTCCAGCGTAAGCTGGTGACGGACTTCCTCGCCTGGCAGGCCGCTATTGTGAACGAATTCAAGCGACCTGACCAATTCGTTACGCAGAACTTCGATTTCGAATGGCGCGGGTATTCGTACGGTGTTCAACCGTCGGTAGACCACTTCGCGGCCGTGGTGCCGTTCGATATTGCAGGCGTTGACATTTATCATCCGTCGCAGAGCGAATTGACCGGCACCGAGGTATCGTTTGGCGGGGATATGGCGCGTTCGTTGAAGCGTGCCAATTACCTTGTACTAGAGACGCAGGCACAGGCTTTTCCACACATGACGCCATATCCAGGCCAATTGAGGTTGCTTGCATTTAGCCATGTCGCGTCGGGTGCTTCTATGGTCGCTTACTGGCATTGGCACTCGATTCACAACTCGTTCGAGACATACTGGAAGGGCATGCTGAGCCACGATCTGCAGCCGAACCCTGTTTACAACGAAGCGATCACGATTGGTAGCGATTTTTCCCGCCTATCAGACGAGCTGATTGGCTTGCAAAAGACAAATCGTGTTGCGGTCATGGTAAGCAATGAAGCTTTGACAGCAATGGAATGGTTCAAGCTTCCTGACGGTCGAACATATAACGACGTCGTTCGTCGAATGTACGACGAGCTATATAAGATGAATGTGTCCTGCGACTTTATCCATCCGTCTTTCGAATACCTAGATAGTTACGCACTGATTGTCGTGCCTGCGCTGTATGCGGTGCCGGACGAATCCCTAGAACGACTGAATGATTACACGACGGGAGGCGGTCATGTCGTCTACTCCTTCAAGAGCGGCTTCGCCGATGAAACGATAAAGGTGAGGACGACGAGTCAGCCGGGCATCATCTCCAAAGTCTGCGGCGTTACGTACAGCCTATTCGTCGAACCAAAGGCCGTCGGACTTACGGGCAAGTTGTTTGGCGATGCAGGGGAAACAGGAACGGTCGAAAGCTTTATGGAATTACTGACTCCCATCTCGGAAGAAGTGGAAGTGCTTGCATCCTACGTTCATCCACACTGGGGACAATATGCTGCGGCAACCTGGAACCAGTATGGTAGCGGCTCCGCAACTTATATTGGAGGCTTGTTTGACACTTCTTCTATGCGGCGTGTCTTGCGGTTAGCCGTCGAGGCGGCGGGGTTGTGGGGAGCGGACCAGGAACTGGAGTTTCCGCTGATCGTGAAAACGGGCGTGAACGCAGCAGGTAAAACGGTACGGTTCTATTTCAACTATTCCGACGATACGCAGACGCTCATTTATCCTTACGAAAGCGGTAGAGAGTTGCTGTCCAGTGAAAGGGTAGAACAAGGCGGGCAGATCAATATCAATCCGTGGGGAGTTCGAATTATTTCGTAAGCAAAACCATCTGGGATATCTTTTTAGTGCTTTAGACAAATCCCGGGATTAAGAATATAAGGAAGGTACGCGAAAATGAAATATATCTGTAACCCGATCAACATGGAATACAAGTATCAATTTATTGAAGCGCACGGCAAGCTGTCTGTAAATCGGGAAGCTGCGGATCCGTCTATGATATATTTTAACGAAAAGTACTTCATGTTCTCTTCCATGACTGCTGGGTTACTTGTGAGTGATAATCTTTCCGACTGGACGTTCCATCCATATAAGGATCTGCCGATCTACGATTATGCGCCGGACGTTCGGGTCATTGGGGAGTACATGTACTTCAGTGCATCAAGATCTTCGCAAAACTGTTCCTTTTACCGAACGAAAGATCCGATCTTTGGGTCGTTTGAAGAGATTGAAGGGACATTTCCGTTCTGGGATCCGAATTTGTTCGTGGATGATGACGGAAGAGTATATTTCTACTGGGGATGTTCCAACGATAAACCGATCTATGGAATGGAGATGAATCCGCAGAATATGACACCGTTAACGGAGCCGGTAGACCTTATTTTTACTAATGTATCCGTCAACGGATATGAAAGAAATGGTGAAAACCATATTCCTCCCCGAACGCCAGAAAAAATTGAAGAAATCATTCAAAAGTATGCAAGTGATAACCCGAACCTGACGGATGAAATGTTGAAAATGGTGAGAGATGCGATTGGGAATGAACCATTCATTGAGGGAGCATGGATGGATAAACATGGTGGTAAATACTATCTGCAATACGCCGTCCCCGGTACGCAGTATAACGTATACTCTGATGGTGTTTATGTATCGGACAATCCATTGGGTCCATTTTCTTTGGCTAAAAACAACCCTTACTCCTATAAGCCGGGAGGATTCATCCCTGGTGCCGGTCACGGATCGACTATGGAAGATCGATATGGGAACTATTGGCACGCTTCTACTATGAGAATCAGTGTTAATCATAATTTTGAGAGGAGAGTTGGTTTATGGCCTGCTGGATTTGATCAAGACGGCGAACTATTCTGTAACCAGCGTTACGGCGACTGGCCGATGAAGGTTGAACAAGCAGCGATGAATCCCTGGAGTAACCCCGATTGGATGCTACTATCATATGGTAAACCGGCTACTGCCTCCTCTTATGTAGAAGGAAAAGAAGCAACGAAGGCTACCGATGAGGAGATCCGTACCTGGTGGAGAGCAGCGTCCAATGTAGCTGGCGAATGGATTGAAGTCGACCTCTTGCATGAATGCGACGTATTTGCGATTCAAGTTAATTTTGCGGATGATGCGTTGAGCGTTCCACCTCCTGAAGGAGCAGAATTTCATGGAGATGCCCCCACGTACCGATACATTGACCAGCGTCGACATTTTACCAGATGGCTTCTGAAAGGTTCGGTGGATGGTAAAGAGTATTTTGTCATCAAGGATATGTCTAATACAAATACGGATCTATCGCATGATCTTATCGTGAGGGAGAACGGATTGAAGGCCCGTTATATTCGATGCACAGTCGAGGAGCTTCCTTATAACCAAGCAGCGTGCATTTCCGGCCTTCGAATTTTTGGTATAGGTAAAGGAGAACTCCCTGAAAAGGCAACTGGAATTCAGACCACTCTGGTCAGCGATCTTGATCTAGTTGTAACTTGGGACCAAGGCGATTCCGTTGGATATAACATAGTTTGGGGCTACGCGCCCGATAAACTTTATCATAGCTATATGGTATTAGGCAGTAATGAAGTCGCTATCGGTGCATTAATTAAAGGTGAGCCGTTATACATCAGGGTGGACTCTTTTAACGAAAAAGGAATCGCTGAAGGGGATGTTCATGTAGTGATTGAATAAAAACACAGGGCTACTACGGATTTTTTATTAGAATGAGTCACATGCTTAAAATTTGATCATGATTGCGGGTATTAATTAACTTATCGCTTTACTCCTAAAGGAGGAAATTTCATGCCGTTGCCTCAACTGTTAAAAGAAGATGGAGTATATAATCTTTATGTCGATGGCAAACCCTACATCGCTTTAGCCGGGGAAATTCATAATTCCAGCGCCTCGAGCCTGATGTATATGAAAGAGAATGTCTGGCCATATCTCAGAGGACTTCACCTAAACACGGTGATCTTGCCAGTTTACTGGGAATTAATTGAACACGAGCAGGGAAGTTTTCAATTTGATTTATTGGACGGAATCATTGATCAGGCTCGGGATGAAAATGTACGGCTAGTGTTATTGTGGTTTGGATTATGGAAAAATGGAATTTCCAGCTATGCTCCAGGCTGGGTTAAGAAGGAATTCACAACCTATTTCCGTGCTGTCTATAAAAATAGTGAACCATCAGAAACCATCTCTCCCTTTTGCGATAAAGCTATAGAAGCTGATGCTAATGCTTTCACACAATTCATGATACATCTAAAAAAAGTAGACGGTGATCGGAATACGGTCATCATGGTTCAAGTAGAGAATGAAATCGGATTACTTGGCAGCGACCGAGATTATTCTAACTACGCAAACGTCCAATTCAATCGGCCAATTCCTGCTATGATCAAGTCTCTCTATGGGGTTAGTGGTACGTGGGAGGAGGGATTCGGGGATAACGCGGCTGAATACTTTATGGCTTATCATTATGCCCAAGCTGTCGAACGAATTGCGAGTGCCGGTTCGAAGGCCTATCCTCTACCGCTATTCGTTAACGCTTGGTTGGAACAGTTCCCCTGGAGACCGGGAACATACCCGAGCGGAGGACCAATAGCGAAGGTAATGAAGATATGGAAAGTAGTGGCTCCTTCCATTTGCTTGTATGCGCCGGATATCTATCTGCCCAATTTTGCGGAGATTTGTGAGGAATATACCGCTAACGATAACCCATTATTTATTCCTGAAGCAAGAAGAGACATACCCACAGCTACGAATGTATTTTATGCCCTTGGCAAGCATGATGCACTTTGCTTTTCGCCATTTGGTATTGAAGACTTTAGGGAGCCTTCGGATCATGGCGAGAGTATCGATACAGGCATCATGGTGGCACTTAATATTGAAAACTCGGGCTTTGTCTTGAATGGAACAGGTCCTTATCTGGCACGCAGTTATGAGCTGCTGGGAAACATGCTGGGCATTATCCAGAAATATCGGGGAACCGGGAAAATGACGGGTTTTCTTCAGAATCATGAAGCAGGATGTATCTTGTCGTTTTCCAAGTATGACATCCGAATTACTTATAATCGTTTGCCAGAAGGCAAGCTTGCATCGGGGGGGCTTGTGATTGAAGTTTCTGAAGATGAGTTTATTTTTGCCGGAATCAGCTTTTATATTGAATTTTTGCCGAAGCGCACGAGTTCGATGAAAACAAGTTATGTAAAAATTGAAGAAGGAAAATTTGTTCAAGGTGAATGGGTCCCTGGCCGCGTTCTTAACGGTGACGAAGGAGTTTACCATATCAAGATCGGAAACAATCCCGCCGTGTTGCGCATAGAGTTGTATCAATATAGATAAACTTATTTCAATATCGAGGTATCCTTATCTGTTGAGATACCTCGGTTTGTTAGCTGCACACAGGTAATTTTGAAAACGATTACAAAAATGCAAAATCGATTATGTTAGAGGAATTCGTTTATACCTGGAGTGTAGCGAAAGGAAGTGGAATAGTTAATGAAGAAAATCAGCATCATCAGTGCATTTAGCGGCTTTATTATTTTTGATACCAAATAGGACGAAAATCAGTGCAGATTCGAATTTTTCATTAGCTGTAAATGATATTGTGGCTAATACCTCAATTGGCGATTATGAGAGGTTGGAAAACGCGGATTTGAGCGGACTGACGTTATCAAGGGGCACGCTGACTCCTGCTTTTGCAGCTGGAACAACTGAATATAGCGTTGATGTTTCCTATGATGTAACCAGTATTTCGGTAACAGCCAGCGTCTATGACAGCAACTCCAAAATGAAAGTAAACGGGAAATTTGTTGCAAGCAGTCAGGCGAACAATCCAATTATCTTGAGCGCTGGTAATAATAACATCATCACCATCGAAGTAACTGGACAAGAAGGAATAACAACGAAACTATAATTAAAGGCAGACCGGATGGCAGCTTTGGTGCGCAAGATGAAATCACGAGACAAGATATGACCGTAATGGCTTATCAAGCAAAGCAAAAACAGTGATTTCTTCATCATCCATAAAACGCTTTGCGTTCCATAGTTTTGATATCCTATCAATATTTTGATGAATCAATCCAAATCTTCTTTGACGTCTCTGATTTTACATTCATAGCAAATGCCTCCTAATGAATTACAATTTAAGATTATTGTCTCTCCTAAGGGGAGAGTCAAGATAATATTTTTCGTGGGCAGTCAACCGTGGAGAAAAGCCCCAACGTATTTTGAGGAACTAAGAGTAGGAACCGCGGTCATAAAAGATAAGAACAAAAATGGGGGGAATGTGCTCACAGCAATGCAATGGCATTAGTCTTTTAGATAAGCCCATTTATCCAGTCAGTATATTATCAAAATTGGAATCCACCTCTAATATTAGCTTTGTCAGACGTTCTTTAGGGTAGGAAAAATTGTTTTCAGCCCAATATTGAATAATAGAAATACAGCCCTGAAGATGATATTTAGCCATAAAAATCCACTCCTCGCTTATCTCCTTTTGATTCGTTTCATAATTCCATATTTCTATATATTTTTCTTCAAGAAAAGCAAGTACTCGGTCATGAAAACTTCGATTTCTATTTTTATCCAAAAAAATTCGTATTGTTCCTGGATTTTTGTAAACGTAATCAATCAATTTTGTAAACACATCTTCATAGGAGTGGGTAGGATCCCCAACTATAATTGCAGCAAGCTCATCAATAACATTACCTTCCATCTGTTCATACAAATCGTAGACATCTTTATAATGCGTGTAAAAAGTAGCTCTATGAATATCTGCCCGGTTTGTTAACTCTCGAACTGTAATGCTGTGCAATTCCTTTTCCATCAATAGTTCGGCAATAGCGTTCCAAAGCGCTTTTGATGTCTTCTTGACCCGTCGATCATCTCTGTTCATAAATTCATCCTTCTCACATGAAAATAAAGTTATATTTATGTCATAAAAAACGACGTTATGTCTATTATTATACAATAATATAGGAAACTCAACGATATCCGCTTGCTTTTTTGACTATTGACTAAGAATTTTAAGTATTTTATTTATAGACGACATTAATAGTTATAAGTGTTGTTTTGGCGACATAGTTGAGTTGTATTGAATATAGAAAAGCGACTTGGTGTCTATTAAAATGAAATTTAGAAAAATACAATTAGGTGGGGATGGAATTTTGGAATCAAAAATTCATTGCGACTAACCCATTTATATGCTTAATCTGATTACTGCTGAAGCAGGTATTTGAGCATTTATATTCAATAAAAACGTCATACTGATGGAGTTTTGTTGTCCACGGCACTTATTTTGGTTGAACTTTTGCAGTGCTGATTCCTTACGGTGTACTCTACGCTTATCCAGGTTGCGTTTATTGTCGTTACTGGGTTGTTCTTGCTGGCACCTTTATCAATGCCTGTATTGTTGTCAGACCTTATAAAATTATTCTCGCAAAAAAGGAGTTCTCAATCACAATAAAAAATGAAAAGACTTTTGCAAATTATAGATAGGAGGACATTATGGAAATTAAACAGCTTAGAAAAGCAGATTTTGAAAAAGCAAGAAACTTTGCGATTGAAGGCATGCATTTGAACTGGAGTATTTTTATTTAGCAAACCATTTTGAACATAGTCGCTTTTGCTCTTGATAAATAGATGCACCTGCCCTGCAATTCAAAGCGGTCTAATCTATATTATTAAAGTAACAAATAAGGAGGATAAGAATGGCTGTTTTTGCTGGGATAAGAGAATGTTTTGGTGCTGAGAAATTAAACACGGGAAGACAATTGGAATTAGACTTGGCCAAAGGTTTTGCAATCTTGTTTATGGTATGGACGCATGTGTTTGACGAATTGTCGCCTGATTCCAAAGGAATTCTGGTCATGCTTGTCAGAAACATATTGGGAGGCCCTTTTGCCGCACCGGTTTTTATGATTTGCTTGGGTATTGGCGTCAGTTATTCCAGAAAAAATACTCCAAAGGATTTACTTAGACGAGGATTTAACCTGCTGGGAATAGGACTCCTTTTAAATATCTTCCGTTATGTACTACCTGACCTTACAAAGTATGCATTAACAAATGAAAGCACCTATTTGTATCATACCTTTTCTTTATTTAGTGTCGATATATTGCAATTCGCAGGATTGGCTTTTCTCTTTCTTGCTTTGTTAAAAAAGCTGGAATTGAGAAACTCAGTCCTTCTACTTATTGGCGTAATAGCATCTTTGTTGGGGATGATTTTACGCGGGGCATCTACAGGAGATTATGTTTTAGATCAGTTCACAGGTTTTATCTGGGGAACTGCCACCAGAAGCTACTTCCCATTTTTAAATTGGATTATATTCCCTGTTTTTGGGTTGGTCTTTGGCTGCTTTTTAAAGCATTGTAAGGATAAAAAGAATTTCTATTTACGTATGACACCGTTATGCTTCGGACTCGTCACTATTTATTTGCTTTTAACTATCCATTTCGGATTTATGTTTTCATCAGCTGGCTCGTACTTTTTTTTAGGACTACTAGATGCAGTGTTTTTTATTATGTTGGCTTTGGGCTTTTTTGGTCTTAATTACGCCATCACACAAATGCTCCCTGCAGTATCGTTCAAGCCGCTTATGAGATGGAGCAAGAATATAAATGCTATCTATTGCATTCACTGGTCACTAATAGGTATTATCGGAATTTTTATGCAATTGCTGATTAAATCAAGCGCCTTAGCATTTTGGCAGGCAACGTTAATTGCGGCACTTCTATTACTGATTTCTGATCAAGTGGCCATATGGTATTCTGATAAGTTTAAACCGATTTTTATGAGAAAGTTATAGTAGGTTCACCCCGATGATAAATTGGTTTTATCGTTGGACAGCAAGCATGTTGCGCTAATTCTGCTCATCAGCGTGACCGCTTGCGCAAGCTACGGAAAATGTACTCTTCAAGAACATAATTCCCTAATGACAGTTCTTGGCGGTCCATTGCCTCAAATAGTTGTTTATAAGTAGACTCTGTCGTATCTTCTTTCCCCGTACGGTACTAATGGGACATGTTAGCTCAATAGCCTATTTTAGGCTGTTTTTGTCTCAATTAATGTTATAACTCACGGGAGAATTTAAGGCGTATTTAGCGATAGGCCATTTTATTCTCCACATTAAAACTAGATACGCAAGAACTAGAGCAATATTGTCAGATACTTGGATAAAATAAGTTGTTTTACTTGAATTTTTGGATATATTTGGAGATAGAATTGTTTCGGAATTCTTTTGGCGTAACATTAAAATATTCTTTGAATTTTTTATAAAAGAAGTTTAAGTTGTTATAACCTATTTCGTTTGCAATTCCATAAATAGGAACGTCAGTGTTTTCGAGTAAAATAGATGCCCTAGTCAACTTTTGAATTAATATAATTTCAGAAAAAGATCTATTGGTAGTTTTTTTGATCAAATTACTTAGATAGTTTGGATGAAAATTAAAATGCTTAGCTGTAGAAATCAAAGTACACGTCATATAATTTTTCTCTAAATAATTGAGTATTTCCACAATAGGTGCATTACTTAATGATTTTGAGTTAGATTGGCTAGAGTCATACTGAAATACCCTCAATAGTTCAGAAAATATCAGCACCATAAAGCAATCAATTATTTCGTTTGAACATAAAGATTTATCAAAATATTCACAAAGAAGCTCTTTTATATATAGAGGAATTTTTTTATTATTGTCGGAATTGAATATTATATAATTATCATGATCTCTCTTATCTGATATAGCATTAACTAAAAACTCTGAGATAATGCCTTTACTTGATAGTCTGCTAAGAAAGGCAGTTGAAAAGTATTCTTTACTCATTAGTATATTAATAATAATATCATTTTCAGTAGTTGGTAAAATAGAATGAGGAATACCTGTATCTATAATAGAGATTTGTCCTTCTTTAAGTTTTACAGTCTTATCCTTTATTACCTCTGTAAATTCCCCAGAATATACATAACTAAGTTCGATATAAGTATGAACATGCATTGGTACTTGAACAAATCGTGTATGTTTACGTGGAGTGATATTTTCACCCATATTCATATCACTATCATCAAATAAATAAGCAGTATGCCCTTTACAGTTAACTATTTCCATTTTGTTATATCTTTCAGATATAACAGGATTTGATTTATATTTTAATTCCTTTTCTGTTAATGCTCTGAGCATTCTATCTAATTCATCGTGATTCATATTTGAAACTCCTTTCAAAGTTAGTCATTATATAGTAGGATATGATATTAAAATCGGTCAGTCAATATGTGTTTATTTGATATTATAGAGCATTTAAGAAAATGCTATTCTTTTGACAAGGAAATCATTTAATAGTTTCCTTGAGGTCACCAATATAGAGACGTCTATAGACTTTTATCTAAAAACTATAGTTTTTATCAGTTAGTGTATCTAATAAAATCGCTCATTTTATAAAAGTGTTGAAAGGAGTAATTTCTGTAATTAAAAAAGGGACAAACATTAAGATTTAATTTGGGAATACTTTAAAAATTTCCATTTTGACACTATTATCTTTTATAAGGAGAAATTTTAAATGTATAATTCTATTCGACCAGGGCAGGTTTGGCTTGATACAAAGGATAAGCGTATACAAGCTCATGGCAGTTCTGTAATGTATGTAGATGGTGTCTATTATTGGTATGGGGAAAATAAGGAGAACACAATTCCTGGAAGTGGCGTTTGGCATAATGGTGTTAATTGTTATTCATCTAAGGATCTTATAAATTGGAAATTTGAAAAGACTATTTTGAAGGCGCCTTCAGATGTTGATAACCCTTTACATCCTTCTAGAATTATGGATCGTCCCCATATCATTTATAACAAAAAGAATGAAGAATTTATAATGTGGATGAAGTTAGCAGGAACAGATGATAATCCTAGAGATTGGAATTATCAATATATGGGAATAGCGACATCAAAAAGTATCAATGAAGAGTTTGAGCTTATTGATAAAATAGTTCCTTTAGATATGAGCAGTGGTGATTTTGATTTGTTTGTTGATGATAATGATCAAGCATATATTATCTTTGGAAAAGTTCATACAGAAATTGTAATTGCAGATTTAACTGACGACTATAAAAATTTAACAGGAAAATATTCAACGCATTTGCATTTCAGTTCACCTCCATTGGCACGTGAGGCACCTGCTATTTTTAAAAGAGAGCATGAATACTTTATGTTTACGTCGGGAACAACTGCTTATTATCCAAATCAAACGCTCAGTGCCAAAGCAGATAATATGCATGGACCTTGGTATATTATTGGAGATCCGTGCATAGAGGATACGGAAAAGAACACTTTCAATTCCCAAATAAGTAGTGTATTTAAAGTGCCTAATAAAGATTTATTCATTGCGATTGGGGATCGGTGGGTTGTTGACTTAACAAGAAAAAAAGAGAAGAGTTCATGGAATATTAATACAAGTGAGTCTGATTATGTTTGGCTACTTGTAGAATTTAGAGATAATATTCCAGTAATTCAATGGAAGTCAGAATGGAATCCAAATAATTTTTAATAAGGGGAAGTTTGTATGAATTTAAAAGATTCAGCAAAAGCAATAATTGAAAAGGTTGGAGGACCAGACAATATTGTAAGTCTTACGCACTGTGTAACTAGATTGAGATTTGTTCTGGCGGATGAATCAATTCCCAATGATGATGAAATTAAAAGTATTGATAAAGTATTGGGCGTTATGAAAGCTGGTGGAGAATATCAAGTAATTGTTGGGAATATTGTTAAAGATGTTTATGCTGAAGTTGATTCTTTATTAAAAGGTAATGCTAATGAAGATGACATCAAAGAAAAAATTGAAAAAGTTAAAACAAAAAATAAAACAAGTTTGATTAATAGGCTATCTAGATCACTTATGAAAATGATTTTTCCGCTAGTTCCAACAATGGCGGCGGTGGGGATTATTAAAGGTTGTTTGGCTATATTCCTTATGGCAGGCGTATTGCAGACAACAGATGGTACTTTTATTATTTTGCAAAATATAAATGATGCTTTCTTATACTTCTTACCTATAATTGTAGCATTTTCAGTTGCGAAAACATTTGATTCAAACCCTTATGTTGCTGCTGCAATAGGGGCATCATTAGTATTTCCGAATATTGTCGAAATATATAAAGATGGTACAGCTTTAACGTTTTTGAAGATACCTGTCATCTTAACAACATACGGTAACTCAATTTTCCCTGTTATGTGTAGTACATTTATTGCAGCAAAATTAGAAAAGTATCTAGATAGGTATATACCACCATTTTTGGAATTCTTAAAAATTATGACATTACTTTTGGTGATGGTACCTTTCACATTTCTAGTAGTTGGTCCAATCTTTGTAAAAGTAAGTGAGTTATTAGCGAATGGTACTATGGGAGTTTATAATTTATTTCCTTTAGCTACCGGTGTAATATTCGGGGCCTTCTGGCAACTTTGTGTTCTTTTTGGATTACACTATGCGTTTATTCCTATTTTGACCGATATAACCCTAAGAAATGGTTCTAATGCTTTGAGCCCAATTTTAGGTATGGGAGTTTGGGCATTAGCTGGAGCTGCGCTTGGTTTTGCACTTAAGACTAAACGAAAAGAAAATAAAGCTACTGGTTATTCAGCAATGACTTCTGCACTGTTTGGTATTACTGAACCAGCCATATTCGGGATTGCTTTGCCATATAGGAAACCGTTTATTTGCGCAATGATTGCTGGAGGAATTGCTGGACCATTGAATACAATTTTAGGAACAAATCAATTTTCACCAGCTGCTGTTGGAGGAATTTTAACATTTGGTGCCCAGATGGATCCTAGTGGTAATCCAGGTCCACTTATAGGATTTTTCATTTGCTTTTTCGTGAGTTTTACTATCAGTGTAGTTTTAACATACTTTACAACGAGAGCGGACGACTAGCTTAGAAGCACTGAAGTAAAAAAGGAGGATTTATCGATGAATAAATTTGGATATAAAGATGCAACATTATCTGCAGAAGAGCGTGCTAAGGATTTAATTTATAGAATGAGCATAGAAGAAAAGGTTGCTCAGTTGCAATGCTATAACCCGAAGGATAAAAATGGACCGAATTTAGAAAATTCATTTCATCTTGGAGTTGGTGCAATAGCTTTTTTGGCTGCTGCATGGGATGATTCGAAAGAAATGGTGGCCGATAAACTTAGAGACTATCAAACAAAAGTAATGGAACGTAGTAGATTTGATATACCTGCTCTTTTTCATATTGAAGGATTAACTGGAGCATTGATGCCAGAGGCAACAAGTTTTCCTACAGGCATTGGCAGAGGCTCTGCCTGGGATCCAGAACTTGAGTATGAAGCAGGGAAAATAATTGGAAAAGAAATGAGTGCAGTTGGAATTAAACATGCATTAGCTCCAGTTCTTGATGTCACTCGAGATGCGCGCTTAGGTCGTCAGGGAGAAAGTTATGGAGAGGACCCTACTCTTGTTTCTGCACTAGGAACTTCATATGTTGTAGGTATCCAAAATTCTGGAGAAAATGATGAATATAATATTATGGCTACTAGCAAGCATTTTATTGGTTATCATGCTGGACAAGGCGGAATACATGCAGCAGCGACTAATGTTCCTGAGAGGGAGTTGCAGGAGATTTTCGGAAAGCCGTTTCAATCTGCAATTAGCAAAGGAAATCTTCGATCAGTCATGAATCAATACGGAAGTGTAAATGGTGAGCCAGTAGCTGCATCTAAATATTTATTGCAGGACCTATTGAGAAAAGAAATGGGTTTTAATGGGCTACTTGTTGCAGACTATGCTTCTATTGAAGAGCTTTTTACACGAATGAAAGTCTGTGAAGGAAAGAATGAAGCTGCAGTAAAAGCATTGAATGCTGGATTTGATTTAGAATTACCAACACCAAGTGCTTATGGGGACAATTTAATTCAATTATTAGAAGAAGGTAAAATAAATATTCAGCTTCTAGATGAAACTGTATTAAGAGTTTTAACTGAAAAGTTTAGACTCGGAATTTTTGAAAATCCATTTCCTTCTTCACATGAAAAAATAAATGAAGTATTCAACAAGGAAGAATCCAAAAAAGTTAGTTTGAAATATGCCAGAGAATCATTAATTCTTCTTAAGAATAATGGGATTTTACCATTAGATGTAGCCGATAAAAAAATAGCTATAATTGGACATAATGCAAGCTCTACAAGAAGCTTATTCGGTGGGTATTCATATGGTAGCGTATTAGAACTTGCTATGGGTGCTAGAAATACGATGGCAGGTATTGAAGTACAAACAGATGACGTGCTTTGGAGAAATAAAAAGAAAGACACATATCCAGGAAGTATTATTGATGTAGAAATTCCAAAGCTTGAACAAGTTGCAAGTAAAGCTTACAAGCATTGTAAAAATATTTTAGAACAGTTTAAGCAATGTTGTCCAAACTCTGACATTCAATATCAGTATGGTTATCCTTATGTAGGGAATGATACTCGTCATCATGAAGATGCGTTAAAACTTGCAAAAGAATCTGATGTTACGATTGTTACGGTTGGCGGAAAATATGGATGGGGAACATCATGCTCAACAGGAGAAGGGATTGACTCAAGTAGTATTAATCTTCCTCAATGCCAAGAAGAGTTTTTAGTGAAATTAGGCGAGAGTGGAATTCCTTTTATAGTTGTTCATTTAGATGGAAGGCCTATATCTAGTAATGCTGCTGATCAATATGCTTCTGCGATTATTGAAGCATGGAACCCTGGGGAGTTTGGCAGTCAAGCTATTGTAGAAGCAATTCTTGGTACAAATAATCCAAGCGGTAAACTTCCAGTTTCTGTTGCATATAGTTCGGCTCAAGCGCCACTTTATTATAATCATAGTCAGGGATCAAGTTATCATGTTCAAACCGGTTCACCATTTACTAGATATATTGATCTTCCCCATACTCCAAGATATTATTTTGGTTATGGTTTATCGTATACTACATTTGCTTATCATAATCTACAAACAGAAAAATCAAAGATAAAACCATTTGAGAAGATTCATATTAGTTTTGAAGTAGAAAACTCAGGGGATAAAGCTGGAATTGAAATTGCCCAGGTCTATGTATGTGATAAAGTTGCATCTTTAGTTAGACCAGCACAAGAATTGGTTGGATTTTGCAGAATACCTTTAGAAGCTAAACAAAAGAAAAAAGTAGATTTCTATATTGATCCTAGTCAATTTGCATTCTTAGATGAAGATATGAAATGGAAGATAGAAGCAGGGGAATTTGATGTGATGATTGGCTCTTCTTCTGAGGATATCCGCTTAAAAACGAATGTCTATATTTTAGAAGATGGCTACACGCAAAGTAAGAATAGGGAATTTTACGCCTCTTATAAAATCAGTGAATACGTTTCCGAAAATTAAATTAAATATGAAATTAGTAAGATATAGCAGGTTGATAGTAATCTGCTATATCTTGTTTAATAATTGTTGCATAAAAGCAAAGTAACAGTAAAGAGTAGGAAAATGGAGGGGAATCCAAAATGATCGATAAAACAGAAATTAGCCAAATAAAAAAAGCTTTAAGAAATAGCATAGACAGTGATTACATAGCCGGTGGGAATTTAATGATTATCAAAGATGGAACAGAAATTTTCTACCACGAAGATGGTTGGGCAGATAAGGAAGCTAGGATTCCAATAAAAAGAGATTCTCTTTTCAGACTGTATTCTATGACTAAACCTGTTACAGCTGCTGGAGTAATGATACTACTAGAACGAGGTGACATTGATTTATATGATCCAGTAAGCAAGTATATTCCTAGTTTTAAAAATCAGATGGTTGATGAAGGAGACAAGTTGGTTCCGGCGGTACGGGAAGTGAATTTAAAAGATTTGCTTTCAATGACCTCAGGCTTGGTTTACGGCGGGGATAACAAAGCCGGTCGGGACACAGAAGCATTATTCATAGAGATGAAGAACAGGCTATTAGGGGATTCTCCAATGAGTACTGTAGAAGCTATGAACAAACTAGGAAAGTGCGCCCTTGCCTTTCAACCTGGGACTTCTTGGGAATACGGGACCTCTGCAGATGTACTCGGAGCTGTTATAGAAATAGCTAGTGGTATAAGATACGGAGAATTTTTAAAGAAGGAATTATTTGAACCACTGGGAATGTGGGATACTGGTTTTTGGATACCATCAGAAAAAAGGCACCGTCTTGTAAAAGCATATGCAGACAATGGGCTAGGTGAATTACAGCCTTATACTGGGAATAATTTAGGTATTATTAATCAGATGGATATGGATCCGGCATTTGAATCTGGAGTAGCAGGACTCGCGTCTACAATAGATGATTACTCAAAATTTACTAGAATGCTTATGAATGGAGGAAGCCTTGACGACGTTCAGATTTTGCGACCTAAAACAGTGAAATACTTAACGTCAGGAACTTTAAATGGGAAGCAGCAGAAAAGCTTTGACGAATGGCTAACGTTAAGTGGACACAGTTATGGAAACTTAATGCGTGTAATGACAGATTGCAGTAAAGCTGGAGATTTGGGATGCCTTGGGGAATATGGATGGGATGGTTGGCTTGGGGCATATTTTTGTAATTGTCCAGAGGACGATTTAACATTCCTATTCATGATGCAAAAAAAAGATGCGGGAACGACTACACTTACTAGAAAGCTGCGCAATATTATCCTAAGTTCATATTGTAAATAAATCCAAGTTAATCTTTTGTTTCTGGAAGTAATGTATATTGATAAGGAGATGTATATTATGAAATATGAAACTAAAACTCTTTTGGATGAACTGGTGTGGGGTGAAAGTCCACGCTGGCACGAGCGTAAACTCTGGTTTTCGGATATATTTGGAAAAAAGGTGATGAGTGTTGACATCAACGGCAAGGCTGAGATTGTTGTTGATGTGCCAACCTTGCCATCAGGATTAGGATGGCTTCCTGATGGTCGGTTGCTTATAGTTTCAGGAGATTGCCGAATATTGCGACAGGATCCGAGTGGGCTGTCGGTAGTAGCAGACCTTAGCAAGTTAGCGGTGGGTATTAATGACATGGTAGTAGATCATAAGGGACATGCTTACGTTGGTAGTTATGGTTATGACGTACGGTCTTATAAGCCTGGCCAAGAAGTAGAAGCATGGATAACCCTGGTTACCCCAGAAGGGGATGTACGTGTTGTAGCTGATGAAATGATTTGTCCCAATGGAATGGTCATTACTCCTGACGGACGTATGCTCATAGCGGCTGACACGTTTGCTAAACAGCTCGTTGCATTCAATATTGAGGATGATGGATCACTAACAGGACGTCGTGTCTGGGCACATATGGAAACCGGTCCTGATGGGATTTCTCTTGACGCTGAAGGCGCTATCTGGGCTGCTACTCCGAATAGGGGTGAGGTAATTCGTTTACGTGAAGGTGGCGAAGTAACTCACCGCATAAAGGTATCAACTACACCTTTAGCATGCATGTTGGGAGGGCCGGATCTCAGGACATTATTCATTGTCACAGTAGATGCGCATAATGAATTAGATGTAGATACCTTAAGTAATCCTGAGGCCGCTCAGAGTAAACGTGGCTCTCGAATTGAGATTGTTGATGTAGAGATTCCAGGTGCAGGTCTACCATAACTTTTAACGTTATTTGAATATTAAAAAGCTGACGCGCCTTTAATTCAGAACCTTTTCCGTGTGCTTTATCAGAAAAAACTTAGCTGATATTTATAGAAGCCTTAAAAGATATACTGGACGACACCAAAACCTAAGCATTGATACTACAAATTATTGTATCAGTGTTTAGGTTTTATTGTGCTTAAAGAAAGAACTCATGGCTAATCAAAAAGCAATATTAGGATCACAAAAAGCACACTACATATAGATATATTTCTTAGAGTTATTTTTGCTTTAAGTAGAAAGTAGTTTAACACAGGAAAAATATTAAGATAGGTCAGTAAATACGTGTTGATCTGATATTTTAGAGTATTTGAGCAGATGTTATCATTTATTCATAGAGATCGTTAATACAAAAAAACTGTCACAGAAGTATTAGCTATTGTAGGTGAAATGAAAATGATTTATCAGTAACAACACTGAAAGTAGGAGAATCAAATATATAAAGACCCTATTTTCAATGTTAGAAACGAATAAGCTTATTTTATGTTAGATTTGGTTAGTTATTTTCTTTTATTTTGATATTTTAAAAGACTAAAGTATTGATACTACTTACATAAAAAAGTGATTAGTAGATGGTATCAAGAAGGGAAAGATAATATATGAGGAAATTGGATGAGGTTTTAGAAAATAGGGAAAGTAATTATATAATGCCGTTCTTCTGGCAGCATGGTGAAGAAGAAGGTATATTGCGTGAATATATGAAAAAAATTAATGAATCCGGAATAAAAGCTGTATGTGTGGAATCACGTCCTCATCCTGATTTTTTGGGACCTAAATGGTGGGAAGATATGGACGTAATTATGGATGAGGCAAGAAAACGCAATATGAAAGTTTGGATTTTAGATGATTCTCATTTTCCAACAGGTTATGCCAATGGAAGAATTAAAAAGGAATATCCAAATCTACAAAAATTATTTCTAAAGATCCATCAACAAGATTTTATAGGTCCATATAAAGATGCAGGAATTATGGTAAAGTGGGCAGCTAATGGTTCAAGAGATGCTGTAATGAACGTTGGAGTAGAAAAATCTAGAAATGAAACAAGCAAATTTGGTTTGGAAGATAAAATTATAGGAGTAATTGCAGCTAAGATAATTAACATTGATGAAATAGATCCTGATACTTTATGCGATATATCAGACAACATAATTAATGGTGTTGTTTACTTTGATATTCCAGAAGGAGATTGGAGAATTTTCACTATTGTACAAACCTTCAATGGTGGAGAAAAGTCTACAGAAGGTTATTTGAATCCAATTGATCCAAGAGGAACACAAGTATTAATTGATACGGTTTATGAAGCACACTTAAGTAGATATAAAGAAGATTTCGGAACAACTATTGCTGGTTTTTTTTCGGATGAACCACGTTTTGGAAATGTGAAAGGACCAAACGCTTCAATTGGAAGATTTGACATGGTATTACCATGGAGAGAAGATCTGATAGACATATTGCAAAAAAGTACTTCAGAAGAGGTTGTTAAATATTTACCCTTGTTATGGGCGAATGGAAAGTCAAAAGAAAATAAAATTAGATATTTATATATGGATATGATAACTAAGCTATATTCTGAAAATTTTACCCAAAAGTTGGGGGAATGGTGCAGAGCCAATAATGTTGAATATATTGGGCATGTAATAGAGGATAATAATGCACATGCCAGATTAGGCTATGGAGCAGGTCATTTTTATAGAAGCTTATGGGAACAAGATATGTCAGGGCTAGATGTAGTATTACATCAAATATTGCCTGGAATGGATAAAGGCTATTTTAAATCATCTACATCATCAGGTTGGGATGGTGAGTTCTTCCACTATGCATTGGCAAAAATGGGAGCATCTTTAGCCCATATTGATGAAAAGAAAAACGGACGCACAATGTGTGAAGTTTTTGGAGCGTATGGATGGGGTGAAGGATTAAAGCTAATGAAATGGATAACGGATCATATGCTTGTTAGAGGAGTTAATTATTTTGTACCACATGCATTTTCGCCAAAAGAATTTCCAGATTTAGATTGTCCACCTCACTTTTATGCTCATGGTAAAAATCCACAGTTTAGATACATGAAGATTTTAAATGATTATACGAATAAGATTAGCCATTTGCTGACTGATGGGTTACATGTAGCACCCGTAGCTGTTTTATATCATGGTGAAGCAGAGTGGTCAGGTGAATATATGCTATTACAAAAACCAGCTAAAGAGTTAATGCAAAATCAAATTGATTTTGATATATTGCCCACTGATATATTAATTACGTCTGAAATTAAAGATAAGAAGCTTATTATAAATAAAGAATCGTTTTCAGGGCTAATCATACCATATTCTGAATCTTTACCTAAAAAATTAATGGAAAAATTATTAGTTTACTTAGAGGCTGGGTTTAAAATTTATTTTATAGATGATCTTCCAAAGGCTTCTAGTGAAGGGATTAATATTGATAAGGAACTTCGGAAATTGCAAGAAGTTGAAAACTGTAAAGTAGTAAGACTTGATAATTTAGTAATTGATTTAAAAAATTCAGGTATTTATGATATCCAAGTTTATGATCAGCAACCATACTTAAGATATTATCACTATACTCATCAAGATGGAGATGTATTTATGTTCTTTAATGAACATCCATATCATTCTATTGATACAGTGGTTGAAGTTCCTCTTAACTTAGATGCATATATATATGATGCCTTTGAAAATAAAGTTCTTAATATAAATGTAGAGAGAACTCAAAAAGGCAGCAAATTTAAATTAAACCTTGAAAAATATGAATCTAAAATAATTATTTTTAGTAAAAACATAAGTGGTAGGACCGAATCTATATTAACGGATAACGAGCAGATTGATATTCAGGAGCTCAGTGGTGAGTGGAAAATCTCGTTATCTACCTCTGAAAAATATCCTGATTTTGAAACGACTACAGTATTAGATAAACTAGTTAACTTAGCAGCACCGAATTTATACCCTGATTTTTCGGGTACGGTTAGATACGAAATAGACTTCAATATAAGTAAAAACTTTGAAAATGCATTTATATTGATAAAAGATGCCTATGAAGTAGTGAACATTTCCATTAATAACCGCCATGTTGGAAGTAAAATATGCCCACCATATAAATTTGAAGTAAGCAATTACTTAAAAAAGGGGAGTAATAATTTAGTAATTGAAGTGACGAATACTTTAGAAAAAGAGCAGAAGGACTATTTTTCACAGTATCTTATACATGAACCAACTGGCATTACTGGTTCTGTTAATTTAGTGCTTTACTAACAGTATTATTATAGCTTCGGTCTAAAGCGTTTTTAAGTGAGATATTTTCCTGAATTTAATTGATAAAATTACAGAGGATGGATTCTTATGAGTTTTTCAAATTTTATTAAGAACATGTTTAATACACAAGATAAAAAAGAAATAGTTAAAGAAGATGCAGTAATAATTAATAATAAACAAGAATCGGAAATAATATATAGTCCATTAAGTGGTGAAGTTAAAAAGCTTAGTGAAGTAAATGACATCACATTTGCTGAAGAATTAATGGGAAAGGGAATAGCAATTGAACCGTCTAAAGGTCAAGTCTTTTCACCAGTTAAAGGGGAAATTGCAGCGTTTTTTGTTACTAAGCATGCTATTGCATTGAGGACCGACAATGGAGCTGAGATTTTAATTCATATAGGCATTAATACAGTTGCTTTAAAAGGCAAACATTTTGTACCTCATGTAAATGAAGGAGATAGGGTTAATATCGGAGATCTATTAGTAGAATTTGATATGGAAGCTATTAAAAAGGAGGGATATGAAGTTATAACTTCTATAGTAATTACTAATACAGATAACTATAGGTACATCAAGAAAACTGATAGTAATAAGGTATTAGCAAAAGATATGCTGATGGAAGTTATATCATGATAGTAGTGTGAAAAAGTGGAAGAGTAAAATAAAGCAGCCACCAATATGAGATAAAACGATGAAACTATTCAAAGCGGAGAATAGTTGACCGTAAACGTCATTTTCGGAGGCAACAAACAACGTAGGAATATTGAGGTGTTGCTTAATCCAACGGGAAAACACCTCGATTTTCTAACGTGCTTTGTACATCTATGCAATTTGTTCAGCAGCGAAATTAATAAATGGAAGTACAGAGTCCAAACGGATTTTTATGTTCGTAACAGTGTTCCTTTTAATATAGATAAAAATGAAAACGATTACAACGAGACGGAAACGCTTATGTTAAGGGATTTCATTTATACCTGGAGTGTAGCGAAAGGAAGGGGAATAATTAATGAAGAAAAGTAAAATTACAAGTGCAATTTTAGCGGCACTATTATTTTTGGTAGCAAATACGACGCAAATCAGCGCAGATTCAAGTTTTTTATTAGCTATAAATGATAATGTGGCTAATGCCTCAATTGGCGATTATGAGAGAGTGGAAAATGTAGATTTGAGCGGACTGATGTTATCGAGCGGCACGCTGACTCCTGCTTTTGCATCTGAAACAACCGAATATAGTGTTAATGTTCCTTATGATGTAACCAGTATATCGGTAACAGCCAGCGTCTATGACAGCAACGCCACAATGAAAGTAAACGGGAAATTTGTTGCAAGCAGTCAGGCAAGCGAACCAATTATCTTGAGTGATGATAATAATGACATCATCACCATCGAAGTAACGGGACAAGAAGGAGTGACAACGAAACTGTATAGGGTGATCGTGACGCGAGCACCAGGTTCACCTTCACCACAGGAATGCATATCGCAAGAAACGGGAGGGCCTCTGTGGATCACGGCAGCGTGTATCGACCCACAGTATAACAATCCAGTTATTGATAGGGAGGTTGATCTCACATCTCCAGTTCCGCATCACAAAGTGTCAGGCCACTTTGAGGGTACTGATGCGAAGTTCAACTTCTACTTACCGCCGAAAGAACAGTGGAAGGGCCGCTTCTTCCAGAAAGTATATCCGCTTTATGATGAGAATGCCTTTGATAGTCATATTGCTTTCGGCGCAGCCAGCGGAGCTTATACGGTTCAGACGAATGCAAGTAGCGGATACCGAATTGATGCAGCCGCGGCAAAGTTCTCTAAGGTGTACGCAGCGGATTACTACGACACTGACGATTATATCTATGGATATATATACGGTGGGAGCGGAGGCTCTCTTCAGACGATTGGTGCTATTGAAAATACTAAGGGAGTGTGGGACGGTGCAGTGCCATTTGTCCCGGTTGTACCGACGTCCATCCCAAACAATGCATTTATACTGGCCTATGCGAACTTCGTGCTCGGAGACAAGGCTTTACAGATAAAGGATGCATTAGGCCCGGGAGGCAACGGTGACCCTTACTCCAGTTTGAATGACATGGAGAAGGCAGTACTGCAAGAGGTAACGAAGTTGGGAGTTCCTTTAAGAGGGTTGGATGGGGTGCTCAGCCTGAACGATCTTCAGAGTCTCCTCTTTGGTTTCGGAGACACGATTAAATCAATGGATAGCACATATGTCGAAGATTTCTGGAACAAGCCAGGCTACCTGGGTACGGAACAATCGGATCTCGGAGATTTGTTCCGCAGCGCCAAGATTGATCAATTGGCCACCATTACTCAGGTTAGCCGGGACAAGCAGAATGTACCGACAAGTTTTTCTCTTGATAATACACCATCGACACTGCCTCGAACCGGTGCGGATTACACACTTTATACAGCTGACGAAACGACAAAGGTCGGGATACTGAAAGGTTCACTTGATCCGACTAAGAAAGTCTTCACGTTGGGGAGCGGGAACTCCAGTAGCGTATTAAGCGCCCTAGAAAGCGGTGCCAAATTACATATCGACAACCGATGGCACCTTGCGTTGCTATCGTACCATCGTCACCAGGTTCCGAGCGGACCAAACTTTTATTCCTGGGATCAATTCAGAGCAGCTGATGGAACTCCTATTTATCCTCAGCGTCCTATGGAGATTGGCCCCATGATCATGAGTGGTGTTGCAGGAGGTGGCTCACACAACGGGCATATCCAAGGAAAAGTCATCCTTATCTCAAACCTGCTCGATGTGGGATCTTTCCCGTGGCATTCGGACTGGTATAGTGCAAGGATGAAGGCACACTTCGGTGAAAGCTTCAATGATCATTTCCGTGTCTGGTTCAACGATAATGCGGACCATTACGATAATGGGGCAAGCACTTATACTGTTGTACAATACGACGGCATTCTCGAACAGGCACTTCGTGACCTAAGCGCTTGGGTAGAACAGGGGGTAGCTCCTGCAGAGTCAACCCAATACAAGGTAGTCGACGGTCAGATCAAGTTGCCGGAGAGTGCTGCAGAACGTAAGGGGATACAGCCGGTCGTCGATTTACTTGTTAACGGCACTACTAAAATTCATGTTAAGGCCGGCCAACGTGTCACCTTCCAAGGAAAAGCTGCGGTCCCTCCTGGTTACGGCAAGGTTGTGAAAACCGAATGGGACTTCGAAGGTACAGGTAACTACAAGGAGTTATCTCTTGGAACACCCAAAGCTTCGGTAACGGAGTCGGTATACTATACCTATACCAAGCCAGGAACCTACTACCCAGCTCTAAGAGTGACCGCACAGCGTGATGGTGACAAGGAATCACCTTTTACACGAATTGAGAATCTGGGACGCGTTCGTGTAGTAATAGAAGAAGAGGAGAAAAAGCCAGGAAACGGAAAATCAAGCGAAAAAGAAAACTCTTTAGAAAGTATACAAAACAAGGCTGGAGAAGAGAACTCTTTAGGAAGCATACAAGACAATGCTGAGGTAAATAACGGTAAAATAAGGGTGAAACCAACGATCAATGCTAATGGAAAAGCAACTGTTCAACTGAACACTGAAACTGTTAAGCGTGCACTCAAACAAACAGATGGAGACAAACTTGAAATTAAAGTAGAGGCAATTGAAAGTATAAATGAAATTGAAATCGAATTTTCTGTAGATGTATTGTTAAGTGATGTAAATACTCGGATTAATAATTTCGAAATCGAGACAGGTTTAGCTACATTAAATGTATCTTCAAAGTTGATTTCTAAGAGTTCAGCAAAAGCAAAGAATGTAAAGGTTTCTGTGACTAAAGTGAACCCATCCAGCCTATCACCGGAGATACAAGCTCAATTGAGCGATAGACCGGTTTATAGTTTCAATTTAGAAATTGATGGTAGGAAGGTAAGTGAACTTGATGGGAGAAACGACGTTCAAGTGACAATACCATGCGAATTGAAGTCAGGCGAGCAACCGAATAAGATGATCATCTATCAAATCAGGGATAATGGGGATTTTGAAATTGTAATGAGTGGTAAATTCAACAAAAAAACAGGTGAGATAGAATTCAAGCCTAAGCGATTGGGTAAGTTTGCAGTAGCTTTTAAGGAAGTGAACTTCCAAGATGTAACAAAAGAATGGGCGAAAGAGCCGATTGAGGCTTTGGCTGCAAGGGGCGTTATCATCGGAACGGGGGATGGGAAGTTCAAGCCGGATGATAAAGTGACGAGAGCTGAATTCATTATGATGCTGATGAATGTTTTTGAACTAACCGATAGTAATGCAACAACGACCTTTTCAGATATCAAAATAGGCACATGGTGCTATGATGAGGTTGCAACAGCACAACGGTTAGGTATTGTTAAAGGCAGACCGGATGGCAGCTTTGGTGCACAAGATGAAATCACGAGACAAGATATGGCTATAATGGCTTATCAAGTAATGACATATGCTGGGCTGACATCAGATAGTGAAATCCCATTAAGATTTGTAGATGCAAATAGCATTTCTTCATATGCGTTAGAAGGCGTTACTGCAATGCAAACTGCTGGAATAATAAGTGGAATGGGTAATGGAAAATTTTTACCAAAGTCTAAATCAACCCGTGCGCAAGCTGCAGTTGTAATTAATAATATTCTCTTCTCATTATAACTTTTGTTTTACAGAGGCTTAACCATCATCGTATGATGATGGTTAAGCCTCATTGCATGTATGGCTAATGGGCAGTATGCATTAATTGTTCTCTACGAAAAATAGGGATTTCACTCAACGTGACAAGAATCAATTACTAAAATTTAAAAGCCCCTTGTGTATAGATGTTTCTTTGCGTATAATGTGCTTATCAAGGTTGCAATTTAAATTGAGAAGGAGGGAGAATATTGAGTACAGCGTCTCGGGGTGTTTACATTGGTCCCCCTCGTCTAAAAATAGCGATTCAGGCCATTGTTTGGCTAGCCAAAAGTGGCAGCATGATAAGCAGTGCGTTGATAGCGAGACAAGTCGATTCCCATGCCACCTTTATCCGCAGAGTTATGCAGTCATTGAACAATGCCGGTATTGTTGAATCAAAAGGTGGACGGGAGGGTGGATATTTCTTAAGAAAATCTTCAGCAGAGATTACAATAGGCGATATATATGAAGCAATAAGTAGTATTTCGAATGATGCTGAATTTAAAGTGGATTGCGGAGATGATGGAGAAAAGTTAGATGTTGAACAGTTAGATGTTGAACTTGAAAAGATTCTTCAGGAAGCCGAATTAAAGACAATTGAGTATTTGCGAAGTTACACGATTGCTCAATTAATGGATCGAGTCCAATTCTTTAAAGAGTAATAAAGCTAAATAGCTAACAATAAGTTGCAGATTCATATGCAACTTTTTATTAGAATAAATTGTGCTTAAAATAAGCACATAAAAGAAAGAAGCCTCCATGATTATTACTTTATTTGGTGTAAGGGGGACTATTGGCAAGATCATGCTCATAGATGACTTAGAATTCGGTTACCGCCGAGTGGTTGGCGGGGCGGGACTGGCAGAAAGTTCTCCCACTGTTAGCCCAAACGCACCCATATCTTTTCGACTACGCGGCCAAGATGCCTGGCTGAAGTCCTGAGGTGACAATCGAGAAAGGAGCGGCCGGGACTTCAGCCGCCCCTTTCATCCATCCAAGCCTGTTCAACCCTTAGGTTCACGGATTTGGCGTGGCGTGCGGGACGCACTTCATGTCGGGCTTTCCCACCTAGCCGGTGAGGAGGTAGGTTCCGACACGCAATGAGTCAATTAATTAATGAAGGGGGTGATGACATTAAAATAAAATAGTTATAGTTACAGATGCCCAGTATCGGGATAGCAATTTCAAGTAAATTATTTGCACGTGGGTTTACCAGTTTAGTTTTACGGAGTCGCCTGCCGGACAGAAAAATGCTCAGTCTTTCAGAAAAAGGCATCATATCGTTTTTGCGAAGAAAATGGCTAAGCGTCTGGAAGGTACGGATGTGAAGATCAACGGCTTGCACCCCGGACTGATCAAGTCGAGCTTGCTCAAGCAAATGCCGAGCTTTATACAGTTTAAGTTCGGGCAATATTTTAAAAGCGAGAAGAGTGAAAACGTCGCCTGGAGCAAATGATGAAGCGACAAATGAAAGTTTTTGGTCATTAAGCATGAAACTAGTTGGTTTACATGTCTAAAGAAGATGAAAATGAGGAGGACATCCATATGAAAAGGAAAATTGCAATCATTACAGGAGCGAATCGGGGCATCGGGTTTGAAATTGCCAAACAGCTAGGCAAGCTTGGTGTCACCGTCATCATGACGGCTCGCAAAGAAGATCAAGGAAGGGCTACCTGCGACAAATTGAAGAAGGAAGGGCTTGACGTTCATTTTCACCAGCTTGAAATGACTAACGAGTCCAGTATCCACAAGTTGGCTGACGACATGCAGGAGCAATTCGGAGTCGTTGATATTCTGGTCAATAATGCAGGTATCAATATCGATGGTAATAAGGATACGACAAATATCGATTTGGATACAGTTCGAACTACGATGGAAACGAATGTGTACGGCCCGCTTCTCTTATCGCAAGTGCTCATACCTTTAATGCAAAGCAGTGCAGACGGCAGAATCGTCAATGTATCCAGCAGCATGGGAGCTTTAAATGAAGGTATGGGCGGGTATGGAGGGAATTTTGCATACAGTATGTCCAAAACTGCCCTGAACGCGCTTACGATAAAATTGGCAGGAGACATAAGTAGCAGCAGAATCACGGTAAATTCGATGTGTCCGGGATGGGTTCGTACCGATATGGGCACTGCCGCCGCTCCGAGATCGGTTGAGCAAGGGGCTGATACGGCTGTTTGGCTGGCGACGGGCGATGTAGGAATGACCGGCAAGTTTTTTAGAGATCGCGAAGTGATCAGTTGGTAACAAAATAATCCCTTTTATACAGGTGATATCATTGATGAAAGCTTTAGTTCTGGGTCAACCGGGTCATCCCAAAACGCTTCGAATATCCGATATACCTATTGTCCATAAATAATAAAGTTTTAGACTGTACGGAATCGCTAAACTAACTGAGGATAGTTCAATAGTTTCACCAGAAATTTCCGGACTCCTTGTGAGAGAGTTCGGAAATTTCTGGTTCTTCCCAGTTTAACATGACTACTAGCCGTCTATCCTTGTAAGTGAGTCCTGGGGGGAGAGATGAAGGATGACGGAAAATGAGATATTTAATAGAGCTTTGAACTTAGGTCTGTACTTGCTATATCTGCATCAATCAGTGTATTGGTTGTTTTTTAATTTTATTGAGTTCAAAATCGGATAACACGAAAGAAAGAAGGTGCATGAAATTTTGACTTAACTTGCATTTAAATATTTTGTAGTGCATAATGTGTTTATTCATATTGCAATTAAAACGAAAGGGGAAATCATATTGAGTATAGCGTCCCGTGGTGTTTACATCGGTCCTCCTCGTCTAAAGACAGCAATTCATGCCGTGGTTTGGCTGGCTAAAAGTGGTAGTATGATAAGCAGCGGGCTAATAGCGAGTCAAGTCGATTCACATGCTACCTTTATTCGAAAAGTGATGCAATCGTTGAATACTGCGGGTATTGTAGAGTCAAAAGGTGGACGAGAAGGTGGATATTTTTTGAAAAAACCTTCGACAGAAATTACATTAGGCGATATATACGAAGCAATTAATAATGATCCTAACGATGTTAAAGTTAATGAGCAAGTTGGAGAACAGCTAAATGTAGAATGTGATCAGCCTGATAAACGTTTAGATGGAGAACAGTTAGATGTTGAACTTGAAAAGATTCTTCAGCAAGCTGAGTTAAATACCATTGAGTATTTACGAAATTATACAATTGCTGAATTAATAGACCGAGTTCAATTCTTTTGAGAACATTAAAATAGACGGGCTAATACTAAGTTGCAGAACCACATGCAACTTTTTATTGAAAATAATTGTGCTTTTTTATAATACAAAATAGCAAGGAGGGATAAGGAACATTATTTATTAGAAATAAGAATAGTTTTAGTTTTAGTTACTAAATCATCGGCAATATGAGCTCTTTTGATTATTAAAATAAAGATGACATATATGTTATAGAAGTGACACCGGATTATTAAATTCATCATTAATGGAGGAATTGATATGGAAAAGAAACGTGCTGTAGTAATTGGTGCAACTGGACAAATTGGGAGAGCAGCAGTAGACATACTAGTGCGAGACGGTTGGGATGTCACAGCGGTTTCACGCAGTGGAGGAAAAGATGAAAACTGGCCCGATGATGTAAAGATTGTGCGTGCTGATCGGAACAATGATGCTGAGTTTGCTGCCGCGATTGGCGACGGCTGCGACGTGGTAGTGGATGTAGTTGCTTACGGGGCTGCGCATGCTCGACAATTGACAGCTATGGCAGATCGTATTGGATCAGCAGTGGTACTCTCAACGACAGTAGTATATGAAGATGATAAAGGAAGGAACTTCGATACGGCAAGGGAACCAGGTGGTTTTCCTCATTTGCCAGTTCCCATTCATGAGAGCCAGCGCACAGTACAGCCTGGAGAGACGACTTATTCTACGGGGAAGGTAGCATTGGAGCAGGAACTCCTTGCGGCAGGCGACCGTCTACCAATCACAGTATTGCGTGCAGGTGCGGTATATGGGCCGTATAGCTCTTTCCCTTACGAGTTATACTTCGTCAAACGTAACCTAGACGGGCGGCGGAAGCGAGTACTTGATTTTGGTGGTGAGGGTCTGTTCCATCGGGTGAGCGTTCGTACACTTGCGGAACTAATCCGGCTGGCGGCAAAGCAACCGGGTTCCAGGGTGCTCAATGCCTGTGATCCCGAGGTGCCAACCGTAGCTGAGATTGGGATGGCCATCGACGCCATCATGGATGTTGAAGCACCAGAGACTATCTTAATTGATGGGCCATCGACGGAGCCATACGTAGGCAAGACCTCTTGGATGATTGAACATCCAGTGATCTGCGATATGGTTGCTGCTGAAAAGGAATTAGGTTATCGCCGGGTGGAAAATTACGATAACAGCCTGCAGGAGATGGTAGAGTGGTTAGTAGAACAATTAGCTGGACGCGATTGGAAGGAAGCCTTTCCACTATTGGCTCAAACGCATCCACATCTTTTCGACTATGTAGCTGAAGATGCATGGTTTACTAAAGCGTTGAAATGACATCGCAACTTCAAATAGAGGAAACTGTAAGCTAGAATAATGATTTTCACTAATTGATAATTTTGAAAGAACTACGACTCCTTTTTAATATAAAAATAGAAAGGCGTGAAACATATGAAATATAGAAAATTAGGCAAAAGTGATTTGGAAGTATCGGCGCTTGGATTTGGTTGCATGGGGATGTCGGAATTTTATAGCGGACGCGATGACAATGAATCGATCCGTACAATACACAGAGCGATTGAACTTGGCATAAATATGCTGGATACAGCAGATATGTACGGTCTAGGAAAAAATGAAGAACTTCTTGCAACAGCATTGAAAGGGCGACGCAGTGAAGTGATCCTGTCCACCAAATTTGGTAATGTACGCAGTGAAGATGGTAAATTTCTGGGTTTAAACGGTCGGGCCGACTATGTAAAAGAAGCATGCGATGCCAGCCTTCATCGCTTGGGTACCGACTATATCGATTTGTACTACGTGCATCGGGTAGATCCTAATACTCCGATTGAAGAAACAGTTGGCGCAATGTCTGAACTGGTACGCGAGGGTAAAGTGCGATATATTGGATTATCTGAAGCGACCGAAGAAGAAATTCGGCGTGCACAGGCGGTACATCCAATTACAGCTTTGCAGTCGGAATACTCTCTTTGGTCTCGCGATGTAGAAGACGGTATTTTGGCGTTATGTCGCGAACTTGAGATTGGTTTTGTCGCTTTTAGTCCATTGGGATACGGATTTCTAACAGGTCAAATTCAAAAACTAGAAGATTTGGCCGAAGACGATGTAAGACGACTCTCTCCTCGGTTCCAGGGGGATAATTTCAATAAAAATTTGGATCTTGTGCATCGTGTAAAAGAAATAGCAACAGAGAAAGGCATTACGCCATCCCAGTTGGCATTGGCCTGGTTGATGGCACAGAGAGATGACATCATCCCGATTCCCGGAACCAAGCGTAGAAAATACTTGGAGGAGAATGTTGGCGCGGTTGACGTTGTCCTGACACCAGAAGATTTGAAGCGTATAGACGAAGTTGCTCCTATAGGTGTTGCTTTTGGAACTGGTCATTTAAGTATGGATGATGTTGATCTGTAAAGGATATCGTTGATGCACTACTGTTCATAATGATTGCGTTAGTTTCGATAGAAGGTATCAGACAATGATAAATGTTCTCAAATATTTTAGTTTGCAAGAAAAAGGGTAGCTGTATAAAAAGGTACCCTTTTTCTTTTTAATTTAAGAATAGTGGAGGTCACTAACTCTTTTTATTTTTTTATTCAATTTTGAAATTTGTGCATATGCCCTAGCTAATCTAAGGGAAGAATTACCTCAAATCTTGTACCCGTTTCATCGGATTTTGCAACTCTGATTATCCTGCCATGCAGCAAAATGATTTTGTGAGCAATACTTAAACCTAATCCATTACCAGGAGAGGAATGTGAGGCATCTGCTTGATAAAATTTATCGAAAATGTATTTTTGTTGATTCATTTCAATCCCTGGGCCGTTATCGTGAATAGAGATGCATACTTGTCGATCCTTAGAATCGATATCGATATCGATTTTGATCTTTGAGTCTAAAGGCGAAAACTTGATTGCATTGTCCAGAAGATTGATCCACACCTGACTAAGCATGTCTTCGTTTGCAACAATCATAACTTCGGCTGAATCAAGCTGAAAATGAATGTTCTTGCCAGACCATTTCGAATCCAACAATACGACATCAGTTCGAATTTGTTCGGTTACGTTAAACAATGTCTTCTCTGTAACAATAGTTTGGCTTTCAATTTTGGTTAATTGAAGAACATTTGTGGCCAGTTCGGCAAGACGTTCCGATTCCTGAATAATGATATCTAAATATTCATTACGTTCTTGATTCGGTAAATTGTCTTTTTTTAATACCTTTGCATATCCCCTCAAAGAAACAATCGGCGTTTTGAACTCATGTGAGAAATTATTAATGAAATCGGAACGCAACATTTCAATACTCCCTAATTCTTCTGCCATATGGTTAAGACTTTCGTTCAATTTTTTCAGCTCTTTTGGTCCCTTGAGATTGATTCTGACAGCAAAACTCCCTTTGGCAAGTTCTTGGGAAGCACGAATGACTTCACGGATGGGGGAGAGCGGAATTCGGCTAAAAATAAGCGAGGCCAAGATGCCTATCAGCACACTTACGGTTCCGAAATAAGTAATAAGCCATACCCCGTTTCTTGAATCTGGATCGTCTGCTAGAGTAGGCGTGTAAAGTCCAAGGCATGCAAGAAGCACGATAATAACCATCGCAAGAAAAATGGATATGAGCATAATAAGCAATACAATAAACGTAAACATGAAAGTCCAACCAAAGCTGCCGAGATGCTTCAGAAATTAGAATATAAACTTGCTACTATTATATTTCTGAAAGAACAAGCAGAAATTGTGGAAAAGGAGGGAACAAGCAAACTAAGTCCAGATCTTTTTGACGAGAATATGGAATTTCGGATTAGCGAGAAGAATAGAAAAAGATTTGTTGATAAAATTGAGAATTCAGTTGGAAATACTTCATTTGATAATGAAGAGTTGCTAACTATTTTGAGGAATATGGATTTTAAAGTTTTTAAGTTTGAAGATAATAGTAGATTCATAGACATTTTTCATGAATGCAGAAAATATCGAAATTATTTAGCTCACGAATTCTTTGTGGAACATACTCTTAATGGAGTGGACGACAGCAAAGTAAAGGAAATGGAAGAAGAACTTGAGAACATTTTATGGGATACAAATACAGTAGTATTCTTAGCCGATCAAATAATAAATTCATTTGCTCATTTTATTCTTCAGTTCATCATCGAGGAAGCAGAGGAGGTGGAATGAGCATAGGGAGGTTGTAGTTCAATTTTACATACGAGTATTTAGCACATGAAATAGAACTTCTCTTGAAATAAGTTTGTTGTATAGGTTTTAGAAAAGAAACCCCCACCAAAGAATGATATACTATTAATAGTACATTCGACTCAGTTTAAGGGTGGGAGATATGAAGTTCTTATTAAGGCTTTTTAGTCGAAAGAAGTATACTTTGAAACTGTGTTTTACCCCCAATAAAAGGTTTATACTTAGTGCTTGGTCAAAACATCGATCTATAGCAATTCAGAAGGTACTATCACTTCCTTCATTACTAGATAACTCCGTTCTCAGTAGATGGAGAAATACTGACTTGAACGAAATTGAACTCGGCTTAACTGATGTGTTAATTCTCCGCAAGACAGCAATCTCATTTATAGAGAGTGTCGGTTCAAACCGCATACAGTTTGAAATCGATCCAATTATATTGGATCTGAGTCAAATACCTCAACCAGATGACTTTATAATTCAAGTTGTATGGAACTCGAGTCAAAATGAGGTCCTCATGGAACTACCGAGTGGAGTAGAGTACTTAGAGAACTTTGATCATGGTTGGTTCAAAAAGGGAAACCAAGTCTGGCATCTCCCTGATTGGACCCCAGAAGATAAAAGCTGGTTATTCAGTGAAATTCAACCCGCTCAATTTCCCTTTTTGCTGACGAATGTTCTACCAGATATGATTAATAGAAAACTTCCAGTGTATAGTCCTATCATCCTTGAATCCCAAGATGCAGTTCATTTCCAGATTCTCGAGTTTGGACCGGACACTATCAAACTAAAGGTGAATGTGAATGTTGACATTCCGAGGCGGATTCCTGGTCTAGAGGGTTATCTCTTGAATGGAGAACGTCTATACCCCGGTCCGGATCCAGCTCACTTGAATGATTTCCTGTCTAAGCACCCTGAAGACGAAAATGGGCTAATTCTTCTTCAAGGGGAAGATATACCCAATGTAGTTGCACAGATCGAGGGAGAATGGGGGAGATTTACCTCAGGCGATGTTCAAGGATTACTACAAGCCCATCCTATTCAGAGAGCAATTGAGCTCATCCTCACAGCATCGGTTCAAATTAGTAATGGCATAGGACAAGTCACCGCAACACCTATGCTTAAGGTTGAAGGTGTTCAGATGAGCGCTGCTGCAATCTCCCGACAATTGAAACCCAGATTGCAATACATAAGGAATGGATCCGGATGGATTGCAGTAGATGATTTAAGGCGAGTAGGTATCGGGGTTATGGGACGCGCTGTAAATGGTCTCTCTTTAGATAACGTTTTTTCTTTGAGGGCTAGGGAAGTTCTCGAAAGAGGAGGCTACCGTTTAGAAGGTCCCTGGAGCAAAATTGAGTTCCCTGAGTTCAACTGGCCACACCAATCAAGCAACCCTGCATTAGATCATCTTCAATTTCTGGCACGTTGGGGTCTGAATGGTGGGGTTAAAGGAGGACAGGTCATTTGGGGGAGTCCTCTTGTAGAGTATCTCTTTCAACTCATCACTCAGTTTCCTAAAGTGCAAATCCTCATGGTTGGTACCAAGGTAATGATGGAGTCATTAAAAAAGCAATGCAGTGACACGTTGAAATTCACGTGGATCACGTCGTCTGCCGAAGCGAATAGACTTCAACTGAAGGACGTTTCCTATATTGCAGTGACACCAAGTGTTTTGAGTAAACATACCGATTTAATAAAGCAAAGGTACGATCTGCTAATTATGTTAGAGCCGGATCAGATAACAAAAAGTACAGACACCAAAATATACGGAACACTCTCATCCATCAAGTCTCGGTGCAGATTTTCCTTGTTTTCGGATGCCAATTACCTTGAGCAGAGTAACGTGAAATCAGCGCATGAAATGCTATTGCAACTCCATTCTGCAAGCGAGCAGCGCTGGACCATTTTTGATCAGAACGCTCCGCTTGCCTTACTGCCAGAACCCTATCAGATGAAGGTGAATACAAGCGTGAAGAATAGCTCAGACGATCTCTTTTTCTCAGAGTTTGACCTAGTTGAGCCCAATGAAGAGGACCTGGGCATTAGCATTCCAGCAAGCTCAATCTCGTTTCAGGAACGCACCGTGAAAGTGTCAGTAGAATACGAATCTCGTGAGCAGCTGTTTGTGAAACAGGCCAAGTCATTTGCAGATCACAACGGAGAACCAGCGCCTTTTGTTCAGTTCATGAGCTACTGGCCTACGTATCAGGACATGACCGACTCCCAGCAAAAATGGTATTTTTACTGGAGATCCGAAGTCAGAAACATGAGATACCCCGACACGGACTTATCCTATATTTTTCTGCATATCTATGAGCTCATTAATGGAGTAGGATGGGCAGAGCCAAAGCATGGACTAATCCAGCTTACACAGCTACTGATCCACTATGGTGAAGCTTATCGTCAACTCGAGAATTACTTGTTTAATTGGATATATGATTTTGCATTAGTCCACCAGTTAACAAGTACAATTGGGGAACTGGATGTATTGGCAAGGAAGCCGGACAGGCTACCTGGAGAGTTTCTTGCTATGGAGTTATTAAACAAGTTCCAGGAATCCCCGCTTCAGCTTTCATTGGATATGCTATTAAGCTTAAGCAATTATGATATGAAACGAAGCAGATTCTACCTGGGAGAAGGGAAGGATAATCTTGAATTCTATATCCCCCGTATTCTCGCCGTTGTGGATGGCTATACGAGCAAATTACACGACATGCGTCTAATAGATATGTTTTCTCCTGGTGAGACGTTAGTGACACAAAGGTACCTTTTTCGTAGTGCAGTCTATAACAATGCACTTTACGGCAGCACTTTTGCCGTCAGTTATTTGCCCATTCTAAATCATGAACCATTGCGAGAATATATTACTCATATCATCAAATTTGCAGAGAACAAACTTCGAGATTACCAGGGCTTTAAGGGCCGGTTAAAAGGGATCTCCTTGGATCCCGAAGTGGAGACACTAATTGACCGTTACTTATCCAGAGAGTACACCAAACAGTCTATCGCATCTGCCATTCAAATAGATACTGATAAACTAGCACAGCTTCAATCAGATACAGAGTATGTGCGCGAAATGTTAACGATTGAAGAAATAGAAGATTCACTCGAGACATCAAGTAACCCTCATATGTCGGAGGAAGTCTCGCATGAGCCAGAGCTAGCCGCCCATTTACAATGTGCGACTTCAGAAGAAGCACAATCACAAGATAACTCTGTAAAATCTTCGTGGGATACTACAGACCTTGGAGAGGAATGGTTACTCTTGGCGGAAGCATTAGAAGAAGTCCACTTCAAGGCTTTGGCAGCACTCACGAGCGATGCACCAATAATAGAACTGAGCCACTTGGCAGAAGAGCACGGAACGATGCCAACGCTTCTTATCGACGATATTAATCAAGCCGCGATGGAGCACATTGGAGATTTGATCGTCTCAGAAGATGGTGTTGTGGAAGAGTACCTGAATGATGTGAAGAATTTGAAGAGGTGAACAGAATGATGGAACAGAATATGAGCGGACATAAAATACCTAAGAGACTTACCACGGCCCTTGTGAACTCTCTGACTGCCGGAGTAGTTCCGAGGATAGGACTCGAGCATATCGCAGTTGGCCGTAGAGCAGAGGTTGAAGCCATTTTAAGAGACATGGAGAATATTGCAGAGGGAGGGGCGGCCTTTAAGTTTATTACGGGCCGTTACGGGAGTGGCAAAAGCTTTCTTCTGCAGACGCTTCGGAATTATGCAATGGATCGAGAATTTGTGGTAGCGGACGCTGACCTGTCTCCCGAACGAAGATTTGTAGGAACGAAAGGGCAGGGCTTGGCCACCTATCGTGAGCTAATGATGCATTTGTCCACTCGGACACGGCCAGATGGGGGAGCCCTGGAGTCTATTCTTCAGAAGTGGATAGCTTCCATCCAACAAGAAGTGATGATAGAAAAGTCACTTCGTCCTAGTGATCCTGCGTTGAACGTTGAGGTGGAGCAGAAAATTTTCGAGATTACAACGGAGATGCAAAGTCTAGTGCACGGATTTGATTTTGCCCGAGTACTGTCCATTTACTGGAATGGCTACAAGCTTGCTGATGATCACCAAAAGCAGTCTGCTCTTCGCTGGCTCAGAGGGGAATTTCCAACCAAGACGGAAGCCAAAAGAGAGCTGAATGTGGGTGTCATTATTGATGATGAGAACTGGTATGAGTACATCAAACTCTGGGCGGAATTTGTTTCGCGAATCGGCTATAAGGGCCTTCTTCTCTTTATAGACGAAGCAGTTAATCTGTACAAGATAAGCAATAGTATTGCCCGCCAAAGCAACTATGAGAAGCTACTCACTATGTTTAACGACACAATGCAGGGGAAAGCAGAAAATCTAGGGATTTTCATAGGCGGGACGCCGAAATTCGTAGAGGATGAACGAAGGGGACTGTTCAGCTATGAAGCTCTTCGCTCCCGGCTGATTGAAGGAAGATATGCGAATCAAGGCTACTTGAACTATACGGGTCCGATTCTAAAGCTTGAAATGCTGTCTCATGAAGAAATTCTTATTCTACTGCAGCGTTTGACTCAAATTCATGGTCAGCATTTTGGGTACAGCTCATCATTAACGAATGAGGACCTTATTTCATTTATGCAGACAGCCGTAGGACGACTTGGTGCTGACCAGTTACTCACACCGCGGGAGGTAATCCGGGATTTTATGGATCTCCTTCATACGTTGCACCAGAATCCTGAGGTTTCGTTCGCACAGCTCGTAGGGGAGAGGTCAGTTGCCCCCGCAGAATCAGATCCGGATGAAGTCAATGACTTTCTGTCGGAGTTTGAATTATGACGCAAAATCCATTTCATCGGCTCGCACCATTTTTGCAGGAGTTCATTTATAAAAAGAAGTGGAACGAGTTAAGAGCTGCTCAGGTAGAAGCGTGCCGGATATGTTTTGATACTCCACATCATCTACTAATTGCCGCAGGAACCGCTTCGGGAAAGACAGAGGCTGCTTTCTTTCCCGCTCTTACAGAATTGCATGAATGTCCTTCCCAGTCCGTAGGCATTTTGTACATTGGCCCTTTGAAGGCACTGATAAACGATCAATTTGAGAGGCTTAAGGAATTGATGCAGGGTTCACCTATCCCCGTATGGCATTGGCATGGGGACGTATCCCAATCCGAAAAAACAAAGCTGGTCCGCAGTCCCTCCGGGATTCTGCAAATTACGCCAGAATCGTTGGAAGGGTTACTGATGAACCGCCCCAATGCCATTCCTAGTCTTTTTGGAGATCTAAGGTATGTGATTGTAGATGAGGTCCATGCTTTTATGGGAGCAGACCGTGGTATTCAGGTGCTAAGCCAGATTAACCGTCTTGAGCGAATGACCGGTGTGAGACCACGTCGAATCGGATTATCAGCCACACTGAGCGATTACGATTCAGCTAAAGCATGGCTGGGGGCCGGAAGCCAGCAAGCAGTGGAAGTCGTATCCTCTTCAACAGGCCGCAAACTACGTCTACGGGTAGATCATTTTTCATTCCCGGATGCCCGTGATGAGGAACAGGCAGAACAACTACAAAATGCCAAAAAAGCTTACTATAATCACATTTACGAGAGCGCCTATCTCAAAAAAGCCCTGATTTTCACCAATAGCCGCTCAGATGCTGAATTAACCACGCTAGAAATGAGAAAGGTTGCTGCGCGACGTCATCAACCAGATGTGTTCTATGTCCATCACGGAAGTATATCGGCCATGCTTCGAGAGGAAGCAGAGAATGCTCTGAAAAGCGGTCCAGGCCCCGCTGTAGCTGCTGCAACGCTAACACTGGAGCTTGGGATTGATTTAGGTGAATTGGAGCGGATTGTCCAGCTTGGTGCTCCTTATAGTACATCCAGCTTCGTGCAGCGGCTTGGCCGCTCCGGCCGGAGGGAGGATAAGGCATCCGAAATGATGTTTGTCATTCATGAGGAAGAGGACGAAGAGGCTCCACTCCCGGCTCGAATTCCCTGGACCTTGTTACGGGCAATTGCCGTCATCGAGCTGTATGTCCGGCACAAGTGGGTAGAGCCTCTGGAGACTCGCAGGCTCCCGATCGGGACAATGTACCATCAGACCATGAGCATCCTAAAAAGCATGGGGGAAGCCGAGCCTGTTGACTTAGCGAGGGCTATATTAACGTTGCCTTCCTTTAGGGAAGTAACTCCAGAACAGTATAAGACCTTTCTAAATTACTTGATTCAAACAGACCATATTCAGTGGACAGAGGATAAGAACTTGATCATCGGTCTCACAGGTGAGAAAATCGTTAACAATTTTCGATTTTATGCGGTGTTCAAGGATGATGAGGAACACTCCGTCTACAATGGCTCTGAAGAAATTGGTTCCATCACCACTGTTCCACCGCCAGGTTATTGTTTTTCTCTTGCCGGCAAGCTGTGGAAGGTAGTGGAGGTAGATACGAAGCACAAAGCTGTCTACGTCAAAGCAGCTAAAGGGAAGGTAGACACGTTATGGCTTGGATCTGGGGGAGATATTCATACCCTGGTTACACAAAAGATGAGGGAAGTGCTGGCGGGTGAGGAAATCTACTCTTATCTCTCACCTGAAGCTGTGAATCGTTTGGAGCGGGCCAGACGTCTGGCAAGAGAAAGCGGATTGCTCAAGGAGATTGTGATTCCGGCAGGAGGCGATTCCCTGTTCATTCTTCCCTGGGTGGGAAGCAAGCAATTTCGGACCATGGAGCGGTTAATCAAGCAAACACTATCTACTAGGCTCTCATTACGATCGGTCGTTCCTATGGAGCCATATTATTTAATTGTTTCTGGGCGAAGCGATGCACCAACACTGTTACAGGAAATGATCCTTGCATGTAACAACTGTAATGAGGAGCAGTTGCTCGAAGATAAAGAGGCTCCGTATTTAGGGAAATATGATGAGTTTGTAGCACCAGATTTAATACGAAGTGCATTTCTTGTAGATGGACTGGATTTAAAGGGGCTAGTGAAAAGTTTGGTGTGAGGATCTGCAAAAGTCCCGATAGTTAAAAAAGAACAAGGGGATAACACGGAGGCTTTGGACGGCATATGCCGTCCTTAGTAACCTCATGCCAATATACTACTTATTTATTATTCTTATTTTATTTAGTGCATCGTTATCAAGGTCTAATTTTAATAAACTATATTTATCAGCATGAGTATATTTCAAATCTACAATACACGTTATTGCCGTTAAATGAGTATTTAAATCAGAAATGGTCTCAGACTTAAGGATGTATTCTAGCAAAGCATCCATAAGAAGGGTGAAGATCAGTGAGCTTACACCTAAAATCACAAAACCCCCATCATATGAGTTGATTTTAATATTGAAAACGGCCATTAAAGAAAATATTAACGCTAAGGTACTTATAAAAAGCGAAGCTAATGAATTATTTAAATTAGACTTAATACTAGTGCTATTCATAAGGAATTTAATACTATCCTGCTTTTTGATAAGGATATCCAATGATTCATTTCTATAGAAATCTAGAAGAACATTAAGCATTTTATCTGAATGAAGATATAAGTCATTGCTACTTTTTAAATTTTTAGTTTTCTTATGTGTTTTTTCAATGGTTTTCTAAAGTTTATTTTATAACTATGTACAAGTGGTATGTTTTTTGCGTGTTTTAACATTGTGCTTATAGGCATAGCAAGTATTAGAATCATACCTAAAGTGTATATCAATGTTAGCAGCTCCTTTATTGATATATCGACATAAATAGAGTCTTCATTAAGGATCTTCTTAAACGGTGTTGAAGCTAAAACCTTCAAAATAAATCATGCTGAATTAATAAACTCGGAATAATTACAATAGTGTTATGTGCAATCTCTTTATACTAGAAAGATACTCCAGTATAGATGTAAAATGAGACAGTGAACGAGCTAAAGCCAAAAAGCTTAAATACAAGATAATCTTATAACATAACATTATGAATTCTAAAGCAGCCTTCCAAGAGAAAATACATTTATTTTGGCGACCTGGAAGAAGAAAAGAGGTGAATTTCTCATGAAAAAATGGTACAAGGATCGTATCGACGATCGTTACATATATGGTCTGTTTGACTCGATACCTGAAGTTACAGGAGTCTATATTGGTCAAACAACCAATGTGGAGCGCCGATATGCTCAGCATTTAGAACATGCTTCAAATGCTTGGGTGAAGGAACAAATAACAAGTGGAAGATCGCCAAAGCTGGTCATACTTGAAAAGGCTCGAACTAGTCAATATGAAGCTTATCAACTCGAAGTGGTTTGGGTCCAGGTAGCTTTACAGCAAGGTTTCACGATTTATAATACAGATGCTGATTATTTATCTGCATTGAGATTATGGAAACAGCTTGAACCTCTTACGCAAATAAGACAAATGCCTAGGCTCGACCAAACAAAAGACTTTCAAATGAAGGAAGATCCAAACTTGCTTGAACATCTTCATCACAGTTGGATTCGGCTAATCGGAGAGAAATAAAAATCGCTGGACATGCCAATTAATACGCTGTTCTTCGTGAAGGCGTTTTAAAAACATGCTGATCGATCTGAACATCCTTATTTCTAGCTTGCAGTAGTTATAAGATAAGACAATTGAATATGAACGATTAATGTGAGATAATATGTTGAGAACATAGGTTCTTAATTATAAGAATAGGACTGTGATACATGGGGAAAGCCATTGATGCAATTAATGCCGGTATGACGTATCAAAATCTTTATTTTTGGTTTTTTGCATCCGAGTTACTACATAATAATACCAATATTAAAGAAGTATACTACGAAGATGATCGTGTTAAATCTCTTGATGATGTTGTAGTTGAGTATTTCGAACCTATAGCAGGGGATTATGATATTGCAGACGAAATCACCATGGACTTTTATCAGGTCAAATATCATGTCAAGAACACACATTCAATTGAATTGTTAGACCTCATTAATCCTTCTTTCATTAACGCCTCCACGCACTCGTTTTTAGCTCGTGTACGCGATGCTTTAACGAAAGGGTACACCAACGCTCGTTTTCATTTAATAACACCCTGGAACATAAAAAATGACGATCTTTTAGAAACTTTATTGGATAATCATCACAATAAATTAAATTTGAATGCTTTTTTTGATGGGAAACCAAGAACTAAAATAGCTCTGGCCCGAAAGGCCATGATGGAACACCTCGGTTTAGACGATGAAGAAGAGCTGCGGAAAATCCTGAGATGTATTCGTATTCAGCATAGTAAACCCGGCATTTCTATTTTAATCAGAGATTTACTTAATTCAAAATTAATGCTCGCTGGGCTTAAACCTATTGATTTTAAAGTGCTCGTAAATCCCTATAACGATTTAATCGTTAATTGTGCAAGCAAAGGAAGTAAGCGTTTCAACAAGGAAACGCTCTTGTATTTGTGCCGAAGAGAGGGACTATATACAGGTCTACAATTAATCATAGACGAGATTCCTGTTGGCATTCGCAGTTTCCTTTCTCATGCAGAAAAGTTGGAGGAAGAAACTAGTCACTTACTATGTCTTTGTGACCACTTCGATGGACGGCTAATTAAACTTGGAAAAACCTGGAACGACGATATTGCACAGAAGTTAAGAAAATTTACACAGGGAGTATTTTCACCAGGTAATGCCTACTTACTTCAACTCAACACACACCTTTCCATAACATTTGCTTTAGGGTTAACCTTAAATCCCAAATCAGGAGTTAGAGCATTTCCAGTTCAGCGCGGAGACGGCTTAATTGCATGGATCCCAGATGTACATTGCCAGGACCAAGGCTATTCAGCTTTCATCGAAGAGGTTTTAGATAGTACTTCAACTGAAGGAGATACGGTTGTTGCCATTAGTGTAACTCGTGATGTAAAGCCTCATGTTGAGTGGCACATTGAGAATAATCAACTCCCTGTGAAGACCTTTTATCATTTCCGTATGCCATCAGAAGGATTTAAAGCTGTCAAGGATGGTACGCATGCCTGGAAACTAGCTGAGCAAGTAATCAAAGCTTTAGACAAACGCAATCCAAATCAAAGAAAGGGTAAAGTTCACTTTTTTATTTCAGCGCCTAATGGTTTTGTTTTCTTCCTTGCTCAACAAGCTGCAAATATTCCGGAGATTGTTCTATATGAACATAACTTTTCTGGCGATGGATCATATACCCCTTCTTTTTTGCTCCCTTACTAATAAATTGGAGGTCTTAAAATGAATATTCCAACTTATTTTGCGAGATTTCTTAAAGAAATTCGGCTAACAGGTAATCAAGTGAATGATCTGATTACAGGTCACACCACTTTAAGGAATAGATTAGAAGAAGACGAGGAAATGTCGAAGATAATTGTAAGTACGTTTCTTCAGGGAAGTTATCGAAGATCAACCGCTGTTCGACCAAAAGGAGAAAGCCGCTCCGATGTAGATGTCATTGTAGTAACAAAATTGAGTATGGAGGAATACAGCAATCCAGAAGATGCTCTTCAAGTTTTTGTGCCGTTTATGGAGAAGCACTATGCTGGCAAATATAAAATTCAAGGTCGTTCAATAGGAATCTCTTTAAGTTATGTTGACCTAGATGTCGTCATTACGGCAGCACCTTCTGAAAGTGAAGAAGGAATTCTGGAGTCAAATAGTGTCACCGATGCTCGTGCACTGGAAGAGATTGAAACATGGACCTTAAAGAAGTCATGGGCAGTCCTTGGTGAAACGTTGGATTCGAGCTCTGTATGGAAGACCTATTCCAACGCAAATGAACCTGAATGGAAATCGGTTCCTCTTTGGATACCTGATCGAGAGGCTAAAGAATGGAAACAAACCGACCCTTTAGCTCAAATTAAATGGACACAAGAAAAAAATAAATCTTGCAATCGTCATTATGTTAATGTAGTCAAGACATTAAAGTGGTGGAGAAGATTGAATCATTTGCCGAAATATCCAAAGGGTTATCCTTTTGAACATTTGATAGGCTTATGTTGCCCTGATGATATCGGCAGTGTCGGACAAGGAGTAACTGAAGTCTTAGAGGCCATTGTTAACGATCACCCAACAAAGCCTTTTATGGCAGACCATGGTGTACCTTCCCATGACGTCATGGGAAGGGTTACTGATGAAGAATATGATGAGTTCTATAAGCTTATCCAAGAAGCTGCTGTAATTGCTAGGAAGGCTACAGATGCGACCACAGTAAAAGAAAGTGCAGAAGAATGGAATAAACTTTTTGGCTCTAAATTCCCTACATCAGAGGCAACAACCGACATGGACAACAGGGTAAGTGTTGGATTTTCAAAAAGAGATAATCCGACAACTCCTAATATTGTAGGTGGACGTTTCGGATGATTAATTCTGTCCCTGAACGTATAAATACTGGATGTATTCAACTTGAAATTATGGATGGGTACCAGCAGCTTGAAGAGGTATATTGGTTTGCAAGGCTTAAGAGTTGGGTTCTTCATTTTAGCTTAAAGGTATCTGGGCTAGATATAAATTCATCAATCCCCCAAACAACGCAGTGGTATATGCTTATCGATCCCCTTTATCCGAGGGGATCGATAAGCATATTTCCTGATAAAGTAAATAGTATAACCCTTACCTATAAACATATGAACGAAAACATTGAAAAGGATTACCTTCCTTGGAGGTTAGGAAAGATCTGCACTGATTGGGATACCGGTCAACTGGAATTACTGTCTGATAGTGACGAGCTCATGGATGAAGAGCAGCGCATTAATTGGCATGTCCAGCGTCTGAAAGAGTGGCTGCTTGCTGCTTCAATTGATTCATTAGCCATCCCAGGAGACTATTTCGAATTGCCTCATTCTCATTTCGAACCGAATTTTTCAGTGGTTTTTGCAGAAGAACAAAAGCATATTCAAGTATGGAACGAAACAAAAATTAGATCTGGTCATGTATCTCTTAAAGAGATACATGAATATCGTAACATCTTATTTGTGTCGGTTTTCTTTGGTGAAAAGTCAGAGGTGATCCATGCATATGATTGGGGGAAACTTATCAGAGCTGATTCAAATAAGCTATTCCACGGTGTATGGGTACTGCTTCCGTTTCAACCAATAATACAGCCTTGGTCTTATCCAAGAACCTTCAGAGAGCTGGAAACAATCTGCAAAGAACACCATTTTGATCTCTGGAACGAAATTTATGAACGTATGAATATTTTCAGATTAGAGGACCGGAATTTTTTATTAATTGGATTTCAAATCCCTAAACTTGTTGGGGGAGAAAACTCGATCGTCCACTGGATCAGTTTTGAAATCGGCAGGTTAACTAAAAATGTGAAAAAAATTAAAGGATTTAGAAAAGCAAAAGATTACTATTTTCTTCGTGATCGCTTGAATCAGTTAAAGCCTGAACGAAAATTAAAATATGTCCGTACAGAGAACTGGAGTAAGGAAGCAATTCTGAGCAGGGGGAGTTTAGATGAAAAAGTCCAGAGGGATGGAGCCGTTTTAATCGGTGCTGGTGCACTCGGTTCAGCTATTGGGGAATTACTATCCCGAACCGGTATATCAAGAATCCTGGTCTGTGATGAAGATATTCTAAAACCCGGTAACCTTTCTCGGCATACACTTGGCATAAATCATTTATATTTGAATAAGGCGGAGGCTTTATCTAACCGGATAAATCATAACAATATGCACGTCTGGTCCTCGGCTATAAATGAACCCTTTCCGAATTTGTCTGAGGATGAAGTGGATGTAATAGAGGGATATGACGTAATTATCGATACGACAGGTAGCGATGCAGTTATTGATCACCTGTACTTTTTCGACTGGACTCTACCGAAAAGATTCGTTTCTGTATCCCTTGGGTTTGGAGCAAAGAGGATGTTTATTTTCCTATCGAATAAACATCCTTTTCCTCGCAAAACTTTTTATGATCTTATCAAACTATGGATTGAGTTAGAACAAAACGAAAACAAGGATATAATCTTACCTAGAGATGGAATCGGATGTTATCATCCTTTGTTCCCAGCTCGTTCAGATGATATTTGGGTTATGGCTGGATTAGCAATAAAAGAGATGGAACCATGGTGGCTCAATCCATTCGGTCCCAACATATTCGCTGTCTATGAACAACAACAATTAAATGGCATGCCAGCAGGTGTTATATTGAAGCATCGCGAGGTGTTTTAATGCTCGTTCATAGATACAAAGATATTGAGAGTGGCCTTGAAGTTGAGTTCTGTGAGGAAATCTTAGCGTTTATATTGGCTCAGTGCAGTTCAAGTGGGTATCTAGAAACTGGAGGCATTCTGGCTGGATATTATGATGATACATTGAAAAAAGCCGTTATTGTAAAGAGCAGCGCTGCACCCAGAGACTCCAAATACACAAGAACTCGATTTTACAGAGGTGTTGAAGGTTTAAAAGAGTGGCTCGATTCGTTATGGAAAGTTGAGAAGGCATTTTACCTGGGGGAGTGGCACTTTCATCCTTTTTCCTCTAGCAAGATGAGTACCATTGATTCCAAACAAATGATCTCTATATCTTCCAATAGGTCGATGAATTGCCCTGAACCTATTTTGCTAATTATTGGGGGAGATCCTACAAGTTACTCAGTGTCCATAAGTGTTTTTATTAGAGGTAAGCCGCCAATCGATCTAAGAGATTATTCATCTGTAACCCTGTAACTATACTGAATAAATGGTTATTGAGAACAATGAGCTCGAATTGATTGAAACCCTGAATAAAGCGTCTGGCAGCGGAATAGAGGGGATTGTAGTGGCTAACATTACTGGCTTGGTGTCGAGGTACAAGAACATGATCACATTAAAAGTCGCTATTTAGCGACTTTTTGGCTTTATTGATGCAAGTTCTTATCCCGGGCCAAGGAGAAGATTATTAACGATTCGTTATATAATTACGTAAAATATTGTTTTGACGAATATTTATAGCTGAAGTATAATAATTTACGGAGGTTATACATATATGGATAAACAAATGAAAATGCATTACATGAATCGAATCGATGAAAAATTGTCTGATCTTCCGTGGTTTGTTACGGAATTTATTGATAGCAGGAAACGTAAACTTTCTCCCACAACGCTTCTGAACTATTGTCATGACTATATTATATTTTTTGATTGGTTAGTTGCAGAAAACTTTACTGCAGATAGTCGTAAAAACATTAATTTGGCCATTTTAGAGAAACTAACCATTCGTGAAGTAGAAAATTTCTTATCTTTTTTGGAGTATCAACTTGGCAATACCAAGCTAACCATCAACCGTAAATTGTCCTCGCTAAAATCCTTATTTGATTACTTACAGAACAAAGCTGAAACAAGTGACTTAAAGCCATATATCCAGCGCAACGTTATGGCCAAAATGGATTTAAACGTGGTTAAAGAAAGCCAAGAAACCATTGCCAATCGTATTGATGGGAAAATTCTTAGAGAAGACGATTTTGAGTCATTTAGGCAGTTTATAGCTCATGATTTCGGAGAAATGAATAAAAAGAATAAACGTATTTACAATTTCCATCAATTTAACCGTGAACGAGATACAGCTATTGTTTCCCTCATTTTAGGTTCTGGTCTTAGGCTCTCTGAGGTAGCAGGTATTAACATTGAAGATTTGGATATGAATAAAGCTTTGGTGCGTGTTATACGAAAAGGTAATAAAGAGCAATATGTATATTTCAGCAAGCAAGCGTTACTGGATTTAGATAATTATCTCCAGATCAGAGAATCCAGATATAAACCAGAGAAAACTGAAAGCTTTTTGTTTATTGCTGCTCTTATAGGCCGTAAAGGAAAAAGCCGTCGGCTAACACAGAGATCAATTGAGAAACTGATTGAAAAATACGCTTTAGCTTTTGGAAAGCCGGCTTTAACTGTACATTCTTTACGGCATTCATTCGCGACGAGATACCATCTGGAGAATAATGATGTACCCAGATTAAAAAATCAGTTAGGACATTCCTCAATACAAACAACTATGATCTATACACATTTAACAGATGAAGAAATGCGAAATGCGGTTAATAATATGGATAAGTGATGTAAACTTGATAGAGAACAAAAGTAATTTATAGCTACTTGTAATAATAATTTTTTTGAAAATGTGACAACAAGTTTATACCTTCCGAGGAGAATGACAACAAGTTTATGCTTTTCGAAGAGAATGACAACAAGTTTACCCCTAACGAGGAAAGTGACAACAAGTTTATACCTTTAAAGAAGGATGATACCAGAAATATGGAGCTCAAAAATATTTTTTGGCTTGTTCCAACAAAAGTCATATAGGAAAAGGGATAAACTTGTTGTCATAATCTCTAATACGGCAAACTTGTTGTCAATAAAGGAGTAAACTTGTTGTCACTGGACAACAGGACAGGACATCGATAAAGCCGCATTGCTATGCGGTTTTTTTAGACATGTTCACAAAACTCGTATTTTGACTAAATGTATAACAAAAAACATAATTCATAGTAGTCAGTATCTGTCGGATGACAAGAATATTATCTCATAATTGACAAGAACATTATCTCATTCCCCACATTTAACTATAATCGATGAATATTATTCAGTCAAAAATAAAAAATCGCCTACTAAAGGCGATTTTAAAATGCTTGTTTTTTATATCTTTAACTTTGCTACATATTAATCAACGTAAGATTGAATCCTTTTATTTTCATCACTTGGATTTTCGTAAATTTTCATTGCCACGCTTATTGGTTTAAAACTTTTCATCTTAAATAACGATTTCTTCATAGTTTTAGTACTTAGCGGACATTTAAATTCATTTAAATTAATCGTTCTCGTTACATTTGGAGCGATGATTTCAATATTTTGTTTGTGCCTTAGTATATCTGCGGTGTTTCTACATACCGCTCAGAGGAGGCTTACTGTCCCCTACCTGAGCTTCAGTACCGAATTGAAGTAAATAAGAAAGAAGACTGCGATTTGCTGTCTCATAACAACTATTTGATATGGAATTCATTTCGTTGGATGTCATATTTCTTATCCTTATAAATTATTGGAGTAACTATTGTTGTATTTTTATTGCTGGATAATCCTTTAGCATCAAAAGTGATACGGACAAAGTTTTCTCCTTCTTTTATATATTTTCTGTAATCTAATTTATAACGATAGTTATAAATTGTATTCCCCTTTTGAATAGGCAGCATCTGGGTCAGATGCTACTTTAGCAATATTGTACCCTAAACCTGTCCATGTGTTTACATAATCATCTGCCATTTGGAGAATATCTATATTAGGGAAATTCCGGACCCTCTCTGCCATGGCCTCTGCACTCTCATGAGCAGAGTTTTTGATTTCATTGAACACAATCCGCTCAGTCTCATCCAGGTCTTTCATAAAAGGACTAACATTAATAATTATTTCCTTCCCATATTTATTTCTGGAATTGCCTTCTTTTTTTGAAAATAAAAAAGGCCTATGTATGCCAAAGCATACATAGGCCTAAATTCCAGTTTAAACCAGCGTTTTCAACACCGGCTGACTATGAACACAATTAAGTGTTAAACTGCCCCCGTCCTATGAGGTTTGTTATGTGGTTAATTCATTTATACAATAGCAACAAATTAAAGTCAATTTTATTTAACAGTCACGCTATTAACAAACTGCAATTTCTTTAAGCTCATAATCGGAGCCCTAATCTTAGAATTTTCTCTTGGGGCTGGTGACACCACATACTTTTCAACTTAATGATCCAACAATCGTGTTGTACATATCCGTTACGAAGCAGTTATAACTACTTTCTAAACTCCTGTCCCACGACAGATGATGACTATTGAGTGTACAATTACCGCCAATGTGTACTCATGTTTAGATGATCAAATCGGTAATCGGAACATGTTCTTGTCCTTCTACAACATTTTTGTCCGTAGATGTACATTGATATAAAGTTCCTTACTTCGAAGGAAATATACTTAATCGCTTTTTTAAGAGGATCTTTTATTACATGTGCATATTGAACCGATCTTAGAACTGATGAAATTTGTTTAACGTCTGCTTCTTTTACTCAATATGTCCTATCCTTGTTCTGCGCTTGCGAAGGCTTCCTTCAGCTTGTCGCTCATGAGATGCCAAGCTTCTTCTGCGATGGCTAAATCTCCTTGATGGGTAAACCCGTGCGGCACTCCCTCAAATTGTTTGTGTTGCACCTTCACACCTTGCCGTTGAAGCTTTTCTGCATAGTCTCTGGCTTCTGCAGCGAGCGAATCTTTACCTGCAGTGATGATTAAGGCTTCTGGTAGCCCCTCAAGAAATTCAGCAAAGATAGGTGAAGCCAGAGGATTTTTTCCAACGTCTGGGGACTCCAGATACATGGCGTTAAACATCTTAGACACCTCTGTCGGGAGTACTTCGTCAAAGCTCGGTTTTTCCGCAGGGTCTGTGACCAAGTCAAGTGGCGGATAGTCCAATATTTGTAATACAAAGGGTAATTCATTTCCACGCTGCTGATTTAACAAGCACACAGCAGCCGCCAGATTCCCCCCTGCACTGTGTCCTCCAATCGCCATAATTGCTGCCTTGATTCCGAAGGCTTCTGGATGCTCATGAATCCATGTTGCCACGTCATAACATTCATAGACAGCCGTTGGAAACCGGTGCTCGGGAGCAAGCCGGTAATCGATATTGATGACAACACAATTTGAGCGATATGCAATCAGTTTACACCAAGGATCATCCATCCCTGCATTTCCCATTATAAAGCCACCGCCATGCATATTAATAAATACAGGTAGAGAGCCATCTGTGTTGGATTCTGGAGTATACATCAACACTCGAGTATCACCAACGGAGGTAGGAATGATCATTTCTTGACGTTGTACTGGGACACTTGAGCTTGGTTGAAGTGCTGGGCCGGTACCGACCATATTTTCGCGTATTCTATTAATCATTTCAAGTTGTTGATTATTCATTGTGGAACACTCCGTTCGATACTCATATTGTTGTTTACTTCATGTTGTTCTCGATCAGTGCTTCAGACGGTTACTAGATGTTGCCGATCGAGTTATAGATGTTATTGATATTCTGTTCATGTTTGGTAGATAATACACCCGCTGTTTTAGAAGAATCCTTTTTGGAAATACTTAATTTACGGATTTAGATCGGATTCTCTATTTAATTCGAGAATTGAATACTTGTTTTATAACATTTCTTCAACAATTTTTTATCAACTTAAAAACATTTTGTTAGTAGAATTCAATTATCAGCGATGAAGATAATAGAGCCAAGTGTTCACTTCAGGGGATGCTGCAATCAAGACAGGTTAAGCATCAATAGCCCGCGAGCAGGTTATCCACTAGAAATGAATAAATCAACTCTCGTATTTAAAATTGTGAACAAGGAGGGTGTATGAAAATCACCGGAAAATGTAAGAGTAAAAAACCAAGCAACGCTTTGACGCTTCATCTAGCATTGCATTGCATCCCGAGCTCATTGCTTCAGCTGCCAAGAAGTTTCCCAACCTGCGTATTATTGTTGATCTTATTGGGCTGTACAGTAATGACATGCGTATGATGTACGGAGGAGCAGTACCGGCACGTTCTTTACAAGAACAAAAAGCTTTATTCGATCAAGTTCTGGCTCTGTCCCAATTCCCCAACCAAAGTTGCCTTGAAATGGTCGCAAGCTTCTGAAATGTTTGACACGTCGGTCTATCCAGGCACCGAATTACAGCCGCTGCTCCGCAAGGCAATTTCCAGGTTTGGTGCAGATCGAATCATGTGGGCCAGTGATTTTTCGGTGAATCAACGTGGAGAAAACTGGTCAGAAATTCTCTATGGCATGAAAGGAAACTTCAGCCTGACTGACCAGAAACGTTCAGATTTGCTGGGCGGCACTGCACGCAAATGGTTAAATAGGTCCGTTCAATAACCTTCTAAGGAGAAAAAAAATGACTAAAACATTCAAAAAAATCGGTTTATTATTAACGACAACAACTCTTGTTTTTGGCTTAGTAGCATGTAGTTCAAATGCATCAAGCAAGGATACAAATGAGTCAACAAGAACTGAAGTTCTTTCACAATCCCACAAGGTAATTTACGAAATGAATGAAGTAACCAAGGACAATAGCAAGGAGTTGCGCCTGAATTCCCAAAAAGAAGCAGAAAAATTATACGGAGATTCAAAGGAACTTTCTGATCAAATCAAATTAACTTTATTTAATTGGTGGGGAAATTGGCAACCAGACTATGAGTCTTGGTTAAAGATTGCAGATGGCTTATATGCTGAGAACGCTGATATTACAGCTATTGGTGGCGAAAAGCAGAAGTACAGCGATTACAGAGTTGCGATGAAATCTCAACGTGACAAAGTCGATATGGAAATGGGACCAATTATGAATATTACTGTGGATGGAAATACAGCGACACTGGTTTATTATATGTACCTAACACCAAAGGATTCACCTGATAAAACATTTAGTATGATTGTAACAGAATATAATACCTTTGGAGAGGTAGATGGTAAATTAATGGTAACCGACCTGCATCTCTATACCGATGGTGGTGGTATGTACTAATTGATTTTATTGATTAGTTTTAAAATCAACTCTGAAAATAGATAAGACGATAAAACAGACTATACATTAATAATTTAATGAAAAAAGCTGAATAGAAATCACCGAATCGGCAGAGAGACTCCCTCACTGCCGATTTTGTTATTATTGTAAATAAGTCCTGATATGATTGAATCCACCAGCATATTTTTATTTCAACTATAGAAAAGAAATATCGACAATACTTGTCATTATTTTTGGGGAATAACTAATTGGAATCCAAATTAAAATGGAAGCCCACGTCAAAAAGCTTGGTATGTACACGCTAATTTGTCATAGCGAGTGGCCAAGCGCCGGTACTTCTATACTTTATGAAAGAAACACTCGACCAAGTGCCGCTCTTGATAGACATATCGGTTCCAAACCTGTACCGGTTTCTCCTAGATTCAATTCCAGCTTTCTTAATATCTCTGTAATACTCATATCTTTATTTAGAATTGACGGATTGTCAAGCCAAGTGCGACAGTTTCTCTGAAAAGGAGTCGTGAGCGGTTTTTTAACCCAAACATTTTCGCAGTCTATAATTGATGAGATCGAGTGCTTTCTTTAGGGCCTCATCCGTAACTTGAGCGAAATCCGTACCTTTGGGGAAGAACTCTCGCAGTAAGCCATTGGCGTTTTCATTGGAGCCTCGTTGCCAGGAGGAATACGGATCAGCGAAATAAACCTGTACGCCATGGGTGGCTTCCAGGCTTGCATAGCAGGCAAACTCTTTGCCACGGTCAGCTGTGGCTGTTTGGAAGACTCCAGCAGAGTACTGGGAAGCAGCTACGCCAAAGGCAATCTCCATAGATAGCGCTGTGCGATTAGGCATCTGAATTGCGGTATATAGACGCGTCTTACGTTCCACGAATGTGGCCACACAGCCTTTGCTTTTCCCACGCCCTGAGACCACGGTGTCCAATTCCCCATGTCCAAACGTCTCCCGAGAACGAACTTCTTTTGGCGCTGGGAGATGGTTTTGCCTACAGAGAACTTTCCGCGTTTTTCTGCAGGCTACTGCCGTTGCCTTTGTGTCGAAGCACCTTCAGACTCCCTCTCATAAGGTAGCCGGTATAGAGCCAGCGATAGATGGTTTTAAAAACACACCACACGTTGTCCTTCTTGCTGGAGCCGCTCTACGATTTGCTCAGGAGACTAACTGGCCTGAAGCTTTGCTTCGATGACCGCTGCTTGTTCCGTTGTCCATTTGCCTTTAGACACACAAGCTTTCCGGCGCTCTTCGTAAGCGTGCTGGGCCTGCTGCGCCTGGTACAACACCGAAGCCTGCCTACGGATTTCACGGCAAATGATGTGTGTAGCTCATGGTGGATTCTCCTTGTGTGAATGGTTGTTGTGGTGACTTCATTCTACACGAATCCGGCCATGAGCCCTTTTTTATTTATTTCCAGCAGGTGTCGCACTTCATATTAAAATCCGTAAATTAAAAAGTCTATATTGTATTATCTATCTTTTACTCTGGCGGGAAGGCCCAATTCAGTAGGAATTTTTATAGCCAAGCTATATATAAAACCTGACACACCAGACCGCAATGATATCACAGTTCGGTGGGGGCGATCTGTTTCGCCAGGTCATGAATACTGCCGTCGGCGCAGGCATCAGCCTGATCGTATTCAGTATGGCTATTTTTATGGTGGTTCGCGCCAATCGAGCGTTGAAAAAACTTCAAATTAATAAATCTAAAAAATAGAACGTCATGAATTTAAGAACTGCTTTGGCTACGATCATGCTGTAGAGAAGCCGCAGACGAGCGTCTGAAGCTATGATTAAGGGGTATAATCGCTTCTACAATAATAACCGTTTCCAGAAAAACTAGGCGACTGATCGTCTTAACAATACACGTGATCAGTCGCCTCATAAACGTGCTCTTTTTTATTGTCTACTTGACGGGCTATGACCAAAGATAGTTGCAATTTGTTCAATTTCATATAAAAAATCATCCTAACCAAAGCCCGCCAACCGTGCTGATCCCTTGATTGCCATAAATATTAAACAGCTAAAAACATATCTTCAAAACCTAAGCATCATCTCAAACAACTATAGTCAACCTTTATCCGCAAGAAAAGCGAACATCGTCGCACAAACAGAGTAACATATCCCTAGACAACTCCATTCACATCCCTCCGCATTTTTATTATGAAGGTGCTCCCCTTGCCCGGTTCGCTCTCAACAGAGATTTCGCAGCCCACAATATCTACTACTCGCTTCACTAAAGCAAGACCAAGACCGTTACCCTGGGTGGCATGAGACGGATCACCTTGATAGAATTTCTCAAAAATATGTCGCTTCACTTCCGGGCTGATACCACAGCCAGTATCCGAAACCTTCACTACAGCAAATCCTTCTTCTATTTTCATACTAACAGTCACCTTACCGTTTGGCTCGCTAAACTTTATGGCATTAGAAAAGAGATTGTTCCACACCAAAGTCAAAAGCTCCGCATCCGCTTTAACTGTTACATCCTCATCAATATCAATATCAATCTCCAGATCTTTCTTTTCCCATACATCTTCAAAAATCAGCAGGCATTCACAGAGCTGTTCTCCGAGATTGTATTTTTTTGTTTCTGGGAAAATCTGTTGATTCTCCAATTTATTTAATTTCAGAATGTTTGTAATCAAATCGGACAGCCTCCGGGATGCCTCTGTGACCGTTTTCGCGTATTCCATCCGTTTTTCTTTTTGTAGATCTGGGTTTTGCAGCATCATCGCATAGTTTTGAATCACAGCCAGGGGAGTTTTAAGTTCGTGGGAGACATTGGATATAAAATCGGTGCGCAACGTTTCAATACTGGATAGTTCTTCCGCCATTTTATTGAAATTCTTAATAATTACATCAAATTCATTTTCGCTTTTTAAGGCGTGAAGGGGCTTTATACGAGTCTTAAAATCTCCCTTCGTAATTTGAAACGTCGCTTCCAGAATTCGCTTTAAGGGGCGTTCCAACGTAATTTTCCGGCGATAACCATCTAGCAGAAAAAAAAGCAGACTTAAAAAAACTACATTAGCAAAGGTATTGGGAGCATTAGCTTGGATAAGCTCGACTGGAATATCCAATCCACCGAAAAAAAGCAGTACACTACAGCTTACTACAAAAGAAATCAACAAAAAAAACCTTAGATAGGCTCGAATCGAAAAAAGGCTGCGGTTTATTTGATAATCTTGTATTTCTTTTTTCATTTCACGACCGCCTTATAGCCAAGGCCATATACCGTAACAATTTCAAAGTCATCACAGTCAGAGAATTTTTCCCTCAGTTTTGTCATGTATACATCTACAGTCCGAGGACTGGAGGATGATTCCAAATCCCAAAATTCATCCATGAGCTGAGAACGGGTAAAGGTCTTTTTGGGATAAGAAAGCAGTTTATAAAGCAAATTAAATTCCCGTACTGTCACTGGAATCTCTTCTTCATTCAAATAAGCTGTATGTTCTTCCGCATCTAAAGTTAAACTTCCAATACTCAGCTTTTTGGAAGAGGCAATCTTAGCACGTCGTAGCAGAGCCCCGATACGCAGAATCAGCTCATCCAGATCGATAGGCTTAACCATGTAATCATCAATACCAACCCGGAAGCCCTGCTGTTTGGAAGCTAAATCGTCCCGTGCTGTCATAAAAAGAATTGGAATTTCTTGATTGACTCCCCGCACTGTCTTAGCAAATTCCATGCCGTCGACTTCTGGCATCATAATATCAGAAATGATCAGATCGAACAGTTTATTGTACATAGCGATATACGCTTCATTTGCGTTCAAACATCCAACCGCCTCAAAGCCGTTCTGATGTAGGTAAGATCGGACCGCATGATTCAGTTCCTTGTCATCCTCTACAACCAATATTTTAAACATCACTCATATCTCCTAATATCATTTTTTTATTGAAGGATTGTAAAAATGAAGCTCCACAGATAGATTGAATACAAAAAGCGGCCCATAGTTAGATTCGTGTAAAATCAAGTTACCATACCACCTACAAGAACGCTTATCACAAGCGCCGATAAATTTCTAAACCAAATAGAGAAATGGTCCTTCGCTATAGAGGCAATAGAGCCTGAAATACATACTTTTCTAAATTATTTCTCTTATTCTCTTTAAAACATCTATTTTGATACGTTGAGCCTGATTGATCAACGCTGTTCCCACATCTTGGTAGGATCTTTTCAAGCCCTCATCTTTTAAAACTCTTTAAACTTATTTCCACAGTAATCCACGCTGATTGAAGGGAAGCTTCTAACATAATAATTACAATTGCCAAGTCGGAAATTGCATTTCTGTTGACCTTATCTGTGATTTTCTCCAAAGCAACCATGCTTTCACAGTAACGGTTCATTAAATTAAACGGAACATCAGCAGACCGTTTGGCGGTTTCCTATATTGCTTTTGAACGAACAGTCTGCTCATCAACTGTAACTTTAGGCATCCCAAGTGCGGTCATGTATTCTTCAAACGATTCCTTATCTTGCATTAAGATACATTCAAACTCGTTAATTGCAACTTTCATCTTCTCAACAACAGACACCATCTCATCATGTAGGTGTTCATATTTAGTACCTGTAGTAAGACTTCCCACCATCGACCCCATTCATGCTCCAAAGGCGGCGGAGACTGCTGCTATACTTCCGCCGCCTGGCGGCGGAGAGCTTGAACTTGCTCCTCCAAAAATGAACGAAAAGTTTGATCAAAAGCCTTCATCCTATCCCCTCCTAAATTAATTTGTAATTCCATCGCTTTGATTAAATTTTCAAACAAAATAACCGTAGTTAATGTGCCAACTCCACCTGGAACTGGTCTGATTGCCTTTACCATATTTGATACCTCTGGGGCTACATCACCAGTTATTCCATTTGAGGTTTCGTTAATACCAGCATCTATGATCACTAAATCAGAGTGTACCATTTCAGGAGTTATTAATCCTATACAACCAACTGCTTATGTAGTGATTTTTATTTTATCATAAATATTTCTCAATAATGTATCGCTATTCAAATTTCGCTTTAGTCGGTCTATAGAGATAACTACGGCCCTTGATAATGAATTTTAAAAAGATGAGCTGGTGCGTTATAGAAAATCCACACCAGCTCATTCTTATTTGTGGGAGTAGTCTTTATCGGGGACTTAATCCCTCCGCATAAAAGTTACATTTACTTAAAACCGTCTGTATACAATTCCAGCTTTGTGACCATTGGTTGGTCGTGTCCAGGGATTTTTTCGAAAGTATTATACTCTGTGACCAGGAATTCATGAGGCTTCGCATTAGGCTGACCTTTTGGTTTCAAATGCATGTGATAGATGATCGCTGCCACGTTATTTTCGACTACAATGTTCTCAATCGGTCCCATATCCATGTCAAACGCGTCATGCTGGCCTGATAATCCTTGAATTTCTGTGGCTTATCGCCGATTGCCGAAATGCTCGCATCAGGTGTATAAAGTTCGTTTGACCATTTAACCCAATCATCGTATCCTAGCTTCCATTTATCCCACGCCGTCATGAGACGATCCTTGATCTTAGCCTCCAGCGCACTAACGGAAGAAGTGATGATTAGAAGTGCTGGTGGTAGGAGCGCTGGCGTTAGCGTTATTTGAAGCATCAGAGCAAGCGGACAGAGAAACAACGGCTACTAGTCCCAATAGAATGGCTGCCGTCCCTTTCTTTCCTTTTTATTTTTCTTAATATCCATAGTAAACATCTCTCTTGTTTTTAATCTTTTTTAAATTGGTATTCACAATGAAATAGTACTACTTAGCTCTTCTAAAGTTATTGGACTGGCCAATTCAGCCACTTGCGTGCAGTCCCGCCAAGTATAGCCGCACGCTCCTGATCGGACAGTTTAAAATTCCCCTTTACGCCATACAGAATCTCTGACCAGTTCTCCCCTCTCTGATTGACCGAAAAGTCACTGGCCCACATGATTCGATCCGCACCAAAGCTTGAAATTGCCTTGCGCAAAAGAGGCTGCAAATCCTCGCCCGGATAGACCGGGGTTTCGAACATTTCGGAAGTATGAGACCATTTCAGCGCAATATTAGGAAATTTAGAAAGTGCGAGCACTTTATCAAATAAGGCCATCTGTTCTTTCGAAGAACGCGCCGGGACAGCGCCGCCGAACATCGTACGCATGTCATTGCTGTAAAGTCCGATATGGTCAACAATGATGCGCAGATTAGGGAATTTCTTTGCGGCAGCAGCGATGAGCTCAGGATGGTCGGGTAGGTAGAGAAACAGCGGAAGACCGGCCTTTTCACTAGCAGCAAGGATATGATCATACTCACCGTTAGCAAAGGCTTGGGTATCTTTGAGCGTCATGCCGGGAATGATTCTTATCCCGCGTCCGGATGGCGCATCGCGGACCATTCGAATGATGGCTGCGTATTCTGGATCTGTTCTCTCTACCCTGAGAACCCACGAGAAGCGTTCGGGATGGAGTTGGGCGGCTAGCTCTGCCGTTGGGTTGACGGGGCGGATACCACCACTGGATAAATCATGGTGTGGTTGATAATCCAAACTTGGCAACCAAAATTCGTCAATCAGCACAGATTGAATCCCCAATGCATCCATCGCAGCCAGCATTTCCTCAATCCCGCCGGGCCCTATGTGGATTTGCGTGTCAACAACACCCGAAGCAGGTATTTTACGCTGCTCATTTGACTTTTTTCCGTACTCCTTAGTTTCAGCCAAAGTATCCGTAGTTTGAGCAGCGGAATTGGAAACACTGCTCCAAGTACTGAACGAAAAGACCATCGTTAGTAACAAAAGGAGAGTTACCGTCCATCTCTTTTTTGTCCCTTTTTCGCTTTTTTTTGTAAACGCCATAAAAACCTCCTTATTTTAGAATTTTGAGTTCTCGTCTACGCCAAAGGTGACCAATTTCCCCCGCAGGCTTCAGCAATCAGTTCCAGATTTGTTACCATTGGATTGTCATGGTTGGGGGGCGCCAATGACAATGATGATGGCTTCAGGGGTATAAATGCTAGCCGACCACTTGATCAACCTTCATATCTGGCTATCACTTATCCCCCGCACTCTGTACAAGAAATCTTTTCTGTAAATTCTCCTTCCATTGTTCTCCCTTTCATAACTTGTCTATATGAAATGGCAAGAACAATGGACATTAGTGCCTACAGTTTCATTTTCTTGTTTCTTTTTCAGGAGATGATTCTGCTGTTTTCAGTCTCTAATCTTCTCATCCGATGTATGTATCTTATCGGGAAAATGTTTTTAAGTTGATAAGAAATTGTTAAAGAAATGTTATAAAGAAGTTCTTGAAATTTCCAACAGGAAACCACCTCTTAGATTATTGTTTATAGCTTTTACGGATAATTGTGCAGATTACGTCAGGCGACTGAAAGGCCTCTTTACAACAGCCGATTTCGTCAGCAGATCAGGGGCAGTCGTCCCCCCACTGATGAAATTTAAAGTCTTACTCTGAAATTTCTGAGGTAAGCATAACGACATTTGCTATTTTACAACTATACAGATAAATGTCTAATCGTTAATTGGATCATGTTTGTGTTCATTACGGCAATCGGGACAAGAACTTGTACCGATAAAACAAAAAAAGTCGCTAAGATAGCGACTTTCGATGGGACCATGTTCTTGTCTCCCGATTTATAGATTGGCGACAGAAGACAACAGGCATGTTTCTTATTGTAAAAATGTATAAAGTCTTCAATACGTCTATGCGCTTCTCAATACTTCCGATGATGATCCTAAGATTATAGATCTTCCACTCTCGGCTGTGAACGATCAAGCCCGTAATTTAAGGGTTGCTCCTATCGTGAAATGGTTCAATAACCCGAATTGGTTCGTTGGGAATGGGATAATATTCTTGTCAAAATCGGTAATGAGATAATGTTTTTATCATCCGACATCTTCCTTGAGGTTTCCGCCTGGTTCCACCACGATAACATCAATTCCGAACGGTTGGTTTCTGCTTCTGTCAGCAGAAAATAAAGTATTAGACTGGATGACTTCATTCCATGCGGCTTTTCGAATTGTCATACCGTCAGACTCCATAAAATAAGTTTTAGACTGAGCCTAGAAATTGAAATAGCGACAGCCAAGGACGAGAAAATAAAGTCCTAGACTGTCGCTGTTTTATTGAACTTACGTGCTCCGTTAGCACGGATTCATTCTGATGCTCTATACTGCAGTTACGATTATTGGCTGATTCTTTGTAACTATTATGGTATGCTCATGTTGTGCCACAAAGCTATTGTCGGGTACACATAAAGTCCATCCATCCGTTTGCTCAACGACATACCCTGCACCTGTAGATAAAAAGGGCTCAATTGTAATGACCAAGCCCTCTTTCAATACCCGTTTATCGTGCTTGTTATAAACGGGTAGAATATCTTGTGGGGTCTCGTGCAGAGATTTTCCAATACCGTGGCTACACAGATTCTTAATGACATTATAGCCGCCTTTTTTAGCCTCGATTTCAATAATCCTTCCGATTTCGTTCAATTTTACTCCATGCTTAAGTGAAGAGATTACTTTCATCATTGTATTGTGTGTGTATTGACACAGACGCATTAATGATGGCTCGTATGGAGGTATCGGAAAAGAATGTCCCGCATCCGCATAATAGCCCCCCAATTCTGCAGAAACATCGATGTTTATTAAATCGCCCGGTTGAATGATTCGATTTCCCGGTATTCCGTGGGCAACGTCGTGGTTAATACTAATACATGTGTTGCCAGGGAAATTGTAAGTTGTCTTAGGTGCCGGCACAGCCCCATGCCTTTTCAAAAACTGCCCTCCAATATCATCCAGTTCCTTTGTCGTAATTCCTACACGTGCGTGACGTTTCATTTCACTAATCGTCAATGCAACGATTTTGCCAATTTCCTTCAGACCATCAATATCGTTTTGTGATCCTATTGTCATAAAAGTCCCTCCATTTTCCAGATTTATTTATTATAACACAATATTGAATATTCCATTATTCTGCCCGTCTAGCTTAATGAAGCATCGTCAGTCTAACACTTTATTTTTCAGTCTAGAACTTTATTTTCTTCTGACAGCTTCTGCTCTTTCCGCCCGGCAAACGGCCTCACGCCTAAGAAATGGCATACCGCCAGCGCACAGATTGTCCTTTCCATCGATTGTTCAGCAGATTTAAATCGGTTGGATAAACGATATCCGTCGTCATCTTTCCTGCTTTTTTTCATGCGTTTAGCAAACCCTAACTCATTTTATATAGCAAAGAGGACTCTCGGATAGGAGAGTCCTCAGTTTGTATTTTAAGCTTAATCCAGCTTCTTCACATTAACCGCGATTTGATTATTTCTCTCTTCCACCAATTTTTCATAGCCATTGGCCTGGCGGTATTGAATAAATTCATCCATCGCCTGATCGGCTTCGCTATCCGATTTGGCATCCAAAATCTTGGCGATCGTCTGCGACCAGTTCTGCTCGATCTTCTCTGCGTTTCTGGAAGATGCTTTAGATAAATATACGTCCAGGCCCGCTAATTCGAATTGCGGCACCACATAAGCTTCAGTCCATTGCTTGGCCTGCTGCAAAGCCTTCGGGAACTGCGAAAGGCCCATTTGCCGGGAGAGCGGAGCGCTATCCTGCAGCCACAGATGAGTGGTCAAGCCAATCTTCTTCTCGAAGCCCGCAGGATCGGTCTGCTTGAATTCCAGCAAATCCGAATTCAAGACAGGCTTTCCTTCAACGATAGAGTAAGTTTCGCCCTCGCGGCCAAAGTTCATTACGGTGTTGCCGTGCTCGCTGACCAGATAAGTCAGCAATTCCATCGCCTTTTGCGGATCCTTGCAATTCTTGGTAATAAAGGTCTGTGTCCAGCCTTCAATGGAATTGCCCGGCAATGCGGTTTTATTTCCTGTCGTAGAAGATGGCCCGTTAACGGCAATGTACTCTTTGTATGGGTGCTCTTTCGCCCACACGGACAACGGATCCGTCTCACCGGTCAGGTCCGAAGCGAAATAGACGAAGTAGCTGCCATTCGTTAGCCGCGCATCCTTGTCGTCTTTGGTCATCGTAATCATGTCCCGGTCTGTCAGCCCTTTCTGCCGGGCATCGACGAACACTTTAAGCCATTTCTGAAAATCTGCATCCGTATAACGGTCGTAGTATTTGCCGTCTTCCGTCAACACCGGGACTCCGATAAAATCGGCCAGCGTTCTATTGAATATCCCATTCTTCTCAGGGCTATCTCCCGTAAAAGGAGTCACCCCGATTGGAATGACTGTTTTTCCCAGTTCATCCTTCACAGCCAGCTTCTGCGCGGCTTCCAATGCCGAAATAAATCCTTCCGGCGTGGTCATATCAGGCTTGCCGAGCTGTTCATAAATATCCTTCCGCACCAGAAATCCCTGATTGGCATAGATGCCGCCTTTCTCATAATCCGATTTCGTGTTTGAGAAGTTAGGATATCCATAAATATGGCCGTCGTCCCTTGTGAAGAACTTGAGCGTTTCCGGCTTTGCTGCTTTTTCCAAAAAATAGGGATCATACTTCTTGGCCAAAACATCCAGCGGAATTGCGAATTTATCGGCATCCTTAACAAAAGGGTTGCTTCCATCCATAGTAATGATATCCGGAAGATCTCCGGAGGCCATCATCGTGTTCAGCTTGTCGTCGCTGCCGCCCAAGTAAGTGATGTTTACTCCGGTATCCTCCGTAATATACTTGGAAGACACATCATTGCCCCAGGTCTGGGCGAACCAATCGAAATTAATATACCAGTCAAGGTCAGCCGTTGCCTTGTCGTTCTTCCAGCTCGGTGTAGCTTTATCCACTTCAATCTTCGAGTCCGGCAATTTTTCACTTGTCTTCTTGCCGCCACAGGCAGTCAACGACACTGCTAATGCAACCAAAGTCAGAAGGATGATCGATTTCTTCATAATGTTCTCCCTCGCTTTTATCATTATTCTTTGACTCCTCCGACCAGCATGCCGCTAATAAAGTATTTCTGAAGGAAAGGGTAAATTAGCATAATAGGTAAGGTTGTAACGATCATTGTAGCCTGCTGCAAAGATTGTGTCGTAAACGCCTTGGATATATATACCCCCGCTTTGGCAGAGTTAGCAGCGCCTGCACTCGTTAACAGCTGATACAAATAATATTGAATCGGGTACAGTGCTTTATCCGTCACATACAGCTTTGCCACGAAGAAATCATTCCACTGGTACACTCCATGAAATAAGGCGATCGTCGCCAGTACCGGGAAAGATAGCGGGACTATAATTTTGAAGAACACCTGAAATACATTGGCCCCGTCAATCTTGGCTGATTCTTCAATAGATTCCGGCAAGCTCCTGAAGAAATTCATTAATATGACCATGTCGTAGAAGCTGAATAGCACGGGGATAATGTACACCCAGAAGTTGTTCGCCAAACCGAGCGACTTGACCACCAGAAATGATGGAATCATCCCGCCGTAGAAGAACATTGTGATGATGCCCATACGGATGAATATCTTTCTTCCCAGTAAATAAGACTTGCTCAGAGCATAGGCTGCGGCTCCTGTAATAACCAAGTGTCCGATGACACCGATTACTGTTTTGGCTGCTGTCACTCCAAATGCCCTGTAAATGGTCGTATCCTTCAATATGGTTTCATAGTTTACCAGCGTAAATTTTCTCGGGAATAGATAAATGCCCCCTTTCATCGCGTCATACCCGTTATTAAACGAGAGGGCGACGATATTGATCAAGGGAAATACGATGATGGCAATAAAAAACAGCATGAACAGCACGTTAAAAAAGTTAAATATTTTCTCTCCTCTATCCAGCTCCATATAGCTCCCTCCCTTCTAAAAAATTGAACTATCACTAAGCTTCTTGGTTAAGAAATTGGCTACCAGCAAGAGTGTGACCGATACGACGGACGAGAAGATTCCGACCGCAGTCGCGAATGAGAAGTCCCCTTGCGCCAGACCTAAATGATAAACATAAGAATCAATGACTTCACTGCGCAGCATGTTCGAAGAATTTTGCAGGACGAGAGTCTGATCCAGATTCGCTCCCAGGATCGAGCCTACACGCAGCAAAAACATCAGCACGATAATATTTTTGATGCCGGGAAGCGTGATATACCAGATTCTCTTCAAGATTTTCGCCCCGTCGACCTTCGCCGCCTCATATAACGATGGATCAATTCCCGTTATGGCAGCGAGATAAAGAATCGTTCCCCAGCCAACCTCTTTCCAAATATCCGACAGCGTCGCTATCCACCAATAAGCATTCGCATTTGACAGGAAGGAGAGCGGTTCAGATATGAGATGAGTCGACAGCAGGAAGCTGTTCACCAGTCCCGTTGAGCCGAGCCAGGATGTAATCATGCCGCCAAGAATAACCCATGACAGGAAGTGCGGTAAATAAGATACCGTTTGCGTAAATTTCTTGAATAATCCTAATCTGATTTGATTGATTAATATGGCCAGGACAATCTCAAGCGGAAAACCGATCAACAGCTTCATCAGGCTGATGCCAAGAGTGTTCGTCAGCACATTGTAGAAATCTTTGTCCCCTAAAAAGGCTTTGAAATTATCCAAACCTACAAATTCCGAGCCCGCAAAACCGGATAACGGAGAATAATCCTGAAAAGCGATGATCAATCCGAACATCGGGACAAACGAGAAAACAATCATCAATATAATGCTCGGCCAGACCATGACTTGAAGCTCCCACTGGGATAGAAACTTATGTTTAAATGTGGATTTCATCCGTATACCCCCTCTCTATTCAGGTACAGCATTGTCAGTTCATTCCGAATCATGTAAGCGCTATCCAAAATCTGCTGGCTGATTCGAAAATTTCGAACTTGTGTATAGTTCAGCCCTTTGCATAAACTTGATGCCTTATTTAGGCAAGGATTTTCGAGAACAAAACAGACATTCACCCCGACTTGGAGAAGTCAACCGGAACCCCCAAGAGAGGGAAGTCACTTTGGCATTCTCCAAGAAGGTCTATTTTTTTGAGGAAATGCAAAACTCGAATCAAAAGAACGTGATCATTTCGGATAAATGCTTCTAATTCATGACATTTTATCGATATTCTATGGTAAACATGGGATGGTCAAGATCATTGATATATATATTGAATTTTCCCGTTTCAACCGTTTGCTGCAGGCTGGTATCCAAATATTGAAGATCATCCAAGGCCAGAGTCATCTGTACGCTAACTGTCTGATGCGCTGGTACACCTACGACTTGATACTTCTTCATCTCGCGCACAGGACGTACCGCCTTTGAGACAAGATCTTCAATGTATAGGATAGTGATTTCAGAATAGTCATACCTGCTTGGATTGCTCACCTGAAAAGAGATCGTCAATTCCTGACCGGTTGTCAGATGATGACGCGAAATTTTAAAATCAGAATACTGCGCACCGGTATAAGTCAGCCCGTGCCCGAATGGGAACAGCGGCCCGATTTCACAATCCTGATACCTGCTGCTGTAGCTTGATTCATTTGCCGGACGGCCCGTGCTGTACTCATTGTAATAGATCGGCGCTTGCGCCGAATGACGCGGAAACGACATCGTTAGTTTCCCCGACGGGGTGTCTTGACCTGTAATCAGCTCAGCAATCGCACTGCCGGCCTGTGTACCCGGATACCAGCACCACAAGAGAGCGGGGATATCATCGATAATGTTCTGAAGCGCGAGTGGCCGGCCTGAGAAGCAGATGCATGCATACGGTTTGTTCGTCTGCTTGACTTCACGGATAAGCTGCTGCTGGCTGGCCTCCAGATCGATATTCACGCTGCTATGCCCTTCACCGCTTAACTCCCAGTGCTCCCCAACCGCCACGACAATATAATCGCATTGCTCTAGTTGGGCTTGAGGACAGTCCTTCAGGGATTCATAGGCTTGCAGATCGAATGAATCATCTATCCGCTTCATCCCTTCCGCTAAGGTAACTACGTCGTCAAAGCTTCCTTTGCACCGCCAATTGCCTAGCAACTGATTGCTACCGGCAAACGGGCCGACAATGATGATCTTTTTGTATTCCTTGCTTATAGGCAGCATTTGTTCATTTTTCAGCAGCACGCAGGTTTTCTTGGCGATGTCCTTTGCATGCTCCAGAAAGCGCGGATTCATTAAGACTTCATTCTCACGAGCTTCGTTTACAAAGGGATTTTCAAATAAGCCCAGTTGATTTTTAAGCTGCAAAATTTTCAGAACGGCTGCATCTATATCCTGGATCAGCGCCGGGTTCTCTTCTAGAATCTGTTCATAATGCTCAAGATACAAGGTCGAGACCATTTCGATATCAATGCCCGCTTTTAAAGCCATTTCAGCGGCTTCCTTGCCATTGCCGGCAACGCGGTGGTTTTGCAGTTCAGCGACTGCCCCCCAATCTGATATTACGATGTTGTCAAATTGATAGGTGCCTCTTAGGATTTCCTTCATCATCTGCTCACTTGCGCTTACAGGAACCCCGTTGAAAGTGTTGAATGAGCTCATAACAAATTTTGGCTTCTCTTGAAGGGCTATTTCATAGGGCTTTCCATAATAGGCATAGAATTCTCTCCAGGACATATCGACAGCGTTGTAGTCCTTTCCTCCAATGCCGGCTCCATACGCGGCAAAATGCTTCAAACAGGCCGCTACTCCCGATTCGGCAAACTCTCCGTCCTCGCCTTTCTGATAGCCTCTGATCATCGCCCGGCCAAGATTGCCGGACAGCAGATGGTCCTCGCCGAAAGATTCCATCACTCTTCCCCATCTGGAGTCGCGCACAAGGTCGACCATCGGCGAGAAATTCACATGTATGCCCGCAGCGCGCAATTCCGAAGCGGTATCCGCCGCTGCCTGCTGCACGATTCCCTCATCCCAAGTACAGGAGAGCCCCAATGGTATCGGAAAAATCGTCCTGTATCCGTGTATCGCATCGTGCATGAACAGCAGAGGAATCTTAAGCCGTGACTTCTGCAAATATTTACTTTGAATCAGGTTCGTGATCCCGGCGCTCGACACGCCGATAATACTTCCCATCGTATACAGCGTATCTCCCTCAAGCATATGATCCGGGAAGTCAGGGCCGGTCTCAACCATTTCGCTATCAATTTTGCCGACGTAATGTTCCCCGGTCGTCTGAGAGAGCTGTCCGATCTTCTCAGCGAGCGTCATCTTCTGAAGCAGTTCGATGATTTTCTTGTTGTCCATATAGCCCCCTTTATTTCCATTCCAGCTCAGGTAAAATATCTTGTTGCAATTCGCACATCTCGTCGATCATTGCACAGGCCTGATAATAAGTCGGAGCCTGAGGATCTAATAGGATCGCCTGCAGCAGCTTCGTCTTGGATTGCTCCACAAAAGCCTCGAGCAACAATTTGTGGATCGTGCCCTGAATATGAATCGTTCCGATAATCGCAGTCGGCAGTTCTACCGTCATCGGCTTCAGCGTAATACCTCTTCCGCCTACGATCGCCTGAGTCTCCACAACCATATCGTCAGGAAGTCCCTTGATCGCACCGTGGTTCGGCAAGTTGACCGCGTTCAGTTCAATTTCATCATCGAAGAAAATCGCTTCAATGATCGGAATCGCATATTCATTGCTGCAGCTAACCTTCTCCTTATCAAAAATATAGGCCTCTTCCACCCAAAGCTCCTGCGTCTGAATCTTCGAGAACAAGCCTTGATCCAGATTGTTACCGCTTGCACAGTATACGAAATCAGGGGTTCTCGAATCCTTCTCCCACAGCTTCTCGCGGATTGGATCATAGCGGTATTGCAAGGACAAGCCGGCATAGAAATCCTCCGCATAAGATACATATTCACCACAATGGTTGGTGCCTGGATAAGGGTAATATCCATAAGTGCGGTACATCGTTCTGGATAACGCAACATGATCGAATTGCGCCAGACGGTTGGCCTTCTTCTCCTTCTCATCAAATAACGGATAAAGATCCTCACCCGTTTTCTTGTTCCAGATCTTGGTAAAGAAGCCGAAGTGATTCAAGCCCCCGCCTTCCATCCCGATATCGGCGATATCCATCTCCAGAAATTGGGACAGCTGCTCGATCCCCATATCCAGTCCATGGCATAGACCGACGACTTTGATCGAGGTAAGCTTCGAGATAGCCTCAACCAATTTCGCTTCAGGATTCGTATAGTTAATGAACCAGGCATCTGGGCAGACACGTTCCATCGTGCGGGCGATTTCGAGCATCGGGCCCAGATTTCGCAGTGTATGGAACATCGAACCAGGGCCGCCGTTCTCACCGTAAATTTGCTTGCTGCCGAAGCGGCGAGGAATATGGAAGTCCTGCGACCAATAGAAGTAGCGATTCACCTCGATCGCCACGATGACGAAATCAGCCGCCTGCAGAGCTGCTTCCAAGTTGGTCGTCTGCCAAATGTTCGCTGGATGTGAGAAGGCGGTAAACATATCTGTTGCATATTTATAGGTTCTCGCCACATTCTCTTGTTCAATGTCCATCAGAGCGATCTCCAGTTCTACCTGAGTCTTCAAGCGCTCGGACAACACCATATCCTGAAGTGCGCCCAAAGCAAAGGACACGCTGCCAGCTCCGATTAACGCAACTTTCATTTTCTTCATGTTGTTCATGCTCCTTTATTGTTTTTTAACGCCATGTACCCCGCCCCAATCACTCCTGCATCAGGGCCGAATTTAGGCAAGACTACCTTGACTTTGTCGCTTAAATGCTCAAATACTTTGGTTTTAGCGCTTTCAATAATTTTATCTATCAACCATTGGTTGTTGTGAATGACCGCTCCACCAATGACAAATATATCCGGATCGATCGTCTGCATTAATGAAGCAATCGCGTTGGAGAAGTACTCAACCCAGGCATTCACGACACCTGCCGCCTTCTCGTCATGCTGCCTGTATTTCTCGAACAATAAATGCGCCGTAGCCTCGCTGCCGTACAGATTTTTGCTCTCTTTCTCCAGGGCTCTGCCGCTGCACAGAGCTTCGAGCGTGCCGGGATGCAATGTCGAATGGCTCTTGCCGTTATCAGATATAACCATGCTGCCAATCTCTCCGGCATAACCATGCGCACCGTGGAGCACCTCGTTGTTCAGAACGATTCCGCTGCCGATCCCCGTACTGACCGTAATATAGATCGATTGATCATACGCCTGGGACGCGCCATGCTCTGATTCAAGCAGAGTCACGACATTTACATCATTCTCGAAATGAACTTCATAACCGGGAAAAAAGCGCTTTATAAATTCGGTATGAACCCCTTCCAGGCAGGGAACGTTGGTCGCATCGCATATAATCTCGGTTCGCTCCTTCCAAGGAACAGGCAAGGCAATCCCTATCTTGTCAGCCGTCTTGTGATGATCCACTTTCTCGATCACTTGCTTGACATAGTTGAAAACTTCATGAGCACTTAGGAACTCGCTAGTTAATGCCGTCTCTTTTCGAACCAATTCCAACTGCTCATTCACTAACCCGACTCGTATATTCGTTCCTCCAATATCCACTCCAATGACGCTGTTACTCATAATTTGTACTCCTCAGTTTTTATCGCTGCTTTATATATTTCGCTGCCTCCGAATCCAGGAAGAAATCAATATGTTCATAACCGAGCAGCTCCTGAGCAGGCAGCTTCGCTTCTGAATTTGTAAATATTTCTTTGACGATCCCGGCTTTGCGTTCACCGGTCACCGCTACAATCACTCTCTTGCTGCCCGCCACCTGACTTAGACCCAAGGTGATTCCTCTGTCCAATGTCGCAGGCTGCCGGAAATATTTCTGAGCCACGGTCTTGGTCGTCTCCGACAAATCTACGACACTGCTATGATCCAGCATCGGACAGCCTGGCTCATTCAAGCCGATATGGCCATTCATTCCAACCCCCATTAAACTGAAAGTTATGGGATGCCGATCGATAAAGCGGTCGATTCTCAGACATTCCTGCTCCAAATCCGGCACCGTCCCATCAAAGAATTCGATCTGCCGGGGGTCCAAATGGACAAGCGAGAATAAATCCTGATTCAGCATTTGATAGCAGCTGCCCTCAGACTCTCTGCTTATTCCGGCCCACTCGTCCAGGCTGACAATTTTAAGCTGCTGAATCCTAGCATGAATCTCGGCGTCTCCGGCAAATTTCAAGTAGCTCTTCTGCGGTGTGCTGCCTGACGCCAAGCAGAACACTGGATGCTCATGCGATAGAAGCTCTTTCATCTCTCTGGCAATGGCATCTGCGACTTCCTCTTCGGTTGCAAAAATCTTAATCATCACGTTCACTTCCTATCCGGAAATTACTTTTATCATCTCATCCTGAAGCGAGAGTACGGCAGCTCCGACAGCCGTCGAATGATGCGAATCACTGTAAGTTATCGTTGGAGTCCACTCCACATACTGCCCGACATAATATCTTGTTCTCTCAAGAATCCGTTCGGGGAACAGCGCTACCGTCTTGCCACTGATAATAATCTGGTCGATGTCGAGCACGCTGATGATATTAATCATCGCCAGGGCAAGATGTTTGCCTACATAATCTGCGCACGCTTCAATGTCTGATTCAGAGCTAAGATCATAGCTACTCAACAAATGCTGAATCCCCAGCTTGCTCTCCAACCAGCCGACGGAGGACGGTGATCTTCTGTACTCCGGGTCAAAGCACATATACTCCAGCTCACCCGCGCTTGCATTGAATCCTCTATGCAGCTCTTTATTGATAATCAAGCCGCCCCCGATTCCGTCTCCTACTGCGATATGGACCAGATCAGCCAGCGCTTTCCCGGAGTTCTCCAGATTGCGGAATTCAGCCACTGTAGAAGCGTTTACATCGTTCTCAAGGAAAATAGGCAAATCAACCCGGTTAATCAGATTCTCGATGATAGGCTCATAATTGTAATCCTGCTCCTTATTGTCCTGAATCCTCATTCTGATCGTTTTCTTCCTTGTGTTTATCGCCCCATCGACCCCGATACCGATACCCAAGACTACGCTGTTCGTTTTCTTTGCTACATTCTTCATACGCAAAATGATGTCTTCAAAAATCGAGATAAACTGCTCACTATAAAACGGAATATCCGTCTCAATGGAGTATGAATCGATAATTTTGCTGTATAGATTGATAAGCAAAGCAGTAATTCTGTTGCCTATGATTTGAATTCCGACGGTTACATAGCTGTTCTCATTAAATCGGTATACCGTTCTTTTTCTTCCCAACCCGCCAGAGCCTTCCCGGCTTTCTCCAGTAGCAGTCAACAGTCCGATCTCTTCAAAGAAATTGACGATCTTACTTACGGTTACAAAGCTCATCGCCGTCTTCTCCGCGATTTCGACCTTCGCCAATTCCGGATTCTGCATCACAATATCAAAAATGATCTTTCTATTCTCATCCTTAATGTCATTCGGCAAAAACGACTTCATTCTGCCACTCCTTTCGATTTATTCAATACAATTAATTAATGTTCTTAAATAATTAAGGAAAAATATAAAGGTCATAACTGACCTTTACACAACATTATATACATACTGTTCTCTGTGTCAATAGTAGTTCTACTAGTTCCACTATTCGATTACCCCTTGCATGAGTCTGTCCAGGGCTAACACCGCTCGTTCAAACTCAAACTACTTAAAGCTTAATCCTTGGCATAATTCAAACCTAGGCGATAAGCTTGGTTCAGCAGCATTTCGAAATGACCGGGATTTGAATCCAGGGTCTCATATAAGAATTCAACCTTGGAATTGGAAACACCGCAATAATCTGCAATTCCCACATTCAGCAAATGAGTAATCATTTCATCATAGTTGCGCTTTTTCATCTGTTCTTTCGAAGCGCCGGCCAAACCAATCCACAAGACATGCTGATGATGCAGGTAATTCGAACCGTACGCAAACCCATTGTTCCATACACGGTCAATATAGCCCTTCAGCATTGCCGGCAAATGCCACCACCAAAGTGGAAAAATAAATGCCAACGCATCATGCTCCTTCATCCGCCTTATTTCCATTTCTACTTCAGGGGAAAAGGACTGTTCCGCAACTGACAAATGGGGTTCATCTACTCCTTTTAAAACAGGATCAAAACCAATCCCGTGCAAATCCAATATCTCATAATCGTGGCCAGCCTCGGCAAGACCTTGTACGAAACGACCGGCTACCTCAAAGGTCAAGGAATCTTTTCTCGGGTGTGAAACAACGATTAATACTTTCATGCTTCTTCACTACCTTTCTCAACAGTTAACTTCTAGGCATGATCAATGGTTGATGCTATTATAAACAATAGGAAAATGATCTGGAAGTACGCACTTTTAAGTTCTATAGGATGATACAGGTGCCATAGGAACATGGAAGTACCCTAGGTAAATTCCCTAGAAACTGACCTGAATAACGAATTGAAGTGATGGGTTGTTCTAAGCAAACGTAGCCTTCTAAAGGAGGATTAAGAGATGACTGAACAGATAAAAAATAGGGTTCAAAAGAAGTATCAAGTTGGAGTGGAAGCGGCTTTAGAAGTAATGGGAGGAAAATGGAAGCCTTTAATTATCTACCATCTGATGACAGGACGGAAACGAACGTCTGAGCTTCGTCGGTTAATGCCCGGCATTACTCAAAAAATGCTGACTACTCAGCTCAGAGGCCTGGAAAAGGATGAGATCGTTACACGAAAGGTTTATAATGAGATCCCTCCTAAAGTGGAGTATGAGTTAACGCACTACGGCTGGGGATTAAAACCCGCGCTAGACCATTTATGCTATTGGGGAGAGGATCACCTGGAAAAGATCCATGGAGACAAATCCAAGGTTTTGGAAGAATTCCAGGGCTTCTGTATAGAGTAAATTTAAGTTGTTAATTAGCTCCAAGTTCATGAAAAAAGAGTTACCATTCCCTTTTTGAAACGGATAAACTTGTTGTCACTGTATAACTGCCCGTCGTCAATTGACGACCGAGCAGTTTTTTTTATTTAATATCTCTTATTTAGAAAATGATTTGAAGTTACACACTTATGAGTTTGTATGATCTATTAACCATTTCTGAAGCTGCAAACATGATACCAAACAGCAGAAGCAAAATAATAGGCACCATAAACATGCCAAATTGACTAGCAATCAATCCCATTAATAATGGAATCAGCGTAGAACCCGCATAGGCACTTGCCATTTCCAGCCCAATTACACTGGAAGAAGCCTTTTCCCCGAATCGTACCGGTGTTGCGTGCACAATGCTAGGATAGATTGGCGCTCCACCTAACCCCACAATAAACAGGGCGCCTGCGGCTACCCAATATGATACAGGTAAAACAAGGATGAAAAGCCCCAAACACCCCATTAATCCCCCATATCGAATTAGATTTTTACTGGATACTTGTGTAGAAAGAAACCCTGAAAAAACACGCCCAATTATAATCCCTATAAAAAAGCAGGATGTGAAGGCTGCTGCTGTTCCAGCAGATACTCCCTTGCTTTCTATGAAAAAGGATGCCATCCATAAGCCCGCTGCTGTTTCGGACCCATTATAACAGAGCATTGCGAGCATGGACATTTTGACACCTCTGATGCCCAAAGCTTCTCTGTTGCTCACTAATTTCTTTTCGTCACCTACATCTGATCTGCCATTTTCAAAAATTCTCCATAGCGGAAGAGAAAACAACAATACTACAACGATTACAGCAAGTATCGCCCCTACTGTAAGATAACCTGCACGCCAGTTATTCCCTTCATTCAGCCAAAATGATATTAATATAGGGCCCGTCATTGCTCCAATTCCCCAAAAACAATGCAGCCAATTCATATGCTTTGCTTTAAAATGAAGGGCCATATAGTTGCTTAATGCAGCATCTACAGAGCCTGCTCCGAATCCTAACGGAATCGCCAAAAGTATTAGAAAAGCGAAATGGTTGGAGAACGAAAATCCAAGCAATGCAAGTGTTGTCGATAATATACTGAATAAAGTTACCTTACCCGTCCCAAATTTGTGTAATAGTCTGCTTGCAAAAAGACTGGATATCACCGTACATAGCGAGACCGTTAATGCGATATAACCGGCCATTTCTGTTGTTGCACCAATATCAGATTTCATAACCGACCATGCACTGCCAAGCAGAGCATCAGGCAGTCCAAGACCTATGAATGCGATATAAATAATTATCAGCAGCAGTGTGACCAAGTTCCTATCTCCCCATTTTATTAAAAATTAATATACTCATTCAACGGTTTTACGAGATATGCATTATTCGGCAATTTATCTGTGGTCACGTATCCTGGCTCACTATTAATCAGCGCTGGAATACGATTCACAAGGTTTGCACAGGTTAACTGTACTGTTGCCGGACGATCTACGTTAATTGTTACTTCGGGCTCACCATAAAAAGACCATTCGTTCTTGTCAAACTCTTCAGGTGCGTAAACTTTGCCTATACACTGGGTTTCAATAACAATCCCCTCTGCGGTTTCGGTTGTAACCACAGCCGCCATGCCAGTTGCGTTGCCAGCTTTAACCGTCATGCCAAGCGTGGAGGATTCAAGATCCCTATCATGTGTCATAGGGATACACTTTTGGGTTTGCGATATAGGAGTAAGCCCCATTCTACTGCACAACCAGCCGTTTTGGTACCACATATAGCTTGGCGTAACTTCGCCATTTTCGATTTTTTCCCTTATTTCATTAGAGTTCAAGTCGTTGAATTTACCAATTTGCTCAGCGAATTCAGTAGGAGTAAGACCAGCTCCATGCCCTTCGGCCAAAGCTATACCGTAGTCCTCAACATTATAACTGCTGATTCCTTTGATTTTTGTGATTTTATGCAAGGAGCCTGCAAGGGTATCCACCAACACTCCCCAATACATATCGGGATAACCACTGCCTGAAAGCGTACAATTATTATTTTTTGCTAATTCATCAAGCTCCTCTGTGACTGCAGGCGAAGAAATCCAGGGATAAAGTGATTCCTCAGCAGTTGAAATCGCGTTTACGCCATTTTTAGCACAAACCGTAAGTGCCGTCTTGATATCTGCCATTGTGCTTAATGTCGCAATAACACACACATCCGGTTTGAGTTCCGAGAGTGCCTGATCCGCATCCTTTATATCTGAAACATTAACTCCAAGTGTTCTGCCGTAACCGATGACTTCACCGATGTCCTTTCCGATGACTGCGGGATTCACATCAAACGCCGCCACGATATCCGCACCTTTTTCAAGCAAGTATCTCATCAGGTACACGCTCATCTTGCCGCAACCGTACTGCGCTGCTCTTACTTTACGTTCCATAAATTCTTCCTCCTTAGTAAAAAATACAAATTTGTTTAGGCTATACCCCAAATATAAACCTTACTGTTACAATAAGGTCAAATGATATTTTTATATGCTATCCTTCCTTTGTTGTCACTGGGATCTGTATTTTATAAAGCATACTGCGCGAGAGGTTATCAAACATCGGGAACTCGGCGATCACTTCACAAATGTAATCCCCTGCAATGATGAAACCAGCATCCGTAATGTAATTTAGTAATTGCTCGGCATACTCGGACTCCTTGAAAATGGTCTCTGAGCAAATGTTTACATACATCCCGCCAGGAAGAATCTCAACTTTAGCAGGGATTCCAAAGTCATCCTCCACAAACACGAAAACTTCATTTGAATAAAGCATACGCTCTTCAATGTATGGTCTGCGTATTATTGTTCCTATATTACACAAATAGCTTGCAGGTAGTTTTTTCTCTACTAAGCTTGTTTTTAATTCCGAAAGCATAATTTCATAACCTGAATCCTCCTGGTCAAAGAAGTTCACACTTGATGTGTGTACATATATTTTTCTGGGTGGAAGATGCTCATGGAATATTGTGGGACCTTGTGGGAGTGACTTATATCTTGCATAATTATTTAAGGTTCTTGAAATCATGTACCTGCTCTGATTAAGACGACGAACAGATTCGTCAATAAAATCCAGTTGCGTCTTTAGAGAACTTTGGATATCCTCTATATTTGCTGTCTCAAACTGCTGTTTTATCTGTTTGAGCGACATCCCGCAAATTTTTAAACGATGAATCATATCCAGCCTTGCACTTTGGTTGATATGATAGTATCGATATCCGCTATCCGGGTCTGTATAATATGGAGTAAGTAAACCTTCAGCCTCATAATGCCGTAATGTTTGCCGTGTAATATGATTGAGCTCCGCCATTTGTCCAATGGTAAGCTTTTGTATATTCATCTCTTCACCCTCATCTTATTGTAAATTATCGTTTGACTTATCTATACCGTATTTATTTATATCAAAACATCATTCTTTATTAGTACAAACATAAGTATATACATTTTAAATATCTGAGAGAGTCGGTCTTATCGTAATTTCGTTTACCAATTAGGCTGCTCGTGTTAGATTAACTTTTTGATGCAGTTGCTGCAACGTCACAACGAGAAAAGACGCATGGTATGTATATACCTGCGCCTTACTCGCATGTAGCATTATCAAGAATCTCTGATAATAATTAGTGGGGGGGTATTCTGATATAAAACAGTTTACAATCAGCTAAGAAGCGATAAAAAAGATTCAAAAAAATTTTTTTAACCCAAGCTGGGCAGAGCTTTTAGCTCTCGTTAACGGAATGTTGGCTCGTTCCAAAGCCGTACTTATTAAAGACTTGGCAGAATCCTTGTCTGCAAACACATTGTTCATGCGTGCGACCATGTTGTATTCCATCTCCATATGCCGTGCCAACAAGGTTTCGAATAAATAATAAATTTTATCACCCTAAAATCATTTCTAATTCCTCATCAGTCTGATTGAATAGATATTTAAGCACCTTTCCTCTTCATCTTGCATCACTTTATCGGGATACAGTTAAAATGCAAATAAGGATCAGCCATGAAACGTTGACTGATCCTTATAGACATCATTGAAATCTGTAAGGGTATACCCGTTCTATTACGAAATCAATCAATAATCGAATAAATAACCGCTTCGTGGGGGCGTAATCGCAAACAAATCCCTCCAGCCTCCACCCTGTCCTTCGCCGGAGGTTCATCATAATTGTCCAATAAGACCTGAGCATGTTCAAATCTTTCTTTCCATGGGGCAGGAAGTTCATAAAGCTGTTGCACGTCGGAATGGTTCAGGACAATAAGCCAGGTTTCCTCTTCGAGACTGCGCGTATAAGCATATACGTGAGCTTCTCCAATGGACTGATCGGTATAATCTCCGTACACCATGACTTTATACATTTTACGCAGGCTGATTAATCGCTGATAATACGCGTAGATAGAGTCTGGCGCTGCCAGATCGCGCTCCATGTTGATCTCTGCATAATTGGGATTGGCCTGAATCCAGGGCTGTCCCGTAGTAAATCCGGCATGCTGTTCCCCATTCCACTGCATAGGAGTCCGGGAGTTGTCCCGGCTGAGCGGCTGCAGATCCCTCAGCACCCGCACAGGCTCCTCTCCCTTATCTACCGCTTCCCTGTATTTGTTGTGCATCGCGATGTCGCGGTAATCGTTGATCGAAGGGAAATGGACCCCTGTCATTCCAATCTCCTCACCCTGGAATACATAAGGTGTCCCGGGAAGCGTATGAATCATCGTTGCCAGCAGCTTCGCTGATTGCACGCGATATGCCCCGTCATTTCCATAACGGGTCACCTGCCTCGTATGATCGTGGTTGTTCAGGAATTGCGAATTCCAGCCCTCGTGCCGGAAGGCTTCATGCCAAGTGGCCTGAATATGGCGGAATCGGGCCAAATTCCATACAGGCATGTCGTCCGCTACCTGGAAATGGAACAACGTATGCAGCTCCTGTCGGCTCTCCGCTACATACAGCAGGCCATCCTCGGGAGTAACGAACGGAATTTCCCCTACCGTCATGATGTCGTAATGCCGAAGCACCTCCCTGTTCATTTCCTGCAAATAATCATGAATGCCCGGATTATTCCCCAGGTAGTCGATATGTTCGGGCCGTTCCGCATCGGGGAATCCCTGTACCTTCGCCAGCAGATTGACCACATCCATTCGAAAGCCGTCAATGCCCTGATCAAGCCAGAAACGCATCATGCGGTATATCTCTCGCCGCAGCTCTGCATTCTCCCAATTTAGGTCAGGTTGTTCCTTGGCAAACGAATGGAAGTAGTATTCCCCTGTTCGTTCATCTTGCGTCCAGGTAGACGGCTCGAAATACGAACGCCAGTTGTTCGGCGGTCCTCCCGCATTTCCCGGCTTCCATATGTACCAGTCACGCTTCGAATTGTCCAGCGATGAACGCGATTCCTCGAACCATGGATGCTCGGAGGAAGTATGATTGACTACCAAATCCATGATGAGCTTCATGTCCAGCTCGTGTACCTTGGCCAGCAGTTTCCTGAAATCCTCCATCGTGCCTGCTTTGGGCATGATCCGATAATAATCGGAGATATCGTATCCGTTGTCTTTGTCAGGCGACTCATAAATCGGGTTAAGCCAGATCACGTCAATGCCCAGTCCCTTGATGTAATCGAGCTTCTGCATTAATCCCTGCAGATCACCGTATCCGTCACCGTTCGCATCCATGAAGCTGCGCCAGTAGACCTGGTAAACAACGGCCTCTTTCCACCATACACGGTTGACTGTACGACTGTCGTTATAACACATGTATTGCCCTCCCATATATTCTGCATAAAGCGGCAAAGTGACTGTCAGAGAAGCACATGGCTATCTGCATCCATAAGCATGCAGCGTTTCTTCAAGAAACGACAGGTTCAGCCCCCTGGTATCCTTCACAACGACATCCGCTCCTGCGGGTTTAAGTACGGTCTCTACCCCTATTCCGATCGCAATCATGCCCGCAGCCTTGATAGCCTGAATGCCTGCTTGGGCATCCTCAATGCCGATACAGCGGGAGGCTTCTGCTCCCACCTCAACGGCTCCGCGCAGGAACAGGTCGGGGGCAGGCTTGCCATGTGCGACGGAATCCGGGTGAACGACATATTGAAACAATGATTCAAGACCGAGCGCTCGCAGAATTTGCGGCGCATTCTTGCTCGCTGAAGCGATCACAGCAGGGATGCCGGCTGACCGTAATTCAAGCAGCAACTCTCGGATACCCGGATAAGTATGTTCCGGTGTCAAGGAATCGAGCAACGAGACATAATGTTCGTTTTTGCGACGGGCAAAGTCAGCTTTTTCCGCCTGAGAATAGCTTTGATCTTGGCCTCCGAGCTGAAGGATGCGCTCCAGGGATTGCATGCGACTGATTCCTTTCAGCTGCTCGTTAAATTCCTTGTCGAACGGAATACCGAGTTCTTGCCCAAGCTGCTTCCAAGCAATGTAATGATATTCCGCCGTATCCGTTATCACTCCATCCAAATCAAAAATAACGGCTTCGATTGGGCACTCCCTGGCCAATGGACCCTCGCGAGCGGCCTGTCCCGTCCGCAAATCCGCATCAGTCGGGATGCCCGATTCATTTGAAACGCCTGCCGCACCTGCGTTCCATTCGCCGTTATGCGCCACTTCTGTATTCCCTTTCATCTATCTTCCTCCCCACATCTACTTCTAAATCGATTACATCCTTCCGAAATAACCCTTTATTTTCAAGGTCATTTTTTGCCATCCAGTTCCCACACAATTCGTTCTTCGCAGCTTTCGAAGCTGCATCCTTTCCAATCCAAAATAACGGTCCACTTTGAAGGGTTGGATATTTCTGCGATCCGCAAGCCTTCGCGCATTTCGAAGCTTATATCAAATTCGGCATCCCCCACACGCAGACGCTCAAGCCTGCACGTTTTGTCGGCCCAGGCCTGTGGAAAATCGGGAACAAAGCTTACCTTCTGCAAATATGCTTCTGGTCTGACGCCAAAGAAATGCCGGACGACGGGGACCGCGAGAGCGTAGATTGTCCATGCCTGAACCACGCACCCGTAATCCGGGGACATTTCGGAAAAGGACCCCGGCTGTACCCGGGAAAAGCTTTTGCCCATCCTCCGAAGTAACCCTAAAGCTTCATCAGGATTACCATAGGTGGCTTCGGCTATCGCATGCGCTCCGGTCGAGATTGTCATGATACCCTGCTGGTAGATGGCTGCCAGATAGGTGCCGTACTCCCCGACAAAATCGCTGCTTCGCATCGTCTCCAGTGCACGCTGCGCCTTGTCCGGATCAGCGATCCCGGCCTCCATCGGCGTGACTATAACCCAGTTCTTGTTCAGCAGCCATCCCCGATCTCCCTGATCCTCTCCGGCTTCCGCCAGCAGCCCTTCAACATATTCGCGGTACCCCTGAATGCCTTGCTTCTCTGCCAAGGAGGCCATGTAGGTGACCTTCGGGGCAATATCACCTGCAGGAGCAACCGCATCAGCATATAAACCGTCATTGTCAGACCAAAACACCTGATTGATTGCTTGTACGGCCCGTTCGGACATCTCCTGATAATGCTCGCCGCTGTTCTGTTCGCCCAGATAACTGCTCATCCATGCCAGCGCCTGAAGAGCCTTAGCTGTATATACGGCACTGTCGATCAGCTCCATGTTCAGGCCGGCAATCTCGATGATACCGTAGCCCAAGGGAAAAAGGTCTCCGTCCGGGTCCATCGTATGCAGCAGCCAGTCCATCCCCTGCACGCAGTAGCCGTAGTGTTCTCGCAGAAGCGCTTCATCTCCGGTCCACAGGAACATCTCCCAGACAAAAGCGATATAGTGCGCGGTCTCCTGGGTATTTCCCGGATTGGAGACGGCCCCCATGGTGGTCACTTCGTGAACGAATCGACCGTTGCCGTTCACCTCTCTCGACTTCTCCAGCAGCAGATTCAATGTGTCTTTCACCAACGAGTGGTCGCCAGTGGCAAGAACGCCCTGAAGGGCATATGTGCTGTCGCAGCCGAACCACCAAGGATAAGTTGGACCCCCTGCCGTCAGTCCACGGCCGATGCCGTCAACACGCTGTACCAGCCACTGATTGTTGCGCTTGGCCCAGGCGAAATGCGTATTTAGCTCCTCTTCCCCCTCGATGGTAAGCAAGGAGCGTTGATCCAACCGATCATATAAGGCTTTCTTTTGCCCCAGTAGCTTGTCATGTCCCTGCTCAAGGGCAGCATACGTTTCCTCGCATGCCTCACGAGAGCTTTCCGACCCGGTAACGAACAGGCGAAAACGTAACACTTGCTTTTCCTTCAACGTACATTCCGCTACAAAAGATATTCCCGTCCCTTTGCCAGCAGTCAGCTCTGGTCCGTAGATGGCCGGACTGACGGAGATTTCGCTGCCTGGAAGGTCGCTTCCAACCAGCACGTACCAGTCGTGACTGTTGTCCTTGACCATCACCTTGCGGGGCGACAGGCATTCGGCCGTCTCGGCCGTTCCGGGCAAGATGCCGATCTCGTCCGAATACCATACAGGCCGAAGATCGGTCCGTGACAGCAGTTCAAGCCTGAGGTGCGTTTCCCCCTCGCCATAGGAAGTAATTTCATACTCTGCCACCATACCCTTTTCGTAGTCCGGGGCGAACTGGGAACGGACAATCGACACCGGAATATGGCTCAGGCCGTGGTCATATTCGAAGCGGCCTCCTCCCCATGACTCGCTGCTATAGCTGTCTGCTCTTGCCCATACCGAAATTTGACGATCAGTATCCGTAACTTTCAGCCAAAATCCGTCCAGCAGCTTGATAGGGTGCAGCCATACGCCTCCCATCTCATTGGCCATATGGTGTCCAAAATCAGGAAAATAACCGTCCTGCGTTCCGCAAATTTTGACGTATTCTCCTGCGTTGTAATACAAATTGATCGGGTGCCTGCTAGTGATACGGGCCATCGTTGTCCTCCTCTGCAATGGCTTTTCCCTGATCTCACCGATGCCGCCATACGTCTATCCCTTGATGGCGGATGAGATGGAAATGCCTTCAATAAAGTATTTTTGCGCTACAAAAAAGACCAGAAGCGGTGGAATCATAATGAGCATAGTAGCCGCCATCAGCATGTTCCACTCCACGTTGTACAAGCCCTTGAACATGGACAAACCAAGTGCCAACGTATACTTGTCGCTGGAGTTCAGATAGATCAGCGGACCCTGAAAGTCATTCCACACTCCCATGAATGTAAAGATCGACACGGCAATCAGCGGCGGCAAAGAGAGAGGCAACATGATGTGGGTAAATATCTGGAACTGGTTTGCCCCATCCACAAATGCGGATTCATCGAGATCGCGCGGAATGCCACGCATGAACTGACGAATCAGGAAAATATTAAAGGCGCCGCCACCGAAAAATGCAGGAACGATCAGTGGAAGGAACGTATCGACCCAGCCGATTTCCTTGAACATGATGAACATGGGGATCATCGTAACCTGGGATGGCAGCATCATGGTGGCCAATAGCACCAGAAACAGCATCCGTTTCCCTCGGAAGTTGAAGCGGGCGAAGCCGTAGGCACATAACGCAGCAGAGAATACCGTTCCAATCATGACTGGAATGAGTATAATCAGCGTATTTTTCAGAAAGGTAAAAAAGGGAATGGCCGTCACTGCATTGGCATAGTTAGACCACATCCATGCTGCCGGGAAAAAGCTGTCTGTGAATACCTCAGCGGGGGTCTTCAATGATGTAGCCAGCGTCCATAACAGCGGTACAAGAACGATGACCGCTCCCGCGATCAGCAGCACCATCGAGAATATGCGCGAAACGATCCGGCTCCGCGTGGAACTATAATTCATGATATATCCTCCTTTCAATCCTTCTCGTTATCACCCTGATAATAGACCCACATAGATGAACTGCGGATGACCAGGAGTGTGAACGCCAGAATGATGATGAACAGTACCCACGACAATGCAGAGGCGTATCCCATATCAAAATCCTTGAAAGCCTTGTTGTAAAGGTACAGGTTATAAAATAACGTGGAATTGAGCGGTCCCCCATTGGTCATGACGAACGCCTGGGTGAAATATTGAAATCCTCCGATAATGCCCATGACCAGATTAAAAAATACGGTCGGTGAAATCATCGGCAGGGTAATGTTCCAGAAGCGCTGAAGCGGTCCGGCTCCGTCCAGGTTGGCCGCCTCATACAGCTCCTCAGGAACCCCCTGCAAACCGGACAAATAAATGATGATGGTATTGCCGATTCCCCAGAGCCCCATGACGATTAGCGCCCCAAGAGCATAGCCGGGATCCTGTAGCCAGGCCGGCCCCTGAATGCCGAACAAAGAAAGCGCACGGTTAAGGACCCCATACTCGGGATTGAATATCATGATCCACATCATCGATGCCGCCACTGCCGGGATGACCGAAGGCATGAAATAGATCAGGCGAAAAAATTTCATGCCCCGATTTCGCATGTTTAGCAACAAAGCAATGAGTAAAGAAGCAATCTGGTACAAGGGAACCGAAACCAAAGCAAAAATAAAAGTTACCTTCAAAGACTGATAGAACAAATCATCGCGAAACATGGTCCGGAAATTATCCAGTCCCACCCATCCAATCGACTTGACTCCGGTGATGATGTCCCATTTGCTGAAGGCCAGAAGCATGGAGAACAGCATGGGCCCGATCGTAAAGAGCAGCAGCCCCAGTATCCACGGCAGAATGAACCAATACCCGGCACGCTCGGATTTTGAATTACGCATGGCAACCTCCTTGATGAAGAAAGTGAACCGGCATGTCGGCCGGCTCACCTCCATGGTTATTTCTTGATCTTGCTGTCAACGTTCTTCGCTGCTTCATCCAGAGCCGTTCTAACGTCCTGTTCACCAAGCAGCATCTTCTCAAGCGCCTTCGTGAATTCCTCTACGAAAATCGGACCGTTCGCAGAACGTAGCGTAATCGGCTTTTTGGCGAAATTCATCATCTCGATGACCGGTTTGTCCGCCACTTCCTTGGCCTTAACCTTTTCCAGTTCCTTGACCGTAGCCGGAAGTACCTTGCCGTTATTGGAACGCAGCTTCTGGGCATCTACCCCCGAAAGCCACTTCACCATTTCGTACGCTTCCTGTTTGTGCTTGCTTGATGCATTGATGGCCCATCCTGAGCTTGCAATGATACTTGACCGTGTACCGTCCGCATTTTTCGGGATCATAGCGGAACCATATTTTACATTGGATTTGTCCAAATCAGTCTTGACCCAGCGCCCCGTGACCATCATGGCAAGCTTGTCTGTCATAAACATGGAAGAGTCTCCGCCAAGCGTCTGGGAATCCAGAGGAGTCGGAGATACCCTATTCTCTCCTTGAGAGAGGGCGACATATTTCTCCATGGCCGCCACGGTTTTGTCGCTGTTCATGTACCCTTCGGCCGCAGTACCATCCTCATTGGCGATGTCCGTTCCGTAATCCCACAGATAGGTGTAGATCGGATATTCCCATTTCCCGGCGTTAAAGCCGAATTGGGTATATTTGTTGCCTTCCTTTTTAGTCAGTTTTTGGGCAACGACGATCATGTCATCCCACGTCCATTCATCTGTCGGGTAAGGAATTTGTGCCTCGTCAAACATGCGTTTGTTGTACCACAGGGCCAGCGGATTGAAGTCCTTGGGCAGATAATATTGCTTGCCTTCAATCTTCATGTTGTTGATCAGGTCTGGCTGAAAAATATTCAGCTTGAATGACGAGTCTGCAGCGAGATAGCTATCGAGCGGTTCAACTACGCCTTTATCTACGTATTTATAATAATCGCCTTCGCCAACAAGGAATACGTCTGGTGCCTGGCCAGCCGCAAGCGAGGTCGTCAGCTTCGTTCCGTACCCCTCGCTCGGGATGGGTTCGAATTTAACCTCAATATTGGGGTGAGCCGCATTAAACTGCTCGGCCAGCTTCACTTCATCCGCGCCGCTGTTAACATCGCCCCATACGGTAAAGGTCAGCTTCACTTTATCACCGGAGCTACCTGTGCCCGCACTGCTTCCCGAGGAGCAGGCTGACAGCAGCATGGAAAGCACCAGTATCATGATCAGACCTATGGACCCTTTTTTCATGTAAATGACCTCCCTGAAATGTATGTTTAAATTTTGATTTGAAGCCGTTGATGGACATGCACCTTTTGCCCTGAAACATACAAGCTGATGCTTTCCTCCGCATCGGTCTCGATCAGAACATCCTCCGGTGAAAGAGTGATAAGCAGCCGGTGGTTATGCCAATATAGAGGAAACTTTAGCTTTTGCCAGGATTCGGGCAATTTCGGATTCAGATGCAGTTGACCGTCCAGCATGCGCATACCGGCGAATCCCATGACCACGCACTTCCAGACGCCTCCCAAGGAGGCCGAGTGAATGCCCGCATCCGAGGAATGCATGTTTGGTCCCAAATCAATCTCGGTCGCCCGCAGGAACAGATCGTAGGCAAGCTTGCGATCGCCGAAATCGCTGGCCAGGATGCTGTGCGTAGACAGGGACAGTGAGGAATCGTGCAGTGTCTTTGGCTCATAGTAGTCATAGTTCGCCCGCTTGACTGCAGGTTTGAATTTATTTTCCAGCAGGAAAAACAGCATCATGATGTCTGCCTGCTTCGAAATCTGCATTTCACCAACCTGATCCAGATTGTAGTCATTGAAGATGCTTGCGACCTTTGTCTGGTTCTTGTAAGGCGTAAGATCAATGATTTTTTTACCGAGATACGTATCGTCCTGCGGAATAATTCCCTGATCGTTGGGTTCCGGGAGGTACAACTGATGTAGCTTGTTCCATTGTTCCCTTGCGGCTGCAAGATTTAGCTTATTCTCCAGGCGCTGAAGCAAATCGGGACGTTCCTGCTGAAGCTGCTCATAGTACTGAATGGCCAACTGCATATTGAAGTGCGCCATATGATTGGTGAAAGCATTGTTGTCCACATGCTCCTTGTATTCATCCGGGCCCACTACCTGATTAATGTGGTAGCGGCCAGCGTCTTCATCCCATTCGAAGCGGCTCGCCCAGAACGTCGCTGTATCAAAAATCATTTCATAACCATACTGCTCCATGAATTCCAGATCGCCTGTAGACTGAACGTAGTGCCATACCGCGTACGCAATGTCCGCAGTAATATGCTGCTCAATGAATCCCGACCAGATCTTGGTCTGTTCGCCCGTAACGATATCGACGTCTCCCCAGACTGGCGTAACTTCCCCATCCTCGATCCAGCCTGCTTCCCAAGGATACATGGCGCCCTCAAATCCATTCTCCCGGGCCTTTCTTCTCGCTCCTTCCAACCCCTGATAACGGTACTCCAGTAAGGAGCGGGCCACCGCCGGATTGCTGTAGATAAAGAACGGGAGGATAAAAATCTCCGTATCCCAGAAGGAATGACCCTTGTATCCTTCTCCGCTCAATCCTTTGGCCCCGATGCCCATTCGGTTGTCATGCGCAGGCGTCATTATGACGAGATGGTATATGGCGAAACGGATCGCAAGCTGATCATACTCGCAGACGCTATTGATCTCGATGTTATAAGCGGACCACGTATCCTCCCACACGTTAACGCTTTCATAAAACAACTGGTCGTATCCCTTGCTTGCCTCCTGCTTAAACTCCGACAGGGCCGCATTTCGCATATAATCAAGGGAATAATCCCTCTTCCCGTATATCAGATCACGACTGGTGTGTACGCTTGAGATTTTTTCCATCTCCAGGCATGATCCCATGGGAATGTTAACCTTGGCTTCAATGCCTACCCTGCGTCGTCCCATCGTCTGGCGTAACTCCGGCTCAAGCCTGCTTCCATCCAGATTCCATCGGTGAACGGTATGTGTCACAAAATCAATGCCGGACTCCGTTGTGGTGGAGGTCATTTGAATGTAGGTTTTATCAAAAATCCGTTTTTCTCCCTCGGTAAAGTGTTGTGCTCCGGAATTCGTCCATTGACCGTTGATGCCTGATACAACCTGTACAATAGCTTCACAATCGATCGGCTTGATGCTGACCTTGGAACCGACAATATGCAGATTGCTCAGGGACACGAACCGCTTAAACTGAAGCTGGAATGTTCCTCCCTTCGGACTTTCCCATATAATATCACGTGTCAACTCTCCAGTTTTCAGATTAAGCTCACGGCTGTACTGCCGCGTTTTCCCCTTTTCAAGGCTGAACGTTTCACCATTGATTAGAATTTGCAGTTCGGTCACATCTGCGACATTGGGCAGTTCGGTAACCTCGTGTTCATGAAACTTGTTGAAGGTTCCAGCCACGAACCAGTTGCGAACCTGACCGATGTAGCGCTCATCTGTAGCTGAACGTAATCCGATATACCCGTTGCCCAAGGAAAAGATGGCTTCAGCCTTGCCCTGGTGGTTGGGATCAAAACAGGTTTCCCTTACCAGCCAGTTAGTCCATTCTCTTTGCCCAGCATCGTATTTCAACAAATCGTACTCCCCCTAAGAATTTCATATTAAATAATCCGAAACGTTTTGGATTTTTGCGAAAATAAAACCGAAACGTTTTGGAAAATAAAAAAACATTTCGGTAATTGCTTAAATACTGCGATGATGTGGCTTGCCCGTGGATGAACGCAAAATCAGCTCATTTCTAAGCACATTAGACTTGGGACTGTCTTCGGACTTGAGCATGCGCATCAGCAAATTGGCTGCTTCGTACCCAAGCTGGTACATGTTTTGCCCAATTGTAGTCAGCGGCGGCTGAAAATAAGCAGCGGTCGGAATGTCATCAAAGCCTACGATGGACAGCTGCCCCGGTATGGATAATCCCAATTGATTGGCAGCCTTGATCACTCCCAGGGCCATCATGTCGCTGGCACAGAAAAAGGCGGTTATTTCCGGATATACTCTTAGCAGCTCCACGGCCTGATGCTGAGCCTCTTCTTCCGTAAAGTCGCCGTTTACCACCCATTCCCGCTTCCAGTTCAGCCCGGCTTGGTCCATTGCTGTGACGAAACCTTCAAAACGTTCCTTGGATACAAAAGCTTCCGGATAACCGTTGATCATGGCAATCTTCTGATGCCCCAGCCTGATCAAATGCTCTACGGCAGCCTGAGCGCTTTCCTTATGATTCGTCGATACATAACCCACATTTTCGCTCTGGATCGGAATGTCAATCAACACACAAGGAATATCGCTGTCCAGAACTTCCTGCAAATACGGATCGTCAGTCTTGACGCCCTGCAGGATCACCCCATCCACTTTGCGTTCCCGACATAGCTGTGTATACGTTCTCATTTTCTGCTTAGCGGTGTTTGTACTGAACAAAATGAGGTCATAGTCTGAATTGGCAGCGCTATCATTAATGCCGCATAACACTTCGAACACAAAGTTGTTGTCGATGTTCTTGTATGTCATTCCCGACACAAGCAGTCCCAGTGTCTTCGTTTCTTTCATGACCAATCCTCTAGCCAAGCCGTTCGGACTGTAGCTTAACGACTCAGCAGCTTCCTTAATCAGCTTGCGGGTGCTTTCGCTGACGTCAGAATAGCCGTTTAGCGCTCTTGAAACGGTCGTAATTGAAAAGCCCGTTAGTTGTGATATATCCTTAATTGTAGCCAATTTTCGTCCTCCAAAACGTTTCGGATCATTTTCTAATCTTAAGTATAGTCATTATACTAAAATAATCAAGCCCTATTCAGCAAAATTTGTAAGTTGAATACTCTACAAATTACGTAACCCAATTACTCAAAGAAGCTAAGAAAAGCATTGGATACATTTAGAAGAAAGAACCAGCGGCCCTTAGGGCCACCGGCTTCTTTATTTGCTATTGCGGTAAACGGCATATCCGGAATTGACCGGTCAGCCGCCGGAGGAAGTACCGATGACTTCTCCTATAAAATATGCTGTCGAATTTTTGTGCACATCTTATCCAGAATCATGACTGTAGCCAAGATCAAGATAACAATGGTAAGTGATTCCTGATAACGGAAAAGACGGAGGGTACTAGTCAGTTCAAATCCTACTCCCCCGGCTCCGACCAATCCCAGTACGGTTGCTGACCTTACATTGATTTCCCAGCGATAAAGATTTACTGTTATAAACTCGGGTAAAATTTGCGGCCAGATGGCATAGCGGATAACCTGCCAACGATTGGCACCTGATGCTTCCAGAGCTTCGATCTGGCCTTTATCCGTATTTTCGATAGCTTCAGCATAAAATTTACCAAGCATTCCTGCCGAATGGATGGCAAGCGCCAGTACACCGGGAAACGGCCCCAGGCCAACTGCGGTTACAAAAATTAACGCCACGATCATTTCCGAGATCGATCTGAGCGTGTTGAGGACAGTCCGGCAAATACTGTAAATCACAGGATGCGGACTGATATTTTTGGCCGCACCTATTCCGAGCGGAATGGCAATGATGACGGCAAGCACAGTACCAACAAGAGCCATTTGAACGGTCTGGAGAACGGATAGTGAATATTTACCCAAATGTGTAAAATCAGGAGGAAACGATCTGGAGATAAAATCCCATATATTAGGAAGCCCTTGGATCAGATCGGAAATGCTAAAATTAACTTGCTGAGCACTCCAGCCCAATATCACAAGAAAAGCTATTGTTGATAACCATATTGGGAAATTCCTTTTTGAGTTGAAAGACGGGCGGCTCACCTTCTTTCCGTCAGTAACCCTATTTTTCTGATCATCTATCATGTCTTTGCTCCTCATATTTATAAACTCTATCTTCATCTGTTTCCTGACCGTTCTCGTAAAGCTGGTACAAATCAGGAGCTTTGACCTGATCGGAACGATAATCCGCTACGATATTCCCGGAGTTCAGACCAAGAATTCTTTTGCTGTATTTTGGAGCCAGGTCAATCTGATGCAGAGTAATAATCATGGTTAATTTCTCTTCCTCATAGACTTCCATCAAAAGGTCCATGATGGCATGGGAAGTTTTGGGGTCCAGACTGGCAACCGGCTCATCAGCAAGCAGCAATGTCGGCCGCTGCACCAAGGCTCTGGCAATGGCCACCCTTTGCATTTGCCCGCCGCTCAAGCTGTCGGCTCTTTGATTCCGTTTATCAACCAATCCTACCTTCTCCAGGTAATGAAGTGCCAGTTCATAGTCTTCCTTTTTATATACCTTGAAAAAAGACGGCAGGGTCGAATTATAGGACAAGCGCCCACAAAGCACGTTATCCAGTACTGTGAGCCGCTTGACAAGGTTAAAATTCTGAAAGATCATTCCGATATTTTTTCTTAACAGCCGTATTTCCTTTTTGTCGGTCGGCAGTTTCTTCCCATCGATATAAATACTTCCTGAAGTTGCCTCAATCAACCCGTTTAGGCACCTCAGCAAAGTTGATTTGCCGGCCCCGCTGGGGCCGAGCAAAACAACTGCGTCATTGCTTTCAAAGGAGCAATTAATATTATTTAAAATAGTTTCTTGACCATAAGATTTGACCAGGTCTTCCACTTTAATCATCTTTTTCCTCCGTTTTAATTAGTCTATTTCAACTCAGTAAGGTCAAGGTTTAATATTTTGGCGATTTCCCGTAAATTGTCATAAGCCGAATCCGTTATTTCACCATATTTATCCAATCCCAAGGCTTTCAAAGATTCAGGGGATTCTTTATCCATGTCAAGATATGCCTGCTTAATTTTTTCTTTCAATCCGCTATCCAGGTCTTTTCGTACTGCTACCGGAGAGGTTGGAATAGGGGCTGATTCATGAAGAATGCTTACATCCGGGAGCAGGTTTTTCGCTACCATTGCTTTATATACAGTATCGGAAGTAGCCCCGGCATCCACTTTTTTATTCTGCACTGCCAGAGCTGAAGCATCCCCCCCACCCGCATAGAGCGAAGTGGAAAAGTCTTTGTCAGGATCGACCCCGTTTTTCAGCAGCTCATTTCTGGGCACTAGATTTCCTGAAGTGGATGCCGGATCGATAAATGCAAATGTCTTGCCTTTAAGGTCAGAAATCGTCTTTATTCCCGAGTCCTTGCGTGTAAGGATAACGCTCTTATACGTTGGTAATCCAGTGTCTGCGTCAACCTTCGACACTATAGCCTCGGCATTGGCCTTCTCGGTAGCTAGCAGGTAGGAAAAAGGTCCTAAATGGGCAACGTCGATTTGCTTGCTTCTCATTGCTTCCACTACAGCTGTATAATCATTAGCCACAAAAATATCAACTTCCATGCCAAGTTTCTTGGATAGATATTTTTTTAAAGGCTCCATTTTTGATTCAACGTTTTCACTGTCTTCGCTGGGAATAACTCCGATTTTCAACTTGTCGGGCGTATAGGATGAAGTTTCCTGTTGGCTGCTTTCAGCAGCTCCAGTGTTTTGAGTGCCTTGTCCGGCGCATCCTGCTGTTGCGAAGATGACCAGAATACTTAATAAGGGAAAAAGCGCTTTTCTAATGATGGACATGATGTTGCTCCCTTCAAATCAATGATTGTTTCTATGGGGTTCACTCCTTGGCATTTCCCAAGAATACGGAAGATGAATATGCCAGCAGCGTTGTTAAATGCGTATAGTAATATTTCACGCCTTGCTCCAAACGTCTTGGCGTTATTTCAAGATTGCCTGCCGTACCAGCCAGCTTTCCGGACTCTATAATTTTGCAAAAAGCATCATCCATAACCTTTTTTACCACAGGATGCCCGGCATTTCCGGGATGTCCAAGCGATTGAGAAAGGTCGGACGGGCCAAGAAATAACACGTCAATTCCTTCAACTTTCGCGATAGAATCAAGGTTATCCACAGCATCCTTGTCCTCAATTTGGACACAGACCAACAGATCTTGATTAGCCTGTTGGGCATAATCAGTTAAACTGATCCCAAATCCGTAATTGGCAGAGCGTGTTCCCACGGCCAAACTTCTATTGCCGACCGGATAGTATTTTACTGCGTTGACGACTTCCTGAGCCTCTGCCGCAGAACTGACATGTGGCGCTTGGATTCCCATCACACCACGATCCATGTATTGCCCGATCAGCTCCGGATCGTTTTTTTGCGGTCTAATGATGGGTGTAATGTTGCTCGCTTCCGCTGCCATTACCATGTATTCAACGGTTTCCAAGGAGATGGAACCATGCTCGCAATCAATCAGCACCCAATCGTATCCTAATTTTCCGGCCATTTCTACAAGCTGAACCGAAGGGATCATAATTGAAACCCCTAAAGCCGTTTTACCTGCTAAAAGTTTTTGCTTCATTCTATTTCGCAATGGAGTATCTCCTTTAAAATATTGGAATTTTTATTCAACCCCAACATTGACATATATCCCCAATGTCGGATCATTTAATCTGTATAAATGGTTTATTCACGACTTAATCGTTTAATCACGTTAGCCAAGAGCCTTGTTCTCGGCACCAAGCTTTCGATATCCATAAATTCCTCCGCAGTATGCGCGTTTCCGCCACGTGGACCTAGCGCATCAATCGTCGCTATCCCTACCGTCGAAGTCAGGTTGCCGTCCGATCCTGAACCGATTTTCATATCCGTTAACGATTCTCCCAGCTGCATCGCTTCTTCTTGAACGATTTTCAATAAATGCTCAGTGTTCGCATTTTTGATCATCGGCGGTCTTGTAATACCGCCTTGCAAGACTAACGTTGTTCCTTCAATCGTTGGCGCCCCGCAAATGTGTTTGATTTTGCGCTCCAACTCCACCACCTGTTCCGGTGTCTCCATTCGTACATCAATAGAAGCCTTGGCATGGGCAGCGATCGTGTTGCTGGTCGTTCCGCCGCTAATCACCCCGACATTGACATGGACGCCCGCATTCGGATCGGTCAAAGCATGAAGTTGAACAATTTTATGCGCGAGTTCACCAATGGCGCTTCGTCCCTTTTCCGGTTCTTCCCCGGAATGCGCCGCCTTTCCGGTTACAAGCAATTCGAATTTACCGCCGCCGCGCCGACCGGTTATAAGTCTCCCCGTCATATCGCTCGGTTCAACGATCAAAGCATACTTCACGCTTGCTGCTTCCCGCTCAATCAATTCCCTGGAATAAATCGAACCGTGCTCTTCATCTGAATTCAGAATGATTTTGATCCGCTTGAAGCTCTCGTCTCCTTCTTCAATCAATGATTTTATTGCAAACAGCATCATAACCAGGCTGGCCTTCATATCGTATACGCCGGGTCCGTAAGCAAAAGATTCATCACGTGAAAATGGTCGGCTTTGCGGTGTACCCACAGGAAATACCGTGCCCATATGCCCAATCATCAAAATGTCCGGGTGCTGCTCCTCAGGATGAACGATGACCAAATGATCCCCCCGCTCGGATTGCCGATCGACCGCAACCTGAAATCCAAGAGCCTGATAAGCAGAGGCCAGCACATTCCCCACCTGATCCACACCCGCTTTATAAAACGTCCCGCTATCGATATTGACAAGCTTCTCAATCAGGTCGAGCATGTCCGCTTCCTTGTTTTCCCAAAATTTTGTCGGCATCGTAGCTCATCCTTTCTTTGCGGCTTTCAAAAACGCAGATGGATTCATTTCAGATTTTCCTCTCTCATTTTCAATAGAGACAATGCCGCCCTGATCAAGGCAACAGCCTCCTGCAATTGTGCCAGGGATGTAGCATAGGAAAGCCGAATAAATCGGGGAGCCTGAAACATGTCCCCCGGCGTTACGACGACACCCACTTGATCCAGCAAATATTCGGCAAAGTCCTTGCTATCGGCAATCGCCCCCTCCTCATAAACTGAACCAAAGTAACGAGACACATCCACCATCAAGTAAAAAGCGCCTCTCGCATTGGGGCATGACAATCCCCGAATCGATTGAATTTCACGAATCAGATATTGCCTTCGTTCATCAAAAGATTTTGTCATTTCCTTTACCGAATCCCCCTCATCCTTGAGCGCCGCAATCGCCGCGTATTGACCGATCGAGCTTGGATTGGAGGTAGTGTAGCTTTGAATGACTGTCATGGCGCGAATCACGGGCAATGGACCGCATGCGTACCCGATTCGCCAGCCCGTCATGGCATACGCCTTGGATAACCCATTTATCGTAATCGTCCGCGATTTAATTTCCTCGCTTAAAGCCGCGATCGAAGGAACTTTTTCGCCATAGACCAAATGTTCATAAATTTCATCCGCAATAATGTAAAGATCATGACGAACAGCGATCATACCGATGGCATATAACGTTTCTCGATCGAGTACCGCTCCGGTCGGATTGTTGGGATTTGTCAGCAAAATAGCCCGCGTCTTGGAAGTTACTTTACTACCAAGTCGCTCCACGTTGAGCCCAAAGTCTTGTTCCGGATCGGTTTCAACAAACACAGGCCGTGCCCCTGTATGGGCGATCATTTCCGGGTAACTCCCCCAGCAGGGAATCGGTAAAAGCACTTCGTCGCCCTCATTGCAAATCGAAAGCAACGCATTCGCCACGGCTTGTTTGGCTCCAGTGGTGATGATCACCTCCTCCGGACCATAACTCAGACTGTTGTCTCTCTTCAGTTTGTAACAAACAGCCTGCCGAACATCATGTGTACCCTGCACGGGGGTATATTTCGTTACGCCTTTAATAATCGCTTCTATACCTGCATGAGCGATATGGACTGGTGTGGGAAAATCCGGTTCCCCCACGTTAAGTGCGATAAGCTTGCGGCCCGATCGGCGAAGCGTTTCGACTTTATCTCTTAATTCCGCTCCGATATAAGGATTAAGCGCATGGACACGATCACTCAGTTGATAATTCAATGGTTGGCTTCCCCTTTCGTTTTATGTGGTTTCTACAACAAAATCATAATATATAAATGTAATGTAAGTGTAAAAACAACATGTTAATATTGTAAAATTTATAAATACAAATATAAAACCAAATAAAAACAACACTCCGTTTGTTTCCAAACGACGTGTTGTTTTTTTCGCATTTCTCTTAAATTTAAATAGAAACCCATTGCAATGAGGACAATTCGGTGTGTGATTTCCATTCTTCCGGCAAGTCCGTATTCGTAATAATCATGTCCACTTCAAGCAGGGAAGTTACTTTATACAGATGCTTGACGCCCATTTTTGAAGCATCCGCAACCAGCACTTTCTTTTGGCTTTGAGCCAGCAGGCTTTTCGTCATTAGCGCACTCTCGCTTTGAAACGTACTGATATTTTCAGGCGTAAAGCCTCCACAGGAAAAAAAAGCCTTGTTTATGGTAATGTCTCTTAACATGTCTTGAGCGAGTACGCCCGACATCCCCATCGAAGAAACTTGAAGCTCTCCGCCAATCTGAATCACCCGCCCGTCAAATTCCCCATTTCGCTTATATTGAGCGAATTCAAAAATGATCGGAACAGAATTGCTGACCACCGTAAGCTCTTTTTTTTCTCTTAAGAATGGCGGCATTTGGGCAACGGTGCTTCCTGCCTGGAGGAAAATAATATCGTTGTCCTCCACCCAATTGGCGGCCTCGGCAGCCAGTTTTCTTTTGACCTCCAGATTGATCGACTCTCGATCGTTATATATCCATTCCAGCTTTTGATGGCTCGTTTTGATCGCTCCGCCAAATATTTTTTTTAATTTGTTCAGACTCTCCAACTTGTCCAGGTCTCGCCGAATGGTCTCGGTTGTCACGCCGAATTTTTCGGCAAGCTCTTTTACATAGACTTTGTCGCGCTCGTCTAATTCCTGCAATATCTCGTTCCTTCTTTTCTCCACTTCACTATAGGAAGAATGCATCCTTACCCTCCACACTCTTTGTGTATTCCATTACATTTATCTTAGCTGAATCACACCAAAGAATCCATGGGAAAGCGACATATTCAACTTTGCTTTTCGATCATTTACAATTCAGAAACAACGTAATTTACGCGAATAACTCCCTTATTTGCAAAGCCTCTTTTTCTCATGTAACGCTTTTACGCTTTCGATGCCGACACTTTGCGAACCAAGCGGGCTCGGCTTTTCTTCGGATGCTCCAGCACCGGGACACCGCATTGTTTTCTCTCTTTTTCTTGCTTATTCTTACGATTTCGTCTTTATCTCCGAAGCTCCTATAAAATTACCCGGAATATCGACGAAGTGGCCTTTTCATGATCCTACCGACATAATAAATGCCACCCGGTTGTCGTGCTCAACCGGGTGGCATCATAGTCTCTTACATTGGGGGTATCCTCTGCCTTGGGTGCGGTCCATCAGCACCGGCAGCGAGAATCGTTCGATCTTACTCCTCCCCATTTGGCTTAGGAAAGAAATAATTTATTCACGACTTAATCGTTTAATCACGTTAGCCAAGAGCCTTGTTCTCGGCACCAAGCTTTCGATATCCAAAAACTCCTCCGCAGTATGCGCGTTACCGCCACGCGGACCTAACGCATCAATCGTAGCTACGCCTACTGCCGCAGTCAGGTTACCGTCCGATCCTGAACCGATTTTCATATCCGTTAACGACTCTCCCAGCTGCATCGCTTCTTCTTGAACGATATTTAATAAATGCTCAGATTTCGCAGTTTTGATCATCGGAGGTCTTGTAATACCGCCTTGCAAGACTAACGTTGTTCCTTCAATCGTTGCCGCCCCGCAAATATGTTTGATTTTGCGCTCCAACTCCACCGCCTGTTCCGGTGTCTCCATTCGTACATCAATAGAGGCCTTGGCATGGGCAGCAATCGTGTTGGGAGTCGTTCCGCCGCTAATCACCCCGACATTGACATGGACGCCTGCACTTGGATCAGTCAGCGCATGAAGTTGAATAATTTTATGCGCAAGTTCGCCAATGGCGCTTCGTCCCTTTTCCGGTTCTTCCCCGGAATGCGCCGCCTTACCGGTTACATGCAATTCGAATTTACCGCCGCCGCGTCGGCCGGTTATAAGCCTCCCCGTCATATCGCTCGGTTCAACAATTAAAGCATACTTAACGCTCGCCGCTTCCCGCTCAATCAATTCCCTGGAAAAAATCGAACCGTGCTCTTCATCCGAATTCAGAATGATTTTGACCCGCTTGAAACTCTCGTCGCCTTGTTCAATCAATGATTTTATCGCAAACAGCGTCATGACCAAGCTGGCCTTCATATCATATATGCCGGGTCCGTAAGCATAGGATTCATCGCGTGAAAATGGCCGGCTTTGTGCGGTGCCCACAGGAAATACCGTGTCCATATGTCCAATAATCAAGATGTCCGGGTGCTGTTTCTCAGGATGAACAATGACCAAATGATCCCCCCGCTCAGACTGCTGATCGACCGCAACCTGAAATCCAAGAGCCTGATAAGCAGAGGCCAGCACATTCCCCACCTGATCCACACCCGCTTTATAAAACGTACCGCTATCGATATTGACAAGCTTCTCAATCAGGTCGAGTATTTCGGCTTCCTTGTTATCCCAAAATTTTGTCGGCATCGTATCTCATCCTTTCTTTGCGGCTTTCGAAAGAGCGTTACTTGTATTTTCACAAAAACAATCGGTGAGATATGTCGATCCATTCACATCAGCGATCCGAATTCCTTTTGCTCGTTCGGAATCCGCATATAATTCTTCATACTTAACAGCGTCGTGCTGAACCGCCTGCTCTTCGCAACCTTTCAGACCTTCAAATAAAACCCTTCCTGTAAAGCCGCTTTCACCCGTAACTCCAACCAAGTGCAAAGCCGTTGGCGCAATGTCAATAATACCTGCCGGAATGTCCGTCACATGACCTTTTTTAAAGCTTGGGCCGAATCCCATGCAAAACGGCCGCATATCCCCGTTCCGGATAGAGCCATGGTAGGCTTTATTCTCCGTTTTGGTGTTTAAATAATGAACAACTCCTTGAATGCCATCCTGATTTAATTCATCGGTCCACGCTGGAACAACGGCCAACAGAGGGGCTCTCTCGTGAGTAATGCTTCCGATCACCGCACTCAAAGGCAGAGCATTTTTCAGTTGCTGATGAAGCGGTTCTCTCGCCAATAGCATACCGCACCAGGGTTGAGCGGATAGCCAGTCAGCGAGCGCCTGCAATTCCTCGACTTGATTTTCGTTCCCATAAATGAAAGCGTCCACCGCGGTCAAATTCAATTCTCTTTTCAATTCTTTCCGGGCTTGATCCAAATAATCCTCCAGACTACCGACCATGTTAGCTGTCGAATGTCCGTGATCGCTGATGAGCATGATATCTAATTCATCCTCGAGGCCAAGTCGCGAGACAGCCTCCAAAATCTCGGACAAACATTGATCCACTAGCCTTTGGGCTTGTTTAGCCTCTTGCGAACCGATGCCGCAAAAATGTTGCGTTTCGTCCGGTTCGGGAAGCCACAGCACCATAACGGTATTCTGCTCATCGGGCAATTGCTGTTCAATGAGCGTCCGAACGGCCCATAAAGTGCGCTCCTTCTTTCGGATCGAGACATCGGTTTCGTCAGCGGCCGGGCCTCGCGCAGCATGCAATTCACTAAGCTCCGGGAAACCATAGTCGGTAGACGGATTCATGACATGATGCGGATGGTTAAAATTCCAGATCAATGAAGCTCCTGGTGAACTTCCGGCCGAAACCGTCAAACGCAAGTTCGCTTGGGCCAATCGGTCCCCGAGCGTCGGACGCAAGAGCAGCTCTTCCCCCGTTCGCTGCTGGAATTGCAATATTTCCCGATGGTCACCTGTCTGGAGCAGTCCGTCTTCCGAAAAACGAGGCGAGTACATGAGATTGCCCATCACACCATGCTGCCCCGGATAGGATCCAGTGGTTAATGAGGCCATGCACACCCGTGTCAGCGATGGATAAGCAGAATAAAAAGATTTGAACACCGTGCCGCTTTCCATTAACCGGCAATAAGTAGGCATCGTGTCGGCATTAACCTGATCGGGCCTTAATCCGTCCGTTCCGATAATGAGTACCCGCCGTCCCGAAGGACTTTTCTTCTCAGTCGTTTTCCCCATGGTTCTCAGTCCTTTTCTATTAAATAGTCATTCGTTTTTTAGCTGCACTCTATTCCTTCAACAGCTCACGTATCTTGTCGGCAGCTTCCTTCATCGATTCCTGGGCCGGAACATTTTCGGCATAGGTTTTTCCGAGCGCATTTTGGATTTCAGTCTCAATCTTTTCGAAGTTAGGCACGACCGGGATTCCCTTACCGTAGGGAAGTTGGTCGACAGTGATTTTGAAGAACGGATTTTCTGTATAAAACTTCACCATTTCAGGCGCTTTAACGGCAGATTTTCGAATCGGCATATATCCGGTATGCTGGGCAAAATAAATGGTTTGCTGCTTATCGGTAAGAAACTTCATGAACTTCCAGGCCGCATCTTGCTTTTCCTTCGGGGCCTTCGCCACAATCGCGAGATTTCCCCCGGAAGTCGAAGGAACGGCATATTCTTTAAACTTTGGCACAAAATCGACGCCAAGCTTAAACTTGACATTGTTTTGGATCTGGTTCAGGTCCCCTGTCGAGGCCAGCAGGAAAGCTACCTTGCCATTTTGAAAATTGATCATTTCCTGATCGCCGTCTCTATTCCCGCCGAGAGGCTGCATCATGGTTTTATCGTCATATATCATTTTCCGATACATTTCCAGACCTTGAATCGCCGGCGCTTGGTCGATCACAACATCCTTTTGATCCGGGCTAAGAATATCTCCACCATTGGACCACATCAACGAGTAGTAGTAAAGGGGCGGCAGCAATGACGCATAGCCGAATCGTTCTGTCTTCCCATCCTTGATGACGGTCGCTTTCTTCGCGGCGGCCATCATTTCGTCCCAAGTGGATACCGGGTGCTCCGGATCAAGCCCGATCTCCTTCACGATATCTTTATTGTAATACAAGATCGGTGTACTCCGGTTGAAGGGAAGGGTGTATGTCTTTCCTTCGATTAACGTGTTATCTACAAAGCTGTCTACAAAATCGCTGTAGTTAAACTCCGGATCCTTTTGAATATAAGGGTCAAGCGGCAGCAATGCTTTATTGTAAGCAAAGGACGGCCAGAATCTGGCGTTCAACTGAACAACATCCGGTACAGAATTGCCCACAATTGCCGTCAATAATTTCTTGCCGATATTATTCGTACTTTCCTGGAACACCGCATTGACCTTCACTTCATCTTGCGATTGATTAAATTGTTCGACCAAATCTTTGGTGGTTTCCCCGATCACGCCGCTATTGCCGTACCAAAACTCAATTTCCACCGGACTTCCCTGCTTGTTATTTTGCTGTGATGTGGTGGAAGACGAAGCTTCTTGCCCGCAACCTGCAAGCAACATAACCAAACTTGACGCCATGATAACACTTTTAATGAATTTACGTTTCAATGGTTTCACCTCGTTTTTTAGATATCAGAAAGAATAAACTTCCTGGGATAAGCTACCTGGTATCGCAAGAAAAACTTCCGCTAAACGCGGTCTGTCTTCTGTGAAAGTACGTCGATAGACATTTTTCTTATAATGGCATATCGCTTACTTTAAACCCGTAGTGGCCACGCCTTTTACAATAAACTTCTGCATGGAAATGAATAATACGGCTAATGGAGCGATAATAACTGCAGCAGCGGCCATGACCAGATTCCACTGCGTTCCTCCGCTCCCTCCGCCGCCTTCTTCCATAAATCGCGATAGTCCTAGCTGAACTGTCCGCAAATTTTCATTGTTGGTTACAATGAGCGGCCAAAACAATTCATTGTAATTCCAGATAAAGGACAACAAGATATACGTCACAACAGCTGCTCCCGATAAAGGCATCATGAGATGGCGCATGATTCTGGTGTGTCCGCAGCCATCGAGAATGGCGGCTTCCTCAAGCTCTTTCGGCACTTGCATAAAGGCTTGCCTCAGCATAAATATGCCAAAGGCTTTTACGGTGAATGGCGCGATCAAGCCCATATACGTATCCACCCAACCGAGTTGTTTGACCGTCAAAAAATTAGGGATAAACGTAACTTGGTCCGGAATCATCATGGTAGCGAGAACCAAGAGAAAAAGAAAACCGCTTCCCTTAAACCGCAGCCTGGCAAAAGCATAAGAAGCCGGGATGATCAACAGCAGTTGCACCATGATAGTGGCGCTTGCTGTAAATAGGCTATTGAATAGATACCGGGCCAGCGGAGCCAATTTCCATATTTCCACGTAGTTTTCCCAGCGGAACACTTCCGGGATCAACGTAGGAGGAAACACGTACACTTGATCAGCGCTCTTTAATGAACTGCTCAACATCCATATAAAAGGAAATAATATAACGATTGAAAAAAGACTCAAAAGGGCGAATCCGAACCATCTAAATGCAAATTGCCTCAATCTCATTGATAGTGCACCCACCTTTTGGAGACCTTCATCTGGATAAATGTGATGAGCACAAGGATAACAAAAAGCACCGATGAGGCTGCGGAAGCATAGCCAATATCAAAAAATTCAAAGGCATGCTGGTAAATGTAATAAATGATCATATTTGTGCTTTCTGCCGGCCTGCCACGGGTCATCGTAAACAGCAGATCGAAATCTTCAAAAGAGCCAATTAACGCGACGATCAGTACAAAGAAGATATAAGGAGAGAGCAGCGGCAGCGTAATCCGGGTAAACAACTGCAGCCTTCCCGCTCCATCCATCTTGGCCGCTTCATACAGGGAGTCCGCTATGTTTTGCTTGCCGGCCAGCAGAATCACCATGTAGTAGCCTACCACCTTCCAGACTTTCGTAATGATTAGCGCAGCCATGGCCCATCCCGGCTTTGCCAGCCAAGGAGCGGGAGGAATAGAGAAGAAATCCAGCACCCAGTTGATCAGACCAAAATTCTGATTGTACATCCATACCCATAGGGTTCCAATAGCCGCCATAGGCGTAATATAGGGCAAAAATACGACCGAACGAAACAATCTGACGCCCCGCAGTTTTTCGTCCAGTACAACAGCCAGTACAGTAGCCAGCAAGACCGTAAAACCAACTGAGAAGATACCAAATATAAACGTGTTTCCAACGACACTCCAAAATTCGGACGAAGTAAACATCCGCAAATAATTGCCTGCGAAAATCCAATTAAAATCAGGGGTAATCAGATTCCAGTCCGTCAGGCTCAGAAAAAATGTCATACCCATCGGATAAAGATGAAATACAACAAGAAGAATAATGGCTGGAAAAACCAATAAATAAGCAGTTAAATTCGTATACGCCCATTTGGCTATGCTTGTTTTGTTTCTCACCGTTTGCCTGCTCAAACCCCTCTTCCTTCCCCAAACCAAATGTTTATCCATGTGCACTCCTTGGCATCGATTGATGGATCGCTTCTATACCTGCATGAGCGATATGGACCGGTGTGGGAAAATCCGGTTCCCCCACGTTAAGCGCGATAAGCTTGCGGCCTGATCGGCGAAGCATTTCGACTTTATCTCTTAATTCCGCTCCGATATAAGGATTAAACGCACGGACACGATCACTCAGTTGATAATTCAATGGTTGGCTTCTCCTTTCGTTTCATGTGGTTTCTACAAGGGAATCGTAACACCAAAATGTGAATCGAGTGTAAAAACAACATATTTATATTGTAAATTTTATAAAATCCAATATAAACAAAAATAAAAAACAACACATCATTTGTTTCCAAACGACGTGTTGTTTTTTTCGCATTTTTCTTAAATTTAAATAGGAATCCATTGTAATGAGGACAATTCGGTGTGTGATTTCCATTCTTCCGGCAAGTCCGTATCCGTAATAATCATGTCCACATTATGTAGGGCGGTTACTTTATACAGATGATTGACGCCCATTTTGGAAGCATCCGCTACCAGTACTTTCTTTTGGCTATGAGCCAACAAGCTTTTCATCATTATCGCGCTCTCACTCTGAAACGTACTGATATTTTCAGGTGTAAACCCCCCGCAGGAAAAAAAAGCTTTGTTTACGGAAATGCCCCTTAACATGTCTTGAGCAAGTACGCCTGACATTCCCATCGAAGAAACTTGAAGCTCTCCGCCAATCTGAATCACTCGGCCATCAAATTCCCCATTTCGCTTATATTGAGCGAATTCAAAAATGATCGGAACAGAATTGCTGACCACCGTAAGCTCCTTTTTGTCTCTTAAGAAAGACGGCATTTGGGCAATGGTGCTCCCTGCCTGGAGGAATATAATATCATTGTCCTCCACCCATTTGGCGGCCTCGGCAGCCAGTTTTCTTTTGACTTCCATATTGATCGACTCTCGATCGTTATATACCCATTCCAGCTTTTGGTGGCTCGTTTTGATCGCTCCGCCAAATATTTTTTTTAATTTGTTCAGACTCTCCAACTTGTCCAGGTCTCGCCGAATGGTCTCGGTTGTCACACCGAATTTTTCGGCAAGCTTTTTTACATAGACTTTGTCGCGTTCCTCTAATTCCTGCAATATCTCATTCCTTCTTTTCTCCACTTCGCTATAGGAAGAATGCATCCTTACCCTCCACACCCTTTATGTATTCCATTACATTTATCTTAACTGAATCACACCAAAGAATCCATGGGAAAGCGACATATTTAACTTTGCTTTTCGAATATTTACAATCCAATAACAACGTAATTACATTCTGATATTGTATTTAGGTGGAATTCACAACATAAAAACCACATCTCAGAATTGTTCTCTTTAAATTGTTGCCTAATAAATACAATGGACACCACCTTGTTGGTAGTGCCCGTCAGCAAGTCAAATAAAACTTTTGTAAACATGCGATATCCTGTATTTTGAACGATTACTTTGAATGGAATTTTCTACAACAGACCTGTTCATTAACACCGGTGGCGAGTTCGTCGTTCATGATCCTGCGCATCAAGTAATCGGCGCTCTAATTTTCTCACCTCCAAACTTTGAACAAGCTCATCCTAACTCTCACGAAAGTTCACATGGTTATGGGACTGTAAAGTGTTGGGTAACTTTTGTAAATGAAAATGAATGGGTATCCGACACATTCATTTCACGATAAAAAACGGGAGCCGCTACCGCAGCTCCCGTTTCATTCATTCCACTATTGTTCTCCGTTAGTGCAAAAAACATTTTTAAGAGGCTTTTTTATTTTTGGACCAGCTTTCCCTCTTCAAGGAAAAACACGCGATCGCAAAACGGCAATATTCGGTCATCATGTGTAACAATAACCGCGCTCTTTTTCTGATGTTTGATTTGCTTTGCGATCATACTTACTATATCAAGCCCGCGTGATGCATCTAAGCTTGCCGTTGGTTCATCCGCGAAAAGGACGGCGGGGTCATTCATTAAGGCTCTTGCGATAGCGACCCGCTGCCGCTCACCGCCTGAAAGTTTCTCAGGATATGCATTTAGTCGATGAGACAATCCTACTCTATCGAGCAACTCTTTGGCCCGCTCAGCCGCCCGTGCCTTCTTCATTCCGGATAGCTTGGCTACCAGCAACAACTGTTCTTCTACTTTCAAATAGGGAACCAGGTTGGCGCTCTGAAATATAAATCCTATTTTACGAAGCCGCATTTCAGAAAGATCCTGCTTCGTTTTTCCAATAATGGACTCACCGTCAAGCAGAACATCCCCGCTCGTTGGTTCAAGCAGTGCGCCGGCTATGGACAAAAATGTGCTTTTGCCTGATCCTGACGGGCCCATAACCGCGACAAGCTCGCTTTCAGCCACCTCAAGACTTAACTGATCCAAAATGTTTCTTTCTGTGCCGCCATCTTCAAAAGTTCGTGTAATCTCCTGCAATTCAAGTCTGTTTCTCATGCTACGGTCCTCCCAATCGCATCCAAGGCATCGATTTTAGTGACTTTCCATACCGAAAATAAAGAACCGGCCAAAGACATTGCTACAAAAATCAAACAAGTTAACAGCAATGTGGAATATCCTAATTGAAAAGGCATGGAGCTTGGTAAAATGGACTCAAACAGCTGAAGCAATATGACACTGATAAACAAACTGCCGACGGATAAAGCAAGCACCTGCGATGCCACACTCCCGGCTAAATAAGCTGTACGTGTGCCAATAGCCTTCAGTATCCCGAATTGACTGGTTTTCTGAATCGTAATGACATAAAAAAATACGGCCAATACAAAAGCAGAGATAACAAACAAGAATGCAATCATCATCATTAGCGAGCCCTGCTCCTCTTTGTACCCGGGGATTGCCGAAACTGCCTCGGATTTCGTAACGACTTCCGTATTAGGCAGCGCGGCCTGAAGGTCCTTAACTTTTTCCGGCACGCCTTTAATAGCAATTGCGTTAAATACTATGCTGCTTGCCGGATCGGCCCCTTGGCGGGCCTGCGCCTGCGCCTGCAGATTAACCCAATCCTGCTTGTTTAAGAAAACAGCCGGCGTATGGCTGAAAGACTCATTTTTGACAAATCCGTTTACAATCCATTTCGTTCCCGAAGCTTGATCTTCAATGGTTGTCCCAATCTTCACACCATAGTCAGCCATGGTTTTATCAACGAGCACACGTCCTTTTGCCTCATCCGAAAGGGGCGATCCTTCGGTTACTTTTGGCTCTAACCAACCTCCCGGGTTAATGGCGAGCAAAGTAACGTCAATCTTTTGCGTGTCTCCCGCCGGAATGACTGTCGTCATTTTCACGCCGAGCGGCTCAGCATTCTCTGCGCCTGCGATTAAACCGGCTTCTGCAAGCAGACTCTGATCAATTTGAGACCGGGTAAATCGGTGATCTGAATCCTGCTCCATGATAAAATGAGTTGCAGCCATATTCTTAATGGAAGCCGCGTTATCATACGCCAACCCCTGCGCCAGGCCGGTAACGAACAAAACAAGAAATGATACAAGCACCATAATCGTAGCAATTAACAAATACCGAGCCTTAGCAAATCTCATTTCACGAATAGCTAAAAACATTTTTGCTTCCCTCCTTTGTCTATGACAAAAGTATAGGAAGCGAAAATGAACAACAAATGAACGGCATGTTACAAATGAGGCAATGCCACTGTAAAGAGTGTTCCTTCATTCGAACTGACCACTTCTATGCGGCCTCCGTGGATTTGGACAATTTTTTTCACAATCGCCAGCCCAAGCCCTGATCGTCCGGAAGAAGGCTTTCGTGCAGCATCCACACGGTAGAACCGATCAAAAATAAATGGTAAATGTTCCGGTGGAATTCCGTTTCCTGTATCCCGAATATAAATCAAACATTCAGAGCCTGTTTGCTTTGCTCGTATATCAATAGTTCTTCCAGGGGGGATATGATTCACCGCGTTGCTAATCAAGTTCATCCATATTTGCATCAGAAATACCTCGTCTCCGTAAATCTTAATTGAATCGGGCACGGACATTTTTAGCAACAGTTCCTTCTCGTCCAGTTGCCATTGCAGTATTTGGACCGCTTGGCGAATTTGGCTCCGCAGCGAGAAAGCCGTTTTGGATAAAGTTGCTTTTCCTTGTTCCAGGGATGAGAGCAATAGAAGCTGTTTGCTAAGCAAAGAGAGATGGCGGCTTTCTTCTTCGATTATGGCTGAATAGTGCTCACGATCTTTTTGGGGTAAATCACGCTCAGCCAATACTTTTGCGAACCCTTGAATTGAAGTGAGCGGAGATTGAATTTCATGCGATACATTCGACACAAATTGTTGGCGTGACTGGTCGACTCGCTCCAATTCACGGCTCATGATCATGAAATGTCCGGCCAATTGCCCGATTTCATCTCGTCTTTTGGTCGGCAATGTAAGATTATAGTTGCCTTGGGCAATTTGTTTTGTCGCATCAGACAGACGTGTAAGCGGCTTAACCAAATATCTGGTACTGATTAAAAACAGTAAGATGCTTATTGCGACAGTGAGAAGGCCAATCAATGCGAAGAACATGCGCAGTTCGCCAAACTGTAGAATCACATCGGGGCGCATAAATAAGGCATAATTTTTATTGCCGAACTGAACAAGAATTCCGACTGTATTGCTCAACCGATTATCGAAGAAGCCGGTGATAAACCATTTGTTTGGGAACTGGGCGACACCGTGATACACCTTCCCTGCCAATACTAAATCTATAGCTTGCTCGTTCAGATCCCGCACCCGGAATTCACGTCCATAGAATCGATCATCGCCTTGCCCATCCGTCACATAAATTTCATAACCAAGCGACGCCGCATTTTGCAAATAGAAATCGATGCTGTCAGGTGTTTTCTCAACATATTGCTTCATTTGCTTTACAATGTTTACCAGCTTCTCGTCATTGTAGGGCTTCAGTTTTACATGATAGTAGGTATTCGATAACATAAATCCCAGTATGCTGCTGGCAAGGATAACAGCCACCGTAGTTAAGAAGACTCGTAAGTACAACGAACTCACCGCGCTTTCACTTCAATCTTGTAACCGATACCTCGCACCGTCTGAATCTTGAAATCCTCTGTATAATCAGCAAAACGTTGGCGCAATCGTTTAATATGGACACTAACGGTATTGTCGTCGCCTTCGTAGTCCGCTCCCCAGACAAGGCGAATCAGTTCATCGCGGGAGAAAAGCCGCCCCGGATACTGCGCAAGCTGTGAAAGCAGCTCGAATTCTTTCATAGGCATAATGAATACGGATTGACCATCCGTTACTTCTACATTTTTCCGGTCGATCACAATTCGATTCAACCGAATGATGTCGCTGGAAGTTCGATGATAGCGGCGAAAGAGCGCCTTAACCCGAAAAACCAGTTCTTCCGCGTCGAACGGTTTCGTTACATAATCGTCCGTTCCTCGCAAATAGCCCTGTTTTTTGTCCGATAGCTGATCCAATGCAGTGAGCATGATGATAGGAATATCGTAGTTCGTCCTAATATAATCGCACAGATCGAAACCATCCAATCCAGGCATCATAATATCAATAACCGTCAGATCTATAGGTTCTTGTTCCAGCAATTTGACCGCTTCCAGGCCATCCTGGGCTTCATGCACCTGATAGCCTTCCTTTGTCATAGCATATCGAACGAGCTTTCTGATATTTGCATTATCGTCAGCGAGAAGCACATGCTTTATCATGATGAAATCATTACACTCCGTTTCCTTTCGAATTCAATGTTGTATTATATCATACCCAATTTTCCCTTATCCTTAAAATTGTTGTAAAAACCGTTTTGTTCGTTCATTTTGCGGGGCAGAGCAGCAGGACGCCATGTCCCCTCAAGGCATTATGAACAAGCGCCTGATATTTTGGTTGTTTTCATTCTCTTCGTGCGATACAATACACCAAATAAAGGGAGTGAAATTGGGAATGGGAATTGATGAGATTATTAGTCTAGTTCCTTATGATGAACAGTGGCCTATTTTATTTCAAAATGAAAAAGTAAACCTTTTAAAAGCTTTTGGAGACGATGTTATCGACATAGAGCATTTCGGCAGCACCTCGGTACATGGAATGTTTGCAAAACCGATTATTGATCTTTTGATCGGCGTGAAAACGCTTGAGTTGAACAGCTACGTCACTAACAAACTAATAAAACTTGGTTATGAAGGGTTTGGAGAAACGGGTGTAAAGGGAAGATTATATTTTCGAAAACGCCAAGAACATGCCTATAATCTTGCCGTCGTCATTTGGAATGGCGAGCAATGGGTTAATAACCTTCTCATCAGAAATTACTTAAGAGATAACCCGCATGCAGCCCAGCAATATTGTGAAAAAAAACTCAACGCTATCCATAAAGGATATACTACACTGCTCTCTTATTCGGACGAAAAAGCCGATTATGTATCCAACTTACTCGAACAAGCTAAGAAAAGTTTGGGATAAGAAAATATTTTCGAAAACAGCGTTATCTGTTTAGAAGCAAGAGCCGGTGGTCTCAGGACCGCCGGCTTTTCTATGGTATGCTGTAGTTGACACGAACGCTTGCGGGGCGTTATTTAGGGTTTTCATTACTCATCCAGCTGTCCACAAAAAGTTGTTGAACATGATCTTCCCGACTTGCAATTTGCTGTAGCAGTTCCTCGGCTTCTGTCTGATTCTCAAAGCCGCCTATCACCATGGCAAACTTTCTATTTTGTGTTTTGACAATGCTGCTCCATCTGAATAATACTGTTCAGCAAGCAAAGCTAGAATCGTCCCAAATAAGGATTTTTTTGACGTTAAATTCCATTATGATCTAGCTTGTTAGAGTTTGAAGACGCACTAATCCCAAAAAAATCCATAAATGTAGTGAGATTCAGCAATCCAGGTTTTGCCCTTCAACGGTTACAATCCTGTAAGGCTGTACAGTGATATTCATTTGTGTGACAACCCTAAATTTGTTTAAAAGTTAGCTGAAGATACGTCTTCTCTGGCCAGAGGTGGTATTGCCTGATTGCTTAAAAAAATGAGCTGATACGGATGGGAGAAATGAATATTGGATTTTCTTTTTTGTGATCAAGTTATTGACAATGGCCAAAGTTTGCTCTTATACTGATACCGAAACGGAATACTAAAACCT